>CAWBTH010000041.1:0-28067 GCA_963791665.1 uncultured Alphaproteobacteria bacterium | reverse complement strand
ACGCAGATTGCGGCGCAGATAAGCGTCGCGCGCGCCCTCGGACAGCGCCGCCTCGTCCTCGCCGTCGGTGATGACGTTGCAGCCCTTCTTGCCCATGATGATGCAGGTGCCGGTGTCCTGGCACATCGGCAACACCCCGCCGGCCGCGATGTTGGCGTTCTTCAGAAAATCCAGCGCGACGAACTTGTCGTTCGGGCTTGCCTCCTTGTCGTCGAGGATGTTGCGCAGCTGCTTCAGATGGCCGGGGCGGAGATAATGGTTGATGTCGCCGAAAGCGGCTTCCGAGAGCGCCCGCAGCGCCTCGCGCGACACCACCAGCATGTCCTTGCCCAAGCACCTTCTCGACCCGCACGCCTTCGCTGGTGATCTTCTTGTAGGGCGTGGTGTCCGCACCCAGCGGAAACAGCGGCGTGTGCTTGTAGGGCGGAACGGGCTTCTGGTCGGGAAAGGCTGACGGGGCATTCATGGGTGGCTCGTGGGTGCTGGGACCGAAATCTCAGTCGGGAAGATCGGCGGTAGAGCCGTTCTAAGCACTTTTGCTCGAAAAGGAAGGTTGAACATGGGATATGCGGTATCGTCTGGCGCACCATTTCCAACTCGGCAACCCACCCTTGCACTCCGTCCTTCCATTGGCTTCAATAGCGCCAAAGGGGCCTTCACATGACATCACGACGACCGTTTCGCCGCCCGATCCTGCTTGCCGCAATTCTCGCACTGTTCGCCGCCCTCGCCGCCTCGCCGGCGCGCGCCGACCGCTGCGACGACACCGCCAAGCAGCTCGCGGACGCCATCGACGGGCTCAAGGTCAACTTCAAGGCCGCCAACATCATCTATCTGACGCATCCGGCGGCGAGCGAATTGTCGCTGGGCTGCCGCGGTACCGACTATGCCACCGAGCTCTATGCCAAGGGCGACCGCAAGCTCAAGCCGGAATTTCTGAACCTGGTCGGCTCGGCCGCGGCCGTGATCTTCACGCTGCCCAAGGACGACACCATGTCCGGCACCTCGCGTTGCCTGAAGCGGATGGGGATCCTGCGCGGCAACAAGATCACGCTGCGCTACAAGCGGCTGGACATGGTCTGCGATCGCACCCGGACCGAGGCATCCATCGCCGTGCGGCGCGGACTGGATCAATAGCCGCTGCGTCAGCTCCGGCCGATCGCTCGCATTTTAACGATTTATTTGACGCGGCTTTGAAGGAAGCCGGTCAGGGTCGAAGCACACAGGATTTCGATCCCATGAGCGTTTCCAGCGTCGCGCCCTCGCCGGCTCCGATCGCATCAACCGACGCGAGCGATTCGAAACCGCAGGTCGTAGCGGCAACCGCGAGCGACAATGGCGGCTACCAGCCGCCGCCGAAGGCGCCGTTGCCGCCCGGACAGGGCACCCGCGTCGACCAACTCGTGTAATCTCCGCGCCACGCCGCAAACTTGCCTGAAACGCTCGTGATGCTCGCTCCGCCAGCGGGAGCGAAACCATGCCAAGCGCGAGGACTTTCACCGGCGGATGCCATTGCGGCCTGGTGCGGTTCGAAGCGACCGCCGACCTTGCGATGGTCACCGCGTGCAACTGCTCGATCTGCACCAAGAAGGGGCTGCACTTCACCTTCCTGCCACCGGCCAGCTTTCAGCTGCGCGCAGGAGGCGACAATCTGCGCGAATATCTCTTCAACAAGCACGCCATCCGCCATCAGCTCTGCGCCGACTGCGGCGTCGATGTGTTCGCGCGCGGCAACAAGCCTGATGGCTCCGAAGTGGTGGCGCTCAATGTCAGCTGCATTGACGGCATCGAGCTCGGCAAGCTCACGATGACGGCGGTCGACGGGCGCAATCGCTAGCCGTCCAGCTCCTTGTAGTAGCGGAAGATGCCCTGGTCGTTGAAGGGGATGCGGCGCTCACTGGCAAGGTAGGCCTTGATGTTCGGCCGCGCCGCGACGCGGCCGTGCAGGTCGACCAGGCCGGGGATGTCGCTCTCGAACGCCTTCATGCGTTTGGGGAAGGCATAGCGCAGCCCGTCGACGATCTGGAACAGCGAGAGGTCGATATAAGTCAGTCGCCGCCCGGTGAGCCAGCTGCCCTTGCCCTTCAGCAAGCCTTCGAAATAGCCGAGATATTTCGGCACGCGCTCGTCCCAGAATTCGTCGGTGCGCTTTTTGGCCGGCGCCTTCTGGTCCTCATAGTAGAGCGAGGGCCCGAGCGGATGATGGGTGTCGTGAATCTCGGTCACGAGATCGGTGACGGTGAGCTGCAGCTGATGCACCCAGAGCCGTCCCGCTTCCGTCTTCGGCGCCAGCCCATGACGGTGGCCCAGATAAAGCAAAATGTTGGCGGTCTGCCCGATCACGAGCTTGCCGGCTTTCAAATACGGCGGCGCAAAGGGCGGCGTGCTGCCCTTCTCCATCATCCGCATCATCGCCGACGAGCCGCCCGAGCCGCGCGCGACGTCGACGTAAGCGACATCGGCCTCTTCCAGCGCAAGGCGAACATATTCGCCTCGGCCCTGGATCATCGGCCAATAATAGAGCTTGTATTTCATGCTTGCACCCCTCTCGCTGCTCACGCGATCACGAGCGCATCAAACAATCGTTCAAGGCGGAGGTCGAGACCCCTTCGTCATTTCGGGGCGCCGCCAACGGGTCCGCGCAAAGCGCGGCCCGATGACAGCTCGGCGAGCCCGGAATCATAACCACCGCCGTTCGTTTCAACGATCGGCGGCGCAGCTTCCTTCATCACCACGGGAATGACGAAGAATATAGCTTTGCCTTGAATTGCAACGACGATGGCGGGTTAATTCACCGCGAAACAATACAGCAACCCGTCGCCGCCGGTGCTCTTGAGGTCGGCCTGCGAGCAACCGCCGTCGCCGCCATTTGGAGCGGAGCGCGAGGGATGCGACGAATTCCATGACTTCGAGGCGTCATCGTCACGCAATCCGATGCGGTCGGAATGGCCCATCATCGCCGCACCCTGCGTGCTGCTCGTCCAGTTCTTGCAGGTGCGGTCGGTTTCGGGCGCGAACGCCGTGCCGTCCGGTTGCGAGCCGGTGAGCACGTCGTGACGGTTCGGCGTGTCGCCGCGGCCGTTGATGACGTCGCCCTTCTCCGACAGCGCGGTCTGCTTGGTCAGATTGTTGCCGGCCGAGTGCAAATCGGCGACGTCCTTGGCGATCACCACACCCTTGACGTTCTGCCACGGCCCCTTGCCGATGCGGTCCTTGGCGTTGACCGCGGCTTTGCCATCGGCCGCCTGGGTCGACAGATAAGCGTGCCAGGTCTTGCTGCCGGCGCCGGCCGCCTGCGCCAGCGACTGGCAGTGCTTGTCCGCGCCCTCGATACCGCCGAGGTCGGCGCCCTTGCCCGGACCGGCGCTGGTCAAAAAGAAGCTGGCCGATTGCGCCTGCGCGGGTTGCATCGCGAAAGCCGCGAGCGAAACGATGACAACACAAGCACAAGAAAGGCTCGTTCGAAATTCCATTGGTATCCTCCCTGATTTTTTGTTTGGCCGCTCTCAGTCAACAATTCGGCGCCGACAATATTCCATCGGAGCGATCGACAAACGAAAGAGGCGCCGCGGATTGCGGCGCCTCTTCAAATCCTGTCATTCCGCTCAGTTGGTCTGCTGGATCGCCGACAGCTCCCAATTGCTGCCGCGCGGCCGCACGAAGGTCCAGACCTCCGTCACCTCGACCGGCTGCTCGCTGCCGCTGATCAACCGCCCGGAGGCGATATCGACGTAGCGGTCGACCATCGAGAAGCGCATCGCGACGCTGGCATAGTCGCTGTCGCCTTCGCGCCAGGCTTCCGCGAGGTCGCCCTGCAAGAGCTTCGTGTCCGAAACCTTGTTGACCTGGCCGCGCTGGCGGTTCTGCTGCATGTCCTCGTTGAAGAACGTCGCCATTTCCGGCGTCGCCAGCGTGCGCAGCTTGTTCATGTCCTCGTTCGAATAGGCCGCCTGGATGTCGACCAGCAGCCGCTCGAAGGCCTCATAGTCGGCGGGTTGGATCTGCAGCGGCGCGCTGGCCGATCCCAGACCAAACCCCATGCCGCCGAAATTCGATTGCGTGCCGCCGGCTGTGCCGCCCGCGCCGCCGGCATAGGCCGGCTCCGACATCTGGCGGCGATGCCACCACGACATCGCAAGCCGGATCACGAGCACGATCAACCCGATCTGCAGCAACAGGCCGAGGATCGACGAGAAGCCGCCGAGGCCTGAGAACAGGCCGCCGCCAAACAGCATGCCGAACAGGCCGGCGCCGAGGAAGCCCGCGGCGAGCCCGCCGAGCAGGCCGCCTCCCGGCCGGTTGAAGAAGCCGCCGGTCCGCGCGCCCGTGCTGGGAGCGCCCGGCTGCGAGAAGGTGCGGTTGAACGGCTGCGCCGCGCCGGGCGCGGTCGGAGTTGTCGGCGGCGCGGAGAAGGTGCGCCCGCCGCGCGAGCCCGACGAGAAGCCGCCGCCGACACGCGCATCCGCCGAGGAGACGACAATCACGGCAGGAAGCGCCAACGCCATCACGACGGCGACCGCCTTCACCAGTCCGTGCATACGTTGCGAGAAATTCATGGGGTGGTCCCTCAAATCCCCGGCAGGGGGAAGCGCCCTTAACATGGGCAGTACTGCTCAAATGTGAAGCTCTTATTGGAACTTGCGGCTGCGGCGCACCGTCGCGGGATTGCAGCTTTGCGACCGATTCTCAAAGCAGCCGCCGTTGGGGGCGCCATCTCGTCCATCGGCGGCCTGACGCAGGGGTCACAATTTGGATGTCTTTGCCTTTTAGGCATTCAATCTCTGATTATCCCGTCATTTTTTCCGCTCGTTTCTTCGATGCATTTTGGGAGGCCACCGATGTTCTCTCACCCCCACAAGTCCATTTCCCGCAGATCGATTGTCAAAGGCAGCGTTGCGCTAGCCGGCGTTTCCGCCCTTGGCCTCGCCACCCGATCCGTCCATTCCCAGACCGGCGGCGGCGCACCCCGCGTCCGCATGGACATCGCGACCTTTGCGCAGGACGCGAGCCGGTTGGCGCGCTTCGAGGCGGCGATGAAGCAGATGCAGGACGCGTCGGCACGCAATCCCGACGATCCCGCGGGCTGGCTTGCGAACGCCAACATGCACCGCGATTTCTGCTCCACGCCCGGCCTCGGCGATCCCACGCAAATTCATTTCTGCTGGTGGTTCCTGGCCTGGCACCGCGCCTACATTTCGGTCACCGAGCGCAAGATCAGGCAGATCTCCGGCGACGACAGTTTCACCTATCCCTACTGGAACTGGAGCACCGATCGCCGCATCCCGGCGGCCTATGCGAAGCACGGCTCGCCGCTCGCCAAGGCCATTCGCTTCACCCCGAACCGCGGCCTCTCCGACGGCGAGGTCGGATTGCTGCATGACGATCCCGCCATCGAGCAGCTCGGCGTCGCGGCACTTTCGGCCTCCTTCTTCGAGGCCAAGACGTCGGACGATATCGCCGTGAGCTTCGGCGGCATCGCGCGGCCCAACTCCGAGGACGCCTATGACAACAACGCGCTCGAAGCCACACCGCACGGCCCGGTGCACGTCTATGTCGGCGGCCAGCGCGGCAATTCCGGCGGCGACATGACCGATTTCGAGACCGCGGCGCGCGATCCCGTGTTCTTCGCGCATCACGGCAACCTCGATCGCCTCTGGGAAAACTGGCGCCAGGATCCCGCACGCAGGGCGACCGAGCCCTCCGTGGACGCCTTCCAGAACCACGCCTTCGTGTTCAAATGGCTCGACGGCACCGACGTGCAGGTTCCGATGAGCGACATCCTCGACACCACGAAACTCGGCTATACCTACGACACTCTCGACGTGAACCGACCGCAGGCAATCGTGATGGCTGAACAGGCCGCCCCCGAACCGCTTCCGCCGATCGCGACGCAGAAACTGTCCGTGCCGCTTGCAGAGCAAGGCGCCGACGACGGCTCGCGCAAATATCTGGAGATCACCGGCGTCGCGAGGCCGGACACGCTGTTGTCCGTCAGCGTCGTGATCAAGCCCGCGGGCGCGGCGGCCACCGATCGCGGCATCGAGGTCGGTACGTTCGCCGCGGTGAAGAACGGCGGCCGGATCGACTGGCCGAGCGGACGGCTGGTGTTCGACATCACCAGCGCCGCGCGCAAGTTCGGCGGGCAGGACATCACCGTCGAGTTGATCCCGCATCGGCTCGGACCGGACGCGGACCAGAACTTCCCGCCGCTGAAATATGACAAGATGAACATCGTGACCAAACGGCGGTAGCGGGGACTGAAGATGAACGTCCAGTCGGTGCGCGATCTCAAGCTGCAGATCGCGCTCGAGCTGTTCACGCCGCATCTGAACGATCTGATCCGGCGCTCGACGCTGCCGACGCTGGATCATCTGCAGTTTCCGATTTTGCCGACCCGGATCGGCATCGGCATCGGAATAGGCCAGCGGCTGGGCGATTTCTCGCTGGCGATCCGCGTCAGAGAGCGGATTCCGCAGCTCGATCAGATCCTGCAGCGGCTGATCGCGATGGCCCACAACGAGGTCGACATCGTCGAGACCGGACAGGTCCGGCTGTTTGCGCCCGACATCGACGCGCAAACCCTGCGGGCACGCTGCCGGCCGCTGGTGATCGGCTGCTCGGTCGCGCATGTCACCGCGACCGCCGGCACGCTCTCCTTCATGGCGAGGCACAACAAGACCAACCGCACCGTGCTGGTCAGCAACAGCCATGTCTTTGCCCATTCCGGCGCGGCCAAGGTCGGCGACGGCATCACCCAGCCCGGCCGGGTCGACGGCGCGGCCGAGCCGATCGGTGCGCTGCTGGATTACGTCCCGCTCAAGGCGGACGGCTCCAACTTCGTCGATGCCGCCATCGCCGTTCCCGACCCCGCGATCGAGCTGCAACCGAACGGCATTCCCGGCATCGGAACCTTCACGTTCACCGGCGGCGACGTGCTGCCGAACATCAGCGTGACCAAGGTCGGCCGCACCTCCGGGCTGACGCGCGGCGTCGTCACCGCCGTGGAGTTCGACCATGTGGCGGTCGACACCGAGATCGGCACCATGACATTCGACGACCAGATCGAGATCAAGGGCACCGAGCACGCCTTCAGCCAGCTCGGCGACAGCGGCTCGCTGGTCGTCACCGACCAGGGCCAGGCGATCGGCATCGTGTTCTGCGGCAACGAATTCGCCAATAGCGGGCTCGGCGTCAGCTATGCCAACCCGCTGCCGAAAGTGATGGGTGCGCTGAACCTCAGCCCGTTGTAACAGCTTTGGATGAGCCAATGGACGGTCCCACGCTCGACGATGTGCGCAACGCCAGGACCGAGATTATCAGGCAATTCCGGGACCTCGCGGAATTCGCCGGCGCCGGCATCGGCGAAAGCAATGGAAAGTTTTACGTGCGCGTGAACTGGCGCGTGTTGCCGAAAAACCTGCCGCTGCCCTCGTCCATCGGCGGCGTCGCGATCACCCATCACGAGGTCGGCAGCATCACGCCGCAGTCGCCGCCGCAGTGATGCGCGGGAAGCGAGGCGAACGCGGCTCGCGGTGGCTTCGGGTTCGATTGTCAAACAGCCCGTCGTCCTTGCGAGGAGCGACTTGTCCGTCGCGCCGCGTAGGCGAAGGCGGAAGCCGACGAAGACGTGAAGCCGCATTCCCGCGGCGCGATTTCGCGTCCGGGTCTTGAAATTCAGTGTCCCTCTTCAGAAAGAGGGCGCAGGGAATGCCGGGCGCCTGGCGCACCCGCAGCCTCGTGGGCAGAAAAGGGTAGACGGCCCACAAGCGGTAGTCACCACAGGTTGGCCGAAACGCTCCGGCACTCCCTGCGCAATGGCTTTACGGCTTACTCCGCGCTCTCCCCGGGGTATCGGGCTTGTTAGCCCCCGTCGCCTTGTCGATCATCATCGACAAGGCTTGACCCCAGCGTCGAGGGATCAGGACCACACGGCTTGACCGTACGCATCGGTCTCGCACGCCTTGCGATACCGATACGTCCATCGCATCCCGCCCTCGACGTTCGTGACGATCGCGACGCGCCCTCAGTGAGCGCGGGACGGACGGGAATATATGGGTGTTTCCGGTTTTCGGAAAGGCATTTATTTTTGCGCGGTCGGCTGGACATCGCGCGCCATTTATGAATAGCCGAAGTGTTTTGCCCGTCGTGTCGTGGCGGCAACACTCCGAGCGGTTAGAGGCCTTCTCCGGCGATCCGTCGCCGACTATGCTCGCTGACGCATAGCAATCACCGGAGACACCCATGCCGACCCGCCTCGGATATCTGCTGCCCACGCGTGAGAAGATCATGGCGGGCGAGCCGACGACGGAACCCCTGCTCGATCTCGCGACGCGGGCGGAGCGGCTCGGCTTCGACGCCATCTGGGTCGGGGATTCGCTGTTTGCGCGACCGCGCCACGAGCCGCTCACCTTGATGACGGCGATTGCGGCGCGGCTCAAGCGAGTCGAGGTCGGCACCGCGGTGCTGTTGCCGGCGCTGCACAATCCAGTGCTGCTCGCGCATCAGGTCGCGACCCTCGATCAGGTCGCCGAGGGGCGGCTCATCCTCGGTGTCGGCATCGCCGGCGACGTGCCCAATATACGCGCGGAATTCACCGCTGCCGGCGTGCCGTTCGAAAAGCGCGTCGGGCGCATGATGGAGGGGTTGCGTCTCATGCGCGCGCTGTGGAGCGGTAAGCCGGTCGATTGGGACGGGCGCTGGAAGGTCGAGGGCGCAGTGCTCGGACCGACGCCGCATCGCCCCGGCGGCCCGCCGCTGTGGGTCGGCGGCTCGCTGCCCGCGAGCATCGAGCGCGCCGGGCGCTATTTCGACGGCTGGATGCCGATCACTCCGGACGCGGCGCAATGGGGCTGCCAGTGGCGCGAGCTCAAGGACATCGCGCGCGCGGCCGGCCGCAATGCCGACGCGCTCGTCGGCAGCATGTATCTCACCATCGTGCTCGACGACGACGCCAGGCGCGCCAATGATACGTTCGACCGTTTTCTCGAGGCTTACTACGGCCAGCCGGCGGCGGTGATGCGCAAGCGCCAGATGGGCTACGCCGGCCCGACGTCGGGCGTCGCCGAGTATCTCAACGAATATGTGCGGAAGGGCTGCTCGCACCTCGTGCTGCGCTTCACCGGCGAGCACGAGCGCAATCTGGAGACGATTGCCGGGCTGCGCGAGAAGATTGTCTAGACCGTCATTGACGGAGGAAACCAATGGATTTCGGCATCGCCCTGCCAACGGCCGCGGATTCCTGGAAGGTCACCAAGGAAGCCGAGGAGCTCGGCTTCACCCATGCCTGGTTCTACGACACCCAGATGCTGAGTGCCGATTGCTTCGTCGCCATGGGCGCGGCGGCCGTGAACACCAGGCGCATCCGCCTCGGCACCGGCGTGCTGGTGCCGTCGAACCGCATTGCCCCGGTCGCCGCCAATGCGCTGGCGACACTGAACCAGCTCGCGCCAGGCCGCATCGACTTCGGCGTCGGCACGGGCTTCACCGCGCGGCGCGCGATGGGCTTTGGCGCGATCAAGGTCAAGGACATGGAGACCTACATCCACCAGGTCTACGGCCTGCTGCGCCGCGAGACGGTCGAGTTCGAGATGGAAGGGCAAAGGAAAAAGATTCGTTTCCTCAATCCCGAGCTGCCGCTGTTCAACACGTCAGATCCGATCGCGCTGCATCTGTCGGCCTTCGGGCCGCGCACCCAGGCGCTGACGGCCAGGCTCAAGGCGGGCTGGATCAACTTCGTCGGCAATGTCGAGAACGGCATCAAGGAAGTCGCGGCCATGCGCGAGGCCTGGTCGAAAGCCGGCCATGCGATGGGCGATCTCCAGGCGACGGCCTTTGCGCTGGGCTGCGTGCTGAAAGACGGTGAATCGGCCTCCTCCGAGCGTGCGATGGCACAGGCGGGCCCGCGCGCGGCAGTGATGCTGCATCGCGCGGCGGATGAGGCGCTGGCTGGCCTCGCGCCGGGTGTAACGATGGTGTCCAGGACCAGGCCCGAGATACAAGGCTATGTCGAGCTGGCGCGCGACTTCGAGCCCAAGGATGCGCCCTATTTGCAGAACCATCGCGGGCACTTGATGTTCGTGAAGCCCGAGGAGAAGCGCTTCGTGAGCGCCGAGCTGATCAGCGCCACCTCCTTTACGGCAAGCGAGGCCGAGATCAAGGCAGCGCATCGAGGCGCTGCGCGGCGCGGGCTACACGCAGTTCACCATCCAGCTCGTGCCGGGACATGAAGGCGCGCTGGCCGACTGGGCGCGCATCCGAAAAGCGTTCGCCTGAGGATCCGGAAAGTTGCAGCGGTTTCCAAAAGATCATGCGGAAAATAAGGGCAGCTGGTAAAGGTCTATGACAGCGCAAAACCTTCGTAGTCGCGCGCAACCACGCCCTGACAGATCTCGCGATAACGGACCAGGCCGCCGGCATACGGCATGAACACCCGCGGCTTGCCCGGAATGTTCGCCCCGAGATACCAGGAATGCTTTGCCAGCGGCAGCAGCGTCCGGGCGGCGGCCTCATTGACTTCCGTCACCCACTTCTCGACGGCCTCGGCCCGCGCCTCGATCCGCTCCAACCCCTTGGTCCTCATGTGATCGATGCAATCGGTGATCCAGTCGACATGTTGCTCGATGGCCACCGGCATGTTGCACAGAACCGATGGACTGCCGGGCCCCGTGATGGTGAACAGGTTCGGAAAACCAGCGACCTGCAGGCCCAGATAATTGCGCGGTCCCGCCTCCCAGACATCCTTCAGCGCGATGCCGTCACGTCCGCGAATGTCCAGCCTGAGCAGCGGTCCGGTCATCGCATCGAACCCTGTCGCGAAAACGATGATATCGACGGGATATTCCGCCTCGTCCGTGCGGATTCCCGTCTCCGAGATCTGCCGGATTGGCGCGGCTTTCACGTCGACGAGCGTGACGTTCGGCCGATTGTAGGTCTCGAAATAGTCGGTATCGATCGGCGGCCGCTTGGCGGCATAGGGATGATCGATGTCCGACAGGACTGCCGCGGTCCTGGGATCCTTCACGATCGAGCGGATCTTGCTCTTGATGAACTCGGCAGCGGTGTCGTTCGCTTTCTTGGAATTGAGCATGTCCTCAAACGATGCGCGGAACTGCAATCCGCCGCGCTCCCACGCCGCCTCATAAATCCTCTCGCGCTCCTCCGGCGGCGTGTCGACCGCCTTGCGTGCCTCAACCCTGAACCCCATGCCATTGTAGGTTTGATGCGTTGTCGCGCGTATTTCGCCGGCATTGTCCTTGACGTATTGCTTGAAGTCCGCCGTCAGCGGGATATTGCGCGCCGGTACTGAATAGTTCGCGGTGCGCTGAAACACCGTCAGATGCCTGGCCTGGGCGGCGATCACCGGAGCCGCCTGGATACCCGTCGAACCGGTGCCGATCATGCCGACGCGCTTGCCCGCAAAGTCGACACCTTCGTGCGGCCACTGCCCTGTATGGTACCAGTTACCCCCAAACGTCTCCAGCCCCGGAATGGCGGGCACGTTGGCAGTGGACAGGCAGCCGACGGCGGTGATGAGATATTTTGCGGTGAAGGTCTCGCCCGCTTCCGTACGGACATGCCAGCGATTGGCCGCTTCGTCGTAGTGCGCCGATGTAACGCGGGTCCTGAATCGAATGTCGCGTTTCAGGTCGAGTCGATCGGCTACGAAATTCAGGTAGCGCAGAATTTCCGCCTGGCCCGGATAGCGTTCGGACCATTCCCATTCTCGCATCAACTCAGGAGAAAACGTGTACCAGTAGACATGACTTTCCGAATCGCACCGTGCACCGGGATAGCGATTCCAGAACCATGTACCCCCGATACCATCGGCCGCTTCCAGCGCCTTTACTTTCAAGCCAAGCCGGTCACGAAGTCGGAACAACTGGTAAAGGCCTGCAAAGCCCGCACCGATGACCACCGCGTCTAGCTCGACCTGTTGATTTGTTCTTCCGGTCGCGGGACTCGGCATTGCGGCACCCTTTCGTGACGTCGCTCGACAAACCAATCTGAAGGCTATTGTATCGTGGGCTCAAAGTCGCGGCCGAAACCGCCAAGGACGCATGCATACTTTGCATGCTGCCTGACCATGGCGAGCGCGTAAGGTATCTGGTGATGGAAGCGGAATCCTACGACTACATCGTGACCGGCGCCGGGTCTGCCGGCTGTGCGGTGGCGGCGCGGCTTTCGGAGTCGGGGCGCCATCGGGTGCTCCTGCTCGAGGCGGGCGCGCGCGACAGCTCGCCATGGATCCACATTCCGGTCGGCTATTACCGGCTCTTCACGCACCAAACCTACAATTGGAGGTTCGAGAGCGAGCCCGTTGCCGGCCTCAACGGCCGCACCTCCTACCAGCCGCGCGGCAAAATGCTCGGCGGCACGAGTTCGCTCAACGGCATGGTCTATATGCGCGGGACGGCGGCCGACTACGATGGCTGGCGTCAGCTCGGCTGTGTCGGCTGGGACTACGAAAGCGTTCTGACGTTCTTCCGCAAGGCGGAAAACCAGGAGCGGGGTGAGGACGAGTTCCACGGCGTCGGCGGCCCGCTCAACGTCACCGACGCACACTACAAGCACGAAATCATCGATGCGATCATCGAAGCGGCCGCCCAAGCCGGCATTCCGCGCAATCGCGACTTCAACGGCGCGACGCAGGAAGGCGCCGGCTACTATCAGGCAACGGTCGGCAAGGGCCGCCGATGGAGCAGCGCGACCGCCTATCTGAAACCGGCGAGAGGCCGCCAGAACCTGGTGGTCAAGCCGAACGCGCATGCGACACGAATCGTCATCGAGAACGGCCGCGCCGTTGGTGTCGAGTTCCGCACGTCCCGCGGCATGGAGACCGCGAGCGCCAGGGGCGAGGTGATTGTCTCCGGCGGGGTTTACGGCTCGCCGCAACTGCTGCTGTTGTCCGGCATCGGACCGGGCGACCATCTGAACGAGATGGGTATCGAGGTCACGCACGACCTCGCTCCTGTCGGCGCCAACCTGCACGACCATTTCAATACCTATGTCGCCTGGCGCTCGACCAAGACCGGCACCTTCAACGAGCTGCATCGCTCGCCGCTCCGCAAGCTTGCGGCCGGTGCCAGATATCTGCTCGGACGAGATGGGCCGATGACGGCCATCGCCACGCATGCCGGCATCCTGACCCGCACGGACCCCCGCTTCGATCGTCCCGATCTCCAGATCAATTCATATCTCTGGTCGATCGAGACCCGGGACCGCACCGGCATGCACCCCCATAAATGGCCGGGGTTCAGCATGTCTCCCGTTCACTTGCGCCCCGAGGGCCGCGGGCGGGTGAGCCTCGCAAGCCGCGACCCGTTCGCCCCGCCGAAGATCGCGTTCAGGTTCATGGAAACCGCGCATGACGTCGATGCCATGATCAGCGGCGTTCGGCTGGCGCGAAAGCTCGCCGAACAGCCGGCGCTCAAGCCCTATATCGCGGAAGAGGTGGTGCCGGGGCCGGCCGTCCGCTCGGACGAGCAAATCATCGAGGACATCCGCAATCGCGGCGTCTCGAACCTGCATCCCGTCGGCACCTGCAGGATGGGCACGGGTCGCGACGCGGTGGTGGATCCCCGTCTGCGGGTCCATGGCGTCAGGGGCTTGCGCGTTGCCGATGCCTCCATCATGCCGCTGGTCGTCGGCGGCAACACCAATGCGCCTTCGATCATGATCGGGGAGAAATGCGCAGCCATGGTGCTGGAGGATGCCTGAGATCAGGCATGGCGGTGAGCGTGGCTGATTTTAACTGTTCGCCGCCTACCCCGCCGGCATGGTCTCCTTCACCGCGGCGACGAGCTGCGCCAGCGTGAAGGGTTTCGGCAGGAAGGCGAACTGCTCGTTCTCCGGCAGGCTCTTCTCGAAGGCGTCCTCGGCGTAACCGGAGACGAAGATGATCTTCAGATCCGGATTGCGGCCGCGCATCTCCTTCAAGAGTGTCGGGCCGTCCATCTCGGGCATCACGACGTCGGAGACCACGAGATCGACGGCACCGTTCTTCTCCTCCAGCGCTTCCATCGCTTCGACGCCGTTGGAAGCCTCGATCACGCTGTAACCGCGCGAGCGAAGCCCGCGCGCATTCAGCGAGCGCAGGCCGTCCTCGTCCTCGACCAGCAGGATGGTGCCCTGCCCGGTAAAATCGGCGCGCTTCGGTTCAGTCGGAGCTTCCTTCGCCGCACCGTTCGCCGCATGCGTCTCGGCGGGCGCCTCGGTTTGCGCCTCCTGCTCGGCATGATGCCGCGGCAGGAAGATGTGGAACGAGGTGCCCTTGCCTTCCTCGGAATCGACATAGATGAAGCCGCCGGTCTGCTTGACGATGCCATACACCGTCGACAGGCCGAGGCCGGTGCCCTTGCCGACCTCCTTGGTCGAGAAGAACGGCTCGAAGATTTTTTCCCTGATGTCGGCGGGAATGCCGGTGCCGGTGTCCGAAATGTCGATCCGCACATAGTCGGCGGCCGGCATGCCCTTGTAGGCGAGCGCGCCGGATTCGGCGGCGCCGAGGTTGGCGGTCTTGACCGTGAGCTTGCCGCCGTCGGGCATGGCGTCGCGCGCATTGACCGCGAGATTGACGATCACCTGCTCGAACTGGGAGACGTCGACCTTGACCGGCCAGAGGTCGCGGCCGTGCACGAGGTCGAGCTTGACCTTCTCGCCGATCAGCCGGCGGAGCAGCATGGTGAGATCGCTTAGCGCGTCGCCGAGATCGAGCACCTGCGGCCGCAGGGTCTGCCGGCGCGAGAACGCCAGCAACTGCCGCACCAGGGTGGCGGCGCGCGTCGCGTTCTGCTTGATCTGCATGATGTCCTGGAACGACGGATCGGTCGGCTTGTGCGCGTTCAGCAGGAAGTCGTTCGCCATCATGATGGCCGACAGTACGTTGTTGAAGTCGTGCGCGATGCCGCCGGCGAGCTGGCCGACCATGTCCATCTTCTGCGACTGGTTGATCTGGTTCTCCAGCGCGCGGCGCTCGGTGGTCTCAAGCATGTAAACGATCGCAGCCTCGGTCTCGGCATCGTCCTTTTCGACTGACGTCACGAAGAACTGGCCCCAGCGCTCTTTCGCGCCGTCGAGCATCACCTCGACCGGCGCGATATCGCCCTGCCCTTCGGCGGCCTGGTTGATCGCCGCGATCAGCAGCTGACGGTCGCGGGCGTTGACGGCGCGGAAGATCGATTTGGTCGCGACGCCTTCGCCGATGATGCCCTGCGCCAGCTTGGCGTAGCGCGCATTGGCGCGGACCACACTGCCGCCGCGGTCGACGGTGGCGATCGCCATCGGCGTATGGTCGAAGAAACGCATGAAGCGCACTTCGGCGGCGCGCTCGGGATCGGAGCGCTCGTCGCGGGCGCGGCTGATGACGAGCGTGCGCGACGGGCCGGGCGCGCCGTCGGCGCCGAAGGCGAGCTTGTGATAGAGCCGCGCCGGCATGGTCTTGCCGCCGCGCATGCGCAGGTCGATGTCGAACACCTCGGTCTTGACCTCGCCCGGCACCGCCACGATCGAGGTGAGCAGCGCCGCACCGTCGCCGGAGACGATGTCGGTGAGTTTCAACCCGCCCGAGCCGATCTCGGCGAGGTCGTGGTCGAGCCAGTTCGCGAGCGTCGCGTTGACGTAGGCGAGATCGCCGGCCGGATTGACCGAGAAGAAGCCGCATGGCGCGTGATCGAGATATTCGATGGCGTGCTGCAGTTCCTGGAACACGTCCTCCTGGCGCTCGCGGTCGCGCGTGATGTCCGTGATCGACCACACCGCATAGCGCGCCTCGCGCTTGCCCGCGCCGAGCGGACGCACGCGCATGCGCAGCCATCGTCCGTGGCCGCCGTCCTGCCCTGCGATGCGCACCTCTTCCTGCTGGCGCTTGCCTTCGCGCGCGGCCTTCAGCAAGCGGAACACCGCTTCCGACACATCGGGATTGCCGATGAAGACGCGCTCGACCGGGCGCACGTCCTGCGCGCCGGTGGCGCCGGTCAGCGTCAGGTAGGCGGCGTTGAAATAGACGACATGACCGCGCGCGTCGGTGACCGCGAGGCCATCGAAGGCGTGGTCGGCGATCCGCGCCGTCACCGGATCGTCGGCGCTACGGGCGAAGCGGATCATGCCGGCGGCGAGCGCGAACAGGTTGAACAGCCCGACCATGGCGAGCACGGCAAGCAGCCCGAGGATGTAGGGCTGCGCATGCGAGCGGCCGATGGTCATCAGCGCGACCGCGATTGCGACCAGGACGGCCGCGACCAACAGCACCAGCACGATGCTGCCTCCGCGCCGGGGCGCGTCATGCGCCGGGGTGTCGCGGGGAATGTCGTTATCGCTCATGACAGTCATGGCCAATCGGCGTGAAGGTGCGAATCTCGCGCCTCCTCCAAGTGCCCGAATTGCAGGGGGAAACGCAAGCCCGTCAGGTGGCTATTTCGTTGTTTGCCCGCATTTTACGGCCGATTCCGTTTCACGGCCGCCGCCCCGACAGCGAGCGCTTGAGCCCCATCACATAGCCGATGACCTCGGCCACCGCATGGTAGTGCTCGACCGGAATCTCCTCGTCGATCTCCACGGTCGCATAGAGCGCGCGCGCCAGCGCCACGTTCTCGACGATCGGGATGTCGTGCTCGCGCGCGACCTCCCTGATCTTGAGCGCGATGTTGTCGGCGCCCTTGGCGAGGCACACCGGCGCCGCCATGCCGCGCTCGTATTGCAGCGCGACCGAATAGTGGGTCGGGTTGGTGATGATCACGGAGGCCTTCGGCACCGCGGCCATCATGCGCTTCTTCATCCGCGCCTGGCGCAGCTGCCGCATGCGGCCCTTGATATGCGGATCGCCCTCGGATTGCTTGAACTCTTCCTTGATCTCCTGCAGCGACATCTTCTGCCGCTCGTACCAGGTGCGGTACTGGAACAGATAATCGCCGATCGCCACGATCGCGAGCACGGCGACCACGGTACCCATCAGATGGATGGTCATCGAGGTGGTGACGCCAAGGAGTGCTGCGGGATCAAAGCGCACCATGGCCTCCAGCCGGTGCCGCTCCGGCCACAGGATCGCGGTCATGACCGCGCCGAGCGCGATCAGCTTGAACAGGCCTTTGAGGAAATTCGCCGCCGCCTGCTTGCCGAAAATGCGTTTGGCGCCCGCGCCGGGCGAGATCTTGTTCAGTCGCGGCTTCAACTGTTCGCCCGACCACACCAGGCGATGCTGCATCATGTTGCCGGCGATCGCCGCCAGCGCCAGCAATATCACGGGCACGCCGAGGGCCGCGACCACGGCGTATTCGAGGTGGCTTGCGAGCTGGATCAGGCTGGGGCCGTCGGTGTGGATCATCCAGGAATTGGCGATCAAATTGCGCAAGGGCACCAGCAGGTCGCCGCCGATCGAGCCGCCGAAGGTCGACATCACGAGCGTGCCGCCGGCGATGATGAACCAGGTGTTGATCTCCTGGCTCTTGGCGACGTCGCCGCGCTCGAGCGCATCGTCGAGACGTTTTTGTGTCGGGTCCTCTGTTTTATCGGAGGTATCGGCCTCGTCGCGCCATCGCAGAGCCCTTACTTAATCTGCGGCATCAGCGAAGTGCATCACGCCGATCGAAGTAGTCGAGGAAAGTTCCCATCATCGCGGCCAGCACCAGCGCGAGGATCAGGAGGCCGGCCAGGATCGACAGCGGCACGCCGACGAAATAGACCTGCATCTGCGGCATCAGCCGCGCCAATACGCCGAGCCCGATGTTGAAGACGAGGCCGAACACCAGAAACGGCGCGGAGAGTTGCAGGCCGATCTTGAAGGCCGCCGCGAACGCCCGGGTGGCCAGCGCTGCGATATCGCCGCTCGCCACGCTCTCGCCCGGCGAGAAGATCTTGTAGCTGTCGTTGAGCGCGGCGATCACCAGATGATGGCTGTCGGTGGCAAACAGCAAGGTCACGCCGAGCATGGTGAGGAAGTTGCCGACCAGCACGCCCTGCTCGCCCTGGGTCGGATCGACCGAGGTGACGAAACCGAGGCCCATCTGCTGCGCGATCACCGCGCCCGCGACCTGCAATGCCGCCAGCGTCACGCGCGCGGTCGCCCCCATCCGTATACCCCTTCACTTTTCCTCCATCATCGCCTAATCTAAGCGGCATCAGCGAATGCATCACGCCGGTGAAGTAATCGAGGAAGGTTCCCATCATCGCGGCCAGCACCAACGCGAAGATCAAGAGACCGGCCAGGATCGACAGCGGCACGCCGACAAAATAGACCTGCATCTGCGGCATCAGCCGCGCCAACACGCCGAGCCCGATGTTGAAGACGAGGCCGAACACCAGAAACGGCGCGGAGAGTTGCAGGCCGATCTTGAAGGCCGCCGCGAACGCCCTGGTGGCAAGCGCTGCGATATCGCCGCTCGCCACGCTCTCGCCCGGCGAAAAGATCTTGTAGCTGTCGTTCAACGCGGCGATCACGAGATGGTGGCTGTCGGTGGCAAACAGCAAGGTCACGCCGAGCAAAGTGAGGAAGTTGCCGACCAGCACGCCCTGCTCGCCCTGGGTCGGATCGACCGAGGTGACGAAACCGAGCCCGATTTGCTGCGCGATCACGGCGCCCGCGACCTGCAATGCCGCCAGCGTCACGCGCGCGGTGGCCCCGAGCAGGATGCCGATGAAGATTTCGTACATCATCAGCGTCAGCACCGAGGCGATCGAGCCCATGTCGATATGATAGTCGGCGCGGTGCAGCGGCAGGATGATCAGCGTGAGCAGAAGCGCGATCGCGAGCTTGATGCGCACGGGGATGTTGGACTCCCCCAGCCCCGGCAGCAGCATCACCATCGCGCCGATGCGGGCGAAGGTGAGCATGAAGGCGGCAGCGAGCACCGGCAGCAGCGAGATATCGATGCGCATTTGTCCCAGCGCCCACTTTCCGAAGTTCGTGATCCATCGCGGCACCCACTGTCACGAACTTCGGAAAGTCTGGGCGCTGGCAGACTCATAATTCCAGTGCCGCTTTTCGATCTGAAGTCCCTGGGACGAACTTGCAGCATGCAGTGCAGCGACTTCAGATCGGCGGCACTGGCACACTAAGTTACCCGCCGATGATTCGCGACGAGATCCGCATCATCTCGGCGTGCAGCGAGTCCGCCATGAAGGGTAGCGCCAACAACAGCGTCACGAAGATCGCGAGGATCTTCGGGCACGAACACCAGTGTCTGCTCCTGGATCTGGGTCAGAGCCTGGAACAGCGACACCACGACGCCGACCGCGAGGCCGACCACCATCAGCGGCGACGACACCACCACCAGCGTCCAGATCGCATCGCGCGCCACATCGAGGGTTTCAGGGCCGGTCATGTTTGTTACTCGCTCTTTCCAGTTCGTCGTTCCGGGGCGGTGCGAAGCACCGAACCCGGAACCTCGAGATCCCGGGTTCGCTGCTTCGCGCGCCGCGGGATGACCATCTGACGGCGGAGCCGTCAGATGCTCATCTTCATGATGTCTTCGTAGGACTGGATCACGCGGTCGCGCACCGACACCAGGGTCGAGACCGCGACATCGGTCTCCGCCACCGCGGTGACCACATCCATGACATTCGCCTTGCCCGAGGCCATCGCGACCGATTGCGCGTCCGACTTGCGGCCGGTTTCCAGCACGCTGCCGACCGCCTCCTTCAGCACCGATGCGAACGAAGGCCCCTGCGCATCGCCGCCTTTGCCGGCGCCGCCGGTGTCGAGAATTTTCGCGAGATTGGCGTAGGCATTGGCGGCGACTGTCGGTGAAGCCATGATCTATTCCTGTTCAGGCCTTGAGGATGTCGAGGGTGCGCTGGATCATCCGGCGCGTCGCGCTGATGATGTTGAGGTTGGCCTCATACGAACGCTGGGCGTCGCGCATGTCGGTCATCTCGACCAGCGGATTGACGTTGGGATATTTGACATAGCCGTTGGCATCCGCAGCCGGATTGGACGGTTCGTATTTGGTGCGGAAATCCGATTGGTCGGGCTTGATCTTGCCGAGAGAGACCGTCTTGGCGTCGAGCACGCGGTCGAGCTGGTTGACGAAGGTCGGAACCTTGCGGCGATAGGGATTGCCGCCGGAAGTCGACGCGGTAGAGTCCGCGTTGGCGATATTTTCCGAGATCACCCGCATGCGCCCGGCCTGCGCGCGCAGGCCGGAGGTCGCAATCCCCATCGAGCGGGTGAAGTCACTGACGTTATCGTCTGCCATCGTCTATCCCCTAACCCTTGCCGATCGCGGTCTTCAGCAAATGCAGGCTCTTGCTGTAGAGCGAGGTCACGGCCGCATAATCCATCTGGTTGGCGGAGACCTTCATCATCTCCTCCTCCAGGCTCACCGCATTGCCGGCAGGCCGCGTCTCGAAGCCGATCTTGCCGTTGACGTCGAAGCTTTGGCCGCCGCTCGACGCGGCGATGGTCGTGCCCGAAATGGTCGGCATCATTGCGAGCGACCCCATCGTGCCGCCGCGAGCGCCCACGGGGCTGAATTTCGGTTCGACCAGGTCGCGCGGCTTGAAATTCGGCGTGTCGGAATTGGAGACGTTTTCGGAAAGCACCTTCTGGCGCTCCTGATGCCATTGCATCTTGGTGCGCAGCGCCGACAGAACCGGAAGATCGCTGATCGCCATCGCGCCGCTCCGCTTTGTGGGCGGGCACGCTTGCCAACCACACTAGGCAGAATTTGCCGCGTGTATGGTTAATGGGGAGTTAAGATTTGCTGGGCGCGGAAGGGCACGCGAGCGGGCGGATAACGATATCGGGCCGCTCTACGCTCAATTCGGCCACGATGAACACATTAACCGCGTCCATTCATCGGCGCCAAAAAGGCCAAGAAGTCGTTTTGGTTCAGCCAATTCATGAGTTATTAAGAACTGTGCGGACGGCAGGTCCTGCCGTGAGGGTAGGATGGGCAGCTTTGGTCGAGCCGATGCGGCGGCGGCGCGACATTGGAGCCTGTTGAGCGCGTATTGGCCGGGGACACTCGATGTCGAATCTTACGTTTATCTTCGTCTTCGTGGCCGTTCTGGCCCTGATCGGCGTCGCCGCCTGGCTGGTGCGCCGATTCGCCACCAGCCGCCTCGGGGCCAACACCAATCGCGGGCGCATGCCGCGCCTTGCCGTGATCGACGCCGCCGCGGTCGACGGCCGCCGCCGACTCGTGCTGGTGCGCCGTGACAATGTCGAGCATCTCTTGATGATCGGCGGCCCGACCGACATCGTGGTGGAACCGAACATCGTGCGCGCCACGCCCGGCCGTGAGGCCTTGCCGCAGCGTCCGCCCGGCACTGAACTACCGCCGCGAATCGCGCCCTTGCCGGATGCCGCCGGCTGGGCCGATGGCGATGCCGGCGAGGCGCATGTCGAACCGCAGATGCCGGAGCCGCCGCCGCGCCCGGCCCGTCCTTCCTTTGCCGAAGAAGTCCGCCGTCCTGCGCCGCCGCCGCTCGTGCCCGAGCGCGAACGCCGCAGCGATCGCGCTGCCGATCCTTTGGCCGGATTTACCGCCGAGCTTGGCCGCATCGAGCGTCCCGAGCGCGAGCCGCGTCCGGAACCGCGGCTCGAGCCAAGAGCAGAACCGCGCGCAGAGCCTCGCCCCGAACCGATGCCGCCGCGCATGCCGCGCAGCGAACCCTTGACGTCACGCAGCGAGCCCTTGATGCCGCGCGCCAATCGCCCAGCCGAGCCGCCGAAGGCGCCGCCGCTACGCGCCGAGCGCGCCGCCCCGCCGCCGCCTCCCCCACCCGCGCCGCCGCCAAGCGCGGACCAAAATCTCGCCGAGATGGCGCAGCGCCTCGAAGCGGCGCTTCGCCGCCCCGCGGGCAGTCCCGATGCGCCGCCGGTTGCGCCGGAGCCGCCGGCCGGACGCGCCTCACGCGAGCCCGCGCCACCTCCGCCTGGAGCTGCGCCAAAAACCAGCTTTGAAAATCTCGAAGACGAGATGGCCTCTCTGCTTGGCCGTCCGAAGTCGCCGTCTTCGTGAGAGGCGCAAAACTTCCGCGTAGAGTTTTCCTCATTGCAACCCTGATCGCCGCGGCAGCGCTGGCAACGCCGGCGCATGCCCAGGACATCAGCATCAATCTCGGCGGCGGCCAGGGCGGCGTCACCGAGCGCGCGATCCAGCTGATCGCGCTTTTGACGGTGCTGTCGATCGCGCCGTCGATCCTGATCATGATGACGTCGTTCACGCGCATCGTGGTGGTGCTCTCGCTGCTGCGCACCGCGATGGGCACGGCGACCGCCCCGCCCAACTCCGTGATCATTGCGCTGGCGATGTTCCTGACCGCCTTCGTGATGGGGCCGGTGCTGACCAAATCCTATGACGACGGCATCAAGCCGCTGATCGCCAACCAGATCAGCGTGGAGGACGCGCTGCAGAAGGCCTCGGTGCCGCTGCGCGGCTTCATGCAAAAGAACGTGCGCGAAAAGGACTTGAAGCTGTTCATGGACCTTTCGGGTGAACCGCCTCCGGCGACGCCTGCAGACCTGTCGCTGCGCATCCTGGTGCCGGCCTTCATGATCTCGGAGTTGAAGCGCGCCTTCGAGATCGGCTTCCTCTTGTTCCTGCCGTTCCTGATCATCGACCTCGTGGTCGCTTCGGTGCTGATGTCGATGGGCATGATGATGCTGCCGCCGGTCGTGGTGTCCCTTCCCTTCAAGCTGATCTTTTTCGTGCTGGTCGACGGCTGGTCGCTGGTCGCCGGCAGCCTGGTGCAGAGTTACGGGGGCGGTTAGCTCCGCGCGCGTCGTTCAGTCGGCGCGCTTGCCCAGCTGCCGCACCTCCCATGGCAGGATGATCTTTCGAAAGATCACGGGATCCGGCCAGTTCGTGGCGTTGCGACCCATATGGCCGCCGGCCGGATTGATCCAGGCCTCGCGCGGCTCGCTGCCGCTGTTGATCAAGAGTTCCAGATCGTCGATCGGCACCTGGGTATCTCTGACGCCACCGACCACGAAGATCGGCGTGGTCGGTTTGCCAAGCAATCCCTGAGCTTGCAGTGACATCTTCGGCAGGAACGCGAGCAACTCGTCGGTCGATTGCAGGCCGTAGACGTAAAGGCTCGCCGGCAGCAGGTCGAACAGATATTCGCGGGTGTAGATCCGGCCGCGGACAAAGTCCTGCTGGAAGGTGCGGTGGATCGGCGGCGATTGCGTGACCGCGCCGACCAGCCGCTTGGCCTCGGTGTGCGCGAGCTTGGCGGCCCAATAGGCGCCGAAACTCTGGCCGTGCACGAGGATGCGCCCGGCGTCGATCTCCGGCCGCGTCGCCAAATAATCGAGCACGCGCGAATACATCCGCTCGGAACTCTCGCCCGCCTTCAGCGGCGCCTGTCCGGTGCCGGGACTGTCGACGGCGAAGAAGCCGATGCCTTGCGACAGCGCTGCGGCATAGGTCTCGGCGACCGTCTCCTTGCGGCTGTCGAGGCCCGAGATCGCCAGCACCAGCGGCACGGGGCGCGGCGCATTGGCGGGAAGACGTAAGTAACCGACGATCTCACGACCCTCGAAGGGAATGCGCACGATCTCAAGCGGCGGATCGAAATATTTTGCATGGAGGAGATAAGCCTCGATCGCCCGCTGGTAGGCCGCAAGCTTGCCGGCCGAAGTCGGCGCCGGCCACTGCCCGAAATAATACAGCCGCCAGGCGCGCAGGTAATTTGCGTCCGCTTCCTTCGGATCGGACGCCGCTCTGGCCTTTGCCATATAACCGTCGGCGACCGCGCTCCAGGCGGCGGCCCATTCGTCGGGCTCGCGCGTTTTGATGCGGCCGAGCGCGTCGGCTGCGTCGGCCGGCTGGATACCGAGCGTCGGATAGGCCCCGGTCTGCGCCCGCGCCAGGGTCTCGGTTTTGATCTCCTCGATGGTGCGGTCCGCCTGCGCCCAGGCGGCGTTGCCGGACAGGGCCAACGCGGCCAACGATATCAGACACAAAGCGCGCATGGCTGTCATTTCGCCCTCACCCTCTTCCGGGGCCAGACCCGGCGCCAGACTACATCACTTCTTTCGACGCGTAAGGGTTGGCTTGGCGCAGCCCGGACGGCCTTGCCAGCGGGACCGCCAAAGTCTCTAAACTGACAGGCTCAGACCTTCCTCACGCCTGCCCCGGGGCCGCGCGCCGCGGCTTTCCGCCCCGCCAGTTTCGCTCTTCCGGAGATCACGACATGCGACTGACGACCCCACGCATCATGCCCGCCGCAGACAACGGCCTGACCGAGGAGCAGCGCGAGATCGTCGTGCCCATCCAGGAGCGCGGGCCCGTGCTCAACATCTTCCGCACATTGTTGAATCATCCGGCGGCCGCAAAGGGTTTTCTCGGCTGGGGCCGTTATGTGCTGTCGCGCAAGAACACGCTGCCGCCGCGCGAGCGCGAGATCGTCATCCTGCGCACCGGTTTCCTGTGCCGCTCCGGCTATGAATGGACCCAGCATGTGCCGATCGGCAAACGCGCCGGCCTCACCGACGACGAGATCGCCCGCATCAAGCTCGGCGCCGACGCTTCCGGCTGGCGCGAGGCCGATCGCGCCTTGCTGCGGGCCGCCGACGATCTGCACCGCGACCAGTTCGTCAGCGAAGGTGTCTGGGCGGCGCTGTCGAAACATTTCGGCGAGCAGCAGCGCATGGACGTGGTGTTCACGGTCGGCCAGTACACCCAGGTCTCGATGATCCTGAACAGCTTTGGCGTTCAGCTCGACCCGGGCCAGGTGCTCGATCCCGACCTGAAGGGGTTTTGACATGACCGGCAGACTGCAAGGAAAGACCGCGATCATTGTCGGCGCCGGCCAATCGTCGGGCGAAACCATCGGCAATGGCAGGGCGATGGCGATCCTGTTCGCCCGCGAAGGCGCGCTGGTGCTGTGCGTCGATCGTCATCTCGCAAGCGCCGCCGAGACGATCGCCATGATCGCGGCCGAAGGCGGCCAGGCCGCGCCGTTTGCCGCCGACGTCTCCGGCGATGCCGGCTGCGCCGCCGTGATCGCCGAGGCCAAAACACGGCTCGGGCGGATCGATATCCTCGTCAACAATGTCGGCATCGGTGGCGGCGGCGATGGCCCCGCCGATCGCGCCAGGGAAGAAGCCTTCGATCGCATCCTGACCGTCAACCTCAAATCGGCGTGGATGACCATCAAGCACGCTCTGCCTGTCATGCGCGAACAGGGCTTTGGGTCGATCGTCAACATCTCGTCGCTGGCCTCGCTCGCCGGCGGCACCCAGGTCGCCTACGAGGTTTCCAAGGCGGCCATGAACCGGCTCACCACCAGCGTCGCCAACGCCAATGCCGCCCATGGCGTGCGCTGCAACGCAGTGCTGCCGGGTCTGATGGATACGCCGATGGCGGTGAGCGGGATCGCGGCGGCGACCGGATCGACCACGGCGGCGGTGCGCGAGGCCCGCAACGCCCGCGTCCCGTTGCGCGGCAAGATGGGAACCGGCTGGGACACCGCCCATGCCGCGCTGTTTCTGGCCTCGGACGACGCCAATTTCATCACCGGCGTGCTGTTGCCGGTCGATGGCGGGATGTCGGCGCGGGTCGGGTGACAGGCATGCGCGAGTGGCCGACCTGACCCATCTCGCCCTCGCCGCGGCGTTTGATTATGATGTGGCAAGCAGCGAGGGAAACGTCCATGCAACAGCAGCATTTCGACCGCGCCGCCGAGGACCTCGGCAACTCCATCCATCTCGAGCATGTCAACGTCACCATCCCCGACCAGCGGTTGGCGACATTATTCTATGTTGCGGGCTTAGGCCTGACGCGCGATCCCTATCTGATGGTGAGCGACACCAACATGTGGGTGAATGTCGGCAAGAGCCAGTTTCATCTGCCTGCGGGACCAGCGCAGGTGCTGCGCGGCCATACCGCGCTGATCATTCCGGGCCGGGCCGCCCTGCTCGATCGTCTCGCCGGCGTTGCCAAGAAACTCGAAGGCACCGCCTTCAAGTACAGCGAGCACAATGATTATGTCGAGGCGACCTGCCCCTGGGGCAATCGCTACCGCTGTTATGAACCGGATGTGGCGCGCTTCGGCCGGGTCAATCTCGGCATCCCCTATGTCGAGTTCGACGTGCCCGAGGGGACCGCGAAGGCGATCGCGGAGTTCTATCCGGCGATGGTCGGCATTCCCGCCGAGCTCACAGAACGGCGACGGCATGGTGGCCCGCGCCAAGGTCGGCAAGGACCAGTATCTGCAGTTCCGCGAGACCGCAACCAAGCAGGGCGAGTATGACGGCCACCACGTCCAGATCTACATCACCGATTTTTCGGGGCCCTATCGCCGGCTGCTCGAGCGCAACCTGGTCTCGCAGGAAGACAACCAGTACCAGTACCGCTTCAAGGACATCGTCGATCTCAAGGACGGCCGGCACCTGTTCACTGTCGAGCACGAGGTGCGCAGCGTGACGCATCCGATGTATCTGCGGCCGCTGGTCAACCGCGACCCGGCGCAGACCAACCGCAACTACGCCCACGGACACGACCAGTTGCCCTGGACGATGGATCCCGACGAGTACGATCGGCGGTAACGGCGTTGCATGCCGCTGCGCTGGAACGACCAGCTCCGCCTGGTGCTGTCCGATGTCGATGAAACGGTGGCCGATCTCTATCGGCCTGCCGAGCCGCGGATGCTCGCGGCCATCTCGCGGCTTCTCGAACAGAATATCGCGCTGGTCCTGATCACCGGCCAGGGCATCGCGAATGTCGAGGCGCGCGTGGTCATGCGCCTGCCCGCGCCGCTGCGGCAAAAGATCGCCGTTGGCGCGTGCAGCGGCGCGGAATTGTGGGGCTACTCGCCGACCGGCAGGCGGGATGAACGGCCGATTTACACCGCCGAAAGCACGTTGACCGAACAGCACAAGGCGGACTGGCGCGCGGTCATCGCGCAACTGGTCGAGGAGTTTCGCCTTTTGCCTGTCGCGCCGATCCCGATTGCCGATTTCCTGCGGCAATCGGCGATGAACCGTGGCGTGTGCTGCTGACGATCGCGGCCCGCAGATCACCTTCGAGTTTCCCAGTGCATGGCAGCTCTCGGCGGCTGCGAGCAAACAGATGAGCGACCGTCTCGGCATCGCCCTTGAAGGCGATTTGCGCGTTCCGGTCGCGCAACGCGCGCAACAACTGCTCGAAGCGCACGCTGTCCCGGTGACGGCGCGAATGGCCGGCATGTTCGCGCTCGACTTCGCCATCGCCGGAATCGACAAGTCCCGTGCGGTGGAGGAAGCCCTTACGCCTGCCGTGCTCGGCCCGCCTGGGACTGGGAACCACGATGCCTCGCCCCAATGAGATCGAAATCTGGGGCGATCGTTTCTCAGGCAGCGCCGGCACCGATTGGCTGATGTGCAAGCCGGTCGATGGTTCCGTGCGCGCTATCTCGTTTCGCGACGAAGATCCCAAGGAGTTTCCTAAAGGCTACAACATCCAGCTTTGGGACGGCAAACACCGGCTCCAGGACGGCCTCCTGGAATTTCTCGAAGGCCGCTAACACCACGTGACATCGAAAGGACCCGCTATGGCCAAGAACAAGAACACGATCTGCATCTGGTACGACAAGGACGCCGAGGCCGCTGCCCGTTTCTACGCCGCGACTTTCCCCGACAGCGCCGTCGGCACCATCAGCCGCGCGCCCACCGACTATCCCAACGGAAAAGCGGGCGATGTGATCACTGTGGAGTTCACCGTGGCCGGCGTATCCTGCATCGGCCTCAACGGCGGGCCCATGTTCAAGCACAGCGAAGCTTTCTCGTTCCAGATCGCCACCGATACCCAGGACGAGACTGACCGCTACTGGAACGCCATCGTCGGCAATGGCGGTGAGGAACGCGCGTGCGGCTGGTGCAAGGACAAATGGGGCGTCTTTTGGCAGATCACGCCCCGCGTGCTGATGGACGCCTTGCGGGCCGGCGGCGATGGCGGCAAGCGCGCATTCCAGGCGATGATGACCATGAAGAAGATCGACGTCGCCGCGATCGAGGCGGCGCGGCGCGGCTGACGGGCGGATTGCCATGACGATTCCGAATGGCGCCGTGCCAAACAAGGAGGATGGCAAGGGATACGATATCCGGAATAATCACTCCCAAGAACAACTACACAGACATCGGGGAG
>CAWBTH010000040.1:0-29186 GCA_963791665.1 uncultured Alphaproteobacteria bacterium | reverse complement strand
TTCGTCGCTACATTAGCCCTCGCGAGGCTGTGTCGCGCGTCAGGAGCCATATATCCCCGGGGCCTTATCGATCCTTTAGGGAACTGTCCCTGGCCGGGTCCGTGGATCCGGACATATGGTGCCCACCTACTTTCGTAGGGAACTCCGGGATCGAGTGCTTCAACGGCGAACGCGGCCTCGCACTTTTTCATTGCTCCATTTTCGCGAGATGGCCGAACCGAAATCGAAGGCCGAGCTTCGCGCCACCGCGCTCGCGGCGCGCGAAAAACTCTCCGACAAGCAGCGCACGGCGGCGGCCGGCGCGCTGGCGAAACGCGGTTTGCCGATCGACATCATCAACGGCCTGATCGTGTCAGGCTATTCGCCGATCAGGAACGAGATCGATCCGGAGCCGCTGATGAAGCAACTCGCCGCGCTTGGCGCGCGGCTGGCGCTGCCGAGCGTGAACGCGCGCGGCAAGGCGCTGATCTTTCGCGCATGGACGCCGGGCGATCGGTTGATGATGGGCATGCTCGGCATTCCCGAGCCGTCGACCGCGGCAGCCATTGTCGTGCCCGACATCATGCTGGTGCCGCTCGCGGCCTTCGACCAGGCGGGTCATCGCATCGGCTATGGCGCCGGACATTACGACCACACCTTTGCGCATTTGCGAAAGTCGAAGGCGATCACCGGCATCGGCCTCGCCTTCGCCGTGCAGGAAATCGAGAGTATCCCCGCGCTATCGCACGACGTGCCGCTCGATTATGTGCTAACGGAAAAGCGGGTGTTCGATTTCCGGAGCGCGTAGTGAGGATATTGTTTATCGGCGACGTCGTCGGCCGCACCGGCCGCGCCGCGGTCACGGATCATCTGCCGGGACTGATCAGGGACTGGTCGCTCGATCTCGTCGTGGTCAATGGCGAGAACTCGGCCGGCGGCTTCGGCATCACCGAGGCGATCTATCAGGAGCTGCTCGATGCCGGCGCCGACGCCATCACGCTCGGCAATCATTCCTGGGACCAGCGCGAGGCGCTGGTCTTCATCGAGCGCGCCTCGCGGCTCATCCGCCCCGCCAACATGCCGAAGGGCACGCCCGGCCGCGGCGCGGCGCTGATCGAGACCAAGAACGGCAAGCGCGCGCTCGTCATCAATGCGCTCGGCCGCGTCTTCATGACGCCGTTCGACGACCCCTTTGCGGTGCTCGCGCGCGAGCTCGAGGCCTGTCCGCTTCGTGAAGCGGCTGACGCGGTCGTGGTCGATTTTCATTGCGAGGCGACGAGCGAGAAGCAGGCGGTCGGGCTTCTTCTGCGATGGCCGTGCCAGCCTGGTGGTCGGCACGCATACGCATGTGCCGACCGCCGATCACCAGATTTTGGCCGGCGGCACCGCCTACATGACCGATGCCGGCATGACCGGCGATTACGATTCCATCATCGGCATGATCAAGGAGGAGCCGCTGCGGCGCTTCACGACGGGCATTCCCTCCGGACGGTTCGAGGCCTCCGGCGGCGTCGCGACGCTGTCGGGAGTTGCGGTCGAGACCGACGATGCGACGGGGCTTGCGGTGAAAATCGCGCCGGTGCGGATCGGCGGACGGCTCGCGCCGGCGCTGCCGGAGTTCTGGAAAGGGTGAATGACGGACGAGCGCATCGAGCGGCGCCTTGCGGCGATCCTGGCGGCGGATGTCGTCGGCTATAGCCGACTGATGGGCCAGAACGAGGAACGCACGCTCGCCGATCTCAAGAGCGCGCGGCGCAGCCTTGTCGATCCTGCGATTGCCGCGCATCGCGGGCGCATCGTCAAGACCACCGGCGACGGCCTCCTCGTGGAGTTCGCCAGCGCGGTCGATGCGGTCCGTTGCGCGGTCGAGGTTCAGGCCAGCATGGCCCGGCGGAACGGTGATCTGCCGCAGGAGATCAGGCTCGACTACCGCGTCGGCATTCACGTCGGCGATATCATCATCGACGACAACGATATCTTCGGTGACGGCGTCAACATCGCCGCGCGGCTTGAAGGAATTGCGGCGCCGGGCGCCATCTGCATCTCCGACGACACCCATCGCCAGGTTCGCGGCAAGGTCGATGCCGGATTTCACGACATGGGGCCTCAGGCGCTGAAGAACATCACTGAGCCCTTACGCGTATGGCAAATACGCGTCGATGGCGTTGCGCAAGTGGCTGCGGCCAGTTCGGCTCCCGCGTTGCCCGAGAAGCCGTCGATCGCGGTGCTGCCGTTCCAGAACATGAGCGGCGATGCCGAGCAGGATTATTTTGCCGACGGCATGGTGGAAGACATCATCACGGCGTTGTCGCGGTTCAAGTCGCTGTTCGTGATCGCGCGCAATTCCAGCTTTGCCTACAAGGGAAAGGCGATCGACATCAGGAATGTCGGCCGCGAGCTCGGCGTCCGCTACGTGCTGGAAGGCAGCGTGCGCAAGGCCGGCAATCGGGTGCGCATCACCGCCCAGCTGATCGAGGCCGCGAGCAATCGGCATCTTTGGGCCGACAAGTTCGACGGCGGACTGGAGGATGTCTTCGACCTGCAGGACAAGGTGACGTCCGCGGTGGTCGGCCTGATCGCGCCGCGGCTCGAGATGGCGGAGATCGAACGCGCAAGACAGAAGCCGACGGAGAAGCTCGACAGTTACGACCATTATTTGCGTGGCATGGCGGCCCTGCATGGGCGGCAATGGCCGGAAGCCTACGCATTGTTCAAGAGGGCGATCGAGCGCGATCCCGATTACGCGGCCGCGCACGCGATGCTGGCCTGGTCGCTGCTGCTGCAGCAGGCCATGCGCGGGTCGCCGCTGTCGGAGGCATCGCGGGATGAAGCGATCCACCACGCGAGGGTGGCGTCCAGACTGGCGGACGAGGATGCCTTCGCGCTGGCGAGGGCCGGGCATGTGCTTACCTACCTCGGGCATGAATACGACCTCGGCGCTTCGATGGTGCAGCAGGCGGTCGATCTCAATCCAAACCTTGCGACGGCGTGGTATTCACGCGGATGGGTCATGCTGCTCTGTGCCGACGGGGCATCGTCCGTCGAAAGCTTTGAAAAGATGCTGCGGCTCAGTCCGCTCGATCCACTGAAAACAGGCGCATGGAACGGCACGTCGTGGGCGCTGTTCCTGCTCGAACGATACGAGGAAGGGCGCGCGGTGGCGCTAAAGGCGGTGCAGCAAGCCGCCGATGCGCATTCGCTGAGCGCGTTGGCCGCGAATGCCATGCGTAGGGGACACACAGCGGAAGCGCGAGAGGCGGTCGCACGGATTCTTCGGTTCAACCCGGGTTTTGGCTCAGCCCAGGCACGCGAGGCGTTTCCCGTCCGCCTGCCGGAGGAGCGTGAGCGGATCGTCGCCACGCTTCGTGAAGCGGGGTTACCGGATTGAGATGCGTCGCTTGGAGGTGGGGGAACTGATGCAACTGTCTCGTCGAACGACATGGGCGGTCGTGGCCCTCATCTTCGCCGTTTGCTCAGGCGTGCCGGCGCATGCCGAAAAACGCGTCGCGCTCGTGATCGGCAATTCGCACTACAAGAACGTCACGCCGCTCGACAATCCCGTCAATGATGCGAAGCTGATGGCCGAGACGTTGCGCGCGCTGGGCTTTGTCATCGTCGGCGGCAGCGCGCAGCTCGATCTCGACAAGGCGCAATTCGATGGCGTCGTGCAGGGGTTCAGCGACCAGATCCAGGGCGCCGACGTCGGCCTGTTCTATTATGCCGGACATGGCCTGCAGGTGCGGGGCCAGAATTTTCTGGTGCCGGTCGGCGCCAATCCGGCGCGGGAGACCGACGTCGATTTCCAGATGGTCGATACTGCGCTGGTGTTGCGGCAGATGGAGGGCGCGGGCACCAAACTCAACATCGTGATCCTCGATGCATGCCGCAACAATCCGTTCGGCGGCAGGGGCTTGCGGGCGACCGAGGGCGGGCTTGCGCAGATGCGCGCGCCGGAGGGTACGCTGATTTCCTATGCGACGCAGCCCGGCAACGTGGCGCGCGATGGCGCCAACGGCAACAGTCCCTATACGACGGCCCTTGCGGACGCGATCCGCAAGCCGGGCAAGGACATTTTCCAGACCTTCAACGCGGTCGGTCTTGTCGTGAAGGAGGCAACCGGCGGCACGCAGCAGCCATGGGTGTCGTCGTCGCCGATCGCGGGCAGTTTCTATTTTGCGGGTCAGGCTGCGGGCGCGCCCGTGGCCGCGCCGCCGCCAATCGCCGTCGCTCCGACCGTTGCGGATGAAGCGGCGCGCGCCTGGTCGGTGACGCAAAACACCACGAGTATCGCCGTGATGGAGGATTTCATCCGTCAGTTCGGCGGCACCGCTTACGGCAGCATGGCGCGCGCGCGGCTCCAGGAAATGAAGAAGAGCCAGTCTGCTGCGGTTATCCCAAATGCGGTCACGCCAAGACAAGTCGAGCGCAACCGTAGCTCGCTTGTCAGCGGGCAGTATGACGTCGTCGCCAGCGGCTTTGCCTCGACCTTCACCATCACGGTGACCGGCTCAACATTTTCCGGCTCCTCGAAATGGACTTGCTGTCCGGGGCCGCGAACCGATCCTATCTTCCAGGGCGTCATTCAGGACGGCAAAATCAGTTTCTTCCGCGATTGCACCGGTCAGGGTTACGGCGGCGAATGCAAGCAGGGATACACCGGTTCGATCGTAGAAAATGGCGCGTCCGGTCAGTGGGCAGGAACCGGAGGCGGCGGCTCCTGGACGATGCGCAAACGTTGAAGATGCGGCTCATAGGAAACACGATGACGAGATTCCTGATTGGCCTGCTGGCATTGCTGTTTTCGCATTCGATCGTTGCACAGAATCTGACCCGGCTCCCGCCATCGCAGGGCGCGGTGTCCTACGCCGACATGACCGGGCGCCTGGAGCAATCCGCGATACAGACGCAAAGGTCGGCGCCAAAGGGAGCGGCGAGAGGGCGTCCATCGATTTCTCATGGCCTCGCACGACGGATCAATATCGCGCGCTCGCCAAGCACGTCCTGTTGCTCGTCAGCGTGGTGAGCCAGGATGCGGCCGAACTTCCGCTCCGCCGCGTCTATGTCACCATCGGCGGCAAGGAAACGGAATTGATCCGCTTGAGCAGCCGGCTCAGCGGCGTGCGCAAGGGCTCGACGACCTTCTCCATCCTCGGGCCGTATCGCGAGGACGGCTTCTATCTCGCGCCGGCGGGGCTGATGATGGGTGACGGCTACCTGCAAGCTGACTTCGCCGCCCACCGCACCGGATTCAATCTGTACAAGCTGCCGGGCACGCCGCCGGACTTCATCAAGGCGGACAGCAATCCGATGCCGGCGCCGGATGCCAAGCCCGATCCTCGGATGGTACGCGCGCTGCTGAACCCGGAATACAAGGGCTTTGAATTGCCGGCGGGCCTGCGCTAACCCTGTCTGAAGCCCATGCGGAACGCGCCCCAGTGGCGGCCGCGTACGAAGATCGGGGACGACGCATCCTTCATCAGCACGAAGTTGCCGCCGCCCATGTCGCGCCGGTAGGTCTGCAGCAGGAACGGCTTGGTGTTGGCCGCGACCTTCTTCACCGCGCGATCGCTGAACAGGCGGCGGTTGCGGCAGTTGGCGTTGTTCCAGACCGGGTCCTTGCCCTGCGGATGGCGATAGTTCGGATTATGCGTCGGCAGGTAGCCGCCCTTGGCCCAGGCGACGCAGAACACGATCCGCGGATCGGACTTCTGGACCGGATCCTGGATCGCAGGCAGCACGCGGTCGGTGAATTCCACATAGTCGGTCATGAACTGCTTGGGATCGGTGCCGGCAATCTCGCGGTACTTCTCGTCCATCAATTGCTCGAGCGTGATCTCGCCGCGCGCGATGCCGGCCTCGAAGGCCTCGGCGATCTGCTTCGCCGTTGTGACGACGGTGCGGATCAAGCGGCGCGTCGGAGGTCTCCACGCCGCTGTCGGCGATCAGCGCGATCAGCCCCTCGGAGGTCTCGAGCAGTTTGGCGACGCGCTCGTCGGCGTTCTTGAGATGGCTGGAGGACAGGTCGACGCCCTTGGCGAGGTGCGCGAGCTCCTCGATCACCTCGTCGCAATGGGCGAGGTTGGAGGTCGCAGCCCGCGTAACGCCGTCGATCTCCGCGCCGACCTTGGTGACGCCGTTCTGCACGCGGGCGATGATGCCCTGGATTTGCGAGGCGCCACTGCCGGCATTCTTGGCGCGCAGCGAGGCCTCGCCGCTTTCGCCGATCAGGCTGCCGACCTGGCCGTCGAGCCCGCGCACGGTGTCGCCGATCTGCACGGTGGCCTGCCGCGTGGCTTCGGCGAGGCTCTTCACTTCGCTGGCGACCACGGCAAAGCCCTTGCCGGCAGCGCCGGCGCGCGCGGCTTCGATGGTGGCATTCAGCGCCAGCAGATTGGTTTGTTTCGCGATCGCCTCGATTGAGCCGGAGACTTTGGCGACCTGGGAGAGCGCGGAGGACACCGCGCCAAGCCTGCTTTCGATGCGGCCGACCGCCTCGATCAGCTCGGCGATGTGCTTGACCGCGGTCTCGACCGCGTCGCGCGACTGGGTGATGTCGTCGACCGCGGCGGAGGCCGCCGTCTGCACCGACTTCGAGGCGTCCGCAATGCCGTGATTGGCGGAGACCATGGTCTCGGCGGTCTTCTGCAAATGGCCGAAGCGCTCGGACTGGGTCGAGACGCGCTGCGCCACCTCCTGCACATTGCCGGCGACGTCGGCGAGTTCGACGCCGAGGCCGCCGATCCTGTTGGAGAGCTGGTCGACCAGCCGCTCGCTTGCGGAGGCGCCGGTCGCGATGGAGTCGGATTTTGCTGCTTGCGAGGTCATAGCTTGTAGGCCGTGCGAAAGCCGCCCCAGTGACGGCCCTGGACGCGGATCGGCACGTCGATCTCGCGCATCATGATGGTGACGCCGTTGCCCATGTCGCGCGCGTAGCTCTGGATCAGGTAGCTGCGCTGGTTGCGGCCTGCGGCAAGGCCCGCGGTGTCGTTGAAGATACGGCGGTTGCGGGCGTTCGCAGTGTTCCAGGCGACGTCGCCCGGACGCTGCGGATGGGAGTAGATCTTGTTGTGAACAGGCAGATAGCCGTTGCGGTCGACCATGGCGCAGAACGCCATGCGCTGGTCTTTGTCGCGGAACGCTTCCTGGAAGGCGGGCAGCGCGCGGTCGGCCCAGTCGAGGAATTTGGTGCGGTGTTGAACGGGATTGCTGCCGGCGATTTCGACATAGTTTTCGTCGAACAGATCGTCGATCGCGATCGCGCCGGAGGCGACCGCGTTCTCGAAGATCCTGGTCAATGCGACGCCGGCTTCGAGTGCGCGCGTGACGGCCTCGACATTCTCCTCGCGGATTGCCCAGAGCTTGTCTTCGATCTTTTCGGCGAGCTCGGCGGAGGGCGCTTCGAACCGCGCCCGCGCGCCGCCGGGCGAATGCTCAAAAATGCGGACCCGGCAGGCGCCGACGCCGTCGAGCGTGGCGTTCAGGGTTGCTTGCAGCGGCAGCTTCGCAGCGTCCGCGCCGGAGATCAGGATGTCGTCGGCGGAAATCTCGTAGACCGGTGCGGTGCCGTGCCCCTCGATATCGATCTTGATGTGGCAGGGCAGCCGCTCGGCCTGACGCCGCTCGTCGCTTTGGCCCTGGCGCAGCAGCACGGCGCTGCGCGCCTTCAGCTTCTGCGCAAATATCGTCACGGCCTTGCCGGCGCTCGCGACTTCTTCGCCATGCGTCGCAGCTTCGCTGGTGGCCATGTTGATCTCGGCCGCGCTGTCGCCGACATCGACGATGAAATGCGAGGCGGAGGCCGCATTCTCCGACATCTCGCCGGTGGTGCGATTCTGCTCGGCGACCGCGCCATCGACGTTTGCGAATACCGGGCGGATCGCCTCGATCGCCTGCGAGATCCGGTGCACGGCTTCCGCCGAGCCGGCCGCGTCTTTCTGCAGCGCCTCGATCTTCTTGCTGATTTCCTCGGTCGCCTTCTGGGTCTGCACCGCCAGCGCCTTGACCTCGGTTGCGACCACCGCAAAGCCGCGGCCGGCTTCGCCGGCGCGCGCTGCTTCGATGGTGGAGTTGAGCGCCAGCAGGGTGGTCTGCCGCGCGATCTGCGCGATCAGGTTGACCACATTGCCGATGGCGGCCGACGACTCGCGCAGACGATCCACATTGGCGCGGGCCTCGCGGGCCGCGGCGCTCGCCTGGTCGGCAAGCTTGCCGGCATCGCGCACCTGCGCGCCGATGCCTTCGGCGGAGCGGGTGAATTTCTCCGCGGTCTGCGCGAACGTGGTCGCCGTGTCCCTGGCGGCCGAGGTACGGCCGGACAGTGCGTCCGTGCGTTCGCGGATCGCGGCCAGGGTCGTGGCGGTCGCTTCGGCGCCGCCGGCAACGGAATTGGCCGCGCGTTCGAGCTGGCGGATCATGCCGCCGAGTTCGAGCTCCAGAAGTTCGAGGATGTCCTTGGCCGAATCGGTCTCCGCGATCGCGGCTTCAGCCGGCTGCGCTGGCCGGCTTTGGAGGGGGGCCAGACACAGCCGGTTCCGGCAGTCGCTTTCGAAACAGACCGAACGCCATGGGCTTCTCTGGAAGGAGCGGGAATAATGCCCGCCATCCTTGCACCGAGGCGTGAAGTCATGGTTAACGATTGCCTGATATTCCGGCAGGCGGCCCCGCTCCAGTATCTAGCCAAGTCTTTGATTTGCGGGAGCTCGGCATATAAGCCGCGCCCCCGCCAACATCCGAACGATTCCTTAACGAGACCCGCATGGCCGGCCATTCCCAATTCAAGAACATCATGCACCGCAAGGGGCGGCAGGATGCCCAGAAGTCGAAGCTGTTCGGCAAGCTGGCCCGCGAAATCACGGTCGCGGCCAAAATGGGCATGCCCGATCCCGCCATGAACGCGCGGCTGCGTGCGGCCATCATCGCCGCCCGCCAGGAAAACATGTCGAAGGATTCGATCGATCGCGCGGTGAAGAAGGCGATCGGCAGCGAAGGCGAGAACTACGACGAGATCCGTTACGAGGGTTATGGCCCGGGCGGCGTCGCCGTCATCGTCGAGGCGCTGACCGACAACCGCAACCGCGCCGCCTCCGATATCCGCTCCTATTTCACCAAATCCGGCGGCAATCTCGGTGAAACCAATTCGGTCGCCTTCATGTTCGATCGCACCGGCGTCATCGAATATGATTTCGAGCATCGCCTCCGACGACGCTGTGCTGGATGCGGCGATCGAGGCGGGCGCCGACGACGTGATCTCAGGCGAAAGCGGGCACGAAATCTACGCCTCGCCGGAAAGCTATCGCGAAGTGGCCAAGGCGCTGGAAGCCAAGTTCGGCGAGCCGCGCAAGGCGGCGCTGACCTGGAAGCCGCAGAACACGGTCGCCGTCGACGACGAGACCGGCGAGAAGCTGCTGAAGCTGATCGACCTGCTCAACGAGCATGATGACGTGCAGAACGTGTTCGCCAATTTCGAGGTCTCCGACGCGCTCATGGCGAAAATGGGCGGGTAGGCTCATCTGTCGTCGCCCGCCTTGTGTGCAATTGCGCATCAGGACCTGGCGCCCCAGTACGCCCTGGCATAGCGATTCCTACGGAAGCCGCGGCCTACCGGACCCCGCTTTCGCGGGGATGACGTTCTCTTTATGTTTCGTTCATCAGTGCTCAGGCGCTATCACTAGGCCATGTCACCTCCGGCGATTCGCGTTCCCGTCCGCATCCTCGGCATCGATCCCGGCCTCCGCCGCACCGGCTGGGGCGTGATCGAGAGCGAAGGCAATCGGCTGACCTTTGTCGGCTGCGGATCGGTCGAGCCGCCGGACGATTTGCCGCTCGCGCGTCGGCTGCTTGCGATTCATGAGGGGCTCGAAGCCGTGCTCAACGAGTTTCAAGCCGGCGGAAGCCGCGGTCGAACAGACTTTCGTCAACAAGGACGGCGTTGCCGACCTTGAAGCTCGGCCAGGCGCGCGGCGTCGCCATGCTCGCGCCCGCGATGTTCGGCATTTCGGTTTCGGAATATGCGCCGAACCAGGTCAAGAAGACCGTGGTCGGCGCCGGCCACGCCGACAAGCACCAGGTCCTGGTGATGCTGAAGCTGCTGTTGCCCAAGGCCGAGCCGGCTTCCGCCGACGCTGCCGATGCACTCGCGATCGCGATCACGCATGCGCATCATCGAGGGCCCGCGGCGCTGAAGCTGAGGGTGGTCGGCGCATGATCGGCAACGCGCACACTGAGGGGGGTAAGCAACATGCTCCGTTCTCTCGGACCCCCACCCCCACCCCCAACCCCTCCCCGCAAGGGGGAGGGGAGCCCAACCAGCATTGGTCTCGTCATGATCGGCAAGCTCAAGGGCCTGATCGACTCCTACGGCGAGGATTTCGTCATCCTCGATGTCGGCGGCGTCGGCTATCAGGTGCATTGCTCCGTTCGCACGCTGCAGGCGCTGCCGTCGCCCGGCGAAGCCGCCGTGCTGTCGATCGAGACCTATGTCCGCGAGGACCAGATCAAGCTGTTCGGCTTCAGGAGCGACATCGAGCGCGAATGGTTTCGCCTGCTGCAGACCGTGCAGGGCGTCGGCGCCAAGGTGGCGCTCGCCGTGCTCGGCACGTTGCCGCCGGCCGAACTCGCCAATGCGATTGCGCTGCGCGACAAGGCCGCGGTGACGCGCACGCCGGGCGTCGGGCCGAAAGTCGCCGAGCGCATCGTCACCGAATTGAAGGACAAGGCGCCGGCCTTCGCCAATGTCGATCCGTGCCGTCGTGCATCTCGCCGGCGCGATCGACGATGCGCGCGCGCCGCGCCCGGTGACGGATGCGATCTCCGCGCTGGTCAATCTCGGTTATGGTCAGCCGCAGGCGGCGGCCGCGATCGCAGCCGCCTCGCGCAGCGCCGGCGAGAAGGCCGAAACCGCGCAGCTGATCCGGCTCGGCCTTAAGGAACTCGCGAAGTGAGCACATCGCCGCGCATCGTCACGCCGGAGCGCCGCCATGAGGATGCCGGCGACACCGCGCTGCGCCCGCAACTGCTGTCGGAGTTCGTTGGCCAAGCGCAGGCGCGCGCCAATCTGTCCATCTTCATCGAAGCCGCGCGCAAGCGCGGCGAGGCACTGGATCACGTGCTGTTCGTCGGCCCGCCGGGGCTGGGCAAGACCACGCTGGCGCAGATCGTGGCGCGCGAGCTCGGCGTCGGCTTTCGCGCCACCTCCGGTCCCGTGATCGCCAAGGCCGGCGATCTCGCCGCACTTCTCACCAATCTCGAAGAGCGCGACGTGCTCTTCATCGATGAAATCCATCGGCTCAGTCCCGCGGTCGAGGAGGTGCTCTATCCCGCGATGGAGGATTTCCAGCTCGACCTCATCATCGGCGAGGGGCCCGCGGCGCGCTCGGTCAAGATCGAGCTGGCGAAATTCACCCTGGTCGGCGCCACCACGCGCGCGGGGCTGCTCACCAATCCCTTGCGCGACCGCTTCGGCATTCCGGTGCGGCTCAATTTCTACACCGAGGACGAACTCGAGAAGATCGTCACCCGCGGCGCCCGCGTGCTCAAGATCGGCATGACCGCGGACGGCGCCAACGAGATCGCGCGCCGTGCGCGCGGCACGCCGCGCATCGCCGGTCGGCTGCTGCGGCGTGTGCGCGATTTCGCCTCCGCCGCGGACGCCGAGTCGATCGACCGCAAGATCGCCGATCATGCGCTCAGCGCGCTGGAGGTCGACGCCGCCGGTCTCGATGCAATGGACCGGCGCTACCTCACGACGATCGCGATGAACTATGGCGGCGGCCCGGTCGGCGTCGAGACGCTTGCAGCCGCGCTGTCGGAGCCGCGCGATGCCATCGAGGACATCATCGAGCCGTTCCTGATCCAGTGCGGCTATCTGCAGCGCACGCCGCGCGGCGGCTGCTCACCTCGCACGCCTTCCGTCATCTCGGCCTCGCCGAGCCCGCGCGCGATTCAATGATCGGCAAGCTCAAGGGCCTGATCCACTCCTACGGCGAGGATTTCGTCATCCTCGACGTCGGCGGCGTCGGGTATCAGGTGCACTGCTCGGTACGCACGCTGCAGGCGCTGCCGTCGCCCGGCGAAGCCGCCGTGCTGTCGATCGAGACCTATGTGCGCGAAGACCAGATCAAGCTGTTCGGCTTCAGGAGCGACATCGAGCGCGAGTGGTTTCGCCTGCTGCAGACCGTGCAGGGCGTCGGCGCCAAGGTGGCGCTGGCCGTGCTCGGCACGCTGCCGCCCGCCGAGTTGGCGAACGCCATTGCGCTGCGCGACAAGGCTGCGGTGACGCGCACGCCGGGCGTCGGCCCGAAAGTCGCCGAGCGCATCGTCACCGAATTGAAGGACAAGGCGCCGGCCTTTGCCAATGTCGATCCGTCCGTGGTGCATCTCGCCGGCGCGATCGACGATGCGCGCGCGCCGCGCCCGGTGACGGATGCGATCTCCGCGCTGGTCAATCTCGGTTACGGCCAGCCGCAGGCGGCGGCCGCGATCGCAGCCGCCTCGCGCAGCGCCGGTGAGAAGGCCGAAACCGCGCAGCTGATCCGGCTCGGCCTCAAGGAGCTGGCGAAGTGAGCACATCGCCGCGCATCGTCACGCCGGAGCGCCGCCATGAGGATGCCGGCGACACCGCGCTGCGCCCGCAACTGCTGTCGGAGTTCGTTGGCCAAGCGCAGGCGCGCGCCAATCTGTCCATCTTCATCGAAGCCGCGCGCAAGCGCGGCGAGGCACTGGATCACGTGCTGTTCGTCGGCCCGCCGGGGCTGGGCAAGACCACGCTGGCGCAGATCGTGGCGCGCGAGCTCGGCGTCGGCTTTCGCGCGACATCAGGTCCCGTCATCGCCAAAGCGGGCGATCTCGCCGCACTTCTCACCAATCTCGAAGAGCGTGACGTGCTCTTCATCGACGAGATCCATCGCCTCAGCCCCGCGGTCGAGGAAGTGCTTTACCCCGCGATGGAGGATTTCCAGCTCGACCTCATCATCGGCGAGGGGCCCGCGGCGCGCTCGGTCAAGATCGAGCTGGCGAAATTCACCCTGGTCGGCGCCACCACACGCGCGGGGCTGCTCACCAATCCCTTGCGCGACCGCTTCGGCATTCCGGTGCGGCTCAATTTCTACACCGAGGACGAACTCGAGAAGATCGTGACCCGCGGCGCCCGCGTGCTCAAGATCGGCATGACCGCGGACGGCGCCAACGAGATCGCGCGCCGTGCGCGTGGCACGCCGCGCATCGCCGGTCGGCTGTTGCGGCGTGTGCGCGATTTCGCCTCCGCCGCGGACGCCGAGTCAATCGACCGCAAGATCGCCGATCATGCGCTCAGCGCGCTGGAGGTCGACGCCGCCGGTCTCGATGCAATGGACCGGCGCTACCTCACGACGATCGCGATGAACTATGGCGGCGGTCCGGTCGGCGTCGAGACGCTTGCAGCCGCGCTGTCGGAGCCGCGCGATGCCATCGAGGACATCATCGAGCCGTTCCTGATCCAGTGCGGCTATCTGCAACGCACGCCGCGCGGGCGGCTGCTCACCTCAAACGCCTTCCGTCATCTCGGTCTCGCCGAGCCCACGCGCGATCCGGCACAGTTCGGACTGTTCGGCAATCATGAGGACGACCAGTGACCGGCAGCGGCCCGCCGCTGACAGCTCATCTCGACGGCGAAGTCCGCGATGGCCGGCATCACATGCAGGTCCGCGTCTACTATGAGGACACGGACTTCTGTTTCTTGCCCGCGTGTTCCCATAGTACAAAAGTGTCAAGTACGATATTCGGAAATGTTCGGCACGGTGGATCATTCGGGCGAATCACATGACTACGCCGTTCGATGGTGAGCTTCGGGATGGAGGCCACCGCATGCAGATTCGTGTCTTCTACGAAGACACCGATTTTAGTTCGGCTGTGTATCACGCAAGCTATTTGCGATTCATGGAGAGGGGTAGAACCAATTTCTTGCGTCTGCTCGGGACTGATCAGCGTGTACTTTTCGAAGAGGGACAAAACGAATCATCTGGATTTGCTTTCGTCGTACGCTCGATGCAGATAGATTTTTTCAAACCATCCTTCATGGATGATGTGTTGGACGTCATTACCAATCCACAAGAAGTGAAGGGTGCTTCGATTACATTGCTTCAACAGTGCAAACGCGGAAGTGATTTGTTGGTCGAAGCTCGAGTGCGCGTTGCGTTTATTGCAGGAGGGAAAGCGCAACGAATACCCAAGGCTCTACGCCAGGCAATGGAAAGCCCTTTTTTGAAAGCTCAGTGAATGGTGTCAATAAATTCTCGTAGTCCCACCGGATAGTCGGATTTCGAGGCGAGCATCCCGAGAGACATGGCTTGGAGCTGCACGACACGTGGTTGTCCGAGATTTTTGAAACATTCGGAATCTTTCTCTTTGCGATCTGCGCAAAGTAAGTCCAGCCACTTTATGAAAAACAGATGATTGAATTTGCCTCGATATCTGTCCCTAGGATTTAGCTTTTCAAATTCGTCCGAGAGGCGATCAGCTTCTTTCCTGTCTGGCTCCTGCGCCAATACGATGACCTCTTCCGGCTTTTGCCAGAGCCATTCTTGGCAATCAGAATGGTGGCCGAATATTCCGAAGCAATAGATATTGTCCGATATCCATAAAGCCCTTCAATTCGAAAGCTTTCAACAATGGATGGTCTTGCGCCGCGAAACGACGTTTCCTGCTCAGCCATATTGCCCCGACCTGCCAACCGCAATAGGTCGATCTGACAAGACGCCGGAAGCTATGTCAAATAGAGCGACTAATCAATTTCGACTATGACGCGAGTGGATTAGTCTAGTTTCCTGGCGACTCCCCAAGGCTGACCATTAGCCTTCGAGTACAAGAACTCTATTCCAGCATTTTCCAAGGCGCGTTGAATGGCAGCAAGGTTATTCGCTATGGGAATGCGTCGACCTGCCTCAAAATCTCTAAGCGTGCTGTTTGATATCTGTGCTTTGGTCGCCAACTCCTCTTGGGACCAATCTAACCACGCCCTCGCTGCCCGGCATTGTTCTGGCGACATCCACGTTTTTTACTAAGGCCTTGATATTACGTCAAAATAGATAAAAATAGCTAATGTTATTGAAAAACAGCTATATCAACGATTATAATTGGCTTGGGAGCCGCGTGTTTACGTGCCGACGGGAAGATATCCGAGAAAGCCACAGCGGGCGATCATGCGTCCGCTTGCAGACGATGATCCGCGCAACGTTTTCACTCAAGGTCACTACCGCGAGGCGTGGTTGAAGTTGGCTAGCGCGATCGGTCGTGTGATGGCTGATGAGCAATACGAGGAAGGAATGCGCCAGCAAAGCGCAAACATCATTCGCGAAACAAAGCCAAAGAAGAACCGTCGGTCACGTTGCTCGTGCTCGCCATCGACCAAGAAGAAGTAAGCGAGCGCCCTGTTGCGATAGCGTCAAACTGGACTTCTCCGGGATCGTCTATCATGCCAACTATCTGCGTTTCATGGAGCGCGGGCGCACCAATCATTTGCGGCTGATGGGCGCCGAGCAGCATGCGCTGTTCGCGGAAGCCGAGACCGAAACGCCGGGCTTTGCTTTCGTGGTGCGCTCGATGACGCTCGACTTTCTCAAGCCAGCGCGGATGGACGACGTGCTCGAAATCGTGACCTGGCCGGTGGCGGTGAAGGGCGCGTCCATCATATTGGCGCAGGAGGTCCGCCGCGGCGGCGATGTGCTGGTGAAAGCCGAGGTGCGCGTCGCCTTCATCAGCGAGGGCAGGGCGCAGCCGATTCCAAAATCGATCCGCGCGCTGATGAAGGGCGATTTGACTTAGCTATCGCGCGATAGGATTTGGCCTATCGACTGACTCGCGTATGGCGTTAGAGTAGCGGTCCCGCCCAAAATTCGAGGCCGTCATGTCCCGTCCGCCATTTCCGCCGTTCACCAGAGAGACCGCTGCCCAGAAAGCCCGCATGGCGGAAGATGCCTGGAACTCGCGCGATCCCGAGCGCGTGGCGCTCGCCTACACCGAGGACAGCCGGTGGCGCAATCGCTCGGAATTTTTCGAAGGCCGCGCGGCCATCGTCGCCTTCCTCACGCGCAAATGGGCGGTCGAACTCGACTATCGCCTGATCAAGGATTTGTGGGCGTTCGACAACAACCGCATCGCGGTGCGTTTTCAGTATGAGTGGCACGATGCCAGCGGACAGTGGCATCGCTCCTACGGCAATGAGCAATGGGAGTTCGACGCGCAGGGTTTGATGCGTCGGCGCGAGGCCTCGATCAACGATATCGAAATCGCGGAAAAGGATCGCCGCTTTCATTGGCCGGCGCCCGGCCCGCGGCCCGCCGATGTGCCGGGGTTGGGAGAGAGTCCGGTTTGAATTTGCGTTCCCCGGATGCTGCGCAGCACGAAGTGATGCGTTGCTGATCCGGGGTCAATAACGCAAAGAATGGGTCCCGGATCTGCGGTGCATCGTGAAGACACGCTGCACCGCGTCCGGGACACCAGACCTCGCTTACGCCGCCGCCTTGTGGCGGGCGATCTCGGCCTTGTAGAGCTCGAACTCCTCCGCCAGCGCTCTTGCGATCGCCGGCCGCTTCTTCATCCGCTCCAGATAATCCTTCACCGCGGGATATTTTCCGAAGTCGATCATCGGGGTCGCGATGCTCCAGTTCAGCACGGTGGCGAGATAGGCGTCCGCGACGCTGAAATGATCGAGCAGGAATTCGCGGCCCTGCAGATATTTGTCGAGGTAATCGAGCCGCGAGAGATATTTTTGCAGCGTGTAGGACTTTACCTCGGCCGGGGCGTCCTTGCTCAAGAGCGGCACGAACAGGCCCTTGTGCAACTCGGTGCCGACAAAGCAGAGCCATTGATGCAGCCGGCTGCGTTCGGTGCCGTCGCTGGCCGAGATGCCGGCCTTCGGGAAGCGATCGGCGACATATTGCAGGATCGCGGCATTCTCGGTCAGCACGGTGCCGTCATCGGTGCGCAGGGTCGGCACCAGGCCGAGCGGATTGACCTTGCGGAAGTCGGAGCCGTCCTTCTGCACCGCCTTGGTCTTGGGATCGACCTCGACATAGGCGGCGTCTGCGCCTGCCTCATACAGCGCGATCCGGGTCGCCATCGAGCAGGCGAGCGGGGAGAAATAGAGATCCATGGGTGCCTCCTTGGCGGTTCTGACCCGAGCGACGATGTCGGGTTGATTTTTATACTGTCTCGCATAATATAAATCCGGTCAAGGAATTTATTGCGAAATGGTACAAAAAAAGAAGCCGCCAGCTGCTGCCAAGACCGTCGACGAGCCAAAGCGCCGCGGGCGGCCGCGCGGCTATCAGCCCGACGTCGCGCTGGGCAAAGCGCTCGACCTGTTCCGCAAGGGCGGTTTTGCCGCGACCTCGCTGGACGATCTCAGCGCCGCCACCGGCATGAATCGTCCGAGCCTCTATGGCGCGTTCGGCGACAAGCGCGAGCTGTATGTGAAGAGTTTTCAGCGCTATCGCGACGACGCGCGCACGGCGATGATCGAGATCTTTCGCGACGAGATGCCGGTCCGCAAACGGCTGCAGCGCATCTATGCGATCGCGCTCGATATCTATCTCGAGGGCGAAAGCCCGCGCGGCTGTTTCACGGTGATGACGGCGGCCTCCGAAGCGGTCGCCGATCCCGGTATCCGCGCCATGGTGCTGGAAGGATTTGTCGAGCTCGACAGGGCGTTCGCGTCCTGCTTCCGCGCGGCGAAAGAAAAGGGCGAGATCGCGGCCACCGCCGATCCGACCGTGCTGGCGCAACTGGCGTCCGCGACACTCCACACAGTGGCGATTCGTGCGCGCGCAGGCGTCCCGCGCAAGGAGCTGGAAGCGATCGTCAAGGGCGCGCTGGATGTGATGCTGGGCGCGAGGGGCTAATAGCCGCGCTTGCGGTCGACGACGTTGTCGAGCGCGCCGCCGGCCTCGAAGCGCTCGATCTGCCGCGCCACATATTTCGAAATCTCGTCGGGATCGGTGTCGGCCGCATTATGCGGCGTCAGCACGACCTTCGGATGGGTCCAGAACGGACTGTCCGCGCGGCAGCGGCTCCTGCGCGTAGACATCGAGCGAGGCCGCGCCGAGCGTGCCATCGTCGAGACAGGCGAGGATATCGGCCTCGTTCTGCAGGCCGCCGCGGCCGGCATTGATCAGCACGGGTGCGCCGAGCGGGCCGTTGCGATTCAGTTTGCTGAAGAGATCACGATTGAGGATGTGCCGCGTGTCCGGCGTCAGCGGCAACAGGCAGACCAGGATGTCGGTTCGCTTGAGAAACGCGTCCAGTTGCTCGCGTCCTGCAAAACACTCGACACCATCGATCCGCTTCTCGCTGCGGCTCCAGCCCACCATTTTGAAGCCGATGCGGCGCAACACGTCGGCGGCATTGGCGCCGAGCACGCCTAATCCCATGATGCCGATGAGATCGGCGCTCGCCGGCCACTGATATCTGGGCGCCCAACGTTTCACCTGCTGCGACTCGCGCAGATAAAGCTCCTGCCGATGATGCATCAGCACGTGCAGCACGACATACTCGGCCATGCGGTCGGTGAGATCGTCGACGGAGACGCGGACCAGCGGCACGTCTGGCAAGGTCTTGTCCGCCATCAGGGCATCGACGCCGGCGCCGAGATTGAAGATCACCCGCAAGTTCGGAAAGCCTGCCAGTTCGCCCGGGACCGGCTTCCACACCGCGGCGTAGTGCACCTCGGCCGGATCGAAACCGGCAGCCGGCATTTGCAGCACGCGGCGGTCGCGACAGACCTCGTTGAATCTGGCATTCCAGCGCTCCGGCGACCAATTGTCGGTTCCGCCGTGGATCAACAGCGCCAGCGCGCCCTTGCTCATTTTTCGTGCCCCAAATCCCTGCGTGACCTCGACCACATAACAAATCACAGGGCGGGTCTAGTCTCCCTCACATCAAACAAGGAGACACCCATGCGCAAACTGGTCCTGATCACCGCCCTGTTACTGGCGTCCGCTTCCGCCCATGCCGGCCAGAGCCGCGACCTCATCCTCGCCGCCAACGACACGCCGGCCGCGACAGATACCGCCGCGCCGCTTCCTCCGGCCGCGCCTGCCGCCACGACCGATGCGCCAAAGCCGCAAGCCGATGCCGCGCCGGCCAAGCCTGCGCCGGCGAAGCCCGTCAAACGCGCCTCCGGCCACGGCCATCAGAGCGACGAAGCGAAGGCCCGCAGCATCGCCGCCCGCTACGGCGTCTACTGGTAATCCCGACATTTCGGTCGCGGCGACCCGTTCGCCGCGATCTCACCCCCGCTCAGGGGAGGCACGCATGCAAATCCTCAAGAACATCGTTCTCGTCCTCTGCGTTTGCAGCCTTTGCTCGAAGGTCGTGATGCACACTTATCGGCATTTTCAGCCAACGCCCGCCCCGATCGTCGGCCCCTGAGCGGAACCGCTCAAATTTATTGACCGCACCCTGTCGGCACGGGACAACCCCCGTTCGTCTTTCAGATGAACGGGGAATCCCGCTCATATGCTTTACGCCATCCTTTGCTACAACGATGAGGACATGGTCGGCTCCTGGAGCAAGGAGCAGGACGCCGAGGTCATGAAGAAGCTCGCCGTGGTGCAGGACAAGCTTGCCAAGCAGGGCCGGCTCGGTCCGGTCGCGCGGCTTGCTTCCGACCACATCCGCCACGACCTTGCGCAAGGAGAACCCGCCGCTGGTGCTGGACGGTCCCTATGCCGAGACCAAGGAGCAGTTGCTCGGCTTCTATTTGATCGATTGCAACAACCTCGACGAGGCGCTCGACGTCGCGCGCGATCTTGGCGCGGCCAATCCCGGCGGGGCCTATGAGATCCGCCCGGTCGGCATGTTTGCGCCTGGAGGCGTTGCCAAATGAGCGACACCGCCTGGATCGATGCCGCGCTGACCTCGGCGCGTCCCCAGGCGGTCGGTGCGCTGCTGCGTTATTTTCGCGATCTCGATACGGCTGAGGAGGCGTTCCAGAACGCGTCCTTGCGCGCGCTGAAGACCTGGCCGCAGAACGGCCCGCCGCGCGATGCCGCGGCCTGGCTGATCATGGTCGGCCGCAATGCCGCGATCGACGAGGTGCGCCGCAACCGCCGGCAGCAGCCGCTGCCCGAAGACGATCGCGCCATCTCCGATCTCGGCGACGCCGAGGACGAGATCGCCGAGCGGCTCGACGGCTCGCATTACCGCGACGACATTCTGCGGCTGCTGTTCATCTGCTGCCATCCGGACTTGCCGGCGACCCAGCAGATCGCGCTGGCGCTGCGCATCGTCTCGGGTCTGACGGTCAAGCAGATCGCGCGGGCGTTTCTCGTGAGCGAAGCCGCGATGGAGCAGCGCATCACGCGCGCCAAGGCGCGCGTCACTGAGGCCAACGTGCCGTTCGAGACGCCGGGTGCGGTTGAGCGCTCGGAGCGGCTCGCGGCGGTGGCCGCGATGATCTATCTCATCTTCAACGAGGGCTATTCGGCTGGTGGCGACACCGCCGAAATCCGCAAACCCCTGTGCGAGGAGGCGCTCCGGCTGGCGCGGCTGCTGTTGCGGCTGTTCCAGAGCGAGCCCGAGATCATGGGGCTGACGGCGCTGTTGCTGCTGCAGCATTCGCGCAGCGAGGCGCGCTTCGACAAAGATGGTGCGCTGATCCTGCTCGACGATCAGGATCGCTCCCTGTGGAATCAGAAGCTGATCGCGGAAGGGCTCGCGCTGATCGACAAGGCGATGCGGCACCGCGCCTCCGGACCCTATCAGATCCAGGCCGCAATCGCCGCGCTGCATTCGCGCGCCGCGAAGCCCGAAGACACCGACTGGCAGCAGATCGACCTGCTCTATGGCGCGCTTGAATTGATGCAGCCCTCGCCCGTGATCACGCTCAACCGCGCGGTCGCGGTGTCGAAGGTGAGGGGACCGGAAGCCGCGCTCGAGATGATCGAGCCATTGGCGCCGCGGCTGTCGAATTACTTCCATTTCTTCGGCGTGCGCGGCGCGTTCCTGATGCAGCTCGGCCGCAACGAGGAGGCGCGCGTCGCCTTCGATCGCGCCATTGCGCTCGCCAATACCAGCGCCGAGGCCGCGCATATCCGCATGCATCTGGATAAATTGATGCGCGACAGCCAGGCTGCCAAAATCTCAAAAAAATAATCGCCGCCGTGTCGGCTCGCCCCGCCCCCGTTCGTCTATTGGACAGAACGCCGCATTTCTTGGGGAGCCAATCATGTCAATCTCTATGCTGGAGCAGACCGTTCCGATAAGAGCGCTGTTGCTGTCACGTACGCTCGGTATGATTAGTGATGCCGGCATGACGCTCACGACCATTCCACCGAGTTCGATTGTTGGCGCCATGCTGTGGGCGGGCTATTTCGGTAATCTCGTCGTCACGCATCTCAATATGATCCAGGCCTGAAGGAGCCATTGATGTTCGAGACCCTTGTCATCATCGCGATCGTGCTCGCGGTCGCCATCGCCGCCGTGCTGATCATGGCCGCCACCAAGCCGGACAAACTCAGCGTGCAGCGCGCCGCTGTCATCAACGCGCCAGCGGACAAAGTCTTTCCGCTGATCGCCGATTTCCACGAATGGCGGAAATGGTCGCCCTGGGAAGACCGCGATCCCGAGCTGAAGCGGACCTATGGCGGCGCCGAGCGCGGCAAGGGTGCGATCTACGCCTGGGAGGGCAACAAGAATGTCGGTTCCGGCCGCATGGAAATCCTCGAGGCCAACTCTCCCTCGCTGGTGAAGATCCAGCTCGACTTCCTGAAGCCGTTCGAAGCCCACAACATCGCCGAGTTCACAATGCTGCCGCAGGGCAGTGCGACACATCTCAACTGGGTCATGAGCGGGCCCGCGCCCTTCATGTCGAAGGTGATGCAGGTGTTCATGAGTTTCGACAAGATGATCGGCAAGGATTTCGAGGCCGGCCTCGCCAAAATCAAATCCGTCTCCGAGAAATAATCGCGACAAAAATCAAGCGAGGAGCGAGCGATGATCACGCCTTATCTGAACTTCAGCGGCAATTGCGAGGCCGCGTTCAAATATTACGAGAAGCATCTCGGCGGAAAGGTCGACATGATGATGCGCTATGCCGAAGCGCCGCCCGAAATGGCGGGGCCGCCGGAACACAAGAATTATATTATGCACGCTCACATGACGCTCGGCGATGCCAACATCATGGGCGCCGATGCGCCGCCCGATCGCTTCCACAAGCCGATGGGATTTTCGGTGTCGCTGACGGTGACGGATCTCGCTGAGGCCGAGCGCAAGTTCAAGGCGCTGAAAGAGGGCGGCACCGAGATCATGCCGTTCGGCAAGACTTTCTTCGCCAAAGGCTTTGGCATGTGCCGCGATCAGTTCGACATCCCCTGGATGGTGAATTGCCCCGCCGAAGGCATGTAGGAGTTACCGGCAGCGCCGGTACATCGCGCTGAGCTCGCGCCCGCGCAGCAACAGCAGCCGCGAGGTCAATCCGCCGCGGTGGACGATCCAGTCCCGGACCGGGCCGGGATAGGCCTGCAGAACCAGCTTGGAGGCTGCCGGCTCGTCATACAGCCGGCCGCGCCGGTCCATCGAACGCGCAGCATGGAAGCCGAACACCGCGCGCCGCGTCACGCAGATGCGCTCGCTCGGCACCATGCTCAGCACCAGCGTGCAGGCCGACAGGCACGGACCGTCGATGACGACGCGTTCGCCGGAGTTTTTTACCTTCTCGAAGAGATCGATGAACGGCCCGACCTGGCCGCCTGGGCTCGCAAGGATACGCACTTCGGCACGCGCGAGCATGGTCGCGAAGAACCACAGCGCGACCGCCAGCAGCAGGGTGAAGACGATACGCATCACGCTCATGTGTCCGTCATCCGTTTCGCCGCTGCCCCCGCAGCGTCGGCAATCCGATGCCCGCGGCGTCGAAGCCGCCGTCGACCGCGAGCACCTGGCCCGTGATGTAGCTCGCGCGCTCGCTGCTGAGGAAGAAGATGGCTTCCGCCAGTTCCTCTTCAAGGCCGTAGCGGTTGAGCGGTATGGCGTCGTGATAATCGGCACGGATTTCCGGCGTATGTACGGCCTTGGCCATCGCGGTGTCGACCGGCCCCGGCGCGACCGCGTTGACGCGGATACCCGAGGAGGCCAGTTCCACCGCGAGCTGTTTGGTCAGATGCGCCAGCCCCGCCTTGCTCGTGCCATAGGCCGAACGCAAGGTCGACGCGCGCACCGCCGAGATCGAGGTAATGTTGACGATGGTGCCGCCGCCATGCTCGCGCATCAGCGGGACTGCAGCCTTCGTGCACAGGAACGGCCCGGTGAGGTTGACCGCGAGCACGCGGCTCCAGTCGTCGTCCGAGGTGTCCATGACAGCTGCGAACACTGCGACGCCGGCATTGTTGACGAGCGCATCGAGGCGGCCGAAGCGCTGCGCGACGCTGTCCATGCTGGATGCAATCTGCTTCGCGTCCGATACGTCGCAGATGAGCGCCAGCGTCGACTCCGGTTTGGTCAATGATGCGACCGCGGCCTTCAACGTCGCGGCATCGATATCGAGCAGCGCCACGCGCCATCCATCGGCCAGGAATCGCTTCGCGGTCGCGAGTCCAATGCCGCGCGCGGCACCGGTGACGAGAGCGACTTTGGCGGTGGAGTCGGGCATCGGCAATCCTGGTCCTGCGACGGATGCTGGCACGGCGCGGTCCGGTCTGCTTAGCTTGCCCAAGGCACAAGCGAAAGGTTTTAGCCATGCAAATCAGCAGTCCCGATGACAGGCCGCTGGAACGGTGGCGCGAAGGCGTGCAGACCCGGATGGTGGTCTCCGTCCAGAACGGCGCCACGCAGCTCTGCATCTTCGAGCAGTGGGTCGCGCCCGGTAACGGCGCGCCCACCCATTGGCATCCCGTCGAGGAAGTCCTGACGGTGCGCGAGGGCGAAGCGGAGATGTGGATCGATGAGGCGCGAACCCTGGTCCGATCAGGCCAGTCGTTGATCGTGCCGGCGCGCCGCCTGCACGGCTTCCGCAACGCCGGAACCGGGACGCTGTACGTTCATGCCATCCTGGCTGCACCGATCTTTGAGCAATTCCTGGAAGGCGCAAGCGACGTCATACGGCGGTGGACGAGCGAGTCCTGATCGCCAAGCCCGAGGGATATAACCTCCGAAATAATTTCGCTGACCATGTCGGTGCCGTAAAAGGCCAATCGTCTTGTCAATGCGTGCCCGCAGGCGCCGAAGATCGAACGGAGAGACCAATGCGCTTCATGATGCTGATGATACCCCGGGGCTACGAGGCGGCGGCGCCCGGCACCATGCCGCCGGCAGACGCCGTCGCGGCGATGATGAAATACAACGAGGCGCTGAAGGAGGCGGGCGTTCTGATCACGCTCGACGGCCTGCATCCGCCGTCGATGGGCGCGCGCGTCTCGTTCGCAGGCGGCAAGCCTGTGGTGACCGACGGGCCCTTCACCGAAGCCAAGGAAGTGCTCGGCGGCTACTGGATGATTGATGTGAAATCCAGGGAGGAGGCGATCGAATGGGCCAGGAAGTGCCCGGCCTCGAACAACGAGATTATCGAGATTCGCCAGGTGCAGGAGATGGCGGATTTCCCGCCTGACGTTCAACAGGCCGCCGCCGGCTTTGCCGAGTTGCACGGCCGCAAGAATTGATCAACGAGCCACAGCAAGGAGAACATGATGAGCGATACCTATCTGGCCGTTTTCGTCGGCAGCAAGAACAGCGCGAAATTCGCGGCATGGAACGCGCTGTCCGAGACCGAGCGCAAGTCCAGGGAGCAGCAGGGCATGGCCGCCTGGAAGGCCTGGGTGGAGAAGCACCAGTCTTCGCTGGCCCAGATGGGCGGGCCGCTCGGCAAGACCAAACGGGTCGGCACGGCCGGCATCGCGGATTACAGCAACGAGCTCGGCGCCTTCACCGTCGTCCGTGCCGCCTCGCATGAGGCGGCGGCGAAAATGTTCGAGAACCATCCGCATTTCGCGATCTTCCCCGGCGAAGCCGTGGAGATCATGCCGGTGCTGCCGATTCCCGGCGGTTAACGATTCCTTGAGGCGCCGCGCGCGTTCATTCACATGAATTGCGCGCGGACCTCCATGCTTGACATCCACTAGTGACCTTGTCGCGCGGCTCATGTAAACGTCTTTCACATGAGCTGGCGCAAGGATCAGCGCCGCGCCGAGCGCGGCTATCATCACGGCAATCTCCGCGAGGCGCTGCTGCAGGCGGCGCTCGACCTGATCGCGCAGAAGGGCGCGGCCGGCTTCACCTTTGCCGATGCCGCGCGCATGGCGGGCGTCAGTCCCGCGGCGCCCTATCGCCATTTCCGCGACCGCGACGAATTGCTGTCGTCGATTGCGCTACGCGGCTTCGAACAGTTCGAGGCGGCGCTCAACGCTGCCTGGGACGACGGCAGGCCCGACACCGTCACCGCGTTCGAGCGCGTCGGCAAAGCGTATCTCGCTTTTGCGCGCGAGGAGCCCGCGTCCTATTCGGCGATGTTCGAATCGGGCCTGCCGGCCGATGCAAACCCTGCGCTGATGGCGGCAGGCGAGCGCGCCTTCGGCATCATCCGCGCCGCCGCCGAGCGTCTTGCCGCGCTGGCGCCGCCGGGCATGCCGCGCCCGCCGGCGATGATGATAGCGCTGCACATCTGGTCGATGTCGCATGGCGTGGCGTCGTTGTTTGCGCGTGGCGATGCGGCGCGGCGCAAGCTGCCGATGTCGGCCGATGAGTTGCTGGAAGCCGAAGTGCTGATCTATCTGCGCGGTCTCGGCTTCACGACCGATCGACGGACTGAGCCGAATGCGCAGCCCGAAGAAAAGCCCGGTCCCTGGGGCAAGCCGAAATAAAATTCCAAAAATAAATTCGCGGAAGCCCCCGGCGGTCGGCTTGACAAAAATCCGGGTTGGGCTACCTATGTAAATGTTATTTACATTCACAACGGCGTGATGCCGTATGGAGAGGGAAATGGCCTACACCGCAGATGTCAATCGCTGGCGCGGTCCCACGGAACAACCCTACGAGCGCCCCCATATGCTGGAGACGCCCTGGCATCCCGGCTGGATCGCCGTGACCATCCTCGGCTTCCTGATCTGGTGGCCGATCGGACTAGCCCTTCTCTTTTTTACACTCGGGAGCAGACGCATGAGTTGCTGGAGCCACCAGGATCGCTGGCAGAACAAGATGGAACGGATGCAGTGGAAGATGGAGCGGATGAAGGGCCGCATGGAGCGTCACGGCTTCGGCGGCTTCGGCTTCGGCCCGCCCTCCAGCGGCAACCGCGCCTTCGACGAATATCGCAGCGAGACGCTGCGGCGCCTCGAGGAAGAGCAGCAGGAGTTCAAGGATTTCCTCGGCCGCCTGCGCCACGCCAAGGACAAGGAAGAGTTCGACGCGTTCATGAGGCAGCACCGCGACCGCCCGACGCCGCCGAACGATCAGCCGCCTCAGAACTGACGCGCGCTTCGCCTTCAGGCCTGACGCCCCCAACCTCCTGACGGCATGAGCCGCCCGCTTGCGAAACCGCAGGCGGGCGGTTCGCCGTCTCCAGCCCGAAGTCTCGGGATTTCAGCTGTTCCCAAGCCCTTGCCGGGCCGCCATTTCCCCCATCCAAAATCCCCTTTGGTAACCGGGTTTTAACCCTGATTAGCGTTTGGTTAGGGGCGTAAAGTCGCGCGAACAGCCCTCGTTTTGACATGTTGGCAGGGGAATGCAGGGCCAGGCTTCGGCGGGCCTCCCATGCGACCAAATCGGGCTCCTTCGTGCAGGCTTTCCGCCCGCGCCGAACGCGCGGCCGTGGGAACCCGGAAGCCGTCGCTCCGGGGGATTTGGGACCATTGCGTTGAGGGGATTTTTCCAATGCCCGAGGGTGCATCGCTTCCGGCGATAGGCTCCGGAGTCTCGCTGTTCGATCTCGCCTGGCACGCAAGCTTCGTGGTGCAGGTGGTGATGGCGGGACTTCTGTCGTGCTCGGTCTGGGTCTGGGCCATCGCAATCGACAAGATCTTCCTCTTCTCGCGCACGCGCCGCGCGATGGATCGCTTCGAGCAGGCGTTCTGGTCGGGTGAATCGATCGAGGAACTCTATCGCACGCTGGCGGCGAAACCGACGCAATCGATGGCGGCCTGTTTCGTCGCCGCGATGCGCGAATGGAAACGCTCCTTCGAGATCCATTCACGCTCCTTCACCGGCCTTCAGACGCGGATCGAGAAGGTGATGAACGTGTCGATCGCGCGCGAGGTGGAGCGGCTGGAGCGCCGCCTGCTGGTGCTGGCGACCGTCGGTTCGGCCGGCCCCTTCGTCGGGCTGTTTGGAACCGTCTGGGGCATCATGACGAGCTTCCAGTCGATTGCGGCCTCGAAAAACACCTCGCTGGCGGTGGTCGCGCCGGGCATCGCAGAAGCCCTGTTTGCCACCGCGATCGGCCTCGTCGCCGCAATTCCGGCGACAATTTTCTACAACAAGTTCACCTCCGAGGTGAACCGGCAGGCCCAACGGCTCGAGGGCTTTGCGGACGAATTTTCAGCCATCCTGTCGCGCCAGATCGACGAGCGGGCGTGAGGAACGTGATAGTATGAACGGACCGGTGAGCATCAGACCATGGCGATGAATGTAGCTGGTTCGTCCGCCGGCGGCGGACGCCGCAGGGCGCGCAAGCCCGTGATGGCCGAGATCAACGTCACGCCGATGGTCGACGTGATGCTGGTGCTGTTGATCATCTTCATGGTGTCGGCGCCGCTGCTCACGGTCGGCGTGCCGCTCGACCTGCCGCAGACCCAGGCCAAGAGCCTCGACCAGGACAAGAACCCGCTGACCCTGTCGGTCAACATCAAGGGACAGGTTTATATCAACGATACCGAGATCGCGCTCGACGATCTGGTGCCGAAGCTGAAGGCGATCACTGACGCTCGCGGCGGGATAGATGAACGCATCTTTGTGCGCGGCGACAAGAAGGTCGACTACGGCACGGTGATGAAGGTGATGGGACGGCTGTCGTCCGCCGGTTTCCGCCGCGTGGCGCTGGTGACGGAAGTGGATCAGGGGTAGTTGCGAAGGTGAAGCTCAAGGTCGACAAGACAATCGTTGCGTCGGTCGCACTCCACGTCCTCGTGATCGGATGGGGGCTGATCACCTTTTCCACGCGCGCGCTCGAAGTCACGCCGGAAGCCCTGCCTGTCGACATCATCTCCTCCGCCGACCTCAGCAAGATGACCGCGGGCCTGAAGAACGGCGAGAAGGACAAGCCGAAGCCGTTGGTGGAGAAGGTCGCCGACGCGAAGCCGGTGGACGAAGCCGTCGGCAAGATCGACGACAAAAAGAAAGAAGTCGTGACCTCGACCTCGACGCCGGAGCCGCCGCCCAAGCCGGTCGAGAAGAAGGTGGACGTCAAGCCGAAGGAAGAGCCGAAACAGGCCGAGAAGAAACCGGAGCCGAAAGAGGATCCGATCGCCGAAGCGCTGAAATCGGACGAGGCCAAAAAACCAAAGCCGAAGGCGGAAGCCAAGGTAGCCCCGCCGCAGCCGCAAAAGCCGAAGGAACGGCCGTTCGATCAGTCGAAGATCGCGAACCTGCTCGACAAGCGCGATCCGACGCGGCAGTCGATCACGGGGGCTGCGCTCAACCCGACGTCCTCGCTCGGCACGCGCACCGGCAATTCCGAAGCCATCGTCGCGACCTGGAAGGGCAGGTTCGTCTCTGCCGTCAAGACCTGCTTCAACTTCCCCTATAACGGGCAGGACGCCGACCAGTTCGAAGTCGATATCGACATCAACATGAAGCTCGACGGGAATGTTGCCGTGACACCCGTCGTCGTCGCGGTGCGCGGACCGTCCAAGCAGGTTGCTGACGCGTTGGGCGAGAGTGCGCGGCGCGCCGTCCAGCAATGTCAGCCCTATGCGTTCCTGCCGAAAGAACAATACGAGACCTGGAAATACATTCCCATGACCTTCGGCCTGCGAGACTTGATGTGAGCGATTTGATCAAACCGACCGTTCCGATGAGCAACGTCCTGACGCGGCGCGCCTTCATGGCGGCAACCGGCTCCGCGCTCGCCGCATGGAGTGCCGCGCCCGCGCTTGCGCAGCGCATTCGCATCGATCCCGACTCGTTCCAGCCGCTGCCGATCGCGATTCCCAATTTCGTGGCGGGATCGCCGGCAGATGTCCAGGTCGGCGCCGACGTCGCCGGCGTCATCACCAACAATCTCAAGCGCAGCGGGCTGTTTGCACCGATCG
>CAWBTH010000039.1:0-76492 GCA_963791665.1 uncultured Alphaproteobacteria bacterium | reverse complement strand
ACCAGGCCGCCTTCATCGAGCGCATCACCAACATCGACGTCGAGCCGAAATTCCAGAACTGGAAAGCCATCAACGCACAGGATCTCGTCACCGGCCGCATGACGCGCCAGGGCGACGGCCGCCTGAAGGCCGAGTTCCGCCTGTGGGACGTCGCCTTGGGCTCGCAGGCCGCCGGCCAGCAATATTTCACCGCGCCGGAATACTGGCGCCGCATCGCCCATATCATCTCCGACCAGATCTACGAGAAGCTGACCGGCGAGAAGGGCTATTTCGACAGCCGCGTCGTCTTCGTCGATGAGACCGGTCCGTCGGAGCGGCGCGTCAAGCGGCTCGCGCTGATGGATCAGGACGGCGCCAATGTGCGCTATCTGACGCGGGGCGCCGACCTCGTGCTGACGCCGCGCTTCTCGCCTTCGACCCAGGAAATCACCTACATGGAATTCGGGCAGGGCGATCCGAAGGTCTATCTCTACAACATCGAGACCGGCCAGCGCGAAATCGTCGGCAACTTCCCGGGCATGTCGTTCTCGCCACGCTTTTCGCCGGACGGCCAGCGCATCATCATGAGCCTGCAACAGGGCGCCAACTCGAATCTGTTCGTGATGGACCTGCGCTCCAAATCGGCCATTACGCGCCTGACCGACACGCCGGCGATCGACACCTCGCCGTCCTACGCGCCCGATGGCAGCCGCATCTGCTTCGAGTCCGACCGCGGCGGCAAGCCGCAGATCTATGTGATGGCCTCCGCCGGCGGTCCGGCGCAGCGCATCTCGTTCGGCGACGGCACCTACTCGACGCCGGTGTGGTCGCCGCGCGGCGATTACATTGCATTTACCAAGCAGGGCGGCGGCCAGTTCGCCATCGGCATCATGAAGACCGACGGCTCGGGCGAACGCATCCTGACCTCCGGCTTCCACAATGAGGGTCCGACCTTCTCGCCGAACGGCCGGGTGCTGATGTTCTTCCGCGATCCCGGCGGCACCGGCGGACCCTCGCTGTTCACGGTCGATGTGTCCGGCCGCAACGAGCAGCGGGTGCCGACCCCGGGCTTCGCCTCCGACCCGGCCTGGTCGCCACTTCTCTCCTGAAGGTTGTATGATCTTAAGGTCTGTATAACTACTGGTACTCGGCAAGGCTTGCCTAGCCTGCTGATTTGACGGGCAGATTTCGTGTCGGAGTTTGTGAAAAACAACCTCCCGGTAACGATGTTCACTCAGAAAGACTTCATCTGGGACCGGTAAGAGTACGCGGGCCGGAGAGGACGCGTACCCTGCCCATGCAGTTGGTCAACCAGAAGAAGCCGAGCGACCAGGAAGAACTCGAGCCCGTACTCTACGCGGCGCTCGTCGATTCCATGTGCCAGAATTTCTGGCCGATGATGTTCGGCACGATCTGCACGTTCGCGGCCGCGCTGATGACCCTGGTGAGGACCGGCAACGATGCGCTGTGGCCCTGCGTGGTCGCGATCATCGGCATCGGCACCGCCCGCGCCTTCCAGATGCGCAAGCACGAGCGGCGCACCACCGTGCTGAGCTTCGACGAAGCCAAGGCCTTCGAGCCGCGCTATGCGATCGGTTGCATCTCCTATGCGGCGGTGGTCGGCATCTGGGCGTTCATCACGATCTACGGCAGCGACGACGCGGTCGCGCATATGATCGTCGTTGCGCTCACGATCGGCTACACCGCCGGCGGCGCGGCGCGCAATTACGGCCGGCCCTGGCTGCCGCAGCTTCACATCCTGTTCGCCTGCGCGCCGCTGGCATTGGCGCTCGCGCTGCACGGCGGCGTCTACTATATCGGGCTCGCGATCCTGCTCGGGCTGTTCTTCATCGCGCTCAAGGGCATCAATCTCAGCCTGCACCAGATCTTCGTCAACGCAATGACGTCGAGCTTCCGCGAAGCGGCGCTGGCCGGCCAGTTCGACACCGCGCTCAACAACATGCCGCACGGGCTGTGCATGTTCCGCGCCGACGGCAAGCTCGCGGTGATGAACCATCGCTTCAGCGAGATGATGAGCATGCCCGACGATTTCGTGGAGCGCGGCGTGTTCGCCTCCGATATCGTCGATGCCTGCGTGCTGGCGGGCGCGATCACCGCCGCCAGCGGCAGGATCATCCTCGCCGAGATCGAGGATTCGCAGGCGCGCGACGTCATCACCGCCGATCCGGATACGGTCCGCGACCGCTCGCTGTCGTGGAAGTTCCAGCCGATGGCCGGCGGCGGCGCCGTCGTGCTGGTGGAAGACATCACCGAGCGCCGCGCCGCCGAAGCCAAGATCAGCCATCTGGCGCGCTTCGACGAGCTGACCGAGCTGCCCAACCGGGTCAATTTCCGCGACGAGATCGAACGCCTGCTCAAGCTGTCGCACGGCGCCGATCAGCTGTCGGCGCTGCTGTTCATCGATCTCGACCAGTTCAAGCAGGTCAACGACACGCTGGGTCATCCCTGCGGCGACCAGCTGCTCTGCGCGGTGGCCGAGCGACTGCGCGAGATGCTGCGGCCCGAGGACTTCGTGGCGCGGTTCGGCGGCGACGAGTTCGTCGTGTTCCAGCAGAACATCAAGTCGAACGAGGACGCCGCCGTGCTGGCGCGGCGCATCGTCGATCATTTGAGCGAGCGCTACAAGATCGACAATCACCTGGTCGAGATCGGCGCCAGCGTCGGCATCGCCATGACCGCGCCCGACATTTCCGCCGACACGCTGCTCAAGAACGCCGACATGGCGCTGTACCGCGCCAAGGCCGACGGCCGCGGCACTTTCTGCTTCTTCCGCGAAGAGCTGGCGCAGACGGTGGAGTCGCGCCGCATCCTCGAGCTCGACCTGCGCAAGGCGCTCGCCAACGAGGAATTCGAGCTGTACTTCCAGCCGCTGGTCAACCTCAAGTCCGGCAAGATCACGACCTGCGAGGCGTTGCTGCGCTGGAATCATCCGGCGCGCGGCACGGTGTCGCCGGTTGACATCATTCCGGTCGCCGAGGACATGGGACTGATCGTCGACCTCGGCCGCTGGATCCTGCGCAAGGCCTGCATGGAATGCATGAAGTGGCCGGAGGGCGTCAGCGTCGCCGTCAATTTCTCGCCGCAGCAGTTCCACCAGCGCGACGTGCTCAGCGAAGTGCGCTACGCGCTGGAAGTGTCGGGCCTGCCGGCCAATCGGCTCGAGATCGAGATCACCGAATCCTCGCTGCTGCACAACACCCAGCTCACTCACGATGCGCTGTCGCAGCTTCGCGCCATCGGCGTGCGGATTTCGCTGGACGATTTCGGCACCGGCTATTCGAGCCTGAGCTATCTGCATAACTTCCCGCTGCAGAAGGTGAAGATCGACCGCTCGTTCCTCGAAGGCATCGACAGCGACCGTCCGCTGACCCTGCTGCGCGGCGTGGCGCGGCTCTCCGCCGACCTCGGCATGTCGGTCGTGGTCGAGGGCGTCGAGACCAACGAGCAGCTGGAACTGATCTCGGCCGATGGAACCGTGTCAGAGGCGCAGGGCTACCTCTTTAGTCGACCTGTTCCCGCCGTCCGGGTGCGCCAGCTGCTGAACGCCTCGCACGGCCGGCGCGTGCCGGAAGAGCAGTTGCATCTCGTTCCGGCGCGTTCGATCGCCTAAAAGCCACCGAAAACCTGTCCGTGTAGAATCCCCTTCTCTCCTTGCAGGTTGCACTCCGTAGCTTTACGGTAGGTTAACCCTAACGTTGCGATCCCTTTGCTCCATCGTTAAGGACGTGTTAAGGGTCTTGAACTCGCGTTGGGGTTGCTTGGGCGTTTCATGGGTTATCGAATGGGGCCGGTCGCTGACACTACAGCGGCCATGAGACGATCACTGAACCTGCTGGAGCGGGTTGATTATCGTCTCGCGCAGACAGCGGCCGAGAAAGACGAAATCTATCATCTGCGCTATCGCGCCTACTCGCGCGAAGGCATGGTCAAGGAATCCGCCGAACGGCGCGTGACCGACCAGTTCGACGATCTGCCCAACACCTGGACCTTCGGCGTTCATCTCTTCGGCGAGCTGTTCAGCTCGGTCCGGATCAGCCTGCTGAACGCGGAGTGGCGGCAATCCACCTCGGCGCATGTGTTCGGCGAAATCCTCATGCCGAAACTCGATCGCGGCGAGGTCATGGTCGATCCCTCGCGTTTCGTCGCCGATCCCGACAAGGCTGGGCGGTTCCCGGAATTGCCTTACCTCACGCTGCGGCTCGCCTATATGGCGTGCGAATATTTCAAGGCCGATTTCGGACTGGCGATCGTGCGCCCCGAACATCAGGCGTTCTATCGGCGTGTGTTCCTGCATGAGACCATCGCCGAGCCGCGCCTGGTTCCGGGGCTCGCGAAACCGTTCGGGCTGATGGCGGCGGATTTCCCCGCCCTGCACGAGCGGGTGTTCGAGCGCTATCCGATCATGCGCTCGACCGCCTTCGAACGGCGGATGCTGTTTGAGCGTTCCGCCGACCGGCCGCCTGCTTCCGAGTTCGTGGCGGCGGCTGAGCCGACCATGGTCCCCCACACCTGAAGTCGGTATTCCCCGCTGTGTCGGCTGGTGACGGTGCTGCCGACGGCGGATTCCATAAATTATTGATATAACTATGACTCTTGGGTTTGGCTTGATCAAACCCAAATTGGGGTCTATCATACCCAATATGGGAACGAGAGCCGATCAAACCAGCCTCTCTGCCGCGTTATTCTCGAACGTACAGCAACGCGTGCTTGGGCTCATCTTCGGTCAACCGGATCGAAGCTTTTATACCTCCGAGATTGTGCGGACCGTCAATTCCGGAACGGGAGCCGTTGAGCGCGAATTGCAACGCTTGGAAAGCAGTGGTCTTGTCTCGACTCGACGAATTGGCAATCAAAAGCATTACCGTGCCAATCCCGACTCCCCGATCTTCGGCGAGCTGCAAAGCCTCGTCTTGAAGACCGTTGGACTGGCGGGGCCCTTGGCGGACGCCTTGCGGCCTCACGCCGCGAAGATGTTGGCGGCGTTCGTCTTCGGATCGGTCGCGAAAGGCTCGGATACGGCGGCGAGCGATATTGATCTCTTAGTGATCGGCGATGATCTCGATTACAGTGACATTTACACGGCATTGCACGGGGCAGAGAGCAAGCTGCATCGCAAGGTGAACTCGCTTTTTCTCACGCGTGAAGATTGGCGACGTAAGCTCTCGCGCAAGGATTCGTTCATTCAAAGAGTTAGCACCCAGCCCAAGCTCTTCATCGTGGGGTCGGAAAGAGCCCTTCATTCATGAGCAGGCAAGAACTCGACAATCTCGTGAAGATCAGGAAGCTCAAGCAAGAGCCGCCTTGAAGGCCCGAGTATGATGGGATGCTAGCAGCGGCCAAAACGCGGCTAGTTGACGCGCAAAACGAGGACATCAATTCTGATAGTCAGTTCGACCTGGCCTACGGCGCGGCGCACAGGCTGGCCGCGGCCACGCTGCGCCGAGACGGCTATCGCTCGGAAGACCGCATCACGGTGTTTCAGACGCTGGTCCACACCGTTGGCACTGACAAGGCGGACATACAGATTTTCATCAGGGCGCATAACGAGCGCAATCTGGCGGAATACGAAGGCCGCACGGAGATTGATGACCAATTGCTTGCGGACCTCATCCGCTGCACGAAAAAGCTGGAAGCGGATGTCGCCAAACTTGCACCCCCGCCGGAAGCCAGGAATTAGTGGTTGTAGGGCGCATTGAATGGAATCAATATCTTGCCAGGGATCTTCGATTCCAACGCTCGCAAAGTGCCAGCTTCGGGGGTGGGCGAGTATTGGAACCGGGCCACTGGCCTTGCTTTCACCCTCGCGCCACATTTACAAACCATTAACTATCGCGGTCGCTTTTCGCCGTTTCGCGGCATTTGAGGGGTTTCCGCAACACCCCATCAAGGTTGACGGAACGTCTGCTTAACCATCGCCCTGTAGACCGGATGACAGTACCAAGACGTGAGCGTGGAGGCTCCGGAATGAAACATCAAAAGCGTATCCTCCAGGGATTGAAGCTGGCCGCGGTGCTCGCGGTCGCGCTCTCCATGGGCGCTTGCGCCAACAAGAGCGTCGGCACCGATGCGATGGCGAGCGCGGCTGTTCCGGGCAGCCAGCAGGATTTCGTCGTCAATGTCGGCGACCGCGTATTTTTCGAGAGCGACCAGACCGACCTGACGCCGCAGGCGATCGCGACCCTGGAAAAGCAGGTGCAGTGGCTGCAGGCCTATCCGCGTTACACCTTCACCATCGAAGGCCACGCGGATGAACGCGGCACCCGCGAATACAACATCGCGCTCGGCGCCCGCCGCGCCCAGTCGGTCCGCACCTTCATGGCTTCGAAGGGTATCGATGCGGGCCGCATGCGCACCATCTCCTACGGCAAGGAGCGCCCGGTCGCGGTCTGTAACGACATCTCCTGCTGGTCGCAGAACCGCCGCGCGGTCACGGTCCTGAACGCGAGTTCGTAGGCTCCGCTTAAAGCGGATCAGAGTTTCTCCGGCGCCCAACGGGCGCCGGTTTCATTTTGAGCGCAAGATGAAGTCGCGGATCACGGCAAACGCGCGTTCCGGCGCGTCCGGGATCACCGCATGCCCACAATTCGAAAACCGTTCGAACTGCACGAGATGCGCCGGCAGGGCTGCTGCGATGTCTGCCTGGCTCTCGATCGGATGCATCGGATCATCTTCTCCGCCCATCACGAGGGTCGGGCACCGGATGCGATGCAGATGGGGGAACATGTCGAAATTGTCGCTCTCGCCGCCCGATCTGGTGAACCAATGCGCCACCTCAGGCCGACTGACCGCGCGGCGCGCCGCATCCGGATCGCGCGGGATGCGGAAGTAGAGTGGCATGGCCAGCCGCCGCCACGCGTCGCGTGAGGCCTGATCCGGATGGCCGCGGGTTTCCAGGAAACGCCGCCGCGCCAGTGCGCCGACCTCAGGCCCGCCAAAGCGCTCGAACAGCTCGACGCGCCGCTCCGGCCAGGAACCGCCGAGGGCCTCGGTGCTGATCAGAATGAGTTTCGAAGCGTGATCGGGGTGACGCGTCGCATAGGACATCGCGACCATTCCGCCGAACGATGCGCCCAGCACGATCGGATCGACGATGCCGAGCACCTCGCAGAAGGCGCGTACGTCGTCGCCCCATTGCGCGAGCGTCCAGCTCTCCCGCGGCCCGTCCTCGCTGCGGCCGTTGCCGCGATGATCGAGGTAGATGATCTGGGCGATATCGGACAAAGCCGCGTAGGCCGGGCGGTAGATCGAATGGTCGGCGCCGGGACCGCCATGCAGCAGCAGCAGTGTCGGCTTCTCCCGCATGACGGGTCCGTCGGGCACGAGTTTCGTGCCCTCGACATCGAAAAACAGCCGTACCCCGTTCACCGATAGGTGCATGGACTGAGCCCCCTCATGTTGATGAACGGTATGGCTGAACAGGTGACTTGCTTGTTTCGTTGCTGATACTAAACCATACCCCGGGCGACGGCGCCGGATTCGGCGGCCAGTCACAAATTTGGCGCACTCCCGCTCATTGTGAGTTCCGCTTTTCGACCTCGACATCAGGGCAAAATGTCATCCAGATTCCATAAGCTTTCCGCCGTCGCGGCGATGGCCGCGTTCCTCGTCCTTTCCGCGCAGGCGCTCGCGCAATCGGATGATGCGGACGCCGAGATGCGTATCCAGCGGCTGGAGAACCAGCTGCGGCAGCTCACCGGCCAGAACGAGGAACTACAATATCGTAACCGCCAGCTCGAGGAGCGGCTGCGCCAGCTTGGGGCTGGCGCGCCGGCGCCGGGTGCGGCTCAGCCCAGCGTGGCGGCAGTGCCTCCGGCGCAGACAGGGCCGTCCTATGGCCAGCCGCCGGCCCAGCAGCAACAGGGCGGCTACGCCCAGCCGGGCTACGGCCAGCAACCGCAGGGCGGCTATCCGCCGCCGCCGCAGGGCTATCCGCAGCAGCAAGCGGGCCCCGCGCCGATCGCCCAGGAGCCGGCCAGCCCGCGCGGCGGCCGTCGCGATGCCTTCGATCCCAACGCGAACCCGAACGCGCCCGGCGCGCCGAAGGCGCTGGGCGGCGGACAGTTGCCAATGCCGGCGGAGGCCTCCGTCGGTCCGCCCGGCGGGCGTAATCCCGGCGAGCCGCTCGAGCTGCCCGGCGCGCGCTACCAGCAGCAGGGCGCAGCGCCGCCGCAACAGGCGGCCGCGCCGCCGGCCGGCAGCCCGCAGCCCGCGTTGCCCGCGCCCGCCGCGCAATCTCAACGGCACCGGCGGTGGTCTTGTGACCGCGCCGCCGTCGAACACGCCGCGCGACGAATACGACCTCGGCATCGGCTATATGCAGCGCAAGGACTACGCGCTCGCGGAAGAGACTATGCGCAATTTTGCGCAGAAATATCCCAATGACGCGCTGGTCGGCGATTCCCAGTACTGGCTCGGCGAGAGCTTCTTCCAGCGCCAGCAATATCGCGACGCCGCCGAGATCTTCCTCAACGTCACCAGCAAATACGAGAAGTCGCCCAAGGCGCCGGACTCGCTGTTGCGGCTCGGGCAATCGCTTGCGGCGTTGAAGGAAAAGGAAGCGGCCTGCGCCGCCTTCGGCGAGGTGACGCGCAAATATCCGCGCGCCTCCACCGGCGTCAAAAGCGCCGTCGACCGCGAGCAGAAGAAAGAGAAGTGCTGATCGCGCTCGTCGTCAGCGCGCCGCCGTCGGGCGCGCGACCGATGCATCGATGGTGGCGACCCGGAGCATCTCGCCGGATTTGAAAATCTCCGGATCGTCGAGATAAGCGCGCGCCATCGGCAAGGCGTCGGCGCCCCAGAACAGTTCGTCGCCGATCTGCAAGGTCGGCACGCCGAACAGTTTCGCTGATACTGCCGCATCGGTATTGGCGCGAAGCTTTTCCTTGGTCTCCGCGGCATTGATCAATTCAACGGCGCGGTCCGGATCGAGCCCGAGCGCGGCGCATGTCGCATCCCAATGCTCTTTCAGCGACAGGTCGAGGCCGTCGCGCCAGATGCGGTCCATCACGATGCGCACCGCGCGCGGGTCGGCATCGCATGCCGCCAGCAGGCGAAGCGGTTTTAGCGGATTGAAAGGGTGCGAAGGCGGGAAGCGGAACGGGATGCCGCGGCGCTGCGCCTCGAACAACACCAGCCGGTAGGTGTGAATCCGCTTCGGCGGGATCTCCGCGGGGCCGAGATGCTTCCAATGCTCCAGCAGCGCGGCAAACAGGATCGGCCGATACGTGACGCTGATCCGCTGCGCCAATTGCTCGATCTCGCCCAGCGCGAGATAGGCGAACGGCGAGATCACGTCGAAATACCAGGTCGCCTGTGTCGGTGGTTTCTGTGCATTCATCGCGGTGTTTCTCCCTGGGAAAGTGATCTTGTCTCGCGCGCTCGACCGCATCAAGTCTTGCATATGGCATCAGGCCTGTGGGGAGCGCATAATCGCCGCCATGCGTGATGAGGAAAACTCACCGATCTCGGCGACCGAGGCGAAAACGCTGTTCGCGCCCTGGAGGGATTTGCCGGCGCTCGTGCTCGCGGTGTCCGGCGGGCCGGACTCGGTCGCGCTGATGTGGCTGGCCGCGCGCTGGCGCAATGGTTTTGCGCGAGGCCCAAAGCTGATTGCGGTCACGATCGATCATGGCTTGCGCAAGGAGGCGGCGCGCGAAGCCCGCGAGGTCAAACGGCTCGCACGCAGCCTCGAGATCGCGCATCGCACCTTGCGCTGGACCGGCGAGAAGCCGAGCCGCGGCGTGCCGGCGGCGGCGCGGGATGCACGCTATCGGTTGCTGGCGCAGGCCGCGCGCGCCGCACGCGCCACGCATGTCGCAACCGCGCACACGCGGGACGATCAGGCCGAGACGCTGTTGATGCGGCTGGTCCGCGGCAGTGGCATCGCGGGGCTGTCGGCGATGGCGCGCGAGAGCGAGCGCGACGGCATCTGGCTTGCGCGTCCATTGCTGGACGTGCCGAAAGCGCGGCTGATTGCGACCTTCAAATCGCGCGAAGGTCGCCTTTGTGGAAGATCCGACCAACCGCGATACGGCCTTCACCCGGCCGCGGCTGCGCGCGCTGCTGCCCTTGCTCGCGGCTGAAGGCGGCGATACGCGCGGGCTGGCGCGATTGGCGTCGCGGCTGGCGCGGGCCAATGCCGCCGTCGAAGTGCTCGCCGACGGCGCGGAGCGCTATCTGGCGCTCAGGGCTGACCCATTGCGTCCCGGATTGGATGCGCGCGCCTTCGCGGGCCTGCCCGAGGAAATCCGGCTGCGGTTACTCAGGCGCAGCCTCGACCGCGTCGGCCATGAAGGGCCCGCCGAGCTCGGCAAGGTCGAGGCGCTCCTGACGATGCTCGATCACGCCATTGCCGCGCAAAGCGGCCTCAAAACGACCCTTGCCGGTGCAGTGGTAAGCCTTGCGCGAGGCCGGATTCGCATCGCGCCCGCGCCATTGCGCAGGCAGAAGAGAACATGAACAGCGTTGCTGCCGTCATATTCCCCGCGAGAGCCTTAACCACCGCCGGAAAACATTGCCGAAATGCCATTTTTTCAACGGGAATCGCGTTAGGATGCGTTAAATAGTCCCCGGCGGTTCCCTTGGCATGGCGACCAGCGGTACCTAGATTGTGATACGGTCGACGGGGGAATTCCCTCGTGGTTGCCCAAAGATAGGTCCGAACGACTAAGGCCGCGATCCGCGCGACCACGAAGGAAGATCAATGAACGCCAACCTGCGCAATTTCGCCCTCTGGGTCATCATTGTCCTGTTGCTGCTGGCGCTGTTCACGCTCTTCCAGAATCCCGGTCAACGCGCGTCCTCGCAGGACATCTCCTTCTCGCAGCTTTTGACCGAAGTCGACCAGGGCCATGTCCGCGACGTCGTGATCCAGGGGCCGGAGATTCACGGCACCTTCACCAGCGGCCAGACCTTCCAGACCTATGCGCCCAACGATCCGACCTTGGTGACCCGCCTCTATAACGGCAAGGTGCAGATCACGGCCAAGCCGCCCGGCGACAACGTGCCGTGGTTCGTCTCGCTGCTGGTCTCCTGGCTGCCATTCATCGCGCTGATCGGCGTGTGGATTTTCCTGTCGCGGCAGATGCAGGGCGGCGCCGGCAAGGCGATGGGCTTTGGCAAGTCGCGCGCGAAAATGCTGACCGAGGCGCATGGCCGCGTCACCTTCGAGGATGTCGCAGGCGTCGACGAGGCCAAGCAGGATTTGCAGGAGATCGTCGAGTTCCTGCGCGACCCCGGAAAATTCCAGCGCCTGGGGGGGCGGATTCCGCGCGGCGTCCTGTTGGTCGGTCCGCCCGGCACCGGCAAGACGCTGATCGCGCGCGCGGTCGCGGGCGAAGCCAACGTTCCCTTCTTCACCATTTCGGGCTCCGACTTCGTCGAGATGTTCGTCGGCGTCGGCGCCTCGCGCGTGCGCGACATGTTCGAACAGGCCAAGAAGAACGCGCCCTGCATCATCTTCATCGACGAAATCGATGCGGTCGGCCGTCATCGCGGCGCCGGTCTCGGCGGCGGCAATGACGAGCGCGAGCAGACGCTGAACCAGCTGCTGGTCGAGATGGACGGCTTCGAGGCCAACGAAGGCGTGATCCTGATCGCCGCGACCAACCGTCCCGACGTGCTCGATCCCGCGCTGCTGCGGCCGGGCCGCTTCGACCGCCAGGTCGTGGTGCCGAACCCGGACGTGGTCGGCCGCGAGCAGATTTTGAAAGTGCATGTGCGCAAGGTGCCGCTGGCGCCGGATATCAACCTGAAGACCATCGCCCGCGGCACGCCCGGGTTTTCGGGCGCCGACCTGATGAACCTCGTCAACGAGGCCGCACTGACCGCCGCGCGCCGCAACAAGCGCATGGTGACGCAGGCCGAGTTCGAGGAGGCCAAGGACAAGGTGATGATGGGCGCCGAGCGCAAGTCGCTCGTGATGACCGAGGAAGAAAAGATGCTGACGGCCTATCACGAAGGCGGCCACGCCATCGTCGGCCTCAACGTCGTCGCCACCGATCCGATCCACAAGGCCACGATCATTCCGCGCGGTCGCGCGCTCGGCATGGTGATGCAGCTGCCCGAGCGCGACAAGCTGTCGATGTCGCTGGAGCAGATGACCTCGCGGCTTGCCATCATGATGGGCGGCCGCGTCGCGGAAGAGCTGATCTTCGGCCGCGAGAAGGTGACCTCGGGTGCGGCGTCCGACATCGAGCAGGCCACGCGTCTGGCGCGCATGATGGTGACGCGCTGGGGCCTCTCGGAAGAGCTCGGCACCGTGTCCTATGGCGAGAACCAGGACGAAGTGTTTCTGGGCATGTCGGTGTCGCGCACGCAGAACGCCTCCGAAGCGACCGTGCAGAAGATCGACACGGAGATCAGGCGGCTGGTGGAACAGGGCTACGTCGAGGCGACGAAGATCCTCACTGAGAAGCGCGGCGATCTGGAGACGCTGGCCAAGGGCCTGCTCGAATTCGAGACGCTGAGCGGTGACGAGATCATCGATCTCTTGAAGGGCAAGAAGCCGAACCGCGAATCGGTGCTCGAGCCGACCACACCACGTGCTTCCGCCGTGCCGCCGGCCGGCACCGCGGGCAAACCGCGGCCGCGTCCCGATCCGGATCCCGGCCTGGAGCCGCAGCCGCAGGCGTAAACTGCACGTGGCCGGTTATTCCGGCAAATCACTCACGCAAAAGCTCGGCATCAAGCCGGGCTTTCGCATTTTTGCGGACAGGCCGCCCAAACCTTATCGCGAGATCGTCGGCAAACTGCCCGATGGCGCGAAGGTTCTCGCGCGAGCGGCGGCATCGCTCGATATGGTGCATCTGTTCGTGACCGAGGCGGCGGGTCTGGCCGGCAAGCTCAAGCGCCTTCGCAAGACCATCGCGCCCAACGGCATGATCTGGGTGTCATGGCCGAAGAAGGCGAGCGGCGTCGCGACCGATCTCAGCGACGTCGTGGTGCGTGACACGGCTCTCGCCCTCGGCCTGGTCGACGTCAAGGTTTGCGCGGTCGACGAGACCTGGTCCGGGCTGAAATTCGTGATCCCGGTGGCGCAGCGCGGCAAGCGCTGAGGGTTCGCGGCGGTTCGGCTTCATTGACCCCGTGGTGGCGTTTGGTACGATCAGTAGCATATGAAGCGCGGGAGCAGCAGGTGCCAGACCAGTTCAGCTTTTCGGTCGTCCTGGAGCCGCAGCAAGGCGGCGGATTTACGGTCTTGGTCCCGGCGCTTCCTGAGGTGGTGACCGAGGGCGACACCGAGCAGGAGGCGCTCGCCAATGCCGAAGAAGCCATTCGCGCCGTCCTCTCATATCGCCGCGATCAGGGTCTCGCGATTCCTGCTGACGCTCATCCCGAAATCCGACGCGTGACTGTAGCCGCCTAGCCATGGCGGGCGGACGACTGCCCGTAGTTAACGGCAATGCCGTGGTCCGCGCCCTCAGGCGCGGAGGATTTGTCGTCGATCTGATCGTGGGCAGCCACCACATCCTTACATATCCGGGCGATCCGACACGCACGGTAACGGTGCCAGTACATGGCGGACGGGACCTCAAGCCAGGCACCCTACGTTCGATCATCAGGCAGGCCGGGTTCAGCGTGGAGGAGTTTAATGACCTGCTATAGCGCAAGCCGTGATGCGCCGTACCGCGAGAGCCCTTGGCGTGACCGGCCCGCTCACACTGCTCGGCCGCGCCGATCACGTGATCGAGTGAGACCTTTGGCATTGAGTGAGGCAACAATGCGTTTGCGCACGATCGTAAGAATCCTGATCCTGACGATCACGACATTTGTCGTGGCTCCCGGCGCGTCGGCCGAGAGTGCGGGTGGTTTGGTTGCCATTCCCGCCGGCCACGACAGCGATCTCAAGCTCTATGCCGCTGACGGGTCGATCGTGACGGGAGCGGGCGCGCTCGAACGGATGCCGGGCGCCGGCCTGGTGCTCTGGGTTGCCGGCAATCAGTTCTTTGCGATGGACAAGGTGATCGGCGAATTTCAGCGCAGCGAGCCCGGATTGTCGGTGGGCCTGATCACGCTGCCGCCCGGCCTGATCCTGTCGGCCATTCTCGACGGCGGCTGGACCTATAACGGGCACGAAAACCGCTTCACACCGGACGTCTATGCGTCGGTCAATCTCGGCCATCTCAAGAAGCTGAAAGCGGCGGGGCTGATGAGCCAATACGCGACCTACATGCACAATGAGCTGCAGATCATGGTCGCCAAAGCCAACCCCAGGCATATCGCTGGAATAGACGATCTTGTGCGCGCCGATGTCCGCACCTCGATGCCCAACCCCGTCAACGAGGGCATCATGCAGTTCTATGCGCGCAAGGTGCTGGAGCGGCATGGCATCTGGCAGACGATTTCGGGCGGAAAGGAATGCGCGTCCTGTCAGGCGACCGACAACAACTACTTCACCGCGGTTCATCATCGCGAGACGCCCGAGCGCATCCGCGACGGAAAATCCGATGCCGGTATTGTCTGGAAGACCGAAGTTCTGGAGGCGCAGCGTCACGGCGCGCAGGTGGATGCGGTGGAGTTGCCGGTGTCCGACAGCCTGCGGGATGAGGTGTCCTATGCCATCGGCGCATTGGACGACAGCAAGCACAGGGCCGTCGCCGATCGTTATCTGGCGTTTGTCGCAAGCAGCGGCGGGCAGGCCGCCTACGCCGCATTCGGCTTCGTCAACGCAAGCCCCGACGAGTTGCGGTTGAAGCCGATCGAATGACCGGGCCTCCCGAGCGCGCCTGAATTTTGATTGGTTCCGTCGCTATCCGGCTTTCTTTAACACCGCGCATGCTCTGCGGCGCGGCTGATTTCGGAACTCGCGCCTGCGTCGGCGGATTATCCCGACATGCACGAGCGTCCCCACATCAACCGGATGGGCCTGGCGATGATCTCGCTGGTGATTGCGCTCGCCTGTGCGGCGGTGCTGATCATGCAGGTGAGGGACCGTTGGAACACGCCGGAGATCAAGACGGCGGTCGAGGCGCAGCACACGACGACCGGACAGGCCGCGCGTCAGGCCGGCGCGCACATCTCGCAAACCGAGCCGAAGCCTGTGGTCGAGCCCGATCCCGCCGGTCCGAAGCCGGCGCAGCCGGCTCATCCGGATTGACGCATCAGACCAGGTGGAAGTCGCTGGCGTGCTGCTGCAGCACCTGCGTCGACACGTGGTCGAAAGTGATCGACTGATCGGCGCCGATGGTGACCACCGCGCTGCCGTGCGCATTGTCGGCGGTATGCGTGAACAGGTCCGCGATGCTCGCAGCCAGGGTGTGGTCGAGATTGACCTGGTCCACGCCCGGCTGGAAGCCCGTCACCGTGTCGTTGCCGAAATGGGCGTTGAACACGAAAGTATCGGCAGCCGCGCTGCCCGACAGGACGGCATTTCCGGCGCTGGGTGCAATGATGGAAGGCGGTGCGGCGATGGTGGCCATGCCGGCGGTGCTGTTGTTCAAGACGCTGACCACTGCCGACGTATGGCTTGGCGGTCCGATCACATTGTCGCCGTTGAGGTCCTGCTGGAAGCTGGTCTCAATCGATTCCAGCGCGGTGTTGGTGCCGGAAACCCCCGCAATCGGAGACGAAACCACGTTGCCGCTGCTGTCGGTGTTCCACACCGAGTAAAGCTGGCTCGACGCATTGAACAACGCCACCTCGTAGCCGCTCGAGATCTTCTCCACGCCGATCGGCGCCCAGGCGGTCGCGACAAAGGGGGAGCCGCCATATTTGAGTTCGGGTCCCGTCCCGCCGGCGACGGGATTGAAGAAGTAATTGTTGCCGACCTCCGCGAGCTCGGTCGCGCCGAACGTTTCGATGATGCCGGGGATGCCGATGACACCGTCGCCGTTCAGGTCCTGGTGGAAACTGCCCTCGATCGATTCCAGCGCCGTGTTGGTGCCGGCAACACCCGCGAGCGAAGCCGAAAGCACGTTGCCGGTGCTGTCGGTATTCCAGATCGTGTAGAGATTGCTCGCCGCGTTGAACAACGCCACCTCATAACCGGTTGCCGTGTGCTCCGCGCCGATCGGCACCCAGGCGCCGGCGACAAACGGGCTGCCTCCGTACTTCAACTCGGGCCCTGTCCCGCCGGCAACCGGATTGAAGAAGAAATCGTTGCCGACCACCACGAGCTCGGTCGCGCCTGACGTTTCGATGACGCCGGGAATGCCGATGTTGTTGTCGCCATTCAGGTCCTGATGGAAACTGACCTCGATGGATTCCAGCGCGGTGTTGGTGCCGGACACGCCCGCGAGCGAAGCTGAGAGCACGTTGCCGCTGCTGTCGGTATTCCAGATCGTGTAGAGATTGCTGGACGCGTTGAACAACGCCACCTCGAAGCCAGCCGCGGTTTTCTCCACGCCAATGGGCGCCCAGGCGCCGGCGACAAAGGGGCTGCCGCCATATTTCAGTTCAGGCCCGCTCCCGCCGGCGATGGGATCGAAGAAATAGTTGTTGCCGACCTCCGTGAGCTCTGTCGCGCCGAACGATTCGATGACGCCGGGAATGCCGATGGTGTGGTCGCCATTCAGGTCCTGGTGGAAACTCGTCTCGATGAATTCCAGCGAGGTGTTGGTGCCGGAAACGCCCGCGAGCGAAGCCGAGAGCACATTGCCGCTGCTGTCGGTATTCCAGATCGTGTAGAGATTGCTGGACGCGTTGAACAGCGCCACCTCATAACCGGTCGACGTCTTCTCGGCGCCGATCGGCACCCAGGCGCCGGCGACATAGGGGGCGCCGGTGTATTTCAACTCGGGCCCGGTCCCGCCCGCAACCGGATCCATGTAATAGAAGGTGCTCGCCTGCCCCAGCTCGGTCGATCCGAAGGTCTCGATCGCCGTGACGTTGGGGACGCCAATGATCCCGTCATTATTCAGGTCCTGGCTGAACGTGCTGCTCTCGAGCGCTTCCAGCACCTGGTCGCTCGCCACGACCGGGCCGAGGAGCGTGGAGACGTAGTTGCCGTTGCTGTCGACGTTCCAGACCTGGAACATGGGAGTGCCGCTGGGATTGCTGAAGCTCTCCCAGGCGACCTCGTAGCCGCCGCCCGCGACCTGTTCGGCGCCGACGGCGAACAAGTTGGAGTGGGTGACGGAAACGGGAGAGCCCTGAAACTTCAACTCGGGCTCGCCGGCCGTCCCGTTGGTAAAGAGAAAATAGTTGTCGCCGACGTATCCAAGGATCGTGGAGCCCGAATTCTCGACTTCGCTGAGCGCGTTGAGCTGGGCAAGCGAGTAGGTGCCATCCGAGAACTGGAACGAATGAACGCCCGGAAGGTCATCCGTGCCGTCCGGCGAGCCTGGACGCAGGTCGGTGATCTTGACCTCGTCCGAATTCACAAAGAGGGCAAAGTAGTCCGATCGCGCGCCGCTGAAGCCGGCGGTCTCGCTGCCTACGCCGAGTATCTTGTCGTCGCCGCCGCCGCCGAAAATGACGTCGCCAGCACTGGAAAAAATCGTGTCGTCATGCGAGGAGCCGATCACGCTGCTGATGTTGCCGAAGTTGTCGAAGCCGCCGAAGCCGTTGTTGGCATCGATCGGGAGGCTGATGAAAACGCCGGCCGGCGCCAGCGCGTAACTCACCGTCACAGTGGTGCCCGTGATCGAGTTGTTGTTGCCTGGTTCCGAGAAGAAAATGACGGGGTCGGAGCCGCCGGTGTATACATTTTGGCCGGTGACCAGAACGCCGCCATTGTGATGCGTGTTGAAGGAGCCTGAACCCAGATTGTGATTCAAGAGGGGGTCGGAGATCGAGTAGCCGAACAGGTCGGATCCCGCGCCGCTGCCATCGTCGGTGTAAACGACCAGGCCTTGATCGAACTGGTCCTGCGTGATCTGGCCGCCATCGGTGACGGCAACGCCGTTCACGGTCAGCGTGCCGAGCGTCGGCACGATGTCGATCGTATAGACGATATGCGACCCCGGATCCGTGACGCCGGTGAGGGCCGGATCGGCAACCGCCATCTTGATCGTCAGCGACTGAGCAGTCATCACATTTTTTCCCGAGTTGAAGTTTCGTTCTTCTGCAGCAGCTCCAGCGCATCCGGCCGGTCGTAGGTCATGCAGATTTGCTCTCGCGATTAGATCCCGTATCGTCGCGATGTTTGGATGATGCGATCGGCGCTACAGCGCATAAGGGTGCGCGCCGGCGAGCGGTCGCGGTGACCTGCAATCAATGGAATTCCCCAAAAAACGGAACAGCCCTTGGGCTCCGGTCACGATTTGCGGGCGTAAGAGCACGCAACTTAGGTGCGAGTCAATATAAATTTACCTCTTATTAAACAACGGAACCCGATTCCTTCGTGTCGTTTTTGTGACGCCGAAAACTACTTCCCCGCGCCTTCGCCGACGACGCTGAAAGGCCCCCAATAAGCGGGGTTGGCATTGTCGTCGTTCGACTTGTCGCCGAGATAGTCCAGCATGGCGCGGCGCAGCGCCTCGGCGCGGCCGATGCCCGCATCCTTGCTCATGATGTCGAAGGTGGAGGTGGTGAGCCGCGTCGCTGCTTCCGACTCCACCGCCCAGTGCGAGACCAGCAGCGCGCGGGTGCCGGCATAGAAGAAGGCGCGCGCCAGTCCCGACAGCGCTTCCGCGCCGGGCTTGTCGCCGGCGACCGTGTTGCAGGCCGACAGCACCACCCAGTCGGCATTGAGCTTGAGTTGCGCGACTTCGCTCGAGGTCAACAGGCCGTCGTCGATCTCGGTCGGATTGGCCGGGATCGACAGCGCGAGCGACGGCTCGCCGACGCCCTTGACGTCGCCGGCGACAAGGCCGTGGGTCGCGAAATAAACCACGCGGTAATTGGCAAGTGGCGCCTTCTTGACCGTGGCCTCGCTCGCGGCGGCGCCGAGATAGATGTCGCCCGCGGATGCACCGAGCTTCTCGCCGATCTTCTTGATCTCGTCGGCGGTGTCGGTGAGCCGCGGCAGCGAGCCGGCGAGCAGGCCGCGATCGATGCCGCCGCTCCGCGTCCAGTAGTCGGCATAGCCGCGCGTCTTCGTCGCCCCGCGCGAGTTGTTCGGGTTTGGCGTGCTCTGGAACAGCGGATCGCCGAAGCCGACGAACGGCCGGGCGCCGTTATCGGCGCGCTTCTCCGAACGCAGCGCGCGCAGGCTTGCAACCGACGGCAGCACGGTGACGGCGTGACGGCGCAACAGCCAGGCCGCGTCGCGGTACGGTCCGGCATTCTTCCCGTCATTGAGCGGCGGGGGCGGTTTCTCGGTCACCAGCAAATGGAACGGCAGCGCCGTCAGCGCGCCCGAGGGCACGACGGCGAGGTTCTTCTTGTCCTTGATGGTGGCCTCGACCGGTCGCAACAGCTGCGAATAAAGCTCGATAAGCGGTGTCGAGATTGAACAGCACCGGCTTGCCGTCGGCGATCGACTTGTTCAACGCGTCGACGTCGAGCCCCCTGCGGAACGCCGCGACCTTGTCGCTGAGCTGGGCTTTGGTGAGCGGAATCACGCGCCAGTCGAAGGCATCGTGGGTCAGGGCGAAGACGTAGGACTCCTTGTCGCCGGCGAGGAAGAAGGCGAGCGCCTCGTCGGCGCCGAGCAGCTTTTGCACATTGTCGACATTGAGCGGCCGCGGGCTCGAGAGCGCGGCATAGTCCGGAAAGTCGGTCTCGATCTTCGCCTGCAGGGTTTTCTGCTTGTCCTCGAGCTGGGCGATCTGCTTGCGCAGCGCATCGATGCCGCCGCGGCTTTGCTGGTTGGCCGGCTTCGACATTTCCGCGATCAGCGCGCGGTCGCGGTCGCGCCACAGCGCCGCCGTATCCTGGCTGTCGCGCACCAGCGCCGCCATGGCGTCGCCGCCGGACGCCAGCCGCACGCCGAGCTGCTGCACCGCCGCCGCGGTCGAGGATTGCGCCGCCCATTGCGCCGTCACCAGCGCCTCATTGTCGAGCTCGGAGCGCGGGATTTGCGCCCCTCGCGGCCGCAAGATTGGCGACATGCAACACGAAATAGCCCGTGCGTTGCTCGACCAGCCCGCCCGAGCCCTGGCTCTGGCGGACCAGCGCCGTCTCGGTCTGGGCGTGGGCGATCACCGCGCCGGTTGCCTTGCGCGAGGTATCGGCCGCGGCTGACGTGTTGCCGCTCGCGGCATAGAGACGCGACAAGGCATCGAGATTTCGCGCGGTGCTCGGATGGTTCGGACCCAGCACTTCGGTGCGGGTGGCAAGTGCTGCGAGCAGCAGCTGTTCGGCCTCGGGATATTTCTTCTCCGCCACCAGCGCATTGGCGAGATTGTTCTGGACCGTGGCGACCGCCTGATGCTTCGGCCCCAGCGCCTGCGTCCGGACCTTGAGCGCATCGCGCAGATCGGCTTCGGCGCGGTCATATTGCTGCTTCTTGGAATAGGCCTCGCCGCGGTTCGCCACCAGGTTGGCGACGGCCTGGTTGGTCGGTCCGAACACCTTCGACCAGATCGGAATCACCTCGTTGAGAACGGCGATCATGCGGTCGTAGGCCGCGTTGGCCTCGCTCGCCTGGCCGTTGTCGGCAAGGGCGTTGGCCTGGTTGCCGTAGACCACCGCGAGGCTGTTCAAGCTGTTGCCGCGCTGATAGTCGCGCAATTTGCCGGCTGGCAGCTTGTCGGCGAGAGTCAGCGAGCGGCGGAACAGCGCCTCGGCCTCCGGATAGATGTCCTGGTTCAGATAGACCCCGCCGAGATTGTTGAGCGCGCCGGCAAGGTTCTGGATGTCGGTCTGGCCGCTGCGTTCGAGAACGGCGACCGCCGTCTTCAATGTCTTCTCGGCATCGGCATAGCGTCCGACCTCGCGATAAAAGTTGCCGAGCTGCGAGAGCAGGATGCCGGTCATCCTGTTGTCGGCACCGAGCGTCGCCCGCGATTTCTCCACGGTCTTTTCCGCGAGCGAGATCGCCTCGGTCTTCTGGCCCGACTGATAGAGCCGGATGACCTGGTTGTTCATTTCCACGATCTCGCGCTGCTGCGCGGCGGCGTTCGACATGGGAAGCATCAGGCCTGACAAAGCGAGGATCGGGATCAGAAGACGCCGGATACGGCGGAGGGCGGATTTTCCTGACAACAGGGAGGCGCGCATAGGGACCTCGGGAAAAAATCAAAAGGACGAAACCCTCAGCTCTTGATTCTCAACTTTTGGACTTCCAGTCGGCGATGGTCATGATGTCCGGGTTCTGGCCATAGGCCTTGGTCCAGGAATTGACGGACCACTCGGTGCCGGTCTTGTTCTCGACGATGACCGCGGTGGTGTGCGGCTGTTTGCCGTCGATGAAGACGCCGCGCGACACCGGCTCGCCGACATGATGGAATTTGAGCATCTTGTTGCGGTCGAGCACGATCAGGAGCTCGGTGATGTTGGCGGTGAGATCGATGCAGTCCATCTGCTTCGGCCCGCTTTTGGTCGCCGCACTTGCGCGGGCGATGCGGCCGACCGTTCCCGCGGTGCGACCGCCTTCGCGGTCGAGCCATGCTATGACTTGCCCCAGCGCCTTGCGCTCGTCCTTGGCGGATCTCGCCGAGCCCAGCATGCCCCGCAGCATCGCGACACGCCCAGACGTGAACGGAAATGTATTTCGATAGGCGCAACCGAAGCCATGGCAAACCACCAGCACCGAGGACGGCGTGGAATTAAGTGACAGCTTTTCCAGGAAGGCTGCGCCGCCGTCACTTGCGGCGCTGGCGGGCAATGATGCCGCGACGATGGCGGCAGCGATCAAAAGTCTGGTCGGGTGAAATGTGTGCATGGCTCGAAATCGATCGGGTGCTTGCGGCCGTTGCTGTGCCCTTGCGGGCCGCCAATTTACGCATTTTCGCCTCGCTGCCAAGCGCACGGATGCGCTGAAGACCGCGCAATTTTGAATGGCGTCCACGCAACCAGCATGGCATGTTTTGATGACAAAGAGAGCGATGGCGCCGTCATGGCGTCATCCGGCCTTGAAAAATGAATCGGGGAGGGGACGATGCGTGCGCTTGCAGGCATAGCGGCGTGTAGGGGCGCGTAGCGGGGCCGCATGAGCGCCTTTCCCCTATCGCCCCTTGTGCGCACAGCCCGTTATGCGGCCGCCATTTGGCTCACCACGTGTTTGCCGGGCGTCATATCGGCGACTCATGCACAGGAGCTGTCAGGGCCGTCGGAAGTCGTACTCTACATTCATTCGGAGATGAAGCGGACGGAGTTCGTCGAACGTCTCGAATGCGCGCTCAAGCATGTTCTGGTCGCGCCGGTGTCGACACAGGATTTGAAGCTTGCTCTCGGACGCGATCTGCTAGCTTCGCCTACTCAACTCGGCGTGCAAAAGGTTGCGAATGCGTTCGTTCAAGCGACTGCGAATGAAGGCACGCCGCGGACTTTCAAATATCTTCTCCTGCCCTTCGATCTGAAAGACGCGGAACACCGATACGTTTTCGCAACCAGCTTTGGGAGTCCGCAGTCTGCTGTCCACGTGGGGATCATGTCCACGGCTCGCCTCGATACGCGAAACCCCGATCATCCAGACGAGCAGAACAGCGCACAGACGGCACATCGCCTCTACAAGATGATCCTGAAATCGGTGGCGCGGCTCGCGGGCCTCAAGAGCCCCGACGCCTGTATTCTCGTATTTCCACGGTCTCTGGAGGAGCTCGATCGAAAGTCGGCGGAATTTTGCCCGGACGATCGAGCCACGCTGGTCAAGGCAGGTATTCTAAAGCCTGAAGCGGAAGTGGGCACCGCGTGTGCGCTCGTGTCGTCGCGCGAGGACGACCGCCGATTGGCAAGTCTTATGACCGGCAGATAAAACCCTTTGGAGCGGTTCGGCGAGCTGTAGGCGGGAAAATGAGGCCCACCTCAGTGCGCAATTGCGCACGGGAGCGGGAACCCATGACCACAGGCCTCGGTCGTGCGAAGACTCGAGGTTTCGAGCTCGCACAACGATATCGCCCTGTGGTTATGGGTGCCGGATCGCGCTTCCGCCTTCGCTCTTCGAGCTAGGGCGGACAGGCGCATGCGCGCGCTTGTCCGGGACAACAGTAGAGTAGCTACGCGGTCTGATACCGCTTCAGGAAGGTGCGCGCGCGGTTGATGGTGCGCGTCTTCAATTCCGGCGGATCCTTCCACGGAAACACCGTGATCTCGGCATTGGGGCAGAGCGAGGCGACGTCGATCGACGTCACCAGCGGATGCGCATCGACGTTATCAGGAAGCACCAGCATCGACGTCTGGCATGATTTCGCGAAATCCCGCGAGACGCTGTACACGAAATCGGGCCGCGTGCGGTAAAGGTTGTGCAGATACGTCTCGATGGTCTCCATCGCGACGTCGCCCCGACGCTCGCGCAGCTCTTTGGCCCAGACGGTCTTGCCGGCGTCGAACATGTAATCCGGCTTGGCCGGGTTGTGCCCGACCGGCTGGCTCAAGATCGCGGCAACGACGCGCCGCGGCGCCCGCTCCATCAACTTCATCGCGAACGGGCCGCCGATGCAGTTGCCGAAGAAGAAGAACTTGTCGATGCCGAGATGGTCCATCACACCCAGCTGGTCGTCGGCGAACGCGCCCCAGGGATCGTCGACCTGCACCGGTCCGGTGGATTCGCCGCCCGTGGCATTGCGCTGGTCCATGGTGATGACGCGGAAGTCGTTTTTGAACTCCTCGGGAATGTTGATCACCGCACGTGCCCACACGGCGATACAGGAGTTCAGGCCGCCGCCGGGCGTCGCCAGCAGCGGGAAGCCGGAGCCGATCTCGGCATAGCGGATGCGGACGTTGCCCTTCTCGTAGAAGCCGACCTTGGCGCCGGCAGGCAACCCGGTAACTGCCCCGGCCGGCTGGGTCTGCGCGAACACTTGCGGCACTGCGCTTGCCGCCGCCGCGGCGGCACCGGTTGCCAGAATGGTGCGTCGGTTGGAATCGATCATCGGCTACCTCCCATGTCGTGTACGCGGTTCGTGCAGTTGGCGCCGCACTTGAGCCGTCGCGACAGTTTCGAGGATATTAAGCGCGATTTGTCGGGCGCGGCAATCGTGGTGTGACGCAATCCATGAATGGCAGGAGTTGTAGGAATCAAACCCACGCTGGCGGAGTTGGAAGCCGCTGTGCTGTCATTACACCAAACTCCTGAATTGGTACTGGCCTGCGGATTCGAACCGCGTCCCACGGATCACAGTCCGCGTGCCCCTTGCCATCGAGCATGACCAGCATGGTCGCGCGGCCTTGTGAGAGCCGCCCCTTCCCCGGAAGGATCGGGATGGAAGCGGCCCTCGGTGTCGATCCGAGCTGTCCGGCTTCAAAGGCCGGAGTCCTCGCCGGAGGTGCCGCATCGAAAATGGCAGAGCGTAGCGGTTTCGATCCGCTTCCTTCCGGGTGAAGGCCGGAGATTCTAGCCAGTAAACTAACGCTCCATGGTGCGGACGCCCGGTGCCGCCCCGGGGACCTCTGGTTGGAAGCCAGACACGTTGCTGTTACGCCACGCCCGCGCGGAAGGCCGGAGACACGATCACCACACCGTCGCCGGTGCCGCATCCTTAGCAGGGAGCGCCGGCACCTCGCCGGTTGACCTTCCATGAACTGGTCTCGACGGGACGACTCGAACGTCCACGTTGCGATTTAGGAGATCGCGGCTCTGTCCTGTTGAGCTACGTCGAGATGGCGCTTCCGCGATGACTCGAACATCGATTGCCCGTTTAGAAGACGGGAGCCTGTCCCGTTGGCGGACGGAAGCAATTGGACATGAAGGCGGGAGTTCGAACCCGCTTCTGGGCTTTTGCAGAGCTTACCCTGGCCGTCTGGGTCCTTCATGATGGCAGCCCCACCCGGTGTTGATCCGAGGTCTCGCGGTTCAGAGCCGCGCGCTCTGCCGTTGAGCTATGGGGCATCAAATGGTCAGGGTGGCAGGCTTCGATCCTGCGGTCTCGTGCGTCCGAGGCACGCGCTTTACCAGACTAAGCTACACCCTGATGGAGCACACGGCAGGAGTTCGAACCCGCATCTTCCGTCCGGTTACCTTTGTCCTGCTTCGTAGGCAGGGGGGCTACGTGTGCATGATGGCAGAGCCGGCGGGTATCGATCCCGCTTCGCCGCGTTGAGAACGCAGCATCCTAGCCAGTAGACGACGGCTCCGTATTGGCTCCCGCAGCACGATTCGAACGTGCCTTCGCCGGTTAACAGCCGGCTGCCCTCGCCGAGATGGCTCTACGGGAATGGTGGAGCAACGCGGTAACGCTCCGCGCGCGACAATCTTGCAAGGATCGTCTGCACTCTTGTGCCTGCCCCATGGTGCTCAGTCACGGTTTCGAGCCGCGCTCTCCGAGGCTTCAGCTCGGCGCTTTCACCAGATTAGCTTACTGAGCGAAATTGGTGCGGACACGGGGAGTTCGAACCCCGGCTGCAAGTGTGGCACACTCGCCGACTGCCGTAATCTTTCATCCGCATTGTTGGTGCCTCGTCAGGGTAACGATCCCCGCCAGCGCATAGGCATTGGTTTTACAGACCACGCAGCGTCCTTAGCTGCATACCGAGGCATGTTGGTCGCGGGTGCCGGAGTTGAACCGGCTATCGCCAGGTTATGAGTTTGGCGTGGTTATCCGTTCCACTCACCCGCTATTGGTTGCGAGGCTTGAACTCTCTCGCGTGCGCGGCGTACATCCGGCCTGCACAGAATTGCATGGAGGATGGCGGAGGAGTCGAACCCCTCACCCGAAGGTGCCACGGTTTTCAAGACCGCTGCCCGCCCACGCAGGCTTCACCATCCGTATTGGCGATCTCCCGAGGACTCTAACCTCGACCCCCCGCCTTCGGAGGGCGGCGCTCTGTACGGTTAAGCTAGGAGACCGTCATTTCTTTTTCCTCTCCTGGTGCGCGCCCGGAGAATCGAACTCCGTCGTCATGCAGTTATGAGCTGCGGGCCGTCCCATCTGGCTCGACGCGCGAATTGGTCTCCATGCGGTGCTCCGACCACCGACCTCCCGCTTCCAAGGCGGGTGCTCTTCCACACGAGCTTCACAGAGATGGCGACCGCTGCGGGGAACGATCCCGCCTCACGTCATGGACAGTGACGCTGCCTCACCTGATGCATAAGCGGCCATGGTGTGCCGAGGGAGATTCGAACTCCCACTGAATGCGCTCTCAACGCATGTCCTCTGCCGTTGGGATACCGGCACGCTTCTCTCACGCTTCAGCGCGGCGTGCCGCGCCGAAGCGTAAGCGAAGGCGGCTTGTCACGCCGAAGCGTGAGAGAAGGCGGATGGTGGATCACCGGGGATTCGAACCCCGACCTGACGGATTAAGAATCCGCTGCTCTGCCGATCGATGCTCGTGATCCAGCTCGCGAAGCTCTTCCATCGAGGTCGGAAGCTTCGCGGTCTTGATTTTTCGCTTTGTCGCTCCGCCCTTGGCGGAGTCGCAAACAAACTTCAGTTCGTCGGATTGGTGGACCGCCACGGTACTGCCCCGCGTTCTCATGGGTTAAAAGGCCAGCGTGCTACTTTCCTACTCGCGGTCCTCTGGCTCGCGTTGGCGATGCTAGGACCCGCGTTTGGTGAAGCGCGCCGTTTGCTCGGCACTCCGCTCTGCAATTCTCTTCATCGTTGCGATGCTCTCGTCGGAGAGACGATGCACGCCATCGGGTAGCTTCTCGTTCATCGTCATCTCCGTTGAATGGTCCCCCTGGCTGGTTTCGATCCAGCTTTCCGCGCTCATCGGGCGCGTGCCTTAGCCACTAGACGACAAGGGGAAGGTGGTACTCCGTCCGTGGATCGAACACGGTCAATGTCGGTGTGTAAGACCGATGCTCTCCCATTGAGCTAACGGAGCATGGTGCCTGACGCAGGATTTGAACCCGCACTGTGGCTTGTTTTGAGCAAGCGGCCTCTGCCGTTGGGCTAGTCAGGCTAGTCAGGCGATTGGTGCTCCGAGCAGGATTCGAACCTGCAACGCATGCGTTCTAAGCGCATCGTCTCTGCCAGTTGGACTATCGGAGCGTTGTTGGTGCTGGCTGGCTGAATCAAACAGCCGCTTCGGCCTTACGAGGGGCGCGTTCTGTCACTGAACTAAACCAGCAAGAAGAAATTGTTTTCCAAAGCTGGAGACCGGCCAAAAATGACCACCAGACATCGGGCAGACTTATCCATATGGTCTGCCAGCAAACGTCAGGCGGAGTCTGGGGATTGGGAGTGTCGAACCCGAGGGTCCTTGCTCTCTGCCTGTCTCGGCAGAGGTTGGACCTTTGCCGACTTAGTCGAAACTGCGCCCGGATTCGGGCTTGGTATTCCTGAAGAGACCTCTCACGACGCACGACATCGCCCACGGATACGACTGCGGTTGCAGTCGCCGTGTGGCGGCGGTGGTATCGATATGTGCTAACTGGCGCACGGGTCTTTCCTTCAATTCGGGTCGCGGTCCCTAAGGGCTAATTTCAAATCCGTCAAGCGAAAAAGTTTTAACGAGGTCTTAAAGAGCGGATGGTCGCTCGCCGCAGACCTGAAGCCGCCGCTTGTGGCCGCGCTGCAAATTCATCCGAAACGTAATATCGTGTCGTCTTTCGAGATGATCGTGCGCGCCTTGCAAGACGATACGGGGGGCCAGTGAAACGTCATTTCCCAATTCGGGCGGGCCGAGGTCTTTTCGTCGCTGCCATGCTCATGGGCTTCGCCACGGCACCGGCGCCGGGCGCGGAGCTGTCCCATACGATCGTGGAAAACTATCCGGGAGCGGCTTTCGAGACGACGACGCCGGAAGCCGCGGGATGGTCGGTCGAGAAACTCGCGCAAGCCAGATCCTGGTCGCAGCAGATCGCGCCGACCGCCGCGGTCATGATCATCCAGCACGGCCTCGTCGTTGCCCAATGGGGCGATATCGAGGTCAAGTCCAACCTGCATTCCGTGCGCAAGAGCCTGCTCAGCGCACTCATCGGCATCGCGGTCGACGAGCACAAGATCGATCTCGGCGCGACCCTGGGCAACCTCGGCATCGACGACAATGCGCCGAGCCTGACGCCTGCGGAAAAGACCGCGACCGTTGCCGATCTCCTGAAGGCACGCTCCGGCGTCTACCACGCCGCATTGTACGAGACCGAAGGCATGGCGCGCTTGCGTCCCGCGTGCGGCAGTCATCCTCCCGGCACGTTCTGGTATTACAACAACTGGGACTTCAATGCGCTTGGGACGATCTACGAGCGCGCCGCGGGAGAATCGATCTTTACGGCACTGCAGGACAAGATCGCCCGACCGATCGGGATGCAGGACTATCAGCCCGGCGACGGCGAATACTTCAAGGGTGCGGCGTCGGACCACCCGGCCTATCCCATTCGCATGAGCGCGCGGGATATCGCCCGGTTTGCGCTGCTTTATCTCCATGACGGCCGATGGAAGGATCGCCAGATCGTGCCGCGCGCGTGGGTTCGCGAAAGCACGCGGTCGTATTCGGAGGCGTTTCCCGCCTTCGAGACAGGTTACGGTTACGGATATCTGTGGTGGATCGGATTTCCGACCAACAACGGAGCACCAATGGTGATCGTTCCGCCGGGCACGTTTGCCGCCATGGGCGCGGAGGGACAATATGCCTTTGTGATTCCGGCGCTCGATCTGGTCTTCGTTCACCGCATCAACAGCGATGTCCCGGTGGGCACGCTGCCGGGTCAACGCAAGCCCGAACCTACCGCCCAGCAGCTGGCGCGGTTGCTTTGGCTCCTGCTGTCGGCGGCAGGCGACAACGACGTCGGGCCGGACATCGCGCTTGCGCGCGCGGCCGGCGATCGTCTCGCAGGTCAAGCGCTCAAGACGGCGCTCACCGGAGCAACGCTGTCGTCGGGTGAGGTGCTGAAGGGCGGTCCTTATACCTGGCAATTGGGAACCGATGGCGCCCTGACGGTGCTTGGGGGAGCCGAGCGTCCGGAAAGCTTCACAGGGACCTGGCGCATCGACAACGACCGCTATTGCAGAACATTGAAACTGCCGGGCGCATCGGAGGCCTGTTTCTCCGTCGTTGCCAACAAGTCCCGGCTGCAATTCTACGATGCGGACGGCTTGATGCGATTCGATACGAAACCGGAGTAGGGCGCTACTATCGTGTCGGGCGCTTCCCTTGGCGCCAAACCTTAAGATTTCCTCAACGCGTTCGGGCCTATTGCTTTGGGGATGCGCGTTTGCCCGCGCGAAGGATTTGGCATGGCCGCACAGCACACCCCTGCGTCAACACAAGGCGCAATTCCTCCCGCGCTGTTCAACGCCTGCTTTGCGCTCGCGGTCATCAACGCCTGCTATTTCCCGGCGGCTTACATCTCGGGCATGTGGATCTGGGAGGCAAGCGGGCTCGGCATTCCCACCGATTTCGTCAACGTCTGGGCGGCGGGCCGCCTGGTGCTCGATGGCCATCCGCAACTCGCCTATGACTGGGACATCCAGCGGCAAATCGAGCTCGCGCTGCTCGGGCAGGATTTCGCCGGCTATTTCGCCTGGCATTATCCGCCGCCGTTCCTGTTCGTCGCCTCAACGCTTGCGATGCTGCCCTATTCCGCGGCCTTCATCGGCTGGATGATCGCGAGCTTCATTCCCTATCTCGCGGTCATGCGCGGCATCGTCGGCCGTCCGTTCGGCCTGATGTTCGCCGCTGCCTTCCCGATGGTGTTCAACAACACGCTGGTCGGCCAGAACGGTTTTCTCACGGCCGCACTGATCGGCGGCACGTTGTATCTGTTGCCGGTGCGGCCGGTCCTCGCCGGCGTCTGCCTCGGGCTTCTCACCTACAAGCCGCAATACGGCCTGCTGTTTCCGCTCGTGCTGATCGCCGCCTCCCACTGGCGCGCCTTCATCTCCGCGGGCGTCACCGCCGTTGCGCTGGTGGTCGTGTCATGGCTCGCCTTCGGCACTGAAAGCTGGCTCGCCTTCTTTCACTGGATGCCGAAATTCTCGCAGGCCTTCCTCACCGAGGGCAAGGCCACCTGGTGGAAGCTGCAGAGCATCTTCTCGATGGTGCGATATCTCGGCGGCAGCGAACAACTCGCCTGGGCGTTTCAGTGGGTGCTCACGGCCTCCGTTGCGACCGTGCTGGTGCTGATGTGGCGGAGCCGCGTGCCCTACACGCTGAAGGCCGCGGCACTCGCCGTCGGCACGCTGCTGACGACGCCCTATCTGTTCATGTACGACATGATGGTGCTGGCGATCCCTCTGGCGTTCCTCGTTCGCGTCGGACTCAAGAACGGCTTCCGTTCGTATGAACTTCCGGCTCTGGGTTGCGCGCTTGCGCTGTCCCTGACCTTCACCTTCACCGGCGAACCCACCGGCTTTGCCGTCAACCTGATCGTCGGCGCTCTGATCCTGCGCCGCGCCGGGCCGTGGTGGCGCCGCGTGCCGGTGCCTGCGCTGGCGAGCGTCGGCGCCTAGGCCCAATTCTTCCCCTGAGTCCTGGCGCCAACCGTCGCATTTGCGGCTTGTCATCCGGCCTGAATAGTTGTTCAGTTCTTCAGGCGATTTGCGAACTGGATCGCCCAGAAAAGATGAAAACGTGTTCGGTCGAGTGAATGTCGTCCGATTGCGTACCGGGACGGAAGCCCATGGTTTATCGGCGGACGCATCAGGTCGTGAAGCGCCTTGCGGCGCGGCGCAGCGCGATTCTCGCGGCTGCGCGCGATGCCGCGGCCGAAGCCGGCATGGCCGCGGTGCAGATCGCGCCCGTCGCGGTGCGCGCCAATGTCGCCGCCGGCACCGTCTATCGCTATTTCCCGTCGAAGGCCGATCTGATTTCCGAGCTGATCGCCGACGTTTCGCGCGACGAACTCGCCGCGATCCGCCGCGCCGCCGATACCGCGCCCGGACCGTCTTCCGCACTGGCTTCCGCCGTGTCGACGGTGGCGATGCATGTGCTGTCCCAGCGCAAGCTCGCCTGGGGCATTCTGGCCGAGCCCGTCGATGTCGACGTCACCGCCTCGCGGCTTGCGAGCCGGCGCGAGATCGCGGGCGAGATCGCGGGCCGCATCGACGCCGCCGTGCGCGCCGGACATCTGCCGGCGCAGGACACCGCGCTCGCCGCCACCGCGCTGCTCGGCGCGCTGCATGAGTCGCTGGTCGGTCCGCTCGCGCCGGACAATCTCGATGATCCCGCAAAACTGCGCGACGCGGTGCAGACCGTGACGTTATTGGCGCTGCGCGCCGTCGGCGTGATGGACGCCCGCGCCCGCGGCCTGGTGGTGCAGGCGGTGCCGCCGACCAGGACGCTTGTCGGGGCCTAGCACCGCTCCATCGGGTCGCAGAAAGTATCCATGCCTAAGCTCAACGTCCTGGCCATCCAGCGCATCAGCGCCGAGGATCGCGCGAAAATCGAGGCCGTCGATCCCTCCGTCGCATTGACCGACGCCGGAGGCTGGTATGACGGAGAAATTCGCGAGACGTGGCCTGCCGTCACCGTGGCGCGCTATCTGGCGCCGGGCGCGACCGGCGCAGGCACGCGGGAGGAACGCGATCGCCTGCTCAGCGAGGCCGAGATCATCCTTGGCGGCTGGCCATTTCCGCTCGACCTGCGCAAGAGGGCGCCGCGATTGAAATGGTTTCATCAGCGCCCCGCGGGCGCCAGCAACCTGCTGCTCGGCGATCTCTGGGGCAGCCATGTGGCGGTGACGACCTCACGCGGTCTGGGCAATAATCTGGCGATGGCGGAATACGCGCTGGCCGGCATTTTGCACTTTGCCAAGGGCCTGCACCGCGCCGCGGTCGATTCGCGCGCGGGCGCCTTCGACCACCGCGCCTATCGACCGCTTCTCGTGGAAGGCAAGACGGTCTGCGTCGTGGGCGCCGGCGGAATCGGCCTCGATGTCGGCAAGCTCTGCGCTGCGCTGGGCATGCGGGTGGTCGGCACCCGCCGCAAGAAGCAGGAGGGCCAGCCCCTGCCGCCGGGGTTCAGCGAGCTTGGCGGCGCAGGCGACCTCGACCGGTTCTTGCCGGAGAGCGATTTCGTGGTGATCTGCTGCCAATGGACGCCGGAGACGACACGTCTGTTCGACAAGGACCGCTTCGCGGCGATGAAGCCGGGGAGCGTGCTGATCAACGTTGCACGCGGCGAAATCGTCGATGAGGAAGCGCTGGCCGACGCGCTCGCGCGCGATCATCTGCGTGGCGCGGCGCTCGATGTTTATGTCGGCGAATTCGAGCACGCGCCGATGTCACGGCTGTGGTCCGATCCCAGGGTTCTGATCACGCCGCATATCTCGGCCGCCAGCGATCAGGACCGTCACGGCGCCACCAATCTGTTTTGCGACAACTTGCGCGCCTACATCGACGGCGCGCCGCTCCGCAACGTCATCGATTGGGAGCGGGGCTATTAGCTGACGCCGCGCAGACCTTTAGCTCAGCGCGGCAACGTCCATCGCCTTCCCGTAGCGGCGGCCGCATTCGAGGAAATCGCCGTACTTCCTGTGCGCGGCGGTGTGCTGCACGCAGGCCAGCAGCATCCGGTCGCGGTCGAAACCGCGGTTCTTCGCGTAGTCCTCGAGCAGGCACTGCGCGATCTCCTGGTTGTGCGGGTCATTACCAAGACGGCAGGCGGTCAGCGCCAGCTGTTGCACGAGCATCTGGCGATCGCCGTTGCCAGCAAGATATGCCCTGGCCCAGGCCACGGCCTGCGGTCCATCGAGCGCCACGGTGGCGGCGATGGTGCGCTCCAGCAGTTGCGGCGCGCTCATGCGCTCGGCGCCGGCAGGAAGCTCGGCGACGCGGGTCTTGCCATCGCCGATATTCCGCTGATGAAAGGCGTTGCGGTTGAGGAACGAGGCGGCCGAGTACAACAGTTTCAGCCGTTGCGGATGCTCGAAGGAATCGTAGAACCAGCCGAGCGTGTTGCAGTATTCGTAGCAGTGTTGCGAAATCGAGAAGTTGAGGCTGTCCTGCGTCTCCAGCAACACCTGCGCGGCGCCGATCTGCAGCACGTCGAGGATCTGGCGCGGCCCTTTGCCCGCGAGCAGCAGGCGGCTCATGTGCTCGAGATGGGCCGGCTCGTGCTGATGCAACACGACATCGAGGAAGGCTTCCGCCTCGCTCGCGGTCAGCGGCGCGGTGTTTGCCAGCAGTGCCGCTTCCTTGGCTGTGGTGCCGGCGTAGGGGATTGCCGAGATCTTCTGCTGGTCGAGATAGTGAGTCACGCAGTTGCACGCCATCTCGTAGGTCGAATACCAGCGCGGACCGACGGCGATATCGAGCGCGCCGGCATAGAGCACGGCATGCGCATCGTCCCAGCCGATCGCCGTTCCCAGCTCCACCGTGGCGCGCGCCCGATAGGACTTATGGCCCGTCGTATAGGACCGGTTGAGGAAGGCGCGGTCCTGCAAATCGATCAGGCCGGCGAACACAAGCTCGGCGAGGACTGCCTTGCGCTCGGCCTTGTTCTGCATCAGTCCGAGAAAGACGCGATAGGCTTCGAGCACGCGGCCGCGATGCACCAGCGTCAGCCAATGGTCGAGGCGGTCGCGCAACGGCCCGTCGAGATGCTCAGGCTCCTGGTCCGGCCAGTGCACGACCGGCTTTGGCGGCGAACCGCTCTGCGGTCCCATGCCGCGGGCGTAGTGGCCCGGCGCCTTGTTGATCTTCTGGTTCCAGATGTCGAGACCGGTCGGGATGTACCAGACGGTCTGCGCCATCGGCAGCCCGGCCATCTCCGCAGGCAGCCACTTCGACAGGTGCAGCGTGGCGCGAGCGCTCAGAAGGCAATGGTCGTTGTTGACGAAGTTGACGAAGCCGTCGTCGATCCGCTCGTGGTAGGGAACGTGGGTGTAGGGCCCATGGATGCGCACGGCCTCGCGCAGCATCTCCGGCAGCGGCCGGCCCTCGCGCACCAGATCGTAGTAGCATTCGCTGGCGCCGACCTGATCGCGCGCCAAGACGCGATCCTCGAGCTTGTCGTAGAGCGCACGCGCCGGCGCGCCCCTGTCATTCACAGCTTCGGCAAGCGACATCGCCAACTCCCTGCTCGTGACTCCCTCACATCCGGTTCGCTGGAGGACCGGTTATGGCTCAATGATGTCACATCGGCGCAGGAAAGGGGAGTGCGCCCGGGCATATCTGAGGTTGCCCATATGCTGGGGCTTTGATCCCCGGATTTGGCGACGGCGTGCGCCGATCGCAGCAGGCAGACTTCATCCGGTCGCCCGCCGATGTCGCCTTTTCGACCCTGAGCGGACCTGAATCGAGTGACGCATCGATCAGTTTCCCCGAGCGTTCTCCGTCATTTCTCATAGCAATAGTATCTAGAGAAGCTCCGGGACCACCCAAAGGGCTGGCTCGCCGCGCGCGACTCTCTGGACATTGTCAAAGCCGTTGCGCAGCCGCGTAATATTACTCTCGAACGTCGGTCCGGCGAGATGCGCCGTGAGGACTACATTGTCGAGCTTGAGCAGCGGGTTGTGGGCCGGCGTTGGCTCCTCGTCGAATACGTCGAGGCCGGCGCCGAACAGATCGCCAGCACTCAAAGCAGCTGTCATCGCCTGCTCGTCGATTACGGGTCCACGCGAGGTGTTTATGATGATCGCAGACTTCTTCATCAACGCGAGTTCCCCGGCGCCAATCAGGTGGCGTGTCGAGTTGTTCAGAGGTACATGCAGCGAGAGAATGTCGGAATGGCGCAGGATTTCGGGCAAAAGGCGGAAGCGCACGCCAAGCGTGTCTTCCTGATCTTCCTTCAATCGTGCAATGTCGTAGTAGTGCACAGTCATGCCGAAGGCCTGCGCCAGGCGCGCCACCTTCTTTCCGATAGTGCCGAGCCCCACGATGCCCAAGACTTTGCTGCGCAGTTCATGGACGGTCGGCGGAGCATTTCCGTGCCAGCGGCCCGCTGTGACGTTGGCATGCTGCCTAATGAGCCGCCGCGAAACCGAGAGCATCAATAGCAGCGCGTGCTCTGAAACGGCGACGGAATTGGCGCCGCCGTTGTTACACAACGGAATTTTGCTCCGGCGGGCCGCGACGAGATCGGCCTGATCGTAGCCGGCGGACAAACATTGCACGAGCCTCAGATGGGGCGCGGCCTTATAGAGCTGCTCCGACACCATCTGTTGTACGAAACCCACAAGATAGTGCGCGCCAGGCAGTGCCGAAATGGCCTCCGGAGAATTGGAGGGAGCCTTTATGATCTCGAAGCCTTTCGGCGCGAGGTCGTCGACCATCGCCAGGCAGTCCTTCGGACCCACCACTAGAATACGCTCGACCATCATGAGCCCTCCGGAGCAACACGATAACCTCACATTTCTATTTGCGGAACGCAAAATCTCAGCCGCGCGGGGCATAGGCCCATGTCGACAATTGGTAATTCCCCTCTCGACAACCGGCGTCCTCGATGGTGTCGTTGGCGCAAGTCGCGGCGGAATGGATCGGAGGATTTGCTGCTATGGACCAACGCACCGTCGATTTCATCATCGTTGGCGCCGGATCGGCGGGCTCGGCGCTCGCCAACCGCCTCACGGAGAACGGCCGTTTTCGCGTTCTGCTGCTGGAGGCAGGAGGCAAGACGCATCCGCTGTCGCAAGTACCGATCAGCTTCGCGCGCTTCATCAATCGCCCCGGCGTGAATTGGCTGTACGCTTCTGAACCCCAGGACAATACGGGAGGGCGGGCAATCCCCGTCCCACGCGGGCGCATGCTCGGTGGCTCGAGCGCCATCAACGGGATGGTATGGGTCCGCGGGCAGCGGCAGGACTACGATCATTGGGCACAGCTCGGCAACCGGGGCTGGAGCTACCAGGACGTGCTGCCGATCTTCAGGAGCATGGAAAGCTACGCCGGCGGTGCCAACGAGGTCCGGGGTCGTGGGGGGCCTCTGAAGATCACCGACAGCGACGAGAGCGGTCGCCTCTATGACAGCTTCTTCGCCGCCGCCGAATCCATCGGGATCAAGCGAACGCACGACTACAACGGCCTCGATCAGGACGGCATCGCCATGACGCAGGCCTCGATCAGCGGCGGCCGGCGCATGAGCACGGCGAAGTGCTATCTCGACCCGGCGCGAAAAAGAGCAAACCTCACCATCGAAACGGATGCGATGGTGGAAAGTCTGGTGTTCGAAGGCCGTCGCTGCACGGGTGTGCGATACTCCAGCCGCAGCTCGATACGCGAGGCCCGTGCTGCACGCGAAGTCATCGTCGCGGCCGGCTCGATCGCATCACCGCAACTGCTGGAGCTTTCCGGCATCGGCCAGGGGCCGCGCCTCAAGGGCCTCGGCATCGAGGTTCGCCACGATCTGCCAGGCGTGGGCGAGAACCTGCGGGACCACTGGGCGCCGCGGATGAAATGGCGCGTCGGACGGCATGGGGTCACCTTCAATGAGCGCGCACGCGGCTTTGGGGCGCTGTGGCACGGGCTACTCTACATGACGACGCGAAAAGGGTTCCTGAGCCACCCGGCGTCTCCGATGCGTGCCTTCTTCCGGACGCGCGAAGGCCTCGACAGCCCGGACGCCATGTTCACGCTGCAGCCCATGCTGTCGACGCCGAACGTGAAGCTGGCGAAGGAGTCCGGAATGACGATGATCACGCATCAGCTGCGCCCGGAGAGCAAGGGCAGCGTGCATATCAACGCACCGGACCCGCGCAAACACCCGTCGATCCGCTTCAACTTTCTGGCAGAGCGCGTTGACCGCGATTGTGTGCTCGCAAGTATGCGGATCGTCCGGCGGCTGGTCGCTGCGCCGGATCTCGCCTGGCTCGGGGCCGAGGAGCTTGCGCCGGGTCCGGGGGTGCATTCGGACGAAGAGTTGCTCGACTTCGTCACGCGCACGGCGGAGACGACCTATCATCCGGTCGGAACGTGCAGAATGGGCAGTGACCCGCTTGCCGTCGTCGATGATCAGCTGCGTGTCCACGGGATCGCTGGCCTGCGCGTTGCCGACGCCTCGATCATGCCGACTTTGACGTCCGGCAACACGAATGCACCGTCGATCATGATCGGCGAGAAGGCTGCGCGCATGGCCTTGGAGGCGGTATCGTAGTGGCTCGCTGCGGCGATAGACGAAATCAGCGCCGCATGCCGCAAGATGGCCGTGACTGCTTTTGGCCCATACCCATAGCGGACAGGCGCTCGGGTCGTCCCGATGCCTCAGATCAATCTGCCAAGTGGTACTGTCCGTACTCAATCCTCAGCGTCTGATCAGATGTTCGTACACGAAAATTTTTTTGCTAAATTCCAGCCGGTTGTCACGAAATTCATAAGAGCAGGCTAGATAACTCTTAGATGTTGCAAACGGTCCGACAATTGTCGCCGGGGCCGCAAGCAGCACTGTGTGGTCATCCAATCCAAGGAGTGCTTCCCTGCGAGCCGGCGCCGCCTGGAAAAAGGGGCCTTCAATATGTGCCTTTGTATATTTTTCGAGAATGGCGGCTTCGCATTGCTTGATGACCTCTGGCGTTATCAACGCGTGGGCGCTCTCGGCCTGAACCCTTGCTTCCTCGCCGGTAATGCATCCGTTCAAAAGCAAGGCCGCAGCAGATGCCAAAAACAAGTTGCGCATGAAATTTCCCCCGTGAAGTTGTACTTCAGCGGGACAACGCGTTCAACCAGAGATAATCGCCAACAACTGCCGTATTCGGGCCTGGTCGCTCCGTGAGATGCGGCGCGTTGGGTTGGCGAGGCTACCTCAGCGGCTTCTCTCATACCATGGCATGTCGCCTGTTGGCCCTTAGCTGACATCCGCATCGTCCAACTTGATTTCCGCTTTTGAGCGCAGAGCTGACGCGCATCATTCCGCCGCCTGCATCCGGTCGATCGCCTCCGCGCCGGCCTTGATGCGCGGGATCAGCTCCCGGCCGAACTCGAGCGCATCGTTGATCGGATCGAAGCCGCGGATCAGGAACGAGCCGATCCCCAGCCGGTAATATCTGAGGATCGCCTCGGCGACCTGTTCCGCCGTGCCGACGAGACAGGACGTGTTGCCGAGCGCGCCGGTCGCCTTCGCAATCGGCATCCACAGCCGCTCGTCATGAATATCGCTCTCGAGCGCGAAGGACATCAGCCGCTTGCCGGCATTGTCGATCGGTCCGGTCGCCTCCTCCTGCCGCTTCCATCCCTTTGCGCCGGTCATCGCGCCGAGAATGCGATTGGCCTTGTCCCACGCGGCGCCCTCGGTGGCGGCGATGATGGGGCGAACCGAGACGTTGAACCCGACCACCCGCCCGAAGGCTGCCGCCTGCGCGCGGAACTGCGCGATGCGCTCGCGTGTCGAGGCCAGCGGCTCGGCGTAGATCGCGTAGACGTCGCACAGTCGCGCGCCCATCTCGAGCGCGCCGGGCGAAGCGCCGCCGAAGAACAACGGCGGGTGCGGCTGCTGCAGCGGGCGCACATCGGAATGCGCGCGCTCGACTCGATAAAACTGTCCAGCGAAATCGAACGGTTCGTCGCTCGACCAGGTGAGCTTCATCAATTCCAGATATTCCGCCGCCCGCCGATAGCGCTCGTCCTTGGGGGTGAAATCGCCATCGCCATGCTGCTCGTCGTCCGACTTGCCGGTGATGATGTGAACGGCGAGCCTGCCGCCGGTCAGATGATCGAAGGTGGCGATCTTGCGCGCCAGCAAGGTCGGCGCCACGAAGCCGGGACGATGCGCAACGAGATAGCCGAGCCGGTCCGTCCGCATCGCCGCATAAAGCGCGGTCAAAAACCCTTCCGCCGACGAAGAGGAATAGCCGACCAGCACCAGGTCGAAGCCGGCCCGATCATGGGCGCGGGCAAATTCGGCGAGGTAGGGCGGCGACAGGCCGCCCTCGATCACATGCAGGGTGGCTTCGCCGCTCGGCGGCGCCACGCCGATCATTCCGATGATCTTGACGGGCATGACCGTTTCCTTTCGAAGGCACCGACGCTGGCCAATGAAGAGGGTGCAGTCAAGTCGGAGCGGCGACCCAACTCGGACATCGGCGATGGCTTTTCATGGCCCAGGCCAAGTTACACTCTCTTTCCATTATGGTAGCTTGACCCCTGGTTGGTGGGGGTTTCTTCGAAAATGAAGCGGCGCGAGTTCATTGCCTTGGCTGGAGGCACAGCCGCTGCATGGCCGCTGGTGGCGCGAGCGCAATCATGACGGATTGGCGCAATTCAGACTCGCCCGAACCAACCAGGAAGCCGCCAGGTGAAATTGCGAAAAAACTGATCCATATGGTCACGAAAGTTCTTGGCTTTAATTTGCCGGACTATCGCGAATTCATCACGGCAAGAGAAAAAATTGCGGGCGCGCCCGCGGATGGACGCGCACATGTTTCGTCGCGTCGTCAGGAAAGCGCCTCGCCGGCGGACGTCAAGCAAACGACGACCTTCCTTCAGCTGGTTCGTCGCGAAATGCGCGCGTCGCTTCCGAAACTCGTTTTCATGGCGGCCCTCAGTGGAATATGCGACGCCGCCATTCTTGCAGCGATCAATACGGGTGCTTCCGCCGTCGAAACGGGCAGTGGACTCGATAAATGGGCGGCTGCGCTCTTCGTCGCTTCGCTTGTCGTCTCCATCAACGCTCAGCAATACATCATGATCACGACGACAGCTGAAATCGAAGCTATCGTTCACCGGTTACGGCTGCGGCTGATAGATCAAATCAGGCACTCCGAACTTCTGGCGCTGGAAAAGATCGGTCGAGCAAGCGTTGTCGCTGCAATCACCAGCGATACAGCCGTGCTGACGCAATCGAGCAGAACGCTGATCTTTGCGATTTCAGGGGGTCGTCCTTGTGTTTTGCGTGGCGATATACGTCGCGTATTTGTCGATTGCAGCCTTCGTGCTGAGCGCGGTTGTCGTCGGCACCGGCGTGTTCATGTTTCACTCGGCGAGCCGATCGACCGTTGAGACGGACAAGGCAGCCGAGCGAGAGCGCGAGCTGCTTGATCGTCTCAATGATTTCCTGGACGGCTTCAAGGAGGTGCGGCTCAACGCTTCACGAAGCGCAGATTTGTTCGACCATACGTTCGAGATATCGAGAGCTGCGGTCAACGCAAAAATATCCAGCCAGAGCGAAAACCACAGACGGATCGTTTGGGGGCAGACGGCAATGTATCTTGCGCTCGGCGCCGTTGTCTTCGTGGCGCCCAGATTCGGCGCCCCGCTTGCGGGCGGGTCCATCGTGATGACCGCCACAGCCCTGCTGTTTGTCGTCGGAGTATGTTTCGGTCTCGTGCAATCAATGCCGGTTCTGATGGCCGCGGATGCCGCGGCCGGTCGGCTTGCCCAATTGGAGATTGAACTGAGGAACGCCGTGGTCTCGGCCGATGCGCCCGAAACCGGGGCGAGGAGGCATTTCGAACGGATCGAGATGCGCGACATCGTATTTCGTTACGTCGATAAGTCGTCAAATGCCGTGTTCCAGGTCGGACCATTGGACCTGAGCTTGCGACCCGGCGATCTCGTATTCGTGACGGGCGGAAACGGCTCCGGGAAATCGACTTTCATGCGGCTGCTGGCTGGATTGTATCGTCCGGATTCCGGCACGATCACGGTCGACGGCGCACGCGTGGACGACACTACACGCGAGGCGTACCGCTCACTGATGTCGGCGATTTTTTCCGACTACCATTTGTTTCGACATCTCTACGGAATATCCACGGCGGATGACACCGAGGCCGGGCAGCTGTTGCAAAAATTCCGATTGACCGACAAGACAGCACTGTCAAACAGCGAATTTCGTACGCTCGATCTGTCGGGCGGCCAACGCAAGCGCCTCGCACTCGTCGTAAGCCTGCTTGAAAAGCGTCCCATCCTGCTGTTGGACGAATGGACGGCCGATCAGGATCCGGAATTTAGGCAAAAATTCTACCATGAAGTCCTGCCCGAATTGATGCAGGCTGGCTTGACGATCGTCATGATCACGCACGACGATCGCTATCTTGCCGAGCTGGATTTTCCTGCCTGCCGGCTTCGTATGGATGAAGGCAGGATCATAGAGCGCAGCTCAAGGCAAGGTGACGATACCGATCGCAGCACCACCGGTTGATGGGTACGGTTGGGGGGCTTGCGGTTGCTCCGCGTTTCCGACCATGGGGTCTATCAAGGAATCGATGCCGGCTTTTGGGGGAAAGCGTATGGATGCGTTTTTTGAGCGTCTGGGGGTTCGCGCCGCAACGATTGACGAACTGCTTTCCGACGCGTTCGAGACATTGCCTGGCCAAAAAGCACATTGTGATTTGGCTGCGCATCGCCTTTCCGCCTGGTGCCAGTCGTGTGCCAGCGGCGATTGGTCGATGTTCAACCGACGACTTGAGCGGGACGGCTTGTCGCTCGCACATGTTCTGGGACGATTTGCCACCGTTCGCCGCAAGGCCGCTTTGCCGGCATGGATCGAGGATGCGATCTGGATCGAGGAAGCGCTGCAAGGCAGCGGCAGCGTCGGTCCCGAAGAAACCAGCTATCGAGCTTATCCATTCGAATGCCTGTTCAGGCCGGTCGTGAAAAAGGCCGAGGCTCTGCTATGGGCCAATGCCCTCCCAGGGAGCTACGAAAGGCTGAACGAATCCGCTCATGTCAGTCTGCGCCAGTCATTGCTGAAGGCTCTCGCGAACCACTGCGCCCCGGCGATCTACGAGCGCTTCGCCGAGGCGCGGAAAGCCAAAGCCTCTCCGGCTGATTCAGCAAATGATGCAGCGCCGCGCCAGGACGCCGGAACGTCGGTCTACGACCGGTTCGCCGCAGAAATGACAGGGGGCGGGTTCCGTCGTCTTTTTGAAGACAAGCCGGTGCTGCTGCGAACGATTGCGACCATTGCGCGCCAATGGATCGATACGTCACGCGAGTTCATCGCGCGCCTGGACGCCGATTGGGCGGCGATCGAGCACGACCTGCTTTCCGGAGCGGTCACGCGAAAAGTCGACGAGATCGAAGGCGACCTGTCCGATCTTCACAATGACGGTCGTTCGGTACAGATCGTTCGGTTCGACGATGGCTCGCGTGTTGTTTACAAGCCCAAGGACCTGCGCCTCGATGCGGCCTGGTACGAGCTCGTCGCGCGATTGAATCGCTCGGGCGCGCCGATCGAGCTCAAAGCCGCGCGTGCGATCGCGCGCGAGGGCTACGGCTGGGCCGAGTTCATCGACCATACCGGCTGTGCCGACCAGAAGGGGGTCGAGCGCTTTTTCCGACGCGCCGGCGCGTGGCTGGCGCTGTTTCATTGCTTTGCCGCCGCCGACATGCATGAGGAAAACCTCATCGCCTGCGGCGAGCATCCGACGCCGATCGACATTGAATTGATCCTGCAAGCGCTTCCCGAGGAGCGAAGATCCGGCGATCCCGAGGCGGAAGCTTTCGAAGCCTCCACGAAACTCGTTGCCAATTCGATCATGATGGTCGGTTTGCTTCCTGCCTTCGGACGGTCTCCAAACAACGATGTCTTCGCTGTCGGCGGAATGAATAATTGGCAGTCTCGAAAGGAGAGTTTTACGTGGGTCGACCCGAATACCGACGCCATGCGGCCGACGAGATCGACTGAACGCGCCACCACTCCGAACATTCCGCATATCGACAATGACTATGCCAAATTCAGCGATCATATCGACGATTTCATCGCGGGCTTCGAGGAGTATGCGCGATTTGTCGTGCAGAAGACCGCGGACAACGGGCAGGGATTTCTATTCGACGGTTTCGCCGGTTTGCGTGTCCGCAAGGTTATTCACCCGACCCGCTTTTACGCGCTGCTCGCACAACGCCTGAAAAATCATCGTACGATGGATGACGGCGTCATCTGGTCCGCACAAGCCGATTTCCTCGCCAGGTTGACGGACTGGGAGAAAGCTTTCGATCCCCTTTGGCCGTTGCAGCGTTGCGAACGTTCAGCTCTGCTCGCACTGAACGTGCCATATTTCGCGGCGCCCAGCGACGGCACGGAAATCCGTGACGCCGGCGGCGTTTCCATTCCCACGCAGGTCATCTCGGGACTGGACCATGCGCGGGCCCGTGTGGAGTCGCTCAACGAACAGGATATTGCCTGGCAGGTCGAGATCATCCGGCAGAACACGATTTCCACGCTGGATTCCGACGGCAAGCCGCAGCTCGACAGGAAAGCAAGACCGCTCCTGCGCGCGGAGAATCCCGTCGCGCCGACCAGGGAAACGTTCGTCGCGGAGGCCGGCAGGATCGCTCGGGAAATATCCAGCCACGCGATCCGCCGCGGCTCGAGCGCCGCCTGGATCGGCCTCGACTGGTTGGGAGAACTCCGAGGTGGCCCAGCTCGTTCCGTTGGGCCTGGATCTTTACAACGGCGTCGCCGGAATTGCGGTGTTTCTCGCCGCTCATGCCGCCACCGCAGGAAGCGAATCGTCGGCCGAACTTGCGCGCGCCGCAACGTCTCATTTGCGCAAGACGATGCGCGGCAGAAACGCCGCGCGCGTCGCGCGCGCTCTCGGGCTCGGCGGCGCCACCGGTCTGGGGTCAATCGTTTATGCGCTGACGCTGATGGGAAAATTTCTCGGCGACGAAGCCTTGCTTGACGACGCGCTGGCGACGGCGAACTTGCTGACCGACGATCTGATCGCGGCCGACAAGCAATTCGACCTTACTGGAGGCGGCGCCGGCGCGATTCTTGCGCTGCTTCGGCTTCATCGCGATACCCGATCGAACGAGGCGCTTCGGCGCGCGATAGCGTGCGGCGAGTACCTTCTTCGTCAAGAGCGGGTCGGGCCGGAAGGCCGCCGCAGTTGGGTCGCGCAGGGTGTTGGCGGGCTGGCGCTCAATGGCATGTCGCACGGCGCCGCGGGCTTTGCCCATGCATTCGCTTCACTGGGGGCGGTGACGGAACGGGAGGATTTCGTCGGCGCATCCGTGGAATGCATCGCGTTCGAGGATTCAAGCTTCAACGCGGAGCATCATGGCTGGCCTCGTCTGCACGCCGAAGGGGAGGCGACCTGGCCGTGCCAATGGTGTCATGGCGCTGCGGGAATCGGCCTCGCGCGCATTGCGATGGTCAAGCAACGCGTCTCGAAGTCCGAGCCGAGTGCAAAGTCGGGCGCCGATATCCTGATCGCGGATATCCACAATGCTCTCGAATGCGTCGATCGACATTGGCCAGGCTCGGTCGATACGCTGTGTTGCGGAACGCTGGGCAATATCGAATTCACTCATGAAGCGGGCTGCGTCCTTGAACGCGACGACCTTCGCGAACTTGCCGCAAAGCGGTCGATGGCGGTTCTGGAAAACGCGGTGCTGACCGGCCAATACAGATGGGATGTCAGTCAAAACAAATTCAATCTCGGGCTTTTTCGCGGGCTTGCAGGTGTCGGCTACACGCTATTGCGACGGACCGATCGATCCCTTCCGAATATTCTGGTTTGGGAATAGACGCGCGCGGGAGCCCGAAGGTCGCGCTTCTGAATGCGCGCGCCGCCGCGGCGTGGCCGATGCAAAAATTGAAAACGGCAATACAGCCCGGGGAAATCACGATGTTCCGGGCTGTTATGTGCTTTTCGCCGGGCGTTGATCTGCCCGGCGACGAAGTCCCCTCAGCACTTGCCTGAGCAGAAGGTGGACGCCATGCAAGGCGCAGAGGTGCAGGGCAGCAGGTACATCGGCAGATTCTCGATTCCCGAGGAGGCTTCCAGCGCCTCGTCGGAGATATCGTTCGTGAGGATATCCATTTCATTCAGGTGGAATTCGCGTGCGGCCGCCGCGAGGCTTTGGCGACCCGTCTCAACGAAGTTCAGAGCGCGATCGTGCATGGCATGCTCCTGTGATGCAGCTTGCAATGGTTATGGCATTTCGAATCCGGGCGCAAGGTACCATGTTGCCGTGCGGGCAGCTATCTTGCAGCCCGCAGCATGCTTCTCCTCGGGCTAAATCGTCCCTTCCTTGCCCACCATCAGGGCGTCGGCAATGGCCTCGGTGATCGGCATGCCGGTGTAGTGCTCGATCCACAGGTACTGACCGCGCGGATTGCTTTCCAGGAAGACGTGTCGGCCCTCGGGCGTGACGATGAAATCGATGCAGCTATAGATCAGTCCGGATTCAGCCATGAAAGCGCTGACCTGGTCGCAAATGTCGGCCGGCAATTCGATGGGTTCGTATTCCACGTCGTGGGGCGCAATTCGCCAGTCGAGCCTCGTACGCTCATTCCGCTGCGACAGAATCTTCGCGGCGAACATTTTGCCAGCCACAACGGTCAGCCGGACCTCGTAATCCTTGAGAACGAGCTCCTGGAATATTCCGGGTGTATGCCGGATCAGACCAAGTGACGATAACATCTCATCCGTCACGATGCCGGTGAAACCGGCCTTGCCAGGCTCGAGACTGAGCGTCTGCGACAACGTTTTGAAGACGATGCTGCCGCCACATTCTTCCCGGAAGGCCCTGACCTCGGCCGGATCGTTGGTGATCACCGTGCGCGGGACCGCCATACCCAGCCGGTGGGCCGCAGCAAGCTGGGCCGGTTTCCACGTTGCGTCGCGATGGCGTCGCGGCTCATTGATCCAGTGCCAATCGGTGACCAGCGGCAGGGAATTGAGCGCGCTTTCCGCCTCGCGCGTGGCGAATTCGAGTTCTTCGGGCTTGAGGCTGGCGGGAAAGCCGCGGCAACGCGAAGCGCGATACCAGACACTGCCGACGAGGTCCAAAGGCGCAATTCGCCCCTCGGTGGCGATGCAGCCACCGAACTCACGTGACAGATTGCGATAGGTCAGCGTTGATTCCTGCGGATATTGGTCGAGATTCCATCGCAGGACCGGGCAGCCTCGCCGTCGGATGACTTGAATGAGATGATCTGCGGTCGGATCAAATTGCTCGGTAATGAGCAGAATGGTTTTCATATGCGGCGCATCCTGACATCGCGACCAAACTGTCGCGACGCGCGCCGGTTCTGAACCGGCGCGCCCGCAATTGATCTTGAAAAACTATGGGTCGCTGTCGGCGTGCGGGCCTTTCCCGTTGGGCCCGGAGCCCTGCGTCACGGCACTCGTCCCCACCACCTTGAACGAACCCGGGCGCGCGTCGCTATACACGGGATCAGTGGTCCCCGGCTTGACCATGAGTTGAAGCTCCGGGCTGTAGACCATCCCGAGATTTGGTCCGGGAGCCATGTCCTGGAGAAACTGATGCGCAAACACCTGACTATTCGTGATCGATACCAGTCCGGTACCAGCTGCAGCCACTCCAGCGATGCCCAGGATACGCCGGACGATCACGCTGCCCATTCCAACCGTGATCTTCATGTGCCTTCTCCCTGTCGCGCAACCGGACCGAGCCGGTAGCACCGCAAAAGCCTAGATTGGAGGGACCCGGTTGTCAAAGTATCGCGCACGGATGTCGTCCCTGGACGCGCAACATCCGTTGGCACAGTACGCCTCACCGGCCGATGGCCGGCTTTTTCGGACGGCGCGACGACGATTTGACTTGTTTCTTGTTCTCAATCTCCTCATTCTTGGCCGACTGTGCTGATTGTTCGTGGTGATCACGTTCGATCGCTGGCGAGAAGAGGGGGGACTTCATGACCGCGCGCGCCATACGTTTGGTGTCATTTTTAGTTCTGCTTGTCGTCCTGGCCTCCGGGCTGTCGCTGCTATCGTCGGGTTCGGCGATCGCCGACGCCAGCGCGTGCCGGCCCGCCGGCTATTGCCTCAACGAGCGCGGGTTGCCCGGTCGGGGAGCCGGCCAGGGCAATTATTCTCCCATCCGCCTGGCTCAGTTCGGTCATTGCCGCTGTTGCGGACGGGACGAAAACGGACATTGCAACCATCAATGTTGCAACTAGTCGTCTCGTGAATTTTGCCGGACCTGGTTCGTGGCAGGGGCCGCAGGCGGGCTTCGCGTTGGTGCGTCGTTAAAACGCCTTCGCGTCGATCTCTGTTCGCTCACTCCGCGCGCACGCCGGCATCCTCGATCACCCTGGCCCACTTCGCGGTTTCGCCGTCGATGTAGGTCTTGAATTCCTCCGGCGACTTGCTGCTCACCGCGATCGCGCCACCCTGGCGCAGGCGCGCCTGAATCTCGGGATCGGCAAGCACTTTTGTGATCGCGGCATGCAGCCGGTCTATGATCGGCCGCGGCGTACCTGACGGCACCAGCACGCCCTGCCAGGAGGACGTCACGAGGTTTGTCCATCCGAGCTCGTACATGGTCGGTATGTCAGGCAGATCGGCCATTCGCTCGCGCGTGGTGACGGCAAGCGCCTTGACCTTGTTCGCCTTCACGAACTCCATCGCCGACGAAAGGGTCGTGAACATGAGGTCGACGTGCCCGCCGACGACGTCCGTCACCGCGGGGCCAGCGCCGCCCTTGTAGGGCACATGCACCATGTCGAGCCCCGCGTCCTTTTTGAGAACCTCCATTTCCAGCCGATTGAGGGTGCTGCTGCCGGGCGTGGCAAAGGTGACCTTGCCCTGGTTCGCCTTCACATAGGCGATCAGTTCGCCGACGGTGTTGACCGGCAAGTCCAGCCGGGTGATCAGGATGCTCGGCGTGTCGGCGCAAATCGTCACCGGCGCGAGATCCTTGTCGGGCTTGATGCGCATGCTGGACGCGTAGACGCCGGGATTGATCGAGAGGGTGCCGATATTGCCAAGAAACGTCGTGTAGCCGTCCGGCGCCGCACGGGCTGCGGACTCGGTCCCGATCAGACCCGCCGCGCCCGGCCGATTGTCGACCACGATCTGCTGGCCGATGATATCGCTGACGCCGTGCTGGATGATGCGGGCGACGAAATCGGAAGCGCCGCCTGGCGCGAACGGCACGATCATCATGACCGGTCTGTTCGGATAGTGGCCGGCGTCCTGGGCAAAGGCCGCCGCACCAAGCAAGAAAAACAGGGCACCCGCGAAGCCAATTCCGATTGCCACTCGCTCTCGCAATGCCATGGTTCGATCTCTCGATCGCCGCCTGAACGGCTCGCCTGTCCCGAATTGCCAAGGTGCAGCTAAGCACAGCTGCGCCATGCCGCGTAACCCTCACAGCCGTTTCCATCCGTTCCGATGTCCGTTACCATCGCTTTCAAAAAGCGGTCGGTGGGGAGAAGCAATGGAATTTGGTTTGTTCCACGAGTTTCAGAAATCCGGGGACACCAGCGAAGAGGAGGCCTTTGCGCAGTCCTTTGCGCTGGTCGACGCCGCCGAGGCGTGGGGGCTCCATGCCATGTGGCTTGCGGAGTTACACTTCGTACCCGACCGCTCCGTGCTGGCGTCGCCATTGATTCTGGCCGCCGCAATTGCTCAGCGCACGCGGCGGATGAAGATCGGCACCGCAGTTCAGGTGTTGCCGCTCTGCCATCCGCTGCGGCTCGCCGAGGAAGCCGCCACCGTCGACCAGATCAGCGACGGACGCCTCATCTTCGGTGTCGGACGCAGCGGGTTTCCCCGCACCTATGAGGCCTACGGCGTTCCCTATGAGGAAAGCCGTGAGCGCTTCGCCGAGACGCTGGAGATCGTCAAGCGGGCCTGGACCGAGGAGCGCTTCTCGTATCGCGGAAAATATTTCGCCTACGACAAGGTGGCATTGGTGCCAAAACCTCGCCAGAAGCCATACCCGCCGATCCGTATCGCCGCGACCAGCGTCGACACCTATGCCGCGATCGGCGCGCAGGGTCACGCCATCTTCGTCGCCGCCCGTATCGGCACGATCTCGGAGCTGGCGCCGCTGGTGGCCGGTTATCGCGAGGCCTGGCGCGCCGCCGGCCATCCCGGCACCGGCGAGGTCTATCTGCGCGTGCCGGTCTATATCGCCGAGACCGAGGAGCGGGCGCGGCGCGAGCCCGAGGAAAGCGTCATGCATCTGTTCCGCACCATCGGCGGCCAGCTCGAGGCGTCCGCGAACCTGTCGGGGGCGCGCGCCATCGAGCAGCGCGCCGAGCGCGGCGCGCGGCTGCAGAGCGTCGATTACGAAGAAGCGCTGCGCGACAAGATGATCGTCGGGACGCCCGATTCTGTCACCGAGAAGCTGCAACGCCTGCGTGATGAGATCGGGCTCGACGGCATCCTGGCCGAACTCAACCCCGGCAGCCTCATTCCGCATGCGCTGGTGATGAACGCCTTGCGCCTGCTCTGCCAGCAAGTCATGCCGCGCTTCCACTAGTGGAGCGGGTCAATGTGAGCGATCCCGAATAGCTTGCGCTCTACCGCGAGGTTGGCGCCGCAAGACCTGCAAGGCGCGGACAAGCCAGTACACATAAGTCCCGAAAACTGATAGTCGTGCCATCGGCGGAGCCGCCAGGCTGCCACGACAGGGATTGCATAGTATGTTCAGCAGGTTGGTCGTCAGTCGACTCGCGTATGGTGAGATGGAAGCGAGACAACGTCTATGGGTTCCTCGCCGTTCATCTGATCGCCGCGCTCGCCGTCATCCCCTGGTTCTTCAGCTGGACGGGCGTCGTTCTGCTGCTCGCCGGATTTTTCGTGTTCGGCGTGCTGGGGATCAATCTCTGCTTCCATCGGCTTCTCACCCATCGCGGTCTCGTTTGCCCGCTCTGGCTGGAGCGCAGCTTCGCGCTGCTGGGTACGTGCTGCGCGCAGTACTCGCCGCCGCATTGGGTCGCGGTCCATCGCAAGCACCATCACCATTCCGACGACGAAGACGATCCGCACAGCCCGCTCGTGAGCTTTTTCTGGGCGCATATGGGTTGGCTCATGGTGAAAATGGAGGACATGAACCGCGCCGCGCTGATCGAGCGCTACGCCCAGGACATCATGCGGGATCCGTTCTACGCGTGGCTGGAGCGACGCCACAACTGGGTCAAGGTCGTGCTGCTGTCGTGGATTGCGTATTTCATCGCCGGCTTCGCATGGGTTGCATGCTCGGGCGGCGCCCTGTCGGAGGCGACGCAATTCGGCTTGAGCCTTTTCGTTTGGGGCGCGGCGCTGCGCACCGTCGTGGTGTGGCACATCACATGGTCGATCAATTCCGTGACCCATATCTGGGGCTACCGGAACTACGAAACATCAGACGCGAGCCGCAACCACGCGCTCACCGCATTGCTGTCGAGCGGCGAGGGCTGGCACAACAATCACCATGCTGACCCGCGTTCGGCGCGTCATGGCCACGAATGGTGGGAGATCGATATCACCTGGATGACCATTCGGCTCCTGATGCTGCTCGGTCTTGCCAAGCAGGTCGCGCTCCCGTCGCCGGCGCTCGCGCGCAAGTTCGGTGGTAGCGGCCGTCAGCCTGCCTCCGACGGCGCGAACCCGCCGGCGCCGACGGCGCGGACTTGAGAAGCATGTCAACACGAGTGCCGAATGACCGTCGTTGAAAAACGCCTCCATGCCATGCGGGACCTGATCGCGCACGCGCGCGAGCGCATGGGACTCGAAACGGGCTTCGTGCTGTGGGACGGCTCGACCGTCCCGGCCGACCTCGCGCCCACTGCGTTTGCCATTGCGATCGCCGACGAGGGCGCGATCGCCGCGCTGATCCGGCGGCCGAAGCTGGATACATTGCTCAATCTGCTGGTCTCGGCGCGGATCACGCTGCGCAACGGCACGTATTTCGACCTGATGTCGCAGCGGCCGCGCGTGCGGCTGAAGGATGCGCTCAAGACGCTGGACAAGACGCTGGCGCTCAAGACCGCCGCGCGCTTCCTGTTGGTCCCGCGCGGCGGACCATGGCCGCTCGAAGCGGTGCGCGGTGACCTGGCCGAGCGCGACGGAAGCGAGCCGGCCAATCGCGAGAACATTCAATATCACTACGATCTTTCGAACGAGTTCTACGCCCTCTTTCTCGATCCCGAGATGGTCTACAGTTGCGCCCATTTCACCGAGCCGCACGATGACATTGCGCGAGCGCAGCGCGACAAGCTCGACACGATCTGCCGCAAGCTGCGGCTCAAGCCGGACGAGACCTTTCTCGACGTCGGCTGCGGCTGGGGCGCGCTTCCCATTCACGCCGCGCAACACTACGGCGTTCGCGCGCATGGCGTCACGCTCGCCGACCAGCAATACACCTATGCAAGAGAGAAAATCGCCCGGCTCGGCCTGCAGGATCGCGTGACCATCGAATTGAAGGACTATGCCAGCGTCGACGGCGAGTTCGACAAGATCGCGTCGGTCGGCATGTTCGAGCACGTCGGCAGCCAAAACTACCCGCGCTATTTCAAGACCATCCATCGGCTGCTCAAGCCCGACGGGTTCTACCTGCATCACACCATCGCGCGGCCGGCGAAGCGCACCGATCGGGAATTCCTGCGCAGCTACAGCAAGGAAGCCCTTGCAATCGGCCGTTACATTTTCCCCGGTGGCGAACTCGATCACGTCGGAATGTCGGTCTCGAACCTGGAGCGGAACGGCTTCGAGGTTCATGATGTCGAGGGCTGGCGCGAGCACTACGCGCGCACCACGCGGCTGTGGCACGATCGCCTGCTGGCAAACCAGGCCGCCGCCGAGCGTGAGATCGGCGCGGTGAAGGCCCGCCTGTGGCTCATCTATCTTGCCGGCGTGTCGATCGGCTTCGATCGCGGCAGGATCGGCATCTTCCAGACGCTGGCGTCGAAGCGCAAGCGCGGCGCCTCCGGTTTGCCGCTGTCGCGCGCCGATCTCTATCGCTGATCAATTCAGGAGCCGGTTTGCTGCATTGCATGACGGCACGATTGCCGCGCGATACGACGTTGCGGCTCCATCCAAAAAGAAGCATTCTTTCGCGGTTGCATTGACCTGAGGAAAAACCGTCACGTCGCAAAAAAATCAGGGAGGAGCCGCCATGCCAACGTCAACCGTAAGCAGCGTGGAATCGGAAACCATCCGCCGGGTGTCCTGGCGCTTGATGCCGTTCCTGATCGCGGCCTATCTGGTCAACTACATCGACCGTGTGAATGTCGGCTTCGCCGCGCTGCAGATGAACAAGGCGGTCGGCATCGATCCGAAGACCTACGGCCTCGGCGCGGGCATCTTCTTTCTCGGCTATTTCCTGCTCGAAGTGCCGAGCAATTTGGCGCTGCAGCGGTTTGGCGCGCGCACCTGGATCGCCCGCATCATGATCACCTGGGGTCTGGTCTCCGCCGCGTTCGCGCTGATTGGCGGACCGAATTCGTTCCTGGTGCTGCGATTTCTGCTTGGCGCCGCCGAGGCCGGCTTCTTCCCCGGCGTGATCCTCTACATCACCTACTGGTATCCCGCGCAGTATCGGGCGATCATCGTCGGCATCTTCATGGTGGCCCTGCCGGTGGCGGGCTTGATCGGCTCACCGATCTCGGGCGCCATTCTCTATATGGACGGGATCCTCGGCCTTGGCGGCTGGCAGTGGATTTTCATTCTCGAAGCCGTGCCGGCGGTGCTGCTCGGGTTCGCGAGCTTCGTCTATTTGACCGATCGGCCGGAGCATGCCGCGTGGTTGACGGCGGAGCAGCGCCAATGGTTGGTCGCCACGCTGGAGAGCGAACGCAGGCGCGCGCCGCGCATTTCCCACAACTCGGTCTGGCGTGTGATCTCCAACAAATACGTGCTGATCATGGCGCTGGTCTATGCGGGTGCAGCAGGGGCTTCGACGTCACTCTCGCTGTGGATGCCGCAATTGGTCAAGTCGTTCGGACTGACGAACTGGCAGACCGGCCTGATCACCGCCGTGCCTTTTGGCATCTCTGCCGTGTGGATGGTGTTGTGGGGCCGCAATTCCGATCGCACCGGCGAGCGGGTGTGGCACAATGCGCTGCCGCTCGCATGGATGGTCGTCGCCATGATCGCGACGTTCTTTGCGATCGGCAACCTCTGGATCATGATTCCGCTGCTGACGCTGATCGCAGCCGGCACCTATGCCAGCAAGGGGCCGTTCTGGGCGCTGTCGTCGGAATGGCTTGGTGCAGCATCGGCCGCGGCCGGGCTGGCGCAAATCAACGCGCTGGGAAATCTGTCCGCGTTCGCCTTCAACTATTTGATCGGTTACATCCAGGCTGAGACACACAGCTTCCCGCTCGCCATGATGCCGATCGCCGCGACCGCCACGGTCGGCGTGATCTGCGTGTTGACCATCGGCCGCCGCCAGCCGCGCACCGTGGCGGCGGTGCCGTGAGCGGCAAAGACGGTGCGGCCTCCAAAGCGCGTCGCCGCTTTCTCATGTCGCTTGGTGAGGCGGTGAAAATCCCGCTGTCGGGCGGTGGCAGGGTTGGCAGGGCGACATCGGCGCGGTGCTGACGAGGCAGGATATTTCGACTATCCTTCAATGCGGACCATGAAGGCGGGGCAGGACAGGGCCCACGAGGGGATATCGATGAGCACAGTAAAAAACGCGTTGGCCCACAAGAGGGGCGCCCTGATCCATGTTCGTTCCGGCGACATGGTCGTCGAAGCCTTGCGCCAGATGCGCGACAACCGGGTCCGGTCGGTGCTGGTCATCGACGACGGCGTGCTGGTCGGTATCGTGACCCAGGGTGACTGCGCCATCAAAGTGCTGCTGCCCGGACTCGATGCGAAGCAGACGCCGGTGAGCCAGGTGATGACGGGCAACCCGGTGACGGTGAAGCCGGACGATCAGCTGGAGGCCTGCATGGCAATGATGGCCAAGCGCGGCTTTCGCCATCTGCCAGTGCTGGACGCGGGCAAGGTCGTGGGCGTGATCTCGATCGGAGACGTCGTCAAGGACATCATCCGGGATTTGGAGCACAACGTGGACGACCTGATGGGCTACATCATGAAGGACGGCCCCGGGGGCTGACAGCTCGCCCGCGACCAGGACGGTTCAGTCTTCCGAGCGCAGCCCCGCTTCGATGCGCTGGATCAGCCGGTCCCGCAATGACGGCACCACGTCGCCGAGGACGACGAAGGTGCGGACGATGGGCAAATACGTCTCCATGGCCGCCGTCAGCTCCGCGAGCGACACGCCGGCCAGCCGCGCGTATTCCGATTGCGCCGCCGCGCCGCATCCCTGTCGATTGACATCGCCAATGCCAGGCAACCTGCGAATGCCGGACGCACGAGTTTCCAGGTTGCCTCCAAGGCCTGGTCAGTCAGGCCGATTGGGCCATGGCACCCGACCCAGCGCACCGGTCGCTACAAGACGTACGAAGAGTGCCGGGATCAGGCAGTCAAGGAGGGCTGGAGATCCATGGAAAACTTCTGGTTTTGCTCATCTCCGCAGCTCCAATAGCGGGCTCGCATTGCGAATTTATCGGCACGCGCCTCAGCGTCAGGCAAGTTCAGCAGCCATGATCTCGTTGAGTTCGACGACGGTCGGGAGCTTCTCGAGCGACGCGCATAACTCGATCAGGCGGGTCCGAACGGGAGGCTTCAAAAGACCATCCACATTGGTGTTGAACTTGCGCTCGATGTCAGGCCGCTCGACCGGATTCTCGGGACTGCCGCGCCGGTGCAGAACTTCGCGTATCAACGTACGTCCGTCGGCGGTCAGGACGCGCAGGCGCGCGGCATGGCGGAAGGCGGCGCCCCGGCTTTCGAGTTCGGCGTCTTCTTCAATCCGGATCCTCGGGATGAATGACAGGATGTCCGGATTGGCGATCTCTGCCTCGCCGTAATCGGCGGCGGTCACGTCTTTCCGGAGCGCCATGACGCTGAGGCCGTAATACATGTTCATTTGTGCCGCGGTGACGCCGGCCGGCCGATAGTCCCAGGCGGTATGGACGAATGTCATGTGACCGCATCCGACGTGGACTTCGCTGATCTCGGGCGCGGCCAGTTTCTCCTCGATCAGGATCGACCGGAATGCATCGAGGGCGGCATGGATGCTGGTGACATTGGGATACATCTTGAAGCCGACTTTGCCGGCTTCCCAATCGCTCCCCAGACCTTCGAGCAACCTTGCTGGATTGGGCGTCCGCGCAAACGAACTGAGGAAGCCGCCATAGCCGGCCTCGACGACGTCGGAGGTGCCGGTGAATCCGCCTCTCGCCAGTAACGCCGCCAGCAGACCGCCTTGCGCCGCGCGGCCGGCATGGAGGCGTTTGACCATCGCGCCTTCCTGCGCGGCCATCAGGCCGGCGGCCATCGAACCGGCGATGCCCAGCGCATTCTGCATCTGTTCGGCGTTGAGCCCGAGCAGCTTTCCTGCCGTCGCGGCTGCGACGAACGCGCCTGAAGTGCCCTGCGGATGGAAGCCGTTCAGGAACAGCGACATGGTCGCGGCATTGCCGATGCGAAGCCCGACCTCGTAACCGACGCTCAAGGCGAGAGCGATGTCCCGCCCGGAAATGGCGGGATCGGCTTCGGCAAGCGCCATCGCCACCGGTACCGCCAGCGAATTGGGATGAACGATCAATTCCTTGTGGATGTCGTCCATCTCGAAGGCGTGGCCGGCCGTGCTGTTGGCGAGCACGGCGTTGGTCAGCGAGGTGCGCCGGCCGCGTCCCCAGACCGAGGCGACCGGCTTGCCGCCTTCTTCACCGACGATGTCGTGAACGATCCGCGTCCAGGGCAAGGTCGAACCCTGCAGGCAAACGCCGAGGCCGTCGATCAGGCTCAGCTTGATGCGTTCGATGATCTCGGCCGGTATCTGCTCGAAGCGGGTTGTCGCGGCAAATTTTGCGAGCTCACGCGTCGCGTGAGGAAGCAGCGATGGTTGCGCGTTGCTCATGATGTCTCGGCTCCCGGCCACGGCTTCATCGTCACCTTGTTCTTCCTCCTGCCGTCTGGCGGCCGTCGCGTCGAGGATAAGGGGCCGCGCGACATAAACTTGTCAAGCTACGCGCCAAAAACCCGCCGCCTGTTTTGCCCGACGAGTCAAGCGCGCTCGAGCAAAAATATTTGTCTTTCCGAAACACAGAAGTTATGATTTAAAGAAGCCAGCCCGCCTCGACACGGGGGACGTGATGGCCATTCGTCACCAGACGTGAGGCGGGTTGCGATGGACGCTTTGGGCCGCAAGACGTGCGGCACGATGCGTACGGTCAAGCCGTGTGGTCCTGATCCCCCGACGCTGGGATCAAGCGTTATCGACGCGCGATTTCGGCCTTGCGGCCGAAACGCGGAGATCGATAACGCGATGGTGGCTAAAAAGCCCGGTACACCAGGGAGAGCACGGAGCAGCCGTAAAACCGTTGCGCAGGGAGTGCCGGAGTGATTTCGGCGTACCTGTGTTGGCCTGCGTGCGTTCTCTTGTTTTGCACGCGTGGCAGTGGGTGCGGCGTGCACCCGGCATTCCCTGCGCCCTCTGTTTTCAGAGGGCCAACGAAATTGCAAGACCCGGACGCAAAAAGCGCGCCGCGGGAATGTGGTTTCATGTTTTCTCGTCATTGCGAGCGCAGCGAAGCAATCCAGAATCTTTCCGCGGGTGCATTCTGGATTGCTTCGTCGCGGAGCCTGTCATCGGGCCGGCCCAAGAGGGCCGGACCCGTTGGCTCCTCGCAATGACGAGTAGCTGTTTGACAGGTCTAATCAGAACTTGCGAATGCGCCGACCAAACGGCCACCCCTCACATGTTCGCATCGCCATCCGGACCGACGGAGGCGATGCGGACCATGTTGGTGGTGCCGGGAATGCCGAGCGGCACGCCGGCGACGATCAGCACGCGCTGGCCGGCGCGGACGAAGCCGTCGCGGAAGGCGATCTTGCCGGCGCGGTCCACCATGTCGTCGAGATCATGAGCGTCCTCGGCCACCACGCAGTGCACACCCCACACCACCGAGAGTTTTCGCCCCGCGGTGATGTTCGGCGTGATCGCGACGATCGGCGGCTTCGGGCGTTCGCGCGCCACGCGGATCGCGGTCGAGCCCGACGAGGTCCAGCAGATTACCGCGGGCAGATCGAGCGTCTCGGCGATTTGCCGCGCGGCGTCGGCGATGGCATCGCCGGCCGTGGCTTCCGGATCGGGACGCTGCGCGGTGATGACCTGGCGATAGGTCGGATCGCGCTCTACCTCCTCGCCGATGCGGTTCATGGTCGCGACCGCCTCGACCGGGAATTTTCCGGCTGCCGACTCCGCCGACAGCATGATGGCATCCGCGCCCTCATAGACCGCGGTGGCGACGTCGGAGACCTCGGCGCGGGTCGGCACCGGAGCCTGGATCATCAACTCCAGCATCTGGGTAGCGATCACCACCGGCTTGCCGGCGCGCCGCGCCATCCGCGTCATCTGTTTTTGCAGGCTCGGCACCCGCTCCAGCGGCAGCTCAACGCCGAGATCGCCGCGTGCCACCATCAGCGCGTCGGAGACTTCAAGGATTTCGGCGAGACGATCGATCGCCTGCGGCTTCTCGATCTTCGCCATCACGGCGGCGCGGCCACGAATCATCTTCTTGGCCTCGATCACGTCGTCGGCGCGCTGCACGAAGGAGAGCGCGATCCAGTCGACACCGGTGACCAGCGCCGCCTCGAGATCGGCCTTGTCCTTCGGCGTCATCGCCGACACCGGCAGGTCGGTGTCGGGCAGGCTGACGCCCTTGCGGTCCGACATCCTGCCGCCGATCACGACGCGGGTGACGGCGCGGTCGGGCGAGCACTCTTCCGCAATCAGCCGCACCTTGCCGTCGTCGAGCAGCAACGCATGTCCGGGCTTCAGCGCGGCAAGGATTTCCGGATGCGGCAGGTTTACGCGCGAGACGTCGCCGGGCGCCTTGTCGGAATCGAGCGTAAAGCTCTGGCCGTTCTTGAGCTGCACCGCGCCTTCGGCGAACGAGCCGAGCCGCAGCTTCGGTCCCTGCAGATCGACGAGGATGCCGATCGGACGGCCATAGCTGGACTCGACGTTGCGGATGGTGGCGACCAATTCCCGCATCTTGTCATGCGAGGTGTGGCTCATGTTGATGCGGAAGATGTCGGCGCCTGCCTCGAACAAGCGACGGATCATCGCGCTATCCGAAGATGCTGGACCGAGCGTCGCGAGGATCTTGATACGGCGCAGCCGTCTCATTTCTTGCTTCCGGGGGCTGGCGGCAGGCCCGCACCCGGTGCGTTCGGCAGGCCCGGCACGCCGCCGGGGCCGACCGTTCCCGGGATACCCGGAACGCGCTGCTGTGCTGCCGGCTGCTCATTGGCATCGGTGAGTTGCACGGTCCAGGCGCGCTGGTCGGCGGTGTCGACTTCGAAGAAGCCGGTGCGGTCGAAGCCGCGCGCCAGGCAGTTCTCGGTGCCCTTGATGGTGAACTCCTTGTCGCGCGAGCACATGAAGGCCTGCCCCGACCATTCGCCGCCGCGATCGTAGTCGAGCGCGTAGATGTAGTAGAAGCGCGCCACCAATGTTCCCTTCAGCAAGGTCTCACAGCTTCGCGAGGACACGTTCCACCAGCCTTCGGTGGTCCACCCTTCTGCGTCCTTGTAGCCGAGCGCAATTCCGACCCGGCTGGAGGTGTTGTTGCACAGACGAAAGTCCGCGCGCGCCGAACCGTTCCCGGCGCAGAGCAGGAAAAGCGCCGTCATAAATGTGACGGCGATCGAACAAGGACGAACGGAGGTAAGGGGAATCATTGCGCGAAGCTATATCTCAAATCAGCGACGATTTCGCGTAAGGCGGCGGCGACTGTCAACGGCCAAAGCGGCAATTTCCGTTTGCCGTGGGTCCATGCGGCACCTGCAAAATCAGCCCCACAAGCCATTGTTTGCGCTGCGATATGGCGGAATCTGTGGCAAGCTCCATATGAATAGCGAAGCCAAAGCAACGACGGGATTTACGGCCATGGCCATTGACGACAAGACCCGCACGGAACTCGAAGCCGCCGCCTTTCGCCGCCTGCTCACCCATCTGCGCGAGCGCACCGACGTCCAGAACCTCGATTTGATGAACCTCGCCGGCTTCTGCCGCAACTGCCTGTCCAATTGGCTCAAGGACGCCGCCGACGAGCAAGGCGTGGCGCTCTCCAAGGACGAGAGCCGCGAGGCGGTCTACGGCATGCCCTACGAGACCTGGAAATCGAAATATCAGGGCAGCGCCAGCCCCGAGCAACTGGCGGCGATGAAGAAGTCCCATCCCGGGCACTGATTCGCGTTTCATATTGTCACGTGCAAGGGCGATCATCGCGCACCCGCAACTCCTGTGGGCGCGCTGTGGATGAGCGCGATGTTGCCTTGACCCAAGGTGAGCGAAATTCGAGTGTCGCGGCGCGATGTGCCAGCGAGCCCTCGCATTTGTCAGGTTGATTTCGGGAGTTTGGGATGGCCACCGCCGCCGCCGCCGCTACGCAAGAACACGCGACACGTTTCGCCAAGGACCAGCTCAAGGCCATCATCGAGCGCATCGAGCGACTGGAAGAGGAGAAGAAGACCATCTCCGACGACATTCGCGACGTCTATGCCGAGGGCAAGGGCAACGGCTTCGACGTCAAGGCGCTGCGCGCCATCGTGAGGTTGCGCAAACAAGACCCCAACGAGCGGCAGGAGGCCGAGACCATTCTCGAGACCTACATGCAGGCGCTGGGGATGATTTAGCGGGAAGAACGATGCGCTTAGCGCAGCGAGGCGGTGCGCAGCGAGAACGACGTCATCTCGAGCCGGGTGGTCGCAGAGCCCGAGAAGCGATCGACGCTCATGCCGAGCAGCGGATCGTCGGTGAAGCCCATCGCGATCATGCTTGCCGGCTTGACGAAGTAGGCGCGCATCGCGCTCATATCTGAATCGCCCATCACGGTGACCGACATCGCGCGGCTGGCGCTCGGCGCCAGCATCATGATGCGCATCCAGATGTCGTTGCCCTTGCCGGCCGAAACGCGCGCCGCCGTCGTGACGGGGTCGCCCTTGGTCGCGATGGTGTTGGTCTCGGTCGCCGAGGCCGCCGCATTGCGCGCGGGCCGCGCGGCTCGCGCGGGGATCGGCGCGGACGCCGCCACGATGTTGGAGCGATCGACCGGCGAGGTCGAGGGCGGCGCATAGGCCAGCGCAGAATAGGCCTGCGGCACGCTCGCGGTGGCTTGCGGGTCCGCGGTCTCGAGCGCCTTGCGCGCGGTGAGGGCGGCCAACTGGGCCGGCGTCGCCTGCTTCGGAGCGGAATCATCGCCCCAGAAGCCGCGCGCGTTGATGATGTCGGCGGGCGTCTTCGGCTCGGCCTTGTCGGCGACCGCTGCTGCTTGTGGCTTCGGCAGCTGCACCGACTGCACATCAGCCGAGGCCAGCTGGATCGCGGGGACTTTCGCACGCGCCGCCGGTGCGGCTGGAGCGGGCTTGGCGGCCGCGACGACGACCGGCGCGGGCTTCGCAGGCGGGGCGGGCACCGCCGCCTCTTCCTCGTCGTCGTTCGCCTTGGCCTTGCCTTTGCCCTTGAACAGCGAAGCCAGGAACGAGGGCTTGCCAACGGTGGCGGCATCGTCGCCGCCGCCGCGCTTCTCGATGTCGGCCTTGGCGAGCTCATAGCCCTTCAGCGGCTTGCCATCCGTCGGCACATGCACGGTGCGGCCGTCGGGGAACACCTTCGCCAGTTGGTCATGCGTCATGCGCGGCCAGTGGCGGATGCTGCCGGTGTCGAGATGCACGAAGGGCGAGCCGGAGGTCGGATAAAAGCCGACGCCGCCGCGCTGCAGCCGCAGGCCTGCGGCGCGGATCTGCTCCAGCGGCACGCCGGGAATGTAGAAGTCCATCGCATGCCCCAGCATGTGCTGGGAGAAGCGCGCCACGCCGGAGTTGGCGGAGCGGTGGCGGAGCATGGCGTTGGTGGCGGGAGAACGATAGGAGGAGATGATCTGGATCGGCTGCTTGCCGTCGACGTCGCGATAGACTTCCCAGAGGATGTCGAACAGGTGGCGGTCCATCACGGTCTGTTCCTGGCTGCGCCAGTCGCGGAGATAATGATTGAGCTGCTTCAGCGCGTCCTCGTCATAACGGCCGTCGCGCTTGAAGGTGACGGTGAGGTCTTCCTCGGAATGGGTGTGATGGAAGGTGAGGGTGCGGGTCTCGTTCTGCGCGGTGGCGTCGTGAACCGAGCCGGCCCCCAGCATCAGCAATGCCGATGCGAGCCCGATGCGGGCTCCAGCCTTGATGCCCTTCCGGGGCGCAGACAGCGAGTTGAATTGGCGTGCGAAACCAATCGGCACGATGAGCCCACCCAATCGACGAGCGTTCAGTGGACCTTCCGCCAACCCCTGTAAGGCGAAAGAGAATGAACGCTTCCTAAAGCGGGATGGTTAACAGACCGTTACCATCCCGTTCCCAAGTTAGGGTTAAGCTAACCGGTCAAGTATGGCGAAAAAGTGCCGGCTGCCCGTTTCGGGGTGGACAATGGTTAACGTGAAACGGCCCCGCCCGAGGGGCGAGGCCGTTAAATCTTCTACCAAAATGAGGGTCGCGCTTACCGGGTCATGACCCGGCGCGGCTGCTGCTGGGCGCGGCGGCCGACCGGGGCGGGCGGCGTCGGCGGCCCGAACAGCCGGTCGAAGAACGACGGCCCGGAATAGCCGCCGCCATTCGCAAAGGCGACGCCCGGCGGCAGCTGCGTGTTTCGGCTTGGCCCGTAGCCCGGCTGCGAATGCGCAACCACGTTCTCCAGCTCTCTCGCCCGTCCGGTCTTCAACAGCGAGATCATGGTGGCGTCGCGGCCATAGACGTCCTTGCGGAACTGCAGCTTGCCGGCGTCGTCCACGAAGGCGGTCTGATAGGTGATGTTGACCGGGATGGGCGTGGGGAATTTCAGGTCGATCTCGCTGTGCCCGTACATGCTGCGAATCTTCTCCGGCGTCCATTTCTGGTCGGGCAGCGCGATGTTGAGCAGCGTGGAAGCGTACTGATCGGGATACTGCACGCGCATGCAGCCATGGCTGTAGGCGCGCTCGGTCTTCTCGAACAGATACTTGTCCGGGGTGTCGTGCTGATAGACCAGGAACTTGTTCGGGAAGTTGAAGCGGATGCGGCCGAGCGCGTTGGCTTCACCCGGCGGCTGTGAAATGTGGATGCTGCCGTCGGGATTCTTGTCGAGCCGCAGGCCCATGCGCTGCAGCACGGTCGGATCCTGCTGCAAGGCCGGAAGATATTCGTTGTAGACGATCGACGGCGGCACGTTCCAGGTGGGATTGACCGTGATGTACTTCATCGTCTCGGTCAGAAGCGGCGTCGCATGCGTGCCCGGCTTGCCGGTCACCACGCGCGTGGTCCAGACCTGCGCACCGTGCTGCATCACCTTCAGCGTATAGTCGGGGATGTTGAGGATGACATAGGCGTCGCCGAGCGAAGCCACGCCGAGGTCGCGCGGCAGCCAGCGCCATCGCTCCATGTTGACGAGCACGACGTCGATCTGCTTGTCGCGCTTCGGGCTGTTCAGCGCCTTGACGGTGGCGTTGTCGAGCGCCCCGGTGACCTTGATGTCGGCGTTGTCCTGGAATTTGCGGACGGCTTCTGAGACCGCCGCATCGAAATGCGTGTCATCGGCATTCTCGGTGATACCGAGCTTGGCGCGCAGCTGCGGCACGCGCGGATCTTCCGGCGCGACCTCCGGCTGCTTCTTGTTGGCCGGCTTGAAGGTGAGCGTCTGGCCTTCGGCAATGGTGATGACGGGGCCGTCGCCCTGGCCGCGCAACTCGGCGAGCTTCTGCTTCAGCTCCTGATAAAGCTTTTGCGGCGGATTGTAGCCGTCGAGCGTGGCGGAGGCGTCCTTTGCGCCGGTGACATTGGCCAGCACTTCCGACGCATCGATCGGATGATCCGGATACTGGATGTCGGCGGAGACCTGTGACCAGTGCATGCGGCCGCTCTGCGCCTGGCGCGCATAGTCGAGCATGCTGGCGGTGAGCTTCAGATCGGCTTCGGCGAGCGCGTCGGGTGAAGTTGCGGCGGCAAAATCCGGCACCGCATAATCATTCGGATTGAGGCCGTCGGAGCCGGCGTCCTTCAGGCGGGCGATGACGCCCTTGCCGCTGTCGGTGAGGCTGCCCGACTGCGTCCACAGCGGCGCGTAGTCGCGGGCGCTGTAGAATTTCTCGACGGCGGCGCGCTCGGCCTTGCGGTCGAAATAGCGCAGCGACTTCGCCGCGAGCATGTCCTTCAATTTGTCGGCGACCGGCTGATCGGCGGCAGGAACCGTGCTGACCTTGACCGGGGGCTCGGCGGGTGGCGCCGCGGCGGTTGCGGGCGCCGTAACAGGTGCGGCGGCGGGCGCGGCCGGAGCTGCGGCAGCGGGCGCGGCGCTGTCGGTCGATGCCGTCAGTGGTGTGCTCGGCAGCGGCACGCTCGGCGCCATGTTTGCGGTCGCAGGCATCATCGTGCTGGGAACCGCCGGCGCGGGTGCCGCGATATCGATCGGCTTGGTATCGGTTGGCTTTACGTCAGAAGATTTGGCCTCGACCGCAGGCGCGGTGGAAGCCGTGGTGTCTATCTTGAAATCGCTGGCGGTCGGAGGCGGAAGGTTCGCGGGCTCGGGGCGCGGGACGGCGGCATCGATTGCGAGTTCGGCGGGAGTGGCGCGGTTCGGGCCTTGGGCCATTGCCGAGGTTGCGGACACCGTGAGGAAGGTTGCGGCGACCGCCAACAAAACGCGATCAAACCCACCACGGTTGTTCGAGTAGTCTCGCATCGTCGCACCCCTCTGGGTGAAACCGCCCCGGCAAGGAACAGTTCCGGTTACCGTCAGTCTTCGCTGAAGCCAGCCCCGTCAGCCTGGCACGCCTGCACGCAAATCATTCACGCACACCACGAAACAGGCGCCCCTTATCAGCAGACCACGCTAGATGGGGCAACTCACGACAAACTGACCACAACTCCTTTGCAACGGATGATGCGCTTTTGCCACGCACACCCCCCGTTTGTCTGTCACCTGCAAGCCACGGTTCGAAAGTTCTGCAATGACCGAAGGTTGTGGTCGATTTTCGCAATCCCCAACCCGAGGGGCAACAGTCGACTGTTTCGCCTCAATTGGTCTCTTTCGTGTCATCGGGCGAAGGTTCTTGCCCCGCGGCTTCATCGAGCTTGCGATAGAGCGTGGAGCGGCCGATTTTCAGGCGCCGCGCCACCTCGGACATCTGGCCGCGGTAGTGCGCGATCGCGAAACGGATGATCTCGTTCTCCATCTCTTCCAGCGGCCGCATCTCACCGGCGCTGGTCAGCATCGCCAGGGTGCCATGGGCGGGCAGGGGCGCTATCGGTATTTCATTACCGGAAACCATCGCAGGCGCGGTATGCTGGATCGCCGGAGACACCACCAGCGGCTCGCTTGGTGCGTGAGGGGCGACCGTCGCGTGGGAGGGCAGCGAGGGGAAGTCGGACACTCCCAGCTGGTCGCCGTCGCTCATGACCACCGCGCGATAGACCGCGTTCTCGAGCTGGCGAATGTTGCCGGGCCAGTCGAGCTGGGCGAGATGCGCCATCGCCTCACCACTGATGCCGGTGATGGTCCGGTTCTCTTCCGCACCGAACCGCGAGAGGAAATGCCGGAGCAGATGCGGGATGTCCTCGCGCCGCGCGCGCAGCGGCGGGATCGTCAGCGGCAGCACATGCAGGCGGTAGAACAGATCTTCGCGGAAGTGACCGCTTTTGACGCGGTCGAGCAGCTTTCGGTTGGTCGCCGAGATGATCCGGACATCGACCTTCACGGGCTTGCGGCCGCCGACGGCTTCGACCGCGCCTTCCTGCAAAGCGCGCAAGAGTTTCACCTGCGCGGCCAGCGGCAGTTCGGAGACCTCGTCCAGGAACAGCGTGCCGCCGCTGGCCTCGACGAATTTGCCGGTGTGGCGTTCGGTCGCGCCGGTGAAGGCGCCCTTCTCATGACCGAACAGGATCGATTCCACGAGATTGTCGGGGATCGCGCCGCAATTGACGGCGACGAACGGCTTTGACTTGCGCTCGCCGCTGCCGTGAATGGCGCGGGCGAACAATTCCTTGCCGACGCCGGATTCGCCTTCGATCAGCACCGGAATCTGCGAAGCGGCCGCCTTTTGCGCGATGCGCAGCACCGCAGCCATCGCATCGCTGCGGGTAATGATGTCGGAGAAGGTCAGCCGGCCTTCGCGGCTGTGGCGGATACGCTGCAACTCGCCCTTCAGCGCGCTGGTATTGAGCGCGTTGCGCAAGGAAACCTGCAGCCGCTCCATGCCGACCGGCTTGACCACGAAATCCTGGGCGCCGGCGCGCATCGCCGAAATCACATTGTCGATACCGCCATGGGCGGTCTGCACGATCACGGGAATGGAAAGACCGGCCTCGCGGATTTTGGCCAGCACGCCCATGCCGTCGAGGCCCGGCATCACGAGGTCTAGTACCAAGGCATCGATCGCGGGCGCGTCCGCCGCGGTCAGCATGGCGATCGCAGCATCGCCGCTGTCGACCACGACCGCCTCATAGCCGCATTTCTGCACCATGTTCTCGACCAGGCGGCGCTGTACGGCGTCGTCGTCGGCGATCAAAATGCTGGCAGCCATGGTTTTCCCCGCACGTTACGACTATCTGTATCGAATCGGGGCACTGTCGCCGATGCCGATTAACGCGCGCTTAAACCTTGCCGTCCCGCTTCTACCCCATTCCGACTGACAGGTTTTCATCACGATGACGTCCACGTCCGCTCTCCGCAAAGCCAGTTCAGGCAAATCCACCGCCAAGGCGAAGATCAAGACCGGTAAATTACCGGAATGGAACCTTGGCGATCTCTATGCCGGCATCGACGCGCCTGAGATCGCGCGCGACCTCGAGAAGATGGATTCCGAATGCGTCGCGTTTGAGACCGACTACAAGGGCAAGCTTGCGGACAAGACCGCGGGCGAGGACGGCGGCGAATGGCTTGCGGAAGCGGTGAAACGCTATGAGGCGATCGACGATCTCGCGGGACGGCTCGGTTCCTACGCCAGCCTGGTTCATGCCGGCGACAGCGTCGATGCCGCGATCTCGAAATTCTACGGTGACGTTTCCGAACGGCTGACGACGGCCTCGACACATCTGCTGTTCTTTGCCCTCGAGCTGAACCGTATTGACGATGCCGTGATCGAGCGCGCGATGCAGACCCCGGCGCTCGGACATTATCGCCCGTGGATCGAAGATCTGCGCAAGGAAAAGCCGTATCAGCTCGAGGACCGCATCGAGCAGCTGTTTCATGAGAAGTCGCAGACCGGCTATTCGGCCTTCAACCGGCTGTTCGACCAGACCATCTCCGCGCTGCGCTTCAAGGTCGGGGCAAAGGAGCTTGCGATCGAGCCGGCGCTGAGCCTGTTGCAGGACCGCGACGGCAAGAAGCGCAGGGCCGCTGCCGAGGCGCTGGCCAAAACCTTCAAGGCCAATGAGCGGACCTTTGCGCTGATCACCAACACGCTCGCCAAGGACAAGGACATTTCCGATCGCTGGCGCGGCTTTGCCGATGTCGCCGACTCCCGCCACCTGAATAATCGCGTCGAGCGCGAGGTGGTCGACGCGTTGGTCGCCTCCGTTCGCGCGGCCTATCCGAAACTGTCGCACCGCTATTATCGGCTGAAGGCCGGCTGGTTCAAAAAGAAGAAGCTCGCGCATTGGGACCGCAACGCGCCGCTGCCGTTCGCCGCGACCACGACGATTGCGTGGCCGGAAGCGCAGAACATGGTGCTGACGGCCTATCGCGGCTTCTCGCCGGAGATGGCCGATATTGCCGCGCGGTTCTTCGCCGACCGCTGGATCGATGCGCCGGTGCGGCCGGGCAAGGCGCCGGGCGCGTTCTCGCATCCGACCACGCCGTCCGCGCATCCCTATGTGCTGATGAATTATCAGGGCAAGCCGCGCGACGTGATGACACTCGCGCATGAGCTTGGTCACGGCGTGCATCAGGTGCTGGCGGCCAAGAACGGCGCCCTGATGGCGCCGACGCCGCTGACGCTTGCGGAGACCGCGAGCGTGTTTGGCGAGATGCTGACTTTCCGCCGGCTGCTGGCGCAGACGAAGAATGCCAAGCAGCGTCAGGCGCTGCTCGCCGGCAAGGTCGAGGACATGATCAACACCGTGGTGCGGCAGATCGCGTTCTATTCCTTCGAGCGCGCGGTCCATACCGAGCGCAAGAACGGCGAGCTGACCGCGGAACGCCTCGGCCAGCTCTGGCTATCGGTGCAGGGCGAGAGCCTCGGGCCGGCGATCGAGATCAAGCCGGGCTATGAGACGTTCTGGATGTACATCCCGCACTTCATCCATTCGCCGTTCTATGTCTACGCCTACGCCTTCGGCGATTGCCTCGTGAACTCGCTCTATGCGGTCTACGAGAAGGCCGCCGACGGCTTCGCCGATCGCTATCTCGCCATGCTCGCGGCCGGCGGCACCAAGCATTATTCGGAGCTGCTGAAGCCGTTCGGCCTCGACGCCAAGGACCCGAAATTCTGGGACGGCGGGCTGTCGGTCATCGCGGGATGATCGACGAACTGGAGGCGATGGGCTGAAGGCCGGCCTCGCGTAAAACAATTGTTGAACGGAGATTAGAGTCTGTTATACATCTGTATAACGGAGACATGGCCATGACCGACGCCCCCAAGGATTCCAAAGAGCAATTACCAGCACCTTGCAGGTCCGCAAGATCGGCAATTCCATCGGCTTCATCTTGCCGAAGGAGTCGGCTGGCAGGCTCGATCTCAAGGAGGGAGACCAGTTGTTCCTGGTCGATCAGCCCGATGGCAGCATTCGGTCTGACGCGCTTCGATCCGGATTTCGAGCGGACGATGGAGATCGCCCGTGAGGTCATGGACGAATATCGCGACACGTTTGCGGCGCTTGCCAAATGAGCGAGCCGAATTGCCGGCTCTGGATTCTATGAACAAGTCGTTGCGATGCATGGCGAGCAACTCGCGACATTCGGCGGCGCGACCGGGCTTGCGCGATCGAGGCCTTCTGCGATCAGCGTTTGGAACGCCCGGTCAACCAATGGCACTACGGACAAACCGATATGGCGGAACTTGCGGCAGCCTATGCCTTTGGGCTCGCCCGCAATCATGCCTTTGTGGATGGCAACAAGCGCATCGCGTTCCTGGCGATGATGGTATTTCTGCACAGTAACGACATCGCGTTCGCGCCCGAACCTGCGCAGGCGACCGCCATGATCCTTTCCCTCGCCGCCGGCGAAGTCAGCGAGGAAAGCCTGACCCGCTGGATCAGGGACAACTGGCCGGCGAAATAAGCGGTATGCTGTGGCAGGCCGCGCTTGCGGCGTTGCCCTGCCAGCGGCTTTGCGGTATTTCGGCGCAAGAAATCGACCTCACTGGGGACAGCAATGGCAGACCATAGCGAAGTGGCCTACTCGACCGCCGACGGCAACGACTACGAAGCGCATGAAGCGACCTATGAGGGCTTCATCATGCTCGTGAAGTACGGCACTGCGACCGTCGTCCTGATCCTGATCCTGATGGCGTACTTCCTGGTCTGATCCGCGCCGTCCTGCGCCGCGGCGTAGCCGAAAAATCGCGCCGGTTACGAAACCGGTATTCATCCTCGCGGAAATCGCGCTAGTTTGACGCCAAGCGCGCACCTTGCCCGCCGGAGGCCTCATGAAGATTGCCGTCGCCAGGGAAATCGATCCCTCCGAACCGCGGGTCGCGGTTTCGCCCGACACGATCAAGAAATTCAAGGCGCTCGGCGCCGAGATCGCAATCGAACCGGGCGCCGGCATCAAGTCGGGTCTGCTGGATTCCGATTTCACGGCCGCGGGCGCCACCGTCAGCGCCGACGCTTTGAAGGATGCCGACCTCGTCATCAAGGTGAAGCGGCCGGAAGCGTCCGAGCTTGGCAACTACAAGCGCGGCGCGCTGGTGATCGCGATCATGGACCCTTATGGCAACGAGGCCGCGCTGAAGACGATGGCGGATGCCGGGGTTGCCGCCTTCGCGATGGAACTGATGCCGCGCATCACCCGCGCCCAGGTGATGGACGTGCTGTCGTCTCAGGCGAACCTCGCGGGCTACCGCGCCGTGATCGAGGGCGCCGAAGCCTTCGGCCGCGCCTTCCCGATGATGATGACGGCGGCGGGCACCGTGCCCGCCGCAAAGGTCTTCGTGATGGGCGTCGGCGTTGCCGGCCTGCAGGCGATCGCGACCGCGCGGCGTCTCGGCGCCATCGTCACCGCGACCGACGTGCGGCCCGCGACCAAAGAGCAGGTGGAATTGCTTGGCGCCAAATTCCTCGCGGTCGAGGACGAGGAGTTCAAGAACGCGCAGACTGCCGGCGGCTACGCCAAAGAGATGTCGAAGGAGTATCAGGCCAAGCAGGCCGCGTTGACCGCCGAGCACATCAAGAAGCAGGACATCGTGATCACCACCGCGCTGATTCCCGGCCGGCCCGCGCCCAAGCTCGTCTCCGGCGAAATGGTGAAATCGATGCGGCCGGGCTCGGTGCTGGTCGATCTTGCGGTCGAGCGCGGCGGCAATGTCGAGGGCGCGAAGCCCGGCGAGGTCGCCGAGGTCGATGGCGTCAAGATCGTCGGCTACACCAATGTCGCCGGCCGCGTCGCCGCCTCGGCCTCCAGCCTCTACGCGCGCAACCTGTTCTCGTTCATCGAGACGCTGGTCGACAAGGCCAACAAGACGCTCGCGGTCAACTGGGACGACGAGCTGGTGAAGGCCACCGCGCTCACCAAAGACGGCGCGGTGATTCATCCGAACTTCCAGCCGAAAGCCTAAGGAAAGAAGCCATGGAGCATGTTGCCCAAGCCGTCGATCCCTTCGTGTTCCGGCTGTCGATCTTCGTGCTGGCGGTTTTCGTCGGCTATTTCGTGGTGTGGTCGGTGACCCCTGCGCTGCATACGCCGCTGATGTCGGTGACGAATGCGATCTCGTCGGTGATCGTGGTCGGCGCGCTGCTCGCGGTCGGCGTCGGCATGATCTCCAGCGGATCGGGTTGGGCGCGCGGCTTCGGCTTCGTCGCGCTGATCTTCGCCTGCGTGAACATTTTTGGCGGCTTCCTTGTCACCCAGCGCATGCTGGCGATGTACAAGAAAAAAGTGAAGTGAGCGGCGTGCAGAAGACAAAAGGGGCCTCTCGATGAACGCCAATCTCGCTGCCGTCCTGTACCTCGTCGCGGGCGTGCTCTTCATCCTGTCGCTGCGCGGGCTGTCCAGTCCTGCCACATCCCGCCAGGGCAATTTCTTCGGCATGATCGGCATGGCGATCGCGATTGCGACTACGCTGGCGAGCCATCCGCCGGCCGACGGCCTCGCGTGGCTCCTGGTCGTGCTTGGCGTCGCCATCGGCGGCTCGATCGGCGCTGTCATCGCCCGCCGCGTGCCGATGACCTCGATGCCGGAACTGGTCGCCGCCTTCCACTCGCTGGTCGGCATGGCCGCGGTGCTGGTCGCCGCCGGCGCCTTCTATGCGCCGGAAGCCTTCGACATCGGCACGCCCGGCCACATCCATCCGCAGAGCCTGGTCGAAATGTCGCTCGGCGTCGCCATCGGCGCGCTGACCTTCACCGGCTCGGTGATCGCGTTCCTGAAACTGTCGGCGCGGATGAGCGGCGCGCCGATCATCCTGCCGTTCCGTCACATCATCAACATCGCGCTCTTCATCGCGCTGGTCGTGTTCATCGTCGGCTTGGTCCTGTCAGGCAGCGCGCTCGACTTCTGGCTGATCACCATCATCGCGCTGGTGCTCGGCGTCTTGATGATCATCCCGATCGGCGGCGCCGACATGCCGGTCGTGATATCCATGCTCAACTCCTATTCCGGCTGGGCCGCGGCCGGCATCGGCTTCACGCTCGGCAACTCCGCGCTGATCATCACCGGCGCGCTGGTCGGCTCATCCGGCGCGATCCTGTCCTACATCATGTGCCATGCGATGAACCGCTCCTTCATCTCGGTCATCCTCGGCGGCTTCGGCGGCGAGACCGCGGCGGTCGGCGGCGCGAGCGGCGAGCAGAAGCCGGCCAAGCTCGGCTCGGCCGATGACGCGGCCTTCATCATGAAGAACGCCTCCAAGGTCATCATCGTGCCCGGCTACGGCATGGCGGTCGCTCAGGCGCAGCACGCGCTGCGAGAAATGGCCGACACGCTGAAGAAGGAAGGCGTCGAGGTGAAATACGCCATTCACCCGGTCGCGGGCCGCATGCCCGGCCATATGAATGTGCTGCTCGCCGAAGCCAACGTGCCCTATGACGAGGTGTTCGAGCTCGAGGACATCAACTCGGAATTTGCCCAGGCCGACGTCGCCTTCGTGATCGGCGCCAACGACGTCACCAATCCCGCGGCCGAAGACGACAAGACCTCGCCGATCTACGGCATGCCGGTGCTGCAGGTCTGGAAGGCCGGCACCGTGATGTTCATCAAGCGCTCGTTGGCCTCGGGCTATGCCGGCATCGACAATCCGCTGTTCTATCGCGACAACACCATGATGTTGCTCGGCGACGCCAAGAAGATGACCGAGAACATCGTCAAGGGCGATGTAGCGCTCGCCACGGGGAGCCATGACCGTCCTGAAATGGCTCGTCATTCTCGTCGCGGTCGTCTACGGCGGCGGTGTCGCGCTGTTGTATGTCAGGCAGCGCGCGATGTCTCTTCCCGATTCCGCCGGCCGGGCGCACCGCGCCTGACGCAGCCGGCCTTCCCCAGGCCGAGGAACATGTGCTGACCACCGCCGATGGCGAGAAGGTCATTGTCTGGCATGTGCCGGCCAAACCCGACCGTCCCGTCGTCCTGTTTTTCCACGGCAATGGCGACTTCCTCGCCGGCCGTGTGCGCCGCTTCAAGGGCATCACCTCCGACGGCACCGGTCTGGTCGCGCTGTCCTTTCGCGGCTATGCGGGATCGACGGGATCGCCGAGCGAGCAGGGGCTGCTGCAGGACGCGGCCGCGGCTTACGCTTTCACGAAAGCGCGCTATGCCGCCGACCGCATCGTGGTCTGGGGCTTTTCGTTAGGCACCGGTGTTGCCGTTGCGGTCGCCTCCGAACATCCGATCGGCAAGCTCATCCTGGAAGCGCCCTATACATCGACGGTCGACGTCGCAGCATCGCTTCTGCCAATCGTGCCGGTCAGTCTTCTGATGCGCGATCAATTTCATTCCGACCAGCGCATTGGCGAGGTCAAGGTGCCGCTGCTGATCATGCATGGCGAAAGCGATCCCGCGATTCCCATCCGGTTTGGCGAGCGCCTGTTCGGCATGGCCAACGAGCCCAAGCAATTTGTGCGCTTTCCCGGCGGCGGCCACGAGAACCTCGATGATTTCGGCGCCATCGAAACGGCTCGACAATTCATCGACGGTTTGAAAGGCTGAGCGTGGTCGCCCCGGAGTTCAGCTTCGCATGAGCGCGCACGCCCCACTGCCGAAATCGGCATGGATTTTCCCTCTACTCGCCGTGCTGCTGTTCGCGGCCGTCACCGCGACCGGCTACGGCTTCACGCCGTCGACAGGCGGAATCGTGTTCGCCATCGTCCTGCTGGTGATCCTGTTCGGGACGGTGTTCGCCGCCGTGCATCATGCCGAGGTGATCGCACACCGGATCGGCGAGCCCTATGGCACGCTGGTGCTGACGCTCTCGGTCACCATCATCGAGGTCGCGCTGATCGCGACCCTGATGCTCGGCGACACCGCGGTGCCGGCGCTGGCGCGCGACACCGTGTTTGCGGTGGTGATGATCGTCTGCAACGGCCTGGTCGGCGTCTGCATCTTCATCGGAGGCTTGCGCTATCGCGAGCAGGACGTCCAGATTTCCGGCGCCAATGCCTATCTCAGCGTGCTGTTCACGATGGCGACCATCACGCTGGTGCTGCCCAACTATACCTTCACCACGCCGGGACCGGTGTATTCGGGAGTCCAGCTCGAATTCGTCAGCGTCATCACCATCCTGCTGTATGCGGTCTTCCTTTACATCCAGACCAGCCGGCACCGCGATTTCTTCGTGCGGCAAGCGCCTGGTCTCACCGAGGACAGTCCGCTGATCTCGGGCAAAGAGCTCGTGCTCAGCGTTGCACTCTTGCTCGTGTGCTTGCTTGCGGTGGTGCTGCTGGCAAAGAAGTTCTCGCTGGTGGTCGATGCCGGGACCGCGGCGATCGGCGCGCCTCCGGCCTTTGCCGGCGTCGTGGTGGCGCTGCTGATCCTGCTCCCGGAATGCGTGGCCGCGGTCGGCGCCGCGCGCAAGAACGACCTGCAGAAGAGCATCAACCTGGCGCTGGGCTCATCGCTGGCCACCATCGGCCTGACAATCCCGGCTGTCGCCGTGGCCGTCCGCATCATGGACAAGGAACTGGTGCTCGGACTGCCAGAGCAGAATGTGGTGGAGCTGGTCCTCACCTTCATCCTCAGCATGCTGACCTTCGGCACCGGCCGCACCAACATCCTGTTCGGGCTGGTCCATATGGTGGTGTTCGCCGTCTTCGTGCTCATGATATTCGTGCCGTAGGAGAGAATTTCGATGCTTCCCGCCAAATCCGAGGTCCAGGTCGATACATCAGAGGTCCGCGTCACCCAGTGGCGGCTCGTACCGGGCAGCGCCACCGGCCATCACATCCATGAGATGGACTATGTGATCGTCCCGGTGACGGCGGGCGAGATGACCATCGTGGCGCCGGGGGGCGAGCGCTCCAAGGCGCAGCTTGCGGCCGGCAAGTCCTACTTCCGCAAAGCGGGCGTGGAGCACGATGTGCTCAACGAGACCGCCTCCGAAATCGTGTTCCTGGAAGTCGAATTGAAACCGTAAGATAAGCTTTTTGCGGTATTTGCCATCGATCTGTCGCAGTTGATCCCTCAATGTGCCTCAAAGTTCCCGCATCAAAGCCATTGGGGAGTGTGGCCGGCATGCTGAATTACCTGAAGAAATTCACGATGGAGATCCTGCCGTCGGTGGCCGCGACCATCATCGGCGCCTGGATCGTCAATCACTACATCAATGCGAAGCCGGCCGACGTGCCGGCAGCTGCCGTCGTGTCGACGGTTTCCCCCAAGGCCAAGGCCGCGCCCAAGCCGGCTTCGGCCGAGACCGCCGCCATTCCCGAGCCCGGCATCAAGGCCAAGGGCATCTCCGAGCGCGCGATGATCGAGACCCGCGCGGCCGAGAAGCCCGCGGAAGTGAAGCCTGACGCCAAGCCGGTCGAGGCGACGGCCGAGACCAAGCCCACTGAAGCGGCCAAGCCGTCGGAGGTCGCTCCCCACCGCCGCGACGCCACCGACCTTGCGCGTGCCGCGATCGAGCGGCTGCGTGGGTCCAAGGAAACTGCGAAGGATACCGCGCCTCGCACGCCGGAAGCTCCCCGTGTGCAGGAAGCGGTCCGCACTCCGCCTGTGGCGCCCGTTGCACCTCGGCTCGAAGAAGCCCCGCGCACCGTCGTCGCAGTACCAGTGGCGCCGCAGCCGGCCGCCGCGCCCGAAGGGCTGCGCCCGTTGCCGCCGCCGATCACGGTTTCAGCGCCGCCGGCCGATGCACTGGCCGCAAGCGCTCCGCCCGCGAACCCTCCCTATACCGCTTCGGTCGATCCGAGCCGGCCGGTGCCGCCTGCGGAAATTCCGCTCGCGCCGCCGCGGCCGCCGATTGATCTCAGGGCCGACGCTGACAAGCTCGCGAACCGTACAACCAACATGGCGCAGGACGTGCTGGCGAAGACCAAGAACATGTTCCATGCGCTGTTGCCGAACAGCGACCGGCAGAGCAGCAGCGCCAGCCAGTTTACTGACTAGCGTTCGCCCGACTCATCAGAACGTATCGTAGGTCTGGCCGACCTTGCCGCCGACGCGCGCAAAGCCGGTGCGCGCGGTCTCATCCTTCGGACGCAGGTTGATCGCGCGGCCGTAAGAGCCGGCGGCTTTCATCTTGTCGCCGAGCCGCTCATAGGCGAGCCCGCGCGTCAGCCACGCCTGCGGGTTTTGCGGATCGGCCTGCACCGCCTCGTCGAGGTCGGCGGCCGCTTCCTTCGGCCGGTCAGTGGCGAGATAGCTCAGCGCCCGCGCCAGCAGCGGCTCACCCTGTTGCGGCACCAGGCCGTTCGCCGCGGTGAAATCGTCGATCGCATATTGGTGCTGCTTTTCGGCCTGATAGAGCAGGCCGCGATTGTAATAGGCCTCGGCATTGTCGGGCGCGAGCGTGATCGCCTTGTTGAAGTCGGCGAGCGCCTCTGCCGGCTGCTTGCGCGCCTTGTAGACCATGCCGCGGCCGAGATAGGCGGGCGCGTAATTGGCATCAAGCGAGATCGCGCGCTCATAGTCGGCCATCGCCAGATCGAGTCGCCGGGTCTGGCGATAGATCAGGCCGCGATTGGCATAGGCCTGGCCGTAGTTCGGATCGAGGCCGATCGCCTTGTTGAAATCGGCGAGCGCTTCCTCAGGTTTGCCGGCCTGGGCCAGCACCGAGCCGCGCATGTTGTAGGCCTGCGGATCGTTCGGGTGGCTTTTGATCGTCTCGGTGAGCGAGGCGATATTGGTCGAGGAGGTGAGCTTGGCCGGCTCCGGGGCGGCGGACGAGGAAGACGACGGCGTCAGCGATCCCAGATTGATCGAACAGCCGCCGGTCGCGAGCGCGATCAAGAGGAGCGCAGGCGTTCGCAGGCGCGATGCTCGGAACCAGAGATAGGTAACCGGGGTGGCCATCGATGCGAAATACTCACGCGCTGACAATTGGCGTATTGGTAACGCGCCACGCCGGAAAATACAGCCGCCAAAAACAAAAACGCGGACCCGAAGGCCCGCGTTGGTACATTCGAAATCGCTGATATCAGCGCATGCCGCCGCTGCGCGAACCGCCGCCGGGGCCGCCACGGCCGCCGCCCGCGCCACCACGCTCGCCACCGGGGCCAGCGCCGAACACCGGCTTCGGCTTCATCGGCAACAGGCCTTCGCGCTGCAGCTTCTTGCGCGCGAGCTTGCGCGCGCGGCGCACGGCTTCGGCCTTTTCGCGGGCCTTCTTCTCGGAGGGTTTTTCGTAATGGCCGCGGAGCTTCATCTCGCGGAAGATGCCCTCACGCTGCATCTTTTTCTTCAGCGCCTTGAGGGCTTGATCGACATTGTTATCGCGAACGAGAACCTGCACGCGGCATCCTCTTTTCAGTGTCCGGAGTGGAATTAGGTCAGGCTTTGGGGGTGGAAACAGACCGCGCCCTTGGCCTTGAGCGCGCGGATGTATCAGACAAAAGTGGAAATGTCCACCTCAAGAACCCCAATAAGTTCAGCATCCGCCTTGCAAAATCGCGCTGATTTGAAGGTTCACGCCCGCTCTCAGGCTCCCTTGGGCGGCACCACCTGGGTGACATGGCCCATCTTGCGGCCGGGCCGCGCGACCCCCTTGCCATAGAGGTGGACGGTGGCGCCGGGCACCGCCAGCCACTCCTCGTAGGAATTGATCTCGTCCCCGATCAGATTGGTCATGGTGACCTCGCCATGACGCAACGGCTTGCCAAGCGGCCAGCCGGCGATCGCCCTGATGTGTTGCTCGAATTGCGAGACCGAGGCGCCGTCCAGCGTCCAGTGGCCGGAATTGTGCACCCGGGGCGCGATCTCGTTGACCAGGATCTTCGGCCCGCTCTCGCTCTGAAGCACGAACATCTCGACGGCAAGCACGCCGACATAGTCGAGCGCGCCCGCGATCCTGCCCGCGACCTCGCGGGCCTCCTGCGCAAGCCGCTCCGGGATCGCGGCCGGCGCGCGCGACACTTTCAGGATGTGATCGCGGTGCTCGTTTTCGGTGACGTCGAAGCATTCCACCTCGCCGTCGGCCGAGCGCGCCGCGATCACCGAGATCTCGCGCTCGAATGGAATGAAGGCTTCGAGGATCGCCGACTTGGTGCCGAGATCGGCCCAGATGCGATCGGGATTGTCGCCCTCGCGGATGATGGCCTGGCCCTTGCCGTCATAGCCGAAGCGGCGGGTCTTGAGCACGGCGGGCAAGCCGATCTTCTGAATCGCCGCGCGCAGGCTCGCCGCCGTCGACACGTCGGCATAGTCGGCGGTGCCGATGCCGAGCC
>CAWBTH010000038.1:0-100530 GCA_963791665.1 uncultured Alphaproteobacteria bacterium | reverse complement strand
GCTTCGAACCTGCTTTCACCGCCACAAGGCTGCCATGGTTCGCGTCTGCTCGCTTGCCGCCCTGCCGAAACCGTTCGCCTGACCGGCGCGAGCCATGTGCTCACTGTCATGGGCAAGGTCGATCAGGCGCAGCGGCCCGCTTCGGTACTTCCGGCCAATCATCTGAAGGTGGCGGTAGACGACATCATCGAGCCGATGGACGGCTATGTCATGCCGTCGGAGTCCATGTCGCGCAGGTGCTCGGCCTTCGTGCGCGGCTGGGACCGCGGCGCGCCGATGGTGATCCACTGCTGGGCCGGCGTCAGCCGCTCCACGGCAAGCGCCTTTGCCGCGGCCTGCGCCCTCAATCCGCATCGCGACGAAATCGAGATCGCTAAGAAGCTTCGCGCGGCCTCGCCGATCGCGTCGCCCAACCGGCTGATCGTCGCACTCGCCGACAAGGCGCTGGGACGCGAGGGACGCATGGTGCGCGCGCTGGAGGAGATCGGTCCGGCCAGCATGATGGTCGAAGGCAAGCCGTTCCTGCTCGATCTCGACTGATCCGATGCACTCAGCCGACGCCACATGAGCGACAAGCTTCTGACGCCGATCGAGATCGGCCTCACCGCGGCCATCGTCGCGATCGAGGGCAACGAGCCGTTGATCCTGACGGCGTCCGGCATCGGCGGCGACAAACTCGACGGGCTTGCCGTTCGGCCCGTTCGATGCGGTCGCGCACCGCACCTTCGAGATCGGCCTGCGCGCCTGGGTGGAGGAGCAGACGGGCCTGCGGCTCGGCTATGTCGAGCAGCTCTACACCTTCGGCGATCGCGGCCGGCACACCCAGCCGGCGACACCGACATGCATATGGCCTCGATCGGCTATCTGGCGCTGACGCGTGCCGCAGACGACAATGCCTCGCGCGCGCCCGGCGCGACCTTCGAGCCCTGGTACCGCTTCTTCCCGTGGGAGGACTGGCGCGAGGCGCGCGCCCGACATCATCGAGCACGACATCCTTCCGCGCGCTGACGCCAATGGGCCGAACAGGACGAGAGCGCCGGACACCGCGCGTGCGCTGCAGCCGCAAGGACCGGGTGCGGCTCTATTTCGGCACCGAGGGCGCGCATTGGGACGAGGAGAAGCGTGCTCGACCGCTACGAGCTGCTCTACGAGGCCGGCCTGGTCGAGGAGGCGCGCCGCGACGGCCGGCCGGCGGCACCGGCGCGCAAGTCGCTGCCGGCGCTGGGCGTGCCGATGCGCTTCGACCACCGCCGCATCCTCGCCACCGCCATCGCGCGGCTGCGCGCCAAGCTGAAATACCGCCCGGTGGTGTTCGAACTGTTGCCGCCGGAATTCACGCTCACCGAATTGCAGCGCACCGTCGAGGCGATCTCGGGGCGCCATCTGCACAAGCAGAATTTCCGCCGGCTGGTCGAAGCCGCCGCGCTGGTCGAACCGACCGGCGAGATGTCGACACAGACCGGCGGACGGCCGGCGGCGCTGTTTCGCTTCCGCCGCGAGGTGCTGCAGGAGCGGCCGGCGCCGGGCCTGCGCGTTCGCGGCCGGCGCTGAAGATTCATTCGCTGCTAATTTGCTCGGAAGCGCCATGTTCGACTCGCCCGATCGACCTGATGACGCTGGTCGATTGCGGTCGCCGCGTTTGTGTTCGCGCCGCAAGGCACGCAAGCAAGTTGCACGGCTGCACGAGCGGCTCGAAACGCTGGAGGCAAAGGGCGCCGTCGCAGCCGGCGCCGCTGCCCCACAGTCGCAACAGGCGCCGCCGTCCGCGCCAGCCGCCGGACCCGAGCCCGCGCACCGCGATGCGCCGGCCGACGGTCAGCGCCACCGGAGCACCGAGCCGCAGCCGGCGTCCCCGCCACCGCCCTTGCCGCCTGCCGATGCCGGCTTCGAGGAACGGATCGGCACCCGCTGGGTGGTCTGGGTCGGCGGCCTTGACGCTGGCGCTCGGCGGCTTCTTCATGGTGCGCTATTCGATCGAGGCGGGGCTGCTCGGACCCGGCGTGCGCATCCTGCTCGGCGGCGCTGTTTGCGCTGGCGCTGCTTGCCGCCGGCGAATGGACGCGGCGCAAGGAAAGCATTTCCGACGATCGACGCGCTGCCGATCGCCAACATCCCGGCGATCCTCACCGCGGCCGGCACCGCGGTCGCGTTTGCGACCGTCTATGCCGCCTATGCGCTGTACGGCTTCCTCGCGCCGGCGACCGCCTTCATCCTGCTCGGCATGGTCGCGCTCGGCACGCTCGCGGCCGCGCTGCTGCATGGGCCGGCGCTGGCCGGCCTCGGCGTCGCCGCCGCCTTCGTCACGCCGATGCTGGTGTCGTCGGCAAAAGCCGGACTACTGGGCGCTCTACGTCTATCTCGCCATCGTCACCGCCGCGGCATTTGGCGCTGGCGCGCATCCGGCTGTGGCGCTGGCTCGCGATCACGACCATCGTGTTCGCGCTGCTCTGGACCTTCCCCTGCCTGCGATGCGGCCCGCTCGATGGTCGCGCCGCACGCCTTCCACGTCATCGTCGGCTTCGTCCTGGCAGCGCTGCTCGTGGTCTGCGGCTTCGTGTTCGGCCCCGACGACGAGCCGGATCAAGTCGAACCGATCTCGTCCGGCTCGCTCGCCGCCTATCTGTTCGGCGCGATGCTGATCGTGCTGATGAGCGGTCACGCCGATGGCGCGATGATCGCCTTCGCCATGCTGGTCGCCGGCACCATGTTCGTGGCGTGGTGGGCGCCGGCCGCGATCGGTGCGCTTGCCGCTGCCGCGGCCTTCATCTTCATCGTGTTCGCCGAATGGGCGGTGCGCGGCAATCCCGACATGCTGGTGCTGCCGGGCGGCGCGCTGCCGGGGATCGGACCGTCGGCGACGGACGGATCGGTGTCGCTGCACATGACGACCGCGGCGATTTTCGCCCTCGGCTTCGGCGTCGCGGGTTTCCTGGCGCAGGGCCGCTTCGGCGCGCCAGCATCACCGTGGTCTGGGCGGCCACGGCCGTGTTCATGCCGCTGGCGCTGTTGATCGCGCTCTATGCCCGCATCGCGCATCTCGATCGCTCGATTCCGTTTGCCATTCTCGCCGTGCATGCTCGCAGCCGCCTTCGGCGCCGCGACCGAAAGCCTCGCCCGGCGCGACAACCGGCCCGGCGCTCGTCGATCTCGACCGCGCTGTTCGCCACCGGCACGCTCGGCGCGCTGGCGCTGGCGCTGACGTTTGCGCTGGAGAAGGGCTGGCTCACCATCGCGCTCGCGCTGATGTCGGCCGGGCACGGCCTGGATTTCGACTGCAGCGGCCGATCCCGTTCCTGCGTACGCTGGCCGCGGTCCTCGCCGGCATCGTGGTGCTGCGGATCGGCTATGAGCCGCGCATCGCAGGCGACGCCATCGGCACCACGCCGATCTTCAACTGGCTGCTGTGGGGCTACGGCATTCCGGCGCTGTCGTTCTGGGCCGGCAGCATTTCCTGCGCCAGCGCGGCGACGACGCGCCGCTGCGCACGGTGGAGTCGGCCGCGATCCTGTTCACGGTGCTGCTCGCCTTCATGGAAATCCGCCACGCCGTCAATGGCGGCGACATCTACCGCGCCGTACCCTCGCTTGCCGAATTCGCGCTGCAAGTCTGCGTGCGCTCGCGATGGCGATCGGGCTGGAGCGGCTGCGGATCCGCACCGGCAGCATCGTGCACAATGTCGGCGCGGTGCTGCTGACCGTGCTTGCCGGGCTGATCAGCACTGTTCGGAATATTGCTGCTCGAAAACCCGATGCTCGGCACGCGTCGATATCGGCGGCGAGTTCATCAACATGCTGTTGCTGGCTTACGCCCTGCCAGCCGTGCTGATGCTGCTGCTGTCCTATGCGGTGGCGGGCCGACGCAGCGTCCGTTACGCCAACACCATCGCGGCCGGGGCGCTGATTTTCGCGCTGAGCTATCTCACGCTGGAAATCCGCCGGCTCTATCACGGGCCGATCATCATCGTCGGCCTGATCACCGGCGCCGAGCAATACACCTATTCGATCGCCTGGCTCGCGTTCGGCGTGGCGCTGCTCGGCATCGGCATCGTGTTCAATTCGCAGCGCGCGCGGCTCGCCTCCGCCGCAGTGATCGCGCTGACGATCGCTAAGGCGTTCCTGATCGACATGTCGACGCTGACCGGCGTCTACCGCGCGCTGTCGTTCATCTGCCTGGGCCTGGTGCTGGTGGCGATCGGCTGGCTCTACCAGCGCATCCTGTTCCGGCAGACAGTTGCCGCCGCCGGTTCCAGCTCAGCCGGCCTCGCTGACAGAGTCACTCGGTCGAGCGGCGAAGCTCGGGCGCGCTCTCGGTCTTGGCCGGGGCCGGCTCGGATCTGACCGGCTCGATCTTGCCGCTTTCGACCGCGGCGTCTCGACCCGCGCGGAAACTTCGCTGCGTCTCGGTCGAGCCGGTCACTTCCATGCGATGCAGCGCGCGCGGCCGCGCCACGGCGCGGGCCATCAGCATCTGCTGCCCGCCGCCCTGATGACGGAAATCGCAATAGGCAAAGCCCATGCCCGACACCGAGCCGCGGAAGCTGCGGTCGTCCTTCTTGTCGAGATTGAAGCACGGCTCGAACGGCATGCCCTTGCAGCGAGGCGCAAACGGCCTGGCCGCGGATCTGCAGCGTGTTGCCGGGCAGCCGGATGCGCTTGATCGGACCGGAGCCGGAGAACTGCACCGCGCCGGCCGCGCCCATATCGTCGAGGATGCGGCCCGCGCCGCGGGTGCCGTCGAAGCAGGTGAACGCGAACACCTTGCCGGCCACGAACCTGCGCGCTTCTTCGGCGTTCATCATGCCCGGCCAGTGCCGGCGTGATCATCGCTCCGGCCGTGATGGCCCCCAACACCAAACGCGCAAGCATTTCCAACTCCGACTCTACCCGAGCCGCGGGTAACCGCCGGATGTCTTTACCCGCTGCTTACCATACCAACCGTGGCAACATTGGAGCAGGTACGTTGGTAAAGTCTGAACAGGTTAGAGAATTTTTACCACGATTCGACCGCGCACCTGGCCGCCGAGGATTTTGGCGCCCGGCGGCGATGACCTGGTCGAGCCGAATTTCATGAGTAATTTCAGCCAGTTTTGCCCGGTCCAGATCGCGGGCCAGCGCTCCCAGGCGGCCTTGCGCAGCGTCGATCGGGCACATCACGGAATCGATGCCGAGAAGGCACACCCCGCGCAAAATAAATGGCGCCACCGAGGACGGCAGGTCCATGCCGGCGGCAAGCCCGCAGGCCGCGATCGCCCCGCCATATTTCGTCATGGACAGCAGGTTGGCGAGCGTGGTCGAGCCGACGCTGTCGATGCCGCCGGCCCAGCGCTCCTTGGCGAGCGGCTTGGCCGGGCCCGGACAGTTCGTTGCGGTCGATCACCTCGGCGGCACCGAGGCTCTTCAGATAAGGCGCCTCCGACATCCGCCCGGTCGAGGCGATGACGTGATAGCCGAGCTTCGCGAGCACGGCGATCGCAACCGAGCCGACGCCGCCGGCGGCGCCGGTGACGACGACGGGCCGCTCTTGCGGCGTCAGGCCGTGCTTCTCCAGCGCCAGCACCGCGAGCATCGCGGTGTAGCCGGCGGTGCCGATCGCCATCGCCTCGCGCGCCGACATGCCCTCCGGCAGCCGCACCAGCCAGTCGCCCTTGACGCGCGCCTTCTCCGCGTAGGCGCCGAGATGCGTCTCGCCCATGCCCCAGCCGGTGCAGACCGACCTTGTCGCCGGCCTTCCATGCGGATGCGAGGATTGCTCGACCGTGCCGGCGAAATCGATGCCGGCGATCATCGGGAAGCGCCGCACCACCGGCGCCTTGCCGGTGACGGCAAGGCCGTCCTTGTAATTGACCGTCGACCATTCGACGCGGACGGTGACGTCGCCCTCCATCAATTCGGCTTCGTCGAATTGCGTGAGCGCGGCCGTGGTGCCCTTTTCCGCCTTGTCGATCCTGATCGCCTTGAACGTCGCCACGGCACGCTCCCTTGAATGTTCTGACTTTCAGGGGATGTTTAGCGGATCAAGCAGGCTGCGCAACCGGGCGCGCTGACCGGCTTCTCGACGATCGGCAGATTGATCAGCGCCGACAGCACGCCGAACAGCACCGACAGCCACCAGATCGGCGTGTAGGAACCGAACTTCTCGAACACGATGCCGCCGAGCCAGACGCCGAGGAAGCCGCCGACCTGATGGCTGACGAAGGCGAAGCCATAGAGCGTCGCGAACCAGCGCGTGCCGAACATCAGCGCGACCAGCGCCGAGGTCGGCGGCACCGTCGAGAGCCAGGTCAGGCCGGTGACGGCGCCGAACAGGATCGCGGAGGACGGCGGTGATCGGAAACGAGATGAAGGCGACGATCGACAGCGCGCGGATGAAATAGATCGTCGAGAGGATGTAGCGCTTGGGCATCCGGTTCTGCAGCCAGCCGACGCTGAGCGAGCCGACGATGTTGAACAGGCCGATCGCGGCGATCACCCAGCCGCCGGTCTGCGCGGTGATGCCGCGATCGACCAGATAGGCCGGCAGATGCACGGTGATGAAGGCGAGCTGGAAGCCGCAGGTGAAGAAGCCGAGCACCAGCAGCACATAGGAGCGATGGCCGAAGGCTTCGGCGAGCGCGGTCTTGAACGATTGCTGGTCGGCCGCCGGCACGTTCGCCGGACGCGGCGGGCGGCGTCGCCAGCGCCAGCGACAGCGGCACGATCAGAAGCATCAGGCGGCGAACACCGTCAAGCGTCGCTCTGCCAGCCGAAAGTGCCGATCAACGCAACGCCGATCGGCGCGAACAGGAACTGGCCGAACGAGCCGGCCGCGGTGCCGGCGCCGAGCGCCAGCCCGCGCCGTTCCGGCGGCAGCAGTTTTGCGAAAGCCGACAGCACGAGATTGAACGAGCAGCCGGACAGGCCGAAGCCGATCAGCACGCCGGCGCCGAGATCGAGCGACAGCGGCGTCGTCGCGTAGCGCATCATCAACAGGCCGGCGGCATAGAGCAGCGCGCCGACGCACATCACCCGCAGGATGCCGAAGCGGTCGGCGATCGCGCCGGCAAAGGGCTGGCCGAGCCCCCACAGCAGGTTCTGCACGCGCGAGCGCCAGGCCGAACACGTCGCGGCCCCAGGAGAACTCGCGGCTCATCGGCTGGATGAAGAAGCCAAGGCTCGAACGCGGGCCGAAGCTGAGCAGCGCGATCAGCGCAACCACAGACGATGATGACGAGCGGCGTGCGCCAGCCCGAGACGCCTGAAGCCGGACGAAGGTCGCCTGCAGTGGCCGACATTTGAATTCCCCATTTTCTGTTCGCAGGCCCGCGCAAAAGCCGGCCGCGTTTTGTTACGGGGAGTTAATGCATCCGCATGGAAATCCCAACCCTTGGGGTTGGCTTTCGCAATGCAGCGTTGCAAATCAGAGAGTCCAGAGACTGTCGATTTAATCTTCGCGCCATCTGGCGAAGGTCGAAAGCCCGTGCTATATTCGATTTGCTCGTTTTGAGGATAAGGCTACTTCCTCAGGACATACCGGACCCTTTGCACTGCTGCTCGGTTGGTTCGGCGTAAGCGCAGCATAACGGAAATCTGCCGGCCCATTGCGGCCGGATTTCTCAGACCCTAGATATACTCAAATTGAGTATATTAGTCCGAGAAGGAAAAGCGAAGGGAGGCACACATGCCGATCGCTGGAATCTACGGTCCCGATGATTTCGCAAAGGCCGGCCGCGCCCATCCGGCGGCCATGCGCCGCCCCCTCACGCCAGCCGAGCGCGCCCGCGCGCTGCCGATGCCATCGCTGGAATGGACTGCCGAGGTCGAGCGCGCCACCGCGCATCTCTATGAGCGCGTCAAGAACGTCATCACGCCGGTCGAATGGCCGTTCATGGCGCCCTACATCAAGGCCATCAACGAGCTGAAGGCCACGCGCGACGCCGTGATCCTCGCGCACAACTACCAGACGCCGGAAATCTTCCACTGCGTCGCCGATATCGTCGGCGACTCGCTGCAGCTCGCCATCGAGGCGACCAAGGTGAAGGAAAGCACGATCGTTCAGTGCGGCGTGCACTTCATGGCGGAGACCTCGAAGATCCTCAATCCGCACAAGACCGTGCTGATCCCGGATTCGCGCGCCGGCTGCTCGCTGGCCTCCAGCATCACCGGCGACGACGTGCGGCTGTTGCGCGAGCGTTTCCCGGGCGTGCCTGTGGTCGCCTATGTCAACACATCCGCGGATGTGAAGGCCGAGGTCGACATCTGCTGCACCTCGTCGAACGCGGTGCAAGTGGTCGAAAGCCTCAATGCGCCGACCGTGATCTTCCTGCCGGACCAGTATCTCGCGAAATACGTCGCGTCGAAGACCTAGGTGAAGATCATCGCCTGGAAGGGCGCCTGCGAGGTGCATGAGCGCTTCACCGGCGACGAGCTGCGCGCCTATCGCGAAGCCGATCCGTCGGTGCAGATCATCGCGCATCCGGAATGCCCGCCCGACGTGCTGGCGGAAGCCGATTTCACCGGCTCGACCGCGCACATGATCAACTGGGTGCGCAAGAACCAGAGCAAGCGCGTGGTGATGATCACCGAATGCTCGATGGCCGACAACGTGCAGGCCGAGCTGCCCGACGTCGAGATGGTGCGCCCGTGCAATCTCTGCCCGCACATGAAGCGGATCACGCTGCCGAAGATTTTGGACAGCCTGGTCTATTTGCGGGAGGAGGTCACCGTCGACCCCATGATCGCGGACAAGGCGCGGCGTTCGGTCGAGCGGATGATCAACCTGAAGAACTGAATGTCGTCCCGGCACAAGCGAGCGAAAGCGAGCGCGATCCGGGACCCATAACCACCCGCCAGCGTGATCGCGAAGAAAGATCAGCGCACAGATTCGCAAAACGATTCCCGCCTGTGGTTATGGGTCCCCGCGTTCGCGGGGACGACCGGATAGAGAAATACCATGTCAGACAATGTCCATGATCTCACCCGCAGGACCGACGATGTCGTCATCGTCGGCGGCGGTTTGGCCGGATTGTTCTGCGCGCTGAAACTCGCGCCGCGTCCGGTCACGCTCATCTCCGCCGCCCCGCTCGGCCAAGGCGCCTCCAGCGCCTGGGCGCAGGGCGGCATCGCAGCCGCTGTGGCCGAAGGCGACAGCGCCGAGGCGCATGCGGCCGATACGATTGCGGTCGGCGGCGGCATCGTCGATGAAGGCGTGGCACTGGCGCTCGCGAAAGAAGCGCCCGCGCGCATCCACGACCTGCTGCATTACGGCGTTCCCTTCGACCGCGATCTCGAAGGCAAGCTCGCGGTCGGCCGCGAAGCCGCGCATTCGGCGCGCCGCATCGTCCATGTCCGCGGCGACATGGCCGGCAAGGCGATCATCTCGGCGCTGACCGAAGCGGTGCGCAACACACCGTCGATCCGGGTGATCGAAGGTTTCGTCGCCGAGGCGCTGCTGACCGCCGACGGCGCCGTCACCGGAATGCAGCTGCGCAAGGCCGACGACGTCACCGCGCGGCCGCTGACGATCGCCTCCCGTGCGGTGGTACTGGCAACCGGCGGCATCGGGCATCTCTATGCCGTGACCACCAACCCACATGAAGCGAGCGGGCTCGGACTGGCGATCGCCGCGCGCGCCGGCGCCGTGATCGCCGATCCCGAATTCGTGCAGTTCCACCCGACCGCGATCATGGTCGGTCGCGATCCGGCGCCGCTTGCGACCGAGGCGTTGCGTGGCGAAGGCGCAACCCTGATCAACGATCGCGGCGAACGCTTCATGCAGGCGCTCCATCCGCTGGCCGAGCTTGCGCCGCGCGACATCGTCGCGCGCGGCGTGTTCGCGGAGATTGCCGCCGGCCGCGGCGCGTTCCTCGACGCGCGCGAGGCGCTGGGCGCGCGCTTCGCCGAGAAATTCCCGACGGTTTATGCGAGCTGCATTGCCGCCGGCATCGATCCGGCAACACAGCCAATTCCCGTCGCTCCCGCCGCGCATTACCACATGGGCGGCATCGCCGTGGACGCGCATGGCCGCACATCGCTCAGGGGCCTGTGGGCCGGTGGCGAGGTGTCCTCGACCGGCGCGCATGGCGCCAACCGGCTCGCCTCGAATTCGCTGCTGGAAGCCGTGGTCTATGCCGCGCGCATCGCCGAGGATATCGCGGGCCAGCAGATCGAACCGCCTGCAAACCTGCCGCCGATGCTGGTGGTCCCGCGCAACTGCGCCCTGCCCGCACTGGCTGAAAAGAATTTGCGCGCGATGATGACGTCCCATCGTCGGCGTGATCCGGGATGGCGAAAGCCTCGAGGATGCCGTGCGCGCCTTTGCCGCAATCGAGCGCGACACCGGCAACATCGCGCTGCGCAACATGGCGACCACGGCCCTTCTGGTCGCAGCGTCCGCCTGGTCGCGGCGCGAGAGCCGCGGCGCGCACTATCGCTCGGACTATCCGAACGAGCAGGCGGCCTCCGCTCATCGCACCATGACGACGTTGACGCAGGCACGCGAGATCGCGGACAAGCTCGGTGCGCATGAGCCGCGTGCCGCACAGCCGATGATCGCATGACCCCCGCCTCGCTGCTGCATCCCGAAGCGTTCCTCTCGCCGCTTGCGATCGACGACGCCGTTCACCGCGCGCTGGACGAAGACCTCGGCCGCGCCGGTGATGTCACCTCGATTGCGACCATCCCCGAAGAGACACCTGCCCGCGCCATCCTGGTGGCACGGCATGCCGGCGTGATCGCGGGTCTGCCGCTCGCGGTCGCGACATTCCAGAAGCTGTCTCCGGACATCCGGATCGAGGCGCATGTGCGCGATGGCGCGGTGGTCGCAAAGGGCCTGCATGTGCTCGACATCAGCGGGCCTGCGCGCGCGGTGCTCGCGGGCGAACGCACCGCGCTCAATTTCGTCGGCCGGCTCTCCGGCATCGCGACGCTGACCGCCGACTACGTTCGCCACACCGCTGGCACGAAGCTTCGCATCTGTTGTACCCGCAAGACCACGCCGGGCCTGCGCGCGCTGGAGAAATACGCGATCCGCTGCGGCGGCGGCTTCAACCATCGCTTCGGGCTCGACGACGCGATCCTGATCAAGGACAACCACATCGCGGTTGCTGGCGGCGTGCGTCCGGTACTGGAGCGCGCACGCAAGCACGCCGGCCATCTCGTCAAGATCGAGATCGAGGTCGATACGCTGGCGCAGCTCCGCGAGGTGCTCGACACGGGTCTGGCCGATGTCGTGTTGCTCGACAACATGGACATTCCGACGCTGACAGAGGCGGTGAAGCTTTCGCAGGGCCGCGTGGTGCTGGAAGCGTCAGGCGGCGTGACACCAAGCTCGATCGCAGGGATCGCGGCGACCGGCGTCGATTATGCCTCGTCGGGCGCGCTGACGCATTCCGCGCCGAATTTCGACTGCGCGCTGGATATCGAGGTTTAGCGCCGCACCGAGTTCGGATACATCTCGGCTTCGCTCTTGGCTTCCGACACAAGCTGTTCCGACAGCGCCGCCGTCTGCGCCGGCGTTCCCCAGTCCGGCGCCTCGCTGCCGTCGCCCCAGGCCTTCGGCCGATAGAACTTGTGCACCCCGAACGTGTAGAGCTTCTTCATCTCGGCAACCCAGGACGGGTGCACATAGTAGGCGTGGTAATGCGTCGACTTGCCGACTTCGGGCAGCCAGATCTGGCCGTCGAACATCGCTTTCGAAATCTTCTTCGCGCGCTCCCACATGTCGGGCTCGCGGATCACATCCGGGCTGCCGTCGCAGGCGAACGAGAACTGGCAGGCGAAGTGGCGATGCTTGTTCTGATAGACCACGCCGCACACCGTGTTCGGATATTTGCCGGAGAAGGCGCGGTTCATCACCACTTGCGCCACCGCGATCTGGCCGCGCACGGCCTCGCCCCGCGCCTCGAAATAAACCGCTTCGGCGAGGCACTTTTCCTGCTTGGCGCGCTCATTCGCGTTGAACAGGCCGAGCCGTTCGGCCGGCGTGCGCGTGCGCTGGTCGTCGGTGTTGACCTCGCCCTTCGGCGCGATGGTCTCGCCGCTTGCGGTCTCCCTCGAAGTATCGCCGACCGGCGGCAGCGACGCCATCTTCATATCGGGATCGGGCAGCAGGACGATCGGCTCTTCGCCGGGGTTCCAGCGCTCGATGCTCTCCAGCGCGCCGCCGAGCGAGGAATTGCCGAAGAACAGGTGTGAGGTCTTGATGTTGAAGCCGTCGCGCTGCGGCGCCGGCGCGATCGTGACCGAACGCATCTCGGGCAGCGTCTTGAGATCGTCGAGCGGCTTTGCTTCGAGCGACAATGAGATGTCGTATTGCGGCAGCGGCGGTTCGCTGAGCGCAGCCTGCAATTCCGGATCGAGCGGCGGACGCTCAGAAGCGCGGTCTTCATGCCCTTGACGGAGGCATTCGACGCGGCCGGGTTCTCCAGCGTCGAGGGAGCCTCGTCGGGCAGACCGGTCTCCGGCTCGATGGCCGGCGGCAGCGCAACCACGAGGCGGTCGCCCTTCAGCGTGCGATCGACCTTGGGGAAGTCGGCGGCCTGGTAGCGCGGCGGCGCCTGCATGACCGGATTGCGCGGGATCGAGCCGGTGACGACGTCGAGATCCTGCGCGTCGAGGTTCGCCAGCCGATAGCTCGCGCTTTGCGGCGCGGACGTACCGATCGGACGGCCGAAGGTGTAGGTCGCAAGCTGCACGCTGGCAGCGGCAGCGAACACCCGCTTCTGCCAGCGTTCGGCGACGCCGGGCTGGCGCGCGAGCAGTGAAGCGATGTCCTGATAGCCGGTCTCGTTCGGCGTCAATGCGAAGACGCAGAGCACGAGACCGAAGGACGCAAACCGCGCGCCCCTCGGCTTTTTACGCATGTCGGACATGGTACGCTCACGCAACGCATACGCAGTTCAAGGTCGAACGCAGTACATCCGTGCAATTCGATCTTTTTTGGTGTTATCGAATTTAGGTTGCCGGGGCGTTAACCGGCGTTGCGCGCGCGACACAGGCAAGCAATCGCGGATGTTTGCGCTTTCACGGCGAAAGGCTTGGTAAATGGCGCGTCGAGAGAAGTGGTAAATATCAGGTCAACAAAATGCTCGTCGTCATTCCGGGGCGCCGCGCAGCGGCGAGCCCGGAATCCATATCCACCGGCATCCGTCGGTATATGGATTCCGGGCCTACGTGCTGTCGCACGCATCCCGGAATGACGACGGAGAGATTACGCCTGGCTTGCGACCGCCTTGCCGATCGCGGCCTGCGCCGCGGCAAGCCGCGCGATCGGCACGCGATAGGGCGAGCACGAGACATAGTCGAGCCCGATGTCGTGGCAGAACGCGACGGAAGCGGGATCGCCGCCATGCTCGCCGCAGATGCCGACCTTCAGGTTCGGCCGCGTCTTGCGGCCGCGCTCGACGCCGATCTTGACGAGCTCGCCGACGCCCTCGCGGTCGATCGAGACGAATGGATCGATCTCGAGGATACCCTTGGCGACATAGGGACCGAGGAAGCTCGCGGCATCGTCGCGGCTGATGCCGTAAGTGGTCTGCGTCAGATCGTTGGTGCCGAAGGAGAAGAACTCCGCGGTCTCCGCCACCTCGCCGGCCATCAGGCAGGCGCGCGGCAGCTCGATCATGGTGCCGACCTGATAGGCGAGCTTGGTGCCGGTCTCCTTCATCACCGACTGCGCGGTGGCATCGATGCGCGCCTTGACCAGGTCGAACTCGGCCTTGGTCGCGATCAGCGGCACCATCACCTCGAGGCCGACGGCCTTGCCGGTGCGCTTCTGCGCTTCGACCGCGGCCTCGAAGATCGCGCGCGCCTGCATCTCGGCGATCTCCGGATAGGCGATCGCCAGACGGCAGCCGCGGAAGCCGAGCATCGGATTGAACTCGGCGAGCTCGCGGACGCGATCGGCCAATCTGCGCGGATCGGTGTTCATCGCGCGCGCGACTTCCTCGATCTCGGCATGGGTGTGCGGCAGGAACTCGTGGAGCGGCGGATCAAGAAGCCGGATCGTCACCGGCAGGCCCTTCATGATCTCGAACAGCTCGACGAAATCGGCGCGCTGCATCGGCAGCAGTTTCGACAGCGCGGCGCGGCGCGACTGCTCGTCCTCGGAGAGGATCATCTCGCGCACGGTGCGGATGCGCGTCTCCTCGAAGAACATGTGCTCGGTGCGGCACAGCCCGATGCCTTCGGCGCCGAACTTGATCGCGGCGCGCGCATCCTCGGGCGTATCGGCGTTGACGCGCACGCCGGTCTTGCGCACCTGGTCGGCCCAGCCCATCAGCGTGCCGAACTCGCCGGACATCTCCGGCTCGATCATCGGCATGCGGCCCGCCAGCACCTGGCCGAGCGAGCCGTCGATGGTGATGACGTCGCCGGTCTTGAAGGTGCGCGAACCCAAACTCATGGTGCCGCGGCCATAGTCGATGCGGATCGAGCCGCAGCCGGAGACGCAGGGCTTGCCCATGCCGCGCGCCACCACGGCGGCGTGCGAGGTCATGCCGCCGCGCGTGGTCAGGATGCCTTCGGCGGCGTGCATGCCGTGAATGTCTTCCGGCGAGGTCTCGATGCGGACCAGGATGACCTTGCGGCCGTCGGCCTGCAGCTTGGCGGCCTCATCCGACGAGAACACGATCTCGCCGGAGGCGGCGCCGGGCGAAGCCGGCAGGCCGGTTGCGATCACGTCGCGCTTGGCCTGGGGATCGATGGTCGGGTGCAGCAGCTGATCGAGCGAAGCGGGATCGATGCGCGACACCGCATCCTTCTTGCTGATCAGCCCTTCATTGGCGAGCTCGACCGCGATCTTGAGCGCGGCCTTGGCGGTGCGCTTGCCGCCGCGGGTCTGCAGCATCCACAATTTGCCGCGCTCGACCGTGAACTCCATGTCCTGCATGTCGCGGTAGTGCTTCTCGAGCATGGTGTAGATGCGCGTCAGCTCCGCGAACGCATCCGGCATCGCGGTTTCCATCGACGTCTTGTCGGAGCCGGAATCCTTGCGCGCATATTCGGTGATGTCCTGCGGCGTGCGGATGCCGGCGACGACGTCCTCGCCCTGCGCGTTGATCAGGAACTCGCCATAGAGCCGGCTCTCGCCGGTCGAGGGATTGCGGGTGAAGGCGACGCCGGTCGCCGAGGTCTCGCCCATGTTGCCGAACACCATGGCCTGCACGTTGACCGCGGTGCCCCAGGACTCCGGGATATCGTGCAGCTTGCGATAGGTCACCGCGCGCGCGTTCATCCAGGATGAAAACACCGCGCCGATCGCGCCCCAGAGCTGGTCGTGCGGATCCTGCGGGAAATCGCTTGCCGGTCTCGCGCGCAACCGCGTCCTTGTACTTGCCGACCAGTTCGACCCAGTCCTCGGCGGTGAGATCGGTGTCGAGCGTATAGCCCTGGCTGTCCTTGAAGGTGTCGAGGATGTCCTCGAAATGCGAATGGTCGAAGCCGAGCACCACGTCCGAATACATGGTGATGAAGCGGCGATAGCTGTCATAGGCGAAGCGGCGGTCGCCCGACAATTCCGACAGCGCCTCGACGGTCTTGTCGTTGAGGCCGAGATTGAGCACGGTGTCCATCATGCCCGGCATCGAGGCGCGCCCGCCGGAGCGCACCGAGACCAGCAGCGGATTGTCGGGATCGCCGAAGATCTTGCCGGTCAGCTTGCCGACATAATCGAGCGCCTTCTCGACCTGCGCCTTCAACTCCTTCGGATAGGTTTTGTCGTGCGCGTAGAAATAGGTGCAGACCGAGGTCGGGATGGTGAAGCCGGGCGGCACCGGCAGGCCGAGATTGGCCATCTCGGCGAGATTGGCGCCCTTGCCGCCGAGCAGATTGCGCATGTCGGCGCGGCCCTCGGCCTTGCCGTCGCCGAAGGTGAAGACCCATTTTCCGGCCTTTCGGCGTCCGTCCGCCGGGCGGCTTGGCGCCTTTGCCACCGGCTTGGCCGCGGCCTTTTTCAGGGGCTTTCGCGCCGTCGCCGCGGGCTTCGCGGATGGCTTTGATTTCGCTGCGATTTTCTTCGACTTCGCGACGGCTTTGGCCATGGCTTTCAAAACGTCCTTGCGGGGAGGGAATTTGCGCGCCTTACACCACTTTGGGCCCGCCAGCGCAAGGCGCGGAACCCGGCTTTCCCGGCTACATGTGCAGCCACCGGAGCAGGCCGAGGCCGACCAGACCGATCACGATCAGGTAGATCGCGACGATGAAGTTCAGCAGCCGCGGCATGATCAGGATCAGGATGCCGGCAATCAGAGCCACGATGGCAGGAATATGCGCAGACGGTGATGACCATCTCATTCTCCAGGTGATGCTTCAGGGATTTTGGGGAATCGATCCGAGGCCGGCATTTTACCTGCGCGGGTTCCGAAATAGGAGACGCTTGGCGTCTCAATGGGTTCCCTCAACCACAAAAATTGCCCGAAAATTCCGCGGATGTGATCGGTTTCCGCGGGGAACGATCGCGTGCGCGATGCATTGTCTCGCGGAGTTCAAGCAACGAACAGGAGTTGCCCATGCGGACCAGGATTCTTGCCATTGCAGCGCTTGCCGCTGCGATCGGCGCGCCGATCGCCGCCCAGGCGCAAGGCGTGACCGTCGGCGTGGCGCCCGGACCGGGCGTCGCCGTCACCGAATCCGAAGGCATCGCGGTCGATCAACGGCCGGCGTTCCGCGAATACGTCGTTCGCGAGCGCATGCCGAACTACACGCATCCCGGATCGCGTGGTGGTCGGCGGCGTGCTGCCGGAAACCGGCGTGACCTATTACGACGTGCCGCAGACCTACGGCGCGACACCCTATCGCTACACGGTGGTGAACGGCGCGACCGTGCTGGTCGAACCGCGCTCGCGGCGCATCGTGCAGGTGATCGAGTGAGTGGCGTGTCGAACTAATCGAACCGCAGCTCGTTGAACTACGATGTCCGGCGAACCGCAGCGGCGTCCGGACATTTCAAGGCCCTGCCCGGTCTCCCCCGCCGGGTGGGGCTTTTTTATGCGTCCGCTCTCTGCGGACCCGTGCACGCGACTGCGGCGCGAAGTGCCGCGGTGCTGAACCGGGACCCACCATGCGTCATACGAATCGGGCCACCGGATCGAGCAGCGCATCGCTAAAGAAGCGCTGCGCTGCATGCGGGGCACGAAGATCACCCCTCGATCTTCGAGAAATCCGCGACCGCGCGCGTGGCGCTGCGGATTTCGTTGAGCAGCTTCAGGCGATTCTCGCGCACCTTCGGATCGTCGTCGTTGACCTTGACCTTGTCGAAGAACGCATCGACCGCGGGCCGCAGCTTCGCCATCGCGCTCATGGCCGAGGCGAAGTCCTCTTTCGCCACCGCCGCGCCGGCTTCCGCCTTCACCTCGCCGATCGCCTTTGCCAGCGCCTTCTCTTCGTTGAGGCTGTAGAGTTTCGGATCGGGCGCGCCGTCGAAGCTGCGCTTGTCCTTTTTCTCCTCGATCGCGAGGATGTTGCTGGCGCGCTTGGTGCCCGCGAGCAGGTTCTTGCCGTCATCGGTGTCGAGGAATTTGCCGAGCGCTTCGACGCGGCGCACGACCATCAAGCAGATCGTCCTGTCCGCCGAGCGAGAACACGGCATCGACGAGATCGTGCCGCGCGCCCTGATCGCGAAGTTGGACCTTCAGGCGGTCGGCGAAGAAGGAGAGGAGATCGAGCGGCAGCGCTTGTTCGACGCATTTCGACCCTTCCAGCGCTACCAGCCCGTTTGCGTTGTCCAGCTCGATCGATTTCGACGCATGTCGTCTCGTAGATTGCCGATGCAGAATAGCGCTTGAGCAAGATTCGAAATTCGAAGCAGTCGTTTTCGATAATCAACCTGATCACGCCCAACGCCGCGCGGCGCAGCGCATACGGGTCCTTCGATCCCGTCGGCTTCTCGTCGATCGCCCAGAAGCCGACCAGCGTGTCGATCTTGTCGGCGAGCGCGACCGCAACGCTCACCGGATCGGTCGGCACGCGATCGTTCGGTCCCTGCGGCTTGTAATGCTCCTCGCTGGCGGCAGCGACGGACGCATCCTCGCCCTGCGCCAGCGCGTAGTACTTGCCCATCAGGCCCTGAAGCTCGGGAAACTCGCCGACGACTTCGGTCAGCAAATCCGCCTTTCGCGAGCGTTTGACCGCGCGACATAGTCTTGCTCGTCGACGTCGGCGTCCGATTGCCTGAAGACGGCGCAATGTTTCCAGGACGGCGATTCGCTGCAAGCCGCTCGATGCGCTTGATGCGCTCGCCCTGCGTGCCCAGCTTCTCGTGGAACACGATGCTGTCGAATTTCGGCAGCCGGTCTTCGAGCTTCGTCTTCAGATCGGTCTCGTAGAAGAACTTCGCATCCGACAACCGCGCGCGGATCACGCGCTCATTGCCGGCGACAATCGTCTTGCCGCCGTCGCTCGCCTCGATATTGGCGGTCAAAACGAACTTGTTGGTCAGCTTTCCGGTCTTGGGATCGTTGACCACGAAGCATTTCATGTTGTTGCGGATGGTGGCGCGGATCACCTCGCCCGGGATGCGACAGAAAGCGCTCCTCGAACGTGCCCATCATCACGACCGGCCATTCGACGAGGCCCGCGACTTCGTCGAGCAACGCCTGGTCCTCGACGAGTTCAAAGCCTTGCGCGAAGGCCAGTTGCTTCGCGTCGGTCAGGATCACGTCCTTGCGGCGCTCGGGGTCGAGCACGACCTTGGCCGCGAGCAGCTTCTCTTCATAGTCCTCGAAGCGGCGCACGGAGATCGGCGCGGGCGCCATGAAGCGATGGCCGTAGGTGGTCTGGCCGGCCTCGATGCCGTCGACCGAGAACTTCACCACGTCCGGCTCTTCGGTCTCGAGCCCGAAGGTCGCCGTGATCGCATGCAGCGGCCGCACCCACACCAGCGAGCCCGACTTGGCCGAGCGCGCGCCCCAGCGCATCGATTTCGGCCAGGGGAAGGTGCGGATGATGACCGGCAATATCTCGGCGAGCACGTCGATCGCGGGCCGGCCGGGCTTCTCGATCAGCGCGATGTAGCGGTCGCCCTTCTTGTCGGACTGGATTTTCGCCTCGCTGATCGAAGAGAGCCCGGTCGCCTTCAGAAAGCCCTGGATCGCGGCCTCCGGTCCGCCGACGCGCGGACCGGCGCGCTCTTCCTTCAAGTCGGGCTGGCGCGCCGGAATTCCGTGCACGGTCAGCGCGAGCCGCCGCGGCGTCGCGAACGCCTTCGCGCCTTCATAGACGAGGCCTTCCGCGACCAGCTTGTCGGTCACCATGCGGCGCAGATCGTCCGCCGCCTTTGCCTGCATGCGCGCGGGGATTTCCTCGGAGAACAGTTCGAGCAGAAGATCGGGCATCAAGCGCTGCGGGAACGTTGTGAGAACCGTCGCATAGGGGCGCGGTCTTGATGCGCTTGCAGGTGCAAAAGAACACGCGTCTCGTCTCCGGCGCGATGAACTGCATCGGCTCGAATTCAGTGTCTTCGTGGCTGCCGTCGCAAAACGGTTGGCTCGACGAGCGGCCGCATCTGCACCACCAGAGTTCCTCGCCCGTCTTCACTTCCACCGGAATTGGCGTCCGGCCTCCGACGTATCGGCTCTTCGCTCATGCCGCCCTGCCCGCTTCGGTGTGCACCCAGGCTTCGCCGCAGGCTTTCGCCAGCTCGCGCACGCGCAGGATATAGCTCTGCCGCTCCGTCACCGAGATCACGCCGCGCGCATCGAGCAGGTTGAAGACGTGGCTCGCCTTGATGCACTGGTCATAGGCCGGCAGCGCCAGCTGATGCTCCCTCTGATTGCCGCCCTCGCTTGCCAGCCCGCGGCGAGATATTTCTTGCAGGCCTCCTCCGCCATCCTGAACTGCTCGAACAGCATCGCGGTGTCGGCCACTTCGAAATTGTGCCGCGAATATTCCTGCTCGGCCTGCAGGAACACGTCGCCATAGGTGACGCGCTCATCGCCGTCGCGGCCGTTGAAGTTGAGATCGTAGACGCGGTCGACGCCCTGCACATACATCGCGAGCCGCTCGAGCCCGTAGGTCAGTTCGCCCGCGACCGGCGCGCATTCGACGCCGGCGACCTGCTGGAAGTAGGTGAACTGCGACACTTCCATGCCGTCGCACCAGCATTCCCAGCCCAGCCCCCAGGCGCCGAGCGTCGGGCTCTCCCAATCATCCTCGACGAAGCGAATGTCATGCAGCGAGGAATCGATGCCGATCGCGGCGAGCGACTTCAGGTACAGCTCCTGCAGGTTCGGCGGCGACGGCTTCATGATCACCTGGAACTGGTAGTAGTGCTGCAGCCGGTTCGGGTTCTCGCCGTAGCGGCCGTCCTTCGGCCGCCGCGAGGGCTGCACATAGGCCGCGTTCCAGCGCTTCGGCCCGAGCGCGCGCAAGGTCGTGGCGGGATGGAAGGTGCCCGCGCCCATCTCCATGTCGTAGGGCTGCAGGATGACGCAGCCCTGCTCGGCCCAGAACCGCTGGAGCGCGAGGATGAAGCCCTGGAACGAGCGTTCCGGGCGCATATGGTCGGGCAGCGAATCCATGGTCGATCTCGCGGGGTCGGAAATTGCGCGGGACCGTATCGGCGGGGGGAAAGGGAATCAAGGCAATGGCGGGCAGATCCTCATGGTGAGGAGCCGCAAAGCGGCGTCTCGAACCATGAGGCCCGATCGCGGCCTCATCCTTCGAGACGCGGCAGTGCCGCTCCTCAGGATGAGGGATCGCAGGGTCAACCCGGCCGGTAGGCGCCGGTGACGGGGTCGCGGCGGAGCGTCTTGATTTCGCCTGTGCGCGCGGCCTCGGCGACGCGCGCAAGCCGCGCCTCCTCAAGCTCCTGATTGATCCGCATAGCCGTCTTGTAAGCCCAGCGGACAACGGCCAACCCACCCAATACGCCCGCGAATGCGACGATCGGCATCGGTCTATTCCTGTCCATGCTCAGCCCCCACAGGCATTTTCCTCCGAACCGCCGGCGCGCCGCAATCGGCGTTCTGAGGCAAAATGGCGCGCTCACGGAACTGTCAGAAGCCGAATCGCGACCAGATCGCGCGGGTTTCCAGCGCCGAAATCAGCTCGTCCGGCAGGCCACCAATGCTGTCCGCAATATCGAGCGATCCCGCGCCCGGTGCGCGGCGGCCGAACAGACCCGACAGCATCCCGCTTGCAGGCGCGATCACCGGCGTCGACACCTTGTCGCCGAAGCGCGCGCGCAAGGTCGAGCGCAGATCGCCGATGCCGTCGGCAAGACCGAGCGAGACCGCGGTCTCGCCGGCCCAATATTCGCCGGTGAACAGCACATCGTCGGCGCCCTTCAGCTTCGTGCCGCGGCTTTTCTTGACGAGGTCGATGAAGATGGCGTGGATCTCGCGCTGGATCGATTTCAGCCGCGCGACGTCGTCGGGATCCTCGGGCAGGAACGGATCGAGCATCGCCTTGTGCTCGCCCGCGGTGTAGAGCCGGCGCTCGACGCCGATCTTCTTGATCAGCTCGGTCATGCCGAAGGAGCCGCCGACCACGCCGATCGATCCGAGGATCGACGACGGGTCGCAGTAGATCTCATCGCCTGCGCAGGCGATCATGTAGCCGCCGGACGCCGCGACGTCCTCGCAGAACACCATCACCTGCAGGTTCTTCTCATGCGCGAGCTGGCGGATGCGCAAATAGATCTGGCGCGACTGCACCGGCGAGCCACCGGGCGAATTGATGACAAGCGCGACCGCCCGCGCGTTCTTGGTCGCGAACGCCTTTTCCAGCGTTTTCGCGACACTCGCCAAGGTCATGCCCGGACGAAGCGGCGTCACCGCGCCGATCACGCCCGACAGCCGCACCACCGGCACCACGGCGGTCCCGCGCCGGAGCCGGGCCGGCAGCCAGCCCATGCCGCGGTCGACCGCGCCCCGCCATCCGCCCGCGATCACTTAATTGTGCCGTCATGCCGTTACCTCGATTTAACCATTTTTTATCACGTCACTGTCACTGCTGGGACTGGAACGCGCCTTGCATCGGTTTCGTTGCAGGCTGCAACGACGCAGCGGAGAAAGACATGAAAATCTATCTGCTGATGATGCTGATCGGCGCCCTCCTGGCCGCCACCCACTTCACTTCCGCCCGTGAACAGGGCTCGAAGTCGCTGCCGCAATAGTTCCGCCCTCTCCTTCACGGGTTCGCCAACGGCAGAACCCGCTTCCCCGATAACATTTCCGCGACCTCTTTGTTGGGCAGTCCTGACTCATCATTGAGCATCAGGCTGCCCAGGACGCGCGCCGGCGCCTTGCCGCCTTTCACGCCGCGAATCAACACGCGAATCGCGGGACGCCCGGCGTCGGCGTGCACGGGCAGGATCGCAAGGCTGCCAAAGCCGCGAGCGAGCGCTGCCAGCGCCTCCGCGATGCCGTCGGCGCGCCAGATCAGCGTGAGCGCGCCGCCGGATTTGAGAATGCGCCGCGCGGCGTGGACCCAGCTTTCCAGCGTCGTGCTGTCCGCGACATGCGCCGATGCACGCGAGGCGTCAGGCGAAGCGCGATGGCGCGCGGCGTCGTTGAACGGCGGATTCATCAGCACGGCATCGACGGAGTCGGGCGTCAGCCCCGCATTCACGAACGCTTCCGGCGGCGATGTCACATCGAGCACGACGACTTTAGCCGCAATCGCGTTGCTAGCCGGCATTCTCCCGCGCAAGCTGAGCGAGATCGGCGATCGATCTCTGTCAGCACCAGGTCGATGCCGCCGACGCGCGTGGCCAGCGCCAATCCCGCCGCGCCGATGCCGGCGCCGAATTCCACCACGCGGTCGCCGGCGCTCGCCGCAGTCGCGGCCGCGAGCAGCATGGCGTCATGGCCGGCGCGGTGGCCGGACTTCGGTTGACGCAGACGCAACTGTCCGCCGAGGAAGGCGTCCTCGGTGATGTCGGCGAGGGCTTCACTCATCGGGCCGCAATTCATGCGATAGCCCGGCCTCGGCGAGGAGTTGCCGCGCCGCGCGGTTGTCGTCCTCGTGCACCAGAATGCGTCGCGGCAGGATGCCGAGCGAGCCTTCGATGATGCTCATGTTCTGGTCCAGCACCAGATGATGGATGTTGGCGCCGTCGAGCAGCGCGCCGATCGCCGACACCAGCACGATATCGTTGGTCCGCACCAATTCCCGCAACTTGCAACTCCTTTGGGGCAGGCGCGTCCAAGTCAAGGGCATGCCTGTACTTGCCGCTTCACGGTTCCTATGTTCTATCTTGAAGATAGCAAATGTGGAGCGTGGCGTGGCGGTTATTGTACCCTTCGAGAGCCCCCGGGACGCGTCGATCGAGCCGCTGGTCGCGCTGGTCGCCGCCGACATGGAGCGGGTCAACGCCACCATCATCTCGCGCACCGGCTCCGAAGTGACCATGATTCCGGAGGTCGCCAACCATTTGATCTCCTCGGGCGGCAAGCGGCTGCGCCCGATGCTGACCTTGGCCATGGCGCATCTCACCGGCTATGCCGGCGACGGCCATATCAAGCTCGCCGCAGCCGTCGAGTTCATGCACACCGCAACACTGCTGCATGACGACGTGGTCGACGAGAGCGAGCTTCGCCGCGGCAAATTGTCCGCACGGATGCTGTGGGGCAACGAGGCGAGCGTGCTGGTCGGCGACTTCCTGCTCGGCCAGGCGTTCCGGATGATGGTCGAAGTCGGCTCGCTGCGCGCGCTCGACATCCTCTCTTCCGCCGCCGCCGTCATCGCCGAGGGCGAGGTGATGCAGCTTGCCGCCGCCAAGAACACCGCGACCACCGAGGACGAATATCTCGCGGTGATCCGCGGCAAGACCGCCGAGCTGTTCGCCGCCGCCTGCGAAGTCGGCCCCGCGATCGCCAACCGGCCCAAGGCCGAGCAGACGGCCTGCCGCTCGGTCGGCATGAATCTCGGCATCGCCTTCCAGCTGGTCGACGACGTGCTCGACTATGGCGGCAAGGCCGCCAAGCTCGGCAAGAACATCGGCGACGATTTCCGCGAGGGCAAGATCACGCTGCCGGTGGTGCTCGCCTTCCGCCGCGGCAACGACACCGAGCGCGCCTTCTGGGCCAAGGCATTGGAGCGCGGCGAGATCGCCGACGGCGATCTCGATCACGCCATCGGGCTGATGACCAAGCATCGCGCGCTGGAAGACACCATCAACCGCGCGCAGCACTATGGCGCGATGGCCGTCGACGCGCTGGCGCTGTTCCCGGCCTCTGCGATGAAGAACGCGCTGGAGCAGGTGGTGGCGTTCTGCCTCGCACGGTCGCACTGACATCGTCATTGCGAGCGAAGCGAAGCAATCCAGAATCACGTGCGCGACTCTGGATTGCTTCGTCGCTTCGCTCCTCGCAATGACGAACGATTAACTCAACACCCCCGCATGCACCCACCAATCAGGATGGTCCTTGCGGATTTTCTCCGCCGCGCGGCCGGCGTCGGCGGTGTTTTCATAGATCGCAAAACAGGTCGCGCCCGAGCCCGACATTCGCACCAGCCAGGCTCCGTTGGTCGCCGACAGCGCCGCGATCACTTCACCGATGACGGGCTGGATGCGCGTGGCCGGCTCTTCCAGATCGTTGGAGCTCGCCGCAAGCACCTCGACCCAATCTTCGAGCGAGGCGCCAGGCTTCCGGCCAGCCGGTGCCCCGGAGAACGTCGGTGGCGCCGACCAGCAGCTCGCCATTGCGCAAGCCCAATGCCGCGAACACGTCCCTGGTGGCAACGCGCGACGCAGGGATTGACCAGCACACACGGAATTTTCGGCAAATTCAGCGGCAGCAGCGTATCGCCGACGCCGGTCATGTCGCAGGCCTGCGAGGCAAGGCACACCGGCACGTCGGCGCCGGTTTCCAACGCCACTTCGAGCACGCGGGGATCGTCGAGCGCGAGGTCGTTGAGCCTAGCCAGCAGCCGCAGCGCCGCAGCGGCATCCGCCGAGCCGCCGCCGATGCCGGCCGCGACCGGCAGAACCTTGTCGAGGGTGAAAGCGCCGACCTTGAGATCGGGCACGCGCGCCGACAGCAGCATCGCCGCCTTCAGCACCAGATTGTCGCTGGCCTCGCCGCAGGCCTGCGCCAGCGGGCCCGTGGTTTTGAGGCTGAGCTCGGCTCCCGGGCGCAAGCGTCAGGCGATCGGCGCAATCGGCGAACGCCACCACGCTTTCGAGATCGTGATAACCGTCGACGCGGCGACCGACCACGCGCAGGCTCAGATTGACCTTGGCGCGTCCCTCTTCACTCAACATCGGCGAGATGCCCCGACCCGCGCACAGGTGTCCTAGCCGCCCTTGCCTTCGTCCTTGCCGTCGCCTTCCTTCTTCTTGTCGTTGGCAGCGGCAGCGGCCGGGGGCTGTTCGTCGGGGAGACCGTTTTCGATCTTGGCCTCGATCTTCGGCAGATCTTCCGGCTCGGGTTTGAGGTCGCGCGCATGCGACCACTGGAATTTGGCTTCCAGCGTGCGGCCGACGCGCCAATAGGCATCGCCGAGGTGATCGTTGATGGTCGGATCCTCAGGCTTGAGGTCGATGGCGCGTTCGAGGTTCTTCACCGCCTCCTCGTAATTGCCGAGGCGGAAATGGGCCCAGCCGAGCGAGTCGACGATGTAGCCGTCGTCGGGACGCTGCTCGACGGCGCGCTTGATCATCTTCATGCCCTCGTCGAGATTGACGCCCTGATCGATCCAGGAATAGCCGAGATAGTTCAGCACGTGCGGCTGATCGGGCTGCAGATCGAGCGCCTTGCGCATGTCGGCTTCCGCCTTGCTCCACTGCTTGGAGCGCTCCTCGCAGATGCCGCGATAGTAGTACCAGACGCTGTTGGCCTTGTCGTTGCCGGGGGTCAGCGCGTCGACGCCTTGCGAATAGGTGCCGACGCAGTCGCCGAACTTCTTGCGGCCGCGCTCGATATTGCCGAGCGCCATGATCGCTTCGAGATCCTTCGGATCGTCCGAGATCACGCCCTTGAGGATCTTGATCGCCTCGTCGCTGCGCTCGGCGCTGTCGAGATCGGTGGCGAGCTGGATCTGGGCGTTGCGCTTCAGCGGCGAGGACGCCGGCACGCGCTCATAGACCTTGATCGCCATCTGCGGCTTCTTCACCGATTCATAGAGATCGGCGAGCGAGAGCAGCGCCATCGGATGGTTGGGCTGCAGATAAAGCGCGAGCTGCAGATAGACCAGCGCGAGATCCTCGCCGCCGCGGCGGATCAGCGTGGCGCCGATGCCGTAGAGCGCTTCGGCAGCACCTGCCTGCGCGGAGTCGACCAGCGGCGGCAGCTTCTTGCCGGCGCGGGTTTCGCGCAGGCCTTCCTGCACCAGCGGATGACGCGCCAGCTTCTTGTCGAAGGCCTCGTAGATCGCGATCGCCTGGTCCTCGCTCTTGTTGCGCGACAGCCAATGCGCATAGGCTTCCGAGATGCGCAGCATGGAATCGTCGAGCTTGTAGGCGCGTTCGAAGCGGGCGCCGGCGTCCTTTTCCTTACCCGAAAGCTCGAGGATCATGCCGGCATGGAGATCCTTGAAGAGCGCGTACCCCTCCGAACCGGCCAGTTTGTCGATATTGGCGACCGCCGTCCTGGTATCGCCGGCGCCATAACTGGCCCAGGCCGACAGCAACGTCGCGACGAGGTCGGTGATCGGGCCGCGGATCGACTGGTTGATGTTGAGCTGCGCGGGGCCGTATTTCTTCTGCTTCAGATCCTGAACGCCGACGACGAGACGCGCGACGCGATTGGTCTTGTCGACGGTCAGGATTTTCTCGGCGAGCTTGACCGCCTCATCGATGTCGCCGTCGGCAACCGAGGAGATGAAGGCGCGATCGAGCAGTTCGCTGTTCTTGGAATCGGTGCGCAGCGCGGAGCGATAGAACGCCGCGGCCGAGGTCGCATCGCGCTCGACGCCGGCATGGCGCGCGGCGAGATAGCTGCCGGACGTGGTCAGCGACTTCAGATCGTTGCGCGAGGGAAACTGCGGCGCGCTGTCCTGGGGCCGCTCGGGCGTCTGCGCAAGGACCGAAAGAGGCAGCGCGGCGGTCAGCGCGACGGCAGCAACGGTCCAGCGAGTGCAACGAATGGAAAACATCACGGTTCGCTCTGGCTATTTGAGGAATTTACGGATCGTCTCGAATGCGATTTCCGACCGGCGCGGCGCATCAAGGCGGCTGACAATGCCGTGTTTGACGCCTAACCGCAAGGATTTGCCCGACAATTCGGGGCGGCTCCGGCCGGTTCTGTCACCACCCTAACCACCCTCCAAAACCGCCGTACTGTGGCCTTATCGTGACCGTGCGCCGCAAAGCGCGGCAACCCGCCTCACACAATCGTGCATTACATCGCCTCGTAGTTCGGGCCGCCGCCGCCCTCCGGAGGAACCCAGGTGATGTTGCCGTTCGGGTCCTTCACGTCGCAGGTTTTGCAATGGACGCAATTCTGGGCGTTGATCTGGAAACGCGGGCCGGATGACTCCTCCACCCATTCATAGACGCCGGCCGGGCAATAGCGATTCGACGGACCGGCATAGACGTCATGCTCCGACGTCTTCTGCAGGTTCATGTCGGCGACCTTCAGATGAACCGGCTGGTCCTCTTCATGATTGGTGTTGGAGAGGAACACCGACGACAGCTTGTCGAAGGAGATCTTGCCGTCCGGTTTCGGATAGGCGATCGGCTGATGTTGCTTGGCCGGATCCAGCGTCTTGCGGTCGGGCTTGGCATGCGACTGCGTTCCGAACAGCGAGAAGCCGAGCGTATTGCACCACATGTCGAAGCCACCGAGCGCGACGCCGATGATGGTGCCGAATTTCGACCACAACGGCTTGACGTTGCGGACCTTGTAGAGGTCCTTGCCCACGGCAGAGTCGCGCCAGGCATTTTCATAGTCGACGAGTTCGTCATTGGCGCGGCCCGCGTCGAAGCGCGGCGGCAACATTCTCGGCAGCGAGCATGCCGCTGCCGATCGCATTGTGCACGCCCTTGATGCGCGGCACGTTGACGAAGCCCGCCGCGCAACCGATCAGCGCGCCGCCGGGGAAGCTCAGCCGCGGCACCGACTGGTAGCCGCCTTCGGTGATGGCGCGCGCGCCATAGGCGAGCCGCTTGCCGCCTTCGAACACGCCGCGGATCGAGGGATGGGTCTTGAAGCGCTGGAACTCGTCGAACGGCGAAATGATACGGATCGTCGTAGTTGAGATGCACGACAAAGCCGACCGCAACCAGATTGTCGTCGTAGTGATAAAGGAACGAACCGCCGCCCGGTTTTCGTATCGAGCGGCCAGCCGAAGGAATGCTGGATCAGGCCCTTCTGATGCTTGGCCGGATCGATCTGCCAGACCTCTTTCAGGCCGATGCCGAATTTCGACGGCTCGCTCTTGGCATCGAGCGAATATTTCGCGATCAGCTGCTTGGTCAGGCTGCCGCGTGCGCCTTCGGCGAACAGCGTGTACTTGCCGCAGAGCTCCATGCCGCGGGTGAAGGAATCCTTGTGGGTGCCGTCCTTGGCGATGCCCATGTCGCCGGTGGCGATGCCGCGCACGCCGCCCTTGTCGTCATAGAGCACCTCAGTCGCGGCAAAGCCCGGATAGATCTCGACGCCCAGCGCCTCGGCCTTGCGCGCGAGCCAGCGGCAGACCTGGCCGAGCGAGCCGATGTAATTGTGATGATTGCTCATCAGCGGCGGCATCATGAAGTTCGGCAGCCGGATCGCGCCGCCCGCCGTCATCCAGTAGAAGCGATCGTCCTTCACTTCCGTCTTCAGCGGACAGTCGGAATCCTCGCGCCAATCAGGAATGAGCTTGTCGAGCCCAACCGGGTCCATCACCATGCCGGAGAGGATGTGCGCGCCGACCTCGGACCCCTTTTCCACCACGACGATGTTGAGGTCGGCATTGAGCTGCTTCAGCCGGATCGCAGCCGACAGGCCGGAGGGACCGGCGCCGACGATCACGACGTCGAATTCCATGGACTCGCGCGGAGGTAACTCTTCGCTGCTCATGATTTCACCCGGCCTTTTCAGAACGCTTTGAAACTCCGTTGTTTCCGATTTTTTGCGGGAGGACAACTGGCGAAATGCCGTTTCGGGCGTTTCGCAGCCCAGCGATCCATCCTAGATTGGCCGGCATGGCCCTCACGCCCGAACCCGCGCCTACGCTGCAGCAATTGCTGGCCTTTTATGTCGAGGCCGGGGTCGATTGCGCGCTCGGCGAGGAGCCGGTCAATCGGCTCGCCGATCCCCAAGCGGTCGCCGCCGCCGCGCGTCCTCGCGCAAGCCCCGAGGCCCGCGCCTGCTGCGCCTGTCCTCACCGGTCTCGCCGAGCCGCCGCCGGCGCCCGATGCGGCAATCGCCACCGCGCGTGAAGCCGCGCGCACGGCGCCGACATTGGAGGCGCTGCGCGCACTGCTCGACAAATTCGACGGCTGCGCGTTGCGATCGACCGCGACGCAACTGGTATTCGCCGACGGCAATCCGAAGGCGCGCGTGATGTTCGTCGGCGAGGCGCCCGGCCGCGACGAGGACATCGAGGGGCTGCCGTTCGTCGGCCGCTCCGGAAAACTGCTCGACCGCATGATCGCCGCGATCGGTCTCGACCGCAGCACGGCCTATATCGCCAATGTCATTCCGTGGCGGCCGCCCGGCAACCGCACGCCGACGCCGCAGGAGACGCAGATCTGCCTGCCCTTCATCCAGCGCCAGATCGAGCTGGTGAACCCGGACGTTCTGGTCACGCTCGGCAATCCCTCCACGCAAACCCTGCTCGGCACGCGCGAGGGCATCATGCGCACCCGCGGCAAATGGGTCGATTACGACACCGGCACGCGGATGATCCGCGCGCTGCCGACCTTCCATCCGGCCTATCTGCTGCGCTCGCCGTCCTACAAGCGGATGTCGTGGCAGGATTTGCGCGCGATCGCGAAGGCGCTCGCCGCCTAAAGCGTTACTGCCCCTTCGGACGCACGATGGCCCAGCCGATGCGCAGCAACGGCTGGCGTCCGCTCACCAGCCAGTCGAAGGCGCGCGGCACTTCGGGGACGAGGCCCGGGAAGCGCCTGGCGATTTCGGGCGGCGGCGTGCCCGCGGTATCGGAGGCACGCCAGACCACCACGCCGCCGCTCTCGGCGAATTTTTGCGGGTTCAGCCATGGCGTATGCTCGGGCGTCGCATCGAGGAACAGATGCGGACGGCCGCGGTCGAGCGCGACCAGGCTCGCAATTGAAGCATCGCCCGCCACCGCGCGCAGCCGCTGATTGGTGCGGCGTTCGAAGCTGTCGCCGAAAAATTGCGCGATCGAACGCGCCGGCAGGGACGTTGCGACCTCGCTGCCGCCGGTCCAGGGCAGGAACAGCGTGGCCGCAATGACCGCGAATGCCGGTGCGACGATGGCGATCAGCCAGACCGAGCGCAGCAGGCGCTGACGCCGCAGGTGCACGAGGTCGCCGGTCGCAACGATCACGGCCAGTCCCGACATCAGCAGCACAATGCCCGATCCGCCGACGACGCGATCGAGATCGAACAGGCCGGAGATCAGGCTGCCGGCGAGCGCCGGAGCGATGGCGAAGCAATAGACGAAATTGCGCGCGAGCGGATCGACCGGCGGCCGGTAAATGATCGGCGCTTCTTCGGGCGTGCGCGTAAACAGGCGCAGATTGAGCAGGACCAGGATCAGGATGGCGGACATCGCGAGCAACAGCCCGCCGAGCAGCCAGGCCCAGTGCAGGGCCCGCGCCGAAAGTTCTGCAGCCGGTGGAAACGCAGGCATCCCCAGCACGCCGGCGCGGATCAGCCAGATCAGGTAGGGCAGCGCCAGCACCGCGATCGCAAGCAGCGCGAACAGCGGATCGAACGACAGCAGGGTGCGGCGGCCGCGTTCGGTCGCGACCATGAAGCCGACCACCAGCAGCAGCAGGCCGATCGCCGCCGAGGTCGTCAGCAGCAGGAGTCCCGCCTCGATCGACCAGGCAAACCAGACATTGCGCCGGTTCTGGCCCACCAAGAGCCAGGTGTCGAGCAACAGCAGCGCCCAGAGCGGCCGCGCCAGCACCAGCGGCCCGAATTCGAGGCTCGAGGACGCAAATGCCGAGACCGTCATGGTGAGCAGCACGGCCAGCACCGCCTGCTGCCCGCCGACGATGGCGCGCGCCAAAAGATAAAGGAACCAGAGCGTTGCAACCGAACAGAGCTGCGACAGGAAATAGACGCCGATCAAATGATTGCCCGCGGCACGATAAGCGATGTCGGCGAGCCAGAACGCCAGCGGCGGGCCGAGGTCGGTGCCGACCTGGTATTCCCTGCCGAAGGCGAGCACGGTGGCGAGGTCGCCGGGCGGGCTGGAATAGAAAATGAGCGGGACAAAAAGCCACAGCGCCGCCTGCAGCAGCACGACGATCCAGACCACCAGCCGCGGCCGGGCCCGGATCAGTTCGACGACAAGCGACGTGAAACGCATGAAACGCCTGGAAATCCCATGCCGGTCCGGCGACCGGTCCCCCGACGTTTGATAGAGCGCGCCGCGCTGCGGCGCAACTACCGTTCCTGCGCGTCAGTTCGGCACGGAAACGGCGACCTCGAGCGAGGTTTCGACCGTGAACAGATCGGGCTCGCGCTTGATGGTCCAGGGCTGGTGCTTCTCGCGCGCGGCGACCACCGGCGCGAAGAAGCTCCTGTGATGAATGGATGGGCCGAGCCGGTCCAGCGCCGCCAGATGCTCGGGCACGCTGTAACCCTTGTGCTGCTCGAAGCCGTAGCCGGGGCATTCCTGCGCCAGCGCGCACATCAGGCGGTCGCGCGTCACCTTGGCGATGATGGAGGCGGCCGCAATCGACTTGACCAGGCCATCGCCGCCGATCACGGCCTCGCACTCGCAAGGCAGCGCAAGCCGGTCGCGGCCGTCGACGAACACGTGCTTCGGCGCCTCGGGCAGCGCCTGCACCGCCCGCGCCAGCGCCCAGAGCGAGGCACGCAAGATATTGTCGCGATCGATCCGCGCCGGCGAGGCGAAGGCCACCGCAAACGATGCGGTCGCGCAGATCTTCTCGAACAGGTCCTCACGCTCGTCCGGCGTGAGCCGCTTGGAATCGTCGATGCCCCTCGGGATGCGATCGGGATCGAGGATCACGGCGGCGGCCACCACCGGTCCTGCGAGCGGACCGCGGCCGGCCTCGTCGCAACCCGCGACCGGCCAGACGCCGCGCTTGATCAGCGCGCGCTCGCGCCGGAAGCTCGGCGGCGACACCGCGATCACGCCTTTCGGCAGCTCGGCCTTGTCGCCTTTCTTTTCGGTCTTTTTCTTCGCGTCCCGAATCATCAGGGGACAGTGCGCAAGCGTCAGGCGCGGCGCAACCGGGAACTCGGGCGCGAAAATCGTCTTTCACCGCTCTCAACAAATGGTCATGCAAATCCTTGACTTGCCCTAATCAGGCAGTTGCACGCGCCTGTCGTCGCCAACCCTGATGTTGGGCGCGACCACGACCTCCCAGGGATGGCCGTCGGGATCGCAAAAATATCCGGAATAGCCGCCGTAATCGGTGCGGTGTGCCGGCTTCAGCAGCGTTCCACCCTTCGAGATCGCAAATTGCAGGACCCTGTCGACTTCATCCGGCGAGTTGCAGTTCCACGCCAGGGTCACGCCGCGAAAGCCTTGCGGACGCGGACTTGCCGGCAATGTCGCGTCCTTTGCCAGCTCATCCCAGGGGAACAGCCCGATCGCGGTCGCGCCGGTGTCGAAGAAGGCGACCGCCTCGCCGGTCGCGCGGAATTTTCGCGCAAAGCCGAGCGCCTCATAGAAGGCGATGCTGGCGCGCATGTCGGCGACGCCGAGCGTGATGAAGGTGAAACGCGGAACTGGCGGGTATCACTCATGTCACTCACTCCTCGTCATTTTCGTAGTGGTCCGGCGCTTGGGCCGGCCCATCCAGGCGTCTTGCCCGATGAACCGTAGCTCCACGACGAATAGACGTGGATTGCTTCGTCGACAAGCGCGGGCATCGACGAGTCCAGGATTGCTCTCGCTGATCGGTCGCTCGCAATGACGATCAACTAAAACAAGCTCAGCTGCCTGCCCTTTGGTTTTGCGAAATGGTCCGTCGTCAGCTTGGTGCGGCGCTTGTTCAGGCCGAGCTTCTCGCAGGCGATCTCGAAGCGGCGGCCGATCATCCAGGCCATCGGCCCGGTGCCCTTCATCCGCGTGCCCCATTGCGAGTCGTAGTCGCGCCCTCCCCGCATGTCGCGGATCAGGGTGAAGACATGGCGATAGCGGTCGGGATAATTCGCCATCAGCCATTCGCGAAAGAGATCGCGCACTTCCAGCGGCAGCCGCAGCAGCACATAGCTCGCTTCCCTGGCGCCGGCATGGGCGACCGCATCGAGGATGCGCTCGATCTCGGAATCGTTCAGCGCGGGGATCACCGGCGCCACCATGCCGATGGTGGGGATGCCGGCCTCCGACAATTGCCTGATGGCATCCAGCCGCCGCGGTGGCGTCGAAGCGCGCGGCTCCATGGTCCGCGCCAGCTTCGGATCGAGCGTCGTCACTGAAATTCCGACCTTGGCGAGGTTGCGCCTGGCCATGCGCGCCAGAATGTCGATGTCGCGCACCACCAGCGCCGACTTGGTGACGATGCCGACGGGGTGGCCGGCGCGCTCCAGCACTTCGAGGATGCCGCGCATGATTTTGCGCTCGCGCTCGATCGGCTGATAGGGATCGGTGTTGGTGCCGATCGCGATCATGCGCGGCTCGTAATCCGCCGCGGCGAGTTCCTTCTCAAGAAGCTCCGGCGCGTCCGGCTTGGCGAACAGCTTCGATTCGAAATCCAGTCCCGGCGACAGGCCCATATAGGCGTGGGTCGGCCGCGCGAAGCAGTAGACGCAGCCATGCTCGCAGCCGCGATAGGGATTGATCGAGCGGTCGAAGCCGATATCGGGCGAGTCGTTGCGCGTGATGACTTTTCGCGCGGTGTCGAGCGTCACTGTGGTCTTGAACGGCGGCAGCTCTTCCAGGCTCTGCCAGCCGTCGTCGAAGGCGACCCGCGCCTCGGCCTCATAGCGGCCGCTGCTATTGGATTGGGCGCCGCGTCCGCGCCGCCGCTCGCGGTCGATCGCGACCGCAAGCTCGGGAAAAGAAGTCGCACCCGCCGGCTCGGAGGGCGCCGTGACCGGCGGGTGCTTGAGGGCATGAGAGGATGCTCGGCTCATGTCCTCTACATAACACGCCATGAGAACAAATCAAGAACAATGTCCCGATTGCTGTGAATTACCCTAACGAGAACTTGCCCGAAAAAGCCGCAGCGAAACGGCTGTTTTGGATATGACAAGGTGATAACAAGCTGCGTTTTCAACGACTGAGCCAACGAAGTCTCATGCTGAGCGTGATCATCCCGACCGAAGGTGTGGAGCGGACCACTGTGGCCACGCTCGGCGCGCTGGTGCCGGGCGCAGCAAGCGGCCTGATCCGCGAGGTGCTGTTGATCGACCGCGCCGGCAATGGCGTGATCGAACGCGTCGCCGACGTCGCGGGCTGCCGTTTCCTGCCCTTCGAAGGCCCCCATGCGGCGGCTCTTGCCGCAGGCGCCCGGCAGGCGCGCGCCCCCTGGCTGATGTTCCTGCGCGCCGGCGCTGTCCTCGACACCGGCTGGATCGAGGAGACCACCCAGTTCATCCAGGGTGTGGCGTTGAGCGGATCGCAGCGCGCCGGCATCTTCCGCTACGCCCGCTCGCCCTACGCCGACATGCGGCTGCGCGACCATGTCCAATCGCTGACCCGGCTGGTTGCCGGCCCACGCACCGACCAGGGCCTCGTCATCGCGCGCGACCATTATTTCCGGCTCGGCGGACATGCGCCGGACGCCCGCCGTTCGGAGGCGAAATTGCTTCGCCAACTCGGCCGCTCCTCCCGCACGCTGCTGCGCAGCCGGATCATGATGATGTCGGCGTAGCGGTTCGAGATACTTGCCAAAGTCAATTAATTGATTGACAATGGCAAGTATCGAGGTGCCCATGCCCACTACCGATTCCTCTGGCCAAATCGCCGCCGTCCGCGCCTTCAACCGCTTCTACACCCGCAAACTGGGCGTGCTGGACCAGCATCTCTCCAAAAGCCCGTATTCGCTCAGCGAGGCGCGGGTACTGTACGAACTCGCCCATCGCGACGAGCTTGCGGCCAAGGAGATCGGGAGCGAACTCGGGCTCGACCCCGGTTATCTCAGCCGGATCGTCCAGAATTTCGAAGAGAGCGGGCTGATCACGCGCAAGCCGCTTGCGACCGACCGCCGACAATTCCGCCTCAGCCTGACCGCGAAAGGCCGCCAGGCCTTTGCGAAACTGAACAAGGCCTCCGAGGAAGACGTCGCCGACATGCTGGCGCCGCTCGCGGCCGATGACGGCCGCCGACTGACGGATGCGATGGCTACCATCGAGCACCTGCTCGAGCCTGCGCGAGACCAACGCGCACCGTTCCTGCTGCGCAGCCATCGCATCGGCGACATGGGCTGGGTGACCTCGCGACAGGGCATCGCCTATGCCGATGAGTATGGCTGGGACATCAGCTACGAGGCGCTGGTCGCCGAGATCTGCGCGCAGTTCGTCAAGGCTTACGATCCCGCGCGGGAGCATTGCTGGATCGCCGAGGTTGATGGCGACCCGGTCGGCTCGGTTTTCCTGGTGAAGAGCACCGACAAAGTCGCCAAACTTCGCCTGCTGATGGTCGAGAAGAAGGCGCGCGGGCTCGGCGTTGGCCGCGCGCTGGTCGAGCAATGCATTCGCGCCGCACGCGAGAAGGGTTTTTCCAAGATGACGCTGTGGACGCAGAGCTGCTTGCTCGCCGCGCGCGGCATCTATCAGCAGACGGGCTTCCGCAAGGTCGCCGAGGAGAAGCATCACAGCTTCGGCGTCGACCTGGTCGGAGAGACCTGGGAGATGGAGTTGTGAGGCGTGGCTGCGCCGCGCAGCCAGCGATTCAAGTTTCCAATTCGATCTTCAAGCAACATTCGGTGTCATCGTCCGCGAAAGCGGACGATCCAGTATTCCCAAGGACAGCAGTGCTGAGCCGAGAAGCCGCTGGAATACTGGATGGCCCGCTTGAAGCGGGCCATGAAAGCTGAGAAGACATGTATCAGCATTTTCGCGGAGCGAAATCGCGCTGGCATCGCCAGGCGATCGATCATTGCAGATACGACAGCTGATCTTCCGTAACGACGCGCTCGACATTGTCCGATTTGCGCTTGATGCGGTATCGGAGGCGTCCGTCAGCCTCGACGGGCATGCGTCGCACGATGGTGTAGACCATCGGTGGATCGATTTCGGCACGACCTTGCGGCCCTTGCGGCATGTGATGAACATCGTCATTCGGCTTGTATGCATGTGACATGCGTCAACCTCTCAAGTTGCGGCTGCAGCCTGGGACTGCGCCGCAGCGTTATGGCCCCTGGCGGCTCGCCCGAACGAAACAAGCCGCCGCTTGTCCTCGTCCCACAAGGTCAGCCGCACACACCACAAGCTCTGCAGCAGGGTGATCCGTCCAACGGTGGCGAGCTGTGGATGGTCCCGCAATACATCCGACAACCGGTAGCAGGGAATCCGGCTGCACAGATGATGGATGTGGTGAACGCCGATATTCGCGGTGAACCAGCGCAAGATACCCGGCAAATGATAGTAGGAACTGCCGTGCAGGGCTGCTTCGTGAAAGCTCCAGGTCTCATCATGTGACCAGGAGGTGCGCTCGAACTGGTGCTGGACATAGAACAGCCAGACGCCGATCGACGACGCCAGAATCGTGATCGGAAGATGCACCAGCAGAAATGGTCCGACGCCGATCAGGCAAATTGTCATGACGACAAAAAGCGCGATGGCGGCGTTGGTGCCCATCGTGCTGAGCCAGGGCTTCCAGCCGCCACGCATCATCCCGATCGGTAACCGATGGCGCAGGATGAACAGATAGGTGGGGCCGACCCCAAACATCACCAACGGATGCCGGTACAGACGATAAGCCAGCCGGCGCCATAGGGGCCGCGCCAGGAACTCACGCACCGTCAACGTGTCGATGTCGCCGAAACCTCTCTGATCGAGGTTGCCCGAACTCGCATGATGGAGGGCATGATTGTGCCGCCAGTAGCCGTAGGGAGTGAGCGTCATGACACCGATGGCCCGGCCGACCCAATCGTTGGCAAGACGACCGCGAAAAAACGAGCCGTGGCCGCAGTCGTGCTGGATCATGAAGAGACGCACCAGCAAGCCTGCGGCAGGCACCGCGCCCACAAGGCCAATCCAGTAGCCGTAGTGGAGAGCCATCCACATCAGACCCCAGATGACGAAGAACGGCACTGCCGTGACCGCCAGCTCGAAACCGCCGCGTACGCTATCCGGCTCGCGATAACGGCCGAGCAGTTGCGCCAGCGCGCGGGCTTCCGATGGGCTTTCAACCATTTTGGAGGGCTTTCAAATATGAGTTTGGGGCGGCTCATCCGCCAACGACACTCGGACAACCGTTCAACACCCGCGACAGATATTGTTCAGCTTGCTGCGCGTTCGCGCGTCCTCCGCGATGAACGGATCCTTGTAGGCGGCGCGCGATGCATCGTCTTCAACGGCCGGCTTTTGCATTTTTGGACGAGGATATTCCGCGTCGTAGCAGGCGAGTCTTCCCGTCGTGCTGTCGATGGCGCGGCAGTCAGGCCCGGCGGCCAGCGCGCCTTGCGTGCATGCGCAGAGCGCCAGCACGGCGAGAGTCATCTTCATCGCATTTTCCCTTTTAACGGCGACGTGCCGCCGGATATCCGCAATCAATCAAGACCAGCCCACGATCGCCTCGGCGATCTTATTTCTTCTTGCCGGATCCGAAGCCCGGCTGCCATCCCGCGGCCTTCTGGCTTGGCGCGGCGGCAATGGTCTTGATCTTCTCTTTCTTGGGCTTCTTGGACTCCCGATTGCCCCGTTGCTCTCCCTTGGCCATGCCGGTCTCCCTCAGGCTTGATGATGACGCTGTGCGACAAGCGACACGTCGTTTCCGCCGGATTCGGCTTTTGTAAAACGACTTGCTTTACGCGGATCGCTGCCTGCCGACAGGCAGGCAGGCAGGCAAGGCGGGGGCACGCGACCCTCAGTCACCGGTAAAAGCCCAGGAATGTACGATGATGGCGGGGATGTAGCAGTATCCTGTCCAAATAGCGAGGCAAATCGGATTTCCGAAGTCGATGCATATGCTTGTCCTGCGTTCTGGAGGGGTTGACAAGACTCTCAGCAGCCAAGCTCGCGCAGGCCGCGTGTCACGTTGGTTGGGGAGCAAGCGACGGCTCATCGACCTTGGAAGCGTTTTTCCCTTGAGCAGAACGGTTGCTCGAGGGCGGAGACCCGGTTGCCATGGCCGGTGCGGCCTTGTCCTGCCCCGCCAAAGCCAGGGCCACGACGGGATTCATGCTGTCGACCATCGAGGTCGGCATCAGGATCGTCGTGCCGCGTTCCTTGGTCGTTTCATAGATGATGTTCATGGCGCGGAGCTGCAGGGCCGCCGGCTGGCCCGCATAGATCATGGCGGCCTCTACGAACTTGCCCGCGATCGCAGCTTCGGCCGATCCGAGGATGACACGGGCTTGCTTTTCCCGCTCGGCCTGGGCTTGCCGGGACATCGCATCTTGCAAGGCCACCGGGATCGCGACGTCGCGGATCTCGACCGATTTCACCGAGATACCCCAGTCCGCCGTTTTGCGTCCGATTTCGCCGCGCAGCAGTTCGTCTGCGGCGGTCCGCTCCGACAACAGCGCCGACAGCATCGACGAGCCGATCATCTCGCGCAGCGAAGTCTGGGCAACACGGTCGATGGCTTCCCGATAGTTCGTGATGTTCAAAGCAGCCTTCTGGGCGTCATGGACGAACCAGAAAATGATGGCATCCACGTTCACCGGCACGGTGTCCTTTGTCAGGGCCTCTTCAGCGCTGAAAGCGGTGGTCTGAATACGCTCGTCAATGACGGCCACGACGCGGTCGATAACCGGAATGATCAGGAACAGGCCCGCTCCTTTCACGCCACGCAATTTGCCGGCGCGCAGGATGACGAACTTCTCCCAGCTGTTCGCCATCTTCAGAGCGGAAGCGATCACGATCGCCAAGGCGACGAAGACAACGCCTGGGACGAGGTAGCCTGTCACAACGAGCGCTGCGCCGACGGCCAGGCAGATGATCGCAAGAAATGCTGTAATCGGATTCATTCTGGCTCCTTGCTCGAGAAGTCGCCCTGCGAACCTCCATAGTGATCCATGCACGGTTGTTTTGCTGAGCAATATTGCTCAGTCCGCGATCCGGCCTGTCGACACTGAACTCGCCGGAACTACACCGCCTGCAATAGCAGCGGCCTTCCGTCGGAAGGCCGCTGTGTTTTTCGTTACTGGCACAGATGCGGGCGACCGTCCTCGCCCCGGAAAACCGTTCCCGGCTGGCAGACGAAGCCATTGCGAGCGGCATACCCGTTGTCGTAGCCGCCGCTGTAGCCGTTGTCGTAGGCATATGAATTGTCATAGTAGCCCGGCCCGTAACCGTACCCGGACGTCGCGCCAATGACTGAGCCGGCGATGATGCCAGCCGCGATACCGGCCCCGGCTATTCCGGGTCCATAGCCGCCTCGACGGACTCCACCGCCCCTATAGCCTCCACCCGCGTAGTGGGCGGCGCCAGCGTGGAAACTTCCGCCGCCGACATGCCCGCCGCCGACACGTCCGCCCCTTGCGAGCGCAGGCGTCGTTGCCGCAAGTGCAACTGCCAGACAGGCAGCCGTCATCGTTCCAATTCTAGTCATGACCATTTTCTCCTGATGAGTCTTAAAGGGAACAGTGCAACCTCGCTAATGTTCCTGTTTTCGTTTTCAACTCACTCTCGAGAGAACGATCACGCAAGAACGGCCCTAGCGCGGGGGGAGCGCCGAGGCCGTTCGGGTCTTGCAGCCACAGAGCGGCTGCAGCTTCGGTTGCAGCCGACCACATCCAACGTCGCCGCGCTGCCCGGTTTTGCTCACTCTCCTGATCTAAAATCGAGGTGGCTGGACCGCCACCAGGCATTGCCTGGCCTGTTGCCGTCGTGCTCTGCCGGAAGTCTTGATTATTCATTAAGTTTTCGAAAGTGAGCAAAATGAAACAGCGCCGGGATGGCGCTGATCCCATGGTCAATGCATCGCCGTCCCATCAAACAGCACCTGCCGGTGACCGAGAGTGCTGTAACGCTGCCGCCCAATCTTGGTGAGGATCATGTCGTCGCTCGCAATTTTGTTCGACGTTAGCCGCATTGCAGTCCAGCCTCATACCTGTCCCGAATGTCTGGGTCCGATGATCCTGACGCGCATCAAACCCGCCAGGATCGGATTCGAGATGCGCACGTTTCAGGGCGTCAACTGCGATCACGTCGACAGGCTCGTCACCGAGACTGATTCGATGAAGTGGAGATCTTCCGGGCTCCGGGCGCCCGACTAGAATCCTGGTGCGCTTAGCACCTTGAACATCCCTGCGCGAGCCTGGGTCGTCGGTGAGTCCGAAGCGGACCTTTGGGCGAGCATGCGCGTTGAGCCCAAGAGACCGGGGCGGCGACGAACGCGGAGCTTTGGCCATGAGCGCTATTCCACTTCACATTCAAAGAAAGTCCGACCGGCGCTGGGCCGCCAGATTTGCCCCGCAGGTTGCATCGGCCGCGCGCAAAATCATCGACTTGAAAGGGACAGTCGACAATTCGACACGCCGCCCGAAGGAAGAGGAAAAACCCGCCGAGTTGAGCAAGCGGGCCTAGTTTCGCGAACACGCATGCATCGCACGATTAATGACGTCGCGGCGCGGCTAGTGGAACAATTGGTCTGCAGCCCCATTGGGCTTCCGACACAATCACGAAGCTTCGGCTTGGGACATCCTCATGAGCGTCTTGATATCAAGAAGATCTATCATCCGAAGATATACAGCCTCCACGGCGCATGTCCTGACATGGCTGAGGAACACTTTTCCCGCCTCCGACGCGCCGAATCCACCGTCAGCCCTCATGTCGCTGGTGCCAGTCGCCTCCGCCAAGCGGGCGCACTATCCTTCGAAGAGACGCGCTCGCAGTCACCCCTGACAGGATGAACTCCATGTTGACTGAAATACGTGTGCCAACCATTGCAAACGCCGGGCCCAGGTTGTCGATCGGGCGATGGTTCAAGAGCGCCGGAGATCCCGTCACTTTCGGAGAGGCACTGGTCGAGATTGAGACCGACAACGTCACCCGTGAAATCCCCTCGCCCGTCACTGGCGTGCTCTCGAAGATCCTGGTCAAGGACGGCGGCTCTGTCGAAGCCGGCACCGCGCTCGGAATGATCAGCCAGTTCTGAGGAGAGGACGCACGTTGCGGCGCGCGAACTCGACATCGTCGACAGCGCGCACGGCAACGGCGAGCATGGTGCGTCAATAGGATCTGGTCTGGCATCGCGACTGTCAGCATTGGTGCGATCCCGCGCAGCAATCGACCCACAATACGGAACAAGCGATCCGGACAGCAGTTGCCCTGCGACGAAACCAAAGTTGACCCATGGTTTAAGCACCGCCGGGAGTTCGAACTTCATAGCGCGTGTCTGGACGGGCGGATGAGAGAAGAACAGGCCATGCGTGTCTTGATCCTTGCGTTGGCGGTCCTGGGAATGCTCATCAGCGCGGGTGCTGCCACAGCCGGTCCGAGCACGACCAACCGCGACCTGCTGGCATCCGTCGATCCGGCGACCTCTACCGACGAAGCAACTCAGCAAACCGAAGATCAGATCGGCCTCAACGAGGGAAAGCGTCGCGAGGTGCAGCGCCGGCTGACGGGACTTGGCTTCAGCACGGAGGCCAACGGAACGTTCGACGAGTTGACGCGCACCGCGATCATGCGCTGGCAGGCGGAACGCGGCCATCCCAAGACCGGCTTCCTCGACACTGCGCAGCATGACGCGCTACTGGCCGAGATCGCCCCGGCGGCGCACGCCAGCCCGAGCGGCAGCGAGAAATCCGACGACCGTCCGGCCCGTCGTCATGATGTTCACCATCACCGCAGTGGGGGCGGTCCAGGCGGACTGATCGGCGGGATGATGGGCGGACTTTTCGGACGCAGGTGACCCTGTTTGCCTCGCAGCGGCCGGAACAAGCAACCTTACATCCCAAGGCGCCTACCAGGGTCTCCGCCACGTCCCACCCCAGCTTCCGCCCCATCGGCTCTGTCCGCGGATCAACCTGATGATCACGAGCAGCAATACCGCGCCGATCGCAGCACTGATGATCGCCGAGACAATGCCCGAGCCGAGATGGATTCCGAGTTGCGGAAATACCCAGCTCGCAATAAACGCCCCCGCGATTCCAACGACGAGGTCGCCAACGAGGCCCAAGCCGGTGCCCTGGACGATTTGGCCGGCAAGCCAGCCCGCGACGAGGCCGACAATCAGTATGACGAGGAGACTTTCGCCGGACATGTTCATCTTTGGGTCCTCCATGTATCGAGCAGGCGGGCAGCGGTTCCGCTGAACTTTCACGATAGTTCCAGAGCAGGACGGATACTGTGCAAAATTGCTCAGATGTCAGCCGTTTCGCAGGCGTGCCGTTCAACATCGGGTGTTGATCTGTTCTGCCGACACCTGAGCAATTCTGCTCAGCGGCAATGGAAGATAACCGATAGGTTTGTCGGTGCAGCGGGCCGGATCGGCAATGGTCGGGCGGCCGTCAGGAGATATCACCTTGACCATCAGGACAACGCGGACCACCGTTTCGTTCAGCAGTCCATTCACCCTTGTGAACCTGGAAGGCATTCATCCAGCGGGTGAATATGTCGTCCTGACTGACGACGAACTGATCGAAGGGCTTTCATGGACTGCCTACCGGCGCGTGGCAACGCTGCTGCAGACGCCGGCCGTGTCCGCCTCACAACGGCTGACTCAGTCCTTTGCGATCAGCCCAACGGAGCTGGACGCCGCGCTCATGAAGGACCGGCATCAGACCGTCGTTCTGAACTGAGCCGATATGAACCGTATCGTGATTTACGCGGCCTTCGTGGGTGCGGATTTTTCGGCAGATTCGCTGCGAATGAGGTACGATCGCGTGCCCAAGAGCCCAGGACATCATGCCAAAAGCGGCGAAAGATCTGTTTGATCCGAAACTGTTTCTCGCCAGGGTCGGCGAGGGCAAGACCATTTTGAAATTCGACAGAAACCAGGTCGTCTTCGCGCAAGGAGACGTCGCAGATACCGTTTTCTATATTCAAAAGGGAAGGATCAAGGTTCTCGTTGTCTCCGAACAGGGCAAGGAAGCGGTGGTTGGAATCCTGGAACCCGGGCAGTTCTTTGGTGAAGGTTGTCTCAACGGCCATCCCTTGCGGATTTCAACGAACACGGCCATGGACGAATGCGTGATCACCGCCATCGCAAAGGAGGCGATGCTGGCTGCTCTTCACAGCGAGCCAAAGTTTTCAGAGCTGTTCATGGCGTATCTCCTCAGCCGCAACAGCCGCATCGAGGAAGACCTGATCGATCAGTTATTCAATTCCAGCGAGAAGCGGCTTGCGCGCCTGCTTCTTCTGTTAGCAAATTTCGGAAAGGAAGGTACGCCGCAGCCGATCGCGCCGCACGTCAGCCAGGAAACGCTGGCGGAGATGATCGGCACGACACGCTCCCGCGTCAGCTTCTTCATGAACAAGTTCCGCAAACTCGGCTTCATTTCCTACAACGGGAAGATCGAGGTCCATAATGCGCTGTTGACCGCGGTCTTGTACGACAAGCCGGAAATAGAGCGCGAGGAGTGAGGGCGATTCGGGTCAGCTTTACCGGGTCTGGTAGCAGGGACGGAATGCCGAGGTTCTATGAACTTGGCCTAGAATCTGCCGGTTCGACTGAGGTGTTGCTGCCCGGTGGCCCAACGACCCGTTCTACCTCGTCTGCCAACATAGTCAGGTGCGCTGCGAGATCGGCGAACAACTCGCGTTTTTTCTCGTCGACCGCAAGGCGACTGAGCGTTGCACATTCGGCTGCATCGTTGCGCAGCCTCTCCAGGTGTGCCTGCCTGTCCTTCATCTGGGCCGCAGCCCCGGCAAATTGAACCAATCGACCGCAGTATCGGCCTGCCGCGCCTTGAGGAGCAATTCCTCTTGCTTGGTGCCGGGCTCCAGTCGTGAGGCCTTCGCGCGCATATCCTCGGCAAACGCCGCAAGACGATCCTTGAGAGGCATGGATTGTTGGAAACGACGCCGGTCCAACATCGCGCGCTCCTTTCCACGTTCAGAGGAGGCGGGAGCGCCAACGAGCGTTCTCAGTCACCGGTGAAAGCCACGGGCAGGGCGGTGATGACGCAGTCTGTCACGCGCACGTCCCGGTATCTGGTCAATATTGACCACATCGGGAAAAGTTGACGGGGCCTTCGGCGTTCTTCCGAGGACACCGCGAGCCTGAGACACTCTTCGGTTGACGGCCGGCGAGTGCAGCGGAGCGAGAATCGGGAATGTGCTCCGTCAGTACCCCAACGCAGCCGCCAATGTCCGGCACGTCATATAGATCAGAATCAGCGAGCCGATAGTCCAGAACACTGCGCGCATGTCATGGGTCTGCGCGGTGAAATAGGCCGCGAAATGCAGCAGCCGCGACACCACGTAACCGTAAAGAAGCAACCGGGTCGTCAGCAGCGACGGCCCGGTCAGAACGAAGAGCAGGCCGGCAATCAGGAAGAACGGCAGATTCTCGAGATCGTTCAACAGAATTCGCCTGACGCGCTCGACGCGCTCGTTCGGCGCGAGCTGCCCCGGATCGGGGTCGGGGTTGAGGCGCGTCTTGCGGATGTCTTCCGGCGAGCGGAAGCCGCCCTTCTCCTGCGTCATCCGCAGCACCGTCAGCCAGGACATGCTGATCGCCTTGAGAATCATGATCGTCGCCGCGATGGCATAGGTGGCGAACACCGGGTCGTTCAGGCTCAATCTGTCCATGTTTCCTCCGATGCAGCCTCAGCCAAACGCAAGCGAATGAATCAGTGCGGCAGTCCGGCCCTGTCCAGGCCATCGGCAATCCTGCGGACATCGTCCTTGTTTGCAAACGGCTGCCGGGCGTAGTGATTGGCGAAAGTGTAGTGCGGATTGATCTCCATCAACTCGCTCCAGATGCGACGGGCTTCCTCGATCTCGCCGAGATGACCGAGCGCCGATGCGAGCACGGCACGGGAGAAATCGGTATTCGGCACCATCAGGATGCGTTGCCTCAAGAGCGCCGCGGCGGTCTCGTATTTGCCGGCCAGCAGGTTGGCCATGCCAAGCAGATGCAGGTGCTGCTGCGTGTAGGCGGGGTCCAGCCAAATCGACAGTTCGATCATCGGGATCGCTTCCAGCGGCTGTCCCGAAAAGATGTAGGCGTTGCCGAGGCACGAATAGGCCTCGGATGAATTCGGGTTGAGGGCCAGCGCCATATTGGCCTCGGACTTGGCGCGTTCGAGGTTTGCCTCGAAGGTCGCCACGAACGCCGCAGCCACGCGCGCCAACAGTTCCTGCGGGTCCAGTTCGATCGCCCGATCGACGGCCCGCTTCGCCTGCTGCAACGCATCGTTGGAATCTTCCGTCCAGCGGTTCTGATAGTTGAGGACAAAGGCAACGCCCAGCACGGCATAGGCCTGCGCGTAATTGGCGTCCAGTTCGATCGCCTCGCGCAGGAAGCCGTGGGCCTGTTCGAACACGGCGCGGCTCTGCATCTTGCCGCCGATCACCAGCAGGGCGCGTGCACGAAGGAAGCGGTCGTAGGCATCGAGATTTGCGGTGCCGCCACCCGAAATGCGGGCTTTCTCCGCGGAACTCATGGTCACCTTGAGCGCCTCGACGATCCGACCCGTGACATCGTCCTGAACCTCGAACAGATCGGTCATGTCCCGGTCGAACCGCTCGGCCCAGAGATGACTGCCGGTGGCTGCATCGATCAGCTGCGCGGTGATCCTCAAGCGGCTGCCGGCGCGGCGGACGGAACCTTCCAGCACAGCACCGACGCCAAGATCGCGGCCGACGGCGCGGGTATCGACCGTGCGACCCTTGTAGGTGAAGCTGGAATTGCGCGAGATCACCGTGAGCCCGGAAATCTTCGACAGGTCGGTGATGATGTCCTCGCTGATCCCGTCGGAGAAATATTCCTGTTCCGGATCGCCGGACATGTTGGTGAACGGCAAAACCGCGATCGACGATTTCCCGATCTGGGAAACCGGCTTGGCGGCATGGACCGCCGGAACTGTCGTCCCCGCATCGCCGGGCTCCCAGGTCCAGATGCGGATCGGACGGTCGATATTCTTGACGCTGATGTCGCCGCCGTCCCGGAAGCGAACCTCAATCCGGTTGCCGATGCTTTCGTGAACCACGGAGGAGACGCAAATCCCGCCGGGCTTCGCAAGCGCCTCGAGGCGCGCCGCAACGTTGACGCCATCGCCATAGATGTCGTCGCTCTCGATAATGACGTCGCCGAGATTGATGCCGATGCGAAGCACGATCGCCGGGTTGGGCGCCGTCGCGCCCGCACGCTGCACCGCGAGCGCGCAGTTGACCGCATCGACCACGCTGCCGAACTCGGCGAGCGTTCCGTCGCCCATCAGCTTCACCACGCGCCCGTTATGGGCGGCGATGGCGGGACCGAAAACGATCTCGCGATGCCGCTTGAGCGCGGCCAGCGTGCCGACCTCGTCGGCGCCCATCAGGCGCGAATAGCCGACGACGTCGGCGGCAAGAACTGCCGCGAGCTTGCGGTTGACGCGCGGCTCGGCCATGAAAATTCTCGCCAGAATTGATTGGCTCGCGACAACCGCAGCGCTTCGCCGGAGGCGCCGCCTCGCAGTCTATCCGGGGAACGGCACGGGGGACACCGTTAAACCTCGCCCACGCGCCCGAACTAGGCCCCTTTGCCCTGTCAAGCCGTCCCTCACGGCTGCTTCTGCGCGGGACTTCACTCGGTGTGGCAACCGCCGCGGGCTTTGTTGGCGGCGCAAACGATGCGGCAAGCGTCATCCAGCGCACAGTCGGCATAGAACCACACGACATAGGATATCAGGATGATGGCAGCGACCCACAGCGTTGCTTTGGTCAACCGGTCCATGTGACCGTTCTGCTCGATCGAAGCGGGATGCCTCACACGCCTCTCGGATTCCAGCGCGGCACCGCGCACGTCATGTCCCACATGAGCGCACCGAGCGCGCGGGTCAAGTCCTTGTCGCCGCCACCGCCGGCATTGACAAACGCCGACCAGCAGAAGTCCCCGCCGGTGCGCACGGACACGGTGGTCGTGCCGTCGATCAGCCCGGTGTGCCACCAGTTGTCGCGTCTCTTGCGCCTGTCGATGAACAGGCCCTTGGCATAGCGCGAGTTCGCGGCGCTCGGTGTCGTCATCACGCGAAGCGTGTCGTCGGACAGCAGTTGCTCGGTATCCTTGAAGCCGTCGATATGGACGAAGAACGCCGTCAGATCGCTCGGCGTCCCGATCCAGCCGCCGCAGGAATCGAGCCGCACGACGTCCCGATTGTAGGGATCGTAGGAGCTAGGCCATAATACTTGACCTCGTTTGCGGCGCGCTCTGCACGCGCATTTTTTGCCATCTGCATGCCGGTGATGCCGCAACGCTTCAGGATGTTGTCCTGGATGTATTGCGCGTAAGGCTGCCCGGTCAGCTTCTCGATGACGCGGCCGAGGATCACGTAGCCGAAATTGGAGTAGGCGAAGGTCTGCCCCGGGGCGACGTCAGCGGCATGTTCCCCAGCGTCCAGGCGATCAGCTTGCGATGCGTCATCTCCGTGTTCCTCCGCAGCGGATCGTTGAGGCCGTGCGGCCAGGTGCCGGTCGTGTGCGTCAACAGATGCTCGATGGTGATTTGCTCGTTCGAGCGAGCGGCCGGCATCATCCTTCATCAGGCCCTGCAAGGTCGGCAGCGAGGGATAGTCGGCGCCGAGAACGAAGTCCGGACCAAACACGTAGCGTCGAGCCTGACCTTTCCCGCTTCGATCAGCCTGAAAATCCCGGTCGCGGTGATGGTCTTCCTGATGCTCGCGATCCGGAAACGGTGCTGCGGCGTCATCGCTTCGCCGGTCTCCCGATCCGCGACGCCGAAAGCCTCGACATAGGCAGGCTTGCCCTTGATCGCGATCGCGATCGAAAGGCCGGGAATGTTGTCGGCGTTCATGAAGTCGGCGGCCAGGGCCGCCATCCGCGTGCGCTCGTCCGGCGTCGGCGACGCCGCGGCTCTTGCGCCAGCGCCGGCGAACGCGCCATGCCGGCGGCACACAGCAGAGAACCCTGAAGCAGCCTTCTTCGTGAAACGAACATGCCAGCCTGCCGCGTGAAGCGTTGCTCCATTATATTGCGCTTCGCCCGATGCTGTCATCCCTGCAAACGCTTGCTCCGAAATCACCTATTGGTCATCCTGCCCGGCGACCTGCATTTTCAGAGGAGCTCGCTGTGATTGAAGCGCTGAACGAGATCGAAGTGATCACGCTGTTCGTGCCCGATTTGGAGAGGACCAGGGCATTCTACCGAACGGTCTTCGGGACTTCCGCTCGTCTATGAGGATGCCAATTGCGCCGTCATGAAGTTCGGCGGGTTGATGATCAACCTGCTCGACCGCTCGCAGGCGCCGGCACTCGGTGACACCGAAGGCGATTGCCGGGCCAGGCGCCGCGCCGAAGTGCGCTGCTGACCATCAAGGTTGCGGACGTCGATTCAGTCTGCAGGCAACTCAGAGAGCATGGCGTTGCGCTGTTTGAACGGACCGGTCGATCGACCCTGGAAGCGGCGGACCGCGACTTTCGAAGACCCGGCCGGCAATGTCTGGGAGATCGCGCAGGTCTTGTGATCAGTCGATGGAGATATCCGCCTCGCGCGCGACCCTGGTCCAGCGTTCGGTCTCCTGTCGCATCATGTCCGAGAATTGTTTTGGCGTCATGGCTTCGGCTTCGGCGCCCTCATTGTTGAGGAACGCAACGAGTTCGGGCGAGGTCAGCATCTTGCCGATCTCCGCGTTGAGCGCGTTGACGATATCAGCGGGCAACCCGGCGGGGCCGGCAATGCCCCACCACGTCCCGAGTTGTTCGGCGCCCGATACGCCGATCTCGGCGAGCGTCGGCACATCGGGAAACAGCGCGGTTCGCTTGGTGCCGGTCACGGCAAGCGCCTTGACCTGACCGCTCTTGGCGAGCGGCAGCACCTGCGGCAGGCTCGACACGAAGATGTCGACATGGCCGCCGGCGAGGTCGTTGACTGCGGGGGCGCCGCCCTTGTAGGGCACGTGCATGAGTTTCACGCCGGCCGAGCGCGCGATCAGCTCGGTCGAAATCTGGTTGATGCTGCCGACACCGGCCGAAGCATAGGTGATCCGGCCCGGCTCGCTCCTGGCAAGCGCGAACAGCTCCTTGGCGGATTGCGCCGGGAATTTGTTCGACGCGGCCACCAATAGCGGCGAACGGCCGATGAAGGCGACCGGCGTAAAATCCCTCGCCGGGTCGAACGGCATGTTCTTCCGGACCGCCGGTCCGATCGTGAACGTCGGCGACACCAGCAGCAGCGTGTAGCCGTCCGGCGGCGCCTTGGCGGCCGCCGCGGTGCCGATCAGGGCGCCGGCGCCGCCCCGGTTGTCGATCACCACCGGCTGGCCCCATGCCTCGGTCAGCTTCTTGCCGATGGCGCGGCCGACCACGTCGTTCGAGCCGCCGGCCGCGAACGGAATGATCAGCGTGATGGCCCGGGACGGCCAGCTTTGCGCACGCGCCACCGGGCTCGCAAACACCAGCGCCGCCGCCAGCAGAGTTGCAGCCCTGATCATGAAAGGTTTCTCCCGCGGCATGATGTTATGGCAGCGTACTGGAAAAAATCACCTATAATCGCCGGCAACGCGACAGGCATTTTCGGATCGCAGGCATCCTCAGGGAAAGGCAATGGACTTCCAGCTCGAACAGAGGAAAGCGCCATGAATTGCTTTCCTGTCCCTCCCCAACTGAAAGGTCCGAAGGGTCACATCCTGGCCGCCAGGATCGAGGTGCCCATCCTCGCCGCGATGATCTACGGTGTCTTCGAGTTCGTCCGATTGGGATGGTCGCAAGCCCACTATCTCTACACCTATGCTCCGGTGCTTGGGTGGAGTGGCCGCCTCGGCGGGTCTTTTTACCTATTTTTTCGTCGTATCGGTGGAGCGGAAGACGAGTCAGAAAAATCTCCTGTTTCTCCTCGGGCTTCTTCCCAACTCTGTATGCGCTCTACATCATGGGCGTCCTTGGCCTGTACACGATCCTTGAAGGCGTGATCGGCGAGGACTCAGTCTGGTCGATGATCTCCGGGATCTTCTGGGTTTTCGTCGGATTTCATCTGATATACCGGTTTTATCTGGTGACAGAGATCGTCAGACGGTGTGATGAGAAAGCGATGCTGGCTCAATCCCGCGGCAGACATTTCGTAAACATCTCTCTCAAGGACACTTCATGGACTTCCAGCTCACCGGACAACAGCGGCGCATGGTGGCGGCGGTGCGCGAGCTTGCGCAGGGCGAATTCAAGGCCAATGCGCAGAGATACATGGACGGCACGTTTCCCTGGGACAACATGAAGAAGCTCGCCGAGATCGGCGTGCTCGGCATGTCGGTGCCGGAAGAATTTGGCGGCCTTGGCCTGCCGGTGTTCGACACCGCGCTGTTGCTCGAGGAGATCGCCAAAACCTGTTACGTCACCGCGATGGCGACCCTTGGGGAAGCCGGCGTTCAGACCCGCGTGATCGCGACCTACGCGCCCGAGAGCATCCGCAAGCGGATTCTGCCCAAAGTCGTGTCCGGCGACTGCATGCTGGCGGTCTGCATGACCGAGCCGCATGCCGGCACTGATGTCGCGAACTACCGCACCAACGCCGTCATCAAGGGCGACCGCGTCATTCTCAACGGCACCAAGACGCTGATCAGTCGCGCGAAGGAAGCCGGCATGTTCGTGATCTTCACGCGGATCGACGGCAAGCCGGGCCGCGAGGGCATCGGCTGTGTGCTGCTCGAGCCCGACACCAAAGGCTTCGAGGTGACCGGGACCTATCACACCATGGGCGGCGAGAACCTGCACGAGATCCAGTTCAACGGTTGCGAATTGCCGCTGGAAAATCTTGTGATCCGCGATGACGGCTTTCGCAAGCTCCTGACCGCCTTCAACACCCAGCGCTGCCTCAACCCGAGCATTTCGCTCGGGCTCGCCGAAGGCGCCTTCGATGAAGCGCGCAACTATGTGCGCGACCGCACCGTGTTCGGCAAGGCGATCGGCAATTTCCAGGGCGTGCGCTGGAAGCTCGCCGAGATGTATCGCGAGATCGAGACCGCGCGCAGCATCCTCTATCGCGCCTGCATGACGGCAAACCCGTTTCCCGATCCGTTCATGGCGGCGGTCGCGAAAATCACCTGCAACGAGATGGCGAACCGCGTCACCAGCGAGGCGATCCAGCTGCATGGCGGGTTCGGCTTCACCGACGAATATGCGGTGTCGCGGCTCTATCGCGGCGCGCGCTACGGCACGCTCGGCGGCGGCACCACCGAGACGCTGCGCGACCTCATCGGCAAGCGGATCATGGATGCGACAGAGACCGGCGCCGAGCTCCTGGCCTACGACATGATGAGCGCCGATTTCGGCAACTGAAATTGCTCAGCGCACCACGAACACCAGCTTGCCACGGAAGTGGCGGGATTCGCTCACTTTGTGCGCGGCCACGGCGTCGCTGAGCTTGTACTTCGTCACCTCGGGCGGACGAACCGCGCCTGATCTGACCAGCTCGACGATGCGTTCCAGATGCGGGCGGTCGCGGCCGACGCTCGGACGTAGCGCCGTGACATCCGCGCGGTCCGGCTTCGGCGCCTGTGGCCCCGAGCCGATGAAGGCCGCGCGGCCACCGGGCTTGAGCACGGCGAATGAGCGCTGCGCGACATCGCCGCCGACGGTGTCGAACACCGCGTCGCAATCCTTCACCACTTTGGTGAAGTCCACCGCATTGTAGTCGATGATTTCGTCGGCGCCGAGTCGTGCGCACGTAATCATGGTTGGCCGCGCTCGCGGTGGTGATCACGCGCGCGCCGAGATGTTTTGCGAGCTGAATGGCGAAGGCCGCGACCCCGCCGGCGCCGCCCTGGATCAGGATGGTCTCGCCCTTTTTCAGTTTCAGCGTGTCCTCGACGGTGCAGATCGCGGTCAGGCCGGCCAGTGCAAGGGCCGCGGCATCGACATGCGACAAGGCAGCCGTTTTCTTCGCGACGATGGCGGCCTTGATCGCGATCTTCTCGGCATAGGCGCCTTCCTGCCCGACGTCGCAGACCGCGAATACCTCGTCGCCGACGCGAAGGTCGGTGACGCCTTCGCCGACGGCCGAAACCACGCCGGAGAAATCGCGGCCGAGAATATAGGGAAAGCGCGACAGCTGCCCCGATTTGCCGTCGCGCACCTTCCAGTCCGCGCCGTTGACGCTCGCCGCGATGATGTCGACCACGACCTGGCCGGGCACAGCGACCGGGTCCGGCATGTCGCCGTATTTGAGAACGTCGGGTCCGCCGTGCCGTTCGATGTAGGCTGCTTTCATTTGTGTCCCGTCCTCAATCTGTAGCCCGCATGAGCGCAGCGACATGCGGGGCCGAAGAAGAACCCGGGTATCGCTCCGCTCACCCGGGCCACGTTCAATACGCCGACGCGCCCTTGGCTTTCGGCCGCCGCAGATGCTCGTCGAGCCGCGGCATGATCTCGACGAAGTTGCAGGGTTTCGTGCGGTAGTCGAGCTGCGCCGCCAGAATGCCGTCCCAGCCGTCGCGGCAGGCGCCGGGCGAACCGGGCAGGCAGAAGATGAAGGTCGCGCCCGCAACGCCCGCGGTGGCGCGGCTCTGGATGGTCGAGGCGCCGATCTTGGCATGGCTCAGCATGTGGAAGGCGATGGAGAAGCCGTCCATCCGCTTCTCGAACAGCGGCTCGACCGCCTCCGGCGTGACGTCGCGGCCGGTGAAGCCGGTGCCGCCTGTCGTGATGACGGCATCGACGCCGTCGTCGGCGATCCATTTGCGCGATACCGCGCGGATCGCCTCGACGTCGTCGGTGACGATGTCGCGCGCCGCAAGCTTGTGCCCCGCGGCTGTCAGGCGGTCGGCGAGCGTGGTGCCGGACTTGTCGTCGGCCAGCGCGCGCGTGTCCGAGATCGTCAACACCGCGATGTTGAGCGGGATGAAGGGCCTGGTCTCGATCGCCTGACGACATCGGCTATCGCACCGACGCCCCTGACGCAAAGGTGTTGCAGGCTTCCAGCGTGCCCTGCTGGTAGCCGGTCATGAACCACTGCTTGCGCTGCGCGGCCGAGCCGTGGGTGAAGGAATCCGGCACCACGTCGCCCGGTCGCCTGGCGCTGCAGGGTGTCGTCGCCGATGGCGGAGGCCGTGGTCAGCGCCGCATCGATGTCGCCGGCCTCGAGGAAGTTCGGCCGCTTCTTCTGCTCGCGGTTGACCCAGACGCCGGACAGGCAGTCGGCCTGCAGCTCCACCCTCACCTGCAGGGCGTTGGCTTCCGCCTTGCTGCCGGCGGCCTGCTGCTGTTGCGTCACCCGCGGGAGGATGCCGAGCAGGTTCTGGATGTGATGGCCGGCCTCATGCGCGATGATGTAGGCCGCGGTGAACTTGCAGGCGCCGCCCGAGCAGCCGTGGAAGCGGTTCTCGACCTCGCGGAAGAAACCGGTGTCGAGGAAGATCTTGCGGTCGGGCGGGCAATAGAACGGCCCCATCGCCGACTGCGCCATGCCGCAGCGCCCGCCATTGGTGGCGTTCTTGAACAGCACGATCTTCGGACCGGTGTAGGTCTGCCCGCGCGCCTTGAACTCCTCGCTCCAGCGGTCGTCGATCTCGCCGAGGATGCCGCGCGATCATGCTGCCCATCTCGTCGGTCGGCGCGCCGGTCTTGCCGGAACTGGAGGTTCGGTCGGACTGATAGGTCGACGACCGCTGCCCCCGCCGGTGAGAATTTCCGCGCCGCCGATCAGGATGCGCGGATCGATGCCGAAGGCGTAGGAGACGAGGCCGAGCACGATGATGGTGCCGATGCCGAGCCCGCCGCCGCCCATCGGCAGGCCGAGCCGCCGCCACCGCCGCCAGCCGCCGCTATCGTCGCGACGATCCTCGATATCGCTGCTGCGGCGGAAATCGTCGTATTGCATGGCGAGCTTCCCTCACTTCTTTCGCATCCCTTCGGCGACGGCACGATAACCGACCCGACACTAAAATTCGCATTCCGTTAATCAATAACCCGCCCGGCAAAAATTGCCTAGCGGTGAATCGGCAGAAATTGCAATCGCAAGGCGCGTCTGCGAACGTAACCCGGTGTTTACCCAAGCACGTCATTGTGGCGCCAGTCGGTTTGTTGGTCCCGCGTCGCCGACAGCGTCGCCTGAGTCAGAGTTCTTGAGTCATGGTTGTGTCGCGTCGCGGGGCGTCTGCAAAGGCGCCCCGCACAAATTTCAAGTGCTCCGAAAGAGCCGCATCATCGTCGGCGATTGCATCGCCGAGATGTCGAAGCTGCCGGCCGGCTCGGTCGACCTGGTGTTCGCCGACCCGCCCTACAATCTGCAGCTCAAGGGCGAACTGAAGCGCCCCGACGAATCCCATGTCGACGCCGTCAACGACGACTGGGACAAGTTCTCTTCCTTCGCCGCCTATGACGATTTCACCCGCGCCTGGCTGCTCGCCTGCCGCCGCCTGATGAAGCCGTCGGCGACGCTCTGGGTGATCGGCTCCTATCACAACATCTTTCGCGTCGGCGCCATCATGCAGGACCTCGGCTTCTGGGTCTTGAACGACATCGTCTGGCGCAAGTCCAATCCGATGCCGAATTTCCGCGGCCGCCGCTTCACCAATGCGCATGAGACCATGATCTGGGCCGCGCGCGACGAGAAGGCCAAGGGCTACACCTTCAACTACGAAGCGCTGAAGGCCGCCAACGAGGACGTGCAGGCGCGCTCCGACTGGCTGATCCCGCTCTGCACCGGCGAGGAGCGGCTGAAGGACAAGGCCGGCAAGAAGGTGCACCCGACCCAGAAGCCGGAAGGCCTGCTGGCGCGCGTGCTGCTGTCGTCGTCGAAGCCCGGCGACCTCGTGATCGATCCGTTCAACGGCACCGGCACGACCGGCGCGGTCGCCAAGCGCCTCGGCCGCCGCTATGTCGGCTTCGAGCGCGACGAGACCTATGCGAGAGCGGCGGAGCAACGCATCGCCGCGGTCGAGCCGCTGCCGGAAGCGACGCTGGCGCCGTTCATGACCGCGCGCGAGGCGCCGCGCGTGGCGTTCTCCGAGCTGATCGAGCGCGGCATGATCTTGCCCGGCACGAAGCTGGTCGATGCCAGGAAGAAGCACGGCGCGCTGGTGCGGGCCGACGGCGCCATCATGCTCGGCGACAAGGTCGGCTCGATCCACCGCATGGGCGCGGTGGCGCAAGGCTCGGAAGCCTGCAACGGCTGGACCTTCTGGCATGTCGAGACCAAGCAGGGTTTGCGCCTGATCGACGAGCTGCGCGCCGAAATCCGCAGCCAGATGGCGGCGGGGTAATCGGCCCACTACCCACTCTCTCCACTCGTCATTCCGGGGCGCCGCATGGCGAGCTAAGGCGCAACTGCGCACCTGGAATCCATAATCACCGCTGTGGTTATGGATTCCGGGCCCACGCCTTACGGCGCGTCCCGGAATGACGAGCGAGATAGAACGTCCCTCCCTCACAAACTCGTCGCTTGCGATTTGCCGCAAAACATGCACAAAAATGCATCCCGCAACGCGGCGACGCCGTGCATCCCGATATTCCGGGGCAATCAAGAACAGGGAGACGTTTCGATGCTCAAATTCTACTTCAATACCGCGCCCAACCCGAACAAGGTCGCGCTGTTCCTGGAAGAGTCCGGCCTGCAATTCGAGCCGGTCCCGGTCGACACCCGCAAGGGCGAGCAACACAAGCCGGAATTCCGCAAGGTGAACCCGAACGGCAAGGTGCCGGCGATCGACGATGACGGCGTGTTCGTGTTCGATTCGAATGCGATCCTGCTCTATCTCGGCGAGAAGACCGGCAAGTTCATGCCGGCCAACACGCCGAAGAACCGCGCCGACACGTTGTCCTGGCTGATGTTCATCGCCTCGGGCCTCGGCCCTTATTCGGGACAGGCCGTGCACTTCAAGGTCGCCGCGCCAAAGGACCTCGATTACGCGCTCAACCGCTATCTGTTCGAAGCGCATCGCCACTACAAGATCCTCGACGATCATCTGGCCAGCAACAAGTACATGGTCGGCGGCGCCTACAGCATCGTCGACATGGCGCTGTGGGGCTGGGCGCGGCTCGGCGCCTTCGTGCTCGGCGAAGAGGGCGCGGCCAAGTACAAGAACGTGAAGCGGCTGGTCGATGAGATCTCCGCGCGTCCGGCGGCGACACGCGCGATCGCGCTGAAGGACAAGTTCACCTTCAAGGCCGAGATGGACGAAGAGGCGCGCAACCACATGTTCGGCCACCTCAAGACCAAGGTGGCTTGATTTCGCCACCGTGACGCGACGCGGGCGCCGGGTTCAAACCGGCGCCCGTTTTCGTTGTTCCGCCTTACCCGATCGCGGCGACCGCCTCGATCTCGATCAGCCAGCCCGGCCGCGCCAGCCGCGTCACCACCAGCAGCGTCGAGGCCGGCGGCTTCGCAACGTTGACATAGCGGTCGCGCGCGGCACGGTATTTCGGCAGGTCATCGTAGCCGACCTCGGCGACGAGATAGACGTTCAACTTGATGATGTCGGCCATGGTGCCGCCGGCCGCTTCCACCGCGGTCTTCAGGTTCTTGAACACCTGCTCGGCCTGCGCCTCCAGATTGCCCTCGCCGACCAGATTGCCCGACGCGTCGGCCGGGACCTGGCCCGCCATATAGACCAGCGAACCGCCGGTGACTTTTGCGACATGCGAATAGCCCGCCGGCTTCATCATACCAGGCGGATTGAAGATGTCCTTGCTCATGTCTACGCCGCCTTGGCCTGCTGCTCGCCCATCACCTTCTTCACCGCAGGGCGATCCGCCATGCGCTTCATGTGATCGGCGATCTTGGGCAGATTCTTGAGATCGACGCTGTCGCCCTCGAGCCAGAGCGCGATGGTGTAGAGATAGGGATCGCAGATCGTGTACTGCTCGCCCATCACCCACGGTCCCTTCAGCATGCTCTTCTCGATCAGGTCGAAACAGGCGCCCATGCTCTTCGGGCACCATGCCCTTCATGTCGGCGAAGGACGACTCCTGCGTCGCCCAGCGATAGCCGCGGCCCTTGTGCGCGTGCGCGACATGCACGGTGCCGCAGAGATAACTGTTGAACGACTGCACCTGCGCGAACGCAAAGGGATCGTCTGTCGGAGCCAGTTTCGCCTTCGGGAAAGTCTGCGCGATGTAGGCGAGGATCGCCGGGTTCTCCGTGATAATGCCCTTGTCGGTCACCAGCGCGGGCACGCGGCCCTTCGCATTGATCTTGAGATAGTCCGGGCTCTGCTGCTGGTTGGCCTTGAAGTCGAGCCTGATGGCGCTGTAGTCGGCGCCGGCTTCTTCCAGCGCGATATGCGAGGCAAGCGCGCAGGTGCCGGGGGCGTAATAGAGCTTGTACATTTTTGGGTTTCCTCCGAGGAGGCCAGAAATTACCGGCACGGCGTTCCGCCGTCCATCCCCGGCACGGGATCGGAGGCCTTCGCGGTTGCCCACCGCCGCGCTCCCATGCGATGACATCACCAAACAGTGAGGGCGTGTCATGACGGTATTGATCGCGGGCGGCGGCATCGGCGGGCTGACGCTGGCGCTCAGCCTGCACCAGATCGGCGTCCCCGCCCGCGTGTTCGAGAGCGTGCCGCAGCTGAAGCCGCTCGGCGTCGGCATCAACGTGCTGCCGCATGCCGTGCGCGAGCTGGTCGAGCTCGGGCTGATGGACAAGCTCGACGCTTCGGGCGTGCGCACCAAGGAACTCGCCTATTTCTCCAAGCGCGGCCAGCCGATCTGGAGCGAGCCGCGCGGATTGGACGCCGGCTACAAATGGCCGCAGTTTTCGATCCATCGCGGCATCTTGCAGCAGATCCTGCTCGATACCGCGACCGAGCGATTGGGCGCGGACAACATCCTCACCAGCCATCATCTGTCTGACTGGACCGAGACCGCGAATGGCGTCCGCGCCAGCTTCATCGACCGCGTTACCGGCAAGCCGGCGGGCAGTTACGAAGGCGACATTCTCGTTGCCGCCGACGGCATCCATTCGGCGGTGCGCGAAAAACTCTATCCAAACGAAGGGCCGCCGATCTGGAATGGCCGCATCCTCTGGCGCGGCATCACCGCGAGCGATGCCTTTCTCTCCGGCCGCACCATGATCATGGCCGGCCACGAAATGCTGAAGTTCGTCTGCTATCCGATTTCGAAGGCGCCGGACGCCTCAGGCAAATACCAGATCAACTGGATCGCCGAGCGGCACATGCCACCGAGCTATCAATGGCGGCGCGAGGACTATAACCGCACGGCAAAACTCGACGAGTTCCTGCCGTGGTTCGAGAACTGGAATTTCGACTGGCTCGACGTGCCCGGCCTGATCAAGAACTGCGCGCACGCCTATGAATATCCGCTCGTCGACCGCGATCCGCTGGAGCGCTGGACTTTCGGCAAGGTGACGCTGCTCGGCGACGCCGCGCATCCGATGTATCCGGTCGGCTCCAATGGCGCCTCGCAGGCGATCCTCGATGCCCGCACGCTGACGCGCGAAATCCTCGCAAAGGGCGCGACCAATGCCGCGCTGGTCGCCTATGAGGCCGAGCGTCGGCCGGCAACCTCCGATCTCGTGATGCTCAACCGGCGCAACGGCCCGGAACAGGTGATGCAGCTGGTCGAGGAACGCGCGCCCGACGGCTACAAGCTCGTCACCGACGTGCTGTCGCAGAAGGAGCTGGAGGACATCGCCGCAAACTACAAACGCGTGGCGGGCTTCCAGGTCGAGGCGCTCAACGCCAAGCCGCCGATCGTGCAGGCGCCGAAGGCAAAAGCGAGCTGACGCGACGAGGAATGGGCACCAACCCCGTTTTGTGTGCCAGGCTGACAATGGAGCTGATCATGCGCAGGATACTTCTGGGAATTGCATTCGTGATCGGATTGATCGCTCCGGCGTCGGCTCAGAAGGCCGAGATCGATGCGGTCAACGCGAAATGGATCGCGTACTTCAACAAGGGCGATTTCACCGGCATTGCCTCGCTCTACACCAGCGATGCGACCGCATTCCCACCCGGTGCTGCGATGGTGAAGGGCGCCGCCGCCATTGGCGCCATGTGGAAAAGCACGGCGGAACAGGTTAGCGATCCGAAACTCACAACCCTGGACGTCAAGTCGCTTGGTCCCTCTGCGGCACGTGAGATCGGGACCTACAGCCTGAAGACCAGGGGCCCGACACCGCAGGAAATGACCGGAAAGTATGTTGTCGTTTGGGAGAAGGTCGGCGACGACTGGAAGCTCGCGACCGATATCTGGAACGATGGCAAGTAGCCGCGGTCTCACACCGCGCTGGGATGAAGCCGGTCGGACTACTCGATGACCTCGTCCGCGGCAGCGAGCAGCGAGGCCGGAACGGCCAGCCCGAGCGCCTTCGCGGTCTTGAGGTTGACGACAAATTCAAACTTGGTCGGCAATTGGACTGGCAACCCGCGCCGACGCATGTGCCCCCTCGAACACGCTGTGCACCAAGATCAGCCTAGCACTTCGCATTCAGGCTGCGAACGACAAATCGCGCCCGGCTGACGCGCGAGCCGCTTTATCTGGCCGCCGATCTCGGAATGCATTTGGCCGCACGCAGCGGCGCGCCCGACATCGCGTTGCCATGGGTGTAGGTCACCTGCTTGATCGACCCCTTCGGGCAAGTACCATCATCGACCAGCACCGTGGCCCCGTTTCGCCCGTCCAGCGGCTCCTGCTTGACGATGGCCTGGGCCATCAAGGACTGCTGACCGAGCAAGCGCCAGCAGCATGATCCCCGATCGCGCCGAAGCGGTTCATGCTCAGCGCAACACCGTCTGACGCGGAACGCAGGTTCGCGTGCGCGATGGCAGTCCCTTCAACTCGTTGCCGTTGCCGCCGGTCGAGGTGATCAGCTTGATCTTGCCAGCTCCGCAGCTGCCGTCATCGACCAGGACGTTGCACCGGTTAGTAGCGTGCCTTCCATCGGCTCCTGCTTGACCACGGCCTGCGCGTTGCACACGCCGGCCGCGAACACGACAATCAGAGCTATCGACCCCGCAACGAGTTTTCGCATGCATCTCTCCCAGTCCGGCTTGATCGCGATTGACGCTAGCGCAGCGCCCGCGCCGCCTCCAGCAGCCGCGCGGTCGTCGTTGCGGTGGCGATCAGCGTGCCGTCTTCGGCCGTGAGCTTGCCCTCCATGAAGGCGATGGTCTTGCCGAGCTGGATCACCCTGGCTTCCGCGATCAGCGGCCCGGGCTTGGCGGAGGCCATGAAGTTCACGGTCAGGCTGATGGTGGTGGTGTAGAACTTGCCCTCCGTCATCACCATGACGGCGGGTCCCATGGTGTCGTCGAGCATCGCGGTGAGGATGCCGCCCTGCACGAAGCCGGCCGGATTGCAGAACTCGCGCTTGCCGTCGAAGCCGACCTTGAGCCAGCCTTCGCGGGCCGCGCGTCCAGCATGTGCCAGCCGAGCAATTGAGCCGACGGCGGCGGCGTCATCTGGTCGAGCGCGGTCTTGATCATGGCGGCCTCCGTTGGATCGGCCTTCCTAACTCGAGCCTGGACTGCTGTCAGTAGCTATCGCAGCTTCAAACCAAAATCGATTCAGCAGGCCATATTGGCAAAATTGACGAGGGCCATTGCCATTTACAACAGTTGACATATCCCTTGGGCCCCGTCCGACTGGAGGTCCCGTATACTGCACTCGCCCTGCTCGTACCGCGCAATTGACGCTGAGATGAACGCCAGCGTTTGCGGCATCCCTCAACGCAATGCGAAAAATCCTTCGACGATGGCAAACGCCGATACCGCGGACTTTCGCGACGGCCTCAACGGATCATGCCTCATGGCGGCATGGGCAGGCACGGGCTTCGATCAGCGGTACGCCTTCGCGCTGCGGGAAATAGGCCCGAGATAAAAGTGTCGTGAGACGATCAAGAACGTGCTGCAATCCGGATCGTAAACGGCTTTCGCTTGTCGGTGCCGCCGCTTCATCCTGGTGCAGCAGTCAATCTCGCCGATCCCTTCGCCGTCATGGCTCAGGCCATGTGCCACCACCTTTCGCATGACGTTCGGCAGCGCCTCGCCGGCCAAGGTCGCGATCGGCACCCAGCGCATGCTCACAGGCGCGCGCGTGCGCGCCGGCACTTTCGCGGTGTAGACCACGAGTTCCAGCGGGAAATGCGTGAAGACGTGGGTGACGACGCCGATTTTGCGATGCCAGCGGAGTGCGCCCTTCAACGCCGGCGCTTGTTTGAGGGCAGCCTTGTCATCTTGCAGCGCAAGCCAGTCGGAGCCCGGCACTTCGGTCATGCCGCCGAGCAGGCCTTTCGCCGCGCGCGAGCGCACCAGCAGTTCGTCGCCGCGGGTGACGACGAACGCCGCGCCGCGCCGCAGCGCGCCGGTTTTCTTCGCGAGTTTGCGCGGAAAGGTCTCCTGATTGCCGCGTGCACGGGCCGAACAATCTTCAGTCAACGGGCACAACACGCAAGCCGGCGTCTTCGGCGTGCAGATCGACGCGCCGAGATCCATCAGCGCCTGCGCGCTGTCGCCGGCGCGAGACTTCTCGTCGCCGGCGCGAGACGGCCCGAGCAATGTCGCAGCGAGTTCCTGGATGCGCGGTTTGGCTCGTGGCAGCGGCTCCTCGACTGCGAACAGGCGAGACACCACGCGCTCGATATTGCCATCGACCGGCATGGTGCGGCGGTCGAATGCGATCGCGGCGATCGCTGCCGCCGTATATGGCCCGATGCCCGGCAGTGCGCGCAGGCCTTCTTCTGTGTCGGGAAACGCGCCGCCATGATCGCGCGCGACCGCGACCGCGCAGGCATATAAATTGCGCGCACGCGAGTAATAGCCGAGCCCCGCCCACATGCGCAGGACATCGTCGAGCGAGGCCCGCGCCAGCGCGGCCACGTCGGGCCAGCGCGCGACGAATTTCTCGAAATAGGGACCGACGGCCTTCACCGTGGTCTGCTGCAGCATGATTTCCGACAGCCAGACGCGATACGGGTCGGCGCGCTCGCCGGACAGCGCCCGCCACGGCAGCTTGCGGCGGTGCCGGTCGTACCAGGCGAGCAGCAGCGCGGGGCGGTCGCTTGCGTGGCCTCGCGATGATGCTTTCTTTTGCTTGATGGCCGCACCTGCTAGAGTCATCCGCGTATCTACGCAAAGCCCACACCCATGTCCAAGCCCGGCCGCAGCTTCGCCAAGCCGTTATCCCTGTTGCTCAGCGACGTCTTCAAGGACGCCTACGCCAAACAGGGCTTTGCCGCGCGTGAGCTCGTGACGCGCTGGGCGGAGATCGCCGGCCGGGACGTGGCTGAACATTCCGAGCCGCTGAAATTGCAATGGCCGCGGCCGGTCGAAGGCCAGGTACAGGAACCGGCGACGCTGATCCTGCGCGTCGAGGGCCCGATGGCACTGGAGATCCAGCACAAATCCGACGTGATCCTCGAGCGCGTCAACCGCTTCCTTGGCTGGAGCGCGGTCGGCCGGCTGGCGCTTCGGCAGGCGCCGCTGTCGCGCCGCGAACGCCCGCACCCCGCCACGCCCGCCCGATCCTGCGGAAATCGAGAGCGTCGCCCGAACGCTGACCGACGATCGAGGACGACGAGTTGCGCGCCGCGCTGGCGCGGCTTGGCGCGGCAATCAAGCGAAATTGACGTTTTCGCTGTCATCCGCCGTCGCTTCCGGCCATTGCCTCAAGGGCGGTTTCAAGCTAGCGAACAGGCCTCTTTTCGCGTGTCTTTGGGCGCGAGCCGCGCCAAGTCCGGAGCAGACCGTCGATCGATCACGCGCCGCGCCTTCACCACCGCCGCCCTGTCGCTGACCGGCCTTGCCGCGCTTGGCGCGTTCACGCCGCTGCGGCTGATCGGCGAGGCGCTGGCCCAGAGCGCCACCGATGTCGCCAAGCCGGTGTCGCTGCCGGACATGGCGATCGGGCCAGCAGACGCCAAGGTCACCATCATCGAATATGCCTCGATGACCTGCCCGCATTGCGCGGCCTTCAACGCCGAGGTCTTCCCGAAGATCAAGACGGAGTTCATCGACACCGGCAAGGTCCGCTACATCTTCCGCGAGTTCCCGCTCGACATCAAGGCGGCCGCAGGCTCGATGCTGTCGCGCTGCATCGCCAAGGACGACGCCGGCAAATATTTTGCCGTCACCGATTTGCTGTTCCGCTCGCAAAGCGACTGGGTGATGAAGAACACCACGGAGTCGCTGACGCGGATCGGCAAGCAGGCCGGCCTCAGCCAGCAGCAGTTCGAGACCTGCCTCAACGACAAGGCGCTGCTCGACAAGCTCGTCGCCGACCAGAAATACGCGACCGAGGTGCTGAAGGTGAATTCGACGCCGACCTTCTTCATCAACGGTGAGAAGATCAAGGGCGAGACCTCGTTCGAGGAGTTCCAGAAGCGAATCAATCCGCTGCTGCAGGGCTGATCGCGCGCCGCGTGAACGGCCTTTGGGTCGAATCGATTCGCCAGCACGCTCAAGCCGTTGATTAAGAGCTGATTCGTAAGCGCCTCGCCGTCAAGATTCATTTTGACGGATAACCCCAGCAAAAGCCTTGGGAAAAGCGGCCTCCGCCGGTTGCCCTGTGGCCGCCGTCATAGCCATGGTCGAGACTCATTCGAGGCGCAGGAAGCGACTCGCACCCACACCGACATTGCCTTCTATGGTATTGTCCCGGCAGGGAGATTCGCGCCCTGCCAACAGAGAATCGTGCCTATGAAACTGACGCGCCTTCGCCTGCATGGCTTCAAGTCGTTCGTCGAGCCGACCGACTTCCTGATCGAGCCCGGCCTGACCGGCGTGGTCGGTCCGAACGGCTGCGGCAAGTCGAACCTGGTCGAGGCGCTGCGCTGGGTGATGGGCGAGACCTCGCACAAATCGCTGCGCGCCGCCGACATGGACGACGTGATCTTCGCCGGCACCGGCAACCGCCCGGCGCGCAACCACGCCGAAGTCGTGATGCCGATCGACAATTCCGATCGCACCGCGCCGGCCGCGTTCAACGACAGCCAGCTTCTGACATCTCCCGCCGCATCGAGCGCGAGGCCGGCTCGGTCTACCGCATCAACGGCCGCGAGGTGCGCGCCCGCGACGTGCAGATCCTGTTCGCCGATGCCTCGACCGGCGCGCGCTCGCCGGCGCTGGTGCACCAGGGCCGGATCGGCGAGATCATCCAGGCCAAGCCCGAGCAGCGCCGCCGCGTGCTGGAAGAAGCCGCCGGCATCGCCGGCCTGCATGCGCGCCGTCACGAGGCCGAGCTGCGGCTGAAGGCGGCCGAGACCAACCTCACCCGCGTCGAGGACGTGATCGGCCAGCTCGCCGGCCAGATCGACGGCCTGAAGCGCCAGGCGCGCCAGGCGATCCGCTACCGCGAGGTCGCCGCCAAGGTCCGCAAGGCCGAGGCCACGCTGTTCCATCTGCGCTGGGTCGCGGCCAATGCCGACGTGACCGAAGCCGGCCCACCCAGGACCTCGCCGTGCGCGAGATGGCGGAGCGCACCCGCGAGCAGGCCGAAGCCGCGCGCATCCAGGCGGTGCGCGCCGCCGAGCTGCCGGCGCTGCGCGAGGCCGAAGCGCGCGCCGCCGCGGCCTGCAGCGGCTGACCAATGCGCGCGACACGCTCGACCGCGAGGAAGAGCGCGCCAAGGAGCGCATCGCCGAGCTCGACCGCCGGCTGACGCAGTTCGCCGCCGACATCGCCCGCGAGCAGCAGCAGGCCGCCGATGCCGATGCCGCGCTCGCACCGGCTCGATGCCGAAGACGCCGAGCTGAAGGAAGAGATCAAGTCGCGGGTCGAGAAGCGCTCGCGGCGTCGACGAGCGCGTCGCCGAGGCCGAGGCGACGCTGGCGGATGCCGAACGGCTGTTCGCCGAGCTCACCAGCGCGCTCGCCGACCTCACCGCCAAGCGCAACCAGCTCGAGGCCAGCGTGCGCAGCCACCGCGATCGGCTGGCGCGGCTCGACCAGGACATCGCCAATGTCGAGGCCGAGCGCGCGAAGCTGGCGCAGGAGACCAGCGGGCTCGGCGATCTCGCCGACGCTCGCTGCGCGGATCGAGAGCGCGCAGCAGCACCTTGCGCAGTCGGAAGCCGCGGCGCAGGCCAGCGAAGCCGCGCACGCCGCCGCGCGGCAAACGCTCGATGCCGTCGCGCGCGCCGCTGGTCGAAGCCGACAAGCGCGTGCAGCGGCTCGAGACCGAGGCGCACACCCTCGCCAAGCTCGTCAACGGCGAGACCAAGAATCTGTGGCCGCCGGTCATCGACGGCATCACCGTCGACAAGGGCTACGAGAACGCGCTCGGCGCCGCGCTCGGCGACGACCTCGATGCGCCGGTCGATCCGTCGGCGCCGATGCGCTGGACCGGGGCCGGCGTCGACCGACGCGATCCGGCGCTGCCGGAGGGCGTCGAGCCGCTGGCCGCCCATGTGCAGGCGCCGCCCGAGCTGGCGCGCCGCCTGGCGCAGATCGGCGTCGTCGCCAAGCGAGCGCGGCGCCGACTCGTGTCGCAGCTCAAGCCCGGCCAGCGGCTGGTGTCGCCGCGAAGGCGACCTCTGGCGCTGGGACGGCTTTGTCGCCGCCGCCCATGCGCCGACCGGCGCGGCGCGCCGGCTCGCCGAGCGCGCCGGCTCGCCGATATCGAGGACGAGCTGGAGCAGGCCCGCACGATGCCGCCGCCAAGCGCCAGGCGCTGGAAACCGCCGAAGCCGAGGTGAAGGCCGCCGTCGCGGCCGAGAGCGGCCGCGCGCGACGCCTGGCGCGCCGCCGCAGCGCGACGCCGACGCGGCGCGCGAGCGCCATGCCGCCGCCGAGCGCGAGATCGACCGCCACGCCGCGCGCATGTCGGCGCTGACCGAAGCCCACAGCCGCGCTCGCCGCCGACCGCGCCGAGGCCGCAGGCCGCCCATGAGAGCGCCGACGGCCGCGCTGGCCGAACTGCCGCCGAGCCTCGAGCACCGAAACCAAGCTCGCCGCAGTGCGCGACCGAGATCGAGGGCCAGCGCCGCATCGCCGCGCAGGTGCGCGCCGAGGCGCAGGCGCTGGCGCGCGAGGCCGAGCTCGCCGACCGCCGCGCTGCACGCGATCCGGCCGAGCGCAACGACTGGCAGAGCCGCAAGACCGCGCCGCCGCGCAGATCGCCACCCTCGAAGCCCGCATCGCCGAGGCCAAGGCCGAGCGCGCCGAGCTCGACGACGCGCCGGCGGTGTTCGCGGAGAAGCGCCGCGCGCTGATCGGCGAGATCGAGACCGCCGAAGCCGGCCCGCCGCGCCGCCGCCGACGCGCTGGCCGCGGCCGAGAACGCGCTGGCGGAGACCGACCGCGCCGCCAGGGCCGCGCTCGAAGCGCTCTGCGCCGCGCGCGAGGCGACGGCGCGCGCCGAGGAGCGCATCGAAGGCGCCAAGCGCCGGCTGACCGACGTCGCGCGCGAAATCCACGACATGCTCGAGATCGAGCCGCAGGGCGTCGCCGCGCTGGCCGAGATCGAGCCGGGCGCGGAGCTGCCGCCGCTCGCCGAGATCGAGGAGAATCTCGAAAAGCTGCGCCGCGACCGCGAGCGGCTCGGCGCCGTCAACCTGCGCGCCGAGGAAGAGCTGCGCGAGGTCGAGGCCCAGCACACCACGCTGACCACCGAGCGCGACGACCTGGTCGAGGCGATCAAGCGGCTGCGCCAGGGCATCCAGAGCCTCAACCGCGAGGCGCGCGAGCGGCTGCTGGCCTCGTTCGAGACCGTCAACGCCCACTTCAAGCGGCTGTTCACCGAGCTGTTCGGCGGCGGCGAGGCCGCAGCTGCAGCTGATCGAGAGCGACGATCCGCTGGAGGCCGGCCTCGAGATCATCGCCAAGCCGCCCGGCAAGAAGCCGCAGACGCTGTCGCTGCTGTCCGGCGGCGAGCAGGCGCTGACCGCGCTGGCGCTGATCTTCGCGGTGTTCCTCACCAATCCGGCGCCGATCTGCGTGCTGGACGAGGTCGACGCGCCGCTCGACGACCACAACGTCGAGCGCTTCTGCAACCTGCTCGACGAGATGACCGCGCTCGACCGACACGCGCTTCATCATCATCACGCACAACCCGATCACCATGGCGCGGATGAACCGGCTGTTCGGCGTCACCATGGCCGAGCGCGGCGTGTCGCAGCTGGTCTCGGTCGACCTCGATGAGCGCGGTGAAGATCCGCGACCAGAACGTGGCGTGAGCGTGTTACCTCTCCCCTGCGGGGAGGGTCGGCGAGACGAACGTTCGAGCCGGCGTGAGGCACTCGAAGAGGACCCCTCACCCGGTTCGCGCTTCGTCGCCACCCTCTCCCGCAAGGGGAGAGGTGACGAGAGCCAGATGCCTCCCCTCTGCCCGCTGAACTCGAGCCGCCCTCGACGCCAAGCTGGAAGGCCTGTCGCGCACGACGCGGCGGCGCGCGCGGCTGCGATCTCGAAGACCTATCGCGACGGCGGCAACTCCGGCGCGATCACGTCCGAGACCGATGCGCTGGCCTACGCGCTGGCGCGGATGCCGGCGACCTATGCCGCCGTCGCCGCGAGCCTCGAACGCGCTGGCCGAGATCGGCCGGACTTCGCGCCGCAATCACTGCTCGATGTCGGCGCCGGACCGGGCACGGCGAGTTGGGCCGCCGCCGAGGCGTTTACCGTCGCTCGCAAGCTTCGCGCTGCTCGATGCCAATCCGGCGCTTGCGTGCGCTGGCGCTGGATCTCGCTGAGAGGCAGTCCGCGTCTCGGCGCTGCGAGCTATGAGCTCGGCCAGGCGCGCGCGCTCGCTCGCCGAAGCCGATGACAGCCGATCTCGTGATCGCGAGCTACCTGATCGGCGAGCTCGGCGAGAGCGAACGCACGCGTCTCGCCGACGCCATGTGGACGAAGACGCGCGACACGCTCGTCATCGTCGAGCCCGGCACGCCCGCCGGCTATGCGCGCATCATCGCGGCGCGCGCACAGCTGATCGCATCCGGCGCGCATGTCGCCGCGCCCTGCCCGCACGACCGCGCTTGTCCACTTGCAACCGCCCGACTGGTGCCACTTTGCCCAGCGCCTGCCGCGCTCGCGCGCGCATATGCAGATGAAGGGCGCGGAGGTGCCGTTCGAGGACGAGAAATTCTCCTATGTGGTCGCTGACGCGCGAGCCGCTTACGCAGCGTCCGTCCCGCGTGCTGGCGCCGCCGGTCGCCGGAAAGGCCGAGATCACGGCCAAGCTTTGCACGCCCGATGGGCGTCGCCATTCGCGAAGGTCCCCCGTCGCGACAAAGCGGCCTATGCGCGCGCCCGGCGCTGGCGCTGGGGCGATGCGGTCATGGAGAAAAGTTAAGTGTTTCCGCAGCTTACCGCTTGAACTTTCCTCGCCTTGCGGCAGACCAAGGGGATACCCACCTCGTGGCGGCTGATGCACGCTCGCCTTCCTTGACCGCCTCTCCCACTCCCTCAGGAGTATTTCCATGTCGACCGGCTGGATCGTCCTCGGCGTCATCGTCGTCCTCGTCATCTTCGCCTTCGGCGCCTACAACCGCCTCGTCGCGCTGCGCCAGCGCGTCGACCAGTCGTTTGCCGACATCGACGTGCAGCTCAAGCAGCGCCACGATCTGATCCCGAACCTGGTCGAGACGGTGAAGGGCTATGCGGCGCATGAGCGCGGCACGCTCGACGACGTCATCAAGGCGCGCAACTCCGCGATCTCGGCGCAGGGCCCGTCGCAGGTGTCCGCCGCCGAGAACCAGCTCTCCGGCGCGCTCGGCCGGCTGATCGCGCTGTCGGAGGCCTATCCGGACCTCAAGGCCAACGCCAACTTCCAGCAGCTCGCGAGCGAATTGTCCGACCTCGAGAACAAGATCGCGGCGAGCCGCCGCTTCTTCAACAACGCGGTCCAGGAATACAACACCGGCATCCAGCAGATGCCGGCCGCGTTGTTCGCCGGCATGTTCGGCTTCACCCGCAAGGACTTCTTCGATCTCGGCGCCAGCCGCACCGAGGTCGAGGCGGCGCCGAGCGTGAAGTTCTGAAGCTCTTCGAGATTCCGGGTTCGCGCCATCAGGCGCGCCCCGGAATGACGAGGGATAGGCATCATGGCCGCCTACGGTCTCTACACCCACATCGCATCGAACAAGACGAAGTCGATGCTGCTGCTCGGCGGGCTGTTCCTGCTGGTCTATGTCATCGTCTATGCGGGCGCGCTGGTGATCGAGGTCGTCACCTACAGCGACGCGCCGTTCGACTACTACCTCAAGGCCGCGCTCGCCGACGTGATCCGCACCCTGCCCTATTCCACGGGCGCGGCGATCCTCTGGATCGTGATCGCCTATTTCTTCCATCAGTCGATCATCGACGCCGTCACCGGCGGGCGCGATGTGACGCGGCAGGAGCAGCCGCGGCTCTACAATCTTCTTGAAAATCTCTGCATCTCCCGCGGCATTCCGATGCCGAAGCTGAAAGTCATGGACAGCGACGCGCTGAACGCGTTCGCCACCGGTCTGAACCGGCGGCAATACGCCGTCACGGTCACCACCGGCCTCATGAACACGCTCGATGACCAGGAGATGGAGGCCGTGCTCGGCCACGAGCTGACCCATATCCGCAACGGCGACGTGCAGATGATGGTGATCGCGGTGATCATTGCCGGCGTGGTCGGCTTCTTCGCCGAACTGCTGTTCCGCGGCTTCGGCAATTTCGGTGGTTACGGCTGGGGCTGGGGCGGCGGTGGCTATTCGTCGTCGTCTTCCTCCTCGTCCTCGGAGAGCAGCAGCAGCGACCGCAAGGGTGGCGGCGGCGGAGCCGCGATCCTCGTCATCGTGCTCGCGGTGGTGCTGATCATCGTCGCCTGGGCGCTGTCGCAACTGGTCAAGCTGGCGCTGTCGCGCTCGCGCGAATTTCTGGCCGACGCCGGCTCGGTCGAGCTGACCAAGAACCCCGACGCCATGATCTCGGCGCTGCGCAAGATCGAGGGCCGCGGCGAACTGCCCGACGCCACCTCGGCGGTGATGGAGCTCTGCGTCGACAATCCCCGCGAGGGATTTGCCGACATTTTCGCGACCCACCCTTCGGTCGAGGCGCGCGTCAACGCGCTGGTGAAATATGCCGGCGGTCACTATGAGGGCCCGCTGGCGCTGCCGATGCCTCCTGAGCAGGACGGCCAACCGGATCAGCCCGACGGACGGCCAGCTTCCGCCGCCGCTGCCGCAGGGCCCGTGGAGCGATGGCCAGGCGACCCCGCCGACCCTGCCGAACGCGACGCCGCCTGCGCTTCCGCCGGGACCTTGGGGCAATCAAGCGGGCCTTGGGGCAGGCACTAGGTTTCGCCATCCCTCCCCCGCGAGCTCGGATCCCTCCCCACCGCTTCGCGGGGGAGGGATAAGACCGAGCTGCGATTAACGAATTCCGCATCAAGCCTCACTCCCACGCGCCTAATGATTTGAATTCCCCCTTGTTTCTGCCATGTTCGCGCCCAAACAAGGCAATCGGGATCAGCCGGCCGTTCTGGGTCGGGGCGCAGGCAGGGACGGACATGGCAGCAGCAAAGCCGGCAGTGATCGTGGTGGGCGCGGACAAGGGCGGGGTCGGCAAGACCACGGTGTCGCGCACCCTGCTCGACTATTTCAGCGCCAACAACGTGCCGACGCGGGCGTTCGACACCGAATCTCCGCGCGGCACGCTGAAGCGCTTCCACCCCGACGTCACCGAGATCGTCGACATGACGGCGACCGCGGACCAGATGAAGATCTTCGACACGCTGAACGCGACCGCTCCATCCGTCACCGTGATCGATGTCCGCGCCGGCCTGCTCTCCCGGGCGCTCGGCTCCCTGCGCGACATCGGCTTCCTCGATGCCGCCAAGGGCGGCCAGATCACCTTCGCGGTGTTCCACATCCTCGGCCCCTCGATCGCCTCGCTGGACGAGATCGCCGAGACGGCCGGCTTCATGACCGGGGCGAAATACTTCCTGGTCAAGAATTTCATCAACGACACCCAGTTCTTCCAGTGGGACCAGGCCACCTACAACTCCTATTTCCACCGCATCAAGGACGCCACCGACCTGACCATCCCGAAGCTCAACGAAATGGCCTACGAGCAGGTCGAGATCGCCTCGGTGCCGTTCCTGAAATTCGTCGCCAACAAGGGCATCCACGACGATGCCGCCAACTACTCCTTCGTGCTGCGCGGCTATGTCCGGCACTGGCTCGCCAACGTCTGGAGCGAGTTCGACCGCATCAAGCTGACCGACATCGTCGGCGCCGGCAAACCGGTGCGTGGCAGCGAAAAATAATTTTGGCAGGCCGCCACTCCGGCTGGATCGGCGCGCGATTTCTCCTGATAGTGCGGGATCATGCCCGCGACCCCCGTCTACATCATCTGCTCGCCCCGCCCGCAGGTCGGCAAGACGCTGATCGGCCGGCTGCTCGGCGAGTTCCTGCTGCTCAAGAACGGCAGGGTGCAGGCATTCGACATCAACCTGAAAGAACCCTCGCTGCTCGACTTCCTGCCCGCGATCACCGAGACCGCCGACGTCATCGACACCTACGGCAAGATGCAGCTGATGGACCGCGTCATCGTCGACGACGGGATGGCCAAGATCATCGACCTCGGTTACCACGCCTTCGATGAGTTCTTCAGGATGACCGAGCAGATCGGTCTGCTGAAGGAGGCGGCGCGCCGCAACGTCGCGCCAATTATCCTGTTCATGGCCGATACCGACCGCCTGTCCGCGCGGGGCCATGACATGCTGCTCCGGCAGATCCCGGTGCAAAATCTCGTGGTGGTCGACAACGAGCATGTGGTGCGTGGCGAGTTGCCGGAGGCGATGGAGCGCGGCCGCGTGCTGCGCATCCCGGCACTGCCGACGTTCCTCAAGACCTATGTCGACCGGCTGACGTTTTCCTTCACCGATTATCTGCGGCAGGAGAAGGATTCCTCGACCGAGCTGCATCAATGGATCCGGCGGAATTACACCGTGTTCCGCGATCTCGAGTTGAGTTTTATCATGCAGCGGGGGTGAGGGGGGCGCGATAGCGAGGCTATGAAACGCGCGCTTCCTGATTCACATGTCAAACAGCCCACTCCGTCGTCATTGCGATCGAAGCGAAGCAATCCAGACTGCATCCACGGAGAAAGTCTGGATTGCTTCGTCGCTCCAGCGCAAAATTGCTTCGCAATTTTGTCGCAGGCTCCTCGCAATGACGAGACACGCCTTCGCATTCCCGCGGCGCTGACGCGCCCGAGTGATGCTTCATTCTCGTCCCTCAGGATATAGAGGGCGCAGGGAATGCCGGGTGCACGAACGCACCCACTGCCACGCGTGCAAAACAAAAAGACGCACGCAGGCTGAACACAGGTACGCCGAAATCACTCCGGCACTCCCTGCGCAATGGCTTTACGGCTTACTCCGTGCTCTCCCCAGTGAACCGGGCTTTTTTGCCACTGTCGCCCGCCGATCTCTGCGTGTCGGCCGTTAGGCCGTCATCGCATCTCGGCGAACTTGACCCCAGCGTCGGGGGGACAGGACCACACGGCTTGACCGTACGCGATGCGCCGCACGCCTTGCGACACCACGCGTCCATCGCATCCCTACCCGCGAATCCTGGCGATCGCGAAACGCCCCTCATGTGGGCGGGATGGCGTCATGATGGCACAGTTTACGAAAAACGGAAGCAAAATCTACAACTCAGGCGGAGTGGCGGGCTCGAACAGCTTGAATTGTCAGACAAAATTAATTTTTGCGCGCACGCGATTTCGGACCGTCGGGAGCGCGTCCAAAACAGGTGACGGCGCAAAAATCGCGCGGAGACCGCGCAACTGTTTTGCCCGTCGGGTCAGGCGGTCCTGGAGAGTAAAGGTGCTCAACGGTTCGGCAGGAAAAATGTTGTGGTGAAGATTCAGCCGTGCGCGATCATCCTGTCGCAGCGCCGGCGTGTAGGACCGCGGCCCGGAGCGCCTCGACTAGCGTGCGCTCGTCGTAGGGCTTACGCACCATAATGGCTGTGGCATCGGCGCCCGGCAAAGTCTCGTAACCCGAAGCGAATACCACGGCGACCGACGGTTTCAACGATTTGACTTTCGATGCAAGCTCCTGACCGGAGACTTCAGGCAAGCCGACGTCCGTCAGCAAGACATCGAAATCGTCCTTTGAAAGGTGATTGAGGGCTTCCGCTGCTGTTCCCGCTTGCAACACCTTGCAACCCAGCCCCTCCAGCATGTCGGCGGTCGAAAGCCGGATCATAGCGTCATCTTCGACGAGCAGTACTCTCGTTGGCGCTATGCTAACAGACGACGCAGCAGCCGCCTTGCCGTCAAACGATCCCGAATGCGACACAGGTTCAAAGGATGGCTTTGGAGCCGAAGGCATGGCTTGGTTCCGCTGCAGTCGATTTCGCAACGCATGCCGAAGCTTTCTTGCGAGAGCCTCGCGAGTATAGGGTTTGCTCAGGAGGTCAACACCTTCGTCCAACCGGCCTCCATGCACGATCGCGTTTTCGGTGTAGCCCGACGTGAAAAGAACGACCATGTCCGGCAACCTTTCCCGTGCTTTCCTTGCCATCTCCGGGCTTCTCAGTTCGCCTGGCATGACGACGTCGGTGAACAGCACGTCAATGGGTACGCCGCTTTCAACGATTGCCAATGCGCTCTGTGCGTCCTTTGCTTTCAAAACTCGATATCCAAGCTCTGATAGCATTTCTACAACTGTCGTTCGGACATCTTCGTCGTCTTCAACGACAAGGATAGTCTCAGTTCCGCCGGTCAGCGGACCGGTTTCGGTGTTGATCTCTATATCTTCGGCTTGCCTCGCGCGAGGAAGATAGATTTTAATCGAGGTGCCTTGCTTCGGTTCACTATAGATCTTGATGTGTCCGCCCGATTGCTTGACGAAGCCATAGACCATGCTCAACCCGAGACCAGTGCCCTGACCCTCCGGCTTGGTGGTGAAGAACGGTTCAAACACCTCGTCAATGATATCAGCTGAGATGCCGCAGCCTGTGTCGGTGACGGCTACCATCACGTATTGTCCTGCGCTGACGTCGGCATGGCGAGCGGCATAATCGTCGTCGAGGTAGGCATTGCCGAGCTCGATCGTAAGCCTTCCATGCCCCTCCATCGCGTCACGGGAATTGATTGCAAGATTGAGCAGAGCATTCTCAAATTGACCTGTGTCAACGAGCGTATTCCACAGCCCGCCGCCGACGATTGTTTCGATCTGGATACTTTCGCCCAGCGCACGCCGGAGCATATCGTCGATTTCACGAATCAATCTTCCAAGATTGACAACCTTTGGCGCTAGAGGCTGTCTTCTGCCGAATGCCAAGAGCTGAGCTGCCAGTTTGGAGCCGCGGGACACTCCGGCAATTGCCGTTTGGAGCCGTTGCTCGGCTCGCAAGTTGCCTGCGACGTCCTTGCTCAAGAGCTGCAGATTGCCGCTGATGACTTGCAAAACATTGTTGAAGTCATGAGCTACGCCGCCGGTCAGCTTTCCGACCGCTTCCATTTTTTGGGCTTGGCGCAGTTGTGCCTCGGCCTGCGCTCGATCGGCAACAGCGGCTGCTACTCGCTGTTCCAGGTCTTCGTTGGCTTGCCGGAGAACCTGCTCGGCGCGTTTCCTGTCGCTGATGTCGATGACCGACCCAATGTAGCCGAGAAAATCGCCATCACCACTAAAACGGGGCGCTGCTGCGCTAAGCGCCCAACGATAGGCCCCATCGACGTGGCGCAGTCGATATTCAATGCGAAAGGCTTCACGGGCGGCGTTTGCGTTAAAGAAAATGCGCTCCGAATTCGGCTCTGTCCTCGGCATGAAGCGCGTCCCATGCTCCGTAGCCGATCGCTTCAGCCAGCGTCTGACCGGTGAAATCGCACCAAACGCGATTGAGGTAGGTGAGAGAACCTGATGCGTCGGTCATCCACATCATGACCGGGGCGTGATCGGCCATATTCCGGAACCGCGCTTCGCTTTCCCGCAACTCCCGGGTGACCTCGCGCCTTACGCGGGCGAGCTCCAGGTTGGTATTTACGCGGGCGATAAGCTCGCGCGCGGAAAACGGTTTTGTAAGATAGTCATCCGCGCCCGCATCAAGGCCTTCGATACGTGCCTCTTCGCCGGCGCGGGCCGATAGCAATATGACGGGAATGTCTCTCAGGTTCGGCTCGGCTCGAATCCGCCGGAGAAGGCTGAAACCGTCGAGGTCAGGCATCATGACGTCCGATAAAATCAGGTTCGGTTTCTGATTTCGTATCGCCTCCAGCGCTTCAATGCCGTTAGCTACGGTCTCCACGCTCCATCGCTTTCCCAATAGCCGGCGAACATAATCGCGCATGTCCGAATTATCATCTGCGACCAGAATATGCACTTCGTCGTCTGCAAGGTCACGCCATAAGTCGGTCGGAACGTCAGCGCGCTCACCGACCGCGCTATCCTGCTTTCCCGAACCCGGGAGCCACCGAAGCGCTTCTTCAACAAATGCTTCCGCACGCGAGGATCGAGAGACGCTTGCTGTCTCGGCCGCCACTTTGTTAGAGGGCAGATGTTTCGTACCATACGGCACGGTCACCTTGAACGTCGTGCCTCTCCTCTCTTCGCTTTCGACATCGATCGTGCCACCGTGAAGTTTGACCAGTTCCTGCACCAGAGCCAGTCCGATACCCGATCCTTCAAAAGATCGGCTTTTCTGCCCTTCAACGCGGTGGAAGCGTTCGAACAAACGAGGCAATTCGGCCTGCGGTATACCGACGCCGGTATCTCGAACCACTAATTCTGCGGCCGTCGATCGAGGTCCCTCCTGGATCCCCACCACGATCTTCCCCTCGAACGTAAACTTGAAGGCATTCGAGAGGAGATTAAGAACTATCTTCTCCCACATCTCACGATCGACATACACGGGGCGGCTAAGCGGAGGCGTATCTATCGTGAGTGTGAGGCCCGCTTTTTCGGTTGCGGATTCGAAGTTGGAGGCAACCTCCGCCGTGAGCCGCGCCAGGTCTACGGGCTCGAAGGTGGCGTCTGCACGCCCAGCCTCGATACGCGAGAAGTCAAGCAGAGAATTGACGAGCCTCAGAAGCCTCAAACTATTCCGGTGCGCAACCTCCAGCCGCGTGCGCTGAATCTCGCCAAGCTCTGCGGTTTTCTCATTGAGAGCGTCCTCAATCGGACCGAGCATCAGCGTCAGGGGAGTGCGGAATTCGTGACTCACATTGGAGAAAAACGCGGTTTTTGCCCGGTCCACTTCGGCTAGAGCTTCTGCGCGTCTACGCTCTTCCTCATAGGCCTGGGCATTGGCGATGGCGGCTGAAATCTGACCGGCGACCAGGCCTAAGAAGCCGCGATAGCGTTCATCAAAAATGCGGAATGGATTCAGACCCGCCACAAGAATCCCTGAGCGTCCGGTTTCTCCGGAAGGCGAGATCGGAATGAGGGCGGCCTGCTGCGGCTGCAGATGCCATGGTCCTGATGGTAGCTCGGTCGAGACGACAGTCTTTAAATTGCCGATAAGTTTTATCTCGTGTTTGCGAAGAACATCCTCGTACGGCCATATTGCTCCGGTCGCGAGGTCCAACGTTTCGGGTGCTGCAGGATGTTCTCGATCAATTCCCGTAGACCCGACCAGCGAGAGCGTTTGGCGCTCCGGCTCCGCAACGTAAAGAAGAGCAAACGGGATATCGTGCGAGTTTGCGCTGAGCGCTGCTGCACTGCGTTCGCAGGCCTCGCGCCAACTGCGCGCATTCGCGGTTCCGGCTGCCAATTCCCGCAACAGTCCCAATTGGCGTTCACCGACCACGCGCAGGGTATCGTCGCTGTTTGCACAGAAAATCCCGCCGACGGAGCCGTCATCGTCCGGAATGGGACTGTAAGAGAAGGTGTAATACGTCTCTTCGGGGTATCCGTGGCGCTCCATAATCAGCAGTTGAGATTCGACGTAGGTCCCCTGACTGCCGCCCATCGCGGTATCCAGCATGGGACCGATATCATTCCAGATTTCTCGCCATACTTCGCGCGTCGGACGCCCAAGCGCCCATGGATGTTTGCCTCCGATGATCGACTTGTAAGGATCGTTGTAGAGATAGGTCAGCTCCTTGCCCCAGCCGATCCAGATGGGCTGCCGCGAAGTGAGCATAATTCTCACGGCCATTTTCAAACTTTGGGGCCACGTTGAGGGTGGGCCTAGAGGACCGGCGGCCCAATCGTGGGCTCGCATCAGCGCTCCCAATTCCCCTCCACCGCTGAGGAAATCGAGGATTTCCGCCTTGTCTAATTGAGCCCCCGCTCTCTCAATTGCTTCCACCTCGCCCTCCTGATTGAGGGCACACAATAATTGCAAAATTACAGAAGTCTAGCAGCCCCCCTTGTAACCCATTACAAATAATGAACTATTTTGGAAGCGGAAGAAGGTAACGCCGATCTCCCCGTTTAGGTTCCCCGAGCCCTTCCAATCGTGGCGTGATGCAATGGCAAGGTAATCGGTCATTGGACGCCCGGTCGCGATCGATAGTTTTCGTAAGCAGGCATGCCGAACTCGTATCCGCCACGCGGTCCAGTGCCAATCCGGACTCAAGCAGTGCAGCAAACAACGTTGCTATTCGATCACCCAGTCTGCACGCGAGAGCAAGGTAGTCGGCACCTCGGTGCCGAGCGCCTTGGCTGTCTTGAGATTGAGTATCAGTTCATAATCGGTCGGTTGCTCAAATGGCAGATTTGCAGGTCGAGCCCCCTTCAGTATCTTTTTGCACCAAGGTCGCGGAATGTCGGAAAATTGCAGGAATTTCGGCCCATAAGACATCAGTGGTCCCGCACTTACCATCGGGCCGATGAACACCATGGTTGGCAATCCATGCGCGCGTGCAGCAGGTCGCTTCTCATGATCTCGCGCTGAAGTTGCACTCGGCCGACTCCGCTTCTATGCGGCAAGTCCAGGCGGGCGCATGGTGCTGGCGCGTCCAGCCGCAGCTTAGTAGCGGGCCGGTGGGATTGAGGTTTTCAACGCAGCCTGGATAGCCCAGCATGCTTCAACACCGGTATTTTCCAGGATGGAATCACGATTAGCTGCATTAAAAGGTCAGTAAGCTTATTGCCGAAATTGCGCCAGCCTTTATCCCGCATTGAGCTATTCCGACTATTACCGGCAGGGTTGCACGCTTTTGGATGGCTTGGGTTTCAAAATGACGCTCGCGGCTGCGTTGATCTACTGGCTCATCATATCGTTGTGGCTTGCCGTGCTGGTGGCCGTTGGTTTGGCTTATGTTCGCAATCCACGAACATTCGGAGCGGTTCGGCTGCTTTTGACGGTGCTTGTTATCGATACGATCCGCAATGTCGCGGAGAACCTCTACTTTGGATTGTACTTCGGCGGTCAATATGGGCTGTTTCCGGCTTCAATCGTCGGCGTACTGGGAAACCCGAGCCTGCTGATCATTCCGAAGATCGTCAATGTGTTCGCCGCGTGCGCTGTCCTTGTTTTGATTATTTTCAAATGGCTTCCATTGGCGTCAAGGGAACGACAGGAAGCAGAGGCAGAAATCAAGCAGGCGACCGAGGCGTTGAGCAAGGAATCCGAAGAGCGGCGGCGATTATTTGAAACTTCGCTGGACCTAATTCTCGTTACCGACCGCCGCGGTGTCTTTACACAGGTCAGTCCGAGTTCACTTGCGACGATCGGCTACGGGCCAGACGAAATCATCGGCCGCACCGGCCGCGATTTCATCGTTGCCGATGATCTCGACAGCACGCGCCAAGAGATGAAACTGGCGCGACAAGGCCGGCAAACGCGTAATTTTCAGTGCCGATATATTCACAAGAACGGTCGGGTCGTCCCGATGGCCTGGTCGGGCGTCTGGTCCGAACCCGAACAGAGGCACTTTTTTGTCGGCCGCGACATGACTGAACAAAAGGCCGCAGAGGAGAAACTGTGGCGGCTCGCGCACTTCGACCAGCTTACCGGACTCCCGAACCGGACCAGTCTTGGAGCTGATTTGAATGCGATGCTCGATGAAAGTGCCAAGGTCGGCTCGAATCATGCGATCGCGATCATTGGCCTGGATGGATTCAAGGATATCAACGACACGCTCGGCCATTCGATCGGCGACAAGCTGTTACGGGAGGCTGCGGAGCGGATCGTCTCGGCCGATGATGGAGAGCGGGTCTATCGATTGGGAGGCGACCAATTCGTCCTGCTCATACGCAACTGCGGCAATCCAATCGTTGCGAACGAGATAGCAAATGAGAAGCTCAACAAGCTCGCGAAGCGCTTCGAGATAGACGGACATGAACTCTTTGTCGCCGCAAGCGTCGGGGCTGCCATTGCTCCCGCCGACGGTTCCGACGCCGACAGTCTGCTAGCGAATGCCGATCTGGCGCTGCACAGCGCAAAGAGCGCCGGTGGTCGGCGTATCAGGAACTTCGTTCCGACGCTTCGGGCCAAGGCTGAGTCGCGTCGCGCTCTCGACAATGAGCTCCGTCGCGCATGGATCAACAATGAATTCGTTCTGTATTTTCAACCGCAGGTCCGCTCCCACGACGCTGCAATTGTTGGTGCGGAGGCCTTGCTTCGGTGGCGGCATCCCACGCGCGGCGTGGTAGCACCCGCGCTCTTCATCGAAGCTCTTGCCGAAAGTGCGATCTCGCTCGAGGTCGGACGGTGGATTTTATTGACGGCCTGTCGTAACGCCGTCTCATGGCGTGAAAGCACGCTTGGCAACTTGAGAGTCGCCGTAAACCTGTTCGCCGTCCACTTTCGGCAGGGAACGCTGCTTCAGGACGTCAAGGACGCCTTGCAGCAGAGCGGTTTGCCGCCGCAGGCATTGGAGCTGGAAATTACCGAAAACATCGCGCTCTTCCAGGACGAAGCGCTGCTCTCGCCCTTGCGAGAGCTCCGGGCGATGGGGGTGAGCATTGCGTTCGATGATTTCGGTACTGGTTATGCTTCGTTGAGCTGCCTCACGAGCTATCCATTGACGCGGATCAAGATTGACCGCAGCTTCGTGCAAAAGGCATCTGTCGACTCTGCGCCGGAAGATTCCGCGATCGTTCGATCGATCATGGCGCTGGCGCGCAATCTCAACCTCGACGTCACCGCCGAGGGTGTCGAAACGCTTGCCCAGGCGACATTTCTCCGGCTGGAGAACTGCCAGGAGTTGCAGGGTTACTTGTTTTCCAAGCCACTGCCCGCCGACGCATTCGCGGAATTGCTTTCCTCTCATCCAAGAGGATATGCTCGGATCGCCTGATCCAGCTGGTCGGGGTTGCGGAGGCGAGTGCGGGTGGCATGGTCGCCAGGTCGCGGCTTTTGAAGCGCCAGCTGTCGTTGCCGGTCTCGACGATAGCGCTGGTGCATTCCAAAGAACGGTGAAAGTGACCCCTAATCACCGCGCATTGGAATATCCTCACTATGGCGCCCGCGTCCGCCCGTCGACAACCCCCCCCCGATGTGGCACTTTCCGCAAACAAAATCACGGTCGCGGCTTCCGGTCCCTGCGCACAGGGGAGAATGACATGACGACGGCCAAGGACGGGATGGAACTGACGCGCGTCGGCCCTGGCACGGTCATGGGCGAACTGATGCGCTCCTACTGGCTTCCCGCTTTGATGTCGTCCGAGCTGGTCAAGGACGGGGCGCCGATCCGCCTGATGCTGCTCGGCGAGAAGCTGATCGCGTTTCGCGACTCCGAGGGCCGCGTCGGCGTGATGGACCACCGCTGCCCGCATCGCTGCGCCTCGCTGTTCCTCGGCCGCAACGAGGAGAGCGGGCTGCGCTGCATCTATCACGGCTGGAAGTTCGACGTATCAGGCAATTGCGTCGACATGCCGAGCGTGCCGCCGCCGGATTTCAAACAGAAGGTCAAGGCCAAGGCCTACCGCACGGTCGAACGCGCCGGCGTGGTGTGGGTGTACATGGGCGCGCGCGAGCAAGCGCCGCAGCTGCCGGGCTTCGAAATCCTCGACATGCCCGCGGATGAAATCGGCGTCAAATTCATCCAGCGCGAGTGCAATTTCCTGCAGGCGCTGGAAGGCGAGATCGACACCTCGCATTTCGGCTATCTGCACGCCGGCCATGTCGATCCCGACGAGCTCGCCGAGAACGAGCCGCTGCGCTACACCATCACCGACCGCGCGCCGCGCTATCACCACCGCGAGGTGCCCTGGGGCACGCAATATGCCGGCTACCGTCCGGCGGGGCCCGACAGCACCTACTACCGCGTCGGCAATTTCCTGTTTCCGTTCTGGACCCAGGCGCCGAACGGCGAGTTTTCCAGCCACATGCATGCGCGCGGCTGGGTGCCGATGGACGACACCCACACCATGTACGTGTTCATCTGGTGGAAGAAGGCGGTCACCGCGATGTCGCTGCCGCAACCGGCCTACAAGGACGGCCGGCCGATCGGCGGCACCGGACGCAGCGACAGGCTGCTGCCCAATACGTCCGACTGGCTCGGGCGTTTCCGGATGGCGGCCAATCCCTCCAACGACTGGCTGATCGACCGCGCGGCGCAGGCGAACGGCACGATCTACAGCGGCATCGACGGCGTTCATCTGCAGGACCAGGCCATCACCGAAAGCATGGGGCCGGTCGTCGATCATGAATGGGAGCACCTCGCCCCGTCCGACCAGATGATCACCCGCACCCGCCGCCGGCTGTTGATGGCGGCGCGCGCGCTGCGCGACCAGGGCACGCTGCCGCCGGGCGCCGAGGATGCCGGCATCTATCGCGGCGCGCGGGCGGGCTACTTCGTCAGCGACGACAAGGGCGAATGGCAGGACGTTTATACGAAGCAGCTCGCCGCGGGCAAGCACCCGTCGACGCTGCACGCCGCGGAATAAAAGGAGAAGCACGATGCTCGAGCGAACGCCGCAACAGTTCCGCGAGTTGGCCGAAATCAGCATGCAGACGGACACGCGCGATATCCTCGCGCATGCGACGCGGCAGGCCGAAAACCATGAGGACTATTTCCTGGTCGACATGGACGCCCATGTCTCGGAGACGTCGTTCTGGCCGGAAATCCTGCCACTGATCGACAACGATGTGATCCGCCAGATGGGCGCGGCCAATGCGGCGCGGCCCGGCAACGAAAACCATTCGCTGCTCAATCATCAGCCCGGCATCCTGCACCAGCATCTCTATGGCCGCGTGCCGCATCAGCAGGGGCTGCTCGAGCCGACCGAGAAAGGCAGCTCGCACCGCTTCGTCCAGCTGGCGCGCCGCGCCATGGACGCGCTCGGCCTCGACTACCAGATCGTGTTTCCGACCCCGATGCTCTCGCTCGGCATGCATCCGCAGGACGAGCTCGAAGCCGCGCTCGGCGGCGCCTACAACAAATGGCTGGTCGAGCGCATCCTGCCCGAGGACGACCGCCTGAAGGGCCTGCTCTATCTGCCGTTCAACACGCCGGAGGCCTGCGTCGAGCAGGTCGAGCGTTTCGCCGACAACGACCGCGTGATCGGCTACACCGTCTGCTCGACCCGCAACAAGCCGGTGCATCACAACGCCTACATGAAGCTCTACGCGCTGATGGAGGAGACCGGCAAGCCGTTCGCCTTCCACTCCGGCTTCAACTGGAACGACCCGTCGTTCCTGCAGCTCAATCGCTTCATCTCGATGCACGCGCTGTCCTTCGTGCATTACAACCTGATCCACATGACCAACTGGATCATCAACGGCCTTCCGGAGCGTTTCCCGAAGCTGAAGGTGATGTGGGTGGAGAGCGGGCTCGCCTGGATTCCCTATTTGATGCAGCGGCTCGATCACGAGTACCAGATGCGCTCCTGCGAGGCGCCGCTGCTCAAGCGGTTGCCGAGCGAGTACATGCGCGACATGTTCTACACCAGCCAGCCGATGGAGAAGACCAACCCGAAGCTGCTGCAGGCGACGATGGAGGCATTCGACGCCGAGACGCAGTTGCTCTATGCGTCGGACTGGCCGCATTGGGATTTCGACGCGCCGAGCACGATCACGACCCTGCCGTTCCTGTCCGAACAGGCCAAGCGCAACATCCTCGGGCTCAACGCCGCGCGCGCCTTCAATCTCGAGGTCACGCGCAAGCGCCCGAAGGCAAAGGACGTGCTGGCGGCGCGGCCGGGCCTGTCCTGATGGCGGTGGACGACAGAGACTCGCGCGCTCGGCGGCGACTTTGTCGCAGCGGCGGAGCGCGCGCTTGACATCGGGCAAGCTCGATGGCGTCTCCGATGCCGAGCTTGAGCGGGTGATGACCGCGGCGGTGCGGCTCTATGCGGCCAAGGCCGAAGGCGACAATCCGCCCGCGGTGGTCGCGCCGGAACGCGTCACGCCGACCGACATCGTGGTGACCGTGAGCGCGCTGATCCGCGCCGTCGGCCTCAATCTCTGGGACGTCTCGATGTGGTTCAACCGGGAAAAGCGATGAGGGCGTGAATGCGTGACGTGAACATCGGGCGCCGCCTCGGAGTTCTCCGACCCCGGCCGCAAGATCGTCGGTTTCACCGGCTATTTCGAGGTCGCGCGTCTTCAAGCTCGATGGCGAGTTCTACGCGTATCTGAATCTGTGCCCGCACATGGGCGGCCCGGTCTGTCAGGGCAAGATGATCGCCAAGGTCGAGGAGATCATCGCCGAGGACAAGACCAGCAAGGGCATGGCATTCTCCAAGACCAAGCTGCATATCGTCTGCCCCTGGCATGGCTTCGAATTCGATATCCGCACCGGCATGCATCCGGGCAACCCGCGCGCGCGTCTGCGCAAGATCAAGGTGGCGGTCGAGGGCGGCGACGTCGTCATTTCCGTGCCCGAGGAGCGGGAGGCCGCCGCGACAAGTGATCTTGCGAGCTAGCGTCTCCTCCTTGACTGATCCTCCACCGGCTCACTATGAAAGAACCCAATATTCAGGAGGGACCCATGCGTTTGAGAATATTTAGCCTCGCTTTGCTTCTCGCCACCGCGATCGACGGCGCTCGCCGAAGACATGGCGGCGCCCATCAACGCCTCGCAGATCAAGTTCACCGGCGCGCCCAACATGCTGCCGCCGGGCGCGCAGTGGTTCGTCCTGTCAGGCGATCCCACCAAGGCTGGACCCTTTACGGTCCGCCTGCGGCTGCCGGCCGGCTACCAGATCCCGGCGCACAGCCATCCGACCACCGAGGCCGTCACCGTGCTGTCCGGCAAGCTCCTGCTCGGCATGGGCGACAAGCTCGATCCCAAGAAGGGCACGGTGCTGACCGCCGGCGGCTACGCCGAAGCGCCCGCCAAGATGAACCACTATGCGGTCGCGACCAGCCCGTCGATGATCCAGCTCCATGGCATGGGACCGGTCGAGATCACCTATGTCGACAAGGCCGACGATCCGCGCAACGCACCGCCGCGGTAATACCGGCGCTGCACGCTTCACCTCTCCCCGTGGGGAGAGGTGATCGGAGTGGGTGGCGAGATCAAGCGAGAGCTACTGGTCTAATGCCCCTCGAACGCCATCAGCGTGCGCACCGGCACGTCCATCGCGCGCAGTTTGGCTGCGCCGCCGAGGTCCGGCAGATCGATGATGAAGCACGCTGCGACCACATTGGCGCCGATCTGGCGCAGCAGCTTGACCGCGCCCTCGGCGGTGCCGCCGGTCGCGATGAGATCGTCGACCAGGATCACCTTCTCGCCCACCTGCACCGCATCCGCATGCATCTCCATCTCGTCGATGCCGTATTCCAGCGAATAGGCGATGCGCACCGTGGTGTGCGGCAGCTTGCCCTTCTTGCGGATCGGCACGAAGCCGGCCGAGACCTGATGCGCCACCGCGCCGCCGAGGATGAAGCCGCGCGCCTCGATGCCGGCGACCTTGTCGATCTTCGATCCGGCCCAGGGATGCACGAGTTCGTCGACCGCGCGGCGGAACGAGCGCGCATCCGCCAGCAGCGTGGTGATGTCGCGGAACAGGATGCCCTTCTTCGGGTAGTCCGGGATGGTGCGAACGCTGTCCTTCAAATCGAGATCGAAAGTCATTGAGCCCCCTTCAATTGACATTCAGCCGGAACGCATTCTCGACGATCCGCAAACCGACCTCGCCGCCGAGCGACATCAGCGATTCCGGGTGAAACTGCACGCCGCCGACCGGCAGCGTCTTGTGCTCGATCGCCATCGCGATGCCGTCCTCGGTCGAGGCGGTGACGTCGAGCACGTCAGGCATGGAATCGCGCTCGACATAGAGCGAGTGATAGCGGCCGATCACGATCTCGTTCGGCAGGCTCTTCATCAGCCGCCCGCCCCGCACCTGCACGCGCGACGGCCGGCCATGCGCGGGCTGGCCGAGCTGGCCGAGCTGGCCGCCGAAATATTCGCCGATCGCCTGCACGCCGAGGCAGACGCCGAAGATCGGCAGCTTCTTGTCCAGGGCGGCATCGATGGTAGAGGCGATCTTGAAATCTTCTGGCCTTCCCGGACCCGGCGAGAGCACCAGCAAATCCCATGTCCGCTGCTTCATCATCGACAGCGCATGCACGTAGCGGACCACGGTGACGCTGGCGCCGACCTGGCGGAAATAATCCGCCAGCATATGCACGAAACTGTCGTCGTGATCGATCAGCAACACCCGCTTGCCTGAGCCGGTGGCATCGGGCGCGAACGCCGACAGCGGTTTTGGCGGATCGCCGCGCAGCGCCTGGAACAGCGCCGCGGCCTTGACCTGGCATTCGCGATCTTCAGCCGCCGGATCGGAGTCGAACAGACAGGTCGCGCCGACCCGCACCTCGGCAAGCCCATCCTTCATGCGAATGGTGCGGATGGTGAGCCCGGTGTTGATGCTGCCGTCGAAATTGACGCAGCCGATCGCGCCGGCATACCAGCGCCGCGGCGAGCGCTCATGATCCTCGACGAACTGCATCGCCCACAGTTTCGGCGCGCCGGTCACCGTCACCGCCCAGGCGTGCGTCAGGAACGCGTCGAGCGCGTCGTAGCCCGGCCGCAGCATGCCCTCGACATGATCGACGGTGTGAAACAGTTTCGAATAGGTCTCGATCTGCCGCCGCGCGAGCACTTTTATCGTGCCGGGCACGCAGACCCGCGCCTTGTCGTTGCGATCGACGTCGGTGCACATGTTGAGCTCGAACTCGTCCTTTTCCGAGTTCAGGAGCTGGCGAATCTGCTCGGCGTCGCCGATCGCGTCGCGCCCGCGCGCAATCGTGCCCGAGATCGGGCAGGTTTCGACCCGTCTTCCGTCGGAGCGCACGAACATTTCGGGCGAGGCCGATACCAGGAATTCGCCATCGCCGAGATTCATCAGCGCGCCATAGGGCGACGGATTGATGCGGCACAGCCGCTGAAACACCTCCGCCGGCGAGCGTTCGCAGGGCTCGCCGAAAAGCTGACCCGGCACGGCCTCGAAGAGATCGCCGCGGGCAAACGCCGCGCGCGCGGTCTCGACCGTCGCCTGATATTCGCCGGGCGCGTGATCGGCAAAACCCTGCCGCGATGTCTTGGCGTAAAGACTTTCTGTGGTGTCGCGCGGCAGGCCAGCGGTCGATTTGCCCTTCCAGGTGAAATCATAGCTCAGCTGCGCGCCACGCGAGGTGGCGCGGTCATAGGCCAGCAGGCGATCCGGAATGTAGAGCACGATGTCGCGCTGGTCGGCCTCACGCGGCCGCTTCTGCACGATATCCTCGATCTGGAACACGAGGTCGTAGGCGAAGGCGCCGAACAGGCCGAGCATCCCATCGTCGTTGGACGCGAACACCCGCACGAGATCACGCACCACCGACATCACGCTGGCGCGGCGGGTGCGCTGGTCCTCCTCGACCGGCGCTTCGCCGCGCACGACATGGCCGGCGAGACGCGTTCCGGTTTTCTCCGATATGACGACGCAGGGCTCGCGCAAGGTGTCGCCGAGGAAGGCGATCAGCACCTCGCCGCGCGCGTTCAGCGCCGACAGCGCGAAGTCGACGCCATTGGTTTCCAGCACCAGCGGCGGATCGGCAAAGCCGAGGTCGAAGCTCTCGTAACGGCCCGGCACCGTGGTGCCCGACGACAGCACCACGCCGCGGCGGCGATCGAGCAGGTCGATCAGCGCGTCCAGCCGGTTGGCGTTGCCCGAGAAATGCTCGACGGTGCGCAGGATCGTCAGGCCGCTGGCTGTCGTAAACTCGCTGCGCTCGGGGAGTGAGAAGACCGTCCTGTTCATGTGTTCCTCTTACGAAACTTGCCGAGGGAACGCCACACAGGACAAAAGAAAGCCGCCTGCGATGGCGGCCCCTGAACGATTGAAATCAAAGCAAAATCGCACCGGCCACCTCTTTAGGAGGTGCGCCACCAACGACGGGATGGGTTAACGGTGCTCATGGGCAACGTAGACACCATGGCAGGGCTGCGCCGTCAAGGGCGCGCGGGCCATAGACGGAGGCGAAAATAGGGGTAGGATTTCGGCTTCGGGGACGAAGCGAACACAGGAGAGTCGCATGCTGAGAGCTCTCGGATATGCCGGGTTCGGGTCGGACAAGCTCGACGACTGGCGGGCGTTCGGCACCAACCTGCTCGGCTTTCAGGCGGTGGAGCGCGGCAATTCCCTGCTCGCGTTCCGCATGGACGACCGCAAGCAGCGCGTCGTGATCGATCGCGCGATGGGCGATGGCGCACGTTTCTTCGGCTGGGAGGTTGCCGACGCCGCGGCGCTCGATGCGCTCGCAGCCAAGCTCGAAAGCGCCGGTGTCGCCGTCACGGCCGAACCGAAGGCGCTGGCCGACGCGCGGCGCGTCGCCGCGCTGATCTCCTTTCATGATCCTGACGGCAACCGGCTGGAAGCCTTCCATGGCGCCGAGATCGACGAGACGCCGTTCAGCCCGGGCCGCTCGATCTCCGGTTTCCGCACCGGCCCGCTCGGCCTCGGCCATATCGTGCTGACGGTCGAACACATCGAGCCCTTGAAGAAATTCTATATGGACGTGCTCGGCTTCCGTCTCTCCGACTACATCGAGAAGCCGTTCCGCGCCTATTTCTTCCACGTCAATCCGCGGCATCATTCGCTGGCGCTGATCGAGACCGGCAATAGCGGCATGCATCACATGATGGTCGAGCTGTTCTCGCTCGACGACGTCGGGCAGGCCTATGACGTGGCGCAGAGCGAGCCCGACCGCATCGGCGTGACGCTGGGACGACACACCAACGATTTCATGACCTCGTTCTACGCCAAGACGCCGTCGTCCTTCATGGTCGAATGCGGCTGGGGCGGCCGCGAGCTCGGCGCCGACTGGCAGCCGGTCGAGATGCATCACGGCCCGAGCCTGTGGGGCCATGAGCGGGTCTGGCTGCCCGAAAAGGATCGCGCGGTCGCGCGCGACATGCGATTGAATGCCGCGCGCGAAGGCCTGCGCGCGCCGGTGCAGGTGCTGGACGGCAATTACAGGCTGATGTCGGGGACGTGCGCCTGGTGGGATGAGGTGAGAGACCAAAGTTAGACGTCGGTTGACTTTTCGATGATGAGAAAGGTCTGGCGCTTTCTGGTCGGACTATTCGCGCTGCTCGGGGCGATCTCGTCCGTTTTGTTGGGACACGCGGCCTACGTCCAATGGCGACCAGCGCCGCCATCGTTCATCCATGAGACCGTCCGTGGGCAGTTCAAACTTGTCTATTTGAATTATAATCACGGTGGACCACTTGGCGGGATAACGTGCGTGGACAAGCTCGCGATCCTGCCGATATCGGCCGATACTATCCAGGCAACTGATCCCCGGTCCTGGGTATTTGCTGCGGATTGCGCCTCGTTTGCGAATCACTCCTCTTCGCCGGCGATTGAATGGTTGTCGGACAGCGACCTGAAAATAACTGCATCCATCAACGCGACAGCGCAGGCGACAAAACCGCTAAACGTTCGCAAGTCGGACGCCTCAGGAAAGGTGCGCATTCAATTTGAAGCGCACGAATGACGCGTTCGGCCAATACCTACCCCAGATGCTTCCTGAAATACTCCGTCGCGCGGCCCCAGGCCTGCTCGGCGCATTTGCGGTCGTGCACCGACAGGCGCTGCTCGTTGGCGAAGCCGTGCTCGGCGTCATAGCGATGGATGTCGAGCGGCTTGTTCGCCGCCTTCATCGCCTTTTCGAACGCGTCGACCGCGGCCGGCGTGCACCAGTCGTCCTTGCTGGCGAAATGCGCCTGCAGCGGGATGCGCACATCCGCAGGTTTCGCCGCCTGCTCCGGCGGGATGCCGTAGAACACTACGCCCGCGGTCAGCTCCGGAATTTTCGTCGCGCCGATGATGGTCACCGCGCCGCCGAGGCAGAAGCCGGTCAGACCCACTTTGGCGCCGTTGCGCGCCAGATATTGCGCGGCGCCGCGCACGGTCTGCGTGGTGGCGTCCATGAAGTCCAGCGAGTTCATCTCTTTGCCGGCCGCATCCGTGTCGTGATACGGCACCACCTTGCCCTTGTAGAGGTCGGGCGCCAGCGCGTCGAACCCGGCGCGGGCGAAGCGGTCGCACATGCCCTTGATCTGGTCCTGCAGGCCCCACCATTCCTGGATCACCACGACGCCGGGCGCATCGCCGCGCGCAGCGTTGGCGAGATAGCCGGAGGCATCCTTGCCGTCCGGACGCTTGAAGGTGATGATGGTGCCCATGGTTCCTCCGACGCTTGTTGGGGACGTTGGCGGCATTCTGTCCGCTGAAACGCCGGGACGCAATCACACTCGCGTCAACAAAAAAGCCCCCTCTCGGGGGCTTTTGCATTCAAATTGCCGTCACACGTCAGTGCGCGTCGGCCCAGACCTTCTTCTTGGTGAAGTAGGTCATGCCGGCCAGAATGATCAGCACGATGAACACCATGAAGCCCATCCTCTTGCGCTCCTCCATGTGCGGCTCGGCGGCCCACATCAGGAAGGTCGTCACGTCATGGGCGTATTGCGCAACCGTCGTCGGCGAGCCGTCATCGAAGGTCACCTGGCCGTCGTTGAGCGGCTTCGGCATCTTGATGGCGTGGCCCGGGAAATACTTGTTGTAGTAGGAGCCGTCCGGGATGGTGACGCCCGCCGGCGGCTTGTCCTCGAAAGCCCTGCAGGATGGCGTCGACATAGTCCGGGCCCTGCTCCTGGTACTGGGTGAAGAAGTCGATGATGAACCGCGGGAAGCCGCGCTCATAACCGCGCGCCTTCGCGATCAGCGACAGGTCAGGCGGCAGGCCGCCGCCATTGGCGGCGCGGGCCGCCTGCTCGTTCGGGAACGGCGCGGGGAAATAGTCGGCCGGGCGGCCCGGCCGCTCGAACATCTCGCCCTGGTCGTTCGGACCGTCCTTGATCTTGTACTCGGCGGCGAGCCCCGCGGCCTGCGCCTCGGAATAGCCGGGGCCGCCATGGTCGGCGATGTTGCGGAACGCGATGTAGGACAGCGAGTGGCAGTTGGAGCAGACTTCCTTGTAGATCTTCAGGCCACGCTGCAGAGAGCCGCGATCGTAGCTGCCAAACGGCCCCGAGAACGACCACTTCTGCGCCGGCGGCGTCGCAGCCTCTTCGGCACGCGCCTGGCCGGCGCTGCCGATGAGAAGACCGCCGGCCACGATCATGGCGACGATGGCGGCCGCGACCTTGCCGCTCTTGGCCAGCACCGCATCCGCAATCGAGTTCGGCACGGGGCGCGGCGTTTCGATCCGCGAGAGCAGCGGCAGCACGATCAGCAGGTAGGCGAAGTAGCAGAACGTGAGGATGCGGCCGAGGATGACATAGATGCCCTCCGGCGGCTTGGAGCCGAGATAGCCGAGCACGATACAGACGAACACGAACATCCAGAAGAACTGCTTGGCCAGCGGACGATACTTGCAGGAGCGCGTCTTGGCGCTGTCGAGCCAGGGCAGGAACACCAGCAGCAGGATCGAGGAGAACATCACGACGACGCCCGCGAGCTTGTTCGGAATGCTGCGAAGCATCGCGTAGAACGGCAGATAGTACCATTCGGGCACGATGTGCGCGGGCGTCTGCGCCGGGTTGGCCACGATGTAGTTGTCGGCGTCGCCGAGATAGTTCGGCATGTAGAAGATGAACCAGGCGTAGAGCAGCAGGAACACCGAGACGCCGAACATGTCCTTGATGGTCGCGTGCGGCGTGAACGGCACCGAGTCCTTGTCGGTCTTGATGTCGAGACCATCAGGATTGTTCTGGCCGGCGACGTGCAGCGCCCAGACGTGCAGCACCACGACGCCGGCGATAACGAACGGCAGCAGATAGTGCAGCGAGAAGAAGCGGTTCAGCGTCGGATTGCCGACGGAATAGCCGCCCCACAGCAACGTCACGATGCTGTCGCCGACATAGGGGAAGGCCGAGAACAGATTGGTGATGACGGTGGCGCCCCAGAAGCTCATCTGGCCCCACGGCAGCACGTAGCCCATGAAGCCGGTCGCCATCATCAAGAGGTAGATGATGACGCCGAGGATCCACAGCACCTCGCGCGGCTCCTTGAACGACCCGTAATAGAGGCCGCGGAACATGTGGACGTAGACCGCGAAGAAGAACATCGACGCGCCGACCGCGTGCATGTTGCGGAGCAGCCAGCCGTAATTGACGTCGCGGACGAGCAGCTCGACCGACTTGAAGGCGAGATCGGCGTTCGGCGTGTAGTGCATCGCCAGGATCACGCCGGTCAGGATCTGGATGCCGAGCATGAAGGACAGGATGGCGCCGAAGGTCCACCAGTAATTCAGGTTGCGCGGCGTCGGATACGCCACGAACGAGGAATGCATGAGGCTCAAAATCGGCAGGCGCCGTTCGAGCCACTGCAAGGCTGGATGGCTCGGCTGGTAGTCGGAGGGTCCGCTCATGATGCGATCCTGAGGAAGCTAAAACGAGGGCGTGAAGTCCGGTGAGGCGCGGGCTTCAGCCGATCTGGATTTTGGTGTCGGAAGCGAAAGCGTAGGGCGGCACGGCCAGATTGGCGGGCGCGGGTCCCTGACGGATACGGCCGGAGGAATCGTATTGCGAGCCGTGGCAGGGGCAGAAGAAGCCGTCGTAATTGCCCTCATGGGCGATCGGGATGCAGCCGAGATGGGTGCAGATGCCGATCACCACCAGCCACTGGTCGTGGCCGCCCTTGACGCGGGATTGATCGGTGGCGGGGTCCTTGAGGTCGCCGAGCGGGACCTTCTGGGCCTCCTCGATCTGCTTCTTGGTCCGGTGCATGATGTAGATCGGCTTGCCGCGCCAGAACACCTTGATGTCCTGACCTTCGGCAATCGGGGCCAGGTCGACCTCGATCGGCGCGCCGGCCGCTATCGTCGAGGCATCCGGATTCATCTGGGAGACGAAGGGCCAGAGTGCGGCGAGGCCCGAGACGCCCGCGGCCGCGCCCGTTGCAACAAAGAGGAAATCACGGCGTGTCGGATGGTCCGCCGAAGACGTTGTCGTCACGATTCCAAACCCTTTCTCAAGCTCGCAACCGGTGGAACCGTCCCGAAAGACGCCCCAGACGTCAACGGGATAGGATGCCGGCGCCCGCGACCCCCGCGGCGGCAAGCAGACCGGCTTTTTCGGCTGAGGAGGGCCAAACAAGCAGTCCAGAATCGTTCTATTGGCACCCTTGCCGAAAGAGCGCAAGCCCACTATCCGCCAGCCCACGTGCAATGCACTAAATCCATCCAGACCGTTGTTTTATTCATACATTCCGCAAGACACGACCAGGATGGAATTGGCTTTATTCCAGCCCGATATCCCCCAGAACACGGGCACCATCCTGCGGCTCTGTGCGTGCCTCGATGTGCGGGCCCACATCATCGAACCAGCGGGATTTCCGGTCTCCGACCGCGCCTTCCGCCGGGCGGGAATGGACTATCTCGACCAGGTGACATGGATGCGTCACGATTCCTGGACCCGATTCGAGGAATGGCGCCGCGGCGAAGGTTCTCGGCTGCTGCTGTTCACCACCAAGGCCGCCATCTCCTACCTTGATTTTCGGTATGCGGCATCGGACATCCTGTTGTTCGGACGGGAAACCGTCGGCGTAACGGATGAAGTTGTGGCAGCCGCGGACGCGCGGCTGAAGATCCCGATGAAGCCGTCCTTGCGCTCGCTCAATGTCGCGATGGCGGCGGCCGTGGTTACCGGCGAGGCGCTGCGGCAGACCGATTGGACATGATTTGATGGACGCAAACCTCATCGAGCATCGGAAGCAGCGGGCGCGCGCCTGGTTCGAGGCGCTGCGCGACGACATTTGCGCGGCATTCGAACAGCTCGAGGACGAGGCGCCGGCTTCGCTCTATAGCGGCGAGCCGGGCCGCTTCGAGCGCACGCCATGGCAGCGCAGCGACCATACCGGTGCGGCGGGCGGTGGCGGCGTGATGTCGATGATGCGCGGCCGGCTGTTCGAGAAGGTCGGCGTGCATTGCTCGACCGTGCATGGCGAGTTTGCTCCGGAATTCCGGGCGCAGATTCCGGGCGCGGCCGACGACCCGCGGTTCTGGGCGTCGGGCATTTCGCTGATCGCGCATCTGCACAATCCGAACATTCCCGCCGTGCACATGAACACGCGCTTCGTCGTTACGACGAAATCGTGGTTCGGCGGCGGAAGCGACCTGACGCCGGTGCTGGAGCGGCGGCGCACGCAGGAGGACAAGGACACGCTCGACTTTCATGCCGCGATGAGGGAGGCCTGCACCGGCCCGAACGGCGTCGCCGATTACGACAGGTACAAGAAATGGTGCGACGACTATTTCTATCTGCCGCATCGCAAGGAGGCGCGCGGCGTCGGGGGCATCTTCTACGACTGGCAGGACAGCGGCGACTGGGACGCCGACCTTGCCTTCACAGAGGACGTCGGCCGCGCCTTCCTGAAGATCTATCCCGCGCTGGTACGGCGCAATTTCGCGCTACCCTGGACGGCGGAGGATCGCGAGGAGCAATTGATCCGGCGCGGACGCTATGTCGAGTTCAACCTGCTCTACGACCGCGGCACCATTTTCGGGCTGAAGACCGGCGGCAATGTCGACTCCATCCTGTCCTCGATGCCGCCGGAGGTGAAGTGGCCGTGACGACCACGCTGCCGCGCGCCATGCTGATCGACATGGACGACACCATCCTGTCGGCTTACGGCCGGCCGGAGATCGCGTGGAATCACATCGCGGCTGAATTTGCCGGCGAGCTTGCGCCGGTCTTGCCGCAACAGGCCGCCTCCGCAGTCCTTGACCTTCGCGCGGAATTTCTGGGCGACCGCCGAGCCGGCATGGCGGTTGAAGCTCGATGAAGCGCGGCGCGTGGCGGTGCGCGGCGGCTTTGCCGCGCTGGCCGCGAGCGGCCACCCTCGCCTCTCCGACGAGCTCGCGAACCGCATCGCCGACCGTTTCACCCGATATCGCGAGGAGGAGATGTTCGTCTTCCCCGGCGCGCATGAGGCGATCGATGAATTGAAGGCGCTCGGCGTCAAGCTTGCGCTGGTCACCAATGGCGCCGCCGACACCCAGCGCGCCAAGGTCGAGCGTTTTGCGCTGGCGCACCGCTTCGATCACGTCCAGATCGAGGGCGAGCATGGTTTCGGCAAGCCGGACGAGCGCGCCTATCTGCATGCGATGGACGCGCTCGGCGTCACCGCGCCGCGAGACCTGGATGATCGGCGACAATCTGGAATGGGAGGTGCAAGCGCCGCAGCGGCTCGGCATCTACGCGATCTGGATGGACGTGCATGGCGACGGCCTGCCGGAAGGCTCGACGGTCAAGCCCGACCGCATCATCCGTTCGCTGACCGAGCTGGTGCCGGGAAAGCGCTAGCAAGCCTAACGTTTGCGAGGCAGCAATGAAAGCCTATCTGGTTCTCGACTTCTCGGTGAACGACCTTGCCGGCTTCATGAAATATGTCGCTGAAATCCCGGCGTTCATCGCCAAACACGCAGGCAAGTATATCGTTCGAGGCACCGAGCCGACGACCATCGAGGGCGACTGGAAACCGGACCGTATGGTCATCCTTGAATTTCCGGAACGCGCAAACGCCGAAGCATTTTTGAACGACCCCGAGATTGGGGACCTCTTCAAGCTGCGCCACACCACGACGACAAGCAAGCTGGTGCTCGTCGACGGGTGCATGTGAGCTAGATTCAACTGCCTTGCCGCCGCCGAGATCATCACCAGCCCGCCGGTGATCACGGCGGCGTCGAGGATCGCGGTGTGGATGTGCACCGGCATGCGCTCGACAAAGGCTCTGGCGAGGAATGCGCCGGGCACGCCGATGCAGCCGATCAAAAGCGCAAAGGCGAGTACCTGCGCGGTGACGACGCCGGCAAGGCCGAACACCGAAATCTTGATCACGCTGGTGACGACCGAGATCACCGCGTCGGTGGCGATCACGGCGGCGCCTTCGAGGCCAGAGGCCATCAACAGCGACAGCAGGATCACGCCGGAGCCCGAGGTGCCGCCGACCACGACGCCGTAGCCGACCGCGCCGGCGGCGAGTGTGGTGTCGCCGATGCGCACGGCGCGGCGGCGAAGCACGCGGCGCAACGGCACGCTCAGCATCAGCATCGTGCCGATCACCAGCGCGGCACCGGCATTGGTGAGCCGCGTATAGCCGTAGGCGCCGAGCGCGGTGGTGAAGGCCGCCGCGATGATCACGATCAGCGCGCGGCGGCGATCGACATAGCGGAAATAGGCCGTCGCGCGGCTCAAATTTGCGAAGATCGCCGAGATCGCGATGATCGGCACCACGGGCTCGGCGCCGATCAGGGGCACCAGCACCAGCGGCATCAGCGCGCCGGTGCCGTAGCCGGCAAGTCCGCCGACGATCGCCGCGAACATCGCGACGACCGCGACCAGCAGGAGCTGCAGGATCGAGATATCGGCGAAGCCGGAGAGAATGCTCACGAGCTTGCGCGTCGCCCTTCAGACGCGCGATCGCCTGGTCGGCGATCTCAGACAGCGCGGCCGCATCCAGCGGAAAATCCGCGGCGAGCCAGGCGTCCTCGGCGAGCGCGAGCACCTGGCCGAGCGCCGGGCCTTCGGCGATGCCGCGCGCGGTGAAGTCGGCGGCCCTTAGCGGGAATTTCGGCGCGGTCCAGCGCTCCGGCAACCGCGCCAGCTCGGTCCAGTGCCGGCTATCGCCGTCCGTGCGCGCCCAGGCGAGCAGCAGGCGGTCGCGATATGGACCTTCGCCCAGACGATAGAGCCGCCGCCTGGCGCGCGCCTCGTCCATGCCGGCGAGCCGCCACCAGCGATGGCCCATGGAGTCGAGCGCCTTGGCTTCCGCATTGGAAAGCCGTAGCCGCGTCGCGATCCGCTTCGCGTCCTCGGTGACGGCGACGCCGAGCGCCGCCAGCCGGCGCATCGCATCCGGCTGCAAGCCAAGCGCGCGCTCGGCTGATATCATCGCCACGAACGGCCCGCCATAGGTGACGCCGCCGACGATCGCCTGCAGCAAACCGCTGTCGGCCATCGCCTCGATGGCGCCCCGCCGCGCCGTCGGCGACCAGCAGCTTGAGCATCTCCATCCGCACCCGCTCGGCGGAGAGCGTCGCAAGTCCCGCGCGCCCGCCGATACAGGCGAGATAGCCTGACCGATCCAGTTCGCCCGCGCCGAAGGCGGCATGCATGCGGAAGAAGCGCAGGATGCGCAGATAGTCTTCCTCGATCCGTTTGCTTGCGTCGCCGATGAAACGCACGCGCCGCGCCGCGATGTCGGCAAGTCCGCCGACATAGTCGTGCACGACGCCATCGGGGCCGACCGACAGCGCATTGATGGTGAAGTCGCGCCGGCTTGCGTCGCCGATCCAGTCACGGCCGAACGAAACCCTGGCATGACGGCCGAAGGTCTCGGTATCCTCGCGCAACGTCGTGACCTCGAACGGCGTGCTGTCCACGACCAGCGTCACGGTGCCGTGATCGATGCCCGGTCGGCACGCTCTTGATGCCGGCGGCCCTGGCGCGGCGGACCACCTCGTCCGGCACGGCTGTCGTCGCGATATCGACTTCGCCGACCGGCAGCTTCATCAGTGCATTGCGCACCGCGCCGCCGACGACGCGCGCTTCCTCGCCATCCCCGTTGAGAAGTTTCAGCACGCGAGCGGCCGCGCCTGTCGTGAGCCAGGACGCGTCACCTAGCGCCGCTGTGCTCATTTCTCGACTCCGGGAACGAACTTGCCGTTCTCCATATGCGCGGGGATGTAGGTCGAGCCCGGCGGCGCGCCGGAAAAATGCGCCAGCAGAATGAAGCTGAGCACCACCAGCAGCAGCGATCCCAGCACCAGCCGCGCCACCATCCGGATCGGCCATGATGTCGGCGCCATCACCGCCGAGCGCGTGGCGAACAGGAACAGCACATAGATGCCGAACGGAATCAGGAAAATGCCGATCTCCGTCAGCAACGGGCGGATCATGATGCGCAAATCCGTTCGTACAGCACGCGCAGCATGCCCGCCGTCGCGCCCCAGATGTAACGTTCGGCATAGGGCATGGCGTAGTAGGAGCGCTCCATGCCGCGGAATTCCTTGCTATGAACCTGGTGGTTGGCCGGGTTCATCAGGAAGGCCAGCGGCACCTCGAAAGCGTCGACCACTTCCGAATGGTTGATCGTCAGCGTGAAGCCCGGCCTCACCCGCGCCACCGTCGGCAGGATGCGGAAGCCGAAGCCGGTGCCGTAGAGATCGAGATAGCCGATCGGATCGACATAAGAGCGGTCGAGCCCGACCTCCTCCTCCGCCTCGCGTAGCGCCGCATCGAGCGGCGATTTGTCGGTCGCATCGATCTTGCCGCCGGGAAAGGCGATCTGGCCGGCATGCTCGCGTAGCTCCGTCGTGCGCTGCGTCAGCAGCACCATCGGTTCCTCGCGCTCGACGATCGGGATCAGCACCGCCGCAGGCCGCACCGGCTGCTCGCGCGCGATGATTTCCAGCATGCGGTCGGTGCCGGGATCGCCGCTTGGCGGAATGATGTTGGGATCGACCAGTCCCGGCGGCACGTCGAAGGTCAGCCGCGCGCTCGCGCGGTTGAAGAATTCGGCCGCGGAGACGGCCGGCGTGATCTTCAGCATCGGCTCGTTCAAAGCGCGGCCCTCACCTGTTCGGCATCCGCCATCGGGAAAAACTCGCCTGATGACACCACGCCGAACATCTCCTGGCCGTCGATCTCGCGCTCCTCGCCGAGATCGACGAGATCATAATACAGCGCGCGCGTGACCTTGGCCCAGAGGTCGGCGCGGACATGAAGATAGGGCGTGAGCCCACCGTCGGCCGCCATCTCGAAGCGCAGCCGGTGGCCGGCGTCGCATGGCACCCAGTCGTCGACATTGGTGCGGAATCGCAAGACGAGACCCTTCGCATCGTTCTCCTTCACCATCTCCACCGCCGTGAACGGCGCATCGTCGACACGGATGCCGACCTTCTCGACCGGCGTCACCAGGAAGTGCTTGTCGCCCTCGCGCTTCAGGATCGTCGAAAACAGCCGCACCAGCGCGTGACGGCCGATTGGCGTCCCCATGTAGAACCAAGTACCATCGGAGGCGATTTGCATGTCGAGGTCGCCGCAAAACGGCGGATTCCACAGGTGCACCGGGGGCAGCCCCTTTCCGCCAGGGGACGTGTTTGCCGCCTCCCGCGCAGCGACGGTCAGGCCTTCAAGGTTGGTTGTGCTTTGCCCTTGCTTCGCCATGGTTTGCCTTGACGTTTGACCAGCACCGTATTGGCACGATCGATGCCAGACCTACGTTGGATTGTGATGGCGTCAGTTCCGCGGGATTAAATACCGGGAGAGGTCGCCACATCGTGAGCAGTTCATACCCCGAAAACCCGATAATGTGGGGATAGTTTAATTCAACGAATACATGGACTCTGCACGGGTTTGCAGCATGAGGTTGCGGTGCGAAGCGTTTGCTTGAGCGCACCGTCAGAACAGGAGCTGTGGATGGCGGAGAGCGTTGAGAAACTCGAGGACGTGATTGTCCGCTCTGCGGAACAGGTCTCGGGACAAATCCGCGCGGCCAAGGAGGCGATCGCCACCGTCATTTTCGGCCAGGACCGGGTGATCGAAAACACCCTGGTGACGATCCTGTCCGGCGGTCATGCGCTTTTGATCGGCGTGCCCGGCCTCGCCAAGACCAAGCTGGTCGAGACGCTGGGCATCACGCTCGGGCTCGACGCCAAGCGCATCCAGTTCACACCCGACCTGATGCCCGTCGGACATCCTCGGCGCCGAGGTGCTGGACGAAAGCACGAGCGGCAAGCGCGCCTTCCGTTTCATCTCCGGGCCCGGTGTTCGCGCAGCTGTTGATGGCCGACGAGATCAACCGCGCCAGCCCGCGCACGCAGTCGGCGCTGCTGCAGGCGATGCAGGAGCAGCACATCACGGTCGCCGGCGCGCGCCACGACCTGCCGAAACCGTTCCACGTGCTCGCGACGCAAAACCCGCTGGAGCAGGAAGGCACCTATCCGCTGCCCGAAGCGCAGCTCGACCGCTTCCTGATGGAGATCGACGTCGACTATCCCGATCGCGACGCCGAGCGGCGCATCCTGTTCGAGACCACCGGCGCCGAGGAGACGCTCGCCAAGGGCGCGATGCAGGCCGACGCCTGATCGCCGCGCAACGGCTGGTGCGCCGCCTCCCGGTCGGCGATTCCGTGGTGGAAGCGATCCTGTCGCTGGTGCGCTCCGCGCGTCCCGGCCCCGAAGGCGGCGAAGCCGGCAAGCTGATCGCCTGGGGCCCCGGCCCGCGCGCCAGCCAGTCGCTGATGCTCGCCGTGCGCGCCCGCGCCCTGCTCGACGGACGGCTCGCGCCCTCGATCGACGACGTGCTCGATCTCGCCGAGCCCGTGCTGAAGCACCGCATGGCGCTGACCTTCTCGGCGCGCGCCGAAGGGCGCACCATTCCGGACGTGATCCGGCAATTGAAGACTCGGATCGGTTGATGGCGGTAGCGGACCAGGCCGAAACAGGGAGATCGCAGGCAATACGACGAGCCGATGGTGAAAGCCGTACGCTCGCCGCCTCCTTGCCGCGTCTCGTGCTGGAAGCCCGCCGCATCGCCGCCAATGTCATCCACGGCCTGCACGGCCGCCGCCGCGCCGGCGCCGGCGAAAGTTTCTGGCAATATCGCCGCTTCATCTCCGGCGAGCCGGCCCAGCGCGTCGACTGGCGCCGCTCGGCGCGCGACGACCATCTCTATGTTCGCGAGCAGGAATGGGAAGCCGCCCACACGGTCTGGCTCTGGCCGGACCGCTCGCCTCGATGGCCTTCGCCTCAAAGGGGGCCCGCGACAGCAAGCTGGAGCGCGCGCTGATCGTCGCCTTTGCGCTGGCCGAGCTTTTGGTCGAGGGCGGCGAGCGCGTCGGCATTCCCGGGCTGATGAACCCGACCGCCAGCCGCAGCGTTATCGACAAGATGGCGCAGGCGATGCTGCATGACGACGCCGCGCGGCTCAGCTTGCCGCCGAACTTCGTGCCATCGTCGCTGGCGGAGATCGTGGTGTTGTCGGATTTCTGGTCGCCGATCTCGGAAATCCACGGCATGCTCGCGGGCCTGTCCTCGTCAGGCGCGCATGGCACGCTGGTGCAG
>CAWBTH010000037.1:0-106506 GCA_963791665.1 uncultured Alphaproteobacteria bacterium | reverse complement strand
ACGGGGATTTCCAATGGAACGTCTAAGGCAGCGGGCGGATTTCCTCGCCGTTGCCGATGGCGCGCGGGTGAACAGCCCGGCCTTCACCCTGCAGGGCCGCCCCCGCGACGATTTGGGTCCGATCCGGGTCGGTTTCACCGTCACCAAAAAGAACGGCAACGCGCCCGAGCGCAACCGAATTCGCCGCAGGCTGCGCGAGGTCGTGCGACTTACGGACAGCATGGCGTTGCGGCCGCATCATGATTATGTGCTGGTCGGGCGCCGCGCGGCCTTGAGCCGCGATTTCGCCGCCATGGTGGACGATTTCCAGAACTGCCTGCGACGCCTCCCCCGAGGCCAAAAACGCGACGCCCGCAAAACCGGATCGAACGACGAGACCTGATGAGATGACCGACAACCGCAACATGATCCTCGCCGTCATCCTGTCGGGCATCATCCTGCTCGCCTGGCAATATTTCTACAATGTGCCGCAGATGGAGCGGCAGCGCGCGCAACAGGCGCAACAGGCCGAGTTGCAGAAGTCGGCGCCGAAGCCGGCGGAAAATGCCTCGCCGTCGAGCGCGCCGCCACAGCCCGGCTCTACCGCGCCTTCGCCGTCCGCGCCCGCCGCATCCGCCGCGCCCGTCGTCAGCCGCGAGCAGGCGCTTGCGGAATCGCAGCGGGTCAAGATCGAGACGCCGAGCCTGATCGGCAGCATTGCGCTGAAGGGCGCACGCATCGACGATCTCAGTCTGGCCAAGTTCCGCGACACCGTCGATCCGGCTTCGCCCGCCATCGTGCTGTATTCGCCGTCCAACACCGCCGCGCCCTATTACGCCGAATTCGGCTGGGTGCCTGCCGCCGGCTCGACCGTGCGCCTGCCCAACCGCGACACACAGTGGCAGCAGGAAAACAGCGGCCCGCTGACACCGACCTCGCCGGTCGTGCTGAAATACGACAATGGCGAAGGCCTCACCTTCCGCCGCACCATCTCGGTCGACGACCGCTATCTCTTCACCATCAAGGACGACGTCACCAATGTCGGCAATGCGCCGGTGACGCTCTACCCGTTCGCGCTGATCTCGCGCCACGGCGCGCCGCAGGTCTCCGGCTATTACATCCTGCATGAGGGCCTGATCGGCTACCTCGGCGAGCATGGCCTGCAGGAATATGGTTACAAGAAGGTCGACGACGCCAACGCGCTGGAAGGCAGCCCGGACGCCAAGGGTTTCAAATTCACGGCCACCGACGGCTGGCTCGGTATCACCGACAAATACTGGGCGTCCGCCTTGTTGCCCGATACCAACGCCAAACTGCAGGCCCGCTTCTTCTCCAGACAGCTCGGCAGTATCAGGACATATCAGACCGATTACCTGGAGGATGCGCAGACCATTGCGATCGGCGGCACCGGCAGCGCCGGCGCGCGGCTGTTCGCCGGCGCCAAGGAAGTCGGTGTGGTCGGCATCAACTTCCCGTTCGGGCCCGGCGGCTACAACAGGCAGCTCGGGCTCAACCATTTCGATCTCTTGATCGACTGGGGCTGGTTCTACTTCATCACCAAGCCGATGTTCCTCGGGCTGGACTTCTTCTACCACCTGGTCGGCAATTTCGGCATCGCGATCCTGCTGGTCACCGTGATCGTGAAGCTGTTGTTCTTCCCGCTCGCCAACAAATCCTACGCCTCGATGGCGAAGATGAAGTCGGTGCAGCCGCAGCTGCAGGCGCTGAAGGAGCGCTATCCCGACGACAAGGTGAAGCAGCAGCAGGAGATGATGGAGATCTACAAGAAGGAGAAGATCAACCCGATCGCGGGCTGTCTTCCCGTCGCGATCCAGATCCCGGTGTTCTTCTCGCTCTACAAGGTGCTGTTCGTCACCATCGAAATGCGCCACGCGCCGTTCTACGGCTGGATCAAGGACCTCTCGGCGCCCGATCCGACCAATCTGTTCAACCTGTTCGGATTGCTGCACTTCGATCCGACGACGTTGCCGCTGTTCGGTCACTACCTCGCGCTCGGCGTCTGGCCGATCATCATGGGCATCACGATGTGGTTCCAGATGAAGCTGAACCCGACGCCGCCCGATCCGACCCAGCAGATGATCTTCGCCTGGATGCCCTTGATCTTCACCTTCATGCTGGCCGGCTTCCCGGCGGGCCTGGTGATCTACTGGGCCTGGAACAACACGCTCTCGGTGCTGCAGCAGAGCTTCATCATGCGCCGCAACGGCGTGAAGGTGGAGTTGCTCGACAATCTCAAGAGCACATTCGTCTGGAAGAAGGCGGAGTCGAAGACGTGACGTCGAGCGGATTGCGGCAAGCAATCCGCTCACGTCATTCCGGGGCGATGCGCAGCATCGAACCCGGAATCTCGAGGTTCCGGGTCTGGTGCTTCGCACCATCCCGGAACGACAGAGTAAAGCGGCCGGAAACCTTCGCATGACCGCCGACATCGATGCGAAGCTGATCGAGAAGGGCCGCAAGCTCTTTGCCGGCGACTGGCAATTCACCTGGGCCGCGCCCTCGATCGAGACGTTGCCGCCGATGGGCAGCATCGAGGTCGCCTTCGCCGGCCGTTCCAATGTCGGCAAATCCTCCCTCATCAATGCGCTGACCGGCCGCAACAATCTGGCACGCACCTCGCACACGCCGGGCCGCACCCAGGAGCTGATCTTCTTCGAAGGCCCGGAGAAGACGGGCCTGCGGCTGGTCGACATGCCCGGCTATGGCTATGCCGCAGCACCCAAGAGCAAGGTGGCGTCATGGACCGAGCTGATCCACAAATTCCTGCTTGGCCGCGCCAGCCTCGCGCGGGTCTATCTGCTGATCGATGCGCGGCATGGGCTGAAGGACGTCGACCTCGACGTGCTCAAGACGCTCGACCGCGCGGCGGTGAGCTACCAGATCGTGCTGACCAAGGCCGATCAGGTGAAAGCGGCCGAACTCGACAAATGCCGCGCCGAGACCGCGGCCGCGCTTGCCAAACATCCGGCGGCTTTTCCTGACGTGCTCGCGACCTCGTCGCGTTCGGGTACCGGCATGCCGGATCTACGCGCGGCCATGGTGCGGCTGATCGAGGAGCGGAGTAAGTGACGCGTATCCATCGCATCCTCATTGCGCTCGCGGGCGTGATGGGCGCCGACGGCGTCATCCTTGCCGCTGCGTCCACGCATCAGGCCGACGCGGCGCGGCTCGCGGCCGCCTCCTCGATGCTGCTGTTTCATGCGACTGCGATCCTGGGCGCAGTCGCGCTCGCCGAGCGCGGCCTGATCCATGCGCGCCTCGGCCTTGCGACCAGTTTCGGCTTCGTGGTCGCGACCGCGCTGTTCGCGGGCGACCTCACCTTGCGCCAATATGCCGGCCACAGCCTGTTTGCCTTTGCCGCACCTGCCGGCGGCACGCTGCTGATCGTGAGCTGGCTGTTGCTCGGGCTCTCGGCGGTCTGGCCAAGGCGCCTGTGACTCTCGTGTCCCGGGCGCGGTGCAGCGTGCAACGCTGCTCCGCAGACCCGGGACCCACACCTTTCGTATTCATGGACCCCGGATCAGCGGCGCACCGCGCCGCTCTTTCAATCGATGGCACACAACAGCCGTGAGCGGCGCGCTGCGCAGCATCCGGGGTGCGAAGACGCACTTTGCGCTCGCGCCACCAATCGGATAGAAACCGCCCGACCCTGCCGCCCCACAGAGACGCATCCATGACCGAAATCAGCCCGCTCGATCAGGCCCGCATCCTGTCCGAGGCGCTGCCCCACATGCAGCAATATGACGAGGAAACCATCGTCATCAAATATGGCGGCCACGCCATGGGCGCGGAGGATACCGCGAAGGCATTCGCGCGCGACATCGTGCTGCTGGAGCAGACCGCGATCAATCCCGTGGTGGTGCATGGCGGCGGCCCGCAGATCGCGGCCATGCTGAAACGCCTCGGCATCGCGTCGGAATTCGCGGCCGGCCTGCGCATCACCGACGCCGCCACCATCGAGATCGTCGAGATGGTGCTGGCGGGCTCCGTCAACAAGCAGATCGTCGGCTACATCAACGAGGCCGGCGGCAAGGCCGTCGGTTTGTCCGGCAAGGACGGCAATATGGTGAAGGCGGCGAAGACGACGCGCACCATGGTCGATCCCGATTCCAACATCGAGAAGGCGATCGATCTCGGCTTTGTCGGCGATCCCGAGAAGGTCGACCTCACGCTGCTCAACCAGTTGATCGGTTATGAGCTGATCCCGGTGCTGGCGCCGCTTGCGACCTCCGACGGCGGCCAGACGCTCAACATCAACGCTGACACCTTCGCCGGCGCGATCGCCGGCGCGCTGAAGGCCAGGCGGCTCCTGCTGCTCACCGACGTGCCCGGCGTGCTGGACAAGTCGAAGAAGCTGATTCCGGAACTGTCGATCAAGGACGCGCGCAAGCTGATCGCCGACGGCACCATTTCCGGCGGCATGATCCCGAAGGTCGAGACCTGCATCTATGCACTGGAGCAGGGCGTGCAGGGCGTCGTCATCATCGACGGCAAGATGCAGCATGCGGTATTGCTTGAGTTGTTCACGAATCAGGGCACCGGCACGCTGATCCACAAGTGACGCTCACGACCAACCCGTTTCCTATACTGCCGCGCCCCCGTCCACGGCTGCAGCGGATCTGGTTGCGCACGCTGCTTGCTTTGCCCGCGGCTGCGGTGTCGTTCCTCGCCTCATCCGAGCCGGCGCTGGCGGGCCTGAAACTCTGTAACCGCATGAGCTATGTGGTCGAGGCCGCGATCGGCATCGACGAGAAATCGGCGACCGCGACGCGCGGCTGGTTCCGGATCGACCCTGCCGGTTGCCGCGTGGTGCTGCAGGGCGCGCTCACCGCCGACCGCCTGCTGCTGCATGCGCGCGTGCTCGGGCTCTATGGCGCCTCGCCGCTGCCGCAGAACGGCAACGACACGCTCTGCATCGCGCAGGACAATTTCGTCATCGCCGCCGCGCGGCAGTGCCGCAGCGGGCAGACGCAGGCGCCGTTCACCCAGATCACCCCGCAACAGGGCGATGACGGCAATCTCGTCGCCTATCTCGCCGAGGACAGTGAATATGACGACGAACAGGCGCGGCTCGCCGGCATTCAAAGGCTGCTCGTGATCGCAGGCTACGATGCCGCGCCGATCGACGGCACCGACGGACCGAAGACTCAAGGCGCGCTCAACGCGTTCCTGAAGAGCCGCGGATTGTCGCAGGACTCGGTGGCGTCGCCGAATTTCTTCACCACCATGATCGAAGCGGTGCAGTCGCCGTCGGCGAGCGGGTTGACCTGGTGCAACGATACGCCGCACAAGATCATGGCGGCGGTCGCGACCGACGACGGCAAGGCCGTGGTCAGCCGCGGCTGGTATCGCATCGATCCCGGCAAGTGCCTGCATCCGGACGTCACGGGCGCGCCGAAGCAGATCTTCAGCTTTGCCGAGGCGGTCGACGCCGACAACCGCACCATCAGGCTCAAGGACAAGCCGCTGAACTGGGGCGGCACGACGCAGCTCTGCACCCGCGAGAACAAGTTCGAGACCAATGAGCAGGGCGATTGTGGAAGCCGCGGCTTTGCCGCGACGGGCTTTGCCGCGGTCGACATGACCGGCGGCGGCAAGACGCTCCGCTTTGCGTTGCCGTGATGGATAACATGCGCACCTTCACCCATATCGACAGCTGGGTGTTCGACCTCGACAACACGCTGTACCCGCATCACGTCAACCTGTGGCAGCAGGTCGACGCACGGATCAACGAGTTTGTCAGCTCGTGGCTGAACATCTCGCACGAGGAAGCGCGCGTGGTGCAGAAAGACTATTACAAGCGATTTGGCACCACCATGCGCGGCATGATGACCCTGCATGGCGTGCGTGCCGACGATTACCTCGCCTATGTGCATGAGATCGATCACTCGCCGCTGCAGCCCAATCCCGCCATGGGTGAGGCGATCGCGAAACTGCCCGGGCGCAAGCTGATCCTGACCAACGGCTCAGTCGATCATGTCGATGCGGTGCTCGCGCGTCTCGGATTGAACGGCCATTTCGACGGCGTGTTCGACATCATCGCCGCCCAGCTCGAGCCGAAGCCGGCGCCGCAGACCTATCAGAAGTTTCTGGCGCTTCATTCGGTCGATCCGACCAGGGCGGCGATGTTCGAGGATCTCTCGCGCAACCTCGTGGTGCCGCACCAGCTCGGCATGACCACGGTGCTGGTCGTGCCCGACGGTTCGCAGGACGTGGTGCGCGAGGACTGGGAGCTGGAAGGCCGCGACGCCGCCCATGTCGATCATGTCACGGATGACCTGACGGGGTTTTTGAGGGGGCTGGTGGAAAGCTAGTTTCCGTCGTCCCGGACAAGCGAGCGCAGCGAGCGCGATCCGGGACCCATCAACCACAGGCTTGGGTTATGCGAATGGTATCTCCCACCAAGCCTTGTTGTGAGATTCCGCGGTATGGGTCCCCGCTTTCGCGGGGACGACAGCGGAGGATGGTTGACTCTCCCCGCTCAAATCCCGAAAAAGCTAGCCCATTCCGCCCAGAGAAAGACCAATGTCCGCCTCCCAGCTTGAAACCACCATCAATAGCGCGTTCGACGCACGCGACGGCATCTCGACCTCGACCAGGGGCGAGGTTCGCGAGGCCGTGGATCGCGCGCTCGAGCTGATGGACAAGGGCGAGCTGCGCGTCGCCGAGCGCGATGCGAACGGCAAATGGAAAGTGCATCAATGGCTGAAGAAGGCGGTGCTGCTGTCCTTCCGCCTCAACGACATGAGCATCATCCCCGGCGGTCCCGGCAAGGCGACCTGGTGGGACAAGGTGCCGTCGAAATTCGAAGGCTGGGGCGAGAATCGTTTTCGCGACGCCGGCTTTCGCGCCGTGCCGGGCGCGATCGTGCGCCGCTCGGCCTTCATCGCCAAGAACGTGGTGCTGATGCCGTCTTTCGTCAATCTCGGCGCCTATGTCGATGAGTCCACCATGGTCGACACCTGGTCGACGGTCGGCTCCTGCGCCCAGATCGGCAAGCGCGTGCACATTTCCGGCGGCGTCGGCATCGGCGGCGTGCTCGAGCCGTTGCAGGCCGAGCCCGTGATCGTCGAGGACGACTGCTTCATCGGCGCGCGCAGCGAGGTCGTCGAGGGCGTGATCGTCCGCAAGGGCGCGGTGCTCGCGATGGGCGTGTTCCTGAGCGCCACGACCAAGATCGTCGACCGAAACACCGGCGAGGTCTTCATCGGCGAGGTGCCGGAATACGCCGTGGTGGTGCCGGGCGCACTGCCCGGCAAGCCGATGCAAAACGGCCAGGTGGGACCTTCCACCGCCTGCGCCGTCATCATCAAGCGCGTCGACGAGCGCACGCGCTCCAAGACCAGCATCAACGAGCTGCTGAGGGATTGAAGGACGCAGCGCTCCCTCCTCTTGTGCGCTCTTTCCCTCCCCCCACGAGCGTAGCGAGCGCTCGGAAAGCAGCAGGCGCGGCCGCGCAGCGCCGCGAGCCGGCTGCGCGCCACCATGGCCTACGACCGAACAAGCGAAATCGAACTCATCCCTGTTATCGGTTCCCCGCCGGCTTCGAGGTGCATCGCGTCGCCTTGCATAAAATCGACGAACGGGCATCCGGGGCCGATATCGAGCAGCTGACGCGGGTCTATCGGGGGATTTTGGAGCGGTATTTCATGTGAAGGCTAGCGCCGCGGCCCGGAAAATATTTTTGTCGGGTCGCGCCCACCCCGAGCGTCCTTGGGACATATCATCAGTCAGAGCGGAGCACTCCATGCCATCCAATCTCGTCGTTCGCTGTTTTTCCGTGTCGGCCGATGGCTACGGCGCCGGTCCCGATCAGGATATCGACAATCCGATGGGCGCTGGCGGCATGGCGCTGCATCAATGGGTGCTGCCGACGCAATTCTTTCAGAAGAAGTTGTTCAACAAGGACGGCGGGACGACCGGTCCGGACAATGATTTCGCCGTGCGCGGCTTTGAAAACATCGGCGCCTGGATTCTCGGCCGCAACATGTTCGGCCCGGTGCGCGGAAACTGGCCCGATGACAGCTGGAAGGGCTGGTGGGGCGACGAGCCGCCCTATCATTGCGATGTCTTCGTGCTGACCCATCACGCCCGTCCACCGCTCGAAATGAAAGGCGGCACGACATTTTACTTTGTGACCGACGGGATCGAGGCGGCCCTGCAGCGCGCCCGGCAGTCGGCGGGAAGCAAGGACATCAGGCTCGGCGGCGGCGTGGCGACGATCCGGGAATATCTCTACGCGCGCCTCGTCGACGAGATGCATATTGCGATTGCGCCTGTCCTGCTCGGATCGGGCGAGAGCCTGTTTGCGAATATCGATCTGCCGCGTCTCGGCTACAAGCCGACCCGGCATGTCGCGACCGCCAGCGCGATGCACGTCGTCTTCACCAGAAACGGCTAGTATTCCACCCGCACCAGATACAGTCCCTCGGGCGGCGCAACCGGACCGCAGGCGGCGCGATCGCGCGCGGCGAGTGCTGCGGCGAGATCATCGGCGCTCCAGCGCCCCTCGCCGACCCAGACCAGCGAGCCGACCATCGAACGCACCTGGCTGTGCAGGAACGAGCGCGCCGATGTGACGATGCGGATGGCATCGCCGTCCCTGATCACGTCGAGCTGGTCCAGCGTCTTCTCCGGCGACTTCGCCTGGCACTCGGTGTCGCGGAAGGTGGTGAAATCGTGCTTGCCGAGCAGCCGCTGCGCGGCGTCATGCATGGCGTCTGCGTCGAGCCTGCGCGGCACGCGCCAGATGCGGCCGATGTCGAGCGCGAGGTTCGCGCGCGATTGGCGATGCGATAGAGATAATGCCGCCTGATCGCGGAGAAGCGCGCCTCGAAGCTTTCGGGCACGATCTCCGCCGACAGCACCGCGACCGGGTTGGGCCGCAGATGCGCATTCACCGCATCGCGCAGACGGCTCGCTGTAAATGGCTTCACGACATCGCAATGCGCCACCTGCCCCAGCGCGTGCACGCCGGCATCGGTGCGGCCGGCGCCATGCACGCGCACGTCCTCGCCGCAGGTGGCCTTGACCGCGGCTTCCAGCGCGCCCTGCACGGTCGGATGATCGGCCTGCAGCTGCCAGCCCGCGAACGGCGCGCCGTCATATTCGATGGTGAGCTTGTAGCGGGGCATCTTTACTGATAGATGTCATCGTCCGCGAAGGCGGACGATCCAGTAATCCGTGACGTCTCGGCTCGATCTCTTGATCCTCGGCGTACTGGATACCCCGCCTTCGCAGGGTATGACAGCGTCAAGAGAAACGCGCTCCCTGCTCCACGGCAGTCCCCCGCAAGAAATCCGCCGCCTTCATCGGCGCCTTGCCGGCGCGCTGCAATTCGACGATGCGTATCGCGCCCTCGCCGCAGGCGATGGTGAGGTGATCGTCGAGCAAAGTGCCCGGCGCACCCGCGCCTTTCGCCATCTCACAGCGCAGAATTTTCACGCGCGCGCGCTCGCCGCCCGCGATCTCGCTCCAGGCGCCGGGAAACGGCGACAGGCCGTGGATATGGCGCAGCACCGCATGCGCCGGCTTGCTCCAGTCGATCTTCGCCTCGGCCTTGTCGATCTTGGCGGCGTAGGTGACGCCCTGCTCGCTCTGCTTGGTCAGTTGCAACGCGCCGCGCCCAAGTGCTGCCATCGCACGCACCATCAGGTCGGCGCCGAGCCGCGAAAGCTGAGTCGTGCAGGTCGGACGCGGTCATCGCATCTGAAATCGCCAGCCGCTCGGCCATGGCGACGTCGCCGGTGTCGAGACCGACATCCATCTTCATCACCATGACGCCGGACTCGGTATCTTCGGCCATGATGGCGCGATTGATCGGTGCCGCACCGCGCCAGCGCGGCAGCAGCGAAGCATGAAAATTGAAGCAGCCGAGTCGTGGCGCGTCGAGGATCGCCTGCGGCAGGATCATGCCGTAGGCCACGACCACGGCCGCATCGGCATCATGCGCGCGAAACGCGTCGAGCGCTTCCGGCGTCTTCAGCGTCTTCGGCGTCAATACGGGAATGCCAAGCCGCCGCGCCTCGCGTTCGATCGGGGTCGGCTGCAATTCCAGACCGCGCCGCCCGCCCGGTTTCGCCGCACGGGTATAGACCGCCGCGATCTCATGGCCATGCGCCACCAGTTCCAGCAGCGTCGGCACGGAAAATTCCGGCGTGCCCATGAAGATCAGGCGGAGGGGCATCGGCCCTACTCCTCCGCGCGCTTGGCTGCCTTCGCAAACTTCTTCTGCACGCGGTCGCGCTTCAGCTTCGACAGATAATCGATGAACAGCACGCCGTTGAGATGATCGATCTCGTGCTGGATGCAGGTGGCGTAAAGCCCCTCGGCGTCTTCCTCATGCACTTTGCCGTCGAGATCGGTAAAGCGCACGCGTACCCGCGCCGGCCGCTCGACCTCCTCGTAATATTCAGGGATCGACAGGCAGCCTTCCTCGTAGACCGACGTCTCCTCGGACGACGACAGGATTTCCGGATTGATGAAGACGCGCGGCTGCGGCGTGGTCTCGCCCTCTTCGCTCTTCTTCGCCAGATCCATGGTGATCAGCCGCAAGGGCTGCGCGACCTGGATCGCGGCAAGCCCAATGCCCGGCGCCTCATACATGGTCTCGAACATGTCGTCGGCGAGCTTGCGGATGTCGGGCGTCACCTTCTCGATCGGCTTGGACACGAGACGCAACGCCTTGTCCGGCAGGATGATGATTTCTCTGAGGGCCATGATTTCAATTGCTCTGGCGCGGGATTTAAGGGCCTGATCCCGCTGGGTCAATCGAAACGGCCGGCCGTTAACGGCTGGCTAACCATAAAAATTGAGACGGCATTAACCATGAAAATTAGGTCGGGATTAACCATAAATGTTCCCTCTTCGTTCGCTTCTCCGCGCGAATCGGCTACACAGGGGCATGAACCAGACTCTCTTCCTGATCGGCGACTGGCCGTTCCACCTCACCGACGCGTTGATCGCCTTTGCCGCGCTCACGCTGTTGTTGCTCCTGATCATCGCCATCGTGGTGGGACGATCAGGCAAACGCGACGCGCTGCTGGCGCAAGTGCAGGCCGCGCGCGCCGACGAGCTGGAAGAGCGCCTTCACGACATGATGCGCGCGCAGGCCGAGGCCTCGGGCCGGGTCGACGCGATGGCGCAGGCGCTGTCCGGCCGCCAGGCCGAGATGGCGCGCGCGGTCAACGAGCGGCTCGATTCGGTCAGCCATCGCGTCGGCCAGTCGATGGAACAGACCACGCGCAACACGATGGACTCGTTGCGCAAGCTGCATGAGCGGCTCGGCATCATCGACAACGCGCACAAGAACCTCACCGACCTCACCACACAAGTCACGACGCTCCGCGACGTGCTCGCCAACAAGCAGTCGCGCGGCGCTTTCGGCCAGGCGCGGATGGAGGCCATTGTCCAGGACGGCATGCCGAAGGGCAGCTTCGAATTCCAGTACACGCTCTCGACCGGCAAGCGCCCTGATTGCGTGGTGTTCCTGCCGGATCAGCGCCCGCTCTGCATCGACGCAAAGTTCCCGTTGGAGGCGATGACGGCGCTGCACGACGCGCGCAGCGACGAGGAGCGCAAACTCGCGGGCCAGCGGCTGCGCGCCGACATCATGAAACATGTCTCCGACATCGCCGAGAAATACCTGATCGCCGGCGAGACCCAGGACACCGCGCTGATGTTCGTGCCGTCGGAATCGGTCTATGCCGAAATCCATGACGGGTTCGACGACATCGTGCAGAAGGCGTATCGCGCCCGCGTCGTGCTGGTGTCGCCGTCGCTGTTGATGCTGGCGATCCAGGTGATGCAGCAGATTTTGAAGGACGCGCGGATTCGCGACGCGGCCGACCAGATCCGCAACGAGGTGATGCACCTCGGCGACGATCTCGGCCGCCTGCGCGAGCGCGTGCTCAAGCTCGGCAAGCACTTCGGCGACGTCAACGAGGACGTGCGCCAGATCCTGATCTCGTCCGAGAAGATCGAGAAACGCGCCGGCCGCATCGAGGAGCTGGATTTCTCCAAGGAGCCGCTCCGACGGGCCGCGGCTGGTGAAGTCGGGCGCGGGCGACCTGCTGCCGCTTCAGCGCAAGCTGCAGGCCGGGGAGTAGCACTCTTTCCTTCACCTCCCCCGCTTGCGGGGGAGGTCGCCGCGCTCTGCGCTGCGGGTGGGGGCATTCTTAATCCGAACGCGAACATTCGATTCCTGACTGGGACCCCCACCCCGCCCTCCCCCGCACGCGGGGGAGGGAGAAGAAAGATCAATCCAGTTTCGCTTCCATCCCCTTCTTCACCGCCGGCCGCGCCATCAACAGCTCGTACCAGCGTTTGACGTTGGGAAAGTCCGCAAGCTCGACCTTGTGGCGCGGATGACGCCAGGCCCAGCCGAGGATCGCAAAATCGGCAACCGACAGCGGACCCGCAACGAACTCGTGCTTGGCGAGCCGCTTGTTCAGCACATCGTACAGCCGGCGCGTCTCGGCCATGTAGCGCTTCAACCCATAGGCACGGTCCTGCTCGTTTTCGAGCGCGATGAAGTGGTGCACCTGGCCCGGCATCGGGCCGAAGCCGCCCATCTGCCACATCAGCCATTCATAGACCGGAATGCGCTCGGCCAGCGGCTTGGGCAGGAACTTGCCGGTCTTCTCGCCGAGATAAAGCAGGATCGCGCCGGACTCGAAAATGCTGACGCGCTTGCCCTCGGGCCCATCGGGATCGACGATCGCCGGGATCTTGTTGTTCGGACTGATGGCGAGGAACGACGGCGCCATCTGCTCGCCCTTGCTGATATTCACCGGGATCACCTTGTAAGGCAGCCCCATTTCCTCCAGCGCGACCGATATCTTGCGGCCGTTCGGCGTGTTCCAGGTGTGAAGTTCGATGGTCATCCAACCCTCTTCATCTGTTATTCAGGCAAGCGTCTCTAGCATCCCCGTATTCTCACGGCAAAGCTGACCCTGCGCCGCTGTTGATGGCCCAACCGGCGCGCTGGAATCCCGGCTGATCAGCCGATAAGTTGCCGCACCCTCACGAGAACCGGATCAGACCTTGTCAAAATCTGCCAACCGCGCCCGCCTTCACGAGATCATCCGCAAGCGCTCGTTCGGCCGCGGCGAGATCACGCTGGCCTCGGGCCGCAAGAGCGACTTCTATTTCAACCTCAAGCCGACCATGCTCGACCCCGAGGGCGCGACCTTGCTCGCCGAATTGACCTATGAAGCGCTGAAAGACGACAAGTTCGACTTCATCGGCGGGCTCGAGATGGGCGCAGTCCCCCTGGCCGGCGCGATCGCGCAACTGTCCTGGATCAAGGGCCATCCGATCGCTGCCTTCTTCGTGCGCAAGGCGCCGAAGGAGCATGGCGCGAAGCTTGCGATCGAGGGGCTCGCCAAGGGCGAGAGTCTCGCCGGCAAACGCGTGGTCGTGGTCGAGGATGTCACCACCACAGGCGGCTCGGCGATGAAGGCGGTGGATGCCTTGCGCCAGACCGGCGCCGATGTCGCGCTGGTGCTGACCATGGTCGATCGCGAGGAAGGTGCTGACGTGACCTTCAAGGAGGCGGGCCTGCCGTTCCGCTCGCTCTACAAGGCGGCCGAGTTTTTGTGAGCGGTCGCGTGTCCCGGACGCGCGACGCAGATCCGGGACCCACATTTCTCCGTCATAGGCCCCGGATCAGCAGCGCTCTACCCATCAAGGTGCGCGAGTGTGCGCTGTTGCGCGCTGCGCTGCATCCGGGGCACGCAGACTCTTTTCCGCGAATTCTCCCTCTCACACACCGCTCGTTTACCATCCGCGCTTAAGGTGAATCCGCGGCTAAGGCGCGTCCCGCTTTGGCGCAGTTGTTCGCGTGTGCGTGTGTTGCGTGGGGTGGAGTAAGCGTTGCGTAACGAGTTCTTAATTGCGCGCCGGCGGCGCCGCATGCGGCTTGCCGCCGCCATGGTCGTGATCCCGTTCGCGGTGATGCCGCTGCCCGCCTCGGCCGAAGGGCTGTTCGATTTCTTCTTCGGCGGCAACAAGCAGCAGCGCCAGGAAGCCCCGCCGCAAGCAAGCGCCTTCGCCGATCCCACCAACGGCCCGCAGCCACCGGCGCCGGTGCCGCTGCGCGGGGTCGGGGGCGGCTCGGGCCCGGCGTTCTGCGTGCGCAGCTGCGACGGCAAGTATTTTCCGCTGATGCGCGGCGCCGCTTCACCCGTGCAGATGTGCCAGGCGTTCTGCCCGGCAAGCGCCACCAAGGTGTTCTACGGCTCCAATATCGACGGCGCGAGCAGCATTACCGGCGAGCGTTATGCCGACAGCGAGAACGCCTTTGCCTATCGCAAGGCGCTGCGCGCCGACTGCACCTGCAATGGCAGGAACAGCGCCGGCCTTGCGCCGGTCGATCTCGCGCTGGACAACTCGCTGCGCGCCGGCGACGTGATTGCGACCACGGTGGGGCTTGTGGCTTATTCCGGCGTCGGGGCCGACGGCCAGGCGGGCGGCTTCTCGCCCGTCGCGTCCTATCCGGGGCTGACCGCCGCGGTGCGCGCCCGGCTCGGCGAAATGAAGGTCGCGCCGGTCACCGCTGAGGTCGCGAGTGACGCGCCGCCGCCGGCAACGGTGGGCGTCCAGTCCCGCTTGCCGCCCGTCGGCGAAGCCGGCGCGGAGAAAAGCGCGCTTCGGCGAACTTAGTCGTCACCGTCCCACGATCACGCCGATCACATTCGGCGCCGCCAGATATTTCTCCTCGATCGCAGCACGCGCGGCGGCGCGGTTCTCCGGCGTGAGCAGCCCGCGCCTCTCGGCGAGGATCATCCAGCAAAAGCCCCACCAGTCGGTGAGCATGCCGGTGTCGTCGACGAGGTCGTAGCCCGCTTGGGCCGCGAAGATGCGCGCATGCGCTTCATCCAGCGTATCGAGGAAGCCGTGGTCTTCGGTCGAGAACAGCTCGTCCGAAATGTCGTCCGTGGTGTAGCCCCACACCGACATGCAGACCGCGTTGAATTCGCGGTCGATCTCGTCGTCGTCGACGCTACGGCGGCGGGACGCCTGGTGCAGGCGCGACAGCGTCCGCGCGAAGTCGGCAATGCGGGTGAGTGCGAATTGGTCAAAGGCGATTGTGGACATGTAGCCCTCCCGGGCTCGGACAGACCATAGATATTGTGTCGGCAGTGCGCCGAATCGCCATTATATATCAAAGACTTGTGAAAGTGTTCTTAATTCGTTCCAAGGCCCACTAATTTGAAAATCCGATCGTCCATACAATGAATGCCGCTCCCGCAAACGCCCCTGCAGCGGTGACCACCGCATTAATCCAATAGAAGGCCGGCCGTTGAGCGCGAGTAATGCGGGGCTGATCACGTACCCATACGGAATCGGTTGCGATCGCCCTGAACAGCTCCCAACTGCACGTTCCGGTCACGACCATGGCGAACAACAGGAGAGCGGTTTGCTTTGTCATGCGTCCCGCGGTTGACGGGTCACTGCACCGCCGACAGCAGGTATTTGCCGCAAGAGTTCGCATAGAACTTGCCGCCGCACTGCCGCCTGATCGCGGCGCATCGCGCGGCAGGCGAGGCATTGGCGGGCACGCTGACGCCGCAGCTCAGCCCGTCAGCGCCGCGGCCGCTCTTGCCGGCGGCCGCTGCGCTGGTGACCGACACACAGCAGACCAGCAGGATCGCGGCGAGGATTTCGATCAGCAGTCTCATGGCGGTTCCTCCACACTCTTTCGTGCGTGAGGCAGACTATATCACCGATCGGCTTGCTCCGAGTCTGGCCGAATCGGCCCAATCCTTGCATAAAACCTCAGCATATCGTGCAGTGGCGCCGGGGTTCCGATGCCGCAGCGCCCGGCGTATGATTTCGCCGACACCAACGAGAGTTCGTAAGTTGCAAGACCATACGCCGTATCAGCCGACACCGAGCCAGCCCATCGACGAGCTCGCGATCGCCGAGATCAAGAGTGCGGTGCTGACCAAGCTGCGGCTTGCGATCGGCAAGGAAGCCAGCATGGCGACGCGCCAGGACTGGTACAAGGCGACCGCGCTGGCGCTGCGCGACCGCGTCGTGCATCGCTGGCTGATGGCGGAAAAGGACAGCTACGACGCCGGCCGCAAGCGGGTCTATTACCTCTCACTCGAATTCCTGATCGGCCGGCTGTTCTTCGACGCGCTGAACAATATGGGGCTCTTGAAGATCTTCGAGACCGCGATCGGCGATCTCGGCCCCGGGCTCGGTGACCTCAGGCAATGCGAGCCGGACGCGGCGCTCGGCAATGGCGGCCTCGGGCGGCTCGCCGCCTGCTTCATGGAGAGCATGGCGACCCTGGCAATCCCCGCGATCGGCTACGGCATCCGCTACGATTTCGGGCTGTTCCGCCAGATCATCAATCAGGGCTGGCAGCAGGAATATCCGGACGTCTGGCTGAGTTTCGGCAACCCCTGGGAATTCCAGCGGCCGGAGGTGGCCTATCACGTCCATTTCGGCGGCTATGTCGAGCATGCCGACCAGAACGGGCGCGACCGCGCGACCTGGCGGCCCACCGAGACCGTGCAGGCGGTCGCCTATGACACGCCGATCGTCGGCTGGCGCGGCAACCACGTCAATGCGCTGCGGCTGTGGTCGGCGCGCTCGCCCGATCCGCTCAAGCTCGACGTCTTCAACAGCGGCGACTATGTCGGCGCTTCCTCCGAGGAAGCGCGCGCGGAAGCGATCTGCAAATTCCTCTATCCGAACGACGAGAGCCCGGCGGGACGCGAGCTCCGCCTGCGACAGGAATATTTCTTCGTCTCGGCCTCGCTGCAGGATCTGATCAAGCGGCATCTTGCCGCCGACGGCCAACTGCGCAGCCTGTCGGCCAAGGCCGCGGTGCAGCTCAACGACACGCATCCGTCGCTCGCGGTCACCGAGCTGATGCGTATCCTGGTCGACCTGCACAATTTCCGCTGGGACGAGGCCTGGAAGATCACCGTCGACACGCTGTCCTATACCAACCACACGCTGCTGCCGGAGGCGCTGGAGAGCTGGCCGGTCGAGCTGTTCCAGCGGCTGCTGCCGCGGCATCTGGAGCTCATCTACCGCATCAATGCGCAGCATCTCAAACTGGCCGAGCACCGTGCGCCCGGCGACATGGATTTCCTCGCCTCGGTCTCGCTGATCGACGAGCGCGGCGGCCGCCGGGTGCGGATGGGACAGCTTGCCTTCGTCGGCTCGCATCGGATCAACGGCGTCTCGGCGATGCATTCGGACCTGATGCGCGAGACCGTGTTCCACGATCTCAACCATCTCTATCCCGGCCGCATCACCAACAAGACCAACGGCATCACCTTCCGCCGCTGGCTGATGCTGGCCAATCCGAAGCTGACCGACCTGTTGCAGCAGGTTTGCGGCGAGGCCGTGCTGGACGATCCCTCGCGGCTCGAACTGCTCGAAGCGCGCGCCAGCGACAACGCCTTCCAGCAGCAATTCCGCAAGGTCAAGCTGCACAACAAGATCGCGCTGACGCGGCTGATCGGCGAGCGGCTCGGCATCAAGGTCGATCCGTCGGCGCTGTTCGACGTGCAGATCAAGCGCATCCACGAATACAAGCGCCAGCTGCTCAACATCCTCGAGACCGTCGCGTTGTATCAGGCGATGAAGGACGAGCCGCAGAAGGATTGGGTCCCACGAGTCAAGATCTTCGCAGGCAAGGCGGCGGCGAGCTATCGCTATGCCAAGCTGATCATCAAGCTGATCAACGACGTCGCCGAGATCGTCAACGACGATCCTGTGATCGCCGGCCGGCTCAAGGTGGTATTCCTGCCGGACTACAATGTCAGCCTTGCCGAGGTGATCATTCCGGCCGCGGACCTGTCCGAGCAGATTTCGACCGCGGGCATGGAAGCCTCCGGCACCGGCAACATGAAACTGGCGCTGAACGGCGCGCTGACCATCGGCACGCTCGACGGCGCCAACATCGAGATTCGCGAGCATGTCGGGCCGGAGAATATCGCGATCTTCGGCATGGAGGCGATGGACGTCACGGTCCGCCGCAAGCAGGGGCTGGATGCGACCGACGTGATCCGCAAATCGCCGCGACTGGCGCGCGCCATCAACGCGATCGGCTCCGGCGAGTTCTCGCCGGGCGAACCTGCTCGCTTCGAGCAGATCGCGCATGCGCTGCGCTATCTCGACCACTACATGGTCAGCGCGGATTTCAATTCCTACTACGAGGCGCAGCGCGGCATCGATGCGCGCTGGCAGGTGATGCCGGCCTGGACGCGGGCGAGCGTGCTCAACGTGGCGCGGATGGCATGGTTCTCGAGCGACCGCACCATTCGCGAGTATGCCGAGGAAATCTGGAACGTCCCGGTGCGGCCGAGCCCGGTGGCCGACCAGGGCAAGGGCGTGCGCGGCGCGCGGGCGTGAACCCATTACCTCCGGCGTCATTGAATTTTGCCTGACCATGCCGCATCGTCATTGCGAGCGAAGCGAAGCAATCCATCGCGCCGCATTCGCGGATGGATGGATTGCTTCGTCGCTTCGCTCCTCGCAATGACGAGAGAGCAAATTTCGGGAACCTTTCATGCTCACCAAGCCGCAGCATTTGTTCGACGAGGCCACCCGCGTCACCGCCGGTGACAGCCGCTGGCAGGGGCGCACCAGCCCCGACTATTTCGCCTTCGTCGGTCCGTTCGGCGGCTTCACCGCCGCGACCATCCTGCGCGCGCTGATGGAGCATCCGCAGCGCGCGGGCGATCCGCTGGCGATTACGGTGAATTACTGCGCGCCGATCGTCGAGGGCGAATTCGATCTCGACGTGCGGCTGGTCAAGGCCAACCGCTCCTCGCAACACTGGTGCGTCGAACTGAGTCAGGGCGGCGGCGATGTGGCAACGCTCGCGACCGCGGTGTTTGCCGAGCGCCGGCCGTCATGGTCGCATCAGCAGGCGCAAATGCCGGAGGCAAAACCGTTCGACAAGACCATGCCCTATGCCAAGATCGCAGCACCCTGGGTCAAGCAATATGATTTCCGCTTCGTCGAAGGCGATCCGGATTTGGGCGCAAGCAAGGCCATCCCCGCAAGCGCCTATTCAAAACTCTGGATCGGCGACCGCGTGCCGCGCAAGATCGACATGCTGTCGCTGGTCTCGATGTCGGACGCGTTCTTTGCCCGCGTGTTCCACGCGCGGCGCGAGCTGGTGCCGTTCGGTACGGTGACGCTGACGACGTATTTCCACGGCAGCGTCGACGATCTCGCGAGCGAAGACATCACTCATATGCTCGCCTGCGCCGATGCGAATATCTTCAATCGCAGCTATCAGGATCAGAGCGGCGAATTATGGTCGCCTTCGGGAAAGCTGATCGCGACCACGACGCAGATGGGCTATTTCAAGGCGTAACTCAATTCGTCATTCCGGGGCGCGCGTAAGCGCGAACCCGGAATCCATCATGCCGCTGGAACAAGTCGATGAATGGATTCCGGGTCTGCGCCTTCGGCGCATCCCGGAATGACGAAGATTAAAAGTGGGCGCAGGCCTATTTGTCCTGCGTCGCCGTGGCCTGCACCAGGCTGGTGTCGCCGGTGACGGGATCGGTCACCGCGTTGGCGATGGTGGCCTGCCCGGTGCCCGTCAGCATGAACTTGGTGTTGCCGATGCGGAACGAGGAATTGCCGATCAGCACCTGCCCATACTGCACGGTGGTGCCGCTCTGGTATTTCACCTGGGCGCGGAAGCCGTTGACGTTGGAGATCGTGAAGTCGAATTTCTGGTTGTTGGTGCCGTAGGTCCCGCTCCAGGTGCCCTGCCACGCCTTCGGATCGACAGCTGTATATTTGGTGGCCGTCGCGGTGAGCGGCGTGGTCGCGTAGGCGTTTTGCAAAACGCTCATGATGTCCGACATGCCTATTCCCTTCGCGCGTGACAATCCGCCGCACTACAGGGCCCGCATCGTTAATGGCAAGTTAACGCTCTCGCCAGATCGGCGGGGGCGAAATACGTAGAACGAAAAAAGGCGGCTCCACGAGCCGCCTTTTATTTTGGGTAGTAGCGGCCGCTCATTCCGCAGCGAGCTTGATCTCCGGGGCAGCGGCGCGGACGTCGGCATCGACCGAGCTCTCGAACTTGGCAAAGTTCTTTTGGAACATGCCGACCAGCGCGCGGGCGGTCTTGTCGAACTCGACTTTGTCGGCCCAGGTCTTGATGGGATCGAGGATGTGCGGCTCGACGCCCGGCAGCGAAGTCGGCACCGCGAAGCCGAAATATTTGTCGGTGCGGAAATCGGCGTTGCGCAAGGAGCCGTTGAGCGCCGCCGTGAGCAGTGCGCGCGTGACCTTGATCGGCATGCGGCGGCCGGTGCCGAACTTGCCGCCGGTCCACCCCGTATTCACCAGCCAGCAATCGACATCGTGCTTTGCGATCAGGTCGCGCAGCAGCTTGCCATAGACGCCGGGATCGCGCGGCAGGAACGGCGAGCCGAAGCAGGTCGAGAACTCCGGCTGCGGCTCATTGCCGAGCCCGCGCTCGGTGCCGGCCACCTTGGCGGTGTAGCCGGACAGGAAGTGGTACATCGCCTGCGCCGGCGTCAATTTCGCGATCGGCGGCATCACGCCGAAGGCGTCAGCGGCGAGCATCACCAGGTTCTTCGGATGCGGCGCGCGGCCAGAGCGCGAGGCGTTCGGGATGAATTCCAGCGGATAGGCCGAGCGGGTGTTCTCGGTCTTGGAGCCGTCGTCGAAATCGGGCTCGCGGGTGTGAGAGTCGAGCACGACGTTCTCCAGCACCGCGCCGAAGCGCTTGCTCGCCGCATAAATCTCGGGCTCGGCCTCTTCCGAGAGCTTGATGCACTTGGCGTAACAGCCGCCCTCGAAATTGAAGATGCCGTCCGCGCCCCAGCCATGCTCGTCGTCGCCGATCAACGTGCGCTTGGGGTCGGCGGAGAGCGTGGTCTTGCCGGTGCCGGACAGGCCGAAGAAGATCGCGGTGTCGCCGTCGGGGCCGACATTGGCCGAGCAGTGCATCGGCATCACGCCCATCTCGGGCAGATAGAAGTTCAGCGTGGTGAACACGCTCTTCTTCATCTCGCCGGCATAATAAGACCCGCCGATCAGGACGATCTTGCGGGCGAAATCGATGGCGACGACGTTCTCCGAGCGCACGCCGTGACGTTTGGGATCGGCGCGGAAACTCGGCAGATCGACGATGGTGAGTTCAGGCACGAAGCTCGCAAGATCGCCAGCCTCGGGGCGGATCAAGAGCGTGCGGATGAACAGCGAATGCCAGGCGAGCTCGGTGAAGACGCGGGTCTTGATGCGGAAGCTCGGATCGGCGCCACCGTAAAGGTCCTGAGCAAAGAGCGTCATGCCTTCGGCGTGCTTGAGGAAGTCCTGGTACAGCACCTCGAACTGCTCCGCTGATATCGACTGATTGCCGGCCCACCACATCGACTTGTCGGTGAGTGCGTCGCGGACGGTGAACTTGTCCTTCGGGCTGCGGCCGGTGAACTCGCCGGTGTCCGCGCAGAGTGCACCATCGGCCGAGACCACGGCTTCGCCAGACCTGAGCGAATGCTCGTAGAGCTGGGGCGCGCCGAAATTCCAGTTCACGCCCTTCAGTTTTTTGAAGCCGAATTTGTCGGCGCCGAAGGCACCGTTATGCACGCCCGTCTCTTGCACGAAGACTTCTCCCTCGAACCCACGATGTCATGGCGCGAATGCCGCCGACGCGCCGCTCTCGCAGTGACCGCACTATAGCCCTAACCGGCTTCGGTCGGGCGACCTAATTACTGTTGAACGCCCGTTTTGCCAAGCCGATCCCGCACGGTTTGGTTTATTGCGGGGAGAAGCGGCCGGATTGAGCCCATCCCGCGCTATTGCGTCGCACAAAGAGAGAATTTTATCGCGCTGCGCCCTCGCCAATCAAGGCAAATGGCCCCCAAAATGCCGGATAGGCGTTTTGCGGCGAGGAGGTGTCGTTAAGGTAGCCGAGCATGGCCTGGCGCAGCGCCTCGGCGCGGCCGATATTCGAATCGGCTTTGAGTCGATCGAAAGTCGAAATCGTGAGCCTTGCCGCCGCTTCGGACACCACGGCCCAATGCGTCACCAGCAGCGCCCGCGCGCCGGCATAGAAGAATGAGCGCGCCAGGCCCGACAGCGCCTCCGCGCCCGGCCGATCGCCGGCGATGGTGTTGCAGGCCGACAGCACCACGAAATCGGCGTTGAGCTTGAGTTGCGCGACCTCGCTTGCGGTGAGGAGACCATCGTCGAGCGCGGACGGCTCTTTGGGGATGCTCAGCGCCAGCGCGGGCTCGGCAATGCCCTTGATGTCACCCGCGACCAGACCGTGGGTCGCGAAATAAACGATCGCGTAGTCGGCAAGCGGCGTGCGCTTCACCGTGGTCTCGCTGGCGTCGCTCCCCAGATGAATGTCGGATTTGGGCACGCCGAGATCTTTGGCGACCGCGTTCAACTCGTCGGCGGTGTCGGGAAGCTGCGATAGCGCGGCCGCAAGCATCTTGCGATCGACGCCGGCGCCGCGCCAGAAATCGGTGTAGGCCACACTGGTCAGGCTGCGCGAGGCCATGCGCTTTTCGCCGCTGCTATCTGCGGGATTGAACAAGGGATCGCCGAAGCCGGTCATCGGCTTCACTGCCTGATCGCGGCGCGCGAAGCCGCGCAGCGCCTTCAGGCTCGCAACCGAGGGCAGCACCGACACCGCCTGGCGTTTCAGCAGCCACGCCGCCTCGCGATAGCCTTCGAGTTTTTCGGGGATCGCGGCGGCCGGCTTTTCCGTCACCAGCAGATGGAACGGCAACGCGGTCAGCGCGCCCGACGGCGCGACCAAAAGGCTGCGTTTGTCTTTCACGATGGCCTCGACCTGACCGAACAGCGCCACATAGAGCTCGTTGGCGCGCGCAAGATCGAACAGCTGCGATTTGCCGGTGGCGTCAACGGCCTGGCTGATGTCGAGGCCGCGGCGGAAGGCGGAGACCTTTTGCGAGATCGCCTCGCTGCCAAACGGAATCCGCTTCCAGTCGAAGCCGTCGTGCGTCAGCGCGATCGCATAACTGTCCTTGTCGGCCAGCGCGAACAGCACCATCGCTTCGTCGCCTGACAGCAGCGACTGGATTTCCCTTGCCTTGAGCGGCAGTGGATTCGATAGCGCGGAATAATCGGGGAATTCGTTGGCAAAGGTCTTTTGCAAGGTCGCGCGCTCCGCCGCGATTGCCGCGAGCCGCTCGCGGCCGCGCTGCCCGGCGGCGCCATCGCGCTGGCCTTGTTTCGAGAGCGCCGCCACCACGGCCTTGTTGAGCGTCTCGGCTTCGCTGGCGAGATCCTGGTCGCGCCGCACCAGTTCGGCGAGCCGGTCATTGCCGGCGGCGATGCGCACGGCGAGCTTGTTGACCGCGGAAGCTGCCGAGGATTGCGTACCGCGTTGAATCACGTCGAGCGCCTCGTCCAGCGCCTTTTCGGTCGGCATGATCTGTTGCCGCTGGGCATCGAACAACACAGCAAGCGCGATGCCCAGTTGCGCGCGGCCTTTGCCGATCATCCGCTCCGTCAAGGGAATCGCATCGGCGGCGCGGCCTTCGGCCTGATAGAGCGAGGCGAGATTGTTGACGGATGCCGCGGTGTCGGGATGATCGGGTCCGACCGCCTGCTCGCGGATGGCCAACGCGCGCTTGAATATCGGTTCGGCTTCGGCAAAGCGGTTCTCGCGCTGATAGAGATCGCCCAGATTGTTGAGTGAGCGTGCGACGTCCGGATGACTCGCGCCGAGCACCTTCTCGCGGATCGCCAGCGAGCGCCTAATCATGGGCTCGGCTTCGGCCCCGCGCCCCTGAACCTTGACGATCTGGCCAAGATTGTTGAGCAGCGTCGCGACTGCCGGACTTTCCGGACCCGCCACCTTCTCATAGAGCGTGAGCGCGCGCCTGGTCAGCGCTTCCGACTCAGCATGGCGATCCTGCTTCTCATAACAGGTGGCGAGATTGTTGAGCGCGCGTCCGATGTCGGGATGGTTCGCAGGCAACTGCTTCTCCGACAGCGCGAGCGCGCGCTTGAACAGCGGCTCGGCCTCGGCATAGCGCAGCTGACGCTGATAGAGCGCCGCGAGATTGTTCAGCTCCGGCGCGATCTCGACGGAATCGACACCGACCGCCTTCTCCATGATGGCGAGGGCACGCATGTAGAGCGGCTCGGCCTCCGCGTCGCGGCCGACATCGCCATAGAGCTGCGCGAGGTTGTTCATCGCGCCGGCGAGATTTTTGCTGGGCGCGCCCTTCTCCAGGTTCGCCAACATGGCTTCCGCAAGCGGGATCGCTTCCGAATATTTTCCGGCATCGCCGAGCGCGTTGATCTTCGCGCTCTGCGCGGCGAGGCCCTGCGCAAGCGACGGCGCAACCAGGCCGGCGCTCGAGGCGAGCGCCAGGCACACCATCAGCACCAATCGGTGACGAATCCTCATGCGCTTGGGTCGCAGCCAGACCCCGGTGCGTTCAAAGGGTGGGCGCCTTACGCCTTCGCCCGCGCCTCGTTCGCAAGCTGGACCAGCATCTTGCGCAGCTCCCCGGGCCCGGTCACGCGCGCGGGAAAATCGAGCCGCTGGGTCGCCTGACCCGCCTGCATATCCATCCCCTCCGGGTCGCAGCCGGTGCAGCGCCAGTCGGCGGAATTTGTGCCGAGCAGTTTTGTCGCGTAGAGGTTCATCGCCTCGCGATGATCCGCGTTCATATGCTCGATTGCGCCCTGCTCGGCCTCGATCAGCGCGGCCGCATCGCTCACCTCGGTCAGGAACTGTTCCGGCTTCAGATCGAGGATGCGGCCAAAACCCGCGACCAGATGGGTGCCAGTGGGCCTGATCCGGAAGAACGCGAAATCGCCGAAATCGGCATAGGCCTCGGCGGACGGATGGGCGTTCAGATAGCGCCGCCGCAGGAGTTCCCGATTATCGTTGTCCGCGACCTCGGCTTGGCCGGACAGCATGATTCGCGCGCCTTGAAGCGGATCGCCCTCGACGCGCTCGTCCAGCATCAGCGAAACCCTGGCATCGGCCAGAATATTTTTGGTGTGAACGGCAAGCCGGGAAATCAGCAGGATCGGCGATCCGTCCGGGTGGTTCGCCAGATTCACCAGCGAACAATAGGGAGCGCCGGTTCCCGCCATCAGGGTGGCGAGCGCCCCCTGCCGGCGCTTGCGGAGCAGGGACTTAGCCAGCCTGGAAGGGTTAAAATCGGCGGTTTCCTGCATCGATATTCCCTCGCCATCCTGTTGCATTACGGCCCTTTTTCCGGCTAAACCGGCACGTGGAAGGGTCGGTTGCCGCAACGCGAATGCGGCATTCTTTCGGAACTCGGTCACACTTCAGCCTAGCTTGCATTGCTCGGTGACCACATCCGAAGCCCAATTATGCGGCGCATCACCGGAATGCTCGCCGTTTCAGCTGAACCACATACTGAAAGCAGGCTCATGCCCACAATCGCCCTGGTCGATGACGACCGCAACATTCTCACCTCGGTCTCGATTGCGCTGGAAGCCGAAGGCTATCGCATCATGACCTACACGGATGGCGCCTCTGCGCTCGACGGCTTCCGCACCAGCCAGCCAGATCTTGCCATTCTCGATATCAAGATGCCGCGCATGGACGGCATGGAGACCTTGCGCCGGCTGCGGCAGAAGTCTGACCTGCCGGTCATCTTCCTGACGTCGAAGGATGAAGAGATCGACGAATTGTTCGGTCTGAAAATGGGCGCCGACGATTTCATCCGCAAGCCGTTCTCGCAGCGCCTGCTGGTCGAACGCGTCAAGGCCGTGCTGCGCCGCTCGGCTCCCAAAGACCCGACCGCAGCTCCAAAGGAGAACGACGCCAAGGCGCTCGACCGCGGCCTCTTACGGATGGATCCGGAGCGGCACACCTGCACCTGGAAGAATGAAGCGGTGACCCTGACGGTGACGGAATTCCTGATCCTGCAGGCGCTGGCGACCCGCCCCGGCGTGGTCAAGAGCCGCAACGCACTGATGGATGCGGCCTATGACGACCAGGTCTATGTCGACGACCGCACCATCGACAGCCACATCAAGCGGCTGCGCAAGAAGTTCAAGGTGGTCGACGACGATTTCGAGATGATCGAGACGCTGTATGGCGTGGGATACCGTTTCAAGGAAGCAAGTTAAGCGGGGAGCGCGTGGGGCGCGCTGACGCCGCGATCCTGTTGGGGTAGGATGTGTCGGTGGTTTTGCGGGTGGATGGCGATTGCTTGACCGAACGCAGCCGGATTCGAGTCTGACAGCCGAGAACGCGACGTCGTCCTTGGCCATGGACGATATTGCCGCCGAAAAGCCCGCGCTCAAAGGCTGGCAGCGGCCGCTGAGCTGGCTCAAGCGCGCCGGCCAATTCCTGTTCACGCTCTCCTTCTCGAGCCTGACGCGCCGCATCGTTTCGCTGAATATCGCAGGCCTGCTCGCGCTGGTCGCGAGTATCCTCTATCTGTCGCAGTTCCGCGCCGGCCTGATCGACGCCCGCGCGCAGAGCCTGCTGGTGCAGGCCGAGATCATCGCGGGCGCGATCGCGGCCTCCGCCACGGTGCAGACCAACAGCCTCACCATCGATCCTGAAAGGCTCGCTGACCTCAAGGCCGGCGACACCTTGAAGGGGCCGGAGGAAGACTCCACGCTTGATTTCCCGATCAATCCGGAGCGTGTTGCGCCAGTTCTGAAAACGCTGATCTCGCCGACCAAGACCCGCGCCCGCATCTACGATCCCAGTGGCGGACTGCTGCTCGACAGCCGGACGCTGGAGAACGTGATCAAGTTCGATCTGCCGCCGCCGGTCTCGACCCCCAACATCTACGAGCGGTCCGTGATCGCGGTCCGCACCTGGCTCAATCGCGGCGACCTGCCGCTCTATCGCGAACTCGGCGATTCCGGCCTCGGCTATCAGGAGGTCACTGATGCGCTGAAGAACCACAAGCGCAGCATGGTGCGGGTCAACGCCCGCGGCGAGGTGATCGTCTCGGTCGCCGTTCCCGTGCTCCGCTCGCGCACCATTCACGGCGCGCTGATGCTGTCGACCCAGGGGGACGACATCGACCAGATGGTCACTGCCGAGCGGCTCGCGATTTTGAAGGTCGGCGGCGTCGCCACCGCGGTCATGATCGTGCTGTCGCTCTTGCTCGCAAGCACGATCGCAGGTCCGGTGCGGCGGCTCGCCGAATCCGCCGAACGCGTCCGCCGCCGCATCCAGACCCGTGTCGAGATTCCCGATTTCACGCTGCGCCGCGACGAGATCGGACATCTTTCCGGCGCGCTGCGCGGCATGACGGATGCGCTCTATAACCGCATCGAGGCGATCGAGATGTTCGCCGCCGACGTCGCGCACGAACTCAAGAATCCGCTGACCTCGCTGCGCTCCGCCGTGGAGACGATGCCGTTGGCGCGCAACGAGACCAGCCGCGCGCGGCTACTTGCCGTGATCGAACATGACGTGAAGCGGCTCGATCGCCTGATCTCGGACATATCAGATGCGAGCCGGCTCGATGCCGAGCTGCAGCGCCAGGACATGGCGCCGGTCGACCTGCGCCGCCTGCTCACCACGCTCGCCTCCGTCGCCAATGAAACGCGACTCGGCCACGACATCGTCGTCGAAGCCCGCTTCGAGGGCCGCAGTGTCAACGATGCGTTCTGGGTACCCGGCCACGATTCCCGTCTCGGCCAGGTGATCTCCAACCTGCTGTCCAACGCGCAGTCCTTCTCCAATGCCGGCGGCAAGGTGCGCATCCTCTGCCGCCGCGTGCGCAACGAGATCGAGATCGCGGTCGACGACGACGGTCCGGGCATTCGCCCCGATGCACTGGAGCGCGTGTTCGAGCGCTTCTACACCGACCGTCCGCATCAAGGGTTTGGCCAGAACTCCGGCCTCGGCCTGTCGATCAGCAAGCAGATCATCGAGGCGCATGGCGGACGCATCTGGGCCGAGAACCGTCCCGGCCCGAAGGACGCCGACGGCGAGCCGACGGTGACCGGCGCGCGCTTTATCGTGCGACTGCCCGAGCCATGAGCGAAAGTCGGACCGTGCACGCCTCCGCAGTGAAGGTCGGCGATCGCGCGGTGCTGATCCGCGGTCCGTCCGGATCGGGCAAGTCCCGCCTCGCCTTCGATCTCATCCTGGCAGGCCGCAGCGGGCAGCTTCCCTCAGCCATTCTGGTCGGCGATGACCGTGTCCATCTGGATACAGACGGCGAAAAATGTTGGGTGCGGCCGGCGCGCGAACTGGCCGGGCTGATCGAGATTCGGGGCCTTGGTATCCGCCGCTGCGAGTACGTTGCCGAGGCAACGGTCGGGCTGGTGGTCGACCTCGCAGCAGTGGACGCGGAACGGCTGCCCCCTCGGGAAGCCCTCGAAATCCATCTTTCCGGTGTCAAAATACCGCGAATTCCCGTCGATCCGGCTTTCAACCCCCTGCCGCTAGTTGTCGCAGCCCTCACCACAACTGCGAGTTCATCATCCGGTAATCATCCGGACCATTGCCGGAAGGGGATTGGTAACCATATCTCGGCAACACTCGCGACCGATTAGACCGGGCGAGGCCCTATTTTTCCGCCGCCAGATTCCGGGCGAATCCCAAACATCCCCTCTTGCGTAGGGGCTCTGGATGGTCAAAGTGGCGCGTTCGTGCGGTGCACCAAATGGCACCCGCGGGAGTTTCCGATGATTGGTCTTGTACTGGTGACCCATGGGCGCCTTGCCGACGAATTCAAGGCGGCGCTCGAGCACGTAATGGGTCCCCAAAAACAAATCGAAGCCGTGACGATCGGCGCGGAAGATGATTCCGATCTCTGTCGCAGCGACATCATCGAAGCCGTCAATCGCGTCGACACCGGCGAAGGCGTGGCCATCCTGACCGACATGTTCGGCGGCACGCCTTCCAACCTCGCCATTTCCTGCATGAGCCGCCCCAAGGTCGAAGTGCTCGCAGGCATCAATCTTCCCATGCTGGTCAAGCTTGCCAAGGTCCGCGAAGAGCGCTCGCTGCCCGATGCGATCGCGCTGGCGCAGGAAGCCGGCCGCAAATACGTCACCATCGCCAGCCGGGTGCTCGCCGGGAAATGAGCGACGACGAGGATGCCTCGCCGGAGAATATCCCGGGGCCGAGCGTGCCCGCGGGCGCCATCTCGAAAGAACTGCACATCACCAACAAGCGCGGCCTGCATGCGCGGGCCTCGGCGAAATTCGTGCAGGCGGTGGAGCGCTTCCCCGGCGCCGAGATCTGGGTGACGCGCGGCAGCGAGACCGTCGGCGGCCGCTCGATCATGGGGCTGATGATGCTCTCGGCCGCGCCCGGCACCACCATCCGCGTGTCCGCGACCGGTGCGGAGGCGGAAGCCGCGCTCGCGGCGATCACCGAGCTGGTGGAGAGCAAGTTCAACGAGGAAGGGACGTAGGGCGCGCGCTTCGTCATTGCGAGGAGCGAAGCGACGAAGCAATCCAGACTGGTTCCGCGGTGATAATCTGGATGCTTCGCTTCGCTCGCAATGACGAACCTACTTCCCCGGCGGGACGATATAAACCTTCCACGCGATCGATGGGCCTGCATGCCCCCTGAAGAAGCGCTGCGTGGTCATGACCACCTGCTCGGCGTCGGGCGCATTCTCCTTCATCCACTTCTCGCAGGTCGGCAAGCGACCGTCGGTCGTATCGCAGATGCCGATGAAGCCGAGGCGTTTGGCTTCCTCGAACGAGGTCAGGCCCGACGACCAGACCTCGCCCGGCGTGAACGGCGCCGGATGGTCGGTGCTGTAGAAGGTCATGGGCTCGCCGATCTCGGTGGTGCCGGCGACGACCGCCCAGCGCGAACCGAACCGGCTGTGCCAGGCCTCCGTCAGCTCGCGCGCCAACTGCGCGCGCGCGCCATAGCTGTTGGCAGAGTTGGGATTGCGCTCCATCTCATAGACCGCGATGCGCGGCGCGGCGGCGAGCGTCGCCAGCGACAACAGCAAATAGATCGCCGTGATCCAGGGCACCGCGACCGCACGCATGCGCAGTTTTGGAATCGCGATCAGCGCCAGAGGCGCGAGGAAGAACAGCGAGATGCCCCAGTCGGTCTTCATATAGACCGTAAACAGCAATCCGCCGAGCGGCGGACCGATCGCGACGATGGCCTGAATGATCCAGACATTCAGCGCTTGTGAGACATTGACGCTCGCTGGACCACGCCCCCACGCGCGCGCGATCCAGCGCGGCGGCAAGCACAGCACCAGCGCCGCGATCGCGGCCGGAAGCGCCAGCAGCGCGAGATTGTGGCCGATATAGCCGAGCACCAGCATCGCGCTTTGCATGTGGTTCGACAGGCCATAGACGTCGCCGGCATAGGTCAGCGGCACGAAGTCGACTTCCCTGAGCCAGAGCAGATGCGGGATCATCGCGACGATAAGCGTTGCGATCGCAACCCAAGGCGCAGGCGAGCGCAGGAACCTCATACGTTCGGGATGGATCAGCGCCGCGAGCCCGATGGCCCCGATCATGGTCAGCACCCAGTATTTGGTCATCAGCGCGGACGCGCCGGCAAGCCCGAGCAAGATACCGCTCAGCCATGTGCGCCGCTCGAACGCGTTCAGATAGGCCAGCACCACCAACGGCAGAGTGACGAGCTGCAAGAGGTCGGGGTTGTATTTGAACCCCTTGAAATTGAAGATCGGGTAGAGCGCGAGCATCACCACGACAAAGAAGGCGCGGCGGCGATCGACCACGCGCCGCGCGACGAACCAGCAGATCACGAGGCCTGTGCCGAGCGTGGTCATCGCCAGCAGATAGGTCGGCCAATCCGTGACCGGGAAGAGCTGGAACCAGAGGCCGGCGATCCAGCCCGTCAGCGGCGGATGCTTGCCATAGCCGAGCTGGAATTTCTGGCCCCACGCGAACGCCTCGGCGACGTCCATATGGATGTCCTGAGCCGCCTTCAGGTCGATCAGGATCCGCGTCCACAACAGTGCATGCACCACCGCGAAGGTGATGACGAGCCAGAGATCGGTCTTGGGATTGATGGCGCGCGAGACCAGCCACGCCGCCAGCTTGCGGAAGCTCACTCTGCGGCGACGGCGGGGCGGGGTTGCGGGGGAAACGGAGGCACTCGACATAACGTCACGCGTAGCGCGTTTTTCGCACCAGTGAAATCAGCTTGGCGTGAAGAAAGCCCCTTGAAATCAAGCAATATGGTTGCCGCACCGAGTCGCGAATGCTATCCCGCGCCCCATGACGACTGCCCCCATTTCCAACATCCGCAACTTCTCCATCGTCGCCCATATCGACCATGGCAAATCGACCCTGGCCGACCGCCTGATCCAGATGACGGGCGGGCTGACCGATCGCGAAATGGCGGGCAAGGAGCAGGTGCTCGATTCCATGGACATCGAGCGCGAGCGCGGCATCACCATCAAGGCGCAGACGGTGCGGCTGCAGTACCGCGCCAAGGACGGCAAGGACTACATCTTCAATTTGATGGACACGCCCGGCCATGTCGACTTCGCCTATGAAGTCTCCCGCTCGCTGGCGGCCTGCGAAGGCGCGCTGCTGGTAGTCGACGCCAGCCAGGGCGTGGAAGCGCAGACGCTCGCCAATGTCTATCAGGCGATCGACAACAATCTCGAGATCGTGCCGGTGCTGAACAAGGTCGACCTGCCCGCGGCCGAGCCCGACAAGGTCAAGCAGCAGATCGAGGACGTGATCGGCATCGATGCGTCGAACGCGATTCCGATTTCGGCCAAGACCGGCGAAGGCGTGGGCGAGGTGCTGGAAGCCATCGTGACGCGGCTGCCGCCGCCGAAGGGCGACCGCGACGCCACCTTGAAGGCGCTGCTGGTCGACAGCTGGTACGACGTCTATCTCGGCGTGGTGGTCCTGATCCGCGTGGTCGACGGCGTGATGAAAAAGGGCGAGCGCATCCGCATGATGGGCACCAACGCGGCCTATGATGTCGAGCGCGTCGGTTTCTTCACGCCCAAGATGGAGCAGGTCGAGGAGCTCGGCCCCGGCGAGATCGGCTTCATCACCGCGGCGATCAAGGAAGTCGCCGACACAAGAGTGGGCGACACCATCACCGACGACCGGAAGCCGGTCAGCAAGATGCTGCCGGGTTTCAAGCCGGCGATCCCTGTGGTGTTCTGCGGCCTGTTTCCGGCCGACGCCAACGATTTCGAGACGCTGCGCGCGGCGATGGGCAAGCTACGGCTGAACGATGCCAGCTTCTCCTACGAGATGGAAACCTCGGCCGCGCTCGGCTTCGGCTTCCGCTGCGGCTTCCTCGGGCTGCTGCATCTGGAGATCATCCAGGAGCGGCTGTCGCGCGAGTTCGATCTCAATCTGATCGCGACCGCGCCGAGCGTGATCTACAAGATGAAGCTGACCGACGGCAGCGAGATCTCGATCCACAATCCGGTCGACATGCCCGATGTGGTCAAGATCGCGGAGATGGAGGAGCCGTGGATCGAGGCGACGATCCTCACCCCCGACGAATATCTCGGCAGCGTGCTGAAGCTGTGCCAGGATCGCCGCGGTTCGCAGAAGGAGCTCACTTACGTCGGCTCCCGCGCGATGGTGAAATACGATCTGCCGCTGAACGAGGTGGTGTTCGATTTCTACGACCGCCTGAAATCGGTCTCCAAGGGCTACGCCTCGTTCGACTATCACCTCACCGACTACAAGCCGGCAGACCTTGTGAAGATGCAGATCCTGGTCAATGGCGAGCCGGTCGATGCGCTGTCGATGCTGGTGCACCGGACCCGCGCGGAAGGCCGCGGCCGCGCCATGGTCGAGAAGATGAAGGAGCTGATCCCGCCGCACATGTTCCAGATTCCGATCCAGGCGGCGATCGGCGGCAAGGTGATCGCGCGCGAGACCGTGCGCGCGCTGCGCAAGGACGTCACCGCGAAATGCTATGGCGGCGACATCACGCGCAAACGCAAGCTTCTGGAGAAGCAGAAGGAAGGCAAGAAGAAGATGCGGCAGTTCGGCAAGGTCGACATCCCGCAGGAAGCTTTTATTGCCGCGCTGAAGGTGGATAGTTGAGGCTGTTGCAGACGTTCAGCTCGAAGACTTCCACCCCATGCCTTGAAGATGAAGCCCAAATGGACCTGAAGCGCCGTAGATATTCGCGAAACACTCGGCGATCGTTTGTGCCGCATCGTCCGTGATCGTGCCGATCAGCGTACAACTTACCCGCACATTGCCCCACCATCGCCTTGTCACGGCGCTCCCCCGGGCTCGGCAAAATCGTGCAAAACGGTAAGGCCCAACGAAATCAAATCGACCAGTGTGCGGGTAAGCGAGGCTGAAAGCTCCATTGTCCAACGTGACGACAAGCATGTCGGTGGTTTGCGCCATCGTAATGAAAAGTGTCCCCGCCGTGGGCTTGTTCGCGATGAGATGCTCAAGTTGAGAGATAAGCTCTTGCCGTGCGATATTATTCATCTGGACTCGGTCTGAACGACGGACCCTTATCTTGTCATTGCGGCCAATGGAGCACCACCCCGGCATCATTGGCCCCGGAATTCCATGCGCTCTTGGTTTCCAGACATTTGCGGGCACATCGATGGTGCCGCAGAACACCTGGATTTGAATCGCGTTGAACTATGCCCGGGCTAATCTGAACTCATGTACCGCATCTTATCGCTATTAATCGTCATTCTTCTGTCACTGCTGCCCGCCGTGACCTCACGCGCGGCCGTGCCGAAGCGACACGCCTATCACTGGCACGGCTACGGCTTCCTGCCCGGCTATCATCAGCCGCCGAACAATACCGTCCCCATCTATGGCCGAAAGGGAGCCGTCACAGGCCAGCCGGACTACACACCCCAGTATTACGGCTATGACGGCGAGTTGCACTATTTCGGTCGTCCCGGATTTGTCCGCGGCCGCTACAATGGCGGCAGCTTCGGCCCGTGCTGGAGCTGGACGCCGATCGGACCGGCGTGGCAGTGCGGGCCGAGGTAAGACGCGAGCGGTGGACCAGCTCAACCCTCATCCTGAGGAGCCGCGCAAGCGGCGTCTCGAAGGATGAGGCCGACATCGAGGCCTCATGGTTCGAGACGGCGCATTCGCGCCTCCTCACCATGAGGGACGGGACTGATCACCGCATCACGAACGGATTGGCCGGCACATCGGTCGCGGTCGAAATCCAGACGCTTTTGGTCTCCAGATATTCGCGCACCGCATCGATGCCGCTCTCGCGCCCGACGCCGGAGAACTTCATGCCGCCGAACGGCATCATGTAGCTGATGGCGCGATAGGTGTTCACCCAAACCGTGCCGGCGCGGAGCAGTTTCGGAACGCGCACCGCGCGGCCGAGATCGCGGGTCCAGATGCCCGCGGCAAGACCATAGATCGTGTCATTGGCGATCCGGATCGCGTCTTCTTCCTTGTCGAACCCGATGATCGATAGCACCGGGCCGAACACCTCCTCGCGCGCGATGCGCATGGAATTGTCGACGTCGGTGAAGATGGTCGGCTCGACGAACTGGCCGCCGACGATATCAGCGCCCGTCGCCGGCTTGCCGCCGAGCAGGCAGCGCGCGCCTTCCTTCTTGGCGATGTCGATGTAATCGAGGATCTTCTTGTACTGCGCCGGCGTGGTAACGGGGCCGATATTGGTATCGGACTTCATGGGGTCGCCGATCTTCGCGGAGCGCGCGAGCTCCAGGAGGCGCTCGACGAACTTGTCCTTGATCGAGTTTTGCACCAGCAAGCGCGATCCGGCGATGCAGGTCTGCCCCGTCGCCGCAAAGATGCCTGAGACCGCACCGGCTGCCGCGGCCGTGAGATCGGCATCTTCGAACACGATGTTCGGCGACTTGCCGCCGAGCTCGAGCGAGACCCGCTTCAGGCTTTTCGCCGCGGTCTCGTAGACCTTCGCGCCGGTCGTGTCCGAGCCGGTGAAGGTGATCTTGGCCACTCCCGGATGACTGATCAGCTCGGTGCCGATCTCCGGCCCGAAGCCGGTGACGACGTTGAAGATGCCGTCGGGAATGCCGGCTTCCCTGGTCAGCGCGGCAAATTCCAGCGTAGACGCCGAGGTGAATTCCGACGGCTTGACGATGACGGCGCAGCCGGCGGCAAGTGCGGCCGCGCATTTCCAGGCGACGAACAGCAGCGGCGAATTCCAGGCGGTGAGTGCGGCGACAACGCCGACCGGCTCATGCGTCGTGTAGGCAAAGGTCTCCGGCTTGTCGATCGGCACGAGGCCGCCTTCGAGCTTGTCGACGAGGCCGCCGAAATACCACCACCACTCCGGGTGATAGCGTAGCTGGCCCAGCATCTCCGCCATCAGCTTGCCGTTGTCGCGCACCTCGATCTCGGCGAGACGCTCGGCGTTCGCAGCGACGAGATCGCCGAGTTTCCGCATGACTTTGCCCCGCGCGGACGCCGTCATCTTCGACCACGGCCCGCGCCACATCGCCTCATTGGCGGCTGCGACGGCCTTGTCGGCGTCTGCCCTGGAGGCGCGCGGAATTTTGGCCCACGCCTCGCCGCGATAGGGATCGATGGAGTCGAACCACTCGCCATTGGCGGGATCGACATACTGGCCGTTGATGTAGAGCTGATAGGTTTTCACTTGGTCCCTCCGATCGATGCTCGCGATGGCAGTGGTTGGCAGGACGATACACCCGCGATGTCATGCGCGCAGGCGCGAATTCGTGAAGCCGGCATGACAAAGCCCGCCTTGTCGTCCCGTTCCAAATAGACGACCATCCCTCTCTCAAACATAAGACCAAAGACGGCAGGGAATCGCATGAGGGCTTCTTCCTTCAACTATGGCTGGGTCGTCGTCGGCGCCGGCGCGCTGATGACCTGCGTCGGCTTCGGCACGATGCTGTCGCTCGCGGTGTTCCTGCAGCCGATCTCGCAGGCGATGGGCTGGTCGGTTGCCGGCATCTCCGCCGCGGCGACGCTCGATTTCCTGTTCATGGGATTTGCCGCCTTTGCCTGGGGCACGCTGTCCGACCGCTTCGGCGCCCGCATCGTGGTGCTCTCGGGCAGCGTGCTGCTCGGTCTCGGCCTCGTCAGCGCGAGCCAGGCGCAGAGCCTCTGGCAATTCCAGCTGCTGTTCGGTGGCCTGATCGGCATTGCCGCCGGCAGCTTCTACGCGCCGATGATGGCGGTCGCGAGCGCATGGATCTCAACGCATCGCAGCCTCGCGGTAGCGCTGGTGTCGGCCGGCATGGGCGTGGCGCCGGTGACGATTGCGCCGTCGGCCAGCGCGCTGATCACGGCCTATGACTGGCGCACCGCGATGCTCGTGATCGGCATCGCCGCCTGGGCGCTGCTGATCCCGGCGAGCTTCCTGGTGCGCCCGGCGCCGAAGACCGCCGATGACGCGGCCGCTGTGACCGCCGACGCGCCGCAAACCGAATGGACCGCGGCGCAGGCGTTCCGCACTCCGCAATTCATGGCGCTCGCGGGCGCGCACTTCGCCTGCTGCGCAGCACATTCCGGGCCGATCTTCCACATGGTGTCGTATGCGATGATTTGCGGCATCGCACCGCTGACCGCCGTCACCGTCTACAGCCTCGCCGGCTTCTCCGGTCTCGGCGGCCGCCTGCTGCTCGGTGCGCTCGCCGATCGGCTCGGCGCCAAGCCGGTGCTGGTCGGCGGGCTTTTTGTGCAAGCATTCTGTATTGCGACCTATCTGGCGGTGGCGCATCTCGGCGAGTTCTACGCGCTCTCGGTGGTGTTCGGCCTCGCCTATGGCGGCGTGATGCCGCTCTATGCCGTGCTGGTGCGCGAGTTCTTCGGCGCGCGCATCATGGGCACGGTGTTCGGCGCGGTCTCGGCCTTCGCGAGTCTCGGCATGGCGCTCGGGCCATGGGCCGGCGGCTACATCTACGACACCACCCATGGCTACACCTGGTTGCACGCCGGTTCCTTTGCCATTGGGCTTGCTGCAGTGCTGATCGCCCTGAGCTTCCCGTCGAAGCGCAGGGCCTCGCTCGATCTCAGCCGCGCCGCCGCATAAACCGCGCTCTTGCCCTCCCGCGTCGGATGTATCACTCTCTCGCGTAATTGATCACTCGATAAAGAGGGCGGGAAACCCCATGAACAAGCCTTCCGGCCTCGGCCTGGTCGAGCGCGCCCGCGCGCTGCAGCCCTTGATCGCGAGCGAGGCCGATGAAATCGAGCGGACGCGCCGGCTGACACCAAAGGTGACGGCCGCGCTGATCGAGAATGAGCTCTACCGTGCGCTGCTGCCGCGCAGCGTCGGCGGCCTCGAAGTCCCGCTGGAAACCTTCATGCAGATGCAGGAGGAGATCGCCAAGGCCGATGCCTCGACCGCCTGGTGCCTCGGGCAATGCTCGGTCTGCGCCATGACCGCGGCTTACCTCGAGCCGGATGCCGCAAACGAAATCTTCAACACCCCGCCCGGCATTCTCGCCTGGGGTGCGATCAATCACGAGGTGAAGGTCGTTCCTGGCGGCTATGTGGCGAATGCGCGCTGGGAGTTCGCGTCGGGCTCGCGGCAGGCCAGCTGGCTCGGCGCGCATGTGAAGATCGTCGAGCCCGACGGCAGCGTGCGCAAGAAAGAAAACGGCGCGCCGGAAATCCGCACCGTGCTGTTTCCGATGAGTAGCGCCACGATGTACGACGTCTGGGACACGATCGGGCTCCGAGGCACCGCGACCGATGCCTATTCGGTCGAGAACCTGTTCATCCCGGAGAAATTCGTGGCGCAACGCGACGACATGAGCGCGGTGCGTGAGAAAGGTCCGCTCTACAAGCTCACCACCAACGCGGTGTTCAGCATGGGCTTTGCCGCGACCTCATGCGGCGTGGCGCGCGCCACGCTCGATGCCGCGATCGATCTCGCCCGCTCCAAGATTCCCGCAAGGGTTGGGAGCGATGAAGGACAACAGCGCCGTGCAGGCCGTGATCGGCCGCACCGAGGCGAGCTTGCGCGCGGCGCGCGCCTATCTCTACGCGACCGCGGCCGAGATCTGGCGCGATCTCGAGCGCGGCGAGCGGATCACCGAGGAGCGCCGCATCGCGATCCGCATCGCCGCAACCTGGACCATCCATCAATGCGCCGCCGTGGTCGATGCCGCCTATCACATGTCGGGCGCAACGGCGGTGTTCGCCAAAAATCCGTTCGAGCGGCGTTTCCGCGACATGCACGCCATCGCGCAACAGATCCAGGCACGCGACACCCATTATGAGGACGCCGGCAAGGCGATCCTGTCGGCCAATCTTGCGAAGCCGCCGACGTCGCGATGACAAAGCCGGCCGGCAAGGCAGTTTCCAAATCGCATCGGCCAGCGTCGAGTTCTGCGGCGCTGGCGACGTTCGACAGCTATCCCAAGCCGGTCCGCTCGAAATTGCTCGCACTGCGCAAGCTCATCCTGAACACCGCGAAGACGACAAAAGGCGTCGGCGCGATCGAGGAAGCCGTGAAGTGGGGCCAGCCGAGCTACTCTGACCTCGGAAAGCAAGAGCGGCAGCACCATCCGGATCGATCAGGTCAAATCCGTGCCCGGGCAATACGCGGTCTACTTCCACTGCCAGACCAATCTGGTCGACACCTTTCGCGAGCTCTATCCGGATTTGAAGTACAGCGGCAACCGCGCGATCCTGCTGGATGCCAAGGACAAGCTGCCGGAAGCGGAGCTGCGCCACTGCGTGGGGTTGGCGCTGACGTATCATCTGGGAAAGCGAAAGAAATAATCGTCATTGCGAGCGAAGCGAAGCAATCCATCGCGCAGCAAGCGGAGATGTGGATTGCTTCGTCGCTTTGCTCCTCGCAATGACGAGCGTGGCTAAGCCACCATCATCGCCTGCAGATCGGCGTCGGCTTCGGCGTCTGCGTCGCACTGCGCCTTCAACAGCGCGACGATCTCGTCATGCGGCCGCGCTTTGCTGAACAGGAAGCCCTGCGCCTCGTGGCAGCCTTCGGCGCGCAGACAGCTGAGCTCGGCCTCGGTCTCGACGCCCTCGGCGGTGATGGTGACGCCGAGGCCCTGGCCGAGGCTGACGATGGAGCGGATGATCGCCTGGGCATCGCGATTGGCGGCGAGGTCGCGCACGAAAATCTGGTCGATCTTGATCTTGTCGAACGGGAAGCTGCGCAGGTAGCTCAAGCTTGAAAAGCCGGTGCCGAAATCGTCCATTGAGATGCGCAGACCCAGCGAGCGCAGCGCATGCAGGGTCGCAAGCACGGTATCGCTCTTCTCCAGCAGCACGGTCTCGGTGATCTCCACCTCCAGCCGCTCCGGCGGCAAGCCCGACTGCTTCAGCGCATCCATCACCACGGCCATCAGATTGCCGACGCGGAATTGCACCGGCGACAGGTTGACCGCGACGCGGACGTCGTCGGGCCAAAGTGCGGCATCCATGCAGGCGCGGCGCAACATCAGGCCGCCGACGCCGTTGACCAGACCGGTTTCCTCGGCAACCGGGATGAAGTCGCCCGGCGAGACCATGCCGCGCTCGGGATGCGGCCAGCGCACCAGCGCCTCGAAGCCGGTGATGCGGCCGGTGGAGAGGTCGATCAGCGGCTGGTAATACGGCCGCAGCACCTCGTTCTGGATGGCGTCGCGCAGCTCGAGCTCGATCTTGCGGCGCTTTTGCGCGCGGGCGTCCATATCGGCTTCGAAGAAGGCGAAGGTGCCGCGCGATTCGGTCTTGGCGCGCGACAGTGCCATGTCGGCATTCTTGAGAACCTTCTCGGAATCCTCGCCGTCGCCGGGCGCCATCGCGATGCCGACGGTGGCGCCGATCACGACGGAATGGCCGTCGAGCAGATAGGGATCGCAGATCGCGTCCAGCAGCCGCCGCGCCAGCAGCGCCGCATCCTCGGGCCGCGTCATGCCGGTCTGGATGATCGCGAACTCGTCGGAGTTCAGCCGCGCCAGCGTGTCTTCCTCGCGCAGCGAGGAGCGCAGGCGCTTGGCGACGCCGCGCAACAGCTTGTCGCCGACGCCGTGGCCGAGCGTGTCGTTGACCGATTTGAAATTGTCGAGGCCGAGGATCAGCACGGCGACCTTCTCGGCGCTGCGCCGCGTGTGCAGCAGGATCTCGTCCATCTCCTGTCGCAGGAGATTGCGGTTGGGCAGGCCGGTCAGCCCGTCATGCTGGGCAAGGAACGCAAGCCGCGCCTCGGCGCGCTTGCGCTCGGTGATGTCCATCAGCGCCAGCAGCACCGACGGCTGCTCGTTATGCGTGAGCTCGCGCGAATAGATCGCAAGATCGATCAGCGAGCCGTCGGCCTTGACGTGCTTCCAGGTCCGCGCCGCCTGCTCGTCGCTGGTGTGATCGCCGACCCAGGGCGGCTCGCCCTCGAAGGCCTGCAGGCTGTGGATGGTGAGCTTCTCGAATTCGGCGCGGCTGTAGCCGTAATGCTCGATCGCGGCCTCGTTGACCGACAGGATGCGTCCGCCGTCCGGCGCGCAGACGATCATCGGCACCGGGTTGCTGTCGAACAGCAGGCGGAACGATTCCTCGCGCTGCTTCAGCTCGGTGATGTCGACGCGCAAGCCGATGACGCCGCCGTCCTCGGTCTTGCGTTCCTCGATCAGGATGACGCGGCCGTCGACCAGCGTCTGTTCGTGCCGACCGGCCGGTTGATCGAGCCTCGCGAGCCGCTCGGCAATCCATTCCTCCTCGCGGCCGATGGCGTCGGGATAATCGCCGCGCTCGACGCCGACGCGGATGGTGTCGGCGAGCCGCGCGCCCGGCTTGAACATGTCCGAGCTGGCCTTGTAGATCTCGGCGTATTTCTTGTTCCAGAGGATGTAGCGTCCCTCGTCGTCGAGGAAGACGATGCCCTGCGGCAGGATGTCGATCGCCTCGCGCAGCCGCTCATGCGATTTGCGCGCCTCAGTGATGGCGGCTTCCGTCTCGGCGCGCGTGCGCGCGACCTCGGCGGGATCGATGGAAGGGTTCGGAGCTGATCTGCCCGGCTTCGGATGCGGTCGTTTCGACCGCACCGGAAGCAGCGTCATCGGCGCGCGCTTTTTTTTCTTTGGTTTTGTTGGCCGGATCGTCGGCATCAACCGCCCCGTTTCGCATTCTGCGCTTGGGGTTGTCGGCTAACTCTCTGAAAAAAAGGTATCTTTGTGCGGATGCAACCGGTTAACGGGGTGGCTCCCGCTGCCCGTTTTGCAGGCGTAGTAACGGGGCAATGACTATCAAAAGTTGTATGACGCCCGGTCGCAGCACCGTTGGGGTGGCGAGAAAGGCGCCAAATCGTTGCCATAGCAACGACAGCTCTGCGACATGCCGCCCGGGAAGCGCGAAATTCGCGCCCGCCGCATCAAATTTCCTCAATGCGCAACAGGGTTATCGGCCGGTTAAAATCCGGCGCTTCCGAGCCCGCAAATCACGGCCTCAGTTCGAAATCTCGATGGTGGTGTTGCGCGCTCCGCTGCGCTGGACCAACGCAAACAGGGTCGCGGCGTTGGCGGGATGCAGCCGGACGCAGCCATGCGAGGCCGGCCCGCCGAGGCGGGAAATGTCGTTGGTGCCGTGAATGGCGAAGCCGTAATAGAAGAAGATCGCGTGCGGCATCGGCGCGTTGTAGTACTTCCTGGAGAAGTAGGAGCGCATCATCGCTTGCGGATGGAAAGTGCCGCTCGGCGTGCCGTAGCCGTCGCGTCCGGTCGAGATCGGCCAATTGTAGCGCGTCGCGCCGTCGACGCTGACCGACATGTGTTGTGACGACTTGTCGATATGCACCACCAATTCGGCCCGCGCTGCTGACGTCCACAGCACAGCCGCCAGCGCACATGCCGCCAGCCGTCCGGCCCACCGAACCGTCATGATCGCCCCACCCTTGTTTCTCTCGGCCCATGATGTTGCGTGGGAACCTGCCTTGTAAAGAGCTGACAACGCAGAGTTGGCCGTCAACATTAATGCAGGGACCATCAACCAATTGCGATGGCCTTCCCTCTTCCATGCGACCGCGATGGCCGCATAGAGTAGCCCGATGCATATCCGCCCGATTCCTGCTCTCGCTGCTGATCGTTCTCGCCAGTGCCCTGTCCGCGCCGGCGCAGGACAAGGGCAGCGTCGACGACAAACCGCTACCGCCGCTGGACAATCCCAAGGACCCGAAGATCGGCGCCAAGCAGTTCTTCGCGCGCAAGCTGTTGCCGTCCTCGCAGACGCCGAAGGTGATCGGCTCCTACACCAATGGCTGTCTCGCCGGCGGCGAGCAGATGCCGATCACAGGCAACACCTGGCAGGTGATGCGGCTGTCGCGCAACCGCTACTGGGGATATCCAGAGACCATCGCGCTGATCAAACGGCTGTCGGAGAAGGCGCACAAGGACGCCGGCTGGAACGGCATCCTGGTTGGCGACATCGGCCAGGCGCGCGGCGGGCCGGCGCTGTCGGGCCATGCCAGTCATCAGATCGGGCTCGATGCCGATATCTGGCTGACGCCGATGCCGGATCATCTGCTGTCGCGCCAGGAGCGCGAGGAGATGTCGGCGACCATGATGGTGCGCGATGACCGGCTCGACGTCGATCCGAAGGTCTGGACGCCGACGCACTGGATGGTGATCCGCGACGCCGCGCAGGAGCCGGCCGTGCAGCGCATCTTCGTCAATGCCGCGATCAAGAAGGCGCTGTGCCGCGAGGCCAAGGGCGATCGCAGCTGGCTTTCCAAGGTGCGCCCGTGGTGGGGTCACGATTATCACTTCCACATCCGCATGCGCTGTCCCGATGGCGACAAGGAATGCAAGGGACAGGCGGATCAAGGCGGCGATGACGGCTGCAAGCCCGCGGAGATGGCCTACTGGTTCAAGGATTCCATCATCCACCCCAAGCCCGAGCCGCCAAAACCTCCGCCGAAGCTGACCGACGGGATCAAGCTGTCGGCGATGCCGGCGGCCTGCAAGGCGGTGCTGAACGCTCCGGATTCCAAGCAATACGCCAAGCAATAACGTGATCGTGGTGGGCGGCCGCGCCGGAATGCGCTAATATCGGCCCGTCTCCGCGCCGTAAGCGCCTGGCAATCCGGGACGACGGTCCCCTCCCCCGCTTCCATCAGACAGCCGCTCGCTCGCGCGCACGCTCCGCGCATGGCCCAACATTTGTGAGAACGATATGCGCATCAGTGCACGCAATCAGCTCAAGGGCACCGTCACAGAAGTGACCAAGGGCGCCACCACCTCGCATGTCCGCGTCGATATCGGCGGCGGCAAGATCGTGACGGCCTCGATCACGAACGAAGCGGTCGACGAACTCGGCATCAAGGCCAAGGGCAACGTCACCGTCGTCATCAAGGCGTCGGATGTCATGATCGCGGTGGACTAGGATGCGAAAACTTCTGCTGGTCGCATTGCTGGCCTTTACCGCCGCCCCGGTGTGGGCGGCGGAGGAGCCGAGCGGCTGCGACAAATTCAAATGGCCGATCGAACACGAGCGCGCGGTGCTGACCGCGCCGGATCGGATCAAGCTCAACTCCGGCAGCGACGTCGCCGCCGTGCCGTCAACCGGCATCACACTGGCGCTCGTAACACCGGCCGATGCGAAATTGCCATCGCCGCCGGAGCGCGCGCCCAAGGACGGCACGATGGCCGGGTTCGCCAATTTCAAGGCTACGCCGAAGGCCGGCATCTACACCATCAGCCTCTCGAACGGCGCCTGGGTGGACGTGGTGCAGAACGGGCAGTTCCTGAAACCCAAGGCCTTCAGCGGCGCGACCGATTGCGACGGCATCCGCAAGACCATGAAATACGAGCTCGCCGCGCAGCCCTTCGTGCTGCAGGTCTCCGGCGCCAAGGAAAATGCGATCTCCATCGCCATCCTGCCGTCCGAATAGGCGAAACCGCATGGTCCGGAAAAGTGGGCACCGGTTTTCCGATAAGACCATGCGAAAATAAGACAATGCGTCGCTTTGACCCGGCCGATCAGCCTGTTATGGTCCGGCTTCGGCGACATCCCCGTGCACCGTAAGTCACGAGGATTGCCGGGACAGCGCTCCCGCGGGTCGCATTCCGATCGAACAGACGCCTGATTTGCGCGCGCGACCAGCGCCCGCGCAAACACGCATGGAGCGCTTTCAATGTATCGTTTTGCCGGATTGTTCGCCGCCTTCGTGATCCTCATCGCGTCGGCCGTCTCGCCCGCTGCCGCGCAGGACAAGACCCTGACCGTGTTCGCAGCCGCCTCGATGAAGAACGCGCTCGACGACATCGACACGGCCTTCACCGCCAGGACCGGCGTCAAGGTCAATGCCAGCTATGCCGCGAGCTCGCAGCTCGCCAAGCAGATCGAGCAGGGCGCGCCCGCCGACATCTTCGTCTCTGCCGACACCGACTGGATGGATTACGCCACGCAGAAGAAGACCATCAACGAGCCGACGCGCGTCAATCTGCTCGGCAACAGCATCGTGCTGATCGCGCCGAAGGATTCGAAGATCGACAACGTGACGATCGGACAGGGTTTCGATCTCGCCAAGCTTGCCGGCGACGGCAAGATCGCAACCGGCGACGTCAAGGCGGTGCCGGTCGGCAAATACGCCAAGGCCGCGCTGGAGAAGCTCGGCGCGTGGGCTGCGGCCGAGCCGAAATTCGCGATGGCGGAGAGCGTGCGCGCCGCACTGACGCTGGTCGCGCGCGGCGAGGCCGTGCTCGGCATCGTCTACTCCACCGACGCCAAGGTCGAGCCCGGCGTCAAGATCGTCGGCACCTTCCCGACCGACTCGCACCCGCCGATCATCTACCCGGTGGCGGCGACATCGACCGCCAAGCCCCAGGCCAAGGCCTATCTCGACTATCTGCAGTCCTCGGCGGCGAAGGCGGTGTTGGAGAAATACGGCTTCAACTATCTGATCAAGCCGACCTCCTGACGCGTGTTCGATCCGTATCAAACCCTCATGGTGAGGAGCGCGTCTTCGCGCGTCTCGAACCATGAGGCCCGAGGCGCTAGAGTTGGGCCTCATCCTTCGAGACGCGGCCAAGAGGCCGCTCCTCAGGATGAGGGATAAGCAGCCGTGTTCGACCTCACACCAGCGGAATGGACGGCGATCCTGCTCTCACTGCGGGTCGCCGTGATCGCCACACTGGTCGCGACCCCATTCGGCATCGCGCTGGCGTGGCTGCTGGCGCGGCGTGATTTTTGGGGCAAGTCGGTCCTCGATGCGCTGGTGCATTTGCCGCTGGTGCTGCCGCCCGTGGTCACCGGCTATCTGCTGCTGCTCACCTTCGGCCGGCGCGGCCTGGTCGGCGCGTGGCTGGCCGATCATCTCGGCATTGTCTTTGCGTTCCGCTGGACTGGTGCTGCGCTCGCCTGCGGCGTGATGTCGTTTCCGCTGCTGGTGCGGCCGATCAGATTGTCCATCGAAGCCGTCGACCGCAGGCTGGAGCAGGCCGCATCGACGCTCGGCGCGGCACCCTGGCGCGTGTTCGCGACCGTGACCTTGCCGCTGGCGCTGCCCGGCATCCTTGCCGGCATGGTGCTCGGCTTCGCCAAGGCGATCGGCGAGTTCGGCGCGACCATCACCTTCGTCTCCAACATTCCCGGCGAGACGCAGGTGATTTCGTCGGCCATTTACTCGTTGATCTCAACACCCGATGGTGACGCTGCGGCCGGACGGCTGGTGTTGATCTCGATTGCGATCGCGGTTGCAGCGTTGATCGGCGCGGAATGGTTCGCGCGACGTGCCACGGCACGGCTGCACGGGAACTGAGCAATGTTGCGCGTCGACGTCCGGAAGCAGCTCGGTGAGTTCTCGCTCGAAGCCGCATTCGAGAGCGAAGGCCGCGTCACCGGCCTGTTCGGCGCCTCCGGCGCCGGCAAGACCTCGCTGGTCAACATGATCGCGGGCCTTTTGGCTCCCGACCGCGGCACCATTGCGCTCGACGGCGAGGTGCTCGACGATACGAGCGCGCGCATCCATGTGCCGCCGCATCGCCGCCGCATCGGCTACGTGTTCCAGGATGCGCGGTTGTTTCCGCATCTCGATGTCAGGCACAATCTCGACTACGGCCGCCGCATGAACGCTCTCGCGGCCGATCCCGCGCAGCACAAGCGCATCACCGACCTGCTCGACATCGGCCCTCTGCTCGATCGCCGTCCGGGCAAGCTGTCGGGCGGCGAACGACAGCGCGTCGCGCTTGGCCGCGCGCTCTTGTCGAAGCCGCGGCTGTTGCTGATGGACGAGCCGCTGGGATCGCTCGACGAGGGCCGCAAGGTGGAAATCCTGCCCTACCTCATCCGCCTGCGCGATGAAGGCATTCCCATGGTCTATGTCAGCCACGACGCCGCCGAATTGCGCCAGCTCGCGACGCAGATCGTGATGTTGAAGGACGGCAAGGTGACGTCGTTCGGCGGCGTGAAGGTGTTGTCGTAACTTTAGGCACGCTCTCTCAATTCGTCATTGCGAGCGAAGCGAAGCAATCCACCTCTCCACTTGCTGCGCCATGGATTGCTTCGTCGCTTCGCTCCTCGCAATGACGCGATCAAACAATCTCTCGCGCGTGCAAATCCGCGATCGCGCCCGCGTCGTAACCGATCGACGCCAGCACCTCATCGGTATGCGCGCCGGGCTCCGGCGCCATGGTGTCGAGCCGTCCGCCGCCATGTGCGAGGCGGAAGCCGCTGCCGGCAAAGCGCAGGCGGCCATAGGGCGTGTCGATCTCCTGCAGCGCGCCGCGCGCTGATATCTGCGGATGATCGATCACCTCCTCGACCTTCCAGATGCTGGCGCACGGCGCGCCCGCGGCATCCAGAAGCGTTTCCCATTCGCGCGGACTCTTCTTCGCCAGCGCCTCCTCGATGATCGCGCGCAGCGCCGGCTCGTTCTCCTGCCGCGTGAACCAGTCGGCGAAGCGCGGATCGGTGAACGTATCCTCGCGGCCGATCGCTTTCATCAAGGCCTGATATTGCTTCTCATTATTGACGGCGAGCAGGAGATGGCCGTCGCCTGCCTTGAACAGATTGGCGGTCGGCTTGCGGCTGACGGCCTGATTGCCGGACAATTGCTGGCGATGACCGGCGACGGAATAATCCGCGACCTGGCCGGACAGGAACGCCAGCGACGCTTCCAGCATGGAGACGTCGATGAGCTGCCCCTTGCCGGTGTGGCTGCGCTGGAACAGCGCGCTGGAGACGCCGAAGGCGGCGGTCGCGCCCGACAGCACGTCGCAGACCGCAAAGCCCGCCCGCGTCGGACCGCTCTCCTCATGGCCGGTGATCGCCATGATGCCGCTCATCGCCTGCATCTTGCCGTCATAGCCGGCGCCGTCGCGCGCCGGGCCGGTCTGGCCGAAGCCCGACACCGCGCAATAGATCAGGCGCGGGTTGATCTTTGGCGAGTGCGTCATAGCCGATGCCGAGCTTGTCCATCACGCCGGGGCGGAAATTCTCCATCACCACGTCGGCCTGCGCGGCGAGCTTCTTGACGATGGCAAGCGCTTCCGGCTTCGACAGGTCGAGCGTCAGGCTCTTCTTGTTGCCGTTTACGGCCTGGAACGCCGGCGCGAGGTTGCGGTCGGCCCATTCGCGGGACAACGGCGTGCGCCGCATGTCCTCGCCGCCGCGCCGCTCGATCTTGATGACGTCGGCGCCGAGCAGCGCGAGCTGGTAGCTCGCATAGGGGCCGGCCAGCACCTGCGTGAAGTCGAGGATCTTCACGCCTTCGAACGGTCGGGTCACTAGTACCTCCGAGGATATTAGTCTCGTCATTGCGAGCGAAGCGAAGCAATCCATCTGTCCGCTTGCGGTGCCATGGATTGCTTCGTCGCTTCGCTCCTCGCAATGACGATGCGGAACTTACGCCGCGCGGTTGCCGCGCGCGATCTCCTTCTGGCGATCGAACTCGGCGCGGCGGCGCGCCAGCTCCTCGGGGCTCATCTGCGCGACGTTGTTGTAGTCGAGCTTCCAGGAAGCGTCCACGCTCCAGCGCAACGGCGACTGCATCGTGGTGCGCGCGCCGCCGGCGCTTTCGAGCAGCCCAAGCGCGAGTTCTAGCGTCAGTGCCTGTGAGTCCACGTCATGCGGCTTGCCGGCAGAATTGCCGAGCGGAAAATCCGAGAACAGGAAGCGCGGCACGGCAGCGTGCTCGACGATATCCTTGGCGCAGCCCATGACGACAGTGGGAATGCCGCCCGCCTCGAGATGCCGCGCGACCAGCGCTGACGTCTGGTGGCACACCGGACAGTTCGGCACGACGACCGCGACGTCGACCTTGTCGGCGAGACAGCGCGCCAGGATCTCCGGCGCGTCGGTATCGATCGTGACGCGGTGGCTGCGATTGGTCGGCGCGCCGAAGAAGCGCGGCGCGACCTCGCCGATTCGCCCCTTGGCTTGCGCCTTGATCAGCTGCGGCAGCGGAAACCAGGTGCCGTTGTCGGTCGCCGTGGTGTGCTTGCGATCGTAGCCGATATGCGAAATACGCAAATCGTGCTGCTTGGACGTGTCGCCGCTGTAGACCTTGTAGAACTTGGCGCCGCCGTTGTAGGCCGCGCCAGGCCCCTGATCGCCCTTGGCGGGATCGTAGGGCGCGGCGGTCGTCACGATGGTCACGCGCGATTGCGTTAACGGTTTCTTCAGTTTCTGGAACGGCGAATCGACATAATGCGCCCAGCGATACGGCGTGGTGTAGCCGATCGCGGTGTAATAGTCGCGGGTCCGCTGCATGTAGGGGACCGGCGAATCGTAATCGGGCGCGAAGCCGAATTGCTCGTCCTCAGGGGTGGCCATGGGGTCTCTCTCCCGTGTATCCAACTTTGACGTCCAGACTAGAGATAGTCGGCGCAATGCTCAACAGCAGAGCTGGCATGCCCCCTCCAACTATTCGTTGTCATCGCCCGATTTAATCGGGCGATCCAGTATTCCAGAGACGGCTGTGCTTAACCGAGAGGCCTCGGGGATACTGGGTCGGAGAAGACGTGAAACAGCATTCCCGCGGCGCGATTTCGCGTCCCGGGTGATGCGTTTCGTCCGTGTCCCCCGGTAATCAGAGGGCGCAGGGAATGCCGGACGCACGCCGCACCCACGGCCTCGCGTGCAAAACAAAAAAACGCGCGCAGGCCAACACAGGTACGCCGAAATCACTCCGGCACTCCCTGCGCAATGGTTTACGGCTTATAGCGCGCTCTTCCCGGAGTCCGGGCTTGTTAGCCTCCGTTGCCCTGTCGATTGGTATCGACAAGACTTGATCCCAGCGTCGGGGGATCAGAACCACCCGCCTTTGCCGTCCGCCTCGGATACGCATCGTCTGCGCACCTTCGCGTCCATCGCGTCCATCGCAACCCGCCCCACGTGTCGTGACGATCGGCCGATACGTCCCTCGTGTTGGGGCGAGGTGACTTCTTTAAATCATAATTTCCGTCTATCGGAAAGAGATATTTGCGCGCCGGGCTTGACACGATATCGGGTGTTTTGCCCGTCGTGTTGAAAAGCAACAATTAGCCGGACTTCCCCAGAACCTTGGGCCGAAATATCCACTCCCGCCATACCGTCAGCAACGCCGCCATGATGACCGGCCCTAAAAACAAGCCGAGCAGCCCGAAAGCGGCAAGACCTCCGAAGATTCCCACAAACGCGAAAAGAAATGGCAGTCTCGCCGAGCCGCCGACCAAGGTCGGCCACACGAATTGATCACCCGCGAGCATGACGATCGCACCCCAACAAAATACCCCCGCGGCTGCAAAGCCACTGCCGCCGCCCGAGATCGAGATCAAGGATGCTATGGTGAAGGACGCCCAGGCGCCGAACGGAAGCATCGCGAACGCGGCCGTGAAGATCGTGAACATCAACGCATTCGGCACGCCGGCAACGAAATAACCGACGCCAATCAGCAAACCCTCCCCAACCGCGACGACGACAGTGCCGTTCACCGTGCCGCGGACCGCATCGACCAGTTTTTCGATCAGACCCTCACCGGCTTCCCCAAAAATACGCTCGCAGGACTCCAGAAAACGGCTCGCGACGGAGCGGCCGTTGCTGAGCAAAACAAACAGCGCAAGCAGCGAGAACAACAGCATGAAGAGGCGATGCAGCAGCTGACCACCTAATGTCTGGAAAAAATCAGACGCGTTATCAGCATTGAACGCATGCAGCCAGGCGGTCGCGGCTTTGGGATCCGAAAGGTTGGCCCGCCACCATTGTTGCGCACTTTCCGCTGCAATCGGGAGACGCGCCATCCACTCCGGCACTTCTATCCCGCTCTCTTGCGCTTTCTTAAACCATCCGACGACGACGTCACTCTGCTGCGCTATCTGATAAACGGCAAGCGCCATGGGAGTAAACAGGATGAGCGCCACGATGAAGGTGAAAGCAAGCGCGGCTACGCCGGAAGGCTCCATGGCAAGACGCGTGGCAAATTTGGTGTAGAGCGGCCATAGTGCTACGGCGAGAATGGTAGCCCATATCAGCGAGGGCAGAAAACTTGCCGCGGTCCACAAGCCAAGGGCGAACAATGTTACGGCAAGCACGACTCGCGCGTTCATGCGCGCGCCTGCGCCAAGCGGCAACGGCTTCGCCTCGATGTTATTGGGAGTATCTTCGTCGCTTTTGAGCGTGCGTGCTCCAGAAGCGCCTGACTTTACTCGACCGGGCATATAGGGCTACGAAAAATTGGCTCTTGTCGATCTATCAAATACTGCTCACTCACGTCCGGGAATCTCCACCGAGCACGCTGAACGAATAAAGCCCGGTTGTTAGCCGGGCTTTTTCGCGGGGTTCAATGCAAGTGGCCGATAATGTAGACACCACCGCCGATTACGAGGACGGCAGGAACGGCCCACAGTAAGAGTACTGGCATCACAAGCTCTCCCTAGTTGGTCGTGCAGACCTTGGTGGTCTTGATGCCGGCTTCAGCTTCCGACTTGGTCTTATAGACCGTATCGCCGCTCACGACGGTTGTCTCCGTGGAAGTAGGCTTGGTCTCGGTGACCATGCACTTCTTGGTCTTCACGTCCTGCACAACGTAATACGAGTTGGCCGCAAAGGCGGGCGTCATGAATGCGGTAATCATGGACACCGCGACAACAGTTTTAATCTTCATATCACTCTCCTCCGGTAAGCCGCCGAAGCGGCAGCCATCGGTAACGGGAAAAAATGGCAATGGTTCCCCGGTTGGACCAAGCGGCCAGAAACGCGTCTGAGCGCCATCGAAACGTCAGGGCGGAACTTTTTCACTTGATAAAGATTGATGCGAAAACCGGAGCAAGGATTTGGAGATGAGAGCCGTAACCACCATGACAGCCAGTGCGCTGCTGATCGCTGGCCTGGCTACGACCGCGGTATGGGCCTATCCCACCATGGCCGAACGGACCACAGATGCACCCAAGGCCAAGAGCTCTGTCGAAACGCCGGCGCCCTCGCCTCCGGCCTCTCAGATTCGCGTCATCCTGCCCGCTCCCTGGGAGCCCAACCTTCAGGCGACCCGCTAAATCACGGAGCCGCCAAGTATTGGCGTGAGCGTTACGATTGGCGCGATCATGAAGGGCACGGCTACTGGCGCGACGGCGCCTGGATAGGCGCAGGCCGACTACATTGACCCGGTCGCCGGAGATCGCGCGCACCGCGCGCACTCCCATCGTGCGGCGATTGTGGGTTGGCCTCGCTCTACGTTCGTTTGTACGACAAACCGCGTTCGCGCCCGGCCGCGCACGAAGCCAAACCGGATCATACCGGTCATCGCTTACGTACGGTTGGTGGAGAGACAAGCATCGTCAGCCGATAGTCGGGCCAGCCCGCGAGAGACAGCGACACCTGCTGATAGTGCAGGCGTCCCATGGCCGGATGATTGAACGCACGCTCGCCGCCTTCGCGCGCCAACACCCCCTGGGTCTGCCAGCAGCGCGCGAAGTCGGAGCTTGCAATTCTCAGTTCGTCCACGAGCCGGCGAATATCCGGATCGTCGGAGTAGCCTGTCACCGCGGCGCGGAACTCCGCGACGACGCGCTGCGCGCGGGACGTCCAGTCGAGGATCAGGGTTCGCGCCTCAGGCCTGAGGAAGATGTAGCGCAGCAGGTTTTTTTCGCCGTCGGCATCGAGCCATCCGGCGAACAGCCGGGACGCTTTCGCGTTCCAGCGGCGCGCGCCCCATGTGCGATCGAGGATGTAGGCGGGACCATCGATCGCATCGACGCAGGCCAGCACCCCCTCAGGCGGATCATCCCTGTTGCCCGGCCGCTCGGGATCGCGCTTGCCCGCAACTTCGAACAGATAGCTGCGCTCGGCGCGCGACAGGCGCAACCCGCGTGCGAGGCGCGCAAGTGCCGAGGCCGAGACGGACACATCGCGCCCCTGCTCGATCCAGGTGTACCAGGTGACGCTCAATCCGCAGAGCTGGGCGACCTCCTCGCGCCGCAGGCCCGGCGTGCGCCGTCGCGCTCCGGCGGCGAGACCGAATTCAGCCGGAGACTGGCGCTCCCGGAGCGCCCGCAAGAACGCGCTGAGCGAGAGCGCCGGGGCGATCGGGTCTGGTGCTTTCATGGTGGTTTTTATACCAGCATAATTTGAGTACTTAAACCAGTACTTGTGACATGTTAAAAGGCCACCAGCGCCTGGATCATGGACGACGTCTTGAGCAGGAATTCCTATCGCATCGGAATCGACGTCGGCGGGACCTTCACCAAGGCCGCCTTGATCGACCATTTCGACGGCAGCGTCGTCGGGCGTTCGTCGGTTCACACCACTCATGACCATCCGGACGGCGTTGCCGCGGGCGTCATCCAGGTGTTCGAACGGGTGCTGGGCGATGCCGGCATCGAGGCGAGCGACGTCGTCCTGCTCGCGCACAGCACGACGCAAGCCACCAACGCGCTGTTGGAGGGCGACGTGGCGCGGGTCGGAATCCTGGGGCTGGCAGCTGCGAAAGCGGCAAAACTCGCCGAAGGGCAGGTTCGCATCGATCCGATCGAGCTCGCGCCGGGCCGCGTGCTGCAGACCTGCAACCGGTTCCTGCTGAGCGACGCCCTCGACCGCAAGGCGGTCGAGACTGCCGTGAGCGCGCTCCGCATCGAGGGCGCCCAGGTGCTGGTGGCGTCAAGCGCGTTCGGCGTCGACAATACGTCGACCGAAGAACTCGTTCGTGAGGTCGGCGGCGCGTTCGGCCTTCCGACGACATGCGGGCATGAGGTCACGAGGCTGTACGGACTGACGACGCAGAACGCGCACCGCGGTGATCAATGCGTCGATCCTGCCGCGGATGATCGCGACCGCCAATCTGACCGAGACGAGCATGAAGAACGCCGGCATCGACGCGCCGCTGATGATCATGCGCGGCGACGGCGGCGTGATGGATATCAGCGAAATGCGGCATCGGCCGGCGATGACGATGCTGTCCGGACCCGCGGCAAGCGTGGCGGGCTCGTTGATGCATGTCGGCATGTCCGACGGCATCTACTTCGAAGTCGGCGGCACCTCGACCAACCTCGGCGTCGTCAAGGCCGGGCGTCCGGTCGTGACCTACGCCAACGTCGGCGGCCACGATACGTTCGTCAATTCGCTCGACGTGCGCGTGCTGGGCGTCGCCGGCGGCAGCCTGATCAGGATCGCGGATGGCTCGGTGCGCGAGGTCGGACCGCGAAGCGCCCACATCGCAGGCCTTCGATACGCCTGCTTCGCGCCTGCCGAGATATTCGAGAACGCCCGGCTGGTGTTCTTCGAACCGAAGCCAGGGGACGGCGACGACTTCGTCGCGATCGAGACCGAACGGGATGGCCGCTTTGCGTTGACGACCACCTGCGCCGCCAATGCCGCCGGGCTCACGCATCCGGGGATGCATTGCTACGCGCCGGCGGAAGCCGCGCGCGCGGCCTTCGCTCCGCTCGCGGCAAAGCTGGGCAAGGACGTCGTTTCGTTGGCAAAGGAAGTGCTCGCCGCGGCGGCGGGCAAGGTGACGCCAACCATTCGAACGCTGATCAAGGATTATCAACTCGACGAGGACCAGCAGGTGCTGATCGGAACGGGCGGCGGCATCGGCGCCTTGTTGCCGACCGTTGCAGAGCAGCTCGGCCTGCAGTTCGAGATCGCGAAGGATGCGGAGATCATCTCCTCGATCGGGGCGGCGCTGGCGATGGTTCGCGAAGTCGTCGAAAGGGTCAATCCCGATCCGTCGTCCGACGATATCGCGCATCTGCGCGCGGAAACGCTGGAAGCGATCGGCCGGCTCGGAGCCGACCCGAAGAGCGTCGACATTTCGGTGGAGATCGACCGCCAGACCGGCAGGATCCGCGCGATCGCCACCGGCGCCGCCGCGCTCCGCAGCACCGGCGAGACGGACACCGTCTCGGAGCGGCAGGCCCGCCGGATCGCGGCAAGATCGCTCCATCAATCCGAGGACAGCATCGAACTCGCCGCCGAAACCCCGGGCGCGTTCGTCTACAGTCCGAAAGCCGGTTCGCGGCATTCGCTGAGGATTGTCGACCGGCGCGGAACGGTGCGGTTGCAGCGCAGCCATGCCGTCGCGGTCCGGACCACCGTCGAAAACTGGCAGCAGTCTCTTGGATCGATGAAGCTGTCGGGACCTGAAAATCCGACCGATGCCTTCTTCGGAGCGGTGTTGCTGTATGATCATCACCTGCTCGACGTGACCGGCGAAAGCCTCTATTCCAATGCGGTCAAGATCGTGGACAGCGAACTTTCGGGCGTGTCGCCCGAAACGCCGCTGGTGTTGATCGGCATTGGACGACCGAATTTGACCGAGACAACGCAAAAGGAGACCAGTGATGGAGAAGTTTGAAAAGCTGAAGGCGGTGGCGGCCCCGATGGGAATCCCCAACGTCGATACCGATGCGATCATTCCCAAGCAATTCCTGAAGACGATCAAGCGGGCCGGACTCGGCAAGGCGCTGTTTTCCGAACGGCGCTACAACGACAACGGCGAAGAGCGGCCGGACTTCGTGCTGAACCAGGGACCTTTCCGCAAAGCGAAAATCCTGGTGGCCGGCGAGAATTTCGGTTGCGGATCGAGCCGCGAGCACGCGCCCTGGGCGCTGCTCGATTTCGGCATCCGCTGCGTGATCGCGCCCTCGTTCGCCGACATCTTCTACAACAACATGTTCAAGAACGGCATGTTGCCGGTCAAGCTGAGCGCCAAGCGGGTGCACGAGCTGATCCAGTTCCTGACCGAGCTCCCCGGCGCCGAGATCACCGTCGATCTGCGCGAGCAGACCGTGACCGGACCGGACGAGCAGGTCGACCATTTCGACGTCGCGGCGTTCTCGCGCGAGAGTCTGCTGAACGGTTATGACGAAATCGAGCTCTCGCTGTTGCAGAAGGACAAGATCGAGGCCTTCGAGAAGCGAAAGCACGCCGAGCATCCCTGGCTGTAAGCGCTAGCTCGCCGAGCTTGCGCTCTGCCACCCTCCCCCTTGCGGGGAGGGTGGCGCGAACAAGCGAAGCGCGTGAGCGCCGGGTGGGGGTCAATGCAAGGACCGTTCGTGTTGACCCCCACCCCGGCCTCGCTTCGCTCGGCCGACCCTCCCCGCAAGGGGGAGGGTTAAGAACGCCGCACCGTTGAATCCTAAATCCCCGCGACCGAGGTCCAGAGCTCGCCGAGCTTGCGCTTCAACGTCTGCACTCGCGTCGGCGGCGGCGCGTCGTCCTCGTCTTCGGGCAGACGCAGGCCGACCACATTGACCCGTCCGCCGGAAATCGAACGCGCCACCAACGTAATCGCATCAAGCGGCAGGGTGGCGCCTTCCTTGGGCGCGTGATGGAGATGGATGTCGAAATAGTCCGACAAGGTCAGCCGCTCTTCGCCGGCTTGAACCTTGACGCCGTAGATCTCGGCGAGCTCGAACAGCGTGTGGTCGCCGGAGACGGTGAAATCGCCGAGCAGATGCGGATCGGGCGCGGCACTCGGCTGCATGTCGACGAAGAAGCGGTCGAGCGCCTCGGCGCGCTCCGGCGGCGCCAGCAGATAGATGTAATCGCCGGGCGCGATCGGGTCGGCCTCCGCCGGCGTCAGGATGGTCTCCTTGCGGATCACGAGCGTCGGCTTCGACCATGACGGGATCAGCCCGCGCCGGAAAAACAGGCTCTTCGCCCGCACGGGATAGCCGACCAGCTCCTGCTCGAGCTGGCCGGGCAGATCGAGTTCGACGCGGCGCGGGCCGCGCTCGGCGCGCGGCAGCGCCACATGCAGCTTCCGCGCGGCGACGCCGAGCGTCCAGCCCTGGAACAACAGCGAGATGATGACGACGACGAAGGCGACGTCGAAATAGAGATAGGCTTTCGACAAGCCGACCAGCATCGGAATCGAGGCGAGGAAGATCGCCACCGCGCCGCGCAAGCCGGTCCAGGCGATGAAGATCTTTTCCCGCCAGTTAAACCGAAACGGCGCAAGGCACAGGAACACCGCGACCGGGCGCGCCACCAGCATCAACGCGATCGCGACCACCACGGCAGGCCCAATGCTGGAGCCGAGCCGGTGCGGCGAGACCAGCAGGCCCAGCAGCACGAACATCACGATTTGCGCGAGCCAGGTCGCGGCATCGAGGAAAGCGACAACCGAATTATGCGCGCGGGTCGGCCGGTTGCCGACGATGATGCCGGCGAGATAGACCGCGAGGAAGCCGGAGGCATGCACCATCTGCGCCGCCGCGAAGATCACCAGCGCCGTGGTCGTGACGAACGGCGCATGCAGCCCCTGCGGCAGCGCCACCCGATTGAGCGCGATTACCATCGCCCGCCCGCCGATGATGCCGATGACGGCGCCGAGCCCGGCCTCCTGAAGCAGCTCCAGCAACACATGGCCCGGCGAAGAGTGACCGACCGAGATGAACTCGACCAGCATCAGGGTGAGGAACACTGCGAACGGATCGTTGCTGCCGGATTCCGCTTCCAGCGTCGCGCCGACCCGCGGCCGCAGGCGCAGGCCCTGCGCATGCACCAGCAGGAACACCGCGGCCGCATCGGTCGAGGCCACGACCGCGCCAACCAGCAGCGACTCGGTCCAATTGAGGTCGAGCGCGTAGCGCGCGACCGGTGCGGTGATGAGCGCGGTGAGCAACACGCCGATGGTGGCGAGCACCATCGAGGGCGCAAGCACGGTGCGGATGTGCTGAAAGCGCGTGCGCAGGCCGCCGTCGAACAGGATCAGTGCAAGCGCGACCGAGCCGACGAGATAGGTCGAGCGCACGTCGTCGAACTGCAGCCGGCCGGGCCCGGAATCGCCCGCCAGCATGCCGATGACGAGGAACACCAGCAGCAGCGGCGCGCCGAACCGCAGCGCCAGCAGGCTCGAGAGGATGCCGGCCATGACGAGCATGGCGCCCAGCAGAATCGCGATACTGACCTGGTCGAGCGAAGCCATAAGCCTTGCGCAAATCCCCTAAAATCGTTGTCGATTCATCCTTATCGCTGCCATCTTTGAACGCCAACCCATTTCCTTTGGTAGCGTCGAAATGCCCGATTTCCGGGCTTTTCCCCGTTCCGTCATCCCGTTCGATGGTATCGATGCCTCGATTGTGGAATCTTTCGAAACTGCGAATCGCACCTTCCCGATAAGGCTCCGCCATGGACATGGACATCAAGGACGTCCTCGAATTCATACAATCGGCGCTGCGATCCGCCGGCGCGGAGATTACCTCGCCCTGGTTCTTCTTCCAGATTGGCGTGGTGCTGGCGGGCGCCGGAATAGCATACGCCATCGGCGCGGCGATCCGCGCGCGGGTCGACACCAGCAAGCTCGGCACCAACTGGCCGGCGCCGTTCCGCATGATTGTGCACGTGCTGGTGCTGCACGCCCCGACGGCCCTGTTCGCGGTGCTGATGCGGGTCACGCGCATCATCATGAAGATGTCGACCTGGCCGAGCCGCAGCTATCTGATATCGATGTGCGCCAAGCTGGCGCTGGCCTGGCTGGTGATCCGCCTGCTGGCCTCAGTGATCCGCAATCCCTTCGCGCTGCGCGTGGTGTCGCTGTCGGCCTGGCTGGTCGCGGCGCTCAGCATCATCGGACAGCTCGACCCCGTCATTGCCGCGCTCGGCTCGGTCTCGGTCAGCTTCGGCGGCCTGGAGCTGACGCCGCTGCTTTTGATCCAGCTTGCGGTGCTGCTGGCGGTGGCGCTGTGGCTCTCCAATGTCGCGAGCAACTTCGCCGAGAACCAGATCGCGCGCTCCGGCGATTTGACGCCATCGGTGCAGGTGCTGCTGGTCAAGGTGATCCGCATCGGCTTGATGGTGTTCGCGGTGGCGGTCGCGATGAGCGCGGTCGGCATCAACCTCGGGGCGCTCACCGTGTTCTCGGGCGCGGCCGGCGTCGGCATCGGCTTCGGCCTGCAAAAGATCGTCGCCAACTTCATCAGCGGCATCATCCTCTTGGTCGACAAGTCGGTGAAGCCCGGCGACCTCGTCACCATCGGCGACAATTCGGGCCGTATCAGCGCGATGAAGACGCGCTATATCTCGGTTGCCGCCGGCGACGGCCGCGAATTCCTGATCCCGAACGAGGACCTGGTGACGCAGAAGGTCACCAACTGGACCTACACCGACAAATATACGCTGGTGAAGGTGATCTTCGGCACCAATTACGACGCCGATCCGAAGGTGGTCTGCAAGGTCGCGATCGAGACCGCCGCCGCGCATGCCCGCGCGCTGAAGAACAAGCCGCCGAACTGCCTGCTCACCGAGTTCGCGGAAGCCGGCATGAAATTCTCCCTCACCTTCTGGCTCGCCGACCCCGAGGGCATGGACAGCGTCAAGAGCGACGTGATGCTGGCGCTGTGGGACGCCTTCAAGCGCGAGAATATCCGCGTGCCCTATCCGGTGCGCGAGATCAGGGTGCGCGGCGGCGCACTGCCGGTCGAGACCGTGGTGGAAGTTTCAAGCTGAGACACCTCCACCGTGCAATCACCGGCTTGCATGACCCGCGCCGATCATTAAATTAGGCCTCAAATCAGGCCTCCAGATCACCCCGCGGAACCGTTCCCTGCCATGAGCTACATCGAAGCCACCGACACCTCGCTGCGCAAGACCGGGCAGATCAAGCTGCATGGCGCCAGCGGATTTGCCGGCATGCGCAAGGCAGGCAGCCTGGTGGCAAGGTGCCTCGACCAGCTCACCGACATCGTGCAGGCCGGCGTGCCGACGTCCCGGATCGACGACTTCGTCCGCGAATTCGCCTTCAGCCACAACGCCTATCCCGCGACGCTGATGTATCGCGGCTATCGTTACTCGACCTGCACCTCGATCAACCACGTGGTCTGCCACGGCATGCCCGGCGACCGCGCGCTGAAGGAAGGCGACATCGTCAACATCGACGTGACCTTCATCGTCGACGGCTGGTATGGCGATTCCAGCCGGATGTACGCGATTCCCCCCATCGCGCGGAAAGCCGAGCGGCTGATCGAGGTGACCTATGAGGCGATGATGCGCGGCATTGCCGCGGTCAAGCCCGGCGCCACCACCGGCGACGTCGGCCACGCGATCCAGAGTTTCGTCGAGCCGCAGGGCATGAGCGTGGTGCGCGATTTCTGCGGCCATGGGCTGGGCCGGCTGTTCCACGACGAGCCCAACATCATCCATATCGGCCGCCCCGGCGAAGGCGTGCCGCTGAAACCCGGCATGTTCTTCACCATCGAGCCGATGATCAATCTCGGCAAGCCGCATGTGAAGATCCTGTCCGACGGCTGGACCGCGGTGACCCGCGACCGCTCGCTGTCGGCGCAGTTCGAGCATTCGGTCGGCGTCACCGAGCGCGGCGTCGAGATTTTCACCCTGTCGGAACGCCACGGCGAGAAGCCGCCAGCCTGAACGGACCGGCTTCCCAAACCCCGCGCGGCACGGCATGGTTGCGTGCCATGCCCGCGAAACCCAAGCCGCCGGACGATGCACCTGCCGGGAAGCCGCACTATCTCGGCCATCGCGAACGCTTGCGCGAGCGGTTCTACAGCGCCGGACCCGACGCCTTGAGCGACTATGAATTGCTGGAGATGGCGCTGTTCTTCCCGCTGCGCCAGGGCGACACCAAGCCGCTCGCCAAGGAGCTCTTGAAGACGTTCGGCTCATTTGCCGAGGTCGTCCATGCGCCGGTGGCGAGGCTACGGGAAGTCGATGGCATCGGCGACGCCTCGATCAACCAGCTCAAGCTGATCGCAGCCGCCGCCGACCGCATCGCCAGGGGCGAGATCAAGCGTAACGTCGCGCTGTCGTCCTGGAACGAGGTGATCGACTATTGCCGGAGCAGCATGGCGTTCGCCGACAAGGAACAGTTTCGCCTCTTGTTCCTCGACAAGCGCAACCAGCTGATATCGGACGAGGTGCAGCAGGTGGGCACCATCGATCACACCCCGGTCTACCCGCGCGAGGTGATCAAGCGCGCGCTGGAATTGTCGGCGACCGCGCTGATCCTGGTACACAACCACCCCAGCGGCGATCCGACGCCGTCACAGGCCGACATCCAGATGACCAAGGCGATCATCGATATCGCCGCCCCGCTCGGGATTGCCGTGCACGACCACATCATCGTCGGCAAAGCCGGCCACGCGAGCCTGAAGGGGATGCGGCTGATATAGTTCCCATTGTGTTTCGACCGCCCTACCTACTTGGCGAAGCGCCTCCACGGAGAAGCCGATCATGTCGAATGGTCCCAGCGCGGTTCTCTCTTCCGACGAGATCGGCGCGATTGCACGTGACGCCGTTGCAGAAGGACAGGCGGGCAACGAGCAGGCGGCATGGCAGAAGATTCAACGATTGCGAAAGGCCCAACACCATCAGCCAGACGCCGCCATGGCATTGTTGTGGGTGATCGACGGGCGAAACCTCCCAAGGGAGGAAGCGGCAGGCGTTCTTTCAGAGATAGCGGACGCTCACGATGAGGACGTCTATATCCTCTCGGCGCTTGGCCAATGCCTCGAAGCCGTCCGCGACGTTGATGATCTGAACGCGCCACCCTCGGGACACTCGATATTTCAGACGATGGTCGAGAAGCTGGACCGCCTGGCCAGGGTCTATGAGGGCAGGCCCGAACAAGAGCGGATACTCCGCGGGCTCGCCACATCTGCTCGAATGATGGCGCGCCAGAAAGACGCGATCGCCGAGAGCAGTCTTCGGAAACTGACCGAAATCGATCCGCGAAATGGCGCGCATCACTACAATTTAGGCCTTTTCTACAAGACGCGTGGGAGATTCGCAGAAGGCGTGGCGGCAAACCGTGCTGCTGCTGGCCTGTCGCAAGAGGTTGTCGATGCCTACGAATGGAACCTTGGAATCTGCGCCACGGGCGCCGGGAACGCCGAGACTGCCTTGGACGTATGGAAGCGCATGGGGCAAAAAATTGAGCTTGGACGGTTTGGGTTGCCGGAAGGCGGATATCCGGCCTGCAAGGTGAAGCTCGCCGAACGGCCTCTTGTAGAGCGTGTGGCGAACCTCGATGATCCAGGCGAAGAAGAAACAGTATGGATCGAACGGTTAAGTCCGTGCCATGGAATTATCCGCAGTGTGCTGTACGGCAATCTCGGCGTCGACTATGGCGATGTCATCCTCATGGACGGCGCCCCGATTACCCATCACACTTTTGGTGAACGGCAGATACCCGTGTTCCCCCATTTGGCGACGCTTCTGCGTCGGAATTACCAGTTCTTCGATTTCGCGGGCACGCAGGAGACAGCACGGCAATTGGTCGACCTGAGCGGAGAATTGGACGGGGACGCCGTCATCTATTCGCACTCGGAGAACTTCAAGATCATGTGCGCAAATTGCTGGCGCAACCCGGATATCGACCACGACGTCCACGAGGAAATGGAAAAGCACGTCGTCACCGGTCGCATTGCCGCCCCGCCCGATATCGCACCTGCACGACTTCTGGACCTGATCGACAAGGCGATCGAAAGGCGAGGAACCTGCCAGCTCTATGCACCCGATCTTTGCGCAGCAACGGGACTGTTGGCGCGCGAGCAGATCGACCGACGTCGGTTTGCCCTACTGAGGAACAACTAGCGCCCTCTTTGGAAAAAGAGCGGTCAACCAAAATGATTTAACGCTGCTTAACACTGGAGAAAGACACATGCCGACCGATCGCCTGACACCGGGGCTCAAAGCCGAGACCGTCACCACAGTCGACGACAAGCTGGTCGTCAAGCACATGGGCGGCGATGGCGTGCTGTCCACGCCGTCGATGATCGGGCTGATGGAGCGCACCAGCATCCAGGCAGTGCAGGATCATTTGCCGGAAGGGCACACCACCGTCGGCTTCGAGGTGCACGTCAAGCATTTCGGCGCCACCCCGAAAGGCCAGAAGGTGACGGTGCGTGCCGAGCTGCTCGAGATCGACGGGCGCAAGCTGCGATTCAAGGTCGAGGCCCACGACGAGGACAAGAAGGTCGGCGAAGGCACCCACCGGCGCGCCATCATTGCCGTTCACGGCAAGGGCTGATCGGCCTCAGCGCGCACTCCCCTTCCGGATCGCGGCCAGCGCCGCGTCGCGCCGCTCCTTCGCATAGGCGCGCAGCTCTCCGACCGTGGCGAATCGCCGGGTAATCGGCTTGCCGCTGTCCGGATGGCCCGGCAATCCCACCAGATATTTCTTCGTGATCTTGACGATATGCGGCGCCGGCGGGGCGGCGAGCTGTTCGAGCGTGGGGGCGGAATCGCCGGTGATTTGCGCTTCGCCGATGATGGGCGTCAAATATGTGCCGGCATATAGCGGCATATTGCTCGGGCAATCCGTGCGCATCGCGGCCAACCCGAAATTCGCATAGTCGAACACCGGCGCGATCGACGGGGCATTGCCGTCCCGCTGGTTGAGGGACAGGCTGCCCGGCGCGGATGGCGTCAGCAAATCCTGCACGAAGCGCAGGATCGACGTGTTCTGATACTGATCGCTGCAGATACCGGCTTGCAGCCAAGGCGAGATCAGGAGCACGGGTATGCGCAGGCCGAGAACGCTGTAATCGAACGAATAGACGGGGCCGCCGTTCGGCCATTGCCATGTCGCAGGCTGGGCGCCCGGGACGGGCGGCGTGGCCGGCGGAACGCCCTTGTGATCGTACATGCCGCCGTTTTCATCGAAATTCACGATCAGCAGCGTGTTGCTCCAATAGCTGCTCGCCTGCAGGGCGTTGTAGACGCAGGCGAGCAAATTCTCGCCCGATTCCACGATGGAATCCGGATGCATGCTGGTGTCCGGACCGACGTCGTTCCAGCACATGATGAAGCTGTAGAACGGCAGCGTGCCGTTGGCGAGATCGCTGAACAGATTGGCGATCGGCACTTGCGTCACGTTGTATTGCGTCGGGTTGGCTGCGCTGTATTGCTGGCTGAAGACCGTCGCGTTGAGCCAGTCGGTGTCGCAGTTGCTGCCCGGCCAGTACATCTTCCAGGTCTGGCTGTTGCTCTGGATCTGCTCGTAGATGGTGGTGCTGTCGACGATTGGATAGCCTTGCTGCCCGGGAGCGGGCGTGAGGGCCGCATCGTCATTGTCGTCGATGCCGAGAGCGCCGGTGGTGGCGCAATGCATGAAGGCGCGGTTCGGCGCGGTATGGCCGGGCATGTCGCAGTGCCATGCGTCGCAGACCACGAAGTTCTGCGCCAGGCCATGGAACACCTGCATCGATTGCCATGCGAAATAGCTCATCACGCCCGCGATCGGCGACGGGCCGATATTGTTTCCGGGCGCGGACAGAAAGCCGCTGTTGGTCGGCGGATAAGTCGTTGCGGGCGCGTTCTGCGGCTGCCCGCCGACGATGCCCGTCGTGCCCGGACCATAAAGGTCGCGCAACATCGCATCCGAAAAATCGTGGTTGTAGCTGTTGCCGCAGGACACTGCGGACTCATTGTCGGAATTACTCTCGTTCCCGAGCCGCAGGATGATCGACGTCGGACGGGCCGGCGGATTGTAGCCAGGGCCTTGCGTGTCGGACGGCGGGGCAAGCGGGTTCTTGGTGTTGTAGAGCCCGGACTTGACCTTGCCCGACGCATCGAGCACGCCGTCGACGCCCGGCATCGCACCGAGCAGATGGTCGAACGAGCGATTTTCGAACATCAGCACGATGACATTGGTGATGTTGCCAAGCGCGCTCGCCGCGGATGATTGCCCTGAGCTGGTCATGGTCCGTCTCCATCGCGGCAACGTCAATTTACCGATACAGTAGTAGTTATATATCAAATTCTCGTACAAGTAGAATTCGAGATCCGACGCTGCAGACCGGCTTGAAGGGGATGCGGCCGATCCAGCGCCAATAAAAAAGGCGCCCGACAGGGCGCCTCTTGAACCGCAGGCGAGTCTCGAACTCAATAGCAATAGCGGGGATCGACCGGCACGTAGCTGCCGTCCGGCTGCGGCCAGTAGCAGCGGTCGCGATAATAGTAATAGCCGCCCCGGCGCCGCTCGCCTTCGGAGGCGATGGCGGCTCCGGTGCCGGCCCCGATCACCGCGCCGATCGCGGCACCCCGGCGGCCGCCGATGGCGCCGCCGACGATAGCCCCGCCGACGCCGCCCACGATTGCGCCGCCAAGCGTGTTCTGCGCCACCGCCTGATGCGATGGCATCGCCAACACCGACGCAACCAATGCCGCAATTGCCAAATTCCGAATCATTCCCGATTCTCCTTACTTGCGATCACCCTCCGTGTATGCATCCCCGTTGCGGCAGGTCAATGGCCAAAGGCGCCCATATCGTCGCTACCCGGGTCGCCGTGCTAGCCTGACCGCAACGAAACGTTGGCTTCGGAAGAGAACATGAGCGACTGGTTGCACGAACTGCCGGTGCCGGTGATGGCGCTGGTGATCTTCGGCTTCACTTATCTGCTGACGTGGGCGATCCAGGCGTGCGTCGCGGCGCTTGCGGCGCGCGGGCTCGACAAATCCTTCAAGGCGATCTCGGTCGGGATGCTGCCCTCGCTCGGCATCATCTTCGGCCTGTTCGTGGCTTTCACCGCCGCCCAGGTCTGGAGCGACAACGATCGCGCAAGTGCTGCCATCAGCCGCGAAGCCAGTGCGCTGCGATCGATCCTTGTCTTCGACGCAAGCTTCCCGAGCGAGCCGCAGGCCGGACTGAACGACCTCGTGCGCGACTATGTGCGGCAAACCGCTGATGTGGAATGGCCGATGATGGCGCACCAGCGGCGACGCTCAACACCACGCCGAAACCTCTCGCGGATGCATTGCAGCTCGTGCTGTCACTGCCGGCAACAGTGACGGGCCAGCAGATCGCGCAACACGAGATCGTCAGCGCGATCGAGACCGTGCTGAATGCGCGGCGGCAGCGCATCATCGTCAGCCTCGCCGAAGTCAATTTCGTCAAATGGGCGTGTCTTTATTTGCAGGCGGCGTGCGCGCTATTGGTGATGGCGATGGTGCATTGCGACGACCACAGAGCGTCGTTCATTGCGCTCGGCCTGTTCGCGACGGGAGTAGCCCCCTCGGTGTTGCTGATTGCAGCGCACGACCGGCCGTTCATCGGCCAGCTCGCGATCAAGCCCGACCTGCTGCTGCAGATCATGCCAGCTGCGCCGGGACGCTGAACCAGAAGCCGTCAGTCGAACTTGTAGTCGATGCCGGCGCGGACGACGTCGGTGGTGAGACGTCCGCCGGTCACGATGTTTCGGAAGTTGATCCCTCGCGGGTCCGTCGGATCGATGAAGCCCTGCGACGTCGCGTAGGAATTGCCAAAATCGTAGTGCAGGTATTCCAGCCGGGCGAGCCAGTTGCTGTTCCAGAGCCGCAATTGGCCGCCTGCACCGGCGACCCAGCCTGCACGCCAGGTCGGCGTCATCTGGCTGAAGGCAAAGGTCGTCGCGACGTTGTTGAAGGTCTGCTCGACACGCGTCCAGGCCAGGCCGCCAGTGCCATAAAGCAGCAGGTCCGGCCGCACGAGGAAACCGAGGCGGGCCCGCGCCGAGCCCAGCAGGTCGATCTTGTCGGACAAGGTCCCGGTCACCGGATCGGGCGGGATGTTGTTGTCGAGGCCCGACGCGGAAGCCGAGCCTTTGATTCCGGTCTTCGACAGATCGATTTCGAGGCCGCCGACGAACGCACCTGACTGCCAGTTCGCACCGGCCTGGAAGCCGGCAATATAGCCGCGCGAATTGACTCCACCCACCATGGTCGGGTTCAGACCGGGGCCAAACGTATCGGGCTGCGCCATGACCTGCGTGGGATCGTGAGCCCAGCCGTATCCGGCATGGGCGCCGACATAGAAGCCGCTCCAGCTCCACACGGCGGGGGCAACCGCCTTGGCGATGACCGTCGTGTTGCGGGCGCCGGCCGGATCGGGCCAGTCGAGCTTGTAGCTCAGACCCGCCCGGACGACGTCGGTGGTGACGTGTCCGGAATTGAGCGCCGATGCGCTCGTGAGTGCGGCGTTGAAGCCGGGGAATGTGCCGGAGAACGCACCGGTGTTGCCGAAGTCGTAATGCAGATATTCGACGCGGCCGAGCCAGTTGGTATTGCCGAGCCGCATCTCGCCGCCGATGCCCGCGACCCAGCCGAACATCCAGTTCTGCGCCGTCAGCGACGCAGGCACGAAACCCGGAGCAAAACCGTTGACGGTGGTGGATTGCGTCCAGCCGAGGCCGCCGGTGCCGTAGACCAGCACGTTGGGCGTCACGAGATAGCCGAGGCGCGCGCGCACCGAACCGAGCGGATCGAATTTGTCGCCCTGAGTTGCGGTCAATCCGCCGGCGGTGCTGGAGGTTGAGCCCTTGATATCGGTTGCGGAAATATCGAGTTCGAGACCGCCGACCACAGACCGCGACTGCCAGTTTGCGCCGGCATGGAAGCCGGCGACATAGCCGCGAGAATCGACACCCGATAGTGGCGGGAAATTCGTCCCATTCAGGAAAAGCGTCTTGTTGAATGGATCGTTGCCCCAGCCATAGCCGCCGTGGACGCCAAGATACATGCCGGCCCAGGTCCAGGGCAGCGGCGCCACCGGCGCCTTGGCGTAGAGCACCGGCGCCGCCGCGGCGGCCGAGCCGGGATAGCCGAGCGCGAACCGATCCGGATCGAATTTGTAGGAGAGCCCGGCGCGAACGACGTCGGCCGTGAGATGCCCGCCGTTGCGCGGCCACGGCCCGGAATAATACATCGAGGCGGGAGAGGTATCCGAACTGCCGAAGTCGTAATGGAGATATTCGAGGCGGCCGATCCAGTTGCTCTTGAACAGCCGCATCTCGCCGCCGACACCGGCCACCCATCCGAAGCGCCAGTTGGCATAGGACGTGTTTGAAAAAGAGCCGTCGGTCACGAACGGAGGCGCAAACGGAGGCAGGAAATTGCGCGTGTTGAGCAGGTTTTCGTTGTGAACGTAGTCCGTCCACGCCAGACCGCCGGTGCCGTAGAGCATCACATCCGGCGTCACGAGCACGCCGAGGCGGCCCCGCGCCGAGCCGAGCCACTCGAATTTTCCGGACTGGTTAGCGAACCCGCTCGCCTGGCCGAAGAAGTTGGGCACGGGTCCGACGGCGGCCGACGACGACCCCTTGATGCCGGTCGCCGACAGATCGATCTCGAGGCCGCCGACGATCTTGCTGGCCTGCCAGTTGGCCCCGGCATGGACACCGGCAAGCCAGCCCTTGCTGTCGAAGCCGACCGGCCCGAAGTTTGGAAACTTGCCAAAAAAGAAGGGATCGTCGGTCGAGGACAGCGAGTTGCGGCTCCAGCCATAGCCGCCATGGCCGCCGATATAAAATCCGCTCCAGGTCCAGGGCGAGACGGCCGGCGGCGGCGCTTTTAGCGGCAAATCGGCGGCGATTGCGGGGCCTGCGGCCACCAACGCAATGACAGCAACGCCCACCAGCAAACGGCTCTTCACCCGACAGCCCCTGTTTTTTGAAGTCTTTTGATAACACGCGAACGCCCGGCGGAAATCTAGCGACGCGAGGGAAATCTCGCCTATTGCAACGGGAACACACCCCAGGGAAATGTTGCCGTTGGCAACAACTTCAGCCGCATCGCCGTGGCGCGCCCTTGCCGGCTTCGAGGCGCGGCCGATAATACGCGCGCCATTCAACGGGTGACGCTTTGAAGCCGCCGGTCCGATACCCCAAGCGCAAGGTCAATATCGATTGTGGGGACTACGTCCTGCGCACCATTGTGCCTGCGGACGCCACCGAGCGTTGGGCGCACTGGATGGAGGATGTGGAAGCCAGCGAAATGCTGAATGCGCCGCGCAAGGCGATGACCATGGACGAGCTGGTCACCTACATCGGCAGTTTTGACCAGCGCACGAAAATCCTGATCGGCATTTTCGAGAAAAAAGAGCGGCCTGCTGCTCGGCTTCCTGCGCAACGACGTGAACTTCGAGACGCGGCAATTCCTCGTCGCCATGATCATCGGCGAGCCGGATTACCGCAACTCCGGCGTCACCATGGCGGTGACGGTGCCGTTCCGCGACTATTTCTTCGGCGAGCTCGGCATGGAGGCGATGCTCGCGACCGCGCTCGCGCACAACAAGCCGATCATCCATTATCTCTACGCGACCGGCTGGACGCTCGACCGCACGGTGCCAAACGCGGTGAAGGCGCACACCGGCGACGGGTCGTTCGATCTCTGCTTCTTTAGCCAGACCGCCGAGGGTTGGCGCGCCTGGAAGAAGATGAAAGGAAAATAGCGGCTCACGCCGACACCCAGCGTCGCACGGCCTCCGCGGTGTCGGCAGGCGTGGTGTTGAAGCAGATGCTGGCTCGGGGCGCGAGCCGATGGATCAGGTTGATGATTTTTTCGAACAGCAGCAGCCGCTCCGGCGGCTGCCGCAAACCCGCGCCGATCAGCACGCAATCGAAATCCCGCGACTTCAGCGCCTCCGCAGCGACGGCTTCCGCGGTGTCGCCGAGATCGATCAGGCAGCTCGTGACATCGTAGCCCATACCGCGGACCCGTTCGATCTGCGCATCGATATAGCTGCGGAACATCTCCGGCGTGAATTGCGGAAGCGCGGTGAAATCGACAAGTGCGGGATCGATACCGATCGCGAGCACGGATTTTTTCGCCATGATTGCGCTCCCTGTTGCCGGTGGCGGTTGCGCGGCAAACGCGGACAAAGCCGATCCGTTCCGCAAATCCCCGTGAGCGGGCTTTCCGCGCCGCAAACAACGCCCTATCTCGAGGCGGCAGGGAGGATCCGCATCATGCCGCTCGTTCGCATCGACCTCAATCAGGGCAAATCCGCCGAATTCCGCAAGACTCTCGGCGACATCGTCTATCGTGCCATGCGCGAGACCATCAACGTGCCCGAGAACGACAAATTCCAGATCATCACCGAACACCCGCCAGGCGATCTCAACGTCGCCGACAACTATCTCGGCAATACCTACAGCAAGGACATCGTGATCATCCAGATCACGATGAATGCCGGCCGCACCGTCGAGATGAAGAAGGCCTTCTTCAAGCGGATTGCCGACGACATCCACGCGCAATTGAAGCTGCGGAAGGATGACGTGGTCATCAACCTCGTCGAATGCGTCAAGGAGAACTGGTCGTTCGGCGGCGGGATCGCGCAATACGCGACCTGACGAATAGACCGCTACTGCGCCGGCTTACCGGCCGCAGCCTCTTTGGCACGCCGCTGCATCAGATCGCGGTCGCGGCGATTGCCGGCGAGCTCGGCTGCCGCCTCGAATGCGGCCCGCGCCTCGTCATGGCGGCCGAGCTTTTGCAGGAAATCGCCGCGCACGCCAGGCAGCAAATGATAGTTCTTCAGCGCCGGCTCGTGCGCGATGGCCTCAATGATCGCTAGTCCCGCCTGCGGCCCCTCGGCCATGCCGACGGCCACCGCACGGTTGAGCTCGATGACCGGCGAACGCACGCGTGCACCGAGCGTTTGGTAGAGCGCCGCGATGCGCCGCCAATCGGTGGCTTCAGGCCTGTCGGCGCGTGCGTGGCAGGCGACGATCTCGGCCTGCAGCGCGTAAAAGCCGCCCTCGCCGCCGAGTTCGCGCGCGTGGACCAGCGCCCGTAGCCCCCGGCGAATTTGCAGGACATCCCAGCGCCTGCGGTCCTGCTCGAGCAGCAGGATGGGCTCGCCTTCCGCATCGATCCGCGCCGCCGTGCGCGATCCATTCAATTCCATCAGCGCGAGGAGCCCGTGCGCCTCCGGCTCGTGAGGCGCGATCGACACCAGCACCCGCCCCATTCGCAGCGCCTCGTGGCAGAGCTGCGGCCGCATCCAATCGTCGCCGCGCGAAGCCGCATAGCCCTCGTTGAAGATGAGGTAGACGACCTCCAGCACGGAGGCCAACCGTTCGGACAGCGCCTCGCCGTGCGGGGTTTCGTAGGCAAGTCCGGATTCCGACAATGTGCGCTTGGCGCGCACGATGCGCTGGCTGATCGTCGCCGCCGGCACCAGGAAGGCGCGCGCGATTTCTTCGGTGGTGAGCCCGCAGATCATGCGCAGCGCGAGCGCCGCGCTCGCCTCACGCGAGAGCAGCGGGTGACAGGCGGTGAAGACCAGCCGCAGCATCTCGTCGCCGATATCGTCGTCGAGCGAGGCGTCGAAATCCGGCATTGCCTGCTGCTCCCGCTCCAAATCGAGCGCCAACATCCCGTGCTTGCGCGCGAGCATCTTGCCGCGGCGCAGATGATCGAGCGCACGACGCTTTGCGGTTGCCATCAGCCACGCGCCCGGCCGTTCCGGCACGCCGGAGGACGGCCAATCCTCCAGCGCCGCGACCAGCGCATCCTGCGTCAGCTCCTCCGCCAGCGGCACGTCGCGCAGCATTCGCGACAGCGACGTGATCAGGCGCGGCTGCTCGATGCGCCAGGCGGCGAGGATGGTGGCATGGATGTCGGCGGCCGTCATCGCCGCCGACCGGATGTGCGGCCGCACCGCATCAGGCGTGGGCGGCAGCTTTGACGTTGCAGACCTCTTCGCCGGGAGTGAAGAAGGCGCGCAATTCGCAGGTGCCTTCCCATCCCGGCATGTGGTCGAGATGGAGCTGCATGAACTCCCTGGCCATCGCCAGCGCCTCCTCCTTGTCGCGCAATTCGAAGATGGCGTAGCCGCCGATCACTTCCTTGGCTTCGACAAAGGGCCCATCGGTGACGCGGAGCTTGCCGTCGGCAACGGAGACCCGCGCGCCCTGCTGCAGCGGCGTCAGGCCGCCATTGTCGATCATCCGGCCGGCCTTGATCTCGCGCTCCGAGAGCTTGCCCATGGCCTCCATCAGGGCGGGCGTCGGCCCCTTCATCGGCTGCGGGGAGGTAACAATATACATGAAGCGCATGACAACTCCTGTGTGCTGCGAGTTGCAGGCGTCGGCCCGCAATTCCGTCTCGCTATGGGGAACGACGATCCGGCCGGCGCCGGATCGACACGGCCGGCAAAAAAATTTGGCCCGGTTCCGGATTACTGCGTGGTGTCTACTGCCGCAGCATGATCAGCGGATCGGCGCTGTCGGGCACCAGCCGCCATTGCGCGTTGTCGTCGGCTTCGAAGCGCCAGGTCTCGCCCTTGTCGGACATCAGCATGATCTGGCCGCGCTCGAGCCGCCATTGCTTCGGCGCAAAGGCGGCGACCGCGGGATCGCATTTCGGCTTCAAAAACACCTGGAAATTGTCGTTGCCGGCGTCGGTGTTGGTGAGGACCAACGTGCAAACCACGTTGCCGTTGCCGCGCACCATCGCCCAGTCGCCGATCATCTGATCCATCGACTTGGCGAGCGAGCGGGCGGCGGCGAGATTCTGCAGGATGTAGACGCCCTCGCCGCTGCGCACGCCTTCGAGGATGCCGGCCTCGACCTCGGTGAAATCGATCACGGCCTCTCCAGTCGCATCCTGCAGCCGCACGATGTCACCAAGGCCTTTGACGTTCCAGCCGGCGATGTCCTTGGTGAAGGGCAGCGCGGCGGCGCAGGCAGGCTCGAGCTCGAGCTTGAGACCTTGCGGCGTGGTGTCAGGCTTCAGCGTCACCACGCAGGTCTTGCTGCGCTCGGTGGTGGAGAGCTCCCACTGCCCGATCATGTTCTTCTTCAGCGATGCGGCGTCCTGCGCCCGCGCCGGCAAAGTGACTACGAGCGCCATCAGCGACGCCATAAGACAAAGACAGGATTTCATCAGCTGGCCTTTACCGGCGTTTCCGCGACCGGCGTCAGCGGCGGCTTGCCTGCGAACCAGGCCTTGAGGTTGTCGACCACCAGCTGATCCATCGCGTTGCGCGTTACCACGGAAGCCGAACCGATATGTGGCAACAAGACGACATTCTGCATGCTCTTGAGCTCGTCCGGCACGTTCGGCTCCTTCTCGAACACGTCGAGGCCGGCGGCGAGGATGGTGCCGGATTTCAAAGCCGCGACCAGCGCCTGCTCGTCGACCACGGTGCCGCGCGCGACGTTGATGATGACGCCGCGCGGTCCGAGCGCCTTCATGACGTCGGCATTGATCATCTTGTTTGTGCCAGGCCCGCCCGGCACGATCGCGATCAGCGTGTCCACGTCTTTGGCCATCGCGACGAGGTCCGGGTAATGCTTGTACGAGACGCCCTTGGCCGGGTTGCGGCTGTGATAGACCACCGGCACCTTGCAGGCCTCGATGCGGCGCGCGATCGCCTGCCCGATCCGCCCCATGCCGACGATGCCGACCTTGCGGTCGCGCAGCGAGCCGACGCTCAGCGGATATTGCTGCGTGGTCCAGAGCCCGGACCGCAGATAGCGGTCGGCCTTGATGAATTCGCGCAGCGTGCAGATCAACAGCCCCATCGTGATGTCGGCGACCTCCTCGGTCAGCACGTCAGGGGTGTTGGTCACCATGATGTTGTGCTCGCGCGCATAGTTGGCGTCGACATGGTCGTAGCCGACGCCAAAGGCCGCCACGATCTCGAGCTTGGGAAACATCGCGAGCGTCTTGGCGTCGCCGCGCACGGTATTGTAGGTGATCGCCATACCGCGCGCACGTGCCGCGACATCGGGTGGCACCCGCTCGAGGTCATGCGTGGTCTCGTAGTGATGCAGCACGAACTGATCGGAGAACCCTTCCTCGACAATCGGCTTGGCCGGCCCGTGGGTGATGATGTCGATTTTTTCGGAAGACACGGAAGCCATCAGTTTTCCTTTCCAAGCGCACTCTCATGCCAGCGCCGCAACAAGAGGTGCGAAACTAGCGCCAGCAAGGCATAGATGACAATCCCGGCCAGCGACAGTAAAAGCAGCGCCGCAAACATGCGGGGAATGTTGAGGCGGTAGCCGGATTCGGCGATCCTGTAGGCAAGCCCCGAACCCGCGCCGGCCGTGCCGGCGGCGATCTCGGCAACCACTGCGCCGATCAGCGACAGCCCGCCCGCGATCCGCAAGCCGCCCAGCATATAGGGCATCGCCGCCGGCAATTTCAGGTAACGCAGCGTCTGCCAGCGCGAGGCGCCATAGAGCTGGAACAGGCCGGCGAGATTGCGGTCGACCGAGTTCAACCCGAGCGTGGTGTTGGACAGCACGGGGAAGAAGCCCACGATCCAGGCGCAGACGATCACGGCGGTCTGCTGTGGCAGGTAGATCAGGAGCAGCGGCGCGATCGCGATGACGGGCGTCACCTGCAGGATCACCGCATAGGGGAACAGCGAATATTCCAGCCATTTCGACTGATTGAACAGCAGCGCGAGCGCGATGCCGCCGATGGCGGCGGCGATGAAACCTTCAAGCGTTGTCAGCAGCGTCGTCGCCAGCGATTGCGACAGCACATCCCAATCGCCGACCAGAGTCTTGAGTACGGCAAGCGGACCCGGCAAGACATAAGGCTGGATATCATAGATGCGCACGATCGCTTCCCAGAGCGCGGTGCCGATCGCCGCGACGATCAAGGGAAGCGCGATGCGCAGGATGCGCAAACCGAACTCGTTGGCGCGTATCGGAGCTTGCCCATTTGGCTGACTCATAGCGCGGGCTGCCCTTGATAGGAGGGCGCCAGCGCGGCGGAGACCTTGCGGCAATATTCGCCGTAGGCGGCGGAGGTGCGGAAATCCTCGGTCCGCGCCTCCAATGTCTCGATGGCGATGTCTGCTTGAATCCGGCCCGGCCGCCCAGTCATCACGACCACGCGCTGCGACAGGTAGACGGACTCGAACACCGAATGCGTCACGAACACGATAGTCTTGTTCAGCTTGCGCCACAGGGTCAGCAGATCGTCGTTGAGGCGGAAGCGGGTGATCTCGTCCAGCGCCGCGAACGGTTCGTCCATCAGCAGGATATCCGGATCGGTGACCAGGGCGCGCGCCAGCGACACGCGCATCTTCATGCCGCCCGACAATTCGCGCGGATAGGCGCCGGCGAAATCCGCGAGACCGACGCGCGCCAACGCTTCGGCGATTCGTTCGTCCGATTCAGCGGACGGAACATCGGCAAGCCTGAGCGGCAGTCGCACGTTTTCGCGAACGGTGGTCCACGGCATCAGGGTCGGCTCCTGGAACACGAAGCCGATGCTGTGGCCGGGCCGGCCTGCATGGTGCGAAACCTCGACGCGGCCCGAGGTCGGGCTGGTCAACCCCGCGATCACGCGGAGCGCCGTCGACTTGCCACAGCCGGAGGGACCGAGCAGCGAGACGAACTCGCCCTTGGGGATATCAAGATCGAGAGGACCGAGCGCCGTCACGCCATTGTCGAAAATCTTCGTGACCGCGCGCAGGGACACGGCGAGCACGCCTGCATGAGTCTCCGACAAGGCCGCGGATCCCGCCATCAAATCTCGTTCTTACTTGGCATTCTTGGGGCGCAGCTCGGTACCGACGCCCTTGTTGACGAAGCGCAGCGTATAGGACTTGCGGTAATCGATATCGGGCTTGACCACGCCGGCTCGCACCATCTTCTGGAACACGTTCGTCACCCGCTCGTCGCTCATGGCGCCGATGCCGTCCTTCAGCGTGTCGCCGGAATCGACGATGCCGTAGTCCTTCATCTTGGCGACCGAATAGGCCAGCAACTCGTCCGTCATTTCCGGGTTGAGCTTCTTGATCATCGTGTTAGCGGCGGAATTGTCGCCATAGAGGTAATTGTACCAGCCGATGATGGAGGCATCGACGAAGCGCTGCACCAGATCGGGCTTCTTCTGCACGGTGTCGACGCGCGCTTCGATCAAGGTCGAATAGGTGTTGTAGCCGGCGTCGGCGAGCAGAATGATGCCGGGCTTGAAGCCGGCGGCCTTTTCTACTGCGAACGGCTCCGAGGTGACATAGCCCTGCATCGCGCTTTGCGCAGTGGCGATGAAGGGCTGCGCATTGAAGGTATAGGGGCGGACATTCTTGTCGCTGAAACCGTATTCCGACTTGAGCCACTGATAATAGCTGGTCATGCCCTCCTTGGAGACGAACAGCGTCAGCGGCTTCAGCTCTTCGAGTTTGGTGATCTTCGCTTCCGGATGGGTCAAAAACACCTGCGGATCCTTCTGGAAGATCGCGGCGACCGAGATCAGCGGCACGTTGTTGGTGACCGCGTCCAGCGACATCAGCGTGTTCGCGGCCATGAAGAAATCGATCTTGCCGGCGATCAGCAGCATGCGGTTGTTGTCGTTCGGGCCGCCCGGCACGATGGTCACGTCGAGCCCATATTTGTTGTAGGTGCCGTCGGCGACCGCCTGGAAGAAGCCGCCATGTTCGGCTTCCGCGACCCAGTTGGTCCCGAACGAGACCTTGTCCAGGGTTTGCGGCTTGTCCTTTGCGGCATCCTTCGGGGCGTCCTCCGCCCCGGCGGACGCGCCTGCGAGACAGGCGGCCAGGAGACCGGCCGTTAACGCCCGCAGCAAGACAACAGACCGCATGATTGGACTCCGTCGTTCATTCTGGCCCATGATGGGCCGTTCTAACTAACCCCGAAGCTGGCCAAAAGAAACCTCTCGTGCCCCCTCCTCCCCGCGACTGGACCGCGATCGACTGGACAAAAGTCGATGCGGCTACGGCTGCGCGGTGGATCGCGGTGCTGCCGCTGGCCGCAACCGAGCAGCACGGCCCGCATCTGCCGTTTGAGACCGACGTGATGATCGGCGAGGCCTATCTGGCGCGGGTGCGCAAGCATCTCCCCGACACCGTGCCTGCGACGTTTCTGCCCATCGAGAGGATCGGCATCTCGACCGAGCACATCGATTTCAAGGGCACGAAGACGCTGTCGACGGAAGCGGCGCTCGCAAAGTGGAAGTCGATCGGCGAGAGCGTGGCACGCGCAGGCGTCAAGAAGATCGTGATCGTCACCAGCCATGGCGGCAATGCCGCCGCGATGACGCTGGTCGCGCAGGATTTGCGCGCCCATCACGGCATGCTCGCGGTGACGACCTCATGGTCGCGCTTCGGCGTGCCCCATGAATTGTTTCCCGCCGAGGAATTGCGGCACGGCATTCACGGCGGCGCCGTCGAGACCTCGATCATGCTGGCGCGCCACAGCGAGCATGTGCGCAAGGATGCGATCGCTGACTTTCCCTCACGCAGCATCAGGACTCGAGAAACAATATCGCTGGCTGTCGACGCAACGTCCCGCGCCATTCGCGTGGCAGGCGCAGGACCTTCATCCGAGCGGCGCGGTTGGAAACGCCACGCTTGCATCGGCCGAGAAAGGCGAAGCGCTGCTGGAGCATGGCGCGCGCTCCTTCATCGAATTGCTCGAGGACGTCGATAAATTCGACGTGAGGGAATTTTCGCGCGGGCCGCAGAAATAACTCGTATTTCCCGGCATCATGCTGATTTTATTTCGTAAATTCACCTTACCAAAAATTCACATGCGACCCAACGAACCGGATCGCGAGAGCCTCCGTCCAATCGGCACAAGCGGGCCACAACGGACCGCATCTAAACCGGATGGAGTTTCCCATGACGATCAAGACCAAGATTGCCGCTCTCGCTGTCGCTGCTCTCACTGTCGCCGGCAGCTTCGCTTCCACCACCACCAAGGCTGAAGCCCATGGCTTCCATCATGGTTGGGGTTTTGGTGGAGCCCTGCTCGGCGCCGCCATCGTCGGCAGCGCGATCGCCGCTTCGACCCCGGAGCCGTACTACCGCTCCTGCTACGTGCGCCAGTTCGACGCCTTCGGCCGCTACATTCGCACCGTGAACGTCTGCTACTGATTTTCTGAAGACGGGCATGATCCGGAGCCGAAGGCCGCGTTAGCGCAAAGTGTGAAGCGGTTTTCCGATTAGATCATGCCCCAATAGCGAGCTGGACCCCCGCGTTTGGTGCTGACCCCCTGCACCCACGGGACTTCATCCACCCCGTGTCGTGCCCCGACCCGCCCGGCCGTCCCCCCGGGCGGGTCACCCTTTTTGAGGGCACGACGATGACCGCCCACGCAGCTCGCGATGTTGCATGGCCGTCACAGAACAATGCCAACTCAACAGCCGCGGCGCTTTGGGCCATTGTATTTGCGAATGATTCGCAATAAGGCTGAATAGTCGGGGCTATGAAGTAACGGGGACAGCGGACCATTTCGCTCGTTCGATCTGCTCGTGCGGCATTAGCGTGCGACGGCAAATGAGTCGGTGTGTCCGCGTTGGGGAACTGCTTTGCGATGAGCCGCTACCGCAAAATTTTGCAGCGTGCGTTCGCGATCGGCCTGTTGGCCGGGGCCAGCACGGCGCATGCCGCGGACATGCCGCTCAAGGCGCCGGCGCTGCAATCGGTCTACGACTGGACCGGGTTCTATGTCGGCGGCCATTTCGGCTATGGCGGCGGCAGCCTCGGGCCGGGCACCAATCCGCTGCCCGAACAGGGCGTGCTGTTTCCCACTAGCGTGACCGGCGTGATCGGCGGCTATCAGGTCGGCTACAACCGCGAGCTTGCCAACCGAATCGTGCTCGGCGTCGAGGCGGATGCGACCTTCACCGCTCCGCCCGACCCGGCCGCCCTCGGGCGGATGCCGCAAACCACTTTCAACAGCACGATCGACTATGTCGGCACTGCGCGCGGCCGCATCGGCTATGCTTTCGACCGCATCATGCCTTACGTCACCGGCGGCTTCGCCTGGGGGCACACCAGCGCCCTCATCAATGACGGCAGCGGCGCCAGCGTCGGCTATACGCAGCTCGGCTGGACCGCCGGCGCAGGCGTGGAGTTCGCGGTCAGCGGCAACTGGAGCGCCAAGCTCGAATATGAATATGTCGACCTGAACCGCCAGCGGTACGATCTGAGCGGCTTTCTGCTGCCGGGTGTCGTCATCGATCCGCGCATCCATCTGCTCAAATTCGGTCTGAACTATCACATCGGCGACTTGCCGTGGACTGCGGCGCCGCGCGCGCCGCTACTGCCGGACTCCGACATCTGGAATGTGCACGCGCAGATGACGTTCCTGCCACAGGGCTATCCGAGCTTCCGCTCGCCCTATGCGGGGACCAATAGCCTGCCGGGCGGCGGACAAATGCAGTCGACATGGACGGCGACCGCATTCCTCGGCATGAAGCTGTGGCAAGGCGGCGAGATCTATTTCGATCCCGAACTGGCGCAGGGTTTCGGTATCAATAGCACGTTCGGGCTCGCCGGCTTTTCCAATGGCGAAGCGCAAAAGGGCGGCTATGATTTCCCCAAGATCAGGCCACAGCGCTATTACTTCAAGCAGACCTTCGGCCTCGGGGGCGAGCAGGAAGACGTTGCCGACAGTCCGCACCAGCTTGCCGGCAAGCGCGACATCGACCGCGTGACCCTCGTGGTCGGCCGTTTCGCCATGGGCGACTTCTTCGACAACAACGCGTATGCGCACGATCCGCGCGCCGATTTCATGAACTGGGCGATGTGGGCATCCGCGGCCTGGGATTTCCCCGCCGACCTGCCCGGCTTCACCCGCGGCGCCATGGTCGAGTTGAACCGGAAAAACTGGGCGATACGCGCAGCCGTCGTCGAAGTACCCTCGCAACCCGCCAGCGACATCCTGCAATTCAAGAGCGCCGGCACGGTTGTCGAATTCGAGGAGCGCCACAGCATCTTCGACCAGCCGGGCAAGCTGCGGATCGGCGCCTTCGGCAACCAGGGCGTCACCGGCAATTATCGCGAGGCGCTGGCGATCGAGGCGACCAATCCGATGCTCGACATCAACGACGTGATGGCAAGCATCCGGCACGTCAATCCGAAATACGGCGTTTACGCCAATCTCGAGCAGCAGCTGGTCAAGGACGTCGGCCTGTTCGCGCGCGCGAGCTGGAACGACGGCCAGAACGAAATCCTGTCCTTCACCGATGTCGACCGCAGCCTCTCCGGCGGCCTCTCGATCAAGGGCAGTTTCTGGGGACGTCCGGACGACACGGTCGGCATCGGCGGCGCGGTCAACGGCTTGTCAGCCGCGCATCGCGACTTCCTCGCCGCCGGCGGACTTGGCCTGCTGATCGGCGATGGCCGGCTGAACTACAGCAACGAGCGGGTTTTCGAAGCCTACTATGCCTACAAGCTCGCCAGCTGGAGCACCCTGACCTTCGATTATCAGTTCGTCACCAATCCCGCCTACAACGCCGATCGCGGCCCGGTCTCGATTTTCTCCGGCCGCCTGCACGCGGAATTCTGAAATCTTCAAAGCGCCGGCTGGAACGTCTCCGCGCGCGCCATCGCCCACGCGTCGCGATAGCGCGGATCGTCGGTGCCGTCGACCAACTCGCCCGGCCGCAGCGCCGGATAGAGTTGCGCGAACGACCGCACTTCCGTGGTCGAGCTCCGCTGCGAGAAGTGGATCGGCCGCAGATCCTGCGGATGTTCGAGGCCGGCGGCGGCCAAAAGCTCGGCCAGCGCATGCAGCGTCGCGTGATGATAATTATGGACCCGGGTGATCTTGTCGGGGACATAGAGCGCGCGGTTGCGGGTCGGGTCCTGGGTGGTGACGCCGGTCGGGCAGCGGTCGGTGTGGCAACTCAGCGACTGGATGCAGCCGAGCGAGAACATGAAGCCGCGCGCCGAATTGCACCAGTCGGCGCCGATCGCCATCGCGCGCGCCATGTCGAAGGCGGTCGCGATCTTGCCGGAGGCGCCGAGCCTGATGCGGTCGCGTGCCTTGATGCCGATCAGCGCATTATGGACGAAGCTGACGCCCTCGCGCATCGGCATGCCGAGATGGTCCATGAACTCCAGCGGCGCGGCGCCGGTGCCGCCCTCGTTGCCGTCGATCACGATGAAATCGGGATAGATGCCGGTCTCCAGCATCGCCTTGCAGATCGCCAGGAACTCCCAGGGATGGCCGATGCACATCTTGAAGCCGGCCGGCTTGCCGCCCGACAATTTGCGCATGTCGGCGACGAACTGCATCATCTCGATCGGCGTCGAGAACGCCTTGTGATAGGCCGGCGAGATACAGTCCTCGCCCATGGCGACGCCGCGGATCTTGGAAATTTCCTCGGAGACCTTCGCCGCCGGCAGCACGCCGCCGTGGCCGGGCTTGGCACCCTGGCTGATCTTGAGCTCGACCATCTTGATCTGCTCGTCGCCTGCGATCCGCGCGAACTCGTCCGGATTGAAAGTGCCGTCGCGGTTGCGGCAGCCGAAATAGCCGGAGCCGACCTCCCAGATGATGTCGCCGCCCATCTCGCGGTGATAGGGGCTGACGCCGCCCTCGCCGGTGTCATGGGCGAAGCCGCCCTTCTTGGCGCCGGCGTTGAGCGCGCGCACCGCGTTCGGCGACAACGCGCCAAAACTCATCGCCGAAATATTGAACACCGAGGCCGAGTATGGCCGCGTGCAGTCGGGACCGCCGATGCTGATGCGGAATTTCTCCTCGGCATGCGGCTTCGGCGCCACCGAGTGATGCATCCACTCATAGCCCTCGCGGTAGACGTCCTCCTGGGTCCCGAAAGGCCGCTTGTCGAGCACCATCTTGGCGCGTTGATAGACCAGCGCGCGGGTGTCGCGCGAGAACGGCATGCCGTCCTTCTCGCTCTCGAAGAAATACTGCCGCATCTCCGGCCGGATCTCCTCGAGCAGGAAGCGCATATGCGCCGCGATCGGATAGTTGCGCAAAATCGCGTGGTTCTTCTGCAGGAGATCGCGGATGCCGAGCAGCGTGAGCGCGGCGAAGATCAGGAGCGGTATCAGCACGACATCGAACAGCTTGTGATCGAAGAGGCCGAGGGTGAGCAGCAAGGCGGTGACCACGGCGCAAATCGTCAGAACGACGAACCGCGGCGAGAACGGAAGCATCAGCGTTTCCATGGCACCCCTCGGGCAAACCCGTTTGTTATTATCGGCCACGCTAGCGAAGGCAGCCGTCACGGATATGACAGCGTTCGGCTTTCGCAGCCTACTGCCGCGTCTTGAGAAGAATCAATCTGTCCGATTGTAGCCTCGGTTTTGGGTTGCAGCGCAACAACAAAACCCGAATACGAGTTCAATTGAACGGTCAGAATTTCCGTTCGATCTGTGGTTTGCTGAAGAAGCTATACTTCATGGCCTCTTTGTTCGGATACCAGTCGAAGTCATCGCCTTCGGCCCCCTGTTCGATGTCCCAAACCTTATCCAGCAGTCCCGGATTGGAAACGGCAAGCTGGAAGCCGGCGCGTATCATGGCGTCGGACCATTCCTCAAACGTCCAAAACGTTTGTAAGCCGGCAAACAATTCATATTCCTCGATGACCTCTTCCGTCATGTCGGTCGTCACACCCTGCAGCACGACTCCAACACGACACACCCGAAACAACTCTTCGACTGCTTGAGCGATCTTGTCTTGCGGCAGGTGCACAAGGCAGGTGACATAAAGGAAGTCGAAAGCGTCATCCTCGAACGGCATCTTGCAGACATCGCCGAGCAGGTTTCGTTCGCGCCACTCCTCCGGCGTCCTCGAATGGATGTACGCATTGTTCTCGATACCCCACGCTTCGACTCCGAGCTTGTCGAAATCCCGAAGCGTCAGGCCATTTGCGCTACCGCAGTCGAGCAACTTGTAGGGCTTGTCCGGGCGCCAAATGGCGTTGATCAGATCGACGATATATTTTGCATCAAAGGCGGCTTCGAAACCCTCCTCGTAACCATGGGCGACCGAATAGGTATCGAAGAAGCTGTCGGCGAGGACGCCATCGGCCGAGACATCCATCCCGACCTGATCCGCAAACTTACGCTTACGCGTTTCTGTAACGCTTGGCTTCTTGGCGTCTGGCACTCTGTAAGCTCCTGTCTCGTGTCGGACCAAGGGCGACACTAGTGATCGTGCGGCCGGAGTTCGTGGGGAATCTCGCTCTGCTGCAGGCCCTTGTCGGCCAGCCACGCGTCTGTCGTGTCGACGGCGCGCGAGATGTGCTCCGCCGTGCGCGAGAAATCATAGGGCGAACCGACCAGCGGACAGAGCGGCGGCACGACGTAATATTCGATGTCGGGGCCGAGATTTTCGAGCTCGTCGACCATTTGCCGCGAGATCAGCAGCGTCAGCGCGTGCAGCGCGTTGGCGAGCACGCCGACCGGCGGCGCCTGATTCGCACAGGCATGTCCGGTCGGCAGGATGATCAGCCGCTTGGCGCCCTTCTTCACCGCGATGCGCACCGGCGTGTTGGAGGAGAGCGCGCCGTCGGCGAGATAGTAATCCCTGTAACGGATCGGCGCGAACGCGCCGGGGATCGCCGTCGATGCCACGATGGCGTCAGCGGTCGACCCTTCCGACAGCACTACGCTGTCACCGGTGATGATATCGGTGGTCACGATGTGCACCGGCAGCTTCGCGTCTTCCAGGTTGCGGTAGGGAATGTGGTCGTCGATCAGCTTGCGGATGCCGTCGTGGGGTATCAGGAAGTCGCGGCGCCACAGGAAGCCGATCAGCGTCCGCAACGAGACCGGAAACACGTCGTGGCGCTTGAGGTCGCGCCAGATCGCGGCCAGCCGCTTGACGCCATCGAGGGTGGGATCGCCGGCATAAAAGGCGCCGTTGATGGCGCCGACGCTGGAGCCTACCACCATGTCGGCGCCGATGCCGTGGCTTGCCAACGACTGCATCATGCCGACCTGGATGGCGCCGAAACTGCCGCCGCCGGCGAACACGAACGCGGTCCTGGGTTGGCCGGAATTGCCGGAGTTGGACAAGGCTTGCTCCCGTTGCCGGCGCCTCTCGCGCGCGCCGTTGGGAGGTTTATAGCAAGGGGGATGTGAAAGAGGCTACTGCGTTCCCCCGGATGCGGCGCAGCGCGCCGAGAACACAGCACTCACCGCTTGAACGGATAGCGGTGCGCTGCTGATCCGGGGTCCATCCTATGGATAATTGGGTCCCGGATCAGCGTCGCGTCATTTCACGCCGCGCCGCGTCCGGGACACGAGAGCTTACCGCTCCACGAACGCCTTCTCGATCACGAAATGGCCGGGCGCGCTGTTGGAGCCTTCGAGGAAGCCGCGCTCCTCGAACATCTGCTTCAGCTCGTCCAGCATGGCCGGGCTGCCGCACATCATGATGCGGTCGGTCGCGATGTCGAGCGGTCCCTGTCCGATGTCGTCGAAAATCTGCCGCGAGGTGATCAGGTCGGTGATGCGGCCGCGGTTGCGGAACGGCTCGCGGGTGACGGTCGGATAATAGATCAGCTTCTCCGACAGCAGCGGTCCGAACAGATCGTCGTCACGAAGTTTCGCGACCAGTTCCTCGCCATAGGCGAGTTCGGAGACCTGGCGGCAACCATGCACCAACACGATGCTCTCGAAGCGATCGTACACATCGGGGTCCTTGATCAGGCTCGCGAATGGCGCCAGCCCCGTGCCGGTCGACAGCAGCAGCAGGCGATTGCCCGGCAGCAGGTTGTCGGTGACCAGCGTGCCGGTCGCCTTGCGGCCAACCAGGATGGTGTCACCCTCCTGAATCTTCTGCAGACGCGAGGTGAGCGGACCGTCCTGCACCTTGATCGAGAAGAATTCGAGCTCTTCCTCGTGATTGGCGCTCGCCATGCTGTAGGCCCGCATCAGCGGCCGGCCCTCGATTTCGAGCCCGATCATCGCAAACTGCCCGTTCTGGAAACGGAAGCCGGAGTCGCGCGTGGCGCGGAAGCTGAACAGCGTGTCGGTCCAGTGGTGAACGGAAAGAACCTTCTCTCGGTAGAACGCGCTCATGGTCGTTTATTTTTCCTCGCGAGGGGACGTTGGAAGAAATCGGTCTTTGCCGGGAAAGTGGCTAAAAGCCCTGATAAATCTGAACTTTTCGCCAGCTGATCTACTGCAATCGGCGCGATAATCAACCCTCCCAGACGCGGTCTTGAAGGCTTCCAGATGCATGTCGGCGGCTTCTGGTAAACGGTTCGATCCATGCTAATTCGAGGCTGAAATACGCAATTAACTTGCCTCGTCGAGCCACGATGCAGCACGAAATTTCGACGGTATGAGCAATGCCCGGCAGCAACCGCATTTTTGTCGACGCGATAACGAAATATTGCACTGACCACGGCATCACCTGCGAGGTGCGATCGCAGGGCTGGCTGATCGTGATGGCACGCGACGGCATGCGGCGTTTCGCGCTCGGCTACGATCTCGGACTGAACAGCGCGATCTCCCATCGCATCGCCAGCGACAAGGCCGCGACATCGGACATCCTCGCGATGTCGGGTATCCCCTGCATCGTACACGCGCAGTTTTCCAATCCGGTGCTCGCCACCTACGCGCCGGCGGCGGGCCTGAATGAAGCGATGCGCGATCTGCTGCGGCAGCATCCACTGGGCGTGGTGGTCAAACCCAACGAGGGCACTTCGGGACGACTGGTGTTCAAGGTGACGAAGGAACCGGAACTCGACCGCGCGGCGCGCGAAATTTTCACATCGCATCTCTCGCTGGCAATCTCGCCCTATGTCGAGATCGAGGAAGAGGTGCGCGTTGTCCTGATCGACGATCTTCCGCTTGTGGTCTACGCCAAGCATCGCGGCACCGACTGGCGCCACAATCTCGATCTCGGCGCGCGGCCTGTGCTCTTGCCGTCCGGCGAGAAACGCGAAGGCTGCGTCGCGCTTGCGGTTAAGGCCGCGCAGGCGATCGGCATCCGCTTTGCGTCGGTCGATATCGTGCGCGTTGCCGGCGCATGGAAGGTACTGGAAATCAATTCGGGCGTGATGATGGAGACGCTCGGGCAACATCACCCCGGACTGGTGCAGGCGGCCTACACTGCAGCTCTCGACAAGGTGTTCGAGTGATCAGCCGCCCGTGACGACGCCGAGATTGTTGTGCAGCCGCCGCAGCAGCTCGATCAGCATCTCGCGTTCGTCGGACTTGAGACACGACAACAGCCGCTTCTCCCGCTCCAGCGCCACCACGATCACCTTGTCATGGATGCCCCGCCCCTTCGCGGTCAGCGAGATCGAATGCGTGCGGGCATCGTTCGGATCGGTCCGGATCGTCACCAGTCCGCGCTTCTGCATGACGGCGAGCGTGCGGCTGATCGGCCCCTTGTTGAAGCCGATCACCTGACAGATGCGCGAGGCTGGAATGCCCGGCTCGAGCGCGAGCTGGGTCATGACCCGCCATTCCGTGATGTTGATCCCGAAATTGCGCTGGTAGACCGCGGTGGCGCTGTTGGAGAGCTTGTTGGCGATGAAGGTGACGAAGGCCGGAACGTAACGGTCGAGATCGAGCGTCGGGCCGTCGGCCGGCCGCTCGGCGGACGGTTTTCGGCGCAGCCGCGCGGCGCTCGAACTTGAGCTCATGACTCCCCTACCCCGAGAGCCATCTAGTTATTCCCGGCCGGCGAATCGTCCATTGCTTTGAAGGCATCCTCGAGCTGCGGCGAGATCCCGACATTCAACCGCTCGCCGGTCGGCAGCCGCGACACGAACCACTTGTTGTAGAGCGGGATCAGGTCGTGATTGGAGCCGAGCTTGCGGAAGGTGCGCTCGACCACGGCGGTCAGTTGCGGCTCGCCCTTGCGGAACATGATGCCGTAGGGATCGTAGGACAGATAGTCGCCGGTGACGCGGAATTTGTCCTGCGACTTGTGCCGCGCGATCAGGCCGTAGAGCAGGATGTCGTCGGTCGCGAATGCGTCCGCCTTGCCGTCCACCAGCATCTGGTAGGACTGTTCGTGATCGGCCGCGGTGACGATGTTGAGCCCGAGCGAATACTTCTTGTCGACATTGTGTATCGCCTGCTCGTTGGTGGTGCCCTTGGTCACCACCACGGTCTTGCCCTTCAGCTCGGTCACCGCCGAGACGCCGGACGCCTTCGGCACCATCAGCTTGGTGCCGGCGACGAACATCAGCGGCGAGAACGCCACCTGTTTCGCGCGCTCGGCATTGGCCGTGGTCGATCCGCACTCCAGATCGATCTTGTTCTGGACTACCGCCGGAATGCGGTCGTCGGAGGTCACCTTGACGTATTCGATCTTGAGATTGGCGTCATCGACCTCGGCGCCGATCTCCTCGACCACGGCCTCGCAGAGCTCGAGGCTGTAGCCGATCGGCCGGTTGGACGCATCGAGGAACGAGAACGGCGGCGAGCTCTCGCGATAGCCGAGATGCACGACGTGGCTGCTCTTGATTGCGGCAAGCGTGGGGCTGAGCCCCTCGCCGCCGCTGGTCTGTGCGGACGCCGTATTTGCCAGCAGGGCCGTTGCCAGCAACGTGACGCTCGCCGTGATGACGGGACAGCGCATGGATCGCTCTCCTCAATGCGCCGGCACGGGATCGCCGGCCACCGCGTCGGAGGGAACGGCGTCGTCCGGCCCGAGTTCGTGCTCGGCCTTCAGCTCGCCTTCCCACTTCGCCACGACCGCGGTCGCCAGCGAGTTGCCGATCACATTGGTGGCGCTGCGGCCCATGTCGAGGAAGGTGTCGATACCCATGATCATCAACAGGCCCGCCTCGGGGATGCCGAACTGCGACAAGGTCGAGGCGATCACGACCAGGGAGGCGCGTGGCACGCCGGCGACGCCCTTCGAGGTGATCATCAGCGTTGCCAGCATCGCGAGCTGCGTGCCGAGCGGCATGTCGATGTGATAGGTCTGCGCGATGAAGATGCTGGCAAACGTGCAGTACATCATCGTGCCGTCGAGGTTGAAGGAGTAACCAAGCGGCAGCACGAAGGCCGAAATCCGCGAGGAGGCGCCGAAGCGGTTGAGGCCCTCGAGCGTCTTGGGATAGGCGGCCTCCGACGATGCGGTCGAGAACGCCAGCATCAGCGGTTCGCGGATCAGCTTCAGCAGGTTCTTGTATCGCGGCCCTATCACGATGAAGCCGACGATGACCAGGATGCCCCACAGGATCATCAGCGAGAGATAGAATCCGCCCATGAACACGATGAGCTTCCACAGCACCAGCAGGCCGTTCTTCGCCACCGTCGCGGTGATCGCCGCCCATACCGCGAGCGGCGCGAACAGCATCACGTAGCTCGTCACCTTCAGCATGATATGGGCGAGATCGTCGATCAGACCCATGATCGGCTTGGCGCGTTCCGGGGCTGCGCCGAGCGCGACCGCGAAGAACACCGCGAACACCACGATCTGCAGGATCTCGTTCTGCGCCATCGCGTCCGCAATCGAGGTCGGGATCAGATGGGTCAGGAATTTCTCGACCGAGAACGCCGACACCGGCAGGCCCGTCGACTGGGCCTTGTCGGGCAGCGTGCCCGGGAAGTTGGCGCCGGGCTGCATCAGGTTGACCATCACGAGGCCGAGCAGCAGCGACACGAAGGATGCGCTGACGAACCAGCCCATGGTCTTGGCGAACACGCGGCCAAGCTTGGCGCCGCTGCCCATGTGCGAGATGCCGCCGACCAGGGTTGCGAACACCAGCGGCGCAATGATCATCTTGATCAGGCGCAGGAACAGCATGGCGATCAGGTTGATGTCGGCCGCGAGCTCGACCCGGCTGTCGGGCAGGAAGTTGAAAATGAATGCGCCCATCACGATGCCAAGCGCCATCGCAATGAGGATGTATTGCGTAAACCTGTTCGACATTGCTTACCCCCGTAAGTCCGGTACTCCGGCGAACGATCAGTTTGGCAGATTTCAAGGGCCGCGCAACACGCTTGGCCCCTTGCGGGTTTGCCAGAATGTTCTCGTTGTGGATCAGTCACACCATCGCTAGCGTCCGGCGCAACGCACAATGGATGCAGTTGCACGTTTCTGCGCGCGGCCTGCATCAAGAATCGTCAGGGAGAAAGCGATGAACGCGAACGTCAACCGGCAGGTTCTGCTGGTGGAGAAGCCTTCCGGCAAACTCGGCCCCGAGCATTTCAAGCTGATCAACGGTGCGATGCCGGAGCCGAAGGACGGCGAAGCCCTGCTGAGGGTGCGCTATATTTCGCTCGATGCCGCCAATCGCGCCTGGATGCATGGCGCGACCTATCGTGCTGCAGTCGAAGCCAACAGCGTGATGGCGGGCGGCGGCATTGCCGAGGTCGTGGCATCCAAAACACCAGGGCTTGCGCCCGGCGATCTCGTGTGGGGCGATACCGGCTGGCAAGAGTATGCCGCCGTGGCTGCAAAGCATCTGACCAAGGTGCCGAAGCTCGAGCCCATGACCAATCTGCTCAGCGTCTACGGCGTTGCCGGGCTGACCGCCTATTTCGGCCTGCTGGAGGTCGGCAAACCGAAGGCCGGCGAGACCGTGGTGGTGTCGGCTGCGGCCGGCTCGGTCGGCTCCATCGTCGGCCAGATTGCGAAGATCAAGGGATGCCATGTCGTCGGCATCGCCGGCGGCAAGGATAAATGCCATTGGCTGACAAGCGAGCTCGGCTTCGATGCGGCGGTCGATTACAAGGACGGCGCGACCTTCAAGGCGCTGCGAGCAGCCGCGCCGAAAGGCATCGACATCTATTTCGACAATGTCGGCGGCGACATCCTCGAAGCCTGCCTTTTCCTGATGAACAATCGCGGACGCATCGCCTGCTGCGGCGCAGTCTCGCAATATGACGGCGACCCGTCGGCGCACGGGCCGCGCGGCGTCCCCGGGCTGATCGTGGTGAAGCGGCTCATCCTGCAAGGCTTCATCGTCACCGACTTCATGGCGGAGCGCGACAAGGCGCTGGCCGATCTGCAGTCCTGGGTCGCATCCGGCAAACTGAAAGTGCAGGAGGACGTCATCAACGGATTGGAGAACACACCGAAGGCGCTGATCGGGCTGCTTGCCGGCGAGAACCGCGGCAAGCGCATGGTCAAGGTGTGACAACACGGTTGGAGTCAACGGCATAATCGGCTTGCTGTGCAGCGCGAAAGCGGAAGAAAATGCGCCCGCTTTCGAGGGCAGACGTTTGGCATCACACGAAGCGGCGGCTTCGATCAGAAACGGGAATTGACTGAGATGACAGGGATCACGACAAAGGCGTTGCTTGTCGCCGCCACGTTTGTATTCGCAAGCCCCGCGTTGGCGCAATCGCCCAGCGAGGCGCAGCGCGAGGCGATCAAGTCGAACTGCCGCTCGGATTACATCGCGCATTGCTCCGGCATCCCGCCGGGCGGGGCCGCCTCGCTGGAATGTTTGCAGAAGAACATGTCGAGGCTGTCGGCGTCCTGCGCCGGCGCCGTACGTGCCGTGGAAGCGCCCTCCGCCGCACCGAAGACCGCGGAGGAGCCGAAAGCAGAACCGAAGACCGAACCGAAGCAGGAGGCCGCTCCCGCCGCGAAGGAAGCGGAAAAGCCCGCCGCTGAGCCGAAGGCCGCAGGCGCCGTCAAGAAGCCGAGCCAGGTCCAGATTTCAGCAATCAAGAGCGCGTGCCGCTCCGACTACATGAAAGTCTGCGCCGGCGTGCCGGCCGGTGGCGCACCTGCGCTCGAATGCCTGGAAAAGAACAAGGCCAAAGTCTCCGCGGCCTGCGCCAAGGCGGTCGCAGCAGCCGGCGGCGGTGGTGCACCGGCAACGGCTGGTGGTGCCGGCCCGGGAGGAGCGCCCGCTGCAGCCGCTGCACCGGCCGCACCTACCGTCATCGTGCTGCGTCCGATGCGTCCGCGCGAGATTCTGTTCGTGCTGCGCTCGGCCTGCGGTGGTGATGTCCGCACGCTATGCGCGGGCGTCCCGGCCGGTGGTGGACGGATCATCGAGTGCCTTGCCTCGCAGGCGCCGGCACTGTCGCCCGCTTGCAAGGACGTGCTCGGTCAGTTTGCGCAGTAATTGGAGAGGCGGAGGACACCGTTGCGCATTGCCGTGATCGGCGGAGGCCCCGGCGGCCTCACCTTCGCCTATCTCTGGAAGCGGCGTCATCCCGAGGCCCGCCTCACACTGTTCGAACAGAACCCGCAAGGTGCGACTTGGGGTTTTGGCGTCGTGTTCTCCGAAGCGGCGCTGGAATTCTTGCGCGCCGACGACCCCGATACGGTCGACGCCATCGCCCCGCGCATGGAGAGCTGGAAGAACATCACGCTCAATCTGCGCGGCGAGAGCGTCGAGATCGACGGTGTCGGCTTCTCCTCGATCGGCCGGCTCGAGCTTTTGACCATCCTGCAGCAGCGCGCGCACGATGCCGGCGTCACCGCGCGCTATGAGACGGCGGTCACCTCGCTCGATCAGTTCGCCGGCTACGATTTGATCGTCGCAGCCGATGGATTGAATTCTTTTGCGCGCCGTTCGTTCGAAGGCGATTTCGGCTTCTCGGTGTCCTATTCGACCAACAAGTTCGCCTGGTACGGGACGACCAAGACCTTCGCGACGTTGTCGCAGACCTTCGTGCCGACCGATCGCGGCGCCTTCAATGCGCATCACTACCGCTATTCGCCTGATATAAGCACGTTCCTGGTCGAATGCGACCGCGACACCTGGCAGGCCTATGACTTTGCCAACAAGACGGTCGAAGAATCGCAGGCGATCTGCGAGCAAGTGTTCGCGGACGCGCTCGGCGGCCACCGGCTGATCACCAACAAGTCGGTGTGGCGCAATTTCCCCTGGGTCTGGAACGAGCACTGGTCGCACAAGAACATGGTGCTGATCGGCGACGCCCTGCACTCGGCGCATTTCTCGATCGGTTCCGGCACGCGGCTGGCGATTGAGGATGCGATTGCGCTAGTCAGGGCGCTGGAGGCGGAGACGGAGATTCCGGCTGCGCTGGCGCGCTACCAGAGCGAACGCAAGCCGATCGTGAGGAAGCTCGTCACCGCCGCGCGCGCCAGCGCCGACTGGTATGAGACATTCGGAGAGCACATGAAGCTCCCCCTGATGGATTTCGCGTACAGTTACATCACCCGTTCCGGGCGGATCGACGATGCGCGGCTGCGCGCGTTGTCGCCCCGCTTCATGGCGCGCTATGAGGCGTCGCGCAAAGAGGCCCGCCATGGCACGTGAGATCGCCGACGGGGTTCCCCCTGACAATCCTGGCAGCCGCGAGATCGGCTTTGCGATTCCGGAGCGCTACAACGCCAGCCGCGTGCTGTTCGACAATCTCGCTGATGGCAACGGCGACAGGACGGCGCTAATCGGGCCCGCGGGGACGCGGAGTTATCGCGAGCTCTGCGAAGACGCCTGCCGATGGGGCAATGGCTTTGCCTCGCTCGGGCTGAAGCGCGGCGATCGCATCCTGCTGTTCCTCGACGACACGCCGGCCTATCCCGCGGCTTTCTTCGGCGCGGTGCGCGCCGGCTTCGTCCCGCTCCTGATCAACACACTGACGCCGCCGGACCTCCTGCAATTCTATCTCGCCGATAGCGGCGCGACGGTCGCTGTCGCGGAGGCGGAATTCTGCTCGCGCTTCGACGCGGAGGCCTGCAAGGACACCGCGCTCGCCACATTGATCGTCGTCAATGGCGATGTCGGCGACAACGCCGCGCCGAAAGCGCTTGCCGCCGACTCGTGGTTGAAAGGCCTCGCCGCCGATCTCACCGAGGCCGACACCCATCGCAACGAGATGGCGTTCTGGATGTACTCGTCGGGCTCGACCGGACGGCCCAAGGGCATCGTGCATCTGCAGCACGACATGCCCTATAGCGATGAGGCCTTTGCGAAGAACATTCTCAGGCTCAAACCGGACGACATCTGCTTCTCCGTGCCGAAGATTTTCTTCGCCTATGGCTTCGGCAATTCCATCACCTTCCCGTTCTCTGCGGGTGCAGCGACACTGCTGCTGCCGGGCCAGCCGAAACCATCAGCGATTTTCGCGGCGATCGGAAAATATCGCCCGACCGCGTTCTTCGCCCTGCCGACCCTCTATGTCATGCTGACCAACGCGCCTGAGGCCGACAAGGCCGACTTCTCCTCGCTGCGGATGTCGCTCTCGGCGGCGGAGGTGCTGTCCAGCGAGGTGTTCAACCGCTGGAAGCTACTCACCGGCCAGGAGATCATGGAAGGCCTCGGCTCGACCGAGGTGCTGCATGTCTATCTTTCCAATTTGCCGGAGAAGAAGAAGCCGGGCGCAGCGGGCAGGCGCGTGCCCGGCTATGAGGTCGTGCTGAAAGACAAGGACGGCCGCGAAGTCTTGGGTAGCGAGGAAGGCATCATGTGGGTGCGCGGCGATTCCGCGACGCCGCTTTACTGGAACAGGCCGGATAAATCCGCGGAGACGATTCGCGAGGGCGGCTGGATCTACACCGGCGATCGCTTCCAGCGCGACGACGAAGGCTTTTACTTCTTCCGCGGCCGCGCCGATGACCTCGTGAAGATTTCCGGGCAATGGGTCTATCCGCTCGAGGTCGAGCTGTGCCTCGCCGAGCATCCCGAGATCAGGGAATGCGCGGTCTATGCCGCCGAGCTGCCGGATCGCCGCATGACCTTGCGCGCGGTGGTGGTGATGACCGGCGGCGCGGTCGATGAGGCGAAGGCGACGCGGCGGCTGCAGGACTACGTCAAGGAGAAGCTGCTGCCGTACAAATATCCGCGCGAGGTCAAGTTCGTCACCGAGTTGCCCAAGACCGGCACGGGCAAGATCGACCGGCAGGCAGTGATGCGGATGTAGGCGCCGCGCCCGCAACAAACTCAGCTTCGTAGGGTGGGTTAGCGAAGCGTAACCCACCGCTTCTGTCGCCGCGGAAAGACAAGTGGTGGGTTACGCTCCGCCTTCGCTCTTCGAGCTTCGGCTTCGCTAACCCACCCTACGATTCCTCGCCCGGGACGACGGGTCAACCCAACCCCGTCCCGCCATAGAGCCACGCGAAATCGTCGCGCCATTCCTCTTGCGACTTCGCGCTCATGATGGCGTTGCGCAGGCGGGCGTGCTCGCCGTCGGGATGATAGATGTGCTCGCCGATCGCGCGCGACAGCATCTGCACTTTTGCGGTGCGCGGAAAGCGCTGCGCGCGATAGGCATCGAGCGCGACTGCGTAGTCGTCGTGCTGCGCCAGCATATGCGACAGGCACACCGCGTCCTCCATCGCCTGGCAGGCGCCTTGCGCGAAATATTGCAGCATCGGATGCGCGGCATCGCCGAGAAGAACGACACGCCCGTCGATCCAGCGCTCGGTCGGATCGCGGTCGCACAGCACCCAGAGCCGCCAGTTCCTGCCGTGGCGGATGATTTCCTGCGCCCGCGCATGAATGTGGCCAAAGCCCTGCATCACCTCGTCGTCCGACACCGGTTGGCCCGCGACCGGCTCCGGCGCATCGTTGTGATAGGTGACGACGAGGTTGAACACCTTCCAGCCCGACAGCGGGTAATGCACGATGTGGCATTTCGGTCCGGCCCACAGCGTTGCTGCGTTCCAGCGCAGATCTTCGGGCATCTGTTCGGTCGGGATGACCGAGCGATAGGTGGTGTGGCCGGAGACGCGCGGCGGACCGTCGCCCGTGACTTGCTTGCGCACATTCGACCACAGTCCGTCGGCGCCGATCAGCAGCGAACCGGTGACGCGCTCGCCGCCAGCAAGATGCGCGGTGACCGACGCGCCGTCCTGGTCGTAGCCGGTAACTTCGCTGGAGACGCGCAGCTCGATCAGCGTGCTGTCGCGGCAGGCCTTCAGGAACACGCCATGCAGATCGCCGCGATGTACGACGGCGTAGGGGTTGCCGAACCGCTTGCGAAAATCGTCGCCGAGATCGACATGGGTGATTTCTTCGGCGGTCACCGCATCCATCAGCCGCATCTGCTCGATATAGACGGCCATGCCGCGCGCGGCCTCGCCGACGCCGAGATAGTCGAAGGCGTGGAAAGCATTCGGCCCAAGCTGGATGCCGGCGCCGATCTCGCCGAGCGCCGACGCCTTCTCCAGAAGGATCGAGCGGATGCCCTTTTGCGCGAGACCGAGCGCGGTGGCGAGCCCGCCGATGCCGCCGCCCGCGATCAGGACTGGCGAGCCGCCCGTCAAGCCGACTTGCCCATATGTTCGAGCGCGTCCTCGGCACGCAGCGGCACGCGCGAGGCCTCATTGTTGAGATCGACCAGTTGCGTCAGCAGCGCCATCAGCGTCTTGCGGTCGGCGGGTTTTAGCGGCTGCAGCATGCGCGCCTGCGCGCGATCGACCGAGGCCACGATGTCGCGCAACAGCGCGGCGCCGGGTTTGGTCAGGTGGAGCAGCTTGACGCGCTTGTCCTCACCAGACGGCTTGCGCTCGATCAGCCGCTTCGCCTCCAGCCGCTCGATCACATTGCCCAAAGTCGAACGGTCGAACGCGATCACCGCGGACAGCCGCGTCGCGTCGATGCCGGGATGGGTGTGGATCGCGATCAGCGCCGCATATTGCACCGGCGTCAGGTCATACGCCTTGCATTCCTCGACGAAGATCGCGACCGCGATCTGCTGCATGCGGCGAAAGAGATAGCCGGGCGCGGTGTAGACCGCGTCCATGGTGATCGGCTTACTCGGCATCGGGCTGCTTGTCCGGCGCGGCGTCGGCGAACGCCTTCATGGCATTGCATGCGGCCTCGGCCTTCAACAGCCGCGGAAAGACGGAAACATTGACGCCGAAGCGCCGCGCATTGGCAAGCTGCGGCACCAGGCAGAGATCGGCTGTTGTCGGCACCTCGCCGAAGCAGAACGGGCCGGGCTCGCCCGCGATGAGCTTCTCGCAAGCTGCGAGCCCTTCGCGGTTGGCCCAAGCCGCCCATTCCGTCACCTTGTCATCGGCCACGCCAAGCTGACGCAACCGCGTCAGCACCTTCAAATTCTGCACGGGGTGGATATCGCAGGCGATTGCCAGCGCGAACGCGCGGGCTTTGGCCCGCTGCAGTGCGTCGAGTGGAAGCAGCGGCGGCGTCGGATGCGTCTCGTCCAGCCATTCGATGATGGCGAGCGACTGCGTGAGCACGCCGCCTTCGTCGTCCACCAGTGTCGGCACCAGCCCTTGCGGGTTGAGCGCGAGATAGTCCGGCGCGGTCTGTTCGCCCTTGCGGAGGTGATGGGAGAGGTGCTCGGGCGTGAGACCCTTGAGATTCAACGCGATCCTGACCCGGTAGGCCGCGCTGCTGCGGAAATAGCCGTGCAGCTTCAAAGGAACCTCCCACGTTTATTGTTCGTTTTTATTCGTCATTGGACAAAATGACGCTAGCCATATTGTAAGTATACTGTCAATCAAATTGAGCCAGAACACTGGGAGGCCAGCCATGGAAGCCGTGCAGAAAACGCCGGAGCGCGAGGCGTTCTACAAGAAGATCGAAGGCGAGAGTCTCGCGGCGCTGTGGAACGTGATGAGCGACATCATCACGCCGGAGCCGAGGAGCGCCTGCCGGCCGCATCTGTGGAAGTTCGACACCATCCGCGACTACATGACGGAAGCGGGCAAGCTGATCACCGCCAAGGAAGCCGAGCGGCGGGTGCTGATCCTGGAGAATCCGGGGCTGCGCGGCCAGTCGAAAGTCACGACCTCGCTGTTCGCCGGCATTCAGATGGTGGTGCCCGGCGACATCGCGCCCGCGCATCGCCACAGCCAGTCGGCGCTGCGCTTCATCCTCGAAGGCAAGGGCGCCTATACCTCGGTCGACGGCGAGCGCACCGCGATGGAGCCCGGCGATTTCGTCATCACGCCGTCGATGACCTGGCATGACCATTCCAACGAAACCCGTGAACCGATGTTCTGGCTCGATGGGCTCGACATTCCGATCGTGCAGTTCCTCGACGCGTCCTTTGCGGAAGGCCTGAAGGACGACCAGCAGAAGATCACCAAGCCCGACGGCGACAGTTTTGCGCGATATGGTCATAACCTGCTGCCCGTCGACGAGAAGCGCAAATCGAAGACGTCGCCGATCTTCAACTATCCCTACAACCATACGCGCGAAGCGCTGGAACAGGCCAAGGCCAAAAACGAATGGGATCCGTGCCACGGGTTGAAGCTGAAATTCTCCAATCCCGAGACCGGCGATTTCGCGATGCCGACCATCGGCACCTTCATCCAGCTGCTGCCGAAGGGTTTCAAGACCGCGCGCTATCGCGCGACAGATGCCACCGTGTTCGCGGCGATCGAGGGCAAGGGTAGGACCCGCATCGGAGAAAAAACCTTCGAATGGGGTCCGCGCGACCTGTTCGTGGTGCCGAGCTGGCACTGGGTCACCCACGAGGCGGAGGCGGATTCCGTGCTGTTCTCCTTCTCGGACCGCCCGGTGCAGCAGAAGCTCGACCTGTTCCGCGAGGACCGCGGTAACGCCTAATTGACGCCACGGCGCACGGTTCGCGCATTAACATTTCCTTCAACGTCCATGACCGGGATCACAAACCCGGTCAAGCCCGGCGTGCATTGACGGCTATATTTGGTTCGGGGGTATTTCATGAAGAAGCTTTTCCTCGCTTTAGTCGCGCTCGCATCCAGCCTTTCCGCGGCATCGGCGCAGGACAACGCGCTCATCGACCGGCACATCGCCGCCGCCAGCAAGGCCGCAAAAGCCGACCTGCTCGGCGCTCTCGGCCTGTGCAAGACCGCGACGCCCGACGAGGCCGCGGGCTTCATGGACAATTACACCAAGATGAAGGCCGAGCCGCCGCTGGAGCCGATGCAGGTGATGGACGACCTCTACTTCCTCGGCAATTACTGGACCAGTGCCTGGGCGGTGAAGACCTCCAAGGGTCTCGTCATTCTCGACGCGCTCGACAATGCCGACGAGGCGCAGAATTACATCGAGAACGGCCTGAAGAAGCTCAAGCTCGATCCGTCAGACATCAAATATGTCATCGTCAGCCACGCCCATGGCGATCACTACGGCGGCGCGGCGTACCTGAAGAAGAAATTCGACGCCAAGATCGTGATGAGCGACATCGACTGGAAGGTGTTCGACGATCCCGCCTTCAATCCGAAACGCATCCCGCTGTTCGACGATCCGCCGAAGCGCGACATGGCGGTCAAGGACGGCGACACCATCAAGCTCGGCAACACCGAGTTCAAGCTCTACGTGATCCCCGGTCATACGCTCGGCACGCTCGCAACCGTGGTCACCGTGCATGACAAGGGCAAAGCCTATCGCGCGGTCGATTGGGGCGGCACCGCCTATAATTTCGGACCTTTAGCTGACCGGCTGCAAATATATGCCGACACCACCGAGAAATATCGGCCGATCATGAAAAAGGAAAAGGCCGAGGTGCTGCTGTCGAACCACGTCTCCTACGACAATGCCGTCGGCAAGATGGGCACGCTCAAAGAGCGCAAGCCGAACGCGCCTAATCCGTTCGTGGTCGGCGAGGATACGGTCGACCGCTTCCTCACCGTGCTCGGCGAATGCGCGCTCGCCACCAAGGCCTATGTCGAGGCCGGTCAGCCGGGCAAGGAAAAGAAGGACGAGCCGGCGGCGGTGACACCGGCGGAGAAGAAGTAGTCCGTCATTGCGAGGAGCGAAGCGACGAAGCAATCCAGACCGTATCCGCGAAAATAGTCTGGATTGCTTCGCTTCGCTCGCAATGACGACGGCTACCGCCAGTGCAGCAGCCGCGTCTCCAGGAGATTGATCAGCTTCCCCACCGCCAGCCCGAACAGCGACAGGATCACGACACCCGCCAGCAGCTGATCGGTCTGCATCAAATTTCCGGCCTGCAGCACGAAGGCGCCGATGCCGTAATCGGCGCCGATCATTTCCGCACTGACCACCAGCAATAGCGCCACCGAAGCCGTGATGCGGAAGCCCGCCAGGATCGACGGCAGCGCGCCCGGCCAGATCACCCGGCGCACAATGGTGGCAAACGGCACGTTAAAACTCTGCGCCATGCGGATCAAATTGCGCGGCACCGCGTCGACGCCGCTATAGACAGAGATCGCGGTGGAGAAGAACACGCCGAGCGCAATGGTGGCGATCTTCGGCTCCTCGCCGATCCCGAGCCAGAGGATCAGGAGCGGCAGCAGCGCGATTTTCGGAATCGGGAACAGCGCAGAGATGAAGGTGATGCCGACGCTGCGGGCGTGATTGAACAGTCCGATCGCGAAGCCCACGGCAACGCCTGCGACGGTGCCGAGGATCCAGCCCGCGCCGATGCGGAGCAGCGAGGCCGACAGATGATGCCAGAGCGCGCCGCTCGCGGCCAAATTCCAGATGGCGCGGACGATCGCCGATGGTGCCGGGAGGAACAGCGAATTGACCAGCCCTGCGCTGCCCGCGAGTTGCCAGACCGCGATGACGGCGAGTAGCGCAATCCAGCCGGCATAGCGGCTGGCGCGCGGCGCAAAGCCGGCGCCGCGAAACGCGACTGGCTTTACGTCGGTCTTGGCCTGCTCGCCCGCACGGTCAAGCATGCTGGACCTCGCGCTCGGCATCGATCGCCTGCTCGCGGATCAGCGACCACAGCTCGTTCTGCAGCGCCAGCGATTTGCCGCGCGCCTCGAGGGCGCCGCGCTCGGCGCGCGTCATCGGGATGGCGACGGTCTCGCGCACCCTCCCCGGCCGCCGCGACAGCACCACGATGCGGTCGGCGATCCGCACCGCTTCTTCGAGGTTATGCGTGACATAGACCGCGCCCATCGCGCCGTCGGCGAGCAGGCGGATGAAATCCTCCAGCAGCAATTCGCGGGTCTGCGAATCCAGCGCCGACAGCGGCTCGTCCATCAGCAGGATCGCCGGCCGCACCGCGAGCGCGCGGGCGATACCGACGCGCTGACGCATGCCGCCGGAAAGCTGCTTCGGATAGGCGTTGCGAAAGTCGGTCAGTCCGGTGCGGCGCAAAGCGTCGTCGATTAGCGCGCGACGCTCGGGTTGCGTCAGCGTGGCATGCAGCAACGGGAATTCAACATTGCCTTCAACCGTGCACCAGGGCAGCAGCGCAAAATCCTGAAACACGAAAGTCAGCGGGTTGAGACTGCCCGCTGGCGCCGCACCGCGCCATTCGGCTGCGCCCGAGCCCGGTTGCAGCAGACCGCCGAGGATCGACAGCAGCGTGCTCTTGCCGCAGCCGGACGGACCGACGATCGCCACCACCTCGCCGGCTCCGACCGTGAACGACACGTCGTCGAGCACCTCGAGCGCGCCGAAGCGGTGGCTGATATGGTCGGCGATCAGGTCCATGTATCAAATCTCGTCATTGCGAGCGAAGCGAAGCAATCCATCGCCAACATTCCACAGGTCTGGATTGCTTCGTCGCTTCGCTCCTCGCAATGACGACGTTCAATCAATCGGCCTTCACATAGGCCTTGTCAATGATCGCACTCGCATCGAAGCCCTTGTCGACAAAGCCCTGCTCCTGCAGCCATTTGATCTGGTTGTCGACGTTCTTGACGTCGAGCCTGCCGTCCGGATCGATATAGGCGCAGTTGCCCACGACCTGCTCGACAGGCAGGTTGGTGTATTTGGCGATGATCTCGAGCAGCGGCCTGGTCTTGTCGTCGATGACGGCCTTGCCGTCCTTCACCGAGGCGAGGATCACATCGTGATATTCGCGGTCGGCGCGCGCCAGCACGGCAAGCAATTTCGTCACCAGCGCCTTGTTTTGCAGCGTTTTCGGCGAAGCGAACACCGCGCCGAGCTGCCACGGCGTCTCGTCACCGACCCAGCCCAGAAACTTCGCGCCGCCGTCGTCCACGAGCTTGCGTGCAGTCGAGATCGGCAGCAACGCCGCATCGACGGTCTCGCCCTTCAGCGCGGCCGCCGCGTTCGACAGCGACTGCAGCGGCACGATCTTGGTATCCGCAAGTTTGAAGCCATATTTGTCGGCGAGCAGGCCCAGCGAATAGTGGAAGCTGGAACCGACCTGGGTGACCGCGATGCGCTTGCCCGCGAGATCCTTCGGCGTCTTCAGTCCTGCGGCATAAGCATTGTTGCTGGCGAAATAGCCGATCAGGGGATAGCCGGCCTTCTCGCGGCTCATGCCGCCGATCACTTTCAACGTGCCCTTGCCGGCGAGATTGTAGAGACCCGCGGTGAAGGCGGTGATGCCGAAGTCGACGTCGCCCGAGGTGGTCGCGACCGCGATCGGCTGCGCCGCGTCGAAGAATTTCAGCTCGACGTCGAGGCCGGCGTCGCGGAAGTAGCCCTTGTCCTGCGCGATGAACACCGGCGCCGACGACGACAGGCGCAATACGCCGATCTTTGCCTTCAGCGGCTCCTCGGCGCGCGCGGCGCTTGCGCCAAACGCCAGCAGCGCCACCAGAATGGCCCGCATAACACCCTTCATGCCATGTCCTCTCACACGCCCTGCGGGATCGCCTGATCCCGGCCGATGAACGCGCCCTGTCGCGTCAGCGCCTTCTGCAGCCGGGCTACCTCAATATCGCGGGGAAAGGTATTACCCGAAAGCGCAAGCGCGGCCGCGGTCCCCGCCGCCTCCCCCATCGCAAAGCAGGCGCCGGAGACGCGCGCCGCCGACTGTCCCTCATGGGTCATCGAGGCGCAGCGGCCGGCGACCAGCAAATTGTCGATCTTCTCCGGCACCAGCATGCGATACGGCAATTCGTTATAGCCGCGCGACTCCGGAATCGGCGGGAACTTGAACACCACGTCGCCCGCGACGTGCACCTCCATCGGCCAGCCGTTGACGCCGATGGAATCCTCGAACGAGGCGCAGCCAAGCACGTCCTCGCCCGAAAGCTGATAGCCGCCGACCACGCGACGCGTCTCGCGGATACCGAGCTGCGGCGGCAGATCGACGATATAGGCTTTCTCGAAACCGGGCACGGTACGCAGGAACTCGAATGCGGCCACTGCCTGCTTGCGGCCATCGATCTCGCCGCGGGTGAGATCGTCGGGCTCGAGCCCATTGATGGCACTGCCGTCGTTGCGCTTCAGCTGGGTGAAGTTGACGCGCCACTCGCTCGCATGACGTTGCGGCCGCACGATCGCGCCCTTGCGCGGGAATTTGTGCGTGCCTTTGGCTTCGGCCTTTTCCATCAGCTGCGGAATGGTACGCCAGGCATCGCCCGCCTTCGCGGGATCGATGCCGTTGAGGCGAAACATCATCGACGGGTACAGCATGTGGCCATGACTGTCGCCGACCTCAAAGGGCGCGCCGGCCCAGGCCGCGAGATCGCCATCGCCGGAGCAATCGATGAAGACATCGGCGCGGATCGCCTGCCGCCCCGCCTTGGTCTCGACGAACAGTGCGTTGATGCTTCTCGCGTCATGCATGGCGACACCAGCGCCAAGCGCATGGAAGAGGACGTCGACCTTGTGCGCAGCCAGCAGATCGTCGGCAGCGATCTTGTAGGCCGCGGTGTCGTAGGCCTGCGCAAAGATCTTGCCGAGGATCAGATGCGGCTTGTTGAGGCCATCGAGGCGGTCGATGCGATCAAGCAGATCAGACGCGATGCCCTGCACCACCCGGTGCATCTCGCCATGGACGTTGGCATGCAGCCCGCAGAAATTGGTGACGCCGGCGGCCGTCCCCATGCCGCCGAGAAAGCCGTAGCGCTCGATCAGCAGCGTGCGCCGTCCCGCCCGCGCCGCCGCCACGGCCGCCGTGATCCCGGCCGGCCCGCCGCCCAGCACCGCGACTTCATATTCGCCGTAGACGGGAATTCTGGCGGGCGGGCTCTGAGATGGTGTTGTCGGACAAGGCGCGACCTCATCGATCAAGCTCTTGTCGGGGTTAGGTAATTTTCGTCCTCACGGCAAGGGTTTCGGGCCGGTTTCGCGGCCTTCGGTCGGCGCCGCCCCCCCTCGCGCGTGGAAACGACGCTCGCGGGAACTGTATTTGACACGCGCATGAGTTGCTGAGACATTTTATGCACGCAATCGAAATCAACGGAGGGGAGAATGCCTTTAAGCGGCTATGGACTGTTGATCGGAAAGATAACGGCATCCCGCCCGCAGCGGCGTGGCAACCCGCACTGGCTGTTGCTGGTGCAACCGGGCAAGCTCGACCATCCCGCCTACCGGGTTGCCGTCAACTTGCAGACCACGGAAGGACGGAAAGCGCCGGAGCTCCAGTACCAGGTCGTGGATTTCAACCGCCAAAGCACACCGGCCGGCAACAAGCTGGTCAAGGCGCTGACAGACCTGAAAGCGACACCCAATTTTCTGACGTCGAGCTCTACGCCGGACTTGCCATACCTCGATTTCGTTCGCGGCGGCTTCATCGCTACGAACAAGTTCAAGGATCTGCCAGGCCGTTCCAAAGATCTTCAGAACCAGTTCAAGCAAGCCGTTGAAGATGCCAGGAAGTCCGGAGCGATGGTTGCCGTGTTCGGAACCGGCTACCCGATCGATGGAGACAAGGGCCGCTCGGTCCCGACCGGCTTTACCGGGATCGAGAACCTTCACATGAACCAGGGTGCCAGGAACCTGATCAGGGGAGAGCCCCATTATCGTGAAAACGCATCGGGCCAGGACGGCGGCATCATCTTCCTGCTGGACGGCGGCGCCAAAGGCTTCTTCGTGAAATTCCGGTCGCAGACGACTGTCACCGATCTCAAAGGAAATCCAGCCGACACGGGGATCAAAGAGATCGACAGGATACCCGATGCCGTGCGCAAGGCGATCATGCCGGGCTGGAAGCGGGTTCGGTCGATGGCGGCGCGGCGCTCGAAGAACAGCGTCTCGGCGCCGGTCTCCGGCCCCACCCCGTCGGCGGGCAAGCACAATCCGGTTGCCGCGCCCAACAGCCAGGGCTTCATGTTCGCCGATTTCAATCCCGATGACCTGTCGGGGAAATTCATGGAAGACGATGACGGCGCCACCTACAACACGCCCTATGTCGTCGATCGGTCAAAACTTCAAATCAAGGGCCCGGTACCGGCGCCGCATGCATACCCGACGATGGATCTCGCCTCCGTGGTGGGAGCAAGTCCGCCCGGCTATGTCGCCAACTCCAGCGGCAAGAGCATCGCGTTCGACATCATCGGCGATAGCGGCGCGGTGACCGAAAAAGCCTTGAATGCGTATGAGGTCAAGGTCACCGATCTCCTGAGCCAGAACGCGGCGGCCAGCCCACCGGCATTTCTCTATCACGTCGGCGACGTGGTCTACTTCTACGGCGAGGAGAATTTCTACTACGGGCAATTCTACGAGCCGTTCAAGGCGTATCCGGCGCCGATTTTCGCGATCCCCGGCAACCACGACGCCATCACCTACAACGACAAGATGGTCTCGCTGGACACCTTCCAGAAAACGTTCTGCGCCGAGAAGCCGGGTACGCGTTGGGAAGGCGCCGGCGCCATCATGCGGTCCTCGATGACGCAACCCGGCGTGTTCTTCACGCTGAACTCGCCGCTGGTTTCGATTATCGGGCTCTACAGCAACTGGGGAGAGAGCCTGGGCTGGTGCGACGAGCAGCAGCTGCTTTTCCTGTACAAGGAGCTGGTCAGGCTCAAGGCGTTGCGCAGCGGCGGCCTTCCAGCGGTCATCCTGGCCATTCATCACTTCCCGCGCTGGATCCCCGGCGAGAAGGATCCGAACAGCACCGCGATCGACAATGCGTGCGAGAAGGCGGGTTTCTGGCCGGACGCGGTCATCTGCGGCCACGCGCATCTCTATCAGCGGATCGTACGGCAAAATACCGGGCAGAGCGGAAAGGCCGACATCCCCTACATCGTCACGGGCGCGGGCGGACACGTGGTGTCGCCAGGTCAGGAGGTCGGCAAAAACTACATGAAGACGTTGGATGCAAGCCTCGGCAAGGTCATGTTCGAATCCGGTTTTGTCCGCGCCAGCGTGACAAGTCCGGCTTCGGGCGATCCGACCCTCCGTTTCGAATATCACAGCGTCAAGCCCACCGGCCGTGGTCCCGACGACCTCTGCCAGATCAACCTCAAGACCAACACGCTGCTCTGACGCGTGAAGGACACTGGCGGCACGCCTCGTTGCTTGCCGCCGCGACGGCCGTGGTGATCCCCGCTGGCCCGCCGCCGAGGACTACGACTTCATACCCGCCATACAGCGGAATGTCGCGGGCGGGTCGGAGATGGTCTTCATTCCGGCTCACGGTCCCGTGCGCCGTGGAAGACTCCAAGGATCACAATCTCGTCGGGATCAGCGGTACCTATCTCGTAAACAATTATATAGGGCAAGCCACGCACGACCCATTCATGCGTGCCCTCGACTAGTCCTGTTCGACCCATACGTGGAAACTCGATCAACCTCTCCGCCGCGTTGCCGAAGGGGCTGCGATCTCCAATGTAACTGTAAATGGACGCGATGTGCTCTTGCGCTTCCGCGCTGAAGCGCAGCCTCATAGGCCGCACGACTTCCAAAGCGCCGCCATATCTTCATCGGTCGCGAGTTTGCCCGTGCCCTCACGCAGGCCGCGTCGAATGCGAGCGACCTCTTGGGCCTGAGCCTCTGTGAGATGGTAACCGCTGGTATCCTGCCGCTCCATTTCGAGCAGAATTTCAGCCGCATCATCCTGTCGGCTTTGGGGCCAATGCCGCACGCGTTCCACGAGTTGTTCGAAGCTCTTTGCCATCAGTCGATTATAGCAAGCTTGCTTGCGCTCGTCACGCCTTGCCCCAGTTCGCGGAACGCTTCTCGGCAAAGGACGCCAGCCCCTCGGACGCCTCTTTTGTCTGCCGCCGCATCGCGTGGATCTTCACCAGCCGCGCATAGGCGGGGTCCGTGACATCCATGCCGCCGAAGGCGCTGTCCATTGCGAGGGCCTTGGTTTCGGCGAGCGCCTCCGGTCCATTGGCGAGCAACTGCTCGACCATCTTCGCACCGGCTGTCTCAAGCTCCGCGAGCGCCACCACCTCATGCACCAGCCCGATGCGCCGCGCCTCATCCGCGCCGAAGCGCTCGCCGGTCAGCGCATAGCGCCGGACCTGGCGCACGCCGATGGCGTCGCAGAGCTGCGGGATGATGATCGCCGCCGTCAGGCCCCAGCGCACCTCTGATATCGAGAACAGCGCATTGTCGGCCGCGATCACCACGTCGCAAGCCGAGATCACGCCGGTGCCGCCGCCAAAGCAGCCGCCCTGCACCAGCGCCACCGTCGGGATCGGCAAGCGATTGAGCCGCTGCACGGCCTCATAGGTGGCGCGCGACACCGCCTCGTTCTCTTCCGCCGATTTCGGCCGCACGCCGTTGATCCATTTCAGATCGGCGCCAGCCTGGAAATGCCGGCCATTGCCTTTCAGCACGACGACGCGGAGCGACGGCTTCTGGCCGAGTTCGTCCATCGCTGCGAGCACGCCATGGATCAGGCCGCCGTCATAGGCGTTGTTGACCTCGGGACGGTTGAACGTGACGGTTGCGACCCCGCGCGCGTCGAGGTCCCACAGAACGGGATTGGCTGACATCGCGTGCGTTACTCTGCCGCGTCCAGAATGGTCTTGCCGACTTCATTGTCGACGATCACGGGCGTCTCGAAATAGCTGATCTCCGGCGCGGCGCCGTAGCGGTCGGCGATCATCTTGCGCCATTCGGCATTGTAGACGCGCTCGGCCGCCGCGCGGCTCTCCCAGAGATAGCAGCCTCCGCCGGTGTGGTTCTCGGCGTCGAACAGGTAATATTTGCGCACGAGCCCCTGCAGATCGCGGTATTTCGGCGCCGAGCCCTGGAACAGCTCCGCCGCCCTGGCGGCATCGATGTTTGCAGGCAGCTTGAAGCGGACGATGGCGGTGATCATGGCGGACCCTCCGTGATTTTGCGGGCTGCGCGGCCGGTTGCGTCGCGTGCCAGCTTATTGGACACTAGCTTCCATACTGCCCCTTCCAGACAGGACTTTCCACCCAATGCAGATTTGTATTTTCGGCGCGGGCGCCGTCGGCAGTCATTTTGCGGTGCGGCTGGCGCAAGCCGGCCATGATGTCTCCTGCGTGATGCGCGGGCCGCATCTCGCCGCGGTCAAGGCGCGCGGCCTGACCTTGCGTGTCGGCGCAACCGAGACCAATGCCAAGGTGAAGGCCTCCGAGGATCCCGCCACGCTCGGCCCGCAGGACCTCGTGATCTCGACCCTGAAGGCGACCGGCGTGGCAAGTCTCGCGACCGGCTTGAAGCCGCTGCTCGGCGCGGATACGCCCGTGATCTTCGCGCAGAACGGCATTCCCTGGTGGTACGACATCGGCCTGCCGGGCGATCATCCCGCCGCGCCCGATCTCGCCTTTCTCGATCCCGGCGGCGCCTTGCGTGCGGCGATCCCGAAGGAGCGCATCATCGGCGGCGTGATCTTCTCCTCCAACGAGGTGATCGAGCCCGGCGTGGTTGCCGAACATCTCGCCCGACCGCAACATGCTGTTGATCGGTGAATGCGACGATCGCACGAGCGAGCGGATCGGGAAATTGCGCGCGGCGCTGGAAGCCGCGTTGATCGCGTCCGGGCCGGTGGCACAGATCAGGGAAACCATCTGGTCGAAACTGCTCACCAACATGTCGATGTCGGTGCTGTGCCTGCTGACAGGACAGACCGCGCGCGCCGTGCGTGACGAGCCGTCGCTGCAGCACGTGATCCCGCGCCTGCTGGACGAGGCCAACGCGGTCGGCCAGAGCTGCATCCCCGCTGTCAAACGCCTCTCGCGCACCGGGCCCGCGCCCGAGCACAAGCCGTCGATCCTGCAGGATTTTGAGCTCGGCCGCGCCATGGAGATCGACGTGCTGGTGCGCGCGCCGGCCGCATTCGCGCGTGCCGCCAATCTGTCGACGCCGATGCTCGATCTGATCGCGGGACTTGCGATCCAGCGGGC
>CAWBTH010000036.1:0-27199 GCA_963791665.1 uncultured Alphaproteobacteria bacterium | reverse complement strand
CCGTACCCGGGTCGACGGCCAGATCGACAAGATCGCCTTCCAGGAGGGTCAGACGGTCAAGCAGGGCGACCTGTTGGCCGAGATCGATCCGCGGCCGTTCCAGGCGGCGCTCGACCAGGCCAAGGCCAAGAAGGTGCAGGACGAGGCCAACCTGGCCAACGCCAATCTCGACCTGCAGCGCTATACCAAGCTCGGCGAGTTCGCCACGCGCCAACAGACCGACACCCAGCGCTCCACGGTCGCGCAGCTCACCGCACTGCTCGCCGCCGATGACGCCGCTATCTCCAACGCCCAGACCCAGATCGATTACACCCAGGTGAAATCGCCCATCACCGGCGTGGCCGGCCTGCGCCAGGTCGATATCGGCAATATCGTCAACGCTTCCACGCAAACCGGCATTGTCACGGTCACCCAGATTGAGCCGATCACGGTGATTTTCACCGCTCCGGAAGAGCAGCTGCCTTACATCAGCGAAGGCCAGAAGGCCGCTCCCCTCAAGGTGATCGCGATCACCACCGACGGCAAGAAGCCGCTGGCGGAAGGAAAACTCGACGTCATCAACAATCAGGTCGACACCACAAGCGGGACTATCCGGCTGAAGGCGGTGTTCGACAACAAGGACCACGCGCTGTGGCCGGGCCAGTCGGTGTCGACGCGGCTCCTGATCAGGACGTTGAAGGACGCCACCGTGGTGCCTGACGATGCGGTGCAGCACGGAACCAACGGCCTCTACGCCTATGCCGTCGGCGAGGACAACAAGGCTGAATCGCGCAAGGTGAAGGTCGGCTACTCCATCGACGGACGCTCGGTGATCGATGAAGGGCTGAAGCCCGGCGAACGCGTGATCACCGGCGGGCAGTTCAAGGTGCAGCCCGGTTCGATCGTCTCCAGCGCGGTCGCGAGCTCCGATCCGGCGCAAGCCAAGGTCAAGCAGGAATGAGCAGCCCGGCGGGATCGACAGGCGCTGGAATTTCCGCGCCCTTCATTCGCTACCCGATCGGCACCTCGCTGCTGATGGCGGGCATCCTGTTCGTCGGTCTCGTCGCCTATCCCTTGCTGCCGGTCGCCCCCCTCCCGCAGGTCGACTTCCCCACCATCCAGGTCACCGCGACCTTGCCGGGCGCCAGCCCGGAGACGATGGCCTCCTCCGTCGCCCAGCCGCTGGAACGCCAGTTCGCGCAGATTCCCGGCATCGCCCAGATGACCTCGACCAGTTATCTCGGCACCGCGGCGGTCACCATCCAGTTCGATCTCAACCGCAACATCGACGGCGCCGCCAACGACGTGCAGGGCGCCATCAACGCCGCCAGCGGCCAGTTGCCCAAAAACCTTCCCTCGCCGCCGACCTACCGCAAGGTCAACCCGGCGGACTCGCCGATCCTGCTGTTGTCGGCACAATCGGACACGCTGCCGCTCACCACGGTGAGCGACGCGGTCGACGCCCAGCTCGCCCAGCAGATCAGCCAGATTTCCGGCGTCGCCCAGGTCGTGATCGGCGGCCAGCAGAAGCCCTCGATCCGCGTGCAGATCGACCCCGCAAAGCTCGTCGCCAAGGGCCTGTCACTGGAGGACGTTCGCGCGCAGATCGTGCTGACCACCGTCGACAGTCCGAAAGGCAATATCGACGGTGAGAAGCGCGCCTACACCATTTATGCCAACGACCAGCTGCTCGACGCCGACAAGTGGAACGACGTCATCATCGCCTATCGCAACGGCGGGCCGCTGCGCATCCGTGACATCGGCAGGGCGGTGACGGGTCCCGAAGACGCCAAACAGGCAGCCTGGGCCAACGGCAAGCGCGGCGTGTTCCTGGTGGTCTACAAGCAGCCCGGCGCCAACGTCATCGAGACCGTCAACAAGATCAAGTCGCTGTTGCCCCGGCTGGTGGCGGCGATCCCGCCGGCCATCAACATCGGAATCATTTCCGACCGCACCACCACCATCCGCGCCGCGGTCGAGGACGTGCAGTTCACGCTGCTGTTGACCATTTTCCTCGTGGTCATGGTCATCTTCGTCTTCCTGCGCAGTTTCTGGGCGACCGTGATTCCCACGGTGACGGTGCCGTTGGCACTGCTGGGCGCCTGCGCGCTGATGTGGGTATTCGGCTATACGCTCGACAACCTGTCGCTGATGGCCTTGACCATCGCGGTCGGCTTCGTGGTCGACGACGCCATCGTGATGCTGGAAAACATCTCGCGCTACATCGAGGATGGCGAAAGGCCGATGGCGGCCGCCTTCAAGGGCGCCAAGGAAATCGGCTTCACCATCGTCTCGATCAGCGTGTCGCTGGTCGCGGTGCTGATCCCGCTGCTCTTGATGGGTGGCATCATCGGCCGCCTGTTCCGGGAATTCGCGGTCGTGCTGGCTATGACCATCTTCGTGTCGATGGTGGTGTCGCTGACGCTGACGCCGATGATGGCCTCGCGCTTCCTGCGCTCGCATCACGAGGCGCACCATGGCAGGCTTTATCAGCTGAGCGAGCGCGGCTTCGACGCCATGCTGCGCGGCTATGAATACATGCTCGATGTCGCCTTGAGCTGGAAGCGCACAACGCTGCTGATCTTCTTCGCCACGCTCGCCCTGTCGGTCTATCTGTTCGTCATCATCCCGAAGGGATTCTTCCCGCAGCAGGACAATGGCCTGATCACCTCGACTTCGGAAGCCTCGCAGGACATCTCGTTCGGGGCGATGAAGGCCAAGCAGGAGCAACTCGCCAACATCGTCCTGCAGGACCCCGCCGTCGCGACCGCTGCGATGGCGATCGGTGGCAGCGGCCGCGCCGGCAATAACGGCAACATGTTCATCACGCTGAAACCCTTGAAGGATCGCGACGCATCGGCCCAGCAAGTCATTGCGCGGCTGCGTCCGAAGCTCGAGAAGGTCGAGGGCGCCCGCCTCTATATGCAGGCAGCGCAGGACGTGCGTCTCGGCGGCCGGCCGACCCGAACCCAGTTCGAATTCACGCTGCAAGATGCCAATCTCGCGGAGCTCAACGAGTGGGCGCCGAAGATTCTCGGCAAGATGCAGACGCTGCCGCAGCTGCGCGATGTCGCCACCGACCAGCAGACCCAGGGCACGACGCTGGAGCTGAAGATCAACCGCGACACCGCCTCGCGCTATGGCATCACGCCGCAGCTGGTCGACGACACGCTGTACGACGCCTTCGGCCAGCGCCAGGTGACGCAGTACTTCACCCAGCTCAACAGCTATCACGTCGTGATGGAGATCCTCCCCGAGCTGCAGGGCAACCTCGACACGCTGAACAAGCTCTATCTGAAATCGCCGACCACCGGCGACCAAGTGCCAATGTCGACCTTTGCGACCTGGACCAGCGATCCGGTGCGACCGCTGTCGATCAGTCACCAGGGTCAATTCCCGGCGATCACCATCAGCTTCAACCTCGCCCAGGGCGTGGCGCTCGGACAGGCCACCGAAGCCGTGCAGAAGGCGATGAACGATCTCGGCGCGCCGGCCACGCTCAATTCGAGTTTCCAGGGCACCGCGCAGGCGTTCCAGCAATCGCTCGGCACCGTGCCGCTGCTGATCCTGGCCGCGCTGGTCGTGGTCTACCTGATCCTCGGCATTCTCTATGAGAGCTACATCCACCCGATCACGATCCTGTCGACGCTGCCCTCGGCCGGCGTCGGCGCGCTCGCGATCCTGATGATGTTCGGCTACGACTTCAGCCTGATCGCCTTGATCGGCATCATTCTCCTGATCGGCATCGTGAAGAAGAACGGCATCATGATGGTCGATTTCGCGATCGCGGCCGAGCGCGACCAGCATCTGACTTCGGAGCAGTCGATCCGCCAGGCGGCGCTGCTGCGCTTCCGCCCGATCATGATGACCACCATGGCGGCGATGCTCGGCGGCGTACCGTTGATGCTCGGCACCGGCACGGGGTCGGAAATCCGCCAACCGCTCGGCTATGCCATGGTGGGCGGCCTGATCGTCAGCCAGGCGCTGACGCTGTTCACCACACCGGTGATCTACCTCTACCTCGACAGGCTCTCCAACGCCTTCTCCGGCTGGGGCCGCACCGATCAGGACGAGGACGCGCACACGACCGAGCGTGACCCGGTCAAGGAAGCCGCCGAATAGCTTGACTTTGATGGTTGCCCGGCACATCGGAGATTAAAGCCGGGAGCCGCACCAGTGATATCGATCAGGACAGCCGCCGTCGTTTCCATTGCGCTTGCTGCGCTCGCTTGCGCGCCTGCTTCCGCCCAAGCGCCGAAGAAAGCCGCGCCTGCGGCACCCGCCCCCGCGCACTCGCCAACACCGGCCGCCTCTCCGTCTCCGGCCGAGCAGCAGGCTGCGCAGCCGACCGGGCCCAGCTGGGTCTCGCGCTGCGGCTCCGCCAGCCGTGAGGCGCCGCTGGAATGCTCCGTCGAGGAAACCGCGGTGCTGACCAAGACCGGGCAACTGATCGTGCTGGTCAATATCCGCGTCGCCAGCGATACGCGTCAGCCCGTTGCGCTGGTGCAGTTGCCGCTCGGATTGAATTTGCCGGTTGGAGCCAAGCTCCAGGTCGACGAGGGCAAGGTGGTCGATCTGCAGATCCAGACCTGCGAGAACCGCGGCTGCTACGCCAACACGCCGGTCTCGCCGGAGCTGCTGGCCGCGATGAAGTCCGGCAAGCAGCTCAAGGTCGCCTTCCAGAATTTGAACAAGGAAGTCATCACGATCCCGATGCCGCTCGCCGATTTCGCCGCGGCTTACGACAAGATCAAATAGACTTCGTCACTGCCTTGCCATCTCTGCATTGCCGACGGCCTCGCCGTCGAGCGTCTGGTCGTTGTGCATCTTGACGGTGACCTTGAGCAGCTTGCCGGTGAACGCGAACGGCGCGTCGTAATGCGACACCGGGCTGCCGCGGTCGCGACCGATGTCGAGCCCCGACCATGAGATCAGCGTGTGGAAGCCAAGCTGCGTCTGCAGGGTACCGGCCGGCTCGCCGTCGATCAGCAGCGTGTATTCGCTGATGCCGGTGCGCGAGCCCTTGGCCGGGGCCTCCGTGCGCACCAGCCTCTCGACGTGAACACCGAGCTTGTGCGCGCCCGACGGCACCTTGCGCGTGGAGCGGACGATCTCGTGGCCGCCGCCGATATTCAGATCGTGCACGAGCAACCCGTCCTTGACGTAGAGGCTGTAGCCGGATGTCGCATCGCCATGCGCGATCAGCACGCCCTCGGCGTTGCCATCGATCTCGACATGCGCCTCGATGGTGTAGCTGCGGCTGCGCACGTCCGGCGCGACGTCGGTCGGCACGTGGCCCATGCCGGCGTGAAAAGTGAACTGATGACGCGCGCCGTGGAAGCGCGCGGCGTTCTCGGCAAAGCGCGGCCCGAAGCGGTCGTCGAGCGGCAGCACATTGTGCTTCTCGGCCTCGCCCCACCACAGCTTGATCATGTCGTCGAGGCGCTGCGGTTCTTTCGTCGCGAGATCGTCGACCTCGGAGAAATCGCGATCGAGATGGAACAGCTCCCATTTGTCGTTCTCGAACGGCGTGCCGGAGGGATGGAACGAAACCGCCTTCCAGCCCCGGTGCCAGAGCCCGCGATGGCCGAACATCTCGAAATATTGCGGCTGACATTTCGACGGCGCCGACGCGTTGGCGATCGAGGCCGCAAAACTCTCGCCTTCGAGCGGCATTTGCGCGGTGCCGGCAATCGCGCCTGGCGCATTGAAGCCAATCAGCTCGAGCAAAGTCGGCACGAGATCGCAGGCATGCACGAACTGATGCCGCAGCTCGCCCTTCGCCTTGATCCGCTGCGGCCACGACATCACGAAGGGATCGCGAATGCCGCCACCATGGGTGTTCTGCTTGTAGCGGCGCAGCGGTGTGTTCGACGCCATCGCCCAGCCATGCGGGAAATTGCTATGGGTGTCGGGTCCGCCGATGTCGTCGATGCGGCGGACTTTCTCCGGCATCGGCTCGGGGCGGAAGTTGAACGGCCCCATCGCGTTGATGAAACCGAGCGGCCCACCCTCCTGGCTTGCACCATTATCGGACATCACGATCACAAGCGTGTCGTCGCGCACGCCCGATGTTTCGAGGAAAGCGATCAGCCGCGCCAGATGGCGGTCGGCATGGTCGAGCATGCCGGCGAAAGCAGCCTGCAGGCGGGTGAAGACGCGCTTCTCGTCGGTGCTGTGCTCATCCCACGCCTTCACGCCGTCATTGCGCGGCGGCATCCTGGTGTCTGTGGGCACCAGCCCCATCGCCTTCTGCCGCGCCAGCCGCTGCTCGCGCTCGACGTCCCAACCATGCGCAAACGCCGCGTCGTAGCCCATGATGATGTCTGATGGCGCCTGGTGCGGCGCATGGCAGGCGCCGAGCGCAACCCAGGTCAGCCAGGGCAGGTCCGGCCGGTCGGCGATGTGATCGCCGATGAAGCGGATCGCCTGGTCGACGAGATCGGCGGTCAGGTGATAGCCGTCGGCATAAGTCCCCGGAGGATCGATGTGCGAATTGCCGGCGACCAGCTCCGGCGCATATTGATCGGTCTCGGCGTCGAGGAAGCCGTAGAAGCGATCGAAGCCACGCCCGAGCGGCCAGCCGTCGAATGGACCGGTGGCGCCGCTCTCGGTCAGCGGCGTCACATGCCACTTCCCGATCATGTAATTACGATAGGCGTGCGCGCGCAGCATCTCGGCAATGGTGCCGGCCTCGCGCGCGATCTTGCCGCGGTAGCCGGGATAGCCGGAATTGAAATTGGCGAGGCAGCCGACGCCGACCGAATGATGGTTGCGCCCGGTGAGCAGCGCGGCGCGCGTGGTCGAGCACATCGCTGTGGTATGGAAGCCAGAATAGCGCAGGCCTTCGGCCGCCAGCCGATCGATGGTGGGCGTTTTGATCGGCGAACCGTAGCAGCCGAAATCGGAGAAGCCGACATCGTCGAAGAGGATGACAAGGATGTTGGGCGCCTTGGCCGGCGGCCTCGCCGCATCCGGCCACCACGGCTTCGATTCCTTCACCGTCTTGCCGATCGTGCCGCCAAACGGCTTGTCGCCTGCGCCCATGCGCTCCCCCCGGTATTCGGTGGCGGTTGATCCGCCGTTCGCTCTTTCACATCATATCTTGTATGATGGGCCGAGCTTTTGCACCATCTCAGGAACGGCTGGATGGATCATTTAGGTTTGGCGTTGATCGTCGGCGGTGCCGCCTTTGTCGTGAGCGGCCTGGTTTTCCTGCTGCCGCATCCGCGCAAGCGCTAATTCATGCGCCCCCGCCTTGTACCAGAGCTGATCTGCTCAGACCTGGACCGCAGCCTCCAATTCTATCGGGACCTCCTCGGCTTCCGGGTGCTATACGCCCGCCACGAGGAGAGGTTCGCTTTCCTCGAAAGGGAGGGTGCCGAATTAATGTTGGAGCAATCCCTTCGTCATGACCGCCTCTGGCCCAAGGCCGATTTGGCCAAACCATATGGTCGTGGCGTCAATTTCGAAATCCAGGTTTCTGACGTCGATCAACTACACGCTGCCGTCACGCGAGCCGGCCTGGAATGCTTCCTTGCTCTTGAGGAACGTCGGTATCGACGGGACGATATCGAGACCGGCGTCCGTCAATTCGCCGTTCAGGATCCTGACGGATATCTCATTCGCCTGTCACAGCGCATCGGCGACAGGCCTGCCAAAACCCCGAGTTCGTGAGCGGCGAAAAGCAAACACCAGCGCATCAGGCGCTGCCGAGATAGGCGTGTTGCACCTGCGGGTCCTGCGCCAGATCAGCGGCCGTTCCGGACAGCACGCTTTTTCCCACCTGCAGCACGGTTGCGAAATCGGAGACTTCGAGCGCGAGCTCGATCGATTGCTCCGCAAGCAGGATGGTGAGTCCCTCCCGGTGCAGGCGACCGAACGTCTCATACATGGATTCGACGACGGCCGGCGCAAGGCCCAGCGACGGCTCGTCCAGCATCAAGAGCTTCGGGTCGCTCATCAGCGCGCGGCCGACCGCGAGCATCTGCCGCTCGCCGCCGGACATGGTGCCGGCGCGTTGGCTGCGGCGCTCCTTCAGCCGCGGGAAAATCTCATAGACGCGTTCGAGCAGCGCGGAGGCGCGCGACTTGTCCTTCAGCGGCGTGGCGCCGAGCAACAGATTGTTCTCGACGCTCTGCTGCACGAACAGCCGCCAGCCCTCCGGCGACAGCGCCAGCCCCTTGCGCACGATGGCGAAGGCGTTGCTACCGCCGATCTCCTCGCCGCGAAACCTGATCGAGCCGGAATGGCTCGGGATCAGACCCGCAATCGCGTTCAGAGTCGTGGTCTTGCCGCCGCCATTGGAGCCGAGCAGCGCCACCACGCTGCCGTCGGGCACTTCCAGCGAGACGTCGGAGACCCCGATCAGGTCGCCATAGCGCACTTCGAGATGTTCGATCTTCAGCAACGGCGCAGTCATGTAACGGGCCCGCCCATCAGCTCGATCGGCGTGTGGCCGGCCGCGGCCTTGGCTGCGCGGGTGCCGAGATAGGCCGCGATGACATCGGGATTGCTGGTGACCTCGCGCGGGCTGCCGCGCGCGATCTCCTTGCCCTGGTGGAACACCATGACGCGGCTCGCCAGCGACATGATCACTTCCATGATGTGCTCGACGATCACGAGCGTGATGCCGGAGCGATGGATGTCGCGCACCAGGTCGATCGCGAGTTGCACCTCGCGCTGGGTCAGCCCGGCCATCGCCTCGTCGAGCAGCAGCACCTTGGGTTCGGTCGCAAGCGCGCGCGCGATTTCCAGCCGCTTGCGGCCGGGGGTGCCGAGCGAACGCGCCGGCGCATCCGCCAGTCTCGCCATGCCGACGCGCTCCAGCACCGCGCGCGCCTTGTGCTCGGCCTCAGTGCGATGCGAGGCGCGCAGGAACGCGCCGATCATCACGTTCTCCAGCACGCGTCATGCCCTCGAAGGTCTGCGGCACCTGGAAGGTGCGGGCGAGACCGAGCCGCGCGCGATCTTCCGGCGGCAGCTCGGTGATGTCGTGGCCCTCGAAGAACACCTTGCCCGAGGTCGATGAGAGATCGCCGGTCAGGCAATTGAAGAAGGTGGATTTGCCGGCGCCGTTCGGCCCGATCAGGCCGAGGATGTCGCCCTGCTCCAAAGTCACCGAGGCGGCATCGACCGCGCGAAAACTGCCGAACGCCTTGGTGATCTCGCGCGCCTCAAGGAGCATGACCGGCTCCGGTCGTAGCAGTCGTCTCGCGCGACTTGGCACGCCGCTCGAGGATACGATTGGCGAGCGTCAACAGGCCGCCGGGCTGAAAGCGTGCGATCAGCATGATGATCGCGCCGTAAACCACGAAGGTGAGCCCCGCGCCCTGCCCGCCGAACTTGTTGTTGGAGATCTCTTCCAGCGGCACGAGGATCGCAGCGCCCACCAGCGGGCCGAACAGAAGGCCGGCGCCGCCGAGCGCCGCCATGATCAGGATCTTCACCGAAATCAGAATGCCGAGCCCGGATTCCGGATCGACGAAGCCGAACAGCATGGCATAGAGCGCGCCTGCCACCGAGGTCAGGCCCGCGCTCAACATGTAGGCATGGAGCTTGGTACGCGCGGCCGGCGCACCGAGTGAGCGCGCTGCCCGCTCGGAATCCTTGATGGCGCGCAGGTAAAAGCCCATCCGGCTGTTGGTCATCCACCAGGTGATGGCCAACGTGATCGCGAGGACGACGAGGAAGAGATAGTAATACGGCACCGCCGATACTGAACGAGAGATCGAAGACGGTGCGCGGCGCGGTCGGGCCGGAGAGGCCGACGGCCGCGCCGAGATATTCGGTGTTGGTGACGACCAGCCGGACCAGCTCGGCCACCGCGATCGTCGCCATGCTGAAATAGTGGCCGGAGAGCCGCAAGGTCGGCGTGCCTATGATGGCGGCGATTGCCACCGCCAGCACGATGCCGAGGGGAATGCCGACCAGCGGCGGCAGGGCGAAATGCGCGTACGAGCCCATCGCGGCATAGGCGCCGCAACCGAAGAACACGACATGACCGACCGAGACCTGGCCGGCATAGCCGCCAATGATGTTCCAGGCCGAGGCCGCGATGGCATAAAGCAGCACCAGCGCGCCGAGCCGCTGCTGGAACGGCGTCGAGAACAGCAGCGGATAGGCGATCACGAGCGCAAGCGCCACCGACGGCCAGAGCAGGCGGCGCATCATGACTTGCCCATCAGGCCCTGCGGCCGGAACCAGAGGAAGGAGACGAACAGCGCGTAGACCACGATGTCCTTGTAGACCGCGCCGATCAGATAGCCGGACAGCGACTCGATGACCCCGATCAATAGCCCTGCCACGAGAGCGCCGGGCACGCTGCCGAAGCCGCCGAGCGACACCGTGACGAAGGCAACGATGGCGAGCGTCTCGCCGACTGTCGGCACGATGTAGAAGAAGGTCGCGATCAACGCACCGGCAAGGCCAGTGGCGCCGGCGGCGATCGCCCAGGCGATGGCCTGCATGGTGTCGGGCCGGATGCCCATGAGCTGCGCCGCCGTGGAATCCTCGGCGACGGCCAGCATCTTCGAGCCGAGCGAGGTGCGGGTCAAAAGCAGGTGCAGGCCGAAGGTCACCGCCAGCGCAACAATGCCGGCGAGCAGCCGCGAGGCGGGAATGCGGATGCCGCCGAGATCGAGCGTGCCGCCGACGAGATTCTCCGGCAGTGTGAGGAAGTTGGCGCCGAACCACCAGAATACGGAATAACGTAGCAGCAGCGCGAGGCCGAAAGTGCCGAGGATCTGCGCCAGCATCGGCCCCTTCATCACGGCGCGGATCAGGCCGAAATAAACGATGATGCCCACGGTGGCGAGGACCAGCATCGCCACCGGCGCGCCGATCAGCGGCCCTCCCCCGAGCAGCGTGTAGACGAGATAGGCGACGTACATGCCCAGCATGACGAAATCGCCATGCGCGAAGTTGACGACGTTCATCATGCCCCAGACCAGCGTGAGGCCGGAGGAGAACAACGCATAGACCGCGCCCAGCAGGAGTCCGCCGACGATCACCTGGAGGATGACAAAGGACATGAGCCGCGCGTCGTTGCGAGGAGGTTACGCCTGACGAGATGAGGGCGGGATTTTGTCCCGCCCTCTTCCATATTACCAGCCCTTGTAAGGCATCACCGGCGGCTTTTCAGCGTTCGCCTTCGGCCAGACCGTGCTGTAGTTCTCGCCGTCCTGCAGCTGGATGATGACGCCCGACGCCAGGACGTTCTGGCCCTTGTCGTCGAACTTGACGCCCTTGTAGCCGATCATGAGTTGATCGGGCTTGAGGTCGGTGGCCTTCAGCGCCGCCTGGATCTTCGCGGGATCGGTCGAGCCGGCGCGATCGATGGCCTCGGCCAGCACGAACAGGCCGGTCATCTGCCGCGCCACCGTATCGTCCATCTCGTCGCCGCTCTTCTCCTTGTACAGCTTGGCGATGATGGCGGTTGCGGAGCCGGCGGGCCCGACGCTCCAGGACGAGCGGTTGAACGCGCCTTGCGAGATTTTGCCGACCGCCTTGATGAAGGACGGATCGGAATAGCCGGCGTCGTCGGCGATCAGCATCGCCGGCTTGTAGTCCTGCGCCTGGAAGGTCTTGGCGAACAGGATCGCATCCGAGGTGTAGGAAATCATGAGCACGACGTCGGGCTTCTTCTCCTTCATCTGCAGCACCTGGCTCTGCACGTCGGTCGCGTTCGAGGCATAGGCGACGTCCAGCGCAATCGCGATGCCCTTTTCCTTGAACGCGGTCGTGATGGTGTCGGCAACCGACTTGCCGTACTCGGTGTTGTCATGCACCAGCGCGATGCTGTCGGTTTTGGCGCCGGCCGCCTTCATGTCGGTGAGGAAGTCGTAATAGACCTTCGCGAAGTCGGTCGCGATCGGCGTGGTACGGAAGAACCATTTGAAGCCGCGCTCGGTCAGGTTCGCCGCAACCGACTCGCCGTTGACGAAGGGAATGCCGTATTTCTCGGCGATGGCGCTGGTCGTCAGCGTGATGCCGGACTGGTAGGCGCCGGTCAGGGCGACCACCTTCTCTTCGGTGATCAGGCGCAGCGCCTGGTTCTGCCCGGTCGCCGGGCTGCCCTGGTTATCGGCAAACACCAGCTCGATCTTGGCGCCGCCGAGACCGGCTAGTCCGGCGTTCTTGGCGAGCGGAAAATTGCCGAGCTCGGGATGCGCGTTGTTGATGATGTCGGCCGCGACCTCGAGCCCGGCCTTGCCATGAAGGCCGGCGCTGGCCGCGTTGCCCGTCAGCGGAAAAATAACGCCGATCTTGACCTTGTCCTCGGCGGACGCCTGGCTCGCGAGCGCAAACGAGATCGCGGCGGCGCACGACAGCCCGAGTATTGTCCTGAAATTCATAATGATGGTTCTCCGAAAGCCCCTGCCTATGCCGATTTATCGGAGAAGCGCACGCGAAGGCTCGCGCTGTTCGCCATCCCCTTTTTCCTGGCCCGGCAAGCATTGCATGGCGGCCTGAGGTGGGCAAGCGAGGGCCGGAACCGCGCTTGTCGCGCCGGCTAAACAGTTGGTCGATGGGTACGCGGTGATTGCCGCGACGATGGGCAGGCGAAGATACGAAAGTTGCCGAGCGCGGCTCGCAGGCCTCCCTTTTGACGTCACGCTTTTGCACGACGCCGACGGCGCAACAGACTTGCCAAGCGCGCTTCCGAGCGAGTAGAACGGCGCCCTGCCGCCAGAGGCGATTAGGCCCGCGGCGCGATTGCCGAGCAGTTAGATAACTTGTTGAACCTGCTCAACAATCCATTGGGGAATGGTGTAACGGTAGCACAACAAACTCTGACTCTGTTTGTCTAGGTTCGAATCCTAGTTCCCCAGCCACCTTACGCAAGCCCAATTCCAATCCGCAATTCAGGGATGATCGCGCGCGGCGCACGCTTGCGGCTTGCGGTGAGGGGCGACCACTGGGGTATGAAAGCAGCGATGTTCGGTGCGATCATCGGTCCACTGCCCGCACCGGCAGTTTGACGATCGACCGCAATCCCGGCCGCCGCTGGTAACGAACTTGCGACGGCGCAACGGCGAGCGTGAGCTTCGGCCAGCGCGTAAACAGCGCTTCCAGCGCCGCCATCGCCTCGATCCGCGCAAGCTGATGGCCGAGACAGAAATGGATTCCGGTGCCGAACGACAAATGCCGGTTCGGCTTGCGCGCGAGATCGAGCTTTTCCGGATGCGGGCTCGCCTCGGCGTCCATATTCGCCGCCACGATCATCGCCATCACCCGCGACCCCTTCCGCAAGTGAACGCCCTCGATGTCGACATCCTCGCGGACATAACGCGGCTTGGAGAATTGCACCGGCGCGACGAAGCGCAGGAATTCCTCCACCGCAAGCGCGGCGCGGCTCCAGTCCGCCGCCAGCCAGTCGCGGCGCTGACGGTCTTTCAGCAATTCGAAGACCGCGCCACCGATCAGATGCGTCGTGGTGATCGAGCCGGCGTTCAACAGCAGGAACAGCATCGACAGCATTTCGTCGTGACTGATGCGGCCCCCTTCCCTCTCGACCTGCACGAGTTCCGCGATCAATCCCTCGCCGCCATGGGCACGGACCGCGCGTAAACGCTCATCCATGTAGCGCCGCATCTTGCTGAAGGCGGGCAACACGCTCAGGAAGCCGACCGCGCTGTTGACCCGTGACATCGTGTTGGCCCAGCCGATGAACATCGGCCGGTCGGACTCGGGCAGACCGAGCAGTTCGGAGATCACCGACAGCGGCAGGATTTGCGCATAGCGCGCCACCAGGTCGGCCGGGCTTCCCTGCGCGAACAATTTTTCGGCCAACTGATCGGCAATGGCGCGGATGCGCGGCTCCATGGCGACGATAGCACGGCGGCGGAACGCTTCGTCGACGATGCCGCGCAGGCGGGTATGATCGGGCTCGTCGATGTCAGCATGTTGCCGGCAAGCGTCTGCACCAGCTTGGGCATCCACCAGCGAAGACCGGCGACCTCGCCGCCTTCCTTGCGCAAGGAAAACACCGCGCTGTCCTTCAGCACGCGCGCGGTCGCCTCGTAGGTGGTGGTGACCCAGACCTTACCCACGATCGGGAAATGAGTTTCGACGACAGGTGCCTCCGCGCGCAAGGCGGCGATGCCGGCGCCGGGGTCGCGAAGGAAATCCTCGCTTCTGAAATCGATCCGCGGCGGCATGGCTGTTCCCCACTGACAGATCGCCCCGCGGCAGCAGATGGTGCGGAGCAACGCAGATACAAGGGTCAGGTCACCACCGGCGGCGTGCCGTGGGTGTGGAAGGACTCGATGGTCTTCAAACCCCAGGCCTGGCCCTTCTTGCGGTCCTCCTCGGTCCAGACGATCGGCTTCCAGTCCGGCGCCAGGATCAACCGCGCGCCGGCATTCGCCACCTCGACGCGGTTGCCGCCGGGCTCCCAGACATAGAGGAAGAAGGTCTGCTGGATCGCGTGCTTGTGCGGCCCGGTCTCGATGTGGACGCCATGCTCGAGAAAAACATCCGCTGCGCGAAGAATCTCTTCGCGGCTGTCGATGGCGTAGGTGATGTGGTGGAAGCGGCCCTTCTTGCCGTAGTGGTCGCGGGTATAGGCGAAATCGTAGCTCTTGTTCGACATCGTCATCCACATCGCAGCTTCGGTGCCGTCGTTGAGGATGATCTGTTCGGTGGTGCGGCAGCCCAGATAATTCTCGAAGAACAGGCGGTTCGCCTTGATGTCGACGGCAAGGCAGTTGAGATGGTCGATCCGCCTGACATTGACGCCGCGCGCGGGAAAACGCTGCGCCTGGTTCTTGAGCGCGGGCTTCTGCTCAGGCGGCGCCTGGTACCATTCGGTCTCGTAATAGAGCTCGATGATATGCCCATCAGGGTCGCGGCAGCGGAAGGCCGGTCCCTGCCCCATGTCGCCATCGACCCAGCCGATCGCGAACTCCGAGCCTTTGAGCGCAGCCACTCGCCTTTCCAGCGCCTGCGGGCTACGCGCGCGCAAGGCCATGTGCTCCATGCCTGAGGTCTTCGAGCCCGTCAGTTTCAGCGAATAGCGCTCGTAATCGTCCCAGCCGCGCAAATAGACGGACTCGCCCTTGCTTCCGCTGACGGTCATGCCCATCACGTCGACGAAGAATGTGAGGCTTTCGCTCCGGCTTCGGCGTCAGCAATTCCATATGGCCGAGATGCGCGAGATCGTAGATCGGCTCGGGAGTCATCTGCTCCTCCATCAGATCAGGGCACGCGTCACGTCGTCGAAAAGCTCATCGACGGAGAATTCGCGCGGAATGAGTTTTTGTTGCGCGACATAGTGCGTGATCGTTTGCAGCGAGCGGCGCATCTCATCGGCCGTGAAGCGCGGCGCGCTTGGCGCGGCCGCAGCGGATTCGCGCAGCAGCCGATGCACCTCGCGCACGATATCGGGGTGGTTGCGCGACAAATCCGTGCTGACGACCACCATATGATTGATCGGCGCAATGCCATGTTTGGCCGACCACGCCTTCTCCGCCGCCGCGACGTCGGCGAACAGCGGCTTGAGGTCGGGATGATCCACCTTCTCGCCGAGGGCGGCGTCCAGTTCTCCGTCGAGCAGCATCTGCACGATCTGTTTGCCGGGCGGCGCGCGCTTTGGTGGTGTCGACGAATTCGGCGACATGCGCGTCCTCGAAGGTGACCCAATCGATGGAGTCGAGATCGACGCCATAATCGTTGGCGAGGATGCCGCGCAACCAGGCGCCGGTGGTGGTGGTGAAGGAGCGGATGCCGACCCGCTTGCCGTTGAGATCTGGCGGCGTCAGCGTGCCGCGCCTGGCGTTGTAAAGCGCATAACCATGCTGGCCGCGCGCCACGACGACATCCGGCAGCAGCACCATCGGCTTACCAAAACTCTTCGCCATCAGATAGGTGACGATCGCGAGCTCGGCGACGTCGAATGCCGCCTCGCGCACCATCGGCTTGAATCCCTTATGGGTCGGCGAATAGTCCGCGAAGTCGAAGCTGACCAGGTCGGATTTGATCGCACCGCTTTTCAGCGCGGACGTGCCGGGATGATCGCCGAGCAGCGTGCGTAACCGCATCATTTCAATCTTCCGGCAACTCGTCGACGTAGGTGAGCCCGGCCTTCTTCAGGGGCTCGCGCATACCATACATGTCGAGCCCGAGTTCGCCGGAGGCAAGCCGCTTGCGCTTGCCTTCTTCGTCGGTATGGCGCTTCTCGCCTTTAGTCACGACGTCGGCGGCATCGCCGCGCTTCACGACGACGACGCCGTCATCGTCGGCGATAACAGCATCGCCCGGATTGACGTTGATGCCCGCACAAACGACAGGCACGTTGACCGCGCCGAGCGAGGCTTTCACCGTGCCCTTGGCCGAGATCGCTTTCGACCACACCGGAAAACCCATTTCACGCAGCGACTTCGCATCCCGCACGCCGGCATCGATGACCAGCCCCCTAACGCCGCGCGCCATCAGCGAGGTCGCGAGCAAATCGCCGAACATGCCGTCGGTGTTGTCGGCGGAGCAGCCGACCACGAGGATGTCGCCCTCCCTGCATTGCTCGACCGCGACATGGATCATCCAGTTGTCGCCGGGATGGCTCAACACCGTCACCGCGGTGCCGGCGGCCTCGCCGCCCTGCCAGACCGGACGCATGTAAGGCTTCATCAGTCCGCTGCGACCATAGGCCTCGTGCGCGGTGGCGACGCCGAGCACGCCGAGCCGCTTCACCAGGCCGGCATCCGTCCGTTTGATGTTTCGAACGACGATATTGCTCATGCCAATTCCTCCACCGCCATCGGGAACAGCCGCTGATAGGCCTCGCCATAGGTCATCGCCCGGCCCGAATTGCGCCCACCCTGCACGCCGCGGTTCAACGCGACGCGCTCGTAATACGCCCAGAGATGCTTCTGTGCCGCAAGGATCTCGAACGTCTTGCGCTTGATCTCCCAGACATCGTCGATGTTGAGGATCACCTGCGGCTTGAAATTGCATTGCTCGGGCTGGTGCGGCTCGAACAGGAACACCGGCGGCGCCGAATACTGGTATTTCGCATCCGGCTTGTGCCCCATCGCCTGCGCGACCACGCGGGTCTGCTGCGCGAAATGCGCGGCGTTCGGATGATCGAAATTATAGGGGTCTTCCAGCGCGTGCGTCAGCACGAAGCTCGGGTTGAGCTCGCGATAGATGTCGACCATGCGGTCGAAATGCGCATCGTTGAGTTTCAGCGGATAGTCGCCGCAATCGAAGAACTCGATCTCCGCGCCCAACATTTTCGCGGCGCGCTCGGCCTCGTCCTTGCGGCCGGCCTTGACCGAGGCCATCGTGGCGCCGGCTTCCTTCCAGGCGAACTGGCTTTCGCCGCGCTCGCCATAGGACAGGCAGACGATCTTCATCCGGTAGCCGCGCCTGGCATGCAGCGCGATCGCGCCGCCCGCGCGCCACACGAAGTCGCCGGGATGGGCCGACACCACCAGTCCAGTCTTTGCCATGAGAGTTCCTTCATTCACGCGTCGACGGCAAGCCTAAGAAGCCCCGCGCTCTCGGTAAAGACCTATCCCGCATTCGCGGGCGCGTGCACCGGCCACAGGTCCGCGCGCCAGTGCAGCGCGATTGCGGCCATCGCGATCAGCCCGGAGATCGCATAGAGCGAGCCGGTCGCACCATAGCCGATCAAGTCGATCAGGCTGCCGGCACCGAGCAGTCCAATCGGCAGTCCGTAGATGACCATCATGCGCACGCCCATGACGCGGCCGCGATAGCGGGCGCTCGCCGTGCGCATCAGGATCACCGCGGCCGAAATCATCGACAGGCTCTGCGACATGCCGGCCAACACGAGGCAAAGCATCCCCACCGGCATCGCCCTGATCGCGACGAACACCAGCAGCATCGTGTACCAGGACAGCGTTGCGCCAATCATCAGTCGCGCGATGAGCACACCGGACGTCAGGCTCAGCGTGACCGAACCGATCAACGAGCCGAAAGCGAAGCTGGCGGAGAGATAGCCGAGGCCGGCCTGATCGGTATGGAAGATGTCGCTGGCGATATAGGGCAAAAGTCCGTTGGTGAACGGGAACGCGGAGAAATTGACGAGGAAGGCAACGCAGAGCGCCGCGCGCATACCCGGACCGCTCCAGGCATAGACGATGCCCTCCTTGAGGTCGCGCAGCAGCGATGATCCCGGCAACTCATCGGCCGGATGGTCCATATCGGCCATACTGTGATGCGTCGCCGGCCGGCCCATGCAGAGCATCAGAACGGCGGCCGTGAGATAGAGACAGGCAATCGCCACATAGGCGTAGCCGATGCCGAGCAACGCGAACAATCCGGTCCCGGTCAAGGCGCCGGCGATGCGCGCCGTGTCCTGCGTCGTCCGCGACACGCTGATCGCGCCGACCAGTTGGGCTGCCGGCATGATGTCGGCGAGCAGCGCGCCGCGCACGCCGAGGTCGGAGGGGCGGATCAAGCCCATGATCGAGACGATGATCATGACGTTGAGCGGCGCCATATGGCCGGTCAGCGCCAGAATCATGATGGTCGAGGCAAGCACCGTATAGGCGAACCGCATCATGGCCAGAAGGTCGCGATGGCCGATGCGATCGCCGATCATGCCGAATATCGGCGCGATCAGCGTGCCCACATAATTCAGCGACGCGAGCAGGGTTAAGAGCAGCACCGAGCCGGTCTCGGTCAAGATGTACCAGCCGAGCACGAGGTTCTCGACCTCGAACGCCCATGAGGTGAGCAGATCGGACGGCCACTGGAGGCGATAGCTTCTGACGGCAAACGGTGCGAGCGCGGAACGCCGCGCGGACCCGCTCAAGACGCGATGACGCGTTTCACGGCGTTCTACCCTGCCCTGTTCTTGTTGTGTTGAACGGAAGCGTAGCGTCGACCGGGGCGCTGTCAACCGCAGTGGCGCAACGCAACCCTGCAAAACTGGTCCACCACCTCAGGCCATGCGGCTGCGGTGCTCAACAATTCCGGCAGACATTCCTGACGATCCGATCAATTCTGGCATCTTCTTCGCTCAGTTCCTGCTGAACCGGGGAAGCGGGGATATCCGCAAGACGCGGCTGGTGATGACCACGTGGCGCCGACCAGGGCAGCGTCGACGTTTCGTTTCCTGGTGTCCACGAACGAACGGATGATACGAGCATCGTCGACGCAGAGTGATGCTGCGTTCCCTCATTCAGGGCCGCCGCGCCGCATGCCGGCGATACGGCCGTAACAAACAACCTCATTGCCAAGCCCAGATACATAAGGCTCTTCATCGAAACGTCTCCTTGAGCTACCCGGCGCGATCCGCGCCTGGCAACCAGACTGCCGCCGGCAGGCTGCTATTTCAGGAAACGACGATACTCAGGGTCTTTTGATCGGCCCGTGATGCGGCCTGCCACGCGCCGTGAAATCAGCTCCGACGCGCAGCTCGCGCGCAGTTGAACGCGCGTGATGAACTATCAATCGGGGAACCGCACCCTACCCGATCACGTGTCGCACGGCCGCCCGCGTCAGGAAGCGCAGTTTCTCGTTCAGCGGGAAGCGGCCGAAATTGGTCTTGACCGCGCCGAGCGTGAACGCGGTCTTTTTTGAGTAGTCGATGCGCACCGCGACGATGACGGGCCTGCCGGTGGCTGCAATCTCGTTGGCCTTGCTGATGACGCCGGCGATCGCCGCATTGTCGTTCATCGGCAGGTAAGCTGCGCCGGTGGCGAGTGAGACGCCTTCGATGTTGAGCTTGCCGATAGTCGTGCCGGGCTTGCGGCCATAGGGGATCGACTGCGCCTGTGCGATCTGGGCGAGCTCGCCGTCATTGAAGACGTAATAGACGATGCCGAGATTGTTGCTCGAGGCCGTCAGGATCTCCATGCAGGTCATCATGAAGGCGCCGTCGCCGACGATGGTCTGCACGGTACGATCGGGGCACGCAAGCTTGGCGCCGATCGCCGCCGGCACCGCATAGCCCATGCAGTTGAAATCGGTCGGCAGGATCACGCTCTTCGGCGCATGGATCGGCATCAGCTCGGCGGTCAGGAAGGTGTGATTGCCGTCGTCGATCGAGATGATGCCGTCGTCCGGCATCTGCCGCCGCAGCTCGTCGAAGAAGCGCGCGGGATTGACGATTCCGGCCGCATCGTGGCGGTACCAGCTCTCGCGATAGGCGGCCTTGTCACCCCTGATCTGCTCGCGCAGGCCGCCGCGCGCCGAGCGGTTCGGTCCCTTTGCCTCGAGCTCTTTCAGTAGCTGCCTAAGCACGGCGCCGGCATCGCCTGCAATGGCGACCTTGGCCGGGAAGTTGGCGTTGAACACATCGGGATTGATGTCGATGTGAATCAGATTCTCCGGTGCTTGCGCGCCATAGCTGCCGGTCGCGATTTCCGAAAAGCGCGTGCCGATCGCGACCATGCAGTCGCAATTCCCAAACGCATTCTGCGCCGCCGGAACGGCGGAGGCGCCGAAGCCGAAGCCGACATGCAGCGGATGATTGGCAGGAAAGACCGACAGCCCTTGCAGGGTCGTCGCGACCGGCGCCTCCAGCCATTCGGCGAGGCGAATGAGCTCGTTGCTCGCATCGCGCGTACCCCAGCCGGCGAAGATGCAGGGATGCTTGGCGGCGGCCAGCAGCTCCGCGGCCCGCGCGATCTCATCTGTCGCTTCGACGCGCGGCGCAGGCAGCGGCTTGAATTGCGGCAGTTCGCCGATCTCCTCGGTGAGCAAGAGGACGTTGACCGGCAATTCCACGAACACCGGCCCGGGTTCGCCGGAGGTTGCGATCTCATATGCCTTGAACAAGGTCGGCACGACTTCGTCGTGGCTTGTCACCTTGAACGTCGCCTTGGTCAGCCCCGACATGAATTTGTGGGTGTCCATCTGGTGCAGCTGATAGCGATGGCCGGTGTCGGTGCGCGGACCGCCCGACAGCACCAGCATCGGCACGCCGTCGAGGAAGGCTTCGCCGATGCCGCTCGCGGCATGGGTCAGGCCCGCGGCCGGAACGACCGTCAGCACGCCGATGGAATTGGAGAGACGTCCGACCGCATCGGCCATAAACGACGCCCCGCCCTCGTGCGTGACCAGCACCTGGGTGATGCGGTTGGAGCTGTTCAACTCGTCGTACAGTTCGGTAGTGTGCACGCCGGGAATGCCGAAGGTGAAGCGTGCCCCGATCTGCTCCAGCGCATAAACCGTGAGCCAGGCTCCCGTTCTCTTCATGTCTTCAACCCTTCACAAATGACGTTCGCCCGTCGATCGACGCGGCCGCAATGCGCGCGGAGAGAATGCAGCCGCCGAGGAACGTGCCTTCCAGCGCGCGCAGGCCGTGCATGCCGCCGCCGCCGAAGCCAGCAGCCTCGCCGACGGCGTAGAGACCGCCGATCGCCTGGCCCGCCGCATCCAGCACCCGGCTTTCCAGATCGGTCTGGATGCCGCCGAGGCTCTTGCGGCTGATGATGAATTCACGAACCGCGATCAGCGGCAACGCTTTTGCATCGGAGATCGGCTGGAATTTGCTTAAGCGAACGCGGTCGCCGCTGTATTTGCGCATCGCGGCGATGCGGCGGAGCTGCTCGTCGTTCATCAGCTTTTCGCCGCGCGCGATGGTGGCGTCGTAACGCGCGACTTCGCCCTCGACCGTCTTGAGATCGACCGATTGGTCCCCTTGCAGCGCGTTCATCTTCTCGACCAGCTCGGGCAAGGAATTCGCGGTGACGAAATCCTTGCAGTGATCGATCATCTCGCGCACCAGCCAGCGATTGCCGAACAGGATATCGCGCAAGAAGCCCAATCGCTTCTTCTCGCGAATGGACGGATTGTGCTCGGCGCCCGATATCGCCAGCTCCTTCAGCGCGATGCGCATGTTCATCAGCTGCCAGGAATACTGCTTCTCCTGCGCGCAGATGTCGGTGACGAGCCGCCGCGTGTCGAAGCCCGAGACCAGCGGTTGCGGGCCGATGCGCTCGCCCTTCCAGTTCAGCCACAGCGCCGAGCGCGGCGGCACCAGCGACAGCCCGTGCATCGGCTTGCGCGGCTTCGGATGATGTACGCCCGCGGCATAGTTCCACATATTGTCGAGATGGGTGAGCACGCCCCCGGCCTCGCGGGTCGCATCATGCAGCTTGCCGTCGGCGAAGCGATGCGAGCCGCTCAGGATCGTTTCGGGCGGCGTTTTCCAGTCGGCGTGCCAGTTGGCCCGCACGCGCGAGAGATCGCCACCATTGATGCCGCCGGCCGCGACCACGATCGCGTCGGCAAAAAGCTCGAATGGTGCGCCGGTCTTTTCGTTGTGGCCGGAAGCGCCGACGACCTTGACCGCCCTGCATGACGAGCGCTTCGACCCTCGTATTGAAACGGAGCGTCAGCCGCGCGGCGTTGTTGTGTCCGCGCAGCGCGGATATCAGCGCCTCGGCCAAGCCTTTGCCGGTGCCCCAGCTCACATGAAAGCGCGGCACCGAATTGCCGGGCACGAATTCGCCGCGCTCGACCCAGTTGACGACCGGCAGAAAAGTCACGCCATGGCCGCGGACGAACTTGTAGACGTCCTCGGTGCAGCGCGACACATAGGCCTCGGCCCAGGCCCTGGGCCATCGGTCGCCGTTGCCGAACTCGGCAAAGCTGCACCAGTCGCGATAGGCAAGATCGACGCTGTCGCGGATGCCTTGTCGGCGCTGCTCCGGCGAGTTGACGAAGAACATCCCGCCAAAGCTCTCGCGGGCGAGGCCGCCGAAGACGCCCTCCTCGTCGCGATCGAGCAGCGCCACGGATTTGCCGCCGTCGAGCAGCTCCAGCGCCGTGGTGATGCCGGCAATGCCGCCACCGATGATCAAGACGTCGCTGCGATCCATAGCCCCTGCTTCCCGCAGACCCCTGTGTGATCGAGTATCACGCTTTCTCACGCCTGTGGACCGGCATCCATTGACGCATGCCGCGCGGCCTCGGCGAGGCCAGCGGGTGCGACGCAACGCCGTTCGCAAAAATGGTAAACCGAAGGTTAAGTCTCCGCCCTGTAAGGTGGCCGTAATAAACCCTGCTTTTCCAAGCGGAATTTACGACTGCCGCTGACGTGGTGCAGCTAACTGCACCGGATTGCTTCGGATTTGAGCGGTCGCGGTTCCCCGCGGCTTAACAGTTTGTGCAGCCCGGCCTGCGCATAGTGTGCCCGGAACCCACCATTTGAAATGCCAGGTAGAATACCCGTGACATCATTCGGACGTGTGATTTCGGTGCGAGGCGCTCTTGCCCGTGTCGGCCTGCTGGCCGAGGGCCAGATGCCGCTCTCCGAGGTGCGAGGCACCGTCGGCAAATTCGTCAGCATCCGCTGCGCCAGCTCCACCATCGTCGCCATGATCACGGACGTCACGTCCGAGAACGTGAAGGCGTCCGACACCTATGTGGCCTCCGCCGGCGTCGACCTGCTCGGTGAAATCCTCGGCGGCGACCGGCCGAAATTCCAGCGCGGCGTCACCCACTATCCGACCATCGGCGACGTCGTCGAGCTGATCTCGAGCCAGGAGCTGCGCACGGTCTACGCGCCCTCCGGGTCCGACCAGATCAATGTCGGCACCTTGCAGCAGGATCGCTCCGTCGTCGCCTATGTCGACGTCGAGGAGATGCTGACCAAGCACTTTGCCATTCTCGGATCGACCGGCGTCGGCAAGTCGACCGGTGTGTCGCTGCTGCTCAATGAAATCCTCAAAGCCCGTCCGAACCTGCGGCTGTTCCTGCTCGACGTCCACAACGAATACGGCCGCTGCTTCGGCGACAAGGCGCTGGTGCTCAACCCGCGCAACCTCAAACTGCCGTTCTGGCTGTTCAACTTCGAGGAAATCGTCGACGTGCTGTTTGCCGGCCGCCCCGGCGTGCCCGAAGAGCTCGACATCCTCGCCGAAGTGATCCCGATGGCGAAGGGCATCTACACCCAGTACCAGAATGCCGACCGCATCGGGTTGAAGCGCATCGATCCCAAGCAGATCGGCTACACCGTCGACACGCCGGTGCCGTACCGGTTGCAGGACCTGGTCTCGCTGATCGACGAGCGCATGGGCAAGCTGGAGAACCGCTCCTCGCGCATCATCTATCACAAGCTGATCTCGCGCATCGATACCGTGAAGAACGATCCGCGCTACGCCTTCATGTTCGACAACGCCAACGTCGGCGGCGACACCATGGCGGAAGTGATCAGTTATCTGTTTCGCCTGCCGGCCAACGGGCGGCCGATGACGGTGATGCAGCTCGCCGGCTTCCCCGCGGAAGTCGTCGATTCCGTGGTGTCGGTGCTGTGCCGCATGGCGTTCGATTTCGGCCTCTGGAGCGACGGCGTCTCGCCGCTGCTGTTCATCTGCGAGGAAGCGCACCGCTACGCTTCCGCCGACCGCAACATCGGCTTCGGACCGACCCGCAAGGCGGTGTCGCGCATCGCCAAGGAAGGCCGCAAATACGGCGTCTATCTCGGCCTCGTGACCCAGCGTCCGGCCGAGCTCGACGCCACCATCATCTCCCAGTGCAACACGCTGTTCTCGATGCGCCTTGCCAACGACCGCGACCAGGCGCTGCTGCGCTCGGCGGTGTCGGATGCCGCCGCCAATCTGCTCTCCTTCATCCCCTCGCTCGGCACCCGCGAGGTGCTGGCCTTCGGCGAAGGCGTGGCGCTGCCGACCCGGCTGCGCTTCAAGGAAGTGCCGCCGCATCAATTGCCGCGCAGCGAATCCGCGATCCGCACCGTGCCGTCGGTCGCCGCCGGCCACGACATGCATTTCGTCAGCGCGGTGCTGGAGCGCTGGCGCGGCGCCACCTCGCAGCGTGACGTGCCCAACGACCCCGTGTTCAACGAGCGGCCGATGCCCGCACCTGCACGCACGCTCTCGCCGGTGGACGCGCCGATGCTGCAGCCGTCGCAGGGGCTCGATCCCGACCGCTTCTCGCTCCTGAAGAAGCCGCTGCGGTAACTTTGCGGCTTCGCTCCTGATGGATTAAGGTCCCGGACCTGAAAAAGCCGGGACTGATCCATGACACAGGCGACCGCGCGTTACACCGCGCCACCCATCGACAAGCTTCCTGACGATATCCGCACGCGGCTGCTCGCCGTGCAGGAAAAGTCGGGTTTTATCCCGAACGTATTCGTCAAACTCGCCTGGCGTCCCGACGAGTTTCGCGCCTTCTTCGCCTATCACGACGCGCTGATGGAAAAGGACGGCGGGCTCACCAAGGCAGAGCGCGAAATGATCGTGGTCGCGACCTCCAGCTTCAACAATTGCGAATATTGCGTGATCGCGCACGGCGCGATCCTGCGCATCCGTGCCAAGAATCCGCTGATCGCGGACCAGATCGCGGTGAATTATCTCAAGGCGGATATCACGCCGCGCCAGCGCGCCATGCTCGACTTCGCCATGAAGGTCTGCCGCGAGGCGGAGCAGATCGCGGAAGACGATTTCACCGTTCTGGCCGGCCACGGCTTTTCCGACGACGACATCTGGGACATCGCCGCGATCGCCTCGTTCTTCGCGCTGTCGAACCGGATGGCGCATTTCACCGGAATGCGCGCCAACCCGGAATTCTACCTGATGGGCCGCGTGCCCAAACAATAGCTAACCATCCGACGCCGGGCCGCACCAACCCGGCAGGTAGATCGCATCGTGGGACTTGGCGGCCTCCAGCGCCTTCTCCAGTGCTTTGGAAAAATGGTTCTCGACCATCTTGCGATCGATGCGGCGGCGCAGGAAATCGGCCCAGAGGAATTCGCTGAACGGCGTGGTGTCCTTGGCGAAGCCTCCGGCACGGCGTAATTCTCCGGCGAGGCTACGATAGGGATCGTCCTTCAGATCCTCGATCGACTTCGGCAGCTCCTTGAAGCGTCGACGTTCGCCCTTGGCATCGTAGGGATAAACCCAGCGCTTGTTGTCCATCACGCCCCAGAACGCATCGCGCCCGACCATGGTGAGGTCGCCGATCACGGTCACCAGGATGTTCTTGATGCCTTCGTCATGCAGCGCGCGCGCCAGATGATGATGATCGACGACGTAGTAGCGCTTGTCCGGCCCGCGCACGACCGGGATCATGTGCGTGCCGATCATGTCGCTCTGCTTCTTGCCCTTCTTTTCGCGGAAGCGTTGGCGCTTCTCCTTGACCTCCCGCATGCCGACGGTCATTTGCGTCGGACGCAAATCGAGGATCGGAACCGGGTGAACGGACGGCTCGCGCGGATTGGACATCGCTTGAAACTCCGGTGTCAGCCTGCCAAATAGCTCGAAACACGTGATTATGGCATGGGCGCAGGCGAATTAAAGCCCGTCCACCACCGTATGGAGAATGTGGGGCGATGTTCGGGGGCCAAAACGATCGGACGGCGAGGCCGCGGGTGGTCCGGCTGGGCCGCCGCGAGATCATCACCGAGGGGCTGCAGCTTTCCTTCTGGACGGACGTCAGCCACCGCTGCATGACCGCGTCATGGCCGTCCTTCATCGCCGGCGCCGCGCTCGTGTTCGTGCTGTTCAACGCCGTCTTCGCGACTTTCTACTGGATCGGCGACAACCCGATCTCCAACGTGCCGCACGGCGCCTATATCGACTATCTCTATTTCAGCATCGAGACGCTCTCGACCGCGGGCTATGGCGACATGCACCCGCAAACCCATTACGGCCATTTCATCGCCACCGTCGAGCTCTTCACCGGCATCTTCTCGATGTCGCTGATGACGGGTCTGATCTTCGCCCGCTTCTCGCGGCCGAGCTCGCGCGTGCTGTTCGCCCACAGCGCGGTCATCTCCAACCATGAAGGCGAGCCGACGCTGATGGTGCGTTTCGCCAACGAACGTCACAACGTCATCAGCAACGCCACGGCGAAGCTGTGGATGCTGAAGAACATCATCACTGCGGAAGGTCATCCGACCCGGCGCTTCTTCGAGCTGCCGCTGTTGCGCAACGAGAGCCCGGCCTTCGCGCTGAGCTGGACGCTGTTCCACGTCATCGACGAGCGCAGTCCGCTTTACGGGCTGACGCCCGAAGACATGGCAACTTACGATGCCGGGCTGATCGTCGTCGTCACCGGCTTCGACGTTGTTGCGGCGCAAACCGTGCATGCCCGCAAGACCTATGAGCACGACGATATCCTGTTCGGCCAGCGCTACGTCGACGTGGTTCAGCCCAACGTCGATGGCCGGGTCAGGATCGATTACGGCAGGTTCCATGACACGTTCGAAGGCTAGTTAGTCTGTTCGCACGATAGTCTTTTGGAGCATTGGTGCCGTGCCAGTTTTTCCTCCCTCTCC
>CAWBTH010000035.1:0-27103 GCA_963791665.1 uncultured Alphaproteobacteria bacterium | reverse complement strand
TGGCAGCGAGTGTCCCGATCCTGACATTCGCATCACATCTCGGCGCGTTCGTAGCGAATGTCAGGATCGTCAGGACACTCGCAAAATACAGGATTTGGTGCGGTTTTGGATTTGACATCCGCCATGAGAACTCGCGGGAATACTGAGGCGAATGTCAAATCGACCGCACCAGCTCCATCGCGCCACACTGCACGGGTGGGAACATGAGAGCACCGCGGGACAAGTTCGGCAGGCCGGTGGTCGTCGTCACCGGTATGGGCGTCGTAACCTCGCTCGGCGCCGGCAAGACCGACAATTGGGCGAAGCTCACTGCCGGCGAATCCGGCATCCGGACCTTGACGCGCTTTCCGATCGAGGGACTTAAGACCACGATGGCCGGAACCATCGACTTCGTTCCGGTCGAGCCATTCACCTCGGTCGGACTGTCCGAGCGCCTGGCCCATCTTGCGGTCGAGGAGGCCATTGCCCAGGCCGGCATCGGCAAGGGCGACTTTCCCGGCCCGCTTTTCCTCGCCGTGCCGCCGGTTGAGACTGAATGGCCGCAACGCGAGGAGCTCGCGCGCGCGGTCGGCTTCACCGATTTCAGCTATGAGGACCTGCTCAAGGCCGCCGGCGGCGGCAAGTTCGTCGGCCATTACCATCGCTATCAGTTGAGGTCGGTCGCCGACTATGTCGCGGAGACCTTCGGCACCAAGGGATCGCCGATCTCGCTGTCCACAGCCTGCGCCTCCGGCGCGACCGCGATCCAGCTTGGCGTGGAGGCGATCCGCCGCGGCGAGACCGATGCGGCGCTGTGCGCCGGCACCGAAGCCTCGGTCAACCAGGAAGGGCTGGTGCGCTTCTCGCTGCTGTCGGCGCTGTCGACCCAGAACCAGCCGCCGCAGGCGGCGTCAAAACCGTTCTCCAAGAACCGCGACGGCTTCGTCATGGCCGAGGGCGCCGGCGCACTGGTGCTGGAGAGCTACGAGGCGGCGATCGCGCGCGGCGCCTCGATCCTCGGGATCATCGCCGGCTGCGGCGAGCTCACCGAACTCCTTCCATCGCACCCGGTCGAGCCCCGACGGCAAGCCGATCATCGGCTGCATGCTGAAGACGCTGGTCGACGCCGGCATGACGCCCGACCAGATCGACCACATCAACGCGCACGGCACCTCGACTCCGGAAAACGACAAGATGGAATATCAGACGGCTTCCATCGTGTTCGGCGAGCGCGCCAAACAAATTCCCGTCACATCGAACAAGTCGATGGTGGGTCATACCATTTCGGCGGCGGGCGCGGTCGAGGCCGTCATTTCGCTGCTGACGCTCGAGCATCAGCGCATTCCGCCCACGATCAACTACGAAATCCCGGATCCCACGATCCAGTTCGACGTGGTCGGCAACAAGGCGCGCGACGCGAAGGTGACGGCCGTGATGTCGAATTCGTTCGGGTTCGGCGGCCAGAATGCCTCGCTGATCCTGACGCGCGAACCGGCTTGACCGGCTAAGTGAAGATCAAGAAGCGCATTCGCGACGCCGCCAAGTCGCTCGGAGGTGCCGCAGTCGGCGCGCTGACCGTCGGCATGCTACGCGCCACGCGTTATTTCGATCACAAAAAGACGTCGGACTTTTTCGCGCGCGCCGCCCGCACAATCGGGCCGCTGCTGCGTGAGAACAAGATCGGTCGCGCCAACCTTGTCGCCGCATTCCCCGAGAAGTCGCCCGAGGAAATCGAGACGATCTTGCGCGGCGTTTGGGAAAATCTCGGCCGGGGCGCAGCCGAGTTCGCGCATATCGATCACATCTGGGATCACGTCGAGGCGCAGCCGGAGCTCGGCCACATCGACGTTCCCCTGCGCGCCAACCAGCTGTTTCACCAGCTCCGGCTCGACGGCAAGCCGGCGCTGGTCTTCACCGCGCACTTCGGCAATTGGGAAATGCCGGCGGTTGCGGCCGTCGCCCACGGCATCGACGCCGCCGTGCTGTATCGCCGGCCCAATATCGCTTCCGCCGACCGCATCATCCAGGAGATGCGGAAGGTGAAGATGGGAACGCTGATCCCGGCCGGGCGCGACGCGCCGCTGCGGCTCGCCGAAGCGCTGCAGAAGGGCCAGCATGTCGGCATGCTGGTCGATCAGTATCTGACCAACGGCGTGGAGGTCACCTTCTTCGGCCGCAAGACCAAGGCCAACCCGATGCTGGCCCGCCTGCTCCGCCAGGTCGAGTGTCCGGTCCACGGCGTCCGTATCATTCGCCTGCCGAACCATCGATTCCGGGGCGAGCTGACCGAGGAGATCCCGCCGGTGCGCGATGCCGACGGCAAGATCGACATTCAGGGTACAACGCAGGCGATCACCAATGTGGTCGAAGGCTGGATTCGCGAATATCCGGAGCAGTGGCTCTGGCTGCATCGCCGCTGGCGGTAAGGTTCCGCTCGCGTATAGTTTCACCGCGCCGCCTTTCAGGGCGTCTTTAAAGGAAGAGCAATATGTTCGTCTCCTTTTTCCCGCGACCAAAACTGTTCTTCTGGTCGGTCCTGCTCTGGACGGCGCTGGCCATGGCGGTCTGGTACGGCTTCGCCGGCCAGTTCTTTGTGACGGAAGGCAAACCGTACGGCCTGGCAAACTTCGTGACGCCCTCGGCGCTGTGGTTCGACGTCTATTTCTGGATTTGGGTGGGGATTTTTGCGGCGTTCTGGATGTGGTTCGCCCCGCATCCCTGGGCCGGCTGGTCAATCCTCGGCTCGGCGCTGATCCTGTTCAGCTCCTATTTCAACGTTCAGGTCAGCGTCATCCTGAATGTCGCCTGGCGCGGACCGTTCTACGATCTCATCCAGGCCGCGCTATCGAAATCGCGGCCTGTCACGATCAAGGAAGTGTATGACGGGATTTTGTTGTTCGCGAGCTTTGCCACGGTCGGCATCGTGGTGGCAGTGCTGACGGCCTTCTTCATCAGCCATTACATCTTCCGCTGGCGAACGGCGATGAACGACTACTATGTCGCGAACTGGCCGCGGCTGCGCAGCATCGAAGGCGCATCGCAACGTGTCCAGGAAGACACCATGCGGTTTGCGAGCACGATGGAGAAGTCTCGGCGTCAGCCTGGTCAGAGCCATCATGACCCTCGTGGCATTTTTGCCGCTTCTGGCCGTGCTGTCCCGCAACGTCACCGAACTGCCGTTCGTCGGCGCCATTCCATATTCGCTGGTTTTTGCCGCCGTGATCTGGTCTTTGCTTGGAACGGGGTTACTGGCCCTGATCGGCATCCGCCTGCCCCGGATCGAGTTTTTCAATCAGCGGGTCGAGGCCGCCTACCGCAAGGAGCTGGTGCTCGGCGAGGACGACCCGACGCGCGCCCATCCACCGACCTTGAACGAGCTGTTTGGTGCTGTCAGGGCGAACTATTTTCGGCTTTACCTGAACTTCATGTATTTCAATGTCGGCCGCTACGTCTATCTGCAGACCGACGTCATTTTTCCCTACATCTTGCTGGCGCCGACCATCGTCGTAGGTGCCATCACGTTCGGTATCCTGCAGCAAATCCTCAGTGCGTTCTCCGAAGTCCGCACGTCGTTCCAGTACTTCATCAATTCCTGGAGCACCATCGTCGAGCTGATCTCGATCTATCAGCGCCTGCGCGGCTTCGAGGCCAGGATTCACGACGAGGCACTGCCATCGATCGAGGGACTGCCGGCATCCGCGGCGTAAGTTCGGTTATAGGCGGGGCATTCACCGCCCCGTCTTCACCCTGGTCCAGAGCCGGTTGATGATGCGCTGGGTCGCCGGATCGCGCGCCGTGATCACGAACAATTTCGAGAGCGTCGCCTCGTCCGGATAGATGTTCTTGTCGTTCAATATCTTCGGATCGACCAGCTTCTGGCTCGCCAGATTGCCGTTGGCATAGGACAGGAAGTCGGAGTTTTTCGCCGCGACCTCCGGCCGGTAGAGGTAGTTGATCAGCTCATAGGCTTCCGCGACATGCTGGGCGTCGGCTGGGATCGCGAGATTGTCGAAGAACATCTGCGCGCCCTCTTTCGGAATGGTGTAGCCGATCTCAACGCCGCTCTTCGCCTCGGCGGCGCGGCTGCGTGCCTGCATGACATCGCCGGACCAGCCCACCACAAGACAGATTTCGCCGGTCGCGAGCGCGCTCAGATATTCCGATGAGTGAAACTTGCGCACATAAGGCCGCACCTTGCTGACGAGATCGGCGGCCTTCTCGAGATCGGCCTGTTTGGTCGAGTTGGGATCGAGCTTGAGATAGCTGAGCGCCGCCGGAAAAATGTCGTCGGCGGAATCGAGCATGTGCACGCCGCAGTCTTTGAACTTGGCGAGATTCTCCGGCTTGAACACGATGTCCCAGCTGTCGATCTTGGCGTCGGGTCCGAGGATTTTCTGCACCGTCTTGACGTTGTAGCCGATGCCGGTGGTGCCCCACATGTAATTAGCGGCGTAGAGATTGCCGGGGTCGTAAGTCGCAAGACGCTGCGTGACGGTCGGCCAGGCGTTGGCGAGGTTCGGCAGCTTCGATTTGTCGAGCTTCTGGAACACATGCGCAGTGATCTGGCGCTGCAGGAAGTAGGCGGTCGGCACCACCAAATCGTAACCGGACTTGCCGGCGAGCAGTCGCGTCTCCAGGGTCTCGTTGGCGTCGAAGGTGTCGTAAACCACCTTGATGCCGGTCTCCCTGGTGAAATTTTCAAGGACGTCCGGCGCCATGTAGTTCGACCAGTTGTAGAAGTTGACGACGCGCTCCTGTGCGCAGGCCGGCGCCGACAGCAACAGCGCCGCGCCGAGCGCGGCAACGAGACGAGACTGCATCCCTACCCCACCTTCCTCCGGCGATGCACCGCATCCGACAGCCGCTCCAATGCGGTGTCGATCGTCGAGTCCCGCTTGGAAAAACAAAACCGCACGACCGAGGTGACAGGATCCTGTTCGTAAAAGGCCGACACCGGGATCGCCGCGACCTTGTAGTCGTTGACGATGCGCTTGCAGAAGGCTTCGTCGGTCTCGTTCAACCCGAGCGGCGACAGGTCGACGGTCAGGAAGTAGGTCCCCTGTGAGCGCAGCACGGGAAATCCGATGCTTTCGAGGCCCGCCGTGAGGCGGTCACGGCTCTTCGCAAGCTCTCTGCGCATATCGAAGAAATAATCGTCGGGCTTGGAGAGCCCATAGGCAATCGCAGCCTGCAGGTTCGGCGCTGTCGTGAAGGTCAGGAACTGATGCGCCTTGGCGGCGACACGCAACAGCGGTGGCGCCGCGCAGACGAATCCGATCTTCCAGCCCGTCAGCGAGAAGATCTTTCCGGCCGAGCCCACCTTGATGGTGCGGTCGCGCATGCCGGGAATCGTAATCAGCGGGATGTGCTCGCGGCCGTCGAAGATCACGTGCTCCCAGACCTCGTCGCAGATCGCAACCGAGTTCGAACTCCTGGCAGAACCGTGCCAGGAGTTCGAGGTCTTCGCGCGGATAGACCACGGCCGCCGGATTAAGGGGATTGTTGAACAGCACCGCCTTGGTTTTGGGATTGAAGGCGCTGCGCAGCATCTCCTCGGTCAGCCGCCAGTGCGGCGGCTCGAGCCGCAACAGCCGCGGAATGCCGCCGGCCTGGCGGATGATCGGCAGATAGGAATCATAGACCGGCTGAAAGCAGATGACCTCGTCGCCGGGCTCGACCACCGCCAGGATCGCCGAGGTCAGCGCCTCGGTGCCGCCGGAGGTCACCATCACCTCCGTCATCGGATCGAGCTCGAGCTTGTGCCAGCGCCCGTAATGCGCCGCGATCGCCTGGCGCAGCTCCGGGATACCCATCATCGACGGATATTGGTTGTAGCCGTTCACCGAGGCGTCGGCGGCAGCGCGGCGGATGTCCTCAGGGCCGGGATCGTCGGGAAAGCCCTGGCCGAGATTGATGGCGTTGTTATCGCGCGCGGCTTGCGACATCGCCTCGAAGATCGTGACGGGAAGGTCGCCGAAAACCTTGTTCAGGGAACGCATTGAGTTCAGCCGCCAACCTTGGTCGGCAGGCCCGCGGCCTTCCAGCCGATGATGCCGCCAGCAAGGTGCTTGTCGTAAGCCAGGCCGGCTGCCTGCGCCGCCAGCGAGGCCGTCACCGAGCGCTTGCCCGAGCGGCAGGCAAACACCACCTGCTTGCCCTGGGGGTCCGGAATCGCCTTTGGATCGAAGGTCGACAAGGGAACCACAACGCCCGAGGGATACGCCTCGACGGCGACCTCATTGGGCTCGCGGACATCGACCAGCAGATAACGCCCCTGTTCGATCCCCTTCGACACCTCCTCCGGTGTCAGATCATGCACCTGATCGGTCACGCCACATCCTCCAAAAAGTCGGCTTTGCGGGGCCGCGCGGGCCCGTCAATTCGTTGGCCAAAGTCGCCCCTCGTGCGGCAAAAATCAAGCACCGCAAATGGCTTAATACACTTGCCGAAACTTCAGGCAAAACTTCAACTTTTGCCTGGCGTCTCTCGGAGATCCTTCACAATCGGCCACGCCCGGCCAGCCGTCTGTGGGCCGGTCATCCGATATCCGCGGCGAAGGTAGAACTCTCGCGCGTTTGAGCTGGCTTCGGCGTGTACGGCGGCGAGGCCGCGCGCAACCATCAACCCTTCGAGCCAACTGAGCATACTGCTCCCCAAGCCCCGGCCGGCGAATTCTGGAGCGGCATACAGCCCCTCCAGGACGTCGCCCCGGATCGCACCCCAGACGGCCGCAACGCCATCCAGTTCGGCAACCCATATCTCGAACTCGCGAAGCTTCGCTTCCATCCCGGCAAGCGTGAGCTTCGCCGCCCAGGCCTCGGCCTCGCCCGCCGGCAAACCCTTTCCTGCAAGTTCAAGAATTGACCGCTGCCGCAGGTCGAACAGGGCTGCGGCGTCATCGGGGGTGGCCGGGCGGTGAACAATAGTCATGTCGATCTGTGATCTGCAGGGCACGGTCATGGGACCGCCTGCCCGCGAGGCACCCTATCAGATCGTCACCTGGGTACCCACCTCGACCACGCGCCCGCTCGGAATCTGAGAAATAATCGGTGGCGTCGTTGGCGGTCCGGGTCAACGCGATGAACATATGGTCCTGCCAGCGCGGCATGCCGGAATGGGCGGCCGGTTTCAGCGCCCGACGCGACAGGAAAAACGACGTCGACATGATGTCGAAATGCCAGCCGAGTTTTCGCGCGATGGCCAGCGCGCGCGGCACATTCGGCGATTCCATGAAGCCGAATTTCAGCGTGACCTTGGTGAAAGTCGATGAGACCTCCTCCAACCTCACCCGCTCGGCCGGATCGACCCGCGGCGTGGCTGCGGATTCGATGGTGAGGATGACGTTCTTCTCATGCAGCACCTTGTAGTGCTTCAGGCTGTGCATCAGCGCGGTCGGCGCGCTGGTGGGATCGCTGGTCAGGAACACCGCGGTGCCGGGCACCCGCGCCGGCGGACGCTTCTCCAGCATCGCGACGAGGTCGGCGAGCGGGAATTCCAGCTTGCGCGACTTCTCCCAGAGCAGCCGGCTGCCGCGCCGCCAGGTGTACATCAACAGCATCACCCAGCCGCCGAGCGCGAGCGGCACCCAGCCGCCCTCCCACACTTTCAGCAGATTCGCTGCGAGGAAGGTCAGGTCGAGACACAGGAACGGCACGATCAGCGCCGCCGCCCACAGCGCCGACCAGCGCCAGACCTTCCAGATCACCACAAAGCCCATCATCGCCGTGACCACCATGGTGCCGGTCACCGAGATGCCATAGGCCGAGGCGAGCGCGCTCGAGGACCTGAACATCAATACCAGCAGCATGACCGCGATCAGCAGCATGCGGTTGATGCGGGGGATGTAGATCTGCCCGGAATGTGCTTCCGAGGTGTGGCGGATTTCGAAGCGCGGCATCAGGCCGAGCTGGATCGCCTGACGCGTCAGCGAATAGGCGCCGGTGATGACAGCCTGACTCGCGATCACGGTCGCCACCGTCGCAAGCGTCACCATCGGGATCAGCGCCCACTGCGGAAACATCAGGAAGAACGGGTTTTCGACGGCCCGGGGATCGTCGAGCACGATGGCGCCCTGCCCGAGATAATTCAGGGTCAGCGACGGCAGCACGATGAAGAGCCACGCAGTCTGGATCGGCTTCTTGCCGAAATGGCCGAGGTCGGCATAGAGCGCCTCGGCGCCGGTCACGGCGAGGAACACGGCGCCGAGCGTCACGAAGGCGATGATGCCGTGACTGAGCATGAAGGAAACCGCGAGGAACGGATTGAGCGCGAACAGAATCTCCGGCCTGCGCATGATCGGTGGCACCGCCGCGATGGCGATGATGAGGAACCAGATCAACATGACTGGGCCGAAGAAGGCGGCCACGCGCGCGGTGCCCCGCGACTGCACGGCAAACAGCGCGACCAGGATCAGGACGGTGATCGGCACGACATAGGGATCGAGCAAGACGGTGGCGAGCTTGATGCCTTCGATCGCCGACAAGACCGACAGCGCCGGCGTGATGACGGCGTCGCCATAGAACAGGGCGCCGCTGATGATGCCGAGCAGCACGATGGTGCCGGCCCACTGGCTCGAGACGGCGCGTTGCGCCAGCGCCATCAGCGCCAGCGTCCCGCCCTCGCCGTTGTTATCGGCCCGCAGCAGGATCACCACATATTTGAGCGTCACGACGACGATCAGTGCCCAGAGAATCAGCGAGATGACGCCGAGCACCGCATGCGTGGTCGTCTCGCCGCCGGCGCTCGCGGCGTTGACGGCCTCGCGAAAGGCGTAGAGCGGGCTGGTGCCGATATCGCCATAGACCACACCGATGCTGCCGATCATCAGCGCAGCAAAGCCAACCGTGGAGTGGGTGTCGCCATGCCCATTGGCCGCCGCGGTTTCCCCGGCGGGAGCAACAACTTCAGTCGTCATGGAATTGAGGCCCTACAGCACCATTTGCGGTAGCGTGGCGGCATATAGTTCCGCCCAAGGGCGATACCTAGCCCGGTTTCGGGACGTGGGTATGTAAAAAAGTTATATAGATTTCATAGGAGCCGCCCTACCGGGATATAGGAATCGGGGGCTAACGCGCGATGCTGCCGCAACGCTACGGCTTGACATAAAGACTTTCATGAATGCCGACGTATTGTTCTTTCCAGCCGCGCTTGTCGACCAGAAAGTGTCTCAGTACGTCGTGCACCGTCGGCCAGAGCACGGCATCGATCTTGTATTTATCGAGAACCGCGACCCAGGCGGTCTCGTCGATGTCCCACTTTTCGAGCATGAAATAGTCGCGCAGCAGCGAATCGGGATAGGCGGTGGCACCTCGACCGTCAATGAACACAGGCACGCTGCCATGTGTCCGGGCAATCATCGGGCCGCCCACATTCCAGTGATTGAGGACCCGCGCATGTGAAAAGTTGGTCTCGAGATAGCGCGCGTCCTGGTCGGAGATCAAATCGTCGGATAATCCGAGAGCCGGTGCTTCCCACACGAAGATCAACGGCACGATGCAGATGGAAACGATGCCTAAAATGCGCAGATTGTCTCCCGCGGCCAATGCTTTGAGCCGCTTTGGCAAGATCAGATCGAAGTGATGCGCAAACGGAATGGTCGAGAAGAGGTAGAAGAAGGCCATGTACCTGTACTGGTAGAGTCCAAGGCCTAAGAACAGCCAGGAGAGCAGCCTAGCCTCCAGCGGAATGGAAACGTCGCGCCCATTGCGAAGTTCAAGCGCGACGAAGATCAGGATGTAAGTCAGTCCGGCGAGGCTGTCGGGCACCAGGATGTTCTCGAAATACGGCCTCCATTCGGTGATATGGGCCTGCACAAAGTGACCGAGTGTTTCGATGACGCCGACGTAAATCTGCCAGCCGAGTGGATTGATGAGGGTCGCCGCAAGGCAAGCGACGCCGGTGAAACCCAAATATTTGAAATTCGCCCAGTCCCGGCGGAGCAGCGTCACGCCGCCAAACAAGCCGATGATCAGGAAACCCATCACGAAGCCGCCGTGCAGGTTGGCCCAAAGGACCATGAGCGGCGGCAGCAGATGGCGTTGCCTGTTCAGGCAGAGCGCGTAAAAAACAACGGAAAACAGCATCGTCGATGTGTTCGGCGACGCGGCAAGATAGATGTTCGGCGGCGTCGAAAACGCCGGATAGAAAACGGACGCGGCCGACACGGCAATGCAGACCGCCAGCGCCGAGGCTCCACTGCCCAGGGTAATCCACGTCAGACAGCCGACGATGATCGCGCCGCAAGCGACGACAAGAAGCGTTATGCCGGCAACGCCTGTGTACTCATTCACGACGCTGGCAATCACGTCCCAGAGCCAGGAAAGGTTGATCCATTGCTTGTCGGCAAGGGTGAACGCCCAGGGATCCTGGAACGGGATGGCCCCTCGATCCCTGATGAGGTCTCCGGCGGCCAGATGCCAGCCCAGATCATAATGGCCGAGCAAAATCCGTGCATTCGCAAGGTAGTAGATGCAGGCCAACGAAATGAGAAAGATATAGACGGTGTGTCCGCCCAGACGGGCTTCGTCCCGTGTCCCGCGATCGAACCGAAGACCGTTCCAAACCTTAAGAGCGTACATTTGCGGCTCCTAACCTTTGGACACGAGGTCGGCAAGCCACCGCTTTCCGGACTTACCTCACGCGTGCAACCTAGCAATCGCTTTACGGTCGCGTGCTCTAAGGTCGGGTAAATATGACGAGCCGATTCCAGCCAAGACCAGGCTCTTCGTAAACTTATTGTTGCGTGGAGCCAGCAATCGAAAGTTTCTCAAGGGCTGTTCATGGCCTCCACGCACAAAAAAAGGGGGCCGCGGCATAGCCGGGCCCCGTCTTCCAAGTCACAGCAGCCGCTACTTACTTGAGCGACGTGTTGATGGCGGTGAACTTCGTGTTCAGGTTGCTACCGAGGCCGTTGACGATAGCGATGATGGCGAGCGAAATGCCAGCGGCGATCAGGCCGTACTCGATCGCAGTAGCACCGGACTCATCCTTCAGGAAACGAACTGCAATTTTCTTCATAAACTGACTCCAGGTTGACGCGTGAGATAACTGGTCTTGCCGGCGTTACTCACCGTGACCACGCGAAAACCTACTGGTCGAGAATTGCGCGTCGGTTAATTCGGTCGGTGAAAGGCTGCCGAAACGTCGCACCCGCCGAGCGAGGTAAACCATAGCCTAACGAAACCGCGCGAATGTGAGGGCAATGTATTGGCGCTGCGGGCCGGACGGACGCCGAGAACATCCTTTCGACCCCGGCCACAGCATTCTCCATGGAGTCAAGGAACGTGGTTGCGGCGACCCTAGAGCGAAAAAGGTTTATAAATATTGATCAAATATGACTTCGAGAAGGTTAAGTTGGGCAGACCTCTATCGCGGTCCACTACGCGGCATATGCCCCGGCCGCCCCCGCGCATTCACTTTGCGCAGACGCTTGTTGGCAGGGCAACGCGCCCTGGCCACCCTCATGACGGCTCAGGGATCAACCTCGCCGCGCCCGGCTGCAGCAACAAGTTACGGATCAACTCTTGTGTCGGCCTTTCGAAATACCGGTAGGTGAAATACGAGGCCAGCAGCGTGGTGCCGATGAACAATCCAAGAAATGCATGGTCATACAGGGGAACCGGCGCCGGGATGAACGAAAAGACCAGAACTATCATCAACTGGATCGGGAAATGCAGCAGATAACTTGAATAGGTCATGTTGCCGGCGGCCTCGACAACCCGCCGAACCCGGTCCGGCAAAATGACGTCGCGGGAAAGGCTGTACAACAGCACCGGCGTACAGATCAGCAGCGGCAGGATGCCCAGCGATTCCAAATGGTCGTCCGTGAACCAATATCCGCCCAACAGAAACACGATAACGGCAAGCCAGCTCGTGCACTCGGCCGCCATTGCATGAACCGTCGAAGACGTCAGAGATTGCCGCGCTATCGCCGCAAGTCCCCCGGCATAAAAGAAGATAACGCAGTTCGCGACGGGTCCCGGGATCATCAGGCTGATTGCGATCAGCGCCAGATTGACGAGCCAGGACCTGGTCGCCAGCAACATCACGAAAAAGAAAAAATAAACCAGCACCTCGACCGATATCGACCAGATCGGTCCATTGAAGCTGAGCGCATCTTGCGAAGCGCTGCTGCTCGCCATGAACAATTGCAACAAGAAATGAATGAGGTCATTGCTTTGATAGACGAAGAAATATCCGTTGATCTGGAAATATAGCGGCTGCAACACGGCCACGAGAAGAAGTGTCGCCAAATGCAGCGGATAGAGCCGCGAGAAACGCAGGACAAAGAATCTCCAGCCGTCCAGCGAGCGATTGGCGATGGCGTCGCGATACTTCCAGAAGAATATGAAACCGCTGATGCACCAGAATATCCGGACCGCATACGGACCGCTGTCGTAGAACGGAACGAGCAGCCAATGGAGCGGCAGGCGATCCGGAACCAGATCCACTTCCCTGTCGCCAACGAAGGCGAAATGGCGATAGTGAAATACCAAAATGGCAAAAGCTGTCAGGAAGCGCAGCAACTCCAATCCCAGAAGCTTGTTCGATCGGGTGGGAGCAGCCGCTGGTTTCATTTCGATCGACACAGGACGGATGCTCCCTTTAAAACGGCCTGATCCCACAGCTCATACCCGGCGGTGCTTAGATGCACCCCGTCGATCGTGTGCGGCGTCGGCGCGGGCGGCAGCGCGGCAAAGGTCGCTCCGCCGCGGACCGCGAGTTCAGGCAGAGCGGAATTGTAGCTCTCGATCAGGCGCAAAACCTTGGTTTGGGCGTCGATGGACAGGCGAGGTGTGGCATCGATCGGGGGGACCGCAAGCACGATCACACGAGCCGCCGCCTTCGAAAGCTGCGACAGAAGTGTGCTGTAGTTTGCGTCAAACTCCGGCAGGTCACGCCCGGCTAACGCGTCGTTGGTTCCCAACGCAACCACGATAGCGGACGCGGATTTGCCGTCGAGCACATCCGTTAGCCAATTGCCCAGGTCGCTCGTCGTCGACGCGCCGTCCAGGCCGGCATTGACAATGGGATGACCGCAGAACTCGCGCGGCAGCGTAGACGCTTCGGTGATGCTGTCGCCGAGAACGATGATGGGATTTTCGATTCGGCTAAGGGTGTAATAAAGAATGGATTGCCGGCTTCGACGATGCGAGTCTGACGACGGTTGCTTCTTGACAATGGAGGCTCCGGCGGCAACGGCACCGACCAAGAAGACCGCAAAGCCGACAAGCATCCGGTTCATCTACGCACTCACACGCCTTCCACGGGTTTAACTGCGGAAGATAAACGTGCGAAGGTTAAGATATTGCAACTGCTGGCTTCTGCAGGCGAGCCATGGCTCGGGAGCAGGCGCAGGCCTGGGATGAAATCCGGTCGCTAGATCGTCACCTGGGTGCCGACCTCGACCACGCGCCCGGTGGGGATCTGGAAATAGTCGATCGCGTCGTTCGCCGACCGGCTCAGCATGATGAACAGGCGGTCCTGCCAGCGCGGCATGCCCGACTGCGCCGCCGGCTTCAGCGAGCGGCGGGAGACGAAGAACGACGTCGACATGATGTCGAATTGCCAGCCGAGCTTGCGGGCGATCGCCAGCGCCTTGGGCACGTTCGGCGACTCCATGAAGCCGAAGCGCAGCCGCACCTTGGCGAATTTATCGCTGACCGTCTCCATCTTGACGCGGTCGGCCAGCGCAACCCGCGGCGTATGCGCGGTCTCGATGGTGAGCACCACATTATGCTCGTGCAGCACCTTGTTGTGCTTGAGGTTGTGCAACAGCGCGGTCGGCGCGAATTCGGGATCGGAGGTGAGGAAGACGGCCGTCCCCTTCACGATATGCGGCGGCCGCTTCTCCAGGCTCGAGATCAGGCTGTTGAGCGGCACCTCGGTGCGGCGGTTCTTGTCGGCAAGGATCGCCGAGCCGCGGCGCCAGCTCCAGATCGTGACCGCCATCGCGGCGCCGAACAGCAACGGCACCCAGGCGCCTTCGAGCAGCTTCAACAGGTTGGCGGAGAAGAAGGCGATGTCGACGGTGACCAGCGGCATGATCAGCGCGGCGGCGGTCGCCGCCCGCCAATTCCACAATTTCCAGATCACCACGAAGCCCATGATGCCGTCGGCGACCATGGTGGTGGACACGGCGATGCCATAGGCGGAGGCGAGATTGTCCGAAGTGCGGAACATCAGCACCAGGAACATCACGCCGATCAAGAGCAGGGTATTGACGCGCGGCAGATAGATCTGCCCGGCATGGCTTTCCGAGGTGTAGCGGACCTCGAAACGCGGCAACAGCCCGAGTTGGATCGCCTGCCGCGTCAGTGAATAGGCGCCGGTAATCACGGCTTGGCTCGCGATCACGGTCGCGGCGGTGGCCAGCACCACCATCGGCAGCAGCATCGCGTCCGGGACCATGCGGTAGAAGGAGTTCTCGATCGCCGCCGGATTGGACAGCACCAGCGCACCCTGGCCGAAATAGTTGAGCAGCAGCGACGGCAGCACGAAATAGAGCCAGCCGGCCTGGATCGGCTTGCGGCCGAAATGACCGAGATCGGCATAGAGCGCCTCGCCGCCGGTGACGGCGAGAAATACCGCGCCGAGCGTCACCAGCCCGATCGTTCCGTGCGAGACCAGGAACTGGATGGCGTAAACCGGATTGATGGCCCACAGCACCGAGGGGTCGTCGGCGATGTGAATAAGTCCGAGAACACCCAGCGTCGTGAACCACACCGCCATGATCGGACCGAAGGCGGTAGCGACCCGGGCCGTACCGCGCGACTGCACCGCGAACAGCACGACCAGGATGAAGACGGTCAGCGGCACCACGTAATGCTCGAGCGCCGGCGCGGCGAGCTTGAGGCCTTCGACCGCCGACAGCACCGAGATCGCCGGCGTGATCATGGAGTTGCCGATGAACATCGAAGCGCCGAGCACGCCGAGCGACAGCAGGAACAGGCTGCGGCGGCCGAGCGCGCGTTGCCCGAGCGCCATCAGCGACAGCGTGCCGCCCTCGCCGTTGTTATCGGCCCGTAGCAGCAGCAGGACGTATTTGGCCGTCACGACAATGAAGAGCGCCCACAGGATCATCGAGAGCACGCCCAGCACCATGATGCGGCTCACCTCCTCGCCATGGGCGGCGTCGGTCACCGCGGCGCGGAAGGCGTAGAGCGGTGAGGTTCCGATGTCGCCGAACACCACACCGATGCTGCCGAGCGTCAGCGCCCAGAAGCCCGACGTCGGTGCGCCTTCGTGGGTTTCAGATTGGGTCTCGGATGAGGTGGCAGTGACAGCCATGATGAAGAAGGGAACGCTCGGCCCGACTGGATTGATCCAGGCGGGCCCTTTGAGAGGGTTCCGGCGCGCCTGTCAATTCGCCAACCTTAGCAGCGACCGCTTCTCCCGCGCGACAGCGCGAACGCCACAGTCGCCAGGAACTTCAAACGGGGAATTGGTATTATAGTATTGCCCTTAGGGCTTGAGGTCTGGCGGCAGCGGCGGATCCTCACGCATCAAGGTGATGGTCACGCGCCGGTTGGCGGCCAGCGAGGGATCGTCGGGGAACAGCGGCTGGGTGTCGGCCTTGCCCGAGACGGCGAAGATATGACCGGCTGGCAGCCCCTCCCGCTCCAGGATCTGGCGCACGGCGTTGGCGCGGTCGGCGGAGAGGTCGAAGGCGCCGTAGTCGCCCCGCATGGGCACGAAGCCGGCCGCGGTGTGGCCGGCGATGGAGACGCGCAAGGGCGTCTGCTTCAGCGGGATCGCGAGCTTCTCGATCAGGCGGCGCGTGCGGTCATAAGGCTGCTTGGAGCCATCGGCGAACATCGAGCGGCCGTCCTGGTCGACGATCTCGAGATTGAGGCCCTGCTTGGTCTCCTCGAACATGATGTGCTTGGAAATCTCGGTGAGCTCCGGCATGTCCTGCAGCGCCTGACGCAGCGAAGCCGAGGCGAGTGCGAATTCGCGGTCGATCTTGAGCTTGGCGCCGGCGATGCGCTGGTTCTCCTGCTGGTCCGGGGTCGGCGTATTGGAAGCCTCCTCGGGCGGAACGTGGTCGGTGTTCTTCAGTTTGGGGCGGGTCGGCACGCCGTCGGATTCAATGATGCCGGAGTAACGCGCCTGCTGCACGCCAAAGGCGTCGCGCATCGAGCCCGCGACGATCTTGAGCTTCTGCTGGTCCTGTGTGGAGAAAGCGACGAGCATCACGAAGAAGCTCATCATCAATCCCATCAGGTCGGCAAAGGTCACGAACCAGCCGTGACCGCCGCCATGCCCATCGCCGCGTTTTTTCTTGGCCATCGCCTAACTCTGGATCAGGCCGGAACCGGCTCGCCTTCTTCGTGACGATGTTTCTCCGGCAGGTAGGCGAGCAACATCTCGCGCACCAGCGCCGGGCTCTTGGAGTTGCGGATCATCAGGATGCCGTCGATGATCAGCGTGCGGTTGGTCTCCTCGTCGAGCAGCTTGCCGTGCAGCTTGTCGGCGATCGGAAGACAGAACAGGTTCGCAACCAGTGCGCCGTAGAGCGTGGCGAGCAGCGCGGTCGCCATGAACGGGCCGAGTTTCGACGGGTCGGTCATGTTGGCGAACATCTGCACCATGCCGACCAGCGTACCGATCATGCCGAAGGCCGGCGCGCAGTCGCCGATGGCGCGGTAGATCTTGCTGCCCTCGTCGAGATGCATCAGGAAATTGTCGCGGTCGCGCTCCAGATTGTCGCGGATGAATTCGAGGTCGTAGCCGTCGGCAACATAGCGCACGCCCTTGGCGAGGAAGGGATCGTCGGCTTCGACCTTTTCGAGGCCGACCGGACCCTGCTTGCGCGCGATCTCGGCGATGCGCGCGAGTTCGTCGACGAGGTCGCGGGCCGACAGCCGGCTCATGGTGAAGGCGAATCTCAGGCCGAGCGGCAGGCCATGCAGCATGACGCCGAGCGGAAAGCGGATCATCGTCGCCGAGATCGATCCGCCGAAGATGATGATGATGGCGTGATCGGAGAAGAACATGCCCATATCGCCGCCCAACAGCATCAGGGTTGCGATGACACAGACGCCGGCAACAAGCCCGACGCTCGTCATGATATCCATGGGACACTCCACGCCTACGCGAACCGGCCGGCCATCCTGGACGGCGCGCGGCTCATCCTGAACCGCGGTTCAAAGACCCTACGGACGGGCCATTAAAGACGCGTAAAGGTTAAGCGGTTTCGCACGGCCGCACGCGTGTCAATGCAGGCAAAAGGGCGCTCCTGACACGATCTCAACGATCTGCTAACCATAGGTGACACTTCACCTTAAAACCTGGCGCATGACACGTTCCGCCACTTTCGCGATCCTGTTGTCGGCCGCTCTGCTCGCCGGCTGCTGGAGCAATGACCGCACGGCGGTCCAGACCGCGGCCGCGCCGAGCGGACCGGTGGCGGTACCTCCGCCGGTCAATCTCGCCGGCAAGTGGACGCTGTCGGCGACCGGCGCGGGCTCCTGCGCGATGACGTTCGGCGCGCAACCGGATGCGGCCGACGGCACCATCGCGCCGGCCGGCGGCTGCCCGTACAATTTCTTCACCAGCCGCAAATGGAGCTACACCTCGGCCGGCCTGATGATCAGGGATCACAACGCGCAAACGCTGGCGCAGCTTCAGCCCGTCGGCGAGGGCCGCTTCGAAGGCAAGACCAACGCCGGCCAGGATGTCGCGCTATCCCGCTAGACCAGTCAGTTTCAGACTGAGATCGCGCAGCTTCTTGCGCGCGCTTGCGTCGTAGGCCTGCGCATTCGCCTTCATCTCGCTCATGCCGTTGAAGAACAGGCCGCTCTTATCAGCGACGTCGTCGCCCTGCACGAGATGCAGGATTGCCGCCCCGCCCTGCTCCACCGTCGACATCGGCGTGATGCCGCCGGCGCGCACCATGGTGGTGTTCATGTAGGTCGCCGGGTGCAGCGAGTTGACGGTGACGCGCGCGTCCTTCAATTCCTCCGCAAGATCGATGGTGAACAGGATCTGTGAGAGCTTGCTTTGTGCATAGGCGCGCGCGCCGGAATAATTCTTCGTGATCATCACGTCGTCGAAGTCGATCGGGTGTTGGCCGAGCGAAGCGACATTGACGATGCGCGACGGCGCAGCCGCCTTGATCAGCGGCAGCAGGCGGTAGGCGAGCAGGAAGCCCGCGAGATAGTTGACGGCAAAGCGCAGCTCGTGTCCGTCGGCGCTCTCCTGCCGCTGTGGGCCGTTGTTCTGCGAGCCGATACCGGCGTTGCTGACGAACACGTCGAGCCTCTTGTGATCGGCGGCGACCTTGTCGGCGAGCCCGCGCGCGCCTGCGAGCGAGGACAGGTCAGCTTGATAGAAAGTCGCTTTGCCACCGTCAGCCGTGATCGCGTCGACCACCGCTTTCGCACGGCCGGCGTCTCGGCCGTGGATCAGCACATGCGCGCCTTGCCTGGCGAGTTCGCCCGCGACATAGCGGCCGACGCCATCGGTCGATCCCGTGATCAGGATCGTCTTTCCCCTCACGTCCATGGCGCGAATCCCTTAGTGAATCTCCGCCGAGCGCTTCAGCGCCTCCTTCAGCTTCTCCAGCGAGAAATCTTTCGAACGCGCGATCTCCAGGATCGGTGTCTCGCGCCGCCCGCAAAGCTCGCAGGCGTCAGGCAGCTTCGCAGCAATGTCGTAGGGAATCACGATCGCGCCGTGACGGTCGGCATGGATCAGATCGTCCGACTTCACGGTCATGCCGGAGACGCGCACCTCGCCGCCGAAGTTTTCGGCGTGCACCCAGGCATGCGAGGGGCCGATCGACCCGGCCAGCGCCTGGAAGCCCGGCGCCCATTGCGGGATGTCGCGGATCGAGCCGTCGGTGATGACGCCGAGGCAGCCGAGCGCCTTGTGCACATTGCTCTGCACCTCGCCCCAGAACGCGCCATAGCCGACGTCGGCGCCGTCGATGTCCTGGATCACGGTGATGCGCGGACCGAAGCCGGTGCCGACATATTCGTAATATTCGATGCGGCGCTTGGCCGCCTCGGCCGCGGGAAGTCCGGACTTGATCACCGAGCGGATCGATGACCGTGCGGGCGTAACCGACGATCGGCGGCAGATCGGGAAACGGGCAGACCAGCGGCTTGGTGGTGTAGCCGATCAGCCGCCGCTCGGGCGCCACCACTTCCATGGCGTTGCAGATGGTCGGCGTGTCGTAGCGCGCCAGCGCTTCGAGGACGGATGCGGGCACGGGCGCGGCGGTATTGGTCACGGGCGTTTCTCCGGATTTTCTGCTTGGACGATCGATCGCCAAGCCTATAGCCGAGATTGGGCGCGAACCCAACTCATGGCAGCCATTTGCTCCGTCATTCCGGGGCACGCGAAGCGTGAACCCGGAATCTCGAGATTCCGGGTTCGATGCTGCGCATCGCCCCGGAATGACCGGCCGGAATATCAGTGCAGCCGCTCGGGCCGGTCGTCGTCCTCGGGCTCGGCGACCGGTGCGATGAAGCCCGGCGCGAGCGCGGGCGCCGCGGCCGTTGCAGCCGCAGGCGCGTTCGCCGCGTCATAGGCGCGCTTGTGGTCGCGATAGGACTTCCACCCGAGCGGCAGGCTGAGCAGAAACAGCACCGATCCCGCCGAGAGGATGTGCCAGGGATAGCCGATCAGGAGCGCGATGAAGAAAATCACGCAAACAAATAGCGGCAGCACCATTTCCGGCGGCACCCGCATGCGCACCGTCTTGCCTGAAAACACCGGCAGTCGCGATACCATCAGGAACGCGATCAGCAGGATGTAGCAGGCGGTCAGTATCGCCGGCATCTTCCAGACATCGAGGAAGGCGAGATAGACCGGCAACAGCGCGGTCACCGCGCCCGCGGGCGCGGGCATGCCGGTGAAGTAATTCGCCGCGAACGGCGGCTTGGCGGGATCGTCGATGGTGGCGTTGAATCGCGCCAGCCGCAGGCCGCCCGCGATGGCAAAAACCATCGCCGCGATCCAGCCGCCGTCATGCAGCTCGTGCAGTTGCCAGAAATACAGCATCAGTCCGGGCGCGACGCCGAAATTGACGAAATCGGCGAGGCTGTCGAGTTCGGCGCCGAATTTCGACTGGCCCTTGATCATGCGCGCAACGCGGCCGTCGATGCCGTCGAGGATCGCCGCGAACACGATAGCGCCGACCGCGAGCCCCAGTCGCCCTTCTGTCGAGAGGCGGATCGCCGTCAGCCCGGCGCAGATCGCCAGCAGCGTGATGACGTTGGGCACCAGCATGCGCACCGGGATCGGGCGAAAGCGGCGGCGGCGTTCGGCGCTTTGGCGGTCAAAGGGCATCATGCCCCATCATATAGCAAGGGTGGCGCGGCCGCGCCATTGCGGCGGCAAGCCGCGTATGGGCATTACGGATGGTTAATTCGAGCGGAACGTTCTGCCGCTATCGGACAGGCGGAAATCAGCCAATATCGTCTCGCCGGCAATAGCAGTCTGCCCCTCCGACACCAGCGACTGGGTGCCTTCCGGCAGATAAACGTCCAGCCGTGAGCCGAAACGGATGAGCCCAAAACGCTCGCCGGCGCCAATGGACTGTCCTTCCCGCACGAAGCAGACGATGCGGCGCGCCACCAGGCCTGCGATCTGAATCACGCCGATGCGCCCCTGCGCCGAAGCAATGACCAGCGAGTTGCGCTCATTGTCCTCGCTCGCCTTGTCGAGCTCGGCATTGATGAAGACGCCGGGGCGGTAGGCGATGCGCTCGATCTTGCCGGTGACAGGCGAGCGGTTCACATGGCAGTTGAACACGCTCATGAAGATCGAGATGCGCGGCAGCGGCTTGTCGCCGAGTCCAAGCTCCGCCGGCGGCATCGCCTGGGTGATCATGGAGATGCGGCCGTCGGCCGGCGCCACCACGATGCCGTCGCGCACCGGCGTCACGCGCGCGGGATCGCGGAAGAACAGCGCACACCAGACGGTCAGCACGGTGCCGATCCAGCCCAGCGGGGTCCAGATCCAGAACAGGATCAGGCTTGCCAGCGCAAAGCCGCCGATGAAGGGATAGCCCTGGGGGTGGATCGGCGGGATCTGCGCGCGGATGGAATTGGCGATGGACATGAGCCGCTAGTTACTCCGGACGCGCGCGAAATGCCAGCGCCAGGCCTCGTCTATTCCGCCGCGGTCGGAATCACGTCGCTGCCCTCGTCCGGTTTCTCCGTCGCGACCGCATCATCCACCACCGGCGGCAGGCGGTTCGGCGCCTCGTTGTCGTCATCGACCTGCGCCAGCCGCTCGCGCGCTGCTTCCGCCTCGCGCTGCCGGTTCCACATGCTGGCATAGAGCCCGCCGCTTGCGAGCAGCTGCGCATGCGTGCCACGCTCGGCGATGCGGCCCTGATCGAGCACGATGATCTCGTCGGCGCCGACGATGGTGGAGAGGCGGTGCGCGATGACGAGAGATGTTCTGTTACGCGACACCCGATCGAGCGCCTCCTGAATCTCGTGCTCGGTGTGGCTGTCGAGCGCCGAGGTCGCCTCGTCCAGCACCAGGATCGGCGGCGCCTTCAACACCGTGCGCGCGATCGCCACGCGCTGCTTCTCGCCACCCGACAGCTTTAGCCCGCGCTCGCCGACCTGCGTCTCGTAGCCGAGCGGCGACATCCGGATGAAGCCGTCGATCTGCGCCAGCCGCGCCGCCTCCTCGACTTCTTCGTCACTCGCATCCCAGCGGCCGTAGCGGATGTTGTAGCGGATGGTGTCGTTGAACAGCACGGTGTCCTGCGGCACCATGCCGATCGCCGCGCGCAATGAGGCCTGCGTCACATCGCGGATGTCCTGCCCGTCGATGGTGATGCGGCCGCCCGAGATGTCGTAGAGGCGGAACAACAGCCGCGAGATGGTCGACTTGCCGGCGCCGGAGGGACCGACGATCGCGACCGTCTTGCCCGCCGGCACCTCGAAGCTCAGCCCTTTCAGGATCTGGCGCTCCGGATCATAGGCAAAGCGCACGTCATCGAAGCGCAGCGCGCCTGCGCTGACCAGCAGCGGCTTCGCGCCCGGCGCATCCTCGACCTCCGCCTCGCGCGCCAGCACCTCGAACATCTTCTCGATGTCGATGACCGCCTGCTTGATCTCGCGATAGAGCATGCCCATCAGGTTCAGGGGCTGGTAGAGCTGGATCATCATGGCATTGATCAGCACGAAATCGCCGACGGTGTTGCGGCCGCTTTTCACGCCGTACGCGCACATCAGCATGACTGCCGAGAGCCCGAAGGTGAAGATCACCGCCTGCCCGATGTTGAGCCAGGTCAGCGAGGTGTAGGTCTTCACGCTGGCCTGCTCGTAGCGCTCCATCGAGCGGTCGTAGCGCCTGGCCTCGAATTCCTCCGCGCTGAAATATTTCACGGTCTCGTAGTTGAGCAGCGAGTCGATCGCCTTGGTGTTCGCCTCGGTGTCGGACTCGTTCATCTTGCGGCGGATTCCGACGCGCCATTCGGTCACGAGATAGGTGAAGTATGTGAAGGCCACGATCGTGACCATGATCGCCGCCACATAGCGCCAATCGAACTGCCAGAGCAGCACGCCCATCAGCAGGGCGACCTCGACGATGATCGGCATCAGCTGCAGGATCACCATGCGCACGATGGTCTCGATGCCGTTGCGGCCGCGCTCGAGCACGCGCGTCAGGCCGCCGGTCTTGCGCTCGAGATGGAAGCGCAGCGACAATTCGTGCATGTGCACGAAGGTGATGTAGGCGAGCCGGCGCACCGCATGCATGGCGACGCGCGCGAAAATGCCGTCGCGCCATTGCGTCAACAGCGCCATCAGGATGCGCAAGGCCCCGTAGCTGACGGTCATGAGCAGCGGCGAAGCGACGATCCAGAACATCCAGTTGTCAGGCGCGACCGGCGCGCTGGGGTGACCGGACAGCGCGTCTGTCGCCCATTTGAAGGTGAATGGCACCGCAAGCGTCGCGACCTTGGCGATCAGCAGCAGCGCCACCGACCACACCACGCGCATCTTGAGGTCGGCGCGGTCGCCCGGCCAGATATAGGGCCAGAGATGAACGAGGGTTCCGATCAGGGTCGCCTGATCGGCGGCATGGCGTCGGCGGGCTGGGGCATCGCCCGCCTGCGGCATATCGGAATGCGGCATCATGTTGCCGTCATATAGGCCGTTTGTGCGCGGCGTACAGCTTAAAGCGTCGCAATTGTTACGCGATTGGGCCGCCATTTGCGGCTAGATTCAAGCTTCCGGCGAATCAACGCGACTTGACGCCCCCATGTTGCAGGGCCACATAAACCTGAATGAACAAGATTGATTTGAACAAGATCCGGACGGTCTGCGTCTATTGCGGCTCCGGTCCGGGCACCAACCCCCACTTCATGGAATCCGCCAGGGCGCTCGGCAAGATTTTCGCCGAGAACGCAATCCGCCTGGTCTATGGCGGCGGCTCGCTCGGCCTGATGGGCGCGATCGCAACCTCCGTGCTCGATCATGGCGGCATGGTCACCGGCATCATTCCGGATTTCCTCACCGCGCGCGAGAACGCGCTCTCTCGCGTGCAGGAGATGGTGGTCACCCCCGACATGCATGAGCGCAAGCGGCTGATGTTCGAACGCTCGGACGCGTTCGTGGCGCTGCCCGGCGGCATCGGTACGCTTGAGGAGCTGGTGGAGCAGCTGACCTGGCAACAGCTCGGCCGGCATTCCAAGCCGGTGCTGCTCGCCAATATCGACGGTTTCTGGGAGCCGTTCTTCGATCTGCTGTCGCACATGCGCTCGACGCAATTCATTCGCGCCGGCCTGACAGTCGATATCCTGAAAGCCGATCGCGTCGAGGACGTGCTGCCGCGGCTGCGCGCGGCCGCCGCGCGTGTGCCCGAAGATGCCAAGCAGATGGCGCCTGAGATCGCGCGGCGGATGTAAGCTTTAAGCTTGCGGAAACGTCACCGCCTCGATGCGGTTGCCGTCGGGATCGAGCACGAAGGACGCGTAATATTTGACACGGTCGTGCGGCCGCAGGCCCGGCGCGCCGTCGGAGATGCCGCCGTTGCTGAGTGCGGCGGCATGGAACGCGTCGACCTCGGAGGTAGCCTTGGCGCGCAGACAGACATGCGTGCCGCTTTCATGCGGCACCTTGCTCATGTCCTTGCGCAGATTGATCCAGAACTCCGGATAGCTCTTGCCGAAGCCGATGGTGGCGGGCCGCGTCACCAGCCGCGACAGGCCGAGTGTCGCGAGCACCGCCTCGTAGAAGCGCGCGGCGCGGTCGAGATCGGCGACGCCGACGGAGACGTGATCGATCATACGGGCATGATCCGAAAAAGTGTGAAGCGGTTTTTCGACAAGATCATGCCCAAAACAAAAGGCTAACGACGCACGCCCTGCGTGAACGGGTTGGCGCCGGGCGGCAGTGCGCTGTCGGTGCCGACGGCCCCCGAATTCCCCTGATAGGCGAAGCCGAGCGACAGGCTGGTGTTTGCGGTCGGCTTGAATTCGATACCTGCATTGGCGTTGTAGACCGGCAAATTCCCGGCGGACTGGGAGTCGAACGCCGCAAACGGCGAACCGGAGCCGAAGCCGTTGTTGTACTTCAAGGTGCTGAAGCCGCCATAGACCGAAACCGGCATGCCGTTGGCGCCCTTGAAACTGTAGCCGAACTGCGACCCTTCGCTGTAGGCCGAACCGAAATTGCCGAACGCCGCATTCGCAGCGATGCCGCTCGTGCCGAGGAACTCGGTACGTGAGCTCCCGACGAAGAAGCCATTGCCGAAATTATAGCGCGTCGCGCCAAAGCCTCGGCTGTCGCGCGTGTCGAAGCTCGGGAAGTTGCCATAGGCATTCGTGGCCGCATCGCCGGAGAAGCCGACCGGCCAGCCCGGCGTCCAATAGGTCAGGGGATTGGAGCCTTGCGCATGCGCGCTGCCCGCCCACAGCAGAGCATCGCCATCGCGACGAGAAAACCAAGCCTGGCAACCGACATCAGCACCACCACCAAATCAGCCGGAATTATACCGCGCGGCATCGGGAATTCCAGTGCGGCGGTGGGAGCGCTCACATTACAAAATGATGGGAACAGCGCTGTACGTGCCCCGATGCAGCGCAGCGCCGTTTCGCGGTGCGCTGCTGATCCGGGGTCCAAAAAGTCTTGCACTTTGTGGGTCCCGGATCTGCGTCGCGTCATACCGGACGATGCTTCGCATCGCCGGGACATGCCGCGCCGCGTCCGGGACACGAGGATGTGCCACTCACGCCGGCGCGCCCGATTTCACCAGCTTGTAGGTCACCGAATCCATCAGCGCCTGGAACGAGGCGTCGATGATGTTCGGCGACACGCCGACCGTGGTCCAGTGCTCGCCGGTCTCGTCCTCGCTCTCGATCAGGACGCGCGTGACGGCTTCGGTGCCGCCATTGAGGATACGCACGCGGTAGTCGATCAGCTTCAGCCCCTCGATATACTTCTGGTACTTTCCGAGATCCTTGCGCAAGGCGACGTCGAGCGCGTTCACCGGGCCGTTGCCTTCGGCGGCCGAGATCAGCCGCTCGCCCGCGACGTCGACCTTGACCACCGCGAGCGCCACGGTGACGCGCTGGCCATTGGCGTTATAGCGCTGCTCGACATTGACGTCGAACTGCTCGACCCGGAAATATTCGGGCACGCGGCCGAGCGTGCGCCGCGCCAGCAGATCGAACGAGGCATTCGCCAACTCATAGGCAAAGCCCTGCGCCTCGCGCTCCTTCAGCTCCTCGACGAGGCGGGCGAGCTTGGGATCGCTCTTCTCGTAGGGGATGCCGGCGCGGTCGAGCTCGGCGATCACGTTGGAGCGGCCGGCCTGATCCGAGACCAACACCTTGCGACGATTGCCGACCGCGTCGGGCAGAACGTGTTCGTAGGACTGCGGATCCTTCATCATCGCCGAGGCGTGAATGCCGGCCTTGGTGACGAACGCGCTTTCGCCGACATAGGGCGCATGACGATTGGGCGCGCGGTTCAGCATGTCGTCGAGCGTGCGCGACACCTTCATCAGGCCGGCGAGCTTCGCATCGGAGACGCCGATCTCGAAAGCGTCGGCGAACTCGCGCTTCAGCTTCAGGGTCGGTATCAGCGAGCAGAGATTTGCGTTGCCGCAGCGCTCGCCGAGCCCGTTCAAGCGTGCCCTGGATCTGTCGTGCGCCTGATCGCACCGCCGCGAGCGAATTGGCCACCGCCTGCTCGGTATCGTTATGGGCGTGGATGCCGACATGGCTGCCGGGGATGTGCTTCGTCACTTCCGTGACGATCTCCGTCACCTCATGCGGCATGGTGCCGCCATTGGTGTCGCACAGCACCACCCAGCGCGCACCGGAGTCGTAGGCTGCTTTTGCGCAGGCCAGCGCGAATTGCGGGTCCTCCTTGTAGCCGTCGAAGAAATGCTCGCAGTCGAGCATCACCTCGCGGCCCGCTTTCTTGGCGGCCACGACACTGTCGCGGATCGAGGCGAGGTTCTCCTCGTTGGTGGTCTCCAGCGCGACGCGGACCTGATAGGCGGACGACTTCGCGACAAAACAGATCGCGTCGGCGTTGGCTTCAAGCAGGCCGGCGACGCCGGGATCGTTGGAGACCGAGCGCCCTGCCCGCCGCGTCATGCCAAACGCGGTGAAGCGGGCGTGGTCGAGCTTGGGCTTCGTGGCAAAAAACTCGGTATCGGTCGGATTGGCGCCGGGATATCCGCCCTCGACATAGTCGATGCCGAGATCGTCGAGCATGTGCGCGATGGCCTGCTTGTCGCTCAGCGTGAAGTCGACGCCGTTGGTCTGCGCGCCGTCGCGCAGCGTGGTGTCGAACAGATAGAGACGCTCGCGGCTCATGGCTTGCCTCCAAGGATCTTCTGCATGGTGGTGTTGGCGAGCCATTCGCCGTTGACGGTGATGCTGTTGCGCTGCATGGCGACATAGCCGCGCTTGCGGAAGAAATCCTCAGCATTGTCGCTGGCATCGACCGTGAGCTTGGCCGCGCCGCGGCCGCCCGCGAGCTTCTCCAGCGCGTCGAGCAGCATGGAGGCGACGCCCTGTCCGGCGACGCCCGGATGCACATAGAGCATGTCGATGGTGTCCTTGCCTTTGAGCGAGGCGAAACCGACCGGCGCATTGCCCAAGGTTGCGATCAAGGTCAGCTCGCCCGCGAGCTTT
>CAWBTH010000034.1:0-113014 GCA_963791665.1 uncultured Alphaproteobacteria bacterium | reverse complement strand
AATTGCTCGCCACGATCTTGCTGACGCAGAGCAGCACGACGGCAGCGAGAAAGAACAGGTCGATGTAGGATTTGACCTCGCCGTCGCGGCGCAGCAGGGTCACATCGGCAATGGTCTGCTCTCTTCAACGGCGGTTGCGCGCCCTGTTCGGTGAACAGCGCCATCACCCGTCGCGCCTCGATCTCGAGATGCTCGATACGCTGGAAGAAATAGAATGAGCGCAACGCGATCGCCGCGCGCATGCCGGCATAGACCAGGATCGCGATGGCAAGGATGGCGCGGTTGTTGTACTTCTCGATGTAGTTCAGGCTGAGATAGACCATCGCCAGGAACACGAAGTTGGTGACGAAGCGATAGACGAAGCCGAGAAATCTCATGCGGATGCCCGTGGTCGAAGCGTGGCCGGATTATCATGGCGGAATTTGCGGGCTTCTCGGGCGGTTGCCGAAGCGCCGAGGCGAGACCCACCTGCATTGTAGGATCCTGTTGTTACGGGACGACTACAATGGCATCTCGCGAATCGCCGCCTTCATTTACGCAACTCGCCTCGCATGCTTCAAGTCCCGCTGTTCGGTCACTCCATCGCTTTCGCTGCCAGAACCTTATCGCTAGGATGACGGGAACAGACACAGGATGACCATGAAGCGGCGCGATTTTCTGAAAATTTCCGGCGGCGCAGCCGCACTGCCCGTCCTGCCAAATCTTGCGCGGGCCGACAGCTATCCGAGCCGGCCCGTGCGCATCATTGCGGGATTTGCGGCCGGCGGCGGCGGTCGACATCACGGCGCGGCTGATCGGGCAGTGGCTTGGCGAGCGGCTGGGACAGCCCTTCGTGACCGAGAACCGCACCGGCGCCGACGGCAACATCGCGACCGAAGCGGTGGTGAATGCGGCTCCCGACGGCTACACGCTGCTGCTCGCGACCTTGCCCAATGCGGTCAACGCCTCGCTCTACCCGCATCTGAAATTCGACTTCCTCCGCGACATCGCGCCGGTCGCCGGGGTGATCCGCGTGCCCCTGGTGGTGCTGGTCAATCCGTCGGTGCCGGCGAGCAGCATTCCCGAGCTGATCGCCTATGCCAAAGCCAATCCCGGCAAGCTCAATCTCGCCTCGGCCGGAACCGGCAGCGCGCCACACATGGCGGCCGAACTGTTCAATTTCATGGCCGGCGTCAGCATGCTGCACGTGCCCTATCGCGGCCAGGGCCCGGCCTTATCGGATTTGATCGGTGGCCAGGTGCAGATCCTGTTCGCCGCCGCGCCCGGTACGGTCGATTACATCAGGAGCGGCAAGCTACGCGCGCTGGCCGTCACCTCGGCGACCGGTGCGGAGGTGCTGAAGGACCTGCCGACGATCGGCAAATTCGGTTCCGGGCTACGAGGCAAGCCAATGGTACGGAATTGCCGCGCCCAAAAATACGCCAGCCGACATTGTCGGGCGTCTCAACAAGGAGATCAACGCCTCCTTTGCCGACGCGACCATGACTCGCGCTTTGCCGCGATTTCGGGCGAGCCGATCGGCGGCACGCCGGAGCAGTTCGGCAAGCTCATTGCCGACGAGACCGAGAAGTGGGCAAAGGTCGTCAAGTTCGCCGGCATCAAAATCGACTAGTGCCGCCCGATCTGAAGTCCCTGGACTCACTTGCGGCGAAATCTGGTTCAGGGACTTCAGATCGAAAGCGGCACTAGAATTCGTAGATTTGCTAGTGCCCATAACTTTCCGAAGTTCGTGAACGGTAGCGCGGCAACGGAGCACGAACTTCGGAAAGTGGGCGCTAGAAAAAGGCTCAATGGCGCGTATGATCGGATCGCGCTAGAATTACACCGCCAAGATTCTGAGGTGAGCCGATGCCGCGAAAGGGAGTGACCGGTCACGACGAGTGGGTCGTCGTCGAAGCGCTGGCCACGGCCTACGTCGCCCTGGAGCAGCTTCCCGAAAAGCACCGGCCGCGGGCGCATATGGACGACATCAAGAAGCTGCTCGCCAACGGCCGCGAGGGCGATGCCGTCAGCCTGCATCTGGCGCAGGCCAAATGCCGGCTGTTTCCGGAGCGGGACTCCCTCGAGATCTATCAGGAATACGGCGTTGCCGGCGACTACGGTCATTAACCTTGGCCAAGCCGCATTAAGCTTGAGCCGCATTTCACGTTGCGTTTGCCCAAGCAAGTTCCATTGTTCTCGCGCTCAACGGCCAGGCGCGGCAATGGTCACGGTTTTGGAAGAGCAAACTGTCGACTATGAACTGACGGCCCGGATCGCGACCGAGGCCTTCGCGGCGGAGAACGTCCACTTCTCGGCCGACCGGATCAAATGGCTTTATGAGCGGAGTTTCGGCCGCGGCACCACGGTGCTTGCAGCAATCGACAGCGGCCGCAAGATCGGACAGATCGCGATGGTCGGACAGACCGTCTGCGTCAATGGCGAGCTTCTGCCTGCGATCCAGCTCGTCGATCTCTTCATCTTGCAGGCCTACCGGTCGGCGCAGCTCGTCCGCAAGCTCTACACGGAGGTCGAGCAGATCTGCGCGGCGCGCGGCATCCGCTATCTCCTGGCATTGCCGAACGACAAATCGGTGCTGCTGAACGCGCGCTACCTCAAGCTCGCGCCTGTCTTGTCGATGCCGATCCGCGCCGGCATCTCGCTGTCGCCCCGACGGTGAAGCTGGCGCACTCCGGCCTGCTGAAATCGATGACGCGGCAAGAGGCCATCGGCCTGTTGTCCGCCTTCGCGTGTCCGGCAACCGAAAACGGCCTGCGCTGGGACGCGGATTCGCTGCTCGATCGTCTCAACGATCCCACCCGCGACTATGCCGTGCACGCGACCGACAGAGTTGCTGCTGATCTCCGCGGTCCGAAAGACCGCCGGCGTCCCCTATGTCGCGCTCTGCGCCTTCTTTGCGAAGCCGCAGGCCGAAGTGACCGTTACCGATGTGCCCGAGCTCATCCGTGCGGCCTGCCGCTTCTGGCACAAGCCGCTGTTCGTCTATGCCGGCACCAACAGCCGGCTGCCGATCCTGCCGGGGATTGCGCTACCCGCAAAACTGCGGCGGCCGATCCTGGTCCAGCTCCGCGACACCTCGAGCGATGCGCACGACGTGCGCTTCGACCGGTTCCAGCTGATCGATTCCGATTTTGCGTAAGCACGACGTCAGTAGATCGAGGGACAAGGTTCTTCAATGAACTAGAGACCGAGAATGCCGAGAATGATCGGAAAGAGAAAATAGGCCGCGACGCCGAGGAGCAATCCGACAATAATTTTCACACGCCGTCCCCCGATGTTCTGGTCGAGCCAGGCGCAGGCCCTCAGCGCCACCCCTTTGAGCAGATCGCCAACCAGGACCCTGAGCAAGTCGAACAGCAATTCTCCCAACAGTTTCGCCATGAGGGATTAGTTGCACCTGTTTCCGTCGAGGTTCATTTGCCCGCAAGCCGACGGATACGGCGCAAGAGACGCAACAGGGCTTCCCGCGTTATAGGATTCTAGAGCGCGGGAGGAATGATGCGGGTCGTGGTTTGCGGCGGCGGCGTGATCGGGGCCTGTACGGCACTGTTTCTGAGCCGCCGAGGTGTCGAAGTCACCGTCGTCGAGCGGGCCGAAGTGGCTGCCGCTGCCTCCGGCAAGGCCGGCGGCTTTCTGGCTCGCGACTGGTGCGCCGGAACTCCGCTCGACGCGCTGGCAAGACGCAGCTTTGATCTGCATGCTGCTCTGGTGGACGAGCTTGCCGGCGATTGGGCGTACCAGCGCATGAGCGCATATGCCGGGAGCGTCGCCTCAGCTCGTGCCACCGCTCGCGCCGGCGGGTCGACCCTTCGATGGCTCACAGACGCAGTTGATATCAATGGGCGGCTCGGCACGCCGGATACTCTGGCGATCGTTCACCCGCGCAAGTTCACGTCAGCCATCATGAACGCCGCGCAAGGAACGGGAGCCAAGGTCCTGATAGGACGAGTCACCGGCATAACCCGGAGCCCGGACGGGTCGGCGGCGACAGGTGTCGAAGTCGATGGCCATCTTGTCGATGCGGATGCCGTCGTGATCGCCCTGGGCCCGTGGTCGCTTTTGGCCGCCGGTTGGATGAATTTGCCGGCCGTCTACGGCCAACGTAGCCCGAGCCTCGTCTACGACACCGGCAGCGACGTGCCGGCCGAGGCGTTGTTCCTCGACTACCACAACGATGACGGCTCGATAGTCACTGTGGAAGTCTTCCCGCGCGCGGACGGGAGCACGCACATCACGGCTTTTTCCGACATCGCGCCGCTTCCGCTCGACCCGGCCGAGGTCGCACCCGACAAGGACGCTCTCGAACGCCTGCAGGCGATCTGCGAGCGCCTGTCGCAGGCTTTCCGGGCGGACAGGATCATCGCGCGCCAGGCTTGTTTCCGTCCCGTGACGGAGGACGGACTACCCCTCATCGGCAAAGTGCCAAACCTCGATCGCGCTTACGTCGCCACCGGGCACAATGTCTGGGGTATCCTCAACGCGCCGGCAACCGGCGAAGCCCTGGCCGAGTTGATCGCGGACGGCGCGGCTCGCGAGACTGACCTGCGGCCCTTCGATCCGGCCCGCCTGCGGCCCCTCGACCCAATGCTGCTGCGGACCCGTTGAGATGTAGAGTTTTGACGCGCTGAAAACTAGCCGCCGCCCTCCTCGGAGGCGCTTCTTCCATTCCACATGTATCCGCCCGCGGAGACGGTGCCGTCGGGATTGCCGTAACCCGGATGCGACGCCAGCTGATCCGACCTGCGGGATACGCAAGTCATGAGCCCTGACATTCGGCTTGTGACGAACGGTGCCCGCGAACGCGATCGGTGCTCGCGAGCGCGAACACGGAAGCCAACGCTATTGTCATGAGTTTCCTGCTCTCATCGCTCGGTTGTCCGTTCCAGCGGTGCGTTTCCAGTTAGCTAGGTCCAGCGAGATCGAGCGCCAGATCAGGTCGAGCGTCTGTCATCAGAGTTGATTTTGTGAGGTGGTGCGCTCGGAGGGACTCGAACCCCCACGGTGTTACCCACTGCCACCTCAAGGCAGCGCGTCTACCAATTCCGCCACGAGCGCGAAGATATCGGCCGGCAGGACCGGGCCGGATCAACGGCGCCGATGTAACAAATCGACCATGGGGGGACAAGGCCCGCACGCCCCTCAAATCCCCGGTTTTGCGACTGATTTTGCTGCGATCCGGGGTCTGCGCCTGAAAACCGGTTTCTCCTGCGATCTCAAGCTGTTTCTACCTGTCCAGCCATCACGCAAAAAATAATTCGCTTTGGGCGTCGGGCAAAACACCTGCAAATTTCCGCGCATCCTGTCCATCAGGAGGGGCGGATCATGATCGCCACGAACGCGGGACAGGCTGCGGTGGCCGCTGGTCTCCTCGCATGGCGTGCGAGGGACGAGCGGACGGTCAAGCCGTGTGGTTCTGGCTCCCCGATGCTGGAGTCAAGTTTGCGGAAGATTTCCGCAAGCGATGGTGGCTAAAAAGCCCGGCACACCAGGAAGAGCACGGAGCAGCCGTAAAACCATTGCGCAGGGAATGCCGGATGTTTCGGTGCCCTGACTACCCCTGTGCGCGTGTTGTTTTTTCTGCGCACCGAGGCACGCGGGTGCATCGTGCGCCCGGCATTCCCTGCGCCCTCCGACTTCTCGAGGGACAAGGTTTTCGCAAAGCTCGGGCGAGTCCAAGTCGCGAGAATGCGGAGTCGTGTCCCCTCGTCATTGCGAGGAGCGACTTGTCCGCCGTAGCCCGGAGGGCGAAGGCGGAAGCGACGAAGCAATCCATAGCGCCGCAAGCGGATAGGTGGATTGCTTCGCTTCGCTCGCAATGAGGATCGCTGTTTGGCTCTACCGCGCGCCGGGCAATTTCGGCAGCATCTGCTTGACCTCGACCGCGATGCGGTTGCGGTCGACCAGCACAACCCCGCTGGCGATCGGCAGATTGTTGGCGAGCACCTTGACCTCGTCGGCCTCGGTGGCGTCCAATTCGATGATGGCGCCGCGCGACAGCCGCAGCACCTGATGGATGGGCATCGTGGTGGTGCCCAGCACCACCATGAGATCGACGGCAACTTTATCGAGCGTTGGCACTGTCAGAACCGCCGAACTGGACTAAAAATCTGTCCTGTGAGATCACCACGTTATGGTTATCCAATGGTTAACTTCCGGCAAAACCTCGATCTGACGACCTTCAAGGCGCGCGCGAGCGGGCCGGTCGAATGGCGCATTTCGGACCGGCCGGTCGACTACGCCGAAGCGGTCGCCGCCATGGAGGCGCGCGCAGCCGCGATCGCGGCCGGCGAGGCAAGCGAACTGGTCTGGCTGCTGGAACATCCCCCGCTCTACACCTCGGGCACATCGGGCAAGCAGAGCGACCTGCTCGACCCCCGCTTTCCCCTGTTTGCCACCGGCCGCGGCGGCCAGCTCACCTATCACGGCCCGGGCCAGCGCGTGGCCTATGTGATGCTGGACCTGAAGCGGCGGCAACCCGATGTCCGCGCCTTTGTCGCGGCGCTGGAGGAATGGATCATCCGCACGCTTGCCGCGTTCAATGTCCGTGGCGAGCGGCGCGAGGACCGGGTCGGCGTCTGGGTCAGGCGGCCGGACAAGGGCGCGGACTACGAGGACAAGATCGCGGCCATCGGCGTGCGGCTGAAGCGCTGGGTCTCGTTCCACGGCATATCGATCAATGTGGAGCCGGACCTGTCGCATTTCTCGGCGATCGTGCCCTGCGGCGTCGCCGATCCCCGCTATGGCGTCACCAGCCTGGTCGATCTTGGCCACCCCGTTGGAGCTGACCGATGTCGATATCGCGCTGCGGGGCGCGTTCGAGGAGATTTTCGGGCCCGTGACACGCCAGCCTGCCGAAGGCGGTAGCCTGAGGGCGGCTTATGCCAGTAAGAATGAGGAACCAATTGCAATTTGCAAGCGTTTTTGAGTTCGTGGCGGGGTCTATCCAGATGGTTCAGCAAAACCGGCAACAGCGGGATCTGTTCGAGAGCGAACGGAGCTTCCGGCTACTGGTCGAGGGCGTCGCCGACTATGCGCTGTTCATGCTCGATCCCGCGGGGATCGTGACCAGCTGGAACATCGGCGCGCAGCGCATCAAGGGCTACGCGCCCGCAGAAATCCTCGGCAAGCATTTCTCCCGCTTCTACACCGAGACCGACCGCGCCAACGGCAAACCGGCGCGCGCGCTGGCGACCGCCCGCCAAACCGGACGCTACGAGGAAGACGGCTGGCGTGTCCGCAAGGACGGCACATTCTTCTGGGCCAGCGTCGTGATCGATCCCATCTTTGAGGACGACCAGCTGATCGGCTTTGCCAAGATCACCCGCGACATGACCGAGCGGCGCGAAGCCCAGCTCAAGCTGGAGCAGATGCAGAAGCATCTCGCGGAGGCGCAGAAGCTCGACGCGCTCGGCCAGCTCACCGGCGGCGTGGCGCACGACTTCAACAATCTCCTGATGGTGATCAGCGGCAGCCTGCACATGCTGCGGAAGACCGCGGCCGACGATCCCAAGGTGCAGCGGGCGCTCGCGGCGATCGATGCCGCAACCAAGCGCGGCGCGGCGCTGACCAGCCAGCTGCTGACGTTCGCGCGCAGGCAAAGCGTCAACCCGCAGGCGGTCGCCGTCGCCGAACGGATCGACGCCATCCGCGAAGTGCTCGACACCGGCGCCGGCAGCTCGGTGAGGCTCGCCTATGATTACGGTCCCGATCTGTGGCCGGTGACGGTCGACGTGTCCGAGTTCGAGACGGCCCTGGTCAATTTCGTGATCAATGCGCGCGACGCCATGCCCTCAGGCGGCACCATCACCGTCGCGGCGCGCAATTGCGCCGACAGCCAGCCCAAAGGCCACGATCAGGCAGGCGACTTCGTGGCGATCAGCGTGGCCGATGCCGGCGTCGGCATCGCGCCCGACGTGCTCGCCAAGATTTTCGACCCGTTCTTCACGACGAAACCGGTCGGCAAGGGCACCGGCCTCGGGCTGTCGCAGGTGCACGGCTTTGCGCACCAGGCCGGCGGCTCGGTGAAAGTCGAAAGCGAGCTCGGCAAGGGCACCACGGTGACGATCCTGCTGCCGCGGGAACGTGGCGGCGCGCTCGCCGACAAGCACCCCGTCTCCGAAATGGCCGGCAGCGGCACGGTGTTGCTGGTCGAAGACAATCCGGACGTCGCCTCGGTCAGCTCGAATCTTGCTGGAGCAACTTGGCTATACCGTGCGGCGTGTCGCCGACGCGGAAGCAGCGCTTCGCGAGATCGAGCGCGACGGTGTCGATCTGGTGTTCTCCGACATCGTGATGCCCGGCAAGTTCGACGGCCTCGGCCTTGCCCGGCGGTTGCGTGAAATGCGGCCCGACCTGCCGATCCTGCTTGCGACCGGCTACAGCGACGCGGCAGCCGACGTCCGCGGCGATTTTCCGATCCTGCGCAAGCCCTACGAGATCCATCAGCTGAGCCAGGCGATCGCGAAGCTGCATGCGCTAGAGAATTCAAATCGTCGGGCAGTACCGAGAACCCCTCGCCTGCCGCGCGCATCTTCAGCAGATCCGGACCGGTCGGCTGGTTCAACACGGCCTCGACGCGCGACGATGGCGGACCGTGGCGGCAATGCGCGATCATCTCGGCCACGACGGATGCGGGACCGGCGAACACCGCCTCGACGCTGCCGTCGCGGCGATTGCGCACCCAGCCCTCCAGCCGGCTCGCCCTCGCCCGGTCCTCGACCCAGGCGCGGTAGCCGACGCCCTGCACCTGGCCCCGGATCGTCACATGCAGGATCGCGTTGCTCACGTCTTCAATCCGAGGAACTCGCTCATGCGCTGCTTCGTCTCGGCATCGCGGCTGACGCGGGCCGTGAGGTCCGGCGGCGCCAGGCCTTTCAGTTCCTTCGGCGACGTGCCCTCGCGCAACGCTTTCAACGTCTCATGGACGGCCTGGGTTGCAGCGGCGATCGGTGCGTGGCCTTGAAGGGCGATCCGGACGCGCCGCTCCCTGAGATAGTCGAGATCGTTCATCTCTTCCGGCGCGCCGCCGAGCACGATCGGCAACCGCGTGGCTTCCGCGATCGCGTCAAGCTCGGCGCGGTTCTTGATACCCGTGAAGAACAGCCCATCGACGCCGGTTGCTTCATAGGCCCGCGCGCGCTCGATGGCATCGCCGAGCGAGGTGATGGACGCCGCACCCGTGCGCGCCAGGATGACGAGCGTGAGATCGCCGCGGCCGTCGACAGCCGCCTTCATCTTGCCGACGCCCTCCTCGAGCGAAATCAATTGCGTCTTCTTTTCACCGAAGGTCTGCGGCAACAGCGTATCCTCGATGGTGAGGCCGCCGGCGCCGGCCGCATCCAGCTCCTGCACGGTGCGGCGAACATTGAGCGCATTGCCATAGCCGTGATCGGCGTCGACCAGCACCGGCAGGTGAGCGGCGCGCGACATCCGCCGCATCTGCTCGGCAAGTTCGGTCAGCGTGATCAGCGCAATGTCGGGATCGCCGAGCACGGCCAGCGAAGCCACCGAGCCGCCGAACATGCCAACCTCGAAGCCGAGGTCCTCGGCGATCCGGATCGAGATCGCGTCATAGACCGAGCCCGGCCGAATGCAGCGAGTACCCGACAGGATGGAACGCAACGCTTCGCGCCGCTTGCGGTACGCCATGAGCTTCTCTCAAGCAAATTCGAGGATGAGGGCATCGACTGCGAGCGTCGCGCCGGCAGCCGCATGGATTTTCTTGACGGTGCCGTCGCGCTCGGCGCGCAGCACGTTCTGCATCTTCATGGCCTCGACCACGGCGAGCGTCTCTCCGGCCTTGATCTCCTGCCCTTCGGTGACCGCAATCGAGACCACGAGCCCGGGCATCGGACAGAGCAGCTTCTTTCCCGTGTCGGTCGCGGTCACGATCGGCATCAGCCGCGCCGACGTCGCTTCCGCCTCGGTGAAGACATAGACCGGCACTTCGACGCCTTGATGCGCGAGCCTGATACCGTTCGCAATCGCGCGAACTTGCACCGCGGCCACGAGGCCGTCGATGGTGCCCTGCCAAACGGGGTCGCCGGGCTTCCAGTGCGAGGCCAGATGGTGGGGATTGCCGACCGCACCATCGGCGCCGACAAAACGCACGGCGATGCCGTCATTCTCGCGCGCGACATCGAGGAGGATCTCGTCGCGGCCGAGCCATACCGCGCGGCGGCCTTCACGTCTCACAGCACGCCCGTTCATCTGGCCGGAAATCTGCCGCTTGCGCTCGCCCAGCACATGGTCGATGGCAGCGCCAACGGCGGCGATCCGCCGCGCGATTTCGCCTTGCGGGGCTTGCGCCGCAAAACCCTTGGGAAACTCTTCGGCGATGAAGCCGGTCGACAACTTCCCCTCGCGCCAGCGCGGATGATTCATCAGCGCCGACAGGAACGGAATGTTGTGCCTTATGCCATCGACATAGAAGGCATCGAGTGCAGTCGACTGCGCCTCGACCGCCGCAGCCCGCGACGGCCCATGGGTTACGAGCTTGGCGATCATCGGATCGTAGAAGATCGAAATCTCCCCGCCCTCCTGCACACCGGTGTCGTTGCGCACGGTGATGCCATTTGCGCTGCTCTCGGCCGGCGGGCGATATTTCACCAACCGCCCGATCGAAGGCAGGAAGTTGCGGAAGGGATCCTCGGCATAGACGCGCGACTCCACCGCCCAGCCGGTCAGCGCGACATCCTTCTGCGCGATGGACAGCTTCTCGCCGGCGGCGACGCGGATCATCTGCTCGACCAGATCGATGCCGGTCACGAGCTCGGTCACGGGATGCTCGACCTGCAATCGTGTGTTCATCTCCAGGAAATAGAAGCTCTTGTCTTGCCCTGCGACAAACTCGACGGTGCCGGCGGAATCATAGTTCACGGCCTTCGCCAGCGCGACCGCCTGCTCCCCCATCTTGCGGCGCGTGCTTTCATCGAGCAGCGGCGACGGCGCCTCCTCGATGACCTTTTGATTGCGGCGCTGGATCGAGCATTCGCGCTCGCCGAGATAGATCACGTTGCCATGCTTGTCGCCGAGCACCTGGATTTCGATGTGACGGGGATCGGTGATGAACTTTTCGATGAAGACGCGGTCGTCTCCAAAGGAGGACTTGGCTTCCGCCTTCGCCAGCTTGAAGCCTTCGGCGACCTCTTCCTTCGAATGGGCGATGCGCATTCCCTTGCCGCCGCCGCCGGCGGAAGCCTTGATCATCACGGGATAGCCGATCTCGTCGGCAATCTTCACCGCATGCTTGTCGTCGTCGATGACGCCGAGATGGCCCGGCACGGTCGAAACATTGGCCTTCGCGGCCGCCTTCTTCGATTCGATCTTGTCACCCATGGCGGCGATCGCGCCCGCGTTGGGACCGATGAAGACCACGCCGGCCTTTTGCAGCGCGCGCGGAAACGCTTCGCGTTCGGACAGGAAGCCGTAACCGGGATGGACGGCTTCGGCGCCGGTCGTCTTGCAGGCCTCGACGATCTTCTCGATGACGAGATAGCTTTCGGCCGCGGCCGGCGGCCCGATGAAGACCGCGTCGTCGGCCATCTCGACATGCAGCGCGTCGCGGTCGGCCTCGGAATAGACGGCGACCGTCGCAATTCCCATCTTGCGGGCGGTCTTGATGACGCGACAGGCGATCTCGCCGCGGTTTGCGATCAATATCCGTTTGAACATGTTCTTCTTGGTTGGCCTTGGGCGGGTTCCTCCCCGCAATCTGACATGCGGGACCGGACGTCACAATTGCATTGCCAGCAAAATGCGGCTGCGCCAATGTTCTTTTTCCGTTCCGGCTTTCAGCCGCCGCCTCGCGGGGACGTAACGTCCGGTCCGGCCGCCAGCATCCATGGAACCGGATCGTGTTCAGCCTTGAACACGCGGCCAATAGTCAACGCGTCTCGCCTGTGGAAGGATCGAATGCAGAGAGTTCTGCGTCAATGACAGACCCAATCACCCCGAACGGAAGGCTTCCGGAAGCCGAGGCGGCCGAAAGGCTCCGCGAGCATCTGGAAGACATCGCGCGCGAGCGCGACCGTGCGCACCATGCCTTGCAGGAACGCGAGGCCGAGCTTGCTCGCATTCAGCGGATCGGGCGCGTCGGTGGCGTTGAGGTTGATTTTCGCGACGGCTTCAAGAACCGCCGTTCGCCCGAGTATCTGATGATCCATGGCTTGCCACCGAACGCGGCCAACGAGTTGCACGAGGATTGGGTCAACCGCATTCATCCCGAGGATCGCGAGACCACCGTCCAGAATTTCCTCGATGCCATTAAAGGCACGGACGCGGATTATTCAGCCGAATACCGCATCATCAGGCCCAACGACGGTCAGGTCAGGTGGATTTGCGTCATCGCCAAGTTCGAACGCGATGAATCCGGCCGCGCACTGCGGCTCGAAGGCGCGCACATCGACGTCACCGACCAGATGCTGGCGCGCGAAACGCTGCGGGAAAGCGAGGAACGCTTCCGCCTGATAGCCGACAGCGCGCCGGTGCCGATCTGGGTGACCAAGCTCGACCGCACGCGCTCGTTCGCCAACCAGGCCTATCTCGACTTCCTCGGCCTTCCCTTCGAGGAAGCCATTGTGTTCGACTGGCGCAAGGCGCTGCATCCCGACGACCTGCCCCGTATCCTGCAGGCGCAGATCGCCGGTGAAGCCTCGCTAAAACCGTTCGTGCTGGAGGCGCGCTACAAGGGCGCCGACAATGAGTGGCACTGGCTGCGCTCGGAATTGCAGCCGCGCTGGGACCCGACCGGCAAACATATCGGCTTCATCGGCGTCGCCCATGACATCACCGTGGCCAAACAGGCGGAAATCGAACTTCGCGAGCTGAACGAGACGCTGGAGCAGCGCATCCGCGAGCGCACCGCGCAGCTGCAGTCCAACGAAGCGCGGATGCGCGCGATCTTCGAAACCAGCCATCTCTACCAGGGCCTGCTCGATCTCGACGGCAAGCTGACCTACGCCAACAAGACCGCGCTATCAGGCATCCAGTCCGACGGCAGCGACGCGATCGGCAGGCCGTTCTGGGAGACGCCGTGGTTCACCGCGACCGAGGGCATGCCGGAGGCCGTCCGCAAGGCGTTCGAAACCGTTCTCGGAGGCGAGGAAGCGCGGCTGGAGATACTGCTGCATTTGCCGATCGGCGAGCGCTATTTCGATTTCGCGATGCGGCCGGTGCTCGACCAGCACGGCAAGGTCGCAGGCGCCGTGCCCGAGGCTGTCGACATCACCGAGCGCCGGCAGGGCGAAGAGGTGCTGCGGCAGGCGCAGAAGATGGAAGCCGTGGGTCAATTGACCGGCGGCGTCGCGCACGACTTCAACAACCTCCTGACCATCATCCGCTCGGCCACCGACTTCCTGCGCCGGCGCGAGCTGCCCGAGGAGCGGCGGCGACGCTACGTCGATGCGATTTCGGAGACGGTGGAGCGCGCCTCGAAGCTGACCGCGCAGCTACTCGCCTTTGCCCGCCGCCAGCCGCTCAAGCCGGAGGTGTTCGATGTCGGCGCGCAGGTCGACAAGGTCGTGCAGTTGATCCGGCCGCTGGTCGGCGGCCGCATCGAGATATCGGTCGCGATCGAGGCGCCCGGATGCTTCACCATCGCCGACGTCGCGCAGTTCGAGACGGCGCTGATCAACCTCGCCATCAATGCGCGCGACGCCATGAACGACGAAGGCCGGCTGACGATGGTGGTGATGCGGGCCGACAGGTTGCCGTCCTTGCGCGGCCAGCCGGCGCGCAGCGGCGAATTCGTCGCGATCGCCGTTGCGGACACCGGTGCTGGCATCGCTCCGGAAAATCTCGACAAGATATTCGAACCCTTCTTCACCACCAAGGAGGTGGGCAAGGGCACCGGGCTCGGGCTCAGTCAGGCGTTTGGCTTTGCCAGGCAATCCGGCGGGGACATCGCGGTCAAAAGCACGCTTCGGAAGGGCGCGGCCTTCACCATCTATCTGCCGCAAGCACCGGCGCCTGCGACAGCCGGGGAAGCCTCGGTGCTCGGCAGCGAACCTGCGGCTACCGGGCGCGGCTACCGGGTGCTGGTTGTGGAAGACAATGACGATGTCGGACAGTTCTCCACCGAGCTGCTCGAAGACCTCGGCTACTCGGTGCGGCGGGTTGCAAACGCCAACGCCGCGCTGGCGATACTCGCGGAAGACGAGTTCGCCGCCGATCTCGTCTTCTCGGACGTGATCATGCCAGGCATGAATGGCGTCGAGCTCGCCGGAATCATCCGCCAGCGTTTTCCCGGCCTGCCCGTGGTCCTGACCAGCGGTTACAGCGACGTGCTGGCCGAAAATGCCCATCACGGTTTCGAGCTGATCCAGAAGCCGTATTCGGTGGAATCGCTGTCGCGCATCTTGCGCAAGGCGATTTCCAAGAAGGGCTCGGCGGTGCGCTGATACGCGCATATGCACCCTGCGAAGGGCTGTGTCTGCCGTAACAAATCTGTCGTATAGCGAAACTACACAAAGGGCCGCGGCCATGCGCCGCGAAAATCCGCCCCTCCCAAGGAGAGTGTCATGCGCCGCACCATGTTGCTGCTATCGGCAAGTCTGTTCACACTGGCCGCGACCAGCGCGTCGGCGCAAAATGCCACGCCGCACAATCTGATCCTGTTCGTGCCCGACGGGTTGCGGGCTATGATCGTGACGCCGCAATCCGCGCCGGCGATGGCCACCGTCCGCGACAAGGGCGTGAACTTCAAGAATTCGCACTCGCTGTTCCCAACCTTCACCACGGCCAACGCGTCGGCGATGGCGACAGGACATTACTTCGGGGACACCGGTGATTTCTCCAACACAATCTTCACCGGCTACGCGTCAGCACCTGCCGGCGACACGGTCGTACCCTTCCTTGAGAACGACGCCGTGCTCGGCGATGTCGACGAACACTTCAAGGGCGACTATTTGAACGAGGAGACCATCCTCAAGATGGCGCGCGCCAAGGGCTTCTCGACGGCGGCGATCGGCAAGGTCGGCCCCACCCTGATCTTCGATCACACCGACCGCGGCAAGAACACCATCGTGGTGGACGACTCCACGGGCGGCAAGACCGGTGTTCCCTTGTCCGACGAGATGAAGGACGCCCTCGCCAAGGCCAACCTGCCGCTGACCACGCCTGGCCGCGGCGACAACGGCAAGACCGGCGATGCCAAGACGCCGGGCACCACCGTCGCCAACGTGGCGCAGCAGGCCTATTTTGCCGACGTTGCTTCCAAGGTCGTGCTGCCGATGTTCAAGGCGCGCAACAAGCCCTTCGTGCTGGTGTACTGGTCGCGCGATCCCGACGGCAGCCAGCACAATAAGGCGACGGCCTCAACACGGTGACGCCGGGCATCAACGGGCCGACCTCGATGGCCGGCATCAAGAACGCCGACGACAATCTGGCCCAGCTGCGCAAGGCGCTCGACGATCTCGGACTGGCTGACACCACCGACATCATCGTGTCAGCCGATCACGGCTTCTCGACCATCTCCAAGCAGAGCAAGACCAGCCCCTCGGCCAAGGTCAGCTATGAGGATACGCCAAAGGACTTCTTGCCGATGGGCTTCCTCGCGCTCGACCTCGCGAAGGCGCTCGACCTGCCGCTGTTCGATCCCAATGACAAGAACGCGGCGATCGGCGAAGGCAAGCATCCCAAGGCCGGCAACGGCGTGCTCGGCAAGGATCCCGCAAAGCCCGATCTGGTGGTCGCGACCAATGGCGGCTCCGACCTGATCTACCTGCCGAACAATGACAAGAGGCTCGCCAGGCGCACCATCAAGGCGCTGCTCGAACAGGATTATGTCAGCGGGATCTTCGTCAACGACAGGCTCGGCACGTTCGCGGGCACCTTGCCGATGTCGGCGATCAACATGAAGGGTACGGCAGTGACGCCGACGCCCTCGATCGTCGTCAACTTCCGCACTTATGTCGAAGGCTGCGACGTGCCGACCAATTGCCAGGTCCAGGTCGCCGACACGGTGCTGCGACAGGGTCAGGGCATGCATGGCAGCTTCGGCCGCGGCGACACCATGAATTTCATGGCGGCGATCGGCCCGGATTTCAAATCGGGCTATGTCGACGCTCTACCCGTCAGCAATGCCGATGTCGGCGCGACCGCGGCCAAAATCCTCGGCCTGACCCAGAAGGCCAACGGCAAGCTGATTGGTCGTGCGATGACCGAAGCGATGCCGAATGGCGTCACGCCAAAGGCAAGCTCCGACGTGCTCAAGTCGGAGCCGTCGGCAAACGGATTGCGCACGGTGTTGAATTTCCAGCGCGTCGGTACACAGCGCTACTTCGATGCCGCCGGCTTCCCCGGCCGCACCGTCGGACTCGAGGGCGCGACCGACAAACAGAAGACGGCGGGGAAATAGCCCCGCCGCCGTCATCTCAGCCGCGCCTAACGGGCGCGCCCACATCCCGATGTCGAACACGTTCGGCAGCTGCTGGGCGAGTGGCAGCGCCGTGACGCCGAGGAACGTCGCAACCATCGTCATCAGCGCGCGGTTGCGGCGCGGCTTGCCGCGCATCTGGTTTGCGATCCATTCCAGCACTTCCGCGTTCTGGGTGGCGTGATGGGGCGCCCAGCTCGCAATCTCGGTGTCCGGAGCCAGCGCGACCGTGCGCGGCGGCACCGACAAGCCGGCTTCGGCCGCCGCGTGATGGGCGACCGCCTTCGCCAGCAAATCGTCGAAACGTCCGCCGTCGCTGCGCTCGGAGGCGGCGTCGTTGATCGCAAACAGCGCCTCGGCTTCGGCGCGGCTGACCGGCTGATGCTCGACGGCGCCTGCGGTGAGGATGCGCGCGCACCAGGCGGCGTCATCGGCATCGAGCGCGCGGGAAAAATGCACACGGCCTTTGGTCGTGGGGCCCTCGCCGGTCAGCACGCCGTCGCGCACGATGGTCAGCGCATGGGCAGCCGTGTGGCGGCAGGTGGGTTCGGGAACACCAAACGCTTCAACGCGCTCTTCAACACTCTTGGACTTGGCAGACATAGTCACAGTCACACTTCCCAGTTCAGTTTCTTGTTTTGGTCGAGGGCCAGTAAACGAGTGGTTAACGATTCGAAACCGTGATCTCTCAATTTCGAGATGGTTGCCGATTGGTCGCATTTATTCCCGAACGGGTTCGGGGCGGCGCGGGGCCGGCGGTAGTGGCGGCCATAAAAGGCGACATCGGGGCAATCCCGCCTTTTGTCGGCATTGTGGTTTTTTCGCCGCAGCGACTAGGATCAAAAGAAGGTGCTAGGGGTTCCCGTCGATGGGAGAATGATCTACCCTTTTTGTCCTCGACCGTTCACTTTCCCGCCCTCGCCGGTTATGCTGGTAGAGGCAAATTCCCTCGTAACTAGAATGAGATGAGGCTGTCACATGGCACTTCCGATTGGCGCTGTGGCCCCGGATTTCGAGGCCGAAACCACCGAGGGGAAAATCAAGTTCCACGACTGGATCGGTAACTCCTGGGCGATGCTGTTCTCGCATCCCAAGGATTTCACCCCGGTCTGCACCACCGAGCTCGGGGCGCTCGCCAGGCTGAAGCCGGAATTCGACAAGCGCGGCGTCAAGCTGATGGGGCTTTCGGTCGACCCGGTCGACCGCCACGCCAAATGGGCCGAGGACATCAAGGAGACGCAGGGCGCGGCGCCGAACTATCCGATGATCGGCGACACCGATTACAACGTCTCCAAGCTCTACGACATGCTGCCGGCATCGACGTCGGGCGATCCCTTGAAGCGTACGCCCGCGGACAATTTGACGGTTCGCAACGTGTTCGTCATCGGGCCCGACAAGAAGATCAAGCTTGTGCTGGTCTATCCCATGACCACCGGGCGCAATTTCCAGGAAATCCTGCGCGCGATCGACTCGCTGCAGCTGACCGCCAAGCACAGCGTGTCGACGCCTGCCGACTGGAAGCAGGGCGAGGATGTGATCATCGCCGGCTCGGTCTCCGATGAGCAGGCGAAGGAAAAATATCCGCAAGGCTGGAAGTCGCCGAAGCCTTACATTCGGATCGTGCCGCAGCCGCGGTAGTCAAGCCCGCGGCACCAGCCAATTGGCCACCAACAGACCGGCGGTCGATGAGACCGCCGTCACCACCGCGCCCCACGATATGTCGAGGGCTGCGACCGACCAGCTCCAGTGCTTGAGCAGCGCGAGGCAGGTGAGATCGAAGGTCGCGTAGCAGAATAGGCCGAACAGCGCGCCATAGAGCAGCGTGGTCTGCCAGTCGCCGCCCCACCGCTGACGAAGATCAGCACGCCAACGACATAGATCAAGTAGAACAGCACGGCGGGAACCGGCTTCACCTCGGCGAGCATGTCGCCGACTTCGGAGACCATGAAACCCTTGGCGATTACACCCAGGAACAAATAATCCAGGACCATCAGCACGATCAGGGTCGTCAGATAAAGAGCCAGATACCGGCTCATCGCGCTCTCCCGCGTCAAATCATCTCCCGCAGGAATTACGGCCGGCCGCCCTTCCCGGTTTCAGCTCACAGACCTCAGGCGGCGCGCACCCCGTCGAGGAACTTCTGGACCTCGGCCTTCAAATGCAGGCTTTCTCCCGAAAGCGCCTTTGCCGAGGCGAGCATCCGCCTGGAGGTTTCCCCCGTCTCCCCGGCGCCCTCGGCCGCATCGCGCGTATTGACCGCGACATCGTCGGTGCCGCTCGCGGCCGCGCGCACGCTCGCGGCGATGTTCTGCGTCGCGCCGCGCTGCTGCTCGACCGCGGCCGAAATCGAATTGGCGATGCCGCTGATCCGCTCGATGGTCTCGCCGATCGCCTTGATGGCGCCGACCGATTCCTGGGTCGCGAGCTGCATGTTGGCGATCTGGCTCGAGATTTCCTCCGTCGCCTTCGCGGTCTGCCCGGCGAGGCTCTTGACCTCCTGCGCCACCACGGCAAAGCCGCGCCCGGCGTCTCCGGCGCGCGCCGCCTCGATGGTGGCGTTGAGCGCCAGCAGATTGGTCTGCTCGGCAATCGTGGTGATCAGCTTGACCACGTCGCCGATCCGCGCGCCGGCTTCCGAGAGCTCGGTGATGCGCTGATCGGTGGCTACGGCCTGGGGGCTGAGGGGGACCGAAATGAGTGGAAAGCTCGGGATGCCGCGGCGGCGGCACGGACATGCTCGGAGGCCTTTTCGGATCAGGCCAGGGGAACGCGCGCGCGCTGCCTATGCGAAGGTTCGAGAGCCGGAGGAGTTCATCATGCCTCCCTGACGCGTCTGGAATCCCGCAATCGGATCTCGACATAAGCCTTGAGTAAGTTAGAGAAGGGTGTGAAGGCGAACGATATGGACAGCACAAGCCGAGCAGCGAGCAAGCGCGCTGCAACCACCAGTGGTGGTTAAAGTGCGGGGGTGGGGCTTCCCTTGGTTTGGTCTTTTTCCGAGAGGGGGGGGAGATTGACCTCGATTGGGAACGGCGTCGGTGTTGTAGGACAATAGGCCGCGCCGACCACCAGCGTTGACGCCGTCAAGACCGCTGAGAAGAAGGTCCGCATGGTCGCCAAGAAGGTGACCAAGAAGATCGCGAAGAAGAAGCCGGCCAAGAAGGCGAAGAAGAAAGCCAAAGAGACCGCCAAGACAGCGAAGGGAAGGCCTACAGATGAAGGCAGGTAAGAAGAAGGCAAGAAGTCGAAGCGGCGATCTGCCGCCTGCCTGACCTTCGAGACTCCAGAAACCTCGGCTTGTCCGGAGGTTTTTTGTTGCAGGGTACCCGGCGGGATTCGGGACCCGGAACCTTCCGCCGCGCCCGGCCGTTATGCCCCTCCACGGGGAAACAACGCATGCGATGGAGACGCCTCCAGTCGCTGGTTTGGGCAGGGCTCGCACTTCTATTGACGGTTACAGTCGCGCTCGCCGCTGAAGGCGGCAAGGCCGCGCGGCCGTCCGAATTCCTGCTGCTGGTCCAGATTGCGCTCTTGATCGGCATCGGCCGCGGATTGGGCGAACTGATGCAGCGCATCGGCCAACCCTCCGTGATCGGCGAACTCCTGTGCGGGCTGATCCTCGGCCCCTCCCTGTTCGGCTGGGTCTGGCCCGAGGCGCAGCACGCCATCTTCCCGTCCTCGCCGGAGCAGAAAGCGCTGCTCGACGGCATCGCCCAGTTCGGGATTCTCCTGCTGTTGCTGCTGACGGGGATGGAGACGGACCTCGGCCTGGTGCGAAAGGTCGGGAAAGCCGCGGTCGCGATTTCGGTCACCGGGATCGTCGTCCCCTTCATTTGCGGTTTTGCGCTTGGCGAGTTCCTGCCGCAAAGCCTGCTGCCGCATCCCGAGGCGCGTCTCGTCGCTTCGCTTTTCCTCGGCACGGCGCTGTCGATCTCCTCGGTGAAGATCGTGGCGGTGGTGGTGCGCGAGATGAACTTCATGCGGCGCAATGTCGGCCAGATCATCGTCGCCACCGCCATCATCGACGACACCATCGGCTGGATCATCATCGCCATGATCTTCAGCCTTGCCTCGCACGGTACGCTCGACGTCTATTCAGTAGCCCAGGCGCTGTTCGGCACCCTGATCTTCCTTGCCGTCAGCTTCACCATCGGCCGACGGCTGGTCTTTCGCCTGATCCGCTGGGCCAACGATCACCTCGTCAGCTCGGCCGCCGTCATCACCGTGATCCTGCTTTTGATGAGCGCGATGGCCATGATCACGCATCTGATCGGCGTGCACACCGTGCTCGGCGCCTTCATCGCGGGTGTGCTGGTCGGGGAATCGCCGATTCTGACCCGGCAAATCGACGAACGTCTGCGCAGCCTGATCTCCAGCCTGTTCATGCCTGTGTTCTTTGGGCTCGCCGGGCTCAGCGCCGACCTCACCGTGCTGAAAGATCCAAACCTTCTGATGCTGACCGGCGCTCTCGTGCTGATCGCCAGCATCGGAAAATTCGGCGGCGCGTTCGCGGGCGGCACGCTGGGAGGCATGACGCGACGCGAATCCTGGGCGCTTGCCAGCGGCATGAATGCGCGCGGTTCGACCGAGGTCATCATCGCCACTATCGGCCTGTCCATGGGTGTGCTGAGCCAGAACCTGTTTTCGATGATCGTCACCATGGCGATCCTGACCACGATGGCGATGCCGCCGATGCTGCGTGCTGCGCTGGCACGGCTCCCGCTCAAGAAGGAAGAGAAGGAACGGCTGGAACGCGAGGAGTTCGAGCAGAATGGCTTCGTCGCCAATCTCGAACGGCTGCTGCTCGCGGCCGACGAGAGCGCCAACGCCAAATTCGCCTCCCAGCTTGCCGGATTGCTGGCCGGCTGGCGGGGCTTGCCGATCACCGTGCTTCATGTCGACCCCAAGGCGCAACGCCGCGACAAGACGAGCGACCAGGACAGCCTCGAGGCCGTCGTCAAGAACGCGGCGAAGGCGATCGGCGAAGCCGACGAGGACAGTCCCGGCAATGTCGACATCACGACACGCATCCCGAAGGAAAAGCCGGCCGAGGCGATCGAGGACGAGGCCAAGAAGGGATTTGATCTGCTCGTCGTGGGCATGGACAAGACGCTCAATGGCAAGAACGGCTTTGACCGCAAGATCGAAGACATCGCGGCAGGCTTCCACAATCCGATGGCCATTGTGGTGGCGAAGGGTCCTCATCTCAAAGCGCCGACGGCGCCTTGCTTCAAAATCCTGGTGCCGGTGTCAGGCAGCGCGGTGTCGCGGCGCGGCGCCGAAGTCGCCATTGCGCTGGCCCATGTCTGTCCGGACCCGCTGAAGGTGGTCTATGTCTCGACCACGCGGGACAAGGGCGCACAGCGCGGACGCGCCAGCCTTTCGCTCGGCAGAGAGGAAGCCGTGCTGAAGGACACCGCGGCAGCGGCAGCGCGCTACAAGGTCGACGTCAGCACCTCCCTTCGCGCCCACACCGCGCCGGAGCAGGCGATCCTGCAGGAAATCCGCTCCAGCGAAGCTGATCTGGTGGTGCTCGGCGTCGATCGCATCGCGGGCGACAAGCTCGATTTCGGCAGTGTGGCGCATGCCGTGCTCAGCAAGTCGAATGCGTCGGTGCTTCTGATCGCGGATGGAGAACAGGCGCCGAAGGGGTAACTACCACTCTTCCGGACAGGGATCGACGATCTTCCAGAGCTCTTCGCCGTTCTTGATCTTCTTCATCTCGGTGGTGAGCCCGCCGTTCCTGCGGATCCAGTCCCTCAACGGGTCGGGATAATAAGACATCAGGTCGGAGGTCCCGTCCGCGCTGGTCACCTTGATGCCGAAGGTGAAGGCCTTGTCGTAATAGGCCTGGTGCACGCCGATGCTCGCTTTCGGCGTCACGCAGATCTTGTTCATCGGCACGATGCCGAACACCAGCGTGCAGGCCGAATTGCAGATGCCGTCGATCACCACGCGCTCGCCCTTGTCGCGGATGCGCTTGTACTTGGCCTTGTACTCGTCGACATAGCCGCCATGGTCGCGCGTGATGTGCAGCACCTCGGCGCGCGCCGCCGTCGCGGCGAAAATGCCGAAGACCAGCAAAATGAGCGGCGCGATGCGCATGGAAAACGGGAGCCCCAAAACCCTGTGATGCCGACCGAACTTTCGCCGGACTGTCTTGGCAAACCGTTAAGCATTTGGAAAAGGCCGAAAATGGGGCGCTGCGGGGCCGCAGGGACGCAAATTCACCGCGCCTTCGGGTCCAATTGACAGCAAAATTGGCTTGGATAGGGTCGCTTTAGCGGGAAATCCGGAAAATCGAGATGAGGATGTTGAAGCTTTTGGCCGCATTGGTGCTGTCAGCGGCCGTGCTGGCGCCAAGCGTCGCGAACGCGCGCTACCACCACCACCGATGGCACTATGCCCGCTATGTCAGCTATTACGGCTTGTGCAGTGGTACCCGCTGCCCTACCACATCAGCTACAGGCACAATTACGGCCCCGGCTATGTGCCGGGCACGTTTGCCTATTACGACGGGCCGGCGACCAACCACTGTTATCAGGGCGCGGCCGCCTATCTCGGGCAGGACCGCCAGCGCCATCCCTGCTTCTAGCTTTCTGGCGCGCTCGGAGAGATTCGAACTCCCGACCCTCGGAATCGAAATCCGATGCTCTATCCAGCTGAGCTACGAGCGCTTGGGCTGACCCGATATCAGAGTTGCTAGGCCACTTCTATCGCGGATTTCCAAACGATCGGCCGCTACTGCTGCAAGCAGCTCCGCATGAAATCCCGCCGCTGCGGGCCGACGATCTTCTGGTCGATCGCCTGCTTCAGGCAGTCGAGACGCGCCTGCGCCCGGCACAGCTGCATCTGGTCCTGCCGCTCCTGACCCTGCAATCCCTTCATCGCGGTCTGACAGGCAAACAGCTTGCTCTCGGCAACGGGAGCAGCGGGCGCATCGTTGGTCTGCACGCTGCGGCGGCGGTATCGGGCTTGGCGCTGAAGACTGCGCCAGCGCTGCGAGCGCGACGCCGAGCGTGACGATGGCCGTGATCGCGCCAAGGAGAAATCGCATGGGCCGCCCTCTTGGATCGGGCGGAACCTTGGGATGGGTGGGCTGAATGGCGGGTGAACGCCGGCCGGGTCAGGCCGGCTTACCAGGTCTGGAACGAGCCGAAATGCGGCTGCTGGGCGACCATCGCCAGCGGGCGCGACGCATAGGGCCGCGGAGCCGCGACGCGCTTCGGCGCCTGCTTGACCTTGTACATCTGCGGCGCGGGCACCACGACGCTGGCCATCTGGTCCATCTTCGGCGCGGCGACCTCTTCGTCGGCAGGAAGCTGGGCGAACGCCTCGCGCACGCGCGCCTTGGCCGACATTTCCGCGGTCACGGCCGGAGCCGGCGCGGGAGTGACGACCGCCGCGACCTTGCGCGGCGCCAGGACCGGCACCGGCGCGGGTGCGACCGTGGAGCTGGTGTCGAACACGATACGCTCAGGCAGTTTGCGGTCGGACTGGATGCGGACAGGCGGCAATTGGGCGGCCGAGGTCAGGGTGCCCGGAAGGGCCTCCTGCGGCAGCACGAGGTTGGCAATGAGGATCAGCGACAGCAGCGCTCCGCCGACATAAAGGAAATATCGCAGCAATGGCATGGTGTTCTACCGCTCCACCCGCGCTTGAGCCCGCGCGTTGTCCCGCCGAAAACGCGGGCATCTAGCCGTAGGTCCGTGAAGGGTTTGGCTCGGTTCAAAGCCGCCGGTCACATTTTTGCGACCGCAGGGTTAAAGCCGGCTGGCCGCAACCAGTGCACATTTAGCTTTATCGGCATTGACGTTGACGAAGCCGATGTGGACGCGGGCAAAGGTCTTCCGGCTTTTGGTGTTGACCACGGCGTCTGGAATGACCCGTTTCCGCTCGGTCAAGGTGCTGCCGTCGCGCCGGGTGAAGGTGCAGGCGACCTGGATGTCGCCGACCGCGTAGTCGTTGCTGTTACGCACTGTGAAATTGAACAGGGCGTTCGAGCCGAGCCCGCCCCGCCGCCAGGATTGCGAGGCGATTTTCAAGCCATTGACCGCAGGTGCTACGGAAGTCTGCGCCGCAGCGTCCGGCTTGGCGGGGCTGAGCTGCGGATCGGGCGATGGTGTGCTCTGCACCGCAGTTGCCGGTTGGACAGCCGGCTCGACCGACTGGCCCCGGGCACTCATGGTCCAGGCGCTCAGGACCGCGATCGCCATCACCGGAAGCAGCACGGCGGCCTGGGTTGCCAGATCGCCGCGGCCGAATGGACCGAATTTACGCCACCACGACTTGCCTTCCTCAGCCATAGCCAAGCCCTCGACGTCGCGCATTCGGCTAACTCCGACAATCCCGATTTGGTTGCACCGGAAGCCGGCGATTTTGGGGTCGAGAGGCGACCGCCGCGAGCCGGAGGGGATGGCACTGCCAGCAACGCCGCCGCTAACATTGGTCCGCCGCGCGAGGCGCGGCCAAGCGGTGCCGGCCAACGGCAGCGCACATCGATGGGAGAGCAAGCCATGCCGGTCGTCACCTGGGATCACGTCCATCTGCGCAGCCCCGATCCGGAGGCGACCGCGACCTGGCTGCAGGACATCCTCGGCGGGGTCATCATCCGCGGGCCGAACCGGATCGACGTCAAGCTCGGCGGCGCCAACGTTTTTATCGCCCCGGTCGCGCCGGGCGACGGTGTCAACTCGCCGCCGACCACGCCCTATCAGGGGCTCGACCATTTCGGCCTGACGGTGAAGGACATCGACGCGGTCGCCGCCGAAATCAGGGCCAAGGGTGTCGAGTTCACGCGCGAGCCGACCACCATCCGCCCGGGCGTGCGCATCTGCTTCATCCGCGGACCGCAGGGCATCTCGATCGAGCTGCTCGAGCGCGACAAAAAATACGCCTGACCTGAACCCATCGCTCACTGGTGGCGACCCCTGTCCGGAACTGCGCCGGCAGGCCATTTCGCCCATCCTGTCGCGTTGCACGGGCAACCGCCGTTTGGCATAAAGAGACGACCGGTGGCCGTTGGGCGACGGCTGCCGGCACGGGACGTTATGAAGAACGGGCTGTATTCGATTCACGTCGGCTTGCAGGACGGGCGCGTCGGCAAGGGCAGCGGCGTCATTGTGTTCCGCGATGGCAAGATCGTCGGCGGCGACGCCTATCTTTTCTACACCGGCAGCTACACCGTGAAGGACAACACCTTCAAGGGCGAAGTGCTGGTCCAGCGCCACACCACGCCGCGCGACAATGACAACCCGCTGTTCGGCGGACCGAACCCGGTCGGCATCGGCGTGTCGGGCACGTTTACCGATACCCGCGGGACGATGAACGGCACCGCGCTGGTCGGCAAGGCCAGCCAGATTTTTGGCGCAACGCTGCACAAGCTCGCCGACGTCGACTAGTTGTCCCACCCTTACTCCGCTGCCAGCTCCAGCGGCGCCGTCCTCGGCAGGATCATCTGGATGCGCGTGCCGCCGCCGGGCACCGAGTTCGAGCTCGAGCCGGCCGCCAAGCCGGTTGGTGACGATGCTGTAGACGATGTGCAAGCCGAGCCCGGTGCCGCCCTGGTCGCGGCGCGTGGTGAAGAACGGATCGAAGGCGCGGCGCCGAACGTCGAGCGACATGCCGCAGCCATTGTCGGAGAAGATGATCTCGACATTGTCCCGGCCGGACTCGCGCGCCTGGATGTTGATTTCGCCCGGTCCGCCTTTCGGAAACGCGTGCGCCACCGCGTTGAGGAACAGGTTGGTCAGCACCTGGCCGTACGGCCCGGGATAGCTGTTCATGGCGAGATTCGGCTGGCAGTCCACCGTCAGTGTCAAATTGTGCTTGCGTAAGCCCGGGCGCAGACTCATCACCACCTGCTCGGTCAGGTCGGCGAGGTCGAAGCTGCGCTGGTCCGAATAGTTGCGGTCGGCGGCGACCTGCTTGAACGACTGGATCAGCTCGGCGGCGCGATTGAGATTGGCGACGAGCTGCGAGGACGCGTCGCGGCTGGTCGCGAGATATTCGTTCAGGCTGGAGCGGCGAACGTCGCCGCGCTCGACCTCGGCGGTGAAGTTCGAGGTCTTGCGCTCCAGCGCGGAAGCCACCGTCAGGCTGATGCCGACGGGATTGTTGACCTCGTGCGCGACGCCGGCGACCAGCCGGCCGAGCGCTGCGAGCTTCTCCGCCTCGATCAGCGAAACCTGGGTCTCGCGCAGATTGCGCAACGCCGTCTCGGCGGCATCGCGCGCCTTGCGCATCTCCTGCTCGCCGCGCTTGCGTTCGCCGATATCGAGCGCGACGGTGACGATATTCTCGATCCCGCCCTCGGCATCGAGCAGCGGCAGCTTGTTGACCAGCCAGTGCCGCAGGTTGCCCGCGGAATCCAGGTACTCCTCCTCGTAGAAGCCCAGTCCCGTCTTCTGCTTCAGCACGCGCTGGTCGTTCTCGTCCGTCTTCTGTGCGCCATAACGCGACATCAGGTCGCTGGTGGTCTTGCCGATCGCATGCTGCGGCTCGATGCCGAAAATGCCGGCCATGTAGCGGTTCATCAGGACATAGCGCAGGTTCCTGTCCTTGACGTTGATGACGGCCGGCACGGTGTCGATGACCTGTTGCAGCAATCTCCGACCTTCCGCGATGGCGTCTTCCGCGCGCTTCTGGACGGTGATGTCGCGCACCGTGCCTTCGTAGCGGGTGATGACGCCGCTGTCGTCGCGCACCACGGTGGCGCTGTCGGAAAGCCAGAGGATGTCGCCGCCGCGTTGCTTCACCTGGTACTCGAAATCGCGGACCACGCCGTCGCGTTGCATCAGACGCTGGAATTCCTCGCGCGCCGCCGGGTTCACATAGACGCTCTCGGTGACGTCGTTGATGCTGCCGATCAGCTGCTCCGGGGTCTCATAGCCCATGATGCGCGCGAGCGCCGGGTTGGCGTTGAGCAGCGCGCCGGCCGGCGTGGTGACATAGATGCCGTCGACCGACGCCTCGAACAGTTTCCGGTAACTCTCTTCCGCGAGTCGCTGCTCGGCCAGCGCCCGCACCGCCGCCTCGCGCGCGCTGTCGGCATCGACCAGCGTGCGGCGGAACACTTCGGCGGCGCGCGCGATGTCGCCGATCTCGTTGTTGACGGCGGTGCCGGGGATCAAGGTCTCTTTCCTGCCCGCGGCCAGTGCGCGGATTGCGCCGGCGATCGAGGTCAGGGGCCGCACTGTGCGGCGGACCACGAAGGATGCCGCGAAGGTGCCGACCAGCACGCCCAGCGTCGAGAGCATGATGCTCTGCCACTTCGCCTCGGTCAGCGTCCGCGCGAAGTCGCGTGCCAGTACGCGCCCGCGCCGTGCGCTGACCTCACGCAGGATCTCGGTGGCCCGCCCGATCAGCCGGCCCTCGGCGCCGAGCACGTCCTTGTCGAACTTGGCGATCTCGCTTTCGGTGCCGGCAATCGAAATGAGGGCGTCGGCATAGGCATCGGTTGCGGCGCGCAACTCGGGATCATCGATGGTCAGCGCGCGCATCCGCACGGCCGCCTCGCCGGCACTGGCGGGGTCGTTACCCAGCAGCGCCGCCGCGACGCCGTTTTGCGCGCGCAGCAGCTCCGTCGCCTTGCCCTGCGCGTTTGCCGTCGTGATTGCGGACTCGAAGCGGGTGCGGACCGGTGGCAGGGCCGAGAGCAGCCGGGCGCGGCGAGATATCAGCGCGGAGATCTGTTCGATGCCATCGAGATAGTTGGCGAGACGCTTGGAGACGCCGTCGATCATGTCCTGCTGCTCGGGCGCGAGCTCGAGGCGGGTCTTCTTCAGGAGATCGCCGAGCTCGGTCGCCACCTGCACCACCCGGTCGGACTGCGCGCCGGGATCGGTGACGAAGTCGCGCGCCGCCAGCCGCAGCTCGTTCATGCGGCGGTCGATCTCCTCCGCGAGATCGCCGACGTCCTGCAGCCGCCGAAGCTCCGCAAAGGTCGTATCGATGTGGCGAATGGCGATGACGCTGGCCATGCCGGTCGCGGTGATGACGGCGAGCAACAGAAGGAAACTGCCAAAGGTCATCTGCCCGATCGACAGCGTGAACGATCGGATGCGCTTGGAAAGTGCCGCGAAGGCAGATGACATGGCTGGCTCAGCCCGGGATGACAAAGTGCAATATATACGAGCTATTTAACGCTGGAATATGTGAAAAGGCTGGGGCCCGGCTGCGCCGCACCGGTTAACCATCCTGCCTGCGATTTGGGGCTTGGCTGTGGCAGCTTCAGTCGGCGGTAATCCCGGCCTCCTTGACCACCCTGCCCCATAGCGCCACGTCCGCATTGATCATGTCGCCGAATTTGCCGAGCGGCGCGCTCTGGGCCTCGCAGCCGGCGACGTCGAGCTTCTGGCGCACGTCCTCGGTGGCGAGCGCCGCCTCCAGCGCCTTGTCGATGCGCTCGACGATCGCAGGCGGGGTCGCCTTCGGCACCACGATCCCGAACCACGGCGTCACCTGCGCCTCGGCATAGCCCTGCTCGGCGAGGGTCGGTGCGTCCGGGAAGTATTTTGTGCGGGTCGCATTGATGGTGCCGATGATGCGGATGGCGCCGGTCTGCACCTGCCCCAGCGCCTGGTTCACCGAGAAGAAGCTCGAATTGACGAGCCCCTGGGCGATGTCGGGCACCATCTGCGGGTAGCCGCGATAGCCGACGCCGGTCACGTCGATGCCGGCGAGCTTCTTGAACAGCTCGAAGCCGAGATGGCCGGTCGAGCCCTTGCCCGGATGACCGTAGGTCAGCGTTCCCGGCTTCGCCTTGGCCAGCGCCACGAACTCGGCGACGTTCTTCACCGGCAGGCTCGACGGCACGATGAACACGTTCGGCGCCTTGCAGATCTCGCCGACCGCGGTGAAGTCGCGCTGCGGATCCCAGCGCAGATTGTTGTACAGCGCCGGGCTTGCGACGAAATAGGTCGTGGCGAGCAGCCATGTGTAGCCGTCAGGCGCCGAGCGCGCGACGTCCTCGGCCGCAATCGAGCCATTGGCGCCGGATTTGGATTCGAACACGATGGTGGCGTTATTCCATTGCACCGACATGTTCTGCGCGACGATGCGGCCGAACACGTCGGCGACCGTACCGGGCCCATAGGGAATGACGACGCGGATCGAACGGCTGGGGAAATTGTCCTCGGCAGAGGCCGCCGTCGAAGCGCACGGCCGCGAGCATCAGGCCTGCAATAAGCGCGCGATACCTCATCCCTGCGCCCCGACCTCGAACAACTCGCCGTCATAGCCGGCTTCCTTCGGGAATCCGGAGCTGGCGGCCGCCGTTGAGCCTCGTCATGACGGGCATCACGGTGACGATGCTCTTGCCCCTGCTAGTCGTCGAGCGCGGCCTTCACATGTCCCTGCTTGCCGAGCTTGATCAGGTTGCGCGTGGTCGGAAACGGCAGCTTGAATCGGCCGGTTTCGCCGCCCGCCAGCGCCTCGCGCGGCGAGACCCAGATCGAGTCGGTGGATTCCTTGCCGTCATGCGCGCCGAGCTGGTCCGGCGGCGCGGCGGCAAGGAAGAACCAGGTGTCGAAGCGTTTCGGCATGCCCTCCGGCGTGATCCAGTGGGCGTAAGGCACGAGTTCGTCGAGCGCGAGCATCATGCCGTTGTCAGTGAGAACCTTCAGGAAGGTGGTCTTGCGATCGTTCAGGTCGGCGCGATGCGCAGCTTCGATCTCACCGGCACGTTTCGCATCGACCAGCGATTTCGAGCCTTTCGGCCGCGCCAGCAGGATGCCGCTTTCCTCAAAGGTCTCGCGGATCGCCGCGATCCGGAAGCTCAGGCCGGATTCGTCGAGCCCCTCACCGCCCGAATAAAGCTCGGGCTGCGCAATGATCTCCTTGTCGTTCTTGTCGACGCTGCCGCCGGGAAACACCAGCGCGCCCGAATTGAAATCGATCTCATAATGGCGAACCATCATGAAGACTTCGATTTCCTTCGCGGCCTTGCTGTCGCGCAACAACAGGATGGTGGAAGCGTCGCGCGGCTTGACAATTTCCGCCATCAGATCAGCCCGCCGCGCTCGACTGCGGCTGCAGATTGGCGCGGCGATCGACCCGCGCCACGCGCGACAGGAGATAATCGACCTCGGCCTTCGCGGCCGCTGACATGCCGGCGCCAGGCTTGCGCTGCGCGCTGGAGGCGATGATGCCGCGCTTCTGCAGCACGTATTTTCGGACAGCGAGGCCAGCGCCGGGCTGCTGCTCGTAGCGGATCAGCGGCAGATGCGCGTCGAAGATATCGTGCATGGCGTCGCGCTTGCCTTCCTTCCACAGCCTGACCACGTCGATCAGGAGCTCCGGGAAAGCATAGCCGGTCATCGCGCCATCGGCGCCGCGCTCCATCTCGAAATCGAGGAACAGCCCGCCATTGCCGGTCAGGATCGACAGCGGCCGAAGCGAGCCGTCCTTCTGGAATCCGCGCAGTGTGGAAATCTTCTCCAACCCGGGCCAGTCCTCATGCTTGAGCATCACACAAGACGGGCTGTCCATGACGATCTTGCGGATCACGGCCGGCGTGAATACGACCGACAGCGTCAGCGGATAATCCTGCAGCACCCAGGGAATGTCGCCGATCGCTTCCTGCGCCTGCTTGAAATAGCCTGTGATCTGGTCGTCGGTGCGCAGGCTCGGCGGCGGCGCGATCATCACGCCGGCCGCACCCGCGTCCATCGAAGCTTTCGCCAGCGAGCGCATCGTGGCAAAGCCCGGCGCGGAGACGCCGACGATGATCTGCATGTTCTTCGCGCGCTTGACGAAGCGGATCGCGACCTGCTCGGCCTCGGCAGCATCGAGCTTCGGCGCCTCACCGAGAATGCCGAGCACGGTGACGCCGTCGCAGCCGACCTCGGCATAGAAGTCGGTCAAGCGGTCGATCGAGCGCTCGTCGATGCGGCCGTCGTCATGGAACGGCGTCGGCGCGATGGCGAAGGTGCCTGCGGCTTTTGCGGTGAGTTTTGTCATTTTCAGTCTCCTCCTTCGTCATTGCGAGCGAAGCGAAGCAATCCAGAAATGCATCCGCGGAACTAGTCTGGATTGCTTCGTCGCTTCGCTCCTCGCAATGACGGCTACTTAAATCTCCGCGCCGACTTCTTGATCTCCTCGTCCGAGAAGAAGATGTCCCTGGCGTGGGTGACGATATCCTCGGCCTTCCATCCCGTGAACGGCGGCGTCCAGCCTTCCATTTCCATCATGCGCAGTTCGCGCACGCCGCGCGGACCGGAGACGCCGAGCACCTTGCCGGTCTGGTCGCCCGACAATTCGCTGACCATGTATAGCACGGCCGGCGCGATTCCATCCGGGCCCAGCGCCGCGCCGGGATTCTCCTTGTAGCGCGGCAGGTCCGCGGTCATGCGGGTCAGCGCGCCCGGCGCCAGGGTCCAGACCCGGATGTTGTATTTGCGCCCCTCGATCGCCAGCACGTTGGAAAGGCCCCAGATACCGCCCTTGGCGGCGCCGTAATTGGTCTGGCCGAAATTGCCGATCAGGCCCGAGGTCGAGGACGTGTTGACGATCACGCCGCCGCCATTCTCGCGCATCCATTTGAACACCGGCAAGGTCGCGCAGAAGGTTCCCTTCAGGTGCACCCTGATGACCTTGTCCCAGTTCGCTTCCTTGGCCTTGGCGAAGGTCTCATCGAGCAGGATGCCGGCATTGTTGACGAGAATGTCGACGCGGCCGAAATTCGAAATCGCATCGTTGAACACGGCCTCGCCACCCGCCAGCGTGGAGATGTCGGATCCGTTCGCAACCGCGCGGCCGCCCTCGGCCTTGATGGCGTCGACCACCTTTTGCGCCATCGACTTGTCGGCGCCGGAACCATCACGCGGTCCGCCGAGGTCGTTGACCACGACCGCCGCGCCCTCGCGCGCGAACAGTCTGGCGTAACCCTCACCGAGCCCGCCGCCTGCCCCGGTGATGATCGCCACCTTCTTGTCGAGTAGTCCCATTGTCTCGCTCCCTTTTTATTTTATTCTCTTTCGTGTCCCGGACGCGATGCAGCGTGAACCCGGCGATGCGAAGCATCGTCCGGTACGCTGCTTCGCAGAGCCGGGACCCATTCCCGGCGAGATGGGCCCCGGATCAGCAGCGCACCGTGAGAACGCTGCGCTGCATCCGGGGCACGAGATCATCCCAGCACCGTCCTGCCGCTCTTGATCACGGTGACGTTGCGCGCTTTCACTTTTGCCTCAAACGAAATGACGTTGCCGTCCTTCCACATCTCCATGGTCACGGTGTCGCCGGGATAGACCGGCGAGGAGAACCGCGCCGCGTGCTGCCTGAAGGCGGACGGATCGTAGTCGGCATAGGTCTGCAACACGCCGCGGCAGGTGATGCCGTAGGTGCACATGCCATGCAGGATCGGCTTGGGAAAGCCGGCCTTCCTGGCAAAGCCGGGATCCGAGTGCAGCGGATTGCGGTCGCCGCAGAGGCGGTAGACCAGCGCCTGGTCCGGGCGCGTGACGATGTCGACGCTACGATCGGGCGCGCGGCTCGGCATCGCATGCGGCTCAGGCTGGCCTTCGGACGGACCGCCGAAGCCGCCATCGCCGCGGGCGAAACGCGAGGCCACCAGCGTCGCGAGCTTCTCGCCACTGGCGGCGTCCTTCAGCACGGTCTGGTGGCGGATCACCGCGCCCTTGTCCTTGCCCTTGTCCCAGGCCGCAAGCACGTTGGAGTCGGCGATGATGTTGGCCGAGGTCGCGAGCGGCTTATGGAACGTGATGTCGCGCTCGCCGTCGACCACCATCACGCGGTTGAGATTCATCTCGCCCGGCCCCGCGCCCCAGGCGGCAACGGAGGCAAAGGTCGGCACCACCCTCAGCGGCCGTGGATCGGCTGCGGTTTCGTTGACGAAGGCGAGCTCCTTCTCGTCCATGGGATCGTTGCCCATGCCGATGCCGTAGGCGTAGAGCATCACCTCGCGGTCGCCATAAGCGTATTTCTGGCCGAGGTTTTTCAGCGCCATCAGTTGTTCGTAGTTGATCGGCATTTTTGATTTTCCTCCCGATGTTCTCCCTCATGGTGAGGAGCGCGGAACGCGCGTCTCGAACCATGAGGCCCCGATATCGGCCTCATCCTTCGCGACGCCGCTTCGCGGCTCCTCAGGATGAGGGTCTCAAACCGGCGTGAAGAACGGCAGCGGCGCGCCGTCGGTCGGCTTGAACACCACCTTCACCTTCTGGCCGATCTTCAACTTGTCCATGTCGCAATCGACGATATTGGTCTGCAAGGTCGGGCCTTCCTTCAGCGTGACATAGGCGATCGCGAACGGACCGGTTGCCGATTTCCGCATCAGGCTGAAGGTGTAAATCGTCGCCTCGCCGGAAGATTCCTCCCACACCGTCTTGTCGGAGAAGCAAAATGGACAGATCGAGCGCGGGAAATAATGCGGCTCGCCGCAGGCGGTGCAGCGCTTGATCATGAACTTGCCCGCCTTGGCCGCCTCCCAGAACGGCGCGGTCTCGGGATTGGTCTCCGGCGCCTTCAGTTTCTTCGCATCAGCCATCACGCACGCTCCAGAATGCAGGTTGAGGCGGCGTGGCGATTGCCCAGAAGTCCGCCGGTGCCGTGCGCCACCGCGAGGTCGCAGTTCTTCACCTGCACCTTGGGATGGGCTTCGCCGCGCAACTGCCGCACGGCCTCGATGATCTTGGTCTGGCCGCCGCGGTTGACTGGATGGTTGCTGCACAGACCGCCGCCATCGGTGTTGAACGGCAGCTTGCCGACGCCGGAGATCAAATTGCCGTCGGCGACGAACTTGCCGCCCTCGCCTTTCTTGCAGAAGCCGATGTCTTCGAGCTGCATCACCACGGTGATGGTGAAGCTGTCATAGATCGAGGCGTATTTGATGTCCTTGGGCGTGACGCCCGCTTCCTCGAAGGCGCGCGGGCCGGACCAGACGCCGGCGGAATAAGTCATGTCGTGATGCTTGCCGCCGCGCGGACCCTTGGTCGCCTCGCCATGGCCGATCAGGCGGACCAGCGGTTTCTTCAGGCTTTTCGCAATCTCGGGCGAGGTCACGATCAGCGCGCCGCCGCCGTCGGTGATGACGCAGCAGTCCAGCCGGTGCAGCGGATCGGAGATCATCGGCGAGTTCAGGACGTCCTCGACGGTGACGACATCTCGCAGCATCGCATGCGGATTGTATTGCGCATGATGGGAGGCCGCGACCTTGACCCAGGCGAGCTGCTCGGAAGTGGTGCCGAAGTCGTGCATGTGCCGCATGGCACACATGCCGTAGACATTGTGCGTTGTCTGGCCGTAGGCGTTCTCGAAGTCGGCCTCGGCGCCGGACGCGCGCGGCGGCATCGCCCCGGTGCGCGGCTTGCCGGCAAGCGTGATCAGCGCGATCGAGCATTTACCGGCGGCGATGGCCTCGGCGGCATGGCCGAGATGGATCAAATAGGAGCAGCCGCCGGTATCGGTGGAGTCGATATGGCGCAGCTTCTTCATGTCGAGGCCGAGATAATCGACCATGTTCATCACCCCGCCCGGAGCGTCGCCGGCGCAGAAATAGCCGTCGATGTCGTGCTTGGTGAGCCCGGCGTCCTCGAGCGCCCCTTTGGCGACCTCGGCGTGGAGCTGGCTGGTGGATTTATCGGGTGCGTGCCGGGTCGGATGCTCGTAAATCCCGGCGATGTAGGCCTTGCCCTTGATGGTCAAATGTTTCTCCGCTCGGCGTTTTCTTGTTCTATTTCCGGATATTTTCTTGGCCTGTCGGGGCAGGCTTGGCAAGCGGTGAAATATTCCGTGGCGCGAGAGGGTCTAGGCGGTGAGAGCATAGCGGGTGGACGCAAGGCGGCGCTGGCCGCGGGGCTCCCCCGACTTCGTCATTCCGGGACGCCGCGAAGCGCCGGGCCCGGAATCCATAACCACCATCGTGAGTATGGATTCCGGGCTCGCGCCAAGAGGCGCGCCCCGGAATGACGACGGAGTTTGAGGACAGAGCTTCGCATTCCCGCGGCGCGATTTCGCGTCCGAGTTTTGCAATTCGGTGGCCCTCCGAAAACAGAGGGCGCAGGGAATGCCGGGTGCACGCCGCACCCACTGCCACGCGTGCAAAATGAAAAAGACGCACGCAGGCCAACACAGGTACGCCGAAATCACTCCGGCACTCCCTGCGCAATGGCTTTACGGCTGCTCCGTGGTCTCCCCGGCGAACCGGCTCGTTGCCACCGTCGCTGCGCGGATCATTGCGCAGCTTGTCCCCTGCATTGGCGGGACAGGACCACACGGCTTGACCGTACGCAACGGACACGCATCGTCTGCGTACCTTTGCGTCCATCGCATCCCGCACCACGTGTCGTGACGATCGCGAAACGCCCTCCGTAGTGAGCGCGGGACGGAGGAGATATAACACTGCTTATGATTTTCGGAAAGAGAGGGCGCTGCGACAGATTAACGCGACGTGCTGAAATCAGCACGACGTGCAGAAAAAGACACAGTGAGGCCGCGCGCTCCCTCTCATCCCTCCCCCGTGTGGGGAGGGTGGCTCATCGTGAGCGAAGCGAAGGATGAGACGGGTGGGGGAAATTGCGAGCACGGCGCGAGATGAAATACCCCCACCCGCCTCGCAGCCTTGGCTGCTCGGCACCCTCCCCACACTTGCTTCGCTCGCGGAGGAGGGATAACCCCTACTCCGCCGCAATCTGCCTCGGCGCGGGCGGCGGGTTGACGAGATCGGCGGCGAGCTGCTCGTAGCGCGCCTTGGCGTCCTTGACCGCCTTCTCCTTCACCGGCCCATAGCCGCGGATGCGGTCGGGCAGCGACAGCAGCTCGACCGCGGTCTCGACATTGACCGGCGACAGCCGCGACAGCACGGTCGCAACGTCCTTTTCGTAGCCCGCGATCAAATCGCGTTCGAGCTTCCGGTCGGGACTGTGCGCGAAAATGTCCAACGCGGTGCCGCGCAGGACGCGCAGCTTCGCCAGCATCTTGAACACCGGCAGCATCCAAGCACCGAAGGCACGCTTCTTCGGCCGGCCGAGCGCGTCCTTGCCGCCGCCAAGGATCGGCGGGGCGAGATTGAACGAGAACTTGAAGTCGCCCTCGAACTGATCGCGCAGCTGCTGCTCGAACCGGCCGTCGGTGAAGAGCCGCGCCACTTCATACTCGTCCTTGTAGGCCAGCAGTTTCGCGTAGTTGATCGCGACCGCGCGCGGCAGCGCGTCGCCGTAGCCGCCCTTGGTCGCAGCATCGCGCACCTGATCGACCAAAGCGCGATAGCGTTTCGCGAGCCGCTTGCTCTGATAGGCGGTGAGGAACTCGCTGCGATGCGCGATGATCTCGTCCAGCGTCATCGCATCCAGCGACTTCGGCGCATGCGCCTCGTCCTGCCCCTGCATCATCGCATCCAGCCGCGCCGGGTCGGCGGCGGCGAGCCGGCCGAGCCGGAAGGCCTGCGTGTTCATCTTGATCGAGACGCCGTTGACCTCGATCGCGTGCTCGATCGCCTGCGCCGACAGCGGCAGCAGACCTCGCTGATAGGCATAGCCCATCATCATGATGTTGGTCGCGATGGAGTTGCCGAGCAGCACTTCGGCCGGCCGCGTGAAATCGACGAAAGCCGAGTCCTTGCGCAGCGAGGTCTCCAGCACGCTCGCAACCTTGCGGTTCTGGAAATTGAAGTCGCGATTGAGGATGAAGTCCGCGGTCGGAATGATGTGGCTGTTGATGATCCCGGTGGTACGGCTCGACTTCGCAAAGTGTGATCGTGTCCTTCGAGACCGCCACCACCTCATCGGCGGCCATCACGAGATCGGCGGTGCCGGTGACGATGCGCGAGCAGGTCACGTCGCGCGTGTGCTCGGAGAGCCGGACATGGCTCAGCACCGCCCCGCCCTTTTGCGCAAAGCCTGACATGTCGAGGATCATGCTGGCCTTGCCCTCGATATGGGCGGCCATGCCGAGCAGCGCGCCGATGGTGAGCACGCCGGTGCCGCCGACGCCGGCGACCGCGATGTTGTAGGGTTTGTCGAGCGGCGGCAGTGACGCCGGCTCCGGCAAATCGCCGATGTCGCCGAGCTCGGCCGGCGCGCGGCGGCGCGGCTTGCCGCCGTCGATGGTAACGAAGGACGGGCAAAAGCCTTTGAGGCAGGAGTAATCCTTGTTGCAGGACGACTGGTTGATGGTGCGCTTGCGCCCCATCTCCGTCTCCAGCGGTTCGACCGAGATGCAGTTCGACTGCACCGAGCAGTCGCCGCAGCCCTCGCACACCGCCGGATTGATCATGACGCGACGCGCCGGGTCTTCCATCAGGCCGCGCTTGCGGCGGCGGCGCTTCTCGGCGGCGCAGGTCTGCACGAACACGATTGCCGAGGTGCCCTTCAGCTCGCGGCATTCCCTCATCACGGCATCGAGCTCATCGCGATGCCGCGTGATCACGCCGGGCGCGATGTCGGAAGCGGGGTAAAGCTCCGGTTTCTCGGAAACCAGATAAATGTGGCGAATGCCTTCGGCGTGCATCTGGAAGGTGATCTGCTGCGGCGACAGCTCGCCGTCGACGTGCTGGCCGCCGGTCATCGCGGTCGCGTCGTTATAGAGCAGCTTGTAGGTGATGTTGGCGCCGGAGGCGACCGCCTGCCGGATCGCCAGACTGCCGGAATGGAAATAGGTGCCGTCGCCGAGATTGGCGAACACATGCTGCTCTTTGGTGAAAGGCGCGACTCCGACCCAGGGCACGCCCTCGCCGCCCATATGGGTGAACGTCTCGGTCGAACGGTCCATCCACAGCGCCATGAAGTGGCAGCCGATGCCGGCAAAGGCGCGGCTGCCTTCGGGCACTTTGGTCGAGGTGTTGTGCGGACAGCCCGAGCAGAAATACGGCGTCCGGCTGATCGGAGCGACAGCCTGCACCTGCGTCGCCTCGCGGCCATTGAACCAGTCGGCCTTGGCGCGAAGCATGCTCTTGATTTCGGGATTGAGATCGAGGCGAAGAAGTCGTTCGGTCAGGGAGCTTGCAAGCGAGGAGACGCTGAGCTCGGCGGCGAAGGTGAGGAAGCGCTTGTCATGGTCGTCCATCTTGCCGACGATGCGCGGGCGCACATCGTCGCGCCAGTTGAACAGCACCTGCTTGACCTGGTTCTCGACGATCTCGCGCCGTTCCTCGACGATGAATATCTCTTCGAGCCCGACAGCGAACTGGTGCACGCCTTCCGGCTCCAGCGGCCAGGGCATGCCGATCTTGTAGAGCCGAAGGCCGATCTTCGCGGCGACCTCCTCGGTGATCCCCAGCTCGCGCAACGCCTGGCGGATATCCTCATAGCTCTTGCCGGAGGCCATGATGCCGTAGCGTGCGTTCGGCGAGTCCATGGTAATGCGATTGACTCTATTGGCGCGGGCAAAGGCGACCGCGGCAAAACCCTTGTAGTCCTGCAGGCGCCGGTCCTGCTCAAAACGGTCGTCGGGCCAGCGCAGATTGAGCCCGCCGGGCGGCATCTCGAAATCGGGGGGAATCACGAACGGCGTCATCTCGTCGGTGAGGTCGATCTCGGCGGTGGTCTCCACCGTCTCGGTAATCACCTTCATGCCGACCCAGCAGCCGCTATAGCGCGACATCGCGATGCCGAGCAGGCCCATCTCGATCATCTCGTGGATGCTCGACGGATAAAGATACGGCATCAGCGCGGAGATGAAGGCGTGGTCGGACTGATGCGGCACGGTGGAGGATTTCGCGCCATGATCGTCGCCGGCAAGACACAGCACGCCGCCGTTCTTGGCCGAGCCCGCCGTATTGCCGTGCCGGAACACGTCGCCACAGCGGTCGACGCCGGGGCCCTTGCCGTACCAGATGCCAACAACGCCGTCGTAGTTCGCGCCCTTCGACAGGTTGAGCTGCTGCGAGCCCCACACGGCCGTCGCGGCGAGGTCCTCGTTGACGCCGGGCTGGAACTTGATGTTGTACTGCTCGAGATGCTTTCGCGCAGCAAACAGTTGCTGGTCGTAGCCGCCGAGCGGCGAGCCGCGATAGCCGGATATGAAGGCGGTGGTGTTGAGCCCCGCGGCGCGGTCGCGCCGGATCTGCGCCATCGGCAGGCGGACCAGCGCCTGAATGCCCGTCAGGAAGACGTGTCCCGTCCCTTGGGTGTATTTCTGGTCGAGACTGATCGGACCCTGGTTGATTCCCATCGACGCCCTCGTAAGCCTTTGCGTGTCCCTGCGCTTTTGCAGCTAATCATGCAGTAAACCAATGCCAGTCTATGTCGGATTTTCCGCGCGGCGCAGCATAATTCTGGGCAATGAAGCCATGCCTCGCGAGATCGCAATATCGTGCCGGAAATTGCGCATGGCTATTGTGCTTGTGTCGCGTGGACCCATGCTCGCGAAACGAGATAACGGCCCTATAATGCGCGCGGGGGCTTCTGCCGGGTGAGTCTCATGCGGGCGATTCTCGCAGCTCTGTTTTTGTGCACTGCGCTCTCCGCCGCGCAAGCCGCCGAGCCGTCGCAGGACGTGATCGCGCGCGGCAAGGCGCTGGTCGATGCCGGCGACTGCTTCAGCTGCCACACGTCGGATCCGGCCAAGCCGTTTGCCGGGGGGTTGCGGATCGAGACGCCGTTCGGCGCAATCACGTCGCCGAACCTGACGCCCGACCGCGAGACCGGCATCGGAGGGTGGAGCGAGCAGGATTTCTACAACGCGCTGCGCTCGGGCATCGCGCCCGACGGATCGCGTTACTACCCGGCCTTCCCCTACCCTTATTTCACCAAGCTCACGCGACCCGACATTCTCGCGATCCGCGCTTACCTTGCGACGCTCACGCCTTACGCCAACAAGGCGCCGCCGCCGGAGCTGCGCTTTCCGCTCAACTTCCGCGTGGTGATGCGGGTGTGGGATTACCTGTTCTTCCGGCCGGGCATCCTCGAGCCCGACCAGCGCAAGGGGACCGAGTGGAACCGCGGCCGCTATCTGGTCGAGGCGCTCGGCCATTGCGGCGCCTGCCATACGCCCAAAAACCTGTTCGGCGCCGACCGCCGCAACCGCAGCTTTGCCGGCGGGCTCGTCGACGGCTGGTTCGCGCCGCGGCTCGATGCCGCCGAGCGCAGCGGACTTGCGTCATGGAAGGTCGAGGACATCACCGAATATCTGTCGAGCGGCCGCAACCAGAAGAGCCATGCCGGCGGCCCGATGGCCGAAGTCGTGGTCAACTCGACCTCCAAGATGAGCGATATCGATGTGCACGCGATCGCGGTCTATCTGAAATCGCTGCCGCCGGGGAATTCGGAGCCGCTGGTCATGCCACCCTCGGAAGCCGCGATGACATCGGGCAAGGCGGTCTACGATCACTACTGCGTCGCCTGCCATGAGGCCGACGGATCGAGCTCGCCCGGGGTCTATCCGCCGCTCAACGGCAACGCGCTGCTGCAATCGGCCGATCCCTCCTCGACCTTGCGCTTGATCCTCGACGGCGCGCAGACCGTGACCACGCCGCGGGCGCCGAACACCGGGCAGATGCCGGCCTATGCGCGGCAGTTCAATGATGACGAGGTCGCCGACGTCACGACTTACATCCGCAACACCTTCGGCAACAGCGCGCCGGCGGTGACCGCCGAGCAGGTCAAGAAGGCGCGGCGGCAGTGATCACTCCCGCCATGACAGTCGCGCGGTCTCGCGAATATCCGAGGGCGTCGCAAGGAAGCGGCGGCGGAAGCTGCGGTTGAAATAGGAGATGTCGTTGAAGCCGGCTTCGTGCGCGACCCGCGCGATGTTGAGATGCGCATAACGGCGATCACCGAGCATCCGCCGCGCTTTCTCCAGCCGCTCCTCGAGCAGGAAAACCGAGAACGACGATCCCTGCTCCCAGAACAGCTTTCGCACATAGCGCGGCGAAATGCCGTGGCGGGCGGCAATCTCGGCCACCGACAAATCGCCGGCACCGAGATGATTGCGGATGTCGGCCCTGATGGCATCCAGACGCGCGGCCCTGGCGCCGCGAAGTTGTGCCTGTTCTGCGACATCACCGCGCGCGCCAAGCGCAAGCGCGGCCAGATCGAGAATGTGGGTCGAGACGGCGCTGGCCACCGCGTGATTTTCGAATTCGGTGGCGGCCTCGACCATCTCGAGATAGCGGATCAGAAGGCGCAGTGCGGGATTGTCGCTTCGAATTGACCGGCCGGCGGCCTCCGACAGGTTCGGAACAAGCGCCGATATCGAGGGTCGCGGCATCGCGAGCGTCACGAAACGGCCTTCCGACAGCATCGTGCTGGCCGAGGGATCGCTGGACATCAGCACACTTGCGCTGCCGACACCGCTGATCAGCTCCCGGTCGAATTGCGTGGCGGTCGCTGCACCGCTGCGCAGAATGCTGAGCGCGACGACGTCCCTGCCGCGGCCTGCGAACTCCCGCGTCACATGGTAGGTCGCCGGCGTTCGCGCGCCCGCCACGATCGTCACGTCGGGCAGCAGACTGAAAGCGACATCGGCGCGAAACGGGATGTCATGGATCGGCTCGATGTCGCAGTTGGTGACGCCGCGGCCGTAGACCTCGCGCCACATCGCAAGGCGTTTGTGTTCGGGAAAATCCGCGGTCGAAATCCGTACCCGTTGGAAGGGCGGTAGATCCTGCATGCTCACGTCCCTGAGCGCTCCATCGTCTCAGTCGCAGTGAAATCAAAACGCGTTCATGCCGGCGCGGTTCGGCCGATGCACACGCTGGTGCCGATCAGTCCAATGCCGTGCCGTAAAGGCCAAGGGTTGTGCGCAAATCCTGTGTCGGCGCCGCCACACACCAGACGGAAATGCCGTGAGGACCGCGCAGGCCAAGGCCCATGCCGGGCAGTCCGAGACAGATGCGGGCCACCGATTAGAGTGCGCGCATCGATCTCTTGGAATCGCTAAAAATGACGGGCCTGCAAGAACTTGTTAACTATTGCGGCGCGATTGCCGAACGGCGGCGCGCGCGCTTCTCGTCTCTCCTTCCGGTGCTGGTTGCGGCCAGCCTTCCGCTCATCGCAGGCGTAGCCCCCGCCTCGGCCGAACCAGCACCGGTCCCCTTCTACAATTGGTCGGGATTTTACGTCGGCCTGAACGGCGGCGCCGGCGGCGGGCCCGTCAGTCCGCTCTACAACATCACCGGTCTCGCGCAGCCGGGGTATCCCGGCGATCAAAGGCTCGACGAACAACACCACAGGATGGGCGGCTTCTTCGCCGGTCTCCAGGCCGGCTACAATCATCAACTCAACAATAACGTCGTGCTCGGCATCGAAAGCGATTTTCAGTGGAGCAATATCGGCGCCCGCCCCTCGGATAATACCCACTTCAACTACGACATCGGCGGCGGCTATCCGATCGGGGGATACAACTTCGCAGGCATGTGGATTGGCCAGAACTGGTTTGGCACGACGCGGCTGCGTGCCGGTTATGCCTTCGACCATCTGCTCGTCTATGTCACCGGAGGCGTTGCCTACTCGAATTTCTCGGTCGGAAATTCGGCCTATGGCAGCGAGTTTTTTCCGAACCCGGCCAACTATGTCAACATCGCGAGCGCCGCTTCGTCGACACGGTTTGGAGTTGCGGCCGGCGCGGGCGTCGAAGTCGGACTCTCCAGCCGCGTCAGCCTGAAATCCGAATATCTTTACACCGGTTATTCCGGGTTCTACTCGCCCTATGTCGATTACGAGGGCTCGAGGCCCTATGTCTCGACCGCAACGTTTTCGACCGGCCCGTTGGGCATTCACCTCGTGCGCGCGGGACTGAACTATCGTCTCCAGGACGGCGAACAAAGTAGTGGGACGTACGGCGCGATGACCGCATGGACCCCGAACTGGACCGGCTTCTACGCCGGCGTAAACGGCGGTTATGGCGCCGGCACGCTGAGGCCCAACCAGTTCGAGACGTCGCTCAACGTGGTCAACCTTTTTCCGGGCACGACGAGCGAAATTAATTCCAACGATATCGATCGTCGGCTGCGCAGCGGCGGCTTCGAGGCCGGCGTGCAGCTCGGTTACAATCACGAGCTGCCGAACAGGTTTGTCGCAGGCATCGAAACCGATCTGCAGTGGAGCGGCATCCGCGGCTCACGCGCAAGCGCGCTGTCTTACAACATCTTCTACAACCCGCCCTATCCCGAGTATGCAAACACGTCGCTCAGCGTGAATCAGAACTGGTTCGGTACGACCCGGCTGCGGCTGGGATATCGTCCGACTGACCGGCTGCTCGCCTATGCGACGGGCGGTATCGCCTATTCCAGCTTTTCCGCTGGTCTCTCCAGATCGTTCTTCGATTCGATCGATGGCCCCGCGGTGGGATCATGGGCGGGCTGGGGTAGCACGACGCGGCTCGGCTGGGCCGCGGGCGCCGGCGCCGAATATGCGCTGTGGCGCAATGTCAGCTTCAAGACCGAATATCTCTACACGCAGTATGCCGGCTTCAGCACCGCCTATCAGGGCTCCGATACCGACAATGCCTATTACCTCGAGACCACCCGCGGGACGCTTTCGACCGGCACCATCGGCATCCATCTGGTGCGCGGCGGCCTCAACTGGAAATTCGGGGAATAGTCCTTACCGCTCGCCGCTGTTGAAGACGAATTTCGGCATCTCCCATTTGAAGCGGATCGCAAGCAGGCGGAAGGTAACGCCGAGCGCAAAGGTGAGCGCGGTCCAGACCTCGTTGTTCAGCTTCAATCCAAACGCGGTCGCATAGAACAGCCCGGTGACGACAGAAACGCTGGCGTAAAGCTCGGAGCGAAACAACAGCGGCACATCGTTGCAGAGGATGTCGCGCAGCACGCCGCCGGCACAGCCGGTGATCATGCCGGCGACGATCACGATCGGCAGCGAGGCATCCATCTGCCAGGCGATGTCGCAGCCCGCCATGGTGAAGACGACGAGGCCGATCGCATCCAGCACCAGGAATGCGACATTGAGCCGGTGCACGACGCGCGCGATCAGGATGGTGATGAACGCCGCGATCCCCGCGATTGCAAGGAAGGACGGGTTCGCGACCCACACCAGCGGATAATGCCCGAGCATGACGTCGCGCAGCGTACCGCCGCCAAGTGCGGTGATGGCGCCGAGCATGCAGACGCCGGCCCAATCCATGCTGCGCCGGCCTGCGGCCAGTGCAGCCGTCATCGCTTGGGCCGCCAGCGCAACGTATTGCAGGAAATGCAGGACGCTGTCGGCGGGCGGCAGGTTCCACATGCGGGCCTCCTTCAAGTCGCGGTTGTCTCAATTTTAAGGTCCGAGTTCCCTGTGGAACAAGCCGGTAAGCCGGAACCCGACGCCCGGATGAAGGTTGTCTTGCGACTAAAGGAGGAATTTCGTCATGGCCAACCAAAATATCCCGAACGATCCCTATGATCCCGGTCGCGTCAGCGATCCCTATCGTTCCGGCCTGAGTGATGAAGTCGGCCGCCCGTCCCGTTTCGACACCGAGCTGCAAGCCGACCCCGAGCTGGACGAGGGTCCGGCCTCCAGTGGGAAGATCGCGCTGTTCGCGCTCGGCATCGCGCTGGTGCTGGGCGCCGTGTTCTACGGCCTGAACAACACCAGCGTGCACGAGGCGCAGACCACGCCGCCAACCGTGGCGCAGAGCCAGCCGGCGGCACCGCCTCCTGGCATGCGCGACGTGACGCCGCGGCCGAACACTTCGCCTGGCACCACCACGGGCGCGGCGCCGAGCAATCCGATGCCGCCGCAGTCCTCGCCGCAGGGCATGGACAAGCAGTAGCGGCTTGAGCCGACCAAAACAAAAACGCAGCGGGTTCGCCCGCTGCGTTTTTCTTTGCGTGCAGGGACAGTCCCTACCCGAACATCTTGTTCAGCTCGCCGCCGGGATAGCCGTTGGCCAGCTCGGTAAAGGTCCCTTTCTCCGCCATTTCCTTTGCCGTCTTCATGAAGCCGGTCCAGGCGGTGCGCGCCAACGAGCCGCCGACCGAGATGCGGCGCACGCCGAGCGCCTCGACATCCCTGAGCGACAGGCCCCAAGCGCCGATCAAAAGATTGACCGGCCTTGGCGCGACCGCCTTCACGACGGTGGAAATCTCTTCTTTGGTCGCGATGCCCGGGGCGTAGAGGCATTCGGCGCCGGCTTCGGCGTAGGCGTTCAGACGATCGATCACCAGATCCATATCCTTGACCCCGCGCAAAAACGCTTCGCAGCGGCCGGTGAGCAGCACGCCACTCTTGTCGGCGTCGATCGCCTGGCGCGCCGCCTTGAGGCGCTCGACTGCGAGCGTGCGGTCGAACAGCGGCTTTGCGGCATCGCCGGTGAAATCCTCGATCGAGAGGCCGGCGACGCCGGTCGCCACCGCGCGCCCGACATTGACCGCGACCTTATCCGGCTCGTGGGCAAAGCCGTCCTCGTAGTCGGCATTTACGGGAATATCGACCGCCGCGCAGATCGCGGTGAGATGGCTGCAGACGTCGTCGACGGTGACGCGGTTGTCGGCCTTGGCAATGGTCCAGGCGAAACCGGCGCTGGTCGAGGCCAGCGCCTTGAAGCCGAGCTTTTGCAGCGCGACCGCGCTGCCGACATCGAAGGGATTGGGAATGATGAAGCAGCCGCTCTCATGCATCTTCTTGAATGTGGCGCGCTTGTCCGCTGTCGAAACCGGCATGACCTCTCCCTTTGTTATCGATTTGCTTGCGATCTAGATAGCCGCCCGAGCGCGAACCCGCCAGTGCTGCCATCTCCTGCCAGTCAGGCGACCACCTTACGCAGGAAGGTGCGCTCTTCGGCGAGGATGAACTTGTTGTCCTCGGCAAAGTTGAAATTCGCCATGCCTTCCCTGTCGTTACGCAGCCCTGCGCGATAGGCCTCGTAGGCCGCAAGGCTTTCGAACGAGATCAGCGCAAAGGCGATGTTGTTGGTGCCCTCATGCGGCATCCAGTAGCCGATCAGGTCGCCGCCGCAGCGCGGAATGATCGACAGCCAGCGCTTGGAATACTCCTCGAACTGCGCGCGCTTGAACGGATCGAGCAGATAGCGAATGAACACGGTGACCGTCATGGGAACCTCAATTGTTATGCTCGTCATTGCGAGCGGAGCGAAGCAATCCAGACACTTTCGCCGAGGAAAGATTCTGGATTGCTTCGTCGCTGCGCTCCTCGCAATGACGTGAGAACTATAACCCTTGTTTGACGACGATGCTTCGGCTATCGTCGAAGCATGAAAGCAGGACCCGACATCACCATCATCGCCTCTCTGGTCGGCGATCCCGCCCGCGCCAACATGCTGACCGCGCTGATGAACGGCCGGGCGCTGACCGCGAGCGAGCTGGCGCAGGAAGCCGGCATCACGCCGCAGACCGCGAGTTCGCATTTGGCGAAGCTCGAGGCCGGCGGTCTCGTCGAACCCGAGAAACAGGGCCGTCACCGTTACTACCGCCTCACCGGCGACGACATCGCCGGCCTGCTGGAGATGCTGGACGGTCTGGCCGCCCGCGTCGGCCACATGCGCGTGCGCACCGGGCCGAAAGATCCGGCACTGCGCCGCGCCCGCATCTGCTACGACCATCTGGCCGGCGATCTCGGCGTCCAGATGCTCGACAGCATGCGCGACCAGAAGCTGGTGCGGCAAAAAAAACAGGATATCGAGCTGACCGCCGAAGGCGCGCGCTTCCTGGAGAAGAATTTGCAGATCGCGCCCGAGGCGCTCACCCATCCACGCCGTCCCGTGTGCAAGGCCTGCCTCGACTGGAGCGAGCGGCGGCATCATCTGGCGGGCACGCTGGGTGCGGCCATGATGAACCGCTTCACCGAACTGAAATGGGCCGCGCGCGATTCCGCACCCGGCAGCCGCGTGGTGAATTTCACCCGCACGGGCGAGAAGCGATTTGCCGCGCTGTTCCCGAACGGCGAAGGCTGATTCTGTTCACAATGGTTTGTCATGGCCGGGCTTGACCAGGCTTGACCCGGCCATCTACGTCTTTATGAGCCGGCTCATGCGAAACATCTTCTTTGCCGCGCTCTGCGCCACCCTCCTCTTCACCCCCGCGCTCGCCGCCGACGCGCCGCGCGAGCCCTACGGCATCAATCTCGAAGGCTTCGCCTATCCCTTCCTCGTCAGCCAGTTCGACGTGACCAATGAGGGCGAGCACCTCAAGATGGCCTATATGGACATCGGCGCCTCCGGCCAGCCGAACGGCCGCGCCGTGGTGCTGCTGCACGGACGTAATTTTCCGTCAAGCTACTGGGCGCCGGTGATCACGACACTGCGCGATGCCGGCTACCGCGTGGTGGTGCCGGACCAGATCGGGTTCGGCAAGTCCTCCAAACCCTCAGGCGAACTGCATTTCGACAATCTGGCGCGCAACACCATGGCGCTGCTCGACCACCTGCAGATCGCCAAGACCGACATCGTCGCCCATTCCATGGGCGGCATGCTCGCGGTGCGGATCGCGCGCGCCTATCCCGACCGCGTCACTCACCTGGTACTGACCGCGCCGATCGGGCTCGAGGACTATCGGCTCTATGTGCCGCCGGTACCGACCGAGCGGATCATCGAGAACGAGAGCAAGCTCACCGCCGAGGCTTATCGCAAGCAGCTCGAGACCAACTATGCGCTGAAATTGCCGGCGGACCAGGTGACGCCGTTCATCGACTCCCGCTTCGGCATCAAGGGCAGCGCCGATTATCCGCGCTGGCTGCGCGCCTTCGCCTCGTCCTACCAGATGATCTATCGCGAGCCGGTGGTGCACGAGATCCCCTTGATCTCGCAGCCGACGCTGTTCGTGATGGGATCAGACGATCACAACGCGCCGGGCCGCGCGTCCGCGCCGGAAGCGTTGCGCGCGAAGATGGGTCACAACGCCGAGCTGGCGCAAGCGCTCACGGCGCTGATGGCCAACGCGCGCACCGAGGTCATCCCGAACACCGGACATCTGGTGTTCTTGGAAGCGCGGGCGAAGTATGACGAGCTGCTGCTCGGGTTTTTGGGGAAGTAATAGATGCTGTCGCCCCCGCGGAAGCGGGGGCCCATAACCACAGGACTTCATTTGGCGAAGATAGGCGCCGCTACCAGCCTGCCATTTACAGAAATCACGCGGTATGGGTCCCGGCTCGGCGCTTCGCTTGGCCGGGACGACAAGAACTACGCCGCGAACTCCTCCGCCAAGACAAACGTCTCGCGCGTGCGCGTGACGTCCGGCCAGTCGCGATTGAAATCGGCGACGAGGCGCTTCAGGTCCGCGCCATTCATGGCGCGATCGAGCGAGGCTTCGTCGGCGAACTGATAGGTCGCCTGATGCAATGACGGATCGGTGAGGCTCCAGAACCGCCACGCCTTGACCACGCCGAAGGATTTCGCGGCGTCGGGCAGATGCTCGGTCTGATACCAGGTGTCGAAGGCCTTGCGTTTGGCGGGATCCTTGACGGTGGCGCGGACGACGAAAAAGGCAGCGGACATGGTTTCCTCCCTTTGTTTTGTCGTGAGGATAGCGCAAGCGGGCGGCCAAGTCCTCCACATCCAGTTTGTTGGGGTGCGCTCCCTACCGACGACCACGCCGGGTCATTATTAGGTGTGCAGGCCACCCCGGCCGCCATATAGTGTGCGCGTGAAGCGCACCATATTGCCATGAGCCAGGACATCCGCTTTTGCACCGCCAATGACGGGGTGAAGCTGGCCTATGCCGTCACCGGCGACGGGCCGCCGCTGGTCATGGCGTCGACCTGGCTCACGCATCTCGAGCATCAATGGCGAAGCCTCGCATGGCGTCCCTGGCTCGATGCCTTCCGGGGTTTCACGGTTTTGCGCCACGATTTGCGCGGCTGCGGTCTGTCGGACCGTGACACTGATAAACTTTCGTTCGAGAATTGGGTTGACGACCTCGCTCGCGTGGTCGACGCGGCGGGATTTGACCGCTTTCCAATCCTTGCGACGTGTTGGGGCGGCCCCGTCGCCATCGAATATGCGGCGCGCTATCCGAACCGCGTCAGTCACCTCGTTCTCTATGGCACCTATGCCCGCGGACGTTTGCAGGTTGGCAAGCCGGCGGTGACCAGAAAGGCGCGGCTGATGCTCGAGCTCACGCGCTTGGGATGGGGCAAGGAGAATGACGCCTTCATGCAGGTCTGGTCGTCGACGTTTCAACCCGGCGGCACGCTGGACTATCTGCGCTCCTGGGCGGAGCAGATGCGCCTCGCAACGACCGCCGAGAACGCCGTACGCCTGCTCGAAATCGGCTGGAGCGCGGATGTGCGTGAGGCCGCGCGCAAGCTGAAATGCCCCGTTCTTGTCATCCATGCCGAGCGCGATTGCGCCGTTCCAATCGCTGAAGGCCGCCTTCTTGCCGGCCTTATCCCGGACTGCCGCTTCCTTCAGATCGACAGCCAGAATCACATGCCGCTGCCCGATGAACCCGAGTGGCCGCAGCTCGTTGCCGAAATCCAGTCGTTTCTGGCCAAACCTGATGCGGTGACATCGAGGCGTCCCGATCTTCCGCTGGACGAACTGACCGGCCGCGAACGCAGCGTTCTCGAAGCCATCGCGGACGGACTCGACAATTCCGAGATCGCAACAGCTCTCGGCCTCTCGGAGAAGACGGTCCGCAACAACATTACGCGCGTATTCGACAAAATTCAGGTGCAGCACCGCTATCAGGCGATTGTACGCGCGCGCGACGCTGGACTTGGCACGCGTACGGCCGCGCGCCGATAGGGACAACTGTCCCGGTTTCCGATCCGACAATCTCGTTCGACGAGGACCTTAGCCCCACGACAAACGCGTCTGCGTCCTCACTCTTGTCCGCGAGGGCGCAAGCCGCGCCCTCATCAACATGCGGAGCGAGGACAATGCCCAAATTCGTGATCGAGCGTGAACTGACCGGCGCCGGCAAATTGCCGAAAGAGGAGCTGCAGGCAATTTCGCAGAAGTCCTGCGGCGTGCTGCAGGGCATGGGACCGCAAATCCAGTGGGTCCAGAGCTTCGTGACAGACGACAAGATTTATTGTGTCTATGTCGCGCCGGACGAGGCGTCGGTGCGGACGCATGCGCAGAAGGGCGGCTTTCCCGCCAACAGCATCGCGCGCGTCCGCTCGGTGATCGACCCGACAACGGCCGAAGCCGCGGCCTGATCTGCAGCAAGTGGTCGGCCTCGCAGGCGACGCTTCGAGCTTGCGAGGCGCGCTTCCACGCTGGCGTCGGCGTTATTCCGGCAACCCGAGGCTCCTGAGATGCCGCGCCATCCGCTCCATGGTCGCCGGAGAAAACACCATCGCCTGCTTGAACTTCGCGACCGTCAGATCGGGATAGTGCCGCATCATTTCCGCAAACACCTGTCTTGCTTCCCCGGTCTGTCCCGCCCCTGCCAGCGCCGATGCCAGGTTACGGTAGAGCCAGTTCGCATGCGGCCGCTCCAGCAGCGCCCGCCGATAGAAAGTCACGGCCTGGTCGTACTCCCGCGCCACCTCATGCGCCGAGCCGATGCCGGCGTAGTTGTTGAAGTTCATCGGATCGATCGGGCTCAGCCGAACGGCGCGCTCGAAATTTCCGATCGCCTTGTCCGGCTGGTCCGCATAGTTCTCGATCCATCCGAGCCGGCTCCAGGCCCAGGCGCAATTGGGATCGAGCACCAGCGCACGCTCCAGCAGCACCCGCGCGGTGCCGTAGTTACGCACGAATGTGTGCACCGCGCCGAGCACCGCAAGGATCAGCGGATCGTCGCCGCTGAGCGCCGCCGCCCGCTCGGCGAGCGAGCGCGCCTGGGCCTGACTGTCGGCGATGTCCTCGGCCCAGTTGTAGACGGAGCGCTGGGCGTGGCACCAACCGGTCAGCGCCAGCGCCAGCGGATATTCGGGATCGATGGCCAACGCTTTCTCAAGCAGCCCGAGCGCCCGGGCGCTTTCTTCCTTTTCCAGCGCCCAGACGTGCGGCATCGCCCGCATGGTATAGTCGTAGCTGCCAAGGTCCTGCGGCCGCCTGCGGCGCGAGCGCTCGATTTCGGCAAGACGGATCGAAGGCTGCAGCGCGCCCGCGATCTGCTCGGTGATGCGGTCCTGCAGGTCGAAGAACTCGTCGACCGTGCCGTCGTAGCGCGAATTCCAGACGTGCGTGCCGCCCTCGGTCTCGATCAACTGGACGATGATGCGCAGCCGGTTGCCGACCTTCTGCACGCTGCCTTCGAGCAGATAGCCGACGCCGAGTTCCTTGCCGATGGCGCGCGCATCGGTGGCGCGCCCCTTGTAGGTGAAGGCGGAGCTGCGCGCGATCACGAAAAAGGATTTGATGCAGGACAACGCCGCGGTGATCGCTTCGACGATGCCGTCGGCGAGAAAGTCCTGACCCGGCTCCGCCGACATGTTGTCGAACGGCAGCACGACGATGGAGGGTTTGTCCGGTAGCGCGAGTTCGCGCGGGCGCGCCGGCTCGGAACCGGATGCGCTCGACGGCGCGCCACGGGCGGTGAGCTTCATGTGCCATGCGCGCATCGGCTCACTGATGTTCTTCAAGGACTGCTCGCCGATGTCGTCGAACGCGATATCCACCTTGCCACGGACCTGTCGATGGGCGTCGTCGGAGATGCACACGCCCCCCGGCTCGGCGATGCCCTCAAGGCGCGCCGCGATATTGACGCCGTCGCCGAAAATATCGTCGTCGTCGAAGATGATGTCGCCGACATGGATGCCCATGCGAAACTCGATCCGCAGGTCGGGCGGCACGTCGACATTCCGCTCCGCCATCGCGCGCTGGACTTCCACCGCACAGCGGGCCGCATCGACGGCGCTGGAGAACTCGACCAGCATGCCGTCGCCCGTGGTCTTGACGATGCGGCCGTGATGCTCGGCGATGCCGGGATCGACCAGCGTCTTCCGCAGCAACTTCAATTGCGCGAGCGTGCGCTCCTCATCGCGGCCCATCAGCCGGCTATAGCCCGCGATGTCAGCCGCCAGCACCGCCGCCAATCGCCGGTCCACGCGCTCGCTGGCCAAAAAATCCTCCTGAATGGGGACCTATTAAAGCACGTTCCATCGCTTTTTAGCCACGCGCAATGAGAGCGCAAATCGCCCAGTTCACATTGCCGGACAATCCAGTTCGGATATAGTCCCGCCGCGAATTGCATTCGAAAAATACAGTCTGAATCACAACTTGGAGTAAGCACCATGGGCAAGAGATACCAGAGCATCCTGGAAACCGTCGGCAACACGCCCGTGGTGCGGATCAACCGGCTGGCGCCCAAATCCGTAAATTTGTACGTGAAGGTGGAAGCCTTCAATCCGCTCGGCTCGGTGAAGGATCGCCTCGCGCTCGGCGTGATCGAGGCCGCGGAAAAATCCGGCGAGCTGAAGCCCGGCCAGACCGTGGTCGAGGCGACCAGCGGCAACACCGGCATTGGCCTTGCCATGGTGTGCGCGGCCAAGGGCTATCCGCTTGTCGTCACCATGGCGGAAACCTTCAGCGTCGAGCGGCGCAGGCTGATGCGTTTCCTCGGCGCCAAGGTCGTGGTCACGCCGGCGGCCGAGCGCGCGGTCGGCATGATCAACAAGACCATCGAGCTTGCCAAGACCCATGGCTGGTGGATGTCGCGACAGTTCGAGAACGAAGCCAACCCCGACTATCACTCGAAGACGACCGCGCGCGAAATCATCGACGATTTCGCCGACACGAAGCTGGACTATTGGGTGACCGGCTACGGCACCGGCGGCACGCTGAAGGGCGTCGCGCGGGTCCTCAGGAAGGAACGCCCTGACACGAAAATCATTGCCTGCGAGCCGGAAGATGCGCAGTTGCTCGGCAGCGGCGTTGAGCAGAAGCGCAATGCCGACGGCACACCCGCCGCGCCGCATCCGAGCTTCAAGCCGCATCCGATGCAGGGCTGGACGCCCGACTTCATTCCGAAGATCACCGGCGACGCGGTGGCGATGAAGCTGATCGATCGCCTCTTGCCGATTCCAGGACCGGAGGCGATCCGTTGCGCCAAGGAGCTGGCGGCCAAGGAAGGCATCTTCGTCGGCATCACCTCGGGCGCGACCTTCGCAGGCGCGCTGAAGATCGCGGCCGAAGCAGCCCCCGGCTCGAACATCCTCTGCATGCTGCCCGACACCGGCGAGCGTTACCTCTCTACGCCCTTGTTTGCCGATGTCGGCACCGACATGAATGAGGAAGAGCTGAAGATCTCGCGCTCGACGCCGACCGCGCAGATGAAGACGGCGTAGAAACCGTAGGGCGGGTTAGTACTACTGAGTCAAGCGGTCGCAGCCATTGAGGCCGAGAATCAAGTAATTGAGGAGATTCAATGTTTGGCACGCGGAGGGCCAGATGAATCTCGATCAGGGCGGCGACAGCGAAACGCGGTTTGCGGAATACGTCACGGGGCTTGGGGGCGTGATCGGTCACGCGGAGCGGACGAGGCCGCTGCGGGACTATTGCACGGGACTGATCTTGCCGGGCGAGCGCAAAAGCGTGGAGCCGATGGCGGCGCGGACAGCTCCGACACGAACGTCGGCGCAGCACCAATCGTTGCTTCACTTTGTTGGCGTCGCAGCCTGGTCGGACGAGGACGTGCTGGGCAAGGTGCGCGAGATAGTGCTGCCTGCGATCGAGAAGAATGGTCCGATCGAGGCATGGATCATCGACGACACGGCGTTCCCCAAGCAGGGCAAGCATTCGGTTGGCGTGCATCATCAGTATTGCGGCCAGCTCGGCAAGCAGGCCAATTGCCAGGTGGCGGTGTCGCTCTCGATCGCCAATCATGCGGCGAGCCTTCCGGTCGCCTATCGGCTGTATCTGCCGCAGGATTGGACCAGGGATCGCGCGCGGCGGAAGAAGGCCGGCGTACCGAAGGAGATCAAGTTCAAGACCAAGCCGGAGATCGCGTTGGAGCAGATACGCTGGGCGTGCGACGCCGGCCTGCCCCGCGGGGTGGCGTTGATGGATACGGCCTATGGCAGGGACTCGCGGCTTCGGGCAGGCATGCGGGAGTTGGACGTGACCTACGTGGCTGGCATCCTGCCGGACACCTTGATGTGGCGACCCGGCACCGGCCCGCGGCGCATGGACAAGCCGCTGAACAACACCGGCCGTCGCGACGAGCCCGACCTGATCTCGGCCGGGGAAGTGGCGCTTGGCCTGCCGAAGCAGGCCTGGCGCATGGTGACGTGGCGCGAGGGTTCGGCAGAGCGGCTGTCCTCGCGCTTCGCGCGCGTGCGCGTCCGCGTCGGATACAACAAGCTGATCCCCGAGAAGCTGTCGCCGGAGTGGCTGCTGATCGAGTGGCCCGAGGGCGAAAAACAGCCGACCAAATACTGGCTCTCCACACTGCCGGAGACCGTCAGCTTCCAGCAACTGGTCGATTTTGCCAAGCTGCGCTGGCGTATCGAGCGCGACTATCAGGAACTCAAGCAGGAGGTCGGGCTCGGCCACTACGAAGGCCGCGGCTGGCGCGGCTTCCATCATCACGCAACCCTGTGCATCGCCGCTTACGGCTTCCTCATCGCCGAACAGGCGATGATTCCCCCCTCAGCACCACGTTCTGCCGCGCCGCTCCAGGCACCTTGCTTACCCGACGATTACCGACCCCGAGGATCCCCCCTTGCGGCCTGAACGCCATGTCCCGAACTCGATCGCAACCGTGCGTATGCGACTGATCCCCGGGATCATCAAAACTTTGATACGATGTCCTTGTTGTGGAGCAGTCACGGCGCAACGCACGCGCGGAAAATCCATGACGCAGTAAGATTAGGCGAAGCCGTAACCCGCCGACGGCGTCGCATCGAGAACGGCGGATTACGCTTCGCTAATCCGCCCTACGCTATAACTACACCACCATCGTGCGCTTCTGATGCGCCCTGCCCTTCTTCGCTGCTTCCTCGCTGTGACCGGCGACCACGCGCACGCCCTCATCGATCCGCGCGACGATGTTGTCGGGCGTACAGCCCTGCAGGAAGGCGACGCCATTCTTGCGGCAGGCGCCAAGAATGCGATCCCGCGCGCGCTGCATTTCGGGCGGCCAAGGGTCGCGCGGCATGGTGCGGTAGCCGAGCGCAAGGCTGAGATCGCCCGGCCCGATCTCGGCAAAGCCGAGGCCGGGCACGGCCAGAATCTCCTCGCAATTGGCGACGCCTTCGGGGCTTTCCAGTTTCACGCCGAGCAGCAACTCGCCTTTCGGGTTCAGCGGCCAGGGATCGCAGCGCTCCATATAATCTTCCGTCGACAGTCCCCAGACCGGCGCAGCCGTGCTCTCCGATCCCCGCCCGCGGGTGCCGATGCCGAGCAGCTTGCGGCCTGTCGCGTGAACGCCGCCGTCCGCCGCGCGTTTCGCGCCATCCATCCGCGCCAGCGGCGACGGGATGTTCGGATCGACGCCGATAATGTTGTGCGGATAGCGGCATGATTCGATGAAGGCGCGCACCGCATCCGCGGTCTCGGCCTGGCACAGCAGGATGCCATGCACCCCGCGGCCCAGGATCTGGCGGAACTGCCAGGCATTGTAACGCACATGCGCGGCGTCGATGCCGTTGACCGGCGCTTCGACAATGACGGCCGGCGTGCGATGCCCGGAGCGCGTCGGTCCGGCCTCGACCATGCCGCGCATATAGGCCTCCAGCCCCGTCATGTCGAAGCTGCCATGCTCCATGCCGACATTCATGTAGTCGGCCCAGGTGGCGGCATCGGTGCGGCCTTGCGTGGTGGTCAGCACATGGCCGCTATGCGGGCCGTCGTAATAGATCGCCTGGTCTTGCGCCAAAAGCTCGACGCAGCGATTGATCCGCTTTCCCATGACCTGTTTCCAGCAGTTTCGCCGATAACGGAACAAGGCTACCATAGCGCCACAAACAAGGGAGGCCAGCATGAAGCCAGGACAGCCCGTCAAGGACGCCAGTCACCTCTATGAAGTCGAGCGCCGCGCGCAGCACGCTGCCCGCCCCGGCTTTCGCATCCAGGAGCTGCAGCTCTCGCCGACCCAGAAGGTGCCGTGGCACACCCACACCAACATCTCCGACACCTTCTATGTGCTGGAAGGCGAGATGCGGCTGTACCTCGGGGAGCCGAAGGAGAGCGTGAACCTCAGGCCCGGTGAAGTCTTCCAGGTCAGGCCCGGGCGGCCGCATCTGGTCACCAATGCCGGCGACAAATCGCTCACCTTCCTGATCATGCAGGGCGTCGGCGAATATGACTACGTGCCGCTGGTGACGCAGCAGGCCGAGGCCTCATGAGTTTGACGCCTGCGCAGCTCGAGCTGCAGAGACGTGCGCGGGCGCTGGCGCGCGAGACCATCGCGCCACGCGCTGCCGAGGTCGATCGGAGCGAGCAGTACCCGTGGGACAATGTGAAGGCGCTGACCGAGGCCGACTTCTTCGGCATGACGATTCCGAAACAATATGGCGGCCCCGGCCTCGGCTTTCTCGAAGCGGCTCTCGTGGTCGACGAGATGGCGCAGGTCTGCGGCGTCACGGGGCGCATCGTGGTCGAGGCCAACATGGGCGCGATCTCGGCCGTGATGCATTACGGCACGGATGCACAGAAGAAGCTCGCCGCCGAACTGGTGCTGTCAGGCGACAAGCCCGCGATCTGCATCACCGAGCCCGGCGCGGGATCGGCCGCCAGCGAGATGACCACGCGCGCGATGCGCAAGCGCGGCGGCTATGTCATCAACGGCGGCAAGCACTGGATCACCGGCGGCGGCGTCTCAAAACTGCATCTGGTGTTCGCCCGCGTTTTCGACGAAGCCGGCGAAGAGCAAGGCATCGGCGGCTTCCTCGCGATCCGCGACAAGACCAAGGGGCTGGTGATCGGCAAGCGCGAGCCCACCATGGGGCTACGCGGCATTCCCGAGACCGAAATCCTCTTCCAGGACATGGAAATCGGCGACGACATGGTCGTCATGCCGCCTTCCGGTTTCCGCCGCGGCTTTGCCGATCTGATGAATGCCTATAACTCGCAGCGCGTGGGTGCGGCGACCGTCGCGCTCGGTCTCGCCGACGGCGCCTATCAGCATGCGCTCGACTACGCCAATGCGCGCGAGCAGTTCGGCCGCCCGATCGCCGAATTCCAGGGCCTGCAATGGATGCTGGCCGACATGTCCGTGCAGATTTCGGCTGCGCGCGAGCTGATCCACAAGGCGGCACGATCGGCAGCACCCTTTCCCGATCCGCTGTTCGCGGCGCAGGCCAAGATTTTCGCCGCCGACGCCGCGATCAAGGTCACCAACGACGCCTTGCAGGTGTTCGGCGCAGCGGGTTATTCCCGTAATCGTCCCCTGGAACGCATGGTCCGCGACGCCCGCATGTTCACCATCGGCGGCGGCACCGCGCAGATCCTGCGCACGGTGGTGGCGGGCCGCATCCTCGGCCGCAAGCTGCCGCAGACGCGCGACGGGTATGTGGAGGACGAGCGGGCGGGAAGGCGCACCAATTTCTAACCTGTAGGGCGGATTAGGCGCAGCCGTAATCCGCCATGCATTCGACGAAAGGCGGCGGGTTACGCTTCGCTAACCCGCCCTACGGCATAGCCCCTCAGACCCACCCGCCCCGCGCCATGATGGCCGCGCAGAGCAGGATCACAACGATCGCCGCCAGCTCGATGTGGATGATCATGGTCACGCGCTTGCGCGTGGCGGCATCCATGACCGGCGCCTGACCGGCCGCGATGGCATCGCGCCATGACAGGAATTCCAGGGTGGGAATGATTGACAGCAGGCCGATGATGATGAAGAGGCCGAACTTGGCCCGGAACGCGTGGCTGTGCCAATAATAGTCCGCGCCCTTCTCGAAGAAGAACACCCGCAAGAGCCCGATCACCAGCAGCGCGCCGGCGGCGATTCCGAGCACGATGTCGGTGACCTGCAGCCGCCGCGCCGAGGCCAGGGTCAGCTCCTGGCGGATCAGCGTGAACTCGATCGCGACCGCGGCAACGAGGGTGAAGGCGCAGAGATGGTGGAGGAAGGCGAACAGCGTGGTCATGACGAATCCATCCACTCAATTCGGGAGTTTTCCGCCGACAGATTTGTAAAATTCGGCGAGTTGATTTGCGAGCAGTGAAGCCAACAAATCTTCCATTTTGGAGACGTCGACGCTGCCATCGCGAAAGGCCGAATCTGCTGAATCTAGTGCCTCGAAGTACGGTTTTCGATTGTCAACAATTTGATCCGGAATCGTCGGCGTGCCAGGCAGCAAAGAACCGGCCCGAATCGACAGAACGACGTACGAAACGATCCGGGAAGTTCGACCGTTGCCATCTGCAAATGGATGAATCCAGTTCAGACGCCACATTACATAAGCCGCCAGATGAATTGGCGTGCTTTCGCCCCAATGATCGTTGACGTAGTCGCACATATCCTCGACGAGTTCCGGAACTAGATGCGCCCCCACTGGAGCGTGAAGACTTCCCTCGATGGAAACCCCGCCCGGTCTGTAGTTTCCTGCATAGGAACTGATTCCAGCCAGCGCTTCACGTTGGAGGGAGAGGATTAGGGACGGACGAAGCTTGAACGAACCCCGCTCCAGCGCAGTTTGGATCGTGCCGATCGCTGCGTCATACTGGCGAAAGCCATTCCGGGCTTCAGCGGCCGCCTTTTCGTGTGGGTCGGTGATTAACTCGGGTTCAAGCGCACGGCTATCCCGCCGTTCGCGCTCGTCACCCGTCATTTCTTGTCCTTGGCCAGCTTCTCGGCCTCGCGGTCGACCATTTCGCGGGTGATCAGCGAATTCTCGAAATGCGTATTTCCGTAGACAAAGCTCCGCCGTTGCTGTTCCCGATGCTCGGGCGTCGGCTTAACAGTCTTGGCGGCTTCTATCAATTTTTTCAAAAAGTCAGTCATGATCGCAATATAGTTGAATCGAGCCGGACTTTCCATGGGATTCGTCTGAGTATTGGCTCACAACGGCAAATTATCGTACTTCTTCGCTGGCGTCTCGACATGCTTGTCCCTGAGCATGGCGAGCGCCCGCGCGATCCGGCGGCGCGCCGAAGCCGAAGCTCGAGGAGCCAATGTGGGGCTTTGTCACATCAATTTCGCCGGAGCGTCACGAACCACGCGAAGCTCGATCCCGCCAATCAGGTCCGCGCGGAGCGCTTCGGCCTTGCCGATCGCAGCCTCGGTCTGCCGCAGCGTGCTGACATTCGATCCGAGCGAGACGATGCCGCCGAGGATCAAGGCAATCGATCCGAGCGCGGTGGACGCACCCATACCGAAGAGGCCGAAGATCGCGACCAGCAACAAACCGGCGCCGCCGGCGATCGCAGCCTTGGACGCCAGAATGAACTTCCGGCAGCGCTCCGCGATCTCGGCCAGCCGCTCGATCCGCGCTTCGAGTTGAGATATCTCGTCGGTGGGGTCGTCATCGGTCACGGGGTCCAAATGCGTAGGGGTGGATCGCACTGAGGCGCCGCCTTTCCTGTTCTATCCCGCCAAACCACACCCTTAAGAAAAAATAAGCTCCCTATCGCCAACTCAAGCCGTGAAATTCGGCTAAATTGCTACTTTAGCGATAGCACATAAAGCCTAGGTCTTTTCAGGTTGGCGAACGACCAATACCGGCAATTCAACTGCTACTTGGTGTTGGAAATATCGGTTACCGCAACACCCGGCGAAATAAAAGCCGCATGGCGAAAAGCAAGTCTAAAATCCCATCCTGATCGAGGCGGATCGGACGCAGCACAAGCGAAGACCAACATAGCGTACGAGATACTCAGCGATCCAGTCCAAAGACAAGCACGCGACATCTTCTGGCGCGTGAGAGCGCAGCGGTCGAGCGCATCGTCCCAGAACACCAGTCGAGAGCAGCGAACTCGATCATCGAGCGCGCAATCGTCCTCATCGACAAGTTCATCTACTCAATCGTTCTCCGAATTCCAACGCCGCGTCGATAGTGCAATACAGACAAAAAAGACGGCCGCGTGAGCAGAGTTGGCGTCGATAAAAAGCAGACGCATCGACGAATTCACCAAAAGATTCGAAGGAGAACGAACGACATTTTACATAATGGCGACAATCGGCGTCTTCACCGGGATAATAGCCGTCACCGCTCCACTACTCTGGCCCGTAGCAGCAATCATGGGTTTTATGTCATTTTCGAAGCTCAAGGGGGTGCCTATCGGCGAACAAAGAGCCGCGCTATTTGCGAACGATGCCGCCCAATTAATAGAACGCGCGGCTCACCAGTCCGCCGCGAAAGAGTGTAATGACAAGGCCGCCGCTTTTGAAAAGTACAATTCCGATCTAGCGTCGATTGTTCAATTAACGACACGCCCATCTTCGTTCGATGACAGCGAAATTCAGGTTGCACGCCGATTGACAGCCGCGCTTTTTCTCAGCGGATATAATCCCACCTACTATGAGGGCGAAACTCGGACTATTCTGCTCGCCGATGGCGACGAAAAGCTTCTGGTAAGATTTCGGCATCGATCAGGATCACCTGTAAATATCACCTATGTCGAAAGGCTATGCGAACTCATGAATTTCCACGGAGCCTCGAACGATCTACTCTTCTGTTCGCCCGGATTGTCGAAAATGCTGCTGGACGAGCCGCGGGCCAACGCATCAAGTCATATACGCTGGAAAGCATGAACTCTTGGATCGATGAAATCTTGAAGTCCGACCGAGTAGGTCCCACAGGCGACGTTCTCGCAAGCCTCGACAACTTGCGTAAACTTTATTGCTGGCATAGCACCACGCATCAATCGCTGGAGCCGAAGAGGCCGTAGATATTGACTACTACAACGGCAAATTGTCGTGCTTCTTCGCCGGCGTCTCGACATGCTTGTCGCGCAGCATCGCAAGCGCCCGGGCGATGCGGCGGCGCGTCGAGTGCGGCATGATGACGTCGTCGAGATAGCCGCGCTCGGCGGCGATGAAGGGCGACAGGAAGCGGTCTTCGTACTCCTTGGTGCGCGCGGCGATCTTGTCGGGATCGCCGATGTCGCTGCGGAAGATGATCTCGACCGCGCCCTTGGCGCCCATGACAGCGATCTGCGCGGTCGGCCAGGCGTAGTTCATGTCGGCGCCGATCTCCTTGGACGCCATGACGTCGAAGGCGCCGCCATAGGCTTTTCGCGTGATGACGGTCACGAGGGGAACCGTGCATTGCGAATAGGCGAACAGCAGTTTCGCGCCGTGCTTGATCAGCCCGCCATATTCTTGCGCTGTGCCCGGCAGGAAGCCCGGCACGTCGACGAAGGTGACGATCGGGATGTTGAAGGCGTCGCAGAAACGCACGAAACGCGCGGCCTTGCGCGAGGCGTCGCTGTCGAGCACGCCCGCCAGCACCATCGGCTGGTTGGCGACGAAGCCGACCGTGCGGCCGGCGATGCGGCCGAAGCCGGTGACGATGTTCTTGGCGAACGCCTCCGAGATTTCGAAGAAGTCGCCCTCGTCGACGACCTTCAGGATCAGCTCCTTCATGTCGTAGGGCTTGTTCGGATTCTCGGGGATCAAGGTGTCGAGCGACATGTCGACCCGCTCGATGTCGTCGAAACTCGGCCATTCCGGCACGCCGTCGGAATTATTGGCGGGCAGGAAGTCGATCAGCCGGCGCATCTGCAACAGCGCCTCGACGTCGTTCTCGAAGGCGCCGTCGGCGATCGAGGAGCGCGTCGCATGCACGCTGGCGCCGCCGAGTTCTTCGGCGGTGACGACCTCGTTGGTGACGGTCTTCACCACGTCGGGGCCGGTGACGAACATGTAGCTCGTATTCTTCACCATGAAGATGAAGTCGGTCATCGCAGGCGAATAGACGTCGCCGCCGGCGCAGGGTCCCATGATCACCGAGATCTGCGGGATCACGCCCGACGCGATCACGTTGCGGCGGAACACGTAGGAATAGCCCGCGAGTGCGGCGACGCCTTCCTGGATGCGCGCGCCGCCGGCATCGTAGAGGCCGATGATCGGCGCCCTCGCCTTCATCGCCATGTCCTGGATTTTGACGATCTTGTGCGCATGGGTCTCCGACAGCGAGCCGCCGAACACGGTAAAATCCTTGGCGAACACGAAGGTCTTGCGGCCATTGACCGTGCCCCAGCCGGTGACGACGCCGTCGCCGGGCACTTTGGTCTTCTCCATGCCGAATTCGGTCGAGCGATGCTCGACGAACATGTCGAATTCCTCGAACGAGCCCTTGTCGAGCAAGCAGCTCGATGCGCTCGCGGGCGGTCAGCTTGCCGCGGGCGTGCTGCGCCTCGATGCGCTTCTTGCCGCCGCCGAGCTTGGCGCCGGCGCGCCGTTCCTCGAGGGTGTCCAGGATGTCCTTCATCTGTTCCCGCCCGCTATTTCCGTTCGATTTCAGGGGGTTCTAACAGTCCCTTTCGGCTGCGGAAAGGCTACAAGGCATCCGAAAACGAACCCGACGCAAGGAGATGGCGATGAGCGAGACAACCGAGGGGGCTGTAACCGGCGGCGTCAGGACCCTGCTGCGGCTGGAGGGGCTGGCGCTGTTTGCGGTGATGGTCGCGCTTTACGCGGTCTGGGACGGCAAATGGTGGCTGTTTGCCGTGCTGTTCCTCGCGCCGGATCTCAGCTTTGCGGCCTATCTGGCGGGCAAGCGCATCGGCGCGATCGTCTACAACGCCGCGCACTCTACGCTGGCCCCGGTCGCCTTGATGACGTTCGGCTTCATGTTCGGCGATCCCAAGACACCGAAGCTCGCCATGATCTGGCTCGCGCATATCGGGATCGATCGCGCGCTCGGCTACGGCCTGAAATACGGCGCCGGCTTTGCCTTCACCCATCTCGGCCGGATCGGGAAAGGCGCAGCGGCGCCGACCAAAATCAGCTGAAGCGCACGCCGATGCGCGTCGGCTGACGCCAGACCACGGTGCAGCGCCGTTCGGCCGATTCCATCTCCATCATGAGCCGGAAATTGTCGGGGACCAGCGTCAGGTTCGCATCCTCGATCGCGGCGCCACTCGCGGAGATGTCGCGCACCATGCAGGTGAGGTTTTTCCCGGCAAAGCTGATCCTGCCGGCAAGTCTGACGGCGCGCCGCGCTGCCTTGCGATTGTCGCGCTTGCCGTTGGCCGCAAGTGTACTCGGCCGGATCAGGCCAGCGAAAGTGACGTCGGCCTGCATGCTGAAATCGCTGACGATCCGCTTTCGCGCGCTGACCACGGTAAGCTGCAGCGAGGCCAGGATTTGCTCGACAGCGGCGCCGTCCCGGCCAAACGGCAGCAACAGCCGATGGCAGTCCACCCTCTGGCCGCTGGCGTCCATCGTCGAGAGGATCATGTAGACGGCGGCGCCGGTGGCGGCGCACTGCTTTGCGGCATCGAGCGCCACGCGCCGCAGCGACATCGGCGCAACCTCGTCCATGGTCTTGCCGGCCCAGTCCGAATTGAACGCCTGCGCGACGTTGTTGCCCTGGTACTGCGCGCGGAATTTCTGGCGCGGCCCCTCGCCCTCGACGCTCCAGACCACGAGTTGCTTCGGATCGTGCTGCAGCTCCTCGACATCAAGCTCGGTGAACGCCGGAAAACGCCGGCCGGCCGCCAGCCGATCCCAGAGGTCGGCGAGCGCGCGCTGGGAGTCCGATTTGATCGCCTCCGACGTGATGATGTTCCCGGTCATCTGACCCCTGGGAGCCGCGTGAGACGCAGACTCTGGTGGAAAATCACTAAGATGGCTTAAAACCCCGCCCCAACCGGTCGCCACACCCCGTTTTGGATGCTATTTCCGGATTTGGCGGCCGGTTTCGACCTACCGAGGTACCGCGCCCGGCGGCCGCGTTCTGTCGTTCCCGTGACACACCCGGCCCTTATCTGGCCCATATCTCGCGTATCTCTGACAACCGCCGCGCGCACCTCAGGGTGAGTTGGTCCACATCGAACGGGTCCCATGCCAGCGACAGCCTTGTCAGTTCCGACCGACAGCACCACCGAAACCGTCGATTTCCTGCGCCGGCTTGCCAGCATGATGAGCGGTGGCCGCAATGCGGAGATGCTGCAAGAGGCAGCGAGCGCGATCGAGACATTGAGCCGGCGCGCGAGCGCGGCGGAAGCGTCAGCTTCAACAGCTGCAGGCAGACCACGGCCAGAATTTGGAGCAGCGCGAGGTCGCCGAACTTGCGTCCGACAATCTGCTGGCCGAGGTCGCCGCGCTGAAGGAGCATCTGGCACAGAGCCAGAGTCAGGCCGAGGCCGAACTGGCCGTCCTGAAGACCCGGCTTGCCGACAATGACCAACGCTCCGAAGCCGAGATCGGCTCACTGAGATTCCAGCTCGTGGAGAACCTGCGGCAGGCTGAAACGGAAATCGCATCGCTGCGGGCACAACTCACCGAGCGAGGCGGACACGCGGACGACGAGATCGCCTCGCTGAGGGCGCAGATCGAGCAGCGCGACCGGCTCGCCGAAATCGACCGCCGCGTCTTCACCGAGGAGGCCGCGCGGCTGCGCACGCAGATTCAGAACAGCGAAAACGGGCTCGCCAACATGAGCGCGGCGACCGAACAGGCCATCGGCGCGATCGACGAGTTGGTAGCGGTGGTCTCGGTGCAGGGCTTGCGGCTGGCGCGGACCCAGTTCGGCTACCTCGCCAAAGCCTTCGAGCAGAGCGGCGACGTCATCTCGCTGACCCTGTGCGAGATCGGCGCGCAGGCGCTCGACAAGGCGCTGGCGGGCGCAAAGGAATAGCCTCTCAACTAGCTGCGCCTCACCTCCCCCTGAAAGGGAGAGGTCGGATCGCGTCAGCGACGAGGGGGTTCAAATTCTACGCGCGGTCAATTCCGACGGCACTTGATGCAACAAGTGCCCCTCGCCAACCCTCCCCCTTTCAGGGGGAGGGAGGTGAGAGAGCGAGCTTGCAGCTCTCACTCTTCCCCCGCCTTGAACGGCTCTTCCTTGTCCGGCGGCACGCTTTGCTCGGCCATCGCGAGGATCATCGCCACCATCACGTAATTGCCGGCGACCGCGGTGAGATCGACGATCTGCTGATCGCTGAACATTTTGCGCGCCCGCGCAAAGGTCGCGTCGGACACCTTGTGCGTGGTCGTCAGCTCCGTGACGAAGTCGTAAACGACGGCCTCGTCCTCGGCCATTTTCGAGGGCCGCTTCCTGGCTTTCAAATCGGCGATGATGTCGGCCGACAGTCCCGCCTTGGCGGCGATCGGCGCATGCGCGAACCACTCCATCTGCGAGCGCCACTGCCGGCCGACGATCAGGATCGCGAACTCGTTGAGCCGCGTCTCCACCGACGTGTTCCAGCGCAGATAATCGAACAGATCGAACATCCGCTGGCCCAGCACCGGGCTGCGCAGCAGCAGATTATAGGGTCCGCCGATGCCGACGCTCGACACCTTCACGATCTTGTCGGCAAGCGGCTTCTGCGCGCGTTGAGCTGGTCCGGCGTGAGTTGTGGAAAGCGTCGCGACATGTTTCCTCCCTGCGTTTCTTGATTGAGCGAGGATGCTAGCCGCGGCGCGGTGCCTGCGCCAGCGTTTGCGAGATCAGATCGCGCCGATATCGTGCAGGCAGGCCTGCGTCAGGTTCATGCGGTCGGCGATGTGGCGTTGCTCCTTGCAGTCCATGTTGAGCGCGAACACCACCCTCGCCTCGCCTTTCTCGGCCCAGCCGACGATCCAGCCGAGCGACGGCTGGCCGCGCTCGCGCCAAGCAGGCCCGACTTGGAACGGATGACAGCGTCGCCGACCTTGGTCACGGGCAGGATGTCGCGCACCAGGTCCTGGCTGCGTTTGGAGACCGGCAGCACGCCGCGCCGCAGCCGGTCGAGGAAATCGACCTGCTGGATCGGATCGATGCGCAGATCGCCGGTCAGCCAGAACTGGTCGATGCCGCCGCCGATATTGCGATTGCCGTATTCGAGCAGGTCGACATATTTCTGCATGCGCTCTTGCCCGATCCGCCGCGCGATCTCCTGATAGACCGGCACCGCGGAAACCGCGATCGCAGACCGCATGGTGTGATCCTTGTTCCAGGCCTCGATCGAGCGCTTGACGCCGTCCCATTTGAAGACGTCCTTGTCGGGATCCTCGACGACGCCGGTTTCCAGCGCGATCAGCGAGTTCGGGACCTTGTAGGTCGAGGCCGGCAGCCTCGCTTCGGCCGAGCGGTCATGATCGCTGGCGATCAGGGTGTAGGCGTCGACGTCATAGGCGACGAAAGTGCCGGCCGTCCCGACGTCGGTGAAATGCTTCGCAAGGTCCGTGCGAATCTGGGTCTTGGGATAGACGACGTTGGCGAGGCTGCGCGACGGCAGCGTGCTTGCCGCGGCCAGGAGAGCAAGCGTGTGGCGACGAGTGATCAAAGTCTGCATCCGGGCTGGTGAACGTACGCGCGGACAGTTCCTACCACAAGTGGTGAAACGATGACGCTAGGGCCTGCGCGGCGAGCGCGTCAGCTTCAGCACGAACACCAGCACCTCGGCGACGGCCTTGTAAAGCTCGGCCGGAATTTCGTCGCCGAGCTCGACATTGGAGAGCGCGCCGGCCAGCACCTCGTTCTCCTCGATCGGAATGTCGTGGGCTTTCGCGACCTCGATGATCTTGGCGCCGATCGCGCCCTTGCCCTTGGCGACCACGCGCGGCGCGCCCGTGCGGTCGTAATGCAGCGCGACGGCAAGCTGCTTGGCAGTCTCGCTCATGACGCGCGATCCAGGAAATGCCCGGCTTTGGCCGGCTGCGGCGGCGGCGGCGGCGTCCCCTCGCGGATCACGATGTCGCCGGGCGCCAGCTCGGCTTGACTCAGCGCCAGGCTGAGGTCGTTCGCGCCCGCGCGCAGCAGCGAGGCCGTCTGCGGCCGCTCGGCCCACATCCTGACCGAAGTGCGGTCGCCGATCAGGGAGATCAGCGCATGCACGGGTCCGGCGGGCTCGACGTCCAGCGAGAACCGTGCCCGCCAGACGCGTCTTGACGATTCGACTTCAGTACCACCGCCATCGCGCGAAATTTCGAACTGCGCCATCGCCGTACCTAACGGCGTCGCAAAGGGGATTTCGAAATTCCAGCGCGGCATCGTGGGATCGGTGCGGCTGGCCGATGCGTCAGGCCGATCCGGCAGCGAAGCGACCTGCAGCAAAGTCTGACGCGCAATCGCCGCGTCGGTGTCGTCGAGCAGATGGCGCACGGTGGTTGCGAGCGGCGCGTCAGGTGCGATCGAGGGAGCGGCCACCGGCTGCGCCGACGGCAACGCGCCGCGGAATGGCGGCGGCGGCGTGTTGGTGTGGACAACGGCTTCTTCGCTTTGCCCGCCGGGCAAAGTCACCGTCATGGTCTGCGCGTGGCTCGATGCGGCCGGCATCTCCTGCAGGGCTTCCTGCAGGAGATTGAGCGCCGCACCAGACGTCACCGACTTTGGTCCGGCGCTGAGCAGCGCTTCGGCCAGCACGAGCTTGGTCGGTTGTCGCGTCGCATCCGACATGAGCGCTGGAAGCTGCAAGCGTGCTTGCGGTGGGGCGATTTCGTGGACGGCTGGGTCAGGAACCTGGTCGGGCTGCGTTTGCTCCGGCTGCGCCGGAACCAACGATGGCGAGGGCGTTGCCGGCTTTATTTCAGCTGCCGCAACGGTTGAAACAACCGGCGCAACCGCCTGCGGCGTCTCGGTTGCTTGCACGGCCACGGCCAGCGTCTGCCGCAGCACGATCAACGCGGCCTTGAGATCGGGGATACCGGTGGGCGGAAGCGAGCCGGTCGCCAGCGAGGACTCCAGGAACAGGCCGGAAGTCTGCACTGCAGTCTGAACATCTTCGCCGCTGAGGCCAGGGACCAGTGGCGTCTGCTGCGCCAGCACCTGCAACACCGCCTGCTGCAGCACCGGCGGCAAGCTGCTCGAGGTCGCGGCCGCATTGAGATTGGCGAACAGCGGCGCGAGCGATTGTTGCTGGGTGGCCGCGGTCTCGGCGGCAACCGACACTGCGATCCGCTCCAGCGGAGTCAGGGGATCGTTGGCCGTGGGCGCCACGACCTGCGCCGGGGTTGCGATGCTGTTGATCGTGACCGGTGCGTTGCTTGTCGCATTGACCGGCGAGCTCATCGTTCCAATGGGCGCAGTCGCAACACCGGCCGTGTCCGCCGGCGGCGCGCCGGCGCCCTGCCCGACCATTGCGAGCCGCACCGTGCCGTCAGATGTCTGCGACACTGCAAGCTGCAAACTCTGCCCCGGCGTCAGCGCGACCTCCGACATCACGTCGATCGAGAGCCCTGCGATTGCGATCTGCACCAAATTCTCGGCGACCTTGAGCACCTGCGCATCGACCACCATGCCCGGCTGCAGCACGACGCCGGATGTGGCGCTGCCGGTGGCCTGCGCGGCAATGACGGGTAAGCTGGGGTTGACGGTCAGCGCCATGGCCGCAACGCTAGCGTGGGCGGCGTAAACCTCTCGTTAACCTGATGGCTTCATCGCCGCTAAAATCCGCACGGCGGCGCGGAAATCGACCTCGCGGGCAGCGCGCCGCGCGGTCACCTCCTCGTCCGCGCCCCATTGATCGCGGTTCCAGTCCTCATCGACATGGGCGGCACCCCAGATCTGATCGGGATCGCGCGCGCCATGGGTCAGCGCCAGCGCCAGCAATGCCGATCCGGTCAGGGTCGTCACGACATGCACGGCCGCCAACGACCAGGGCTCGTGCGGCAACGCGGCTTTGGCCGCCTCGACTGCCGTGTCGGGTTGGCGGACATGCATGATGCCTTCGCCGAGGATGAAGTGCGCGCCGAGTGTATCCGCCGCCCAGAACAGCACGGGGTCCCAATGCAGCGGCCTCCTTCGCGACCAGCGCCTGCGGATGGCCGGCGCGATAGAACAAGAGATCGGAGTGGAGATATTTCGCGACGTCGTCGCGTACCAGCGCCACGCGATCGACCACGGACTCGACGACGCTGTTGGCGAAGCGCGTCAGCGGCATGGTCAGGGGATCGATGGTGTCCGCTTGCGCGCGCCATTCCTCTGCGATGGCCTCGGCGATTGCGCGAACCGGCACGGTGACGGTGCGGCCCGAGGGGGTCTTGATCGGCTTGCCGTCCAGCGTGACGTTAAATCCGCTTGCCGCCTCGGCGACGCCGGCCTCCTTGTAGAAGCGCTTGCGTTTGGGTACGCGCGCCTCGCGCCGCACCGCCTCCTGCGGATCGAGCGGCGATTGGCCGGCCATCTCGTCAAACAAGTCACGCATGCGAAATTGCTTCTCTCCGTCGCATCAAACGAACGCTCCAATTATGATATGCGTGCCTTGCAGTAAAGCGAGCCTGCGGTGAAGAGGACTTTTGCGATCGTTGTGGCGGCATTTTCCGCCTTGAGCGCGCCGGCGGCCGAGGCCGGGTTTCGCACGCCCGAATCGGCCGTCCGCAACGTCTACGCCTATTACGGCAAGGGCGCGCCGGACCTTTCGCGCGGGCTGCCGCGCGACGAGGCCACCGCCCAAAAATTCTTCGATCCGAGCCTGCGCAGCGCCTGGCTGGCGCCGCGCACCGAGCCCTACGATTTCATGGTGCAGAGCCCGACCTGGAAGCTCGGCCCGGTCGCCGTCTCGATCCTGCGCAAACAGTTCGACAAGACCTACGTCGCCGCGAGCTTCGATAATGACGGGCGCAGCGTCACGCTGAACTTCATCCTGGTGCAGGGCCGCGACGGCTGGGTGATCACGGATGTCGAGAGCCCGCACGACTCCTTGCGGATGTTCCTGGAGCAATTCAGGAACTAGCTCACTCCTCCGGCGCGTTCTCGATCGGATCGAAGCGGTCGGCCTCAAGCCCCAGCAGATTCCACGATTGCAGCATGTGCGGCGGCAGCGGCGCCGACGCATCGATCACGCCGCCGCGCGGATGCGGAATCACGATGCGGCGCGCCAAGAGATGCAGCCGGTTCTGCAAACCGCCGGGCAGCTGCCAGTTCTCCTTGTTGAAATATTTGGGATCGCCGACGATGGCGTGGTCGATATGCGCCATATGCGCGCGCAATTGATGCGTCCGCCCGGTGACCGGTTTCAGCGACACCCAGGCGAGCTTCGTGGCCGACGTTTCGACTACGGCGTAATAGGTCACCGCGTGGCTCGCGCCCTCGTCACCATGGGCGGCAATGCGCATGATGGAGTCCTCCTCGCTCTCCTCTTTCGCGAGATAGGTCGAGATGCGGCCCTGCTTCGGCTTCGGCACGCCCGCCACCAGCGCCCAGTAGATCTTGCGTGCCGATCGATGGCGGAACGATCCGGTCAATGCGGTTGCGGCAAAGCGCGTCTTGGCCACCAGCAGGCAACCCGACGTCTCCTTGTCGAGCCGGTGTACCAGCCGCGGCTTCTGACCTTTCGAGTCGCGCATCACTTCGAGCATCTGGTCGACATGTCGCGTGGTGCCGGAGCCGCCCTGCACCGCGAGTCCGGCGGGCTTGTTCAACACCAGCACGTCGTCGTCTTCGTAGAGCGTCATCGCCTTCAAGTCGGCGAGCGTCTTCGCTTCGGCGTCCGACAGTTTGCCCGCGACCTTCGGCGTATCCAGCCGGAGCGGCGGAATGCGGATGCTCTGGCCGGCCTGCAGCCGATCCTTGCTGTCGGCGCGCTTGCCGTTCACGCGCAACTCGCCTTTGCGGACGATGCGCTGGATGTGGGAAAACGACAGCCCCGGAAAGCGCGCTTCGAGGAAGCGGTCGACCCGCATGTTGTCCTCGTCCGGCGTGACCACGACGGTCTGCACCTTGGTCGGCAGCGGCGGCGCCTCGGCGACGGTCTTCTCCGGCTCCGCGACAAAAGGCGCAGGCTTTGCTGCGCGGGGCGCCGCGAGGCGCGCGGGCTTGCCGCCGGGGCGATGCGCCTGTTGATACTCATCCCGCTGCTTGTCCCGATAGGGACGCGCGCCCCTCGGGCGTTCGCCCCGGGGTCTCAATGGCTTCTTGACGCGGCGGCTCATGGCCGGTGACTAGCGCAAATGGCCTTCAAGGTCACGGCCGAATTGTCTCGGCGTTGACAGCCTGCCTGGCCGGGCATATTTTCGCAACGGGTGGATACGACCCGCTGCTTGCGCCCTTTCAGGGTATGGTGAACGTATCACGCCGCTTTCGGTCCCTTTGCCAGAGCGAACGAGTCAGCAACGCAAGCGCCTGACATTTCTCGTTCGCCACAGCAGAGGTACCTCCAATGCGCGATTTCCGCGATGCCAAGGCTATGGCGCAGACGCTGCGCGATGCCCTCAAGACCAAGTCCGTCTCCCTCACCCACGGCGAAAGCCTGGAGCTGATCGCCAGGGCCTTCGGCCTGCACGACTGGAATGTGCTGGCCGCGCGGATCCGGGCAAGGCAGCCGGAGCACAAACGGCCGGCTCCGTCCGTTGCGGCGGGAACGGTCATGCCCGTCGTGCCGTTGCGCGACATCGTCGTGTTTCCGCAGATGATTGCGCCGCTCTTCGTCGGGCGCGACAAAACCAGGCGTGCGGTGGCGAAAGCGCGCGCCAAGGCGGCCGCATCTTCGCCGTCAGGCAGCGGCGGGCAGTCGATGACGATCCGACTTTCGAGATCTACAATTCCGTCGGCGTCATCGGCTACGGTGATCGACAGCGTGACGTTGAAAGACATACGCTGAAGCTGGTCGTCGCCGGACATCAGCGCGCCGCCATCGTCACGCCGGTCGCGGCCGCGTTTCTCGGCGCCGAAGTCGCGCCGATCGAAGACAGCCGGGTCGATCTCACCACGGAAATTATGACCTTGTCGCGGCAGGTCCTCGAAGCGTATGAAACCTATGTCAGCTTGCCGCGCGCAGCCTCGCGGAATTATCTCACCGATCCCGGCATGCTGGCCGACAGCATCGCACCGCTCCTGCCCATGTCAAGGATCGGAATCGAAAGGATGCAGGAGATTCTGGAAGCCGACGGCGCGGTCGAGCGGCTCGAAATCATCCTGCAGCTGATGAAAGCGGGCCATCAGGCGGCGTGACGGGAAGTCGACCGCAAGCAATTTGCAGTGACGATCAGCTGTAAGCCCATATCACCGTCGCCGCGATCGCGCCGATGATCCCTGCGGCGAGCAGCGCGTGCATGCAGACGGTCGCGATCGAGAGTCTTGCGCGATATTCCCGCCTGACCGGAATATGTGTCGGCATGACTACCTCCACGGCATCCCGTTGAACAAGACCTGTGCGCTACTTGCCCGCCTTCTCCCGCCGCAGCTTGGCCCAATAGTCCAGCCGCTTCCTGATCTCGCGTTCGAAGCCGCGCTCGGGCGGATCGTAGAACGTCTTCCGCCCCAGCGCTTCCGGAAAATAATCCTGGCCGGAAAATCCTTCTGCGGCGTCGTGATCGTATTCGTAGCCGGCGCCGTAGCCTTCCTCGCGCATCAGCTTGGTCGGCGAATTGAGGATGTGCTTGGGCGGCAGCAGCGAGCCCGCTTCCTTGGCCGTGCGCATGGCCGCGCCGAAGGCGGTGTAGGCGGCGTTCGATTTCGGCGCGGTCGCGACATAGAGCACGGCCTGCGCGATCGCGAGTTCGCCCTCCGGCGAGCCGAGGAAATCGTAGGCGTCCTTTGCGGCATTGGCGACGACCAGCGCCTGCGGATCGGCAAGCCCGATGTCCTCCACCGCCATCCGTACCACGCGCCGCGCCAGGAACAGCGGGTCCTCGCCGGCGTCGAGCATCCGGGCGAGATAGTAGAGTGCCGCATCGGGATCGGAGCCGCGCACCGATTTGTGCAACGCCGAGATCAGGTTGTAATGGCCGTCGGCCGACTTGTCGTAGATCGGCGCGCGGCGCTGCAGGATGTCCTGCAGCTGCACGGCATCGAAAACCTCGCCGCCGCGCGCGGAACGCCAGACCTCTTCGGCCAAGGTCAACGCGGCGCGGCCGTCGCCATCGGCCATCCGCACCAGCGCGGCGCGCGCCTCGGCGTCGAGCGGCAGCGTCTTGCCCTCGGCCTTCTCGGCATGGGCAAACAGCTTTTCGATCGCATCCGCATCGAGCGAATGAAACACCAGCACGCGCGCTCGCGACAGCAAGGCGGCGTTGAGCTCGAACGACGGATTTTCCGTGGTGGCGCCGACCAGCACCACGGTGCCGTCTTCCATGACAGGCAGAAACGAATCCTGCTGCGCGCGATTGAATCGATGCACCTCGTCGACGAACAGCAGCGTGCCCCTGCCCGTCTCGCGACGGGCGCGCGCGGCGTCGAACGCCTTCTTCAGATCGGCGACGCCCGAAAACACCGCTGACAGCTGCTCGAAATGCAGCTCGGTGGCGTCCGCGAGCAAACGCGCCACGGTGGTCTTGCCGGTGCCGGGCGGTCCCCAGAAGATCAGCGAGCCGAGCGTCCGCGTTTCCAGCATGCGCGTCAGCGCGCCGTCGGGACCGAGGATGTGGTCCTGGCCGACGACGTCGGCGAGTTTGTGCGGACGAAGGCGATCAGGAAGCGGCCGCGGCGCGTCCTGCTCCATGCCCGCCGCCGCGAACAGCGACGCTCCCTGCTGTGGCCGCTTCGGACTCATCCCGGCAAGGTCACGTTGATCTGCTGATTGCCGCGCTGGATCACGATGCGCCAGACCCGCACCGACTGGCCGGCGGCCTTCTCCAGCTCGCTGGTCTTGACGATCTGCTGGCCGTTCACATTGAGGATGATATCGCCCTTCTGGAAGCCGACATTGCCGGCAACGGAATCCGCGGGGATATCGGTCACGACCACGCCTTGGGTATCCGAATCCAGATGCAACTCGTCGGCGACCGCCGGCGAGATGTTGGCGACCTTGGCGCCCTGGAACGGCGAGCGCGCCTTCACCGTGATCTCGTCGCGGCCGCCATCGGGCGCCGTCTCGAGCGGCATGGTGAGCTTCACCGGTTTGCCGGCACGCTGCACGTCGATCTGCGCGTTGCCGCCCAGCGGACGCGTAGCAAAGCGGTATTCGAAGCCGTTGGGATCGTCGATGGTCTGGCCGTCGATCGCGGTGATCAGGTCACTCGACTTCAGTCCGGCGCGCGCCGCCGGACTGCCCGACACCACGCTTGCGACGAGAGCACCCGTCGGCGAGCGAAGCCCCAGGCTTTCGGCGATCTCCGGCGTCACCGCCTGCAGCTTGGCGCCGAGCCACGGCCGCTTCACCGCCTTGCCGCCCATCTTGGCGGAGGCCACCACCACCCGCACCATGTTGGCGGGGATCGCAAAGCCGATGCCTTGGGAGCCGCCGGAGCGCGAGTAGATCGCGGTGTTGATGCCGGCGAGCCGTCCGGTCATGTCGACCAGCGCGCCGCCGGAATTGCCGGGATTGATGGCGGCATCGGTCTGGATGAAGAACTGATAGTCGGTGATGCCGACCTGGGTGCGCGCCAGCGCCGAGATGATGCCGTGCGTCACGGTCTGGCCGACGCCGAAGGGATTGCCGATCGCGAGCACGACATCGCCGACCAGAAGCTCGTCGGAATTGGCGAAGTCGAGGGTCGGAAATTTCTCGTGCGTGTCCTTCAGCCGCAGCACCGCGAGGTCGGAGCGTGAATCCTTCAGCATGACCTCGGCCTCGAACTCGCGCTTGTCCGACAGCGACACCTTGACCTGGTCGGCGCCCTCGATGACGTGGACATTGGTGACGACGAGGCCGGACGGGTCGACCATCACGCCGGAGCCGAGCGAACGTTGCATCTGCTCGCCCTGCCCTCCCGGCACGCCGAAGAAACGGCGGAACAGCGGATCGTCCATGAAGGGATTACGGTTCTGCACGACCTTGGCGGCGTAGACGTTCACCACCGCCGGCTGCACGCGCTGCACGATCGGCGCATAGGACAGCCGCAGCTCCTGCCGCAGACGACGGCACGCGGCGGTCCTGCGCCGATCGCGGCGACGGCAAGCGCGGCGGAGACGAGCACCACAGAGACGAAGCAATTCAACATCGTGACAAATCCTGAATGTGGGTAACGATCAAATGGGGGAGCGGTTCAGGCCGCGCGCGACGGCGCTGTCGCAGCCGCCGGCGCGCAGGACAGTTTTTCCTGGTGGCTTTCGCCCCAGGCTTTTAGCGTATCGATCACCGGCCGCAGACTTTCGCCGATCTCCGACAGGCAATATTCCACCCGCGGCGGCACCTCGGCATAGACCTTGCGGATGATGAGACGGTCATCTTCCAGCGCGCGCAACTGCTTGGTCAGCATGCGCTGGGTGATCCCGGGCATCCGCCGCCGCAATTCGCCGAAGCGCTGGGTGCCGGACTGCAGGTGAAACAGGATCACGCCCTTCCACTTGCCGTCGATCAGATCGAGCGTGGCCTCGACCGCGCATCCCGGCCGATGCGCGAAATTTCGCCGTTTCATGCGTGCTTTCCGCCAATAGTATCCAAAAGGGGACTATCTGCCTGAATTTACAGTACTTGCCAAATTGACGCCAGCACGACAAGTCTGCCGCGCCACACAAGATGGAGAGCAGGAATGAAGGCCGTCGGATACAGGAAGTCGCTGCCGATCGAGGACAAGGATGCGCTGATCGATTTCGAGGCGGCGAAGCCGGAGCCGAAAGGCCGTGACATCCGCGTCGCCGTGCAGGCGATCTCCGCCAATCCGGTCGACTACAAGGTGCGCAAGCGCGCCGCGCCGCCCGAGGGCGAGACCAAGATTTTGGGGTTCGATGCGGCCGGCGTGGTCGACGCCGTCGGTCCCGATGTGTCGCTGTTCAAGCCGGGCGATGAGGTCTTCTATGCCGGCTCGATCCTGCGCCAGGGCACCAACTCGCAATTCCATCTGGTCGACGAGCGCATCGTCGGCAACAAACCGAAATCGCTCTCGTTCGCGCAGGCCGCCGCGCTACCGCTCACCTCCATCACCGCCTGGGAATTGCTGTTCGATCGCCTCGGCGCGGTGCCGGGCAAGAGCGTCGATCCGCGCACGCTGTTGATCGTGGGCGGCGCCGGCGGCGTCGGCTCGATCATGATCCAGCTCGCGCGGCGCCTGACGGGCTTGACTGTGGTTGCGACCGCGACGCGGCCGGAGTCGCAAAAATGGTGTCTCGATCTCGGCGCGCATGCGGTGATCGATCATGCCAAGCCGATGAAGGAGCAGATCGAGAAGCTGAAGCCGCCGCCGGTCGGCCTCGTCGCGAGCCTCACCTTCACCGAACAGCACTACAAGGCGATCGCCGACGTCATGGCGCCGCAGGGCAAGTTCGGCCTGATCGACGATCCCCAGGAATTCACCATGAGCGCCTTCAAGGGCAAGGCGATCTCGGTGCACTGGGAATCGATGTTCACGCGCTCCTCGTTCCAGACATCAGACATGATCGCGCAGCATCATCTGCTCGACGACGTCGCCGACCTCATCGACAAGGGCGTGCTCCGCACTACGATGGATCAGGCGTTCGGCACCATCAACGCAGCGAATCTCAAGCGCGCGCACGCGCTGCTGGAGTCCGGCAAGTCGCGCGGCAAGATCGTGCTGGAGGGATGGTAGCCCTGGGAATTGCAGGGCCTCACTTCGACTGAGCGGCCGATTGGATCGCCTTCCAGTCGAATTTCTCGGCGAGCGCCAGCGCCTCGTCCTCGGTCATGTTTTTGTAGGACAGGCTGAACATCGCATCCTTGCTCACTCCCACGATGAGCGAGCCGGACTTGTCCTTGGTGTTGAAGCCTTTGAGGACGGGCATGCCGTGCATGGTCGATGTGACCATGTGGCCCTCGGTGGTCTGAATGTTCATGGGATTTTGCAGAGGCGCCAGCGCGGCGACGGCACTTTGGCCAACCATGACAACGGCGTGTAGTTCCGACGAGCCCTTCGTGTAATCCCGGTTGGCCGTGGTCATGCTGATATTCGCCATTTCCATCGACGCGCCATCAGGCTTCTTGCCCTGCCAGCCATCAAGATCGACAAAGAGCGGCAGGAAGCGCTGAAACGCCTGATCGGCGCGCGCCGTCAGCGACCCCAACAACGACAGCACGACCAGGCCGGACAAAATCGCACGCAGCAAATTGCTCACGCGCGCCTCCCAATTGAATGAGGTGCCATCATAGCAAGGCGTCGCGCTGCCAGAAAGCCATGACGGCGCAGCCTACTGCAGTGGCGGTATCGTGCGGACGAACGCGACGATGGCATCGAGATCCTGCGCGGTCATGGTGGCATAGGCCGCGTAGGCCATCGGCGGTTTCAGCTGACGGCCGTCGCGGCCGATGCCTTTGGTGATGGCGCGCTTGATCTCGTCGTCGCTCCATTGTCCGAGGCCGGACACGGAATCCGAGGTGATGTTGCGGGACTGCGACTCGCCCCATGGCCCCAGGAATTTCCGTCCGCCCTTGCCGGTCGCGGCAGCGAAATCATGCACCGTGGATGGGCCCTCCGGCGTGTGACATTCCAGGCAGTGCGAAATGCTCAGGAGATAGCGGCCGCGGGAGAGCTTGTCGGTCATTTGGGCGTCGGTCATCTGCGCGCCCGAATAGGTCGGCGTCTCCGGCTTCGATGCCTTGCGATATTCCGGCGCCGGCGTTTCGTGGCGAAGCGGGGGCACCGTTTTGAGATACGCCACCAGCGCGTCGAGATCGCGCGCCGTCAGCACGGTGTAGAATTCGTAGGGCATGATCGGCGCGGCTTTGGTGCCGTTCGGCTTGACGCCAGTGATGAGAAATTTCCTCAACTCGGCGTCGCTCCAGTTGCCGATGCCGGTCTCCTTGTCCGGGGTGATGTTGGCGCCGGTGACCTTGTACTCTGGCTCGTCGAAAATCTGGGGACCACCCGACAACGCGCGCGATAAGTCGAACCCCTGGGGGCCCTGCGGCGTGTGGCAGTTGTGGCAGACCATCACGCTGTTGACGAGATAGGCGCCGCGCTCGACCAATGTCTCACTGAGCGCCGGTGACACCAGTAGCGCCAGCGCCACGCCCAAGACAATCCTCATCGAAATCCCCCAGCCTGATTTGCGACAATTATGCACGCAAGGCGCGCCGCGGTCACGATCTATTAAAAAAGCGGCGCAGAGGCGGGCCTGCCCTGTTCCTGCAGCAATCGCGCGGCACAATCTGCTCAACGCTAACTCGATCGCTGGAAAAGATGGTGGGCTAGGTTTCGCCCACCCTCCGGACTTAGTTCACAATGCCCCTGAGGACCGCGATCTCCCTCGTACCATCAAGGACCTGCTCGAACTCCCCCGCAAATGTATCCAGGGCGGCATACTCCGCAAGAAAACGAACGGTGGCGGAATTCTGCAGATCGGCGTCTGGCGTCTTCCAGACCTCCGAGGCGACGTCGACGTGCACGAGAAGTGTTCCACGGCTGTCGTACGGCTTGACGGTAATCCTGAGATGGCATTGCTCAAGGGCCTTCGATTTTCCTTTGCTCCAAAAGCCGCCTTCGAGAGATGGCGGATCATTGATCGGCAGCGGAGATCTCCGAAGCGCAGCAAGAAACGTTTCCTTCACGTGGATCCGGCCGAACCAAGCCGCCCCCTCTGCAGAGAAGCGACCCGACCTCACGGTCGCCCTGATCTGGCCAGTGTATTCCTCATCGGACCTGTAGACGACGCTTAGTTCCGCGGCGTTCATTTGACTGCTCCAACTCCCGACCGCTCGAACATATACTCCACAAAAGCAAAAAAGCGGCGCCCAAGGCGCCGCTTTTGAAACTTCGATGTCGCGCGGGACTTACGCCGCCTCGGCTTCCGGCTTCTCCTGCTCGGGACCGGAATCCTGGCCCTTGGCGTCGACGTCGCGGTCGACGAACTCGATCACCGCCATCGCGGCGTTGTCGCCGTAGCGGAAGCCGGCCTTGATGATGCGGGTGTAGCCGCCGTTGCGGTCCTTGTAGCGGGGCGCCAGCACGTCGAACAGTTTCTTGACCTGATCGCGGTCGCGCATCTCGGAGATCGCCTGGCGGCGCAGCGCCAGCCCGCCCTTCTTGCCCAAGGTGACCAGCTTCTCGACGATCGGCCGCAGCTCCTTGGCCTTCGGCAGCGTGGTGACGATCTGCTCGTGCTTGATCAGCGCGGCGCACATATTGGCGAACATCGCGCGGCGGTGCTCGGCGGTGCGATTGAGCTTGCGATGAACTTTTCCGTGACGCATGACTTTATTCCTTCAGTTCGCCGCAAGCGGCGCGTTGCTCAGGTGGGCTTCCTGCGTTCGCCCTGAAAAAAGCGCGATGATCGATCATCGCGCTCTTTATTCTCAGTAGTGATCCTCGAAGCGCTTGGCGAGCTCGTCGATGTTCTCCGGCGGCCAGCCCGGCACTTCCATGCCGAGATGCAGCCCCATCTGGGCCAGCACTTCCTTGATCTCGTTCAGCGACTTGCGGCCGAAGTTCGGGGTGCGCAGCATCTCCGCTTCGCTCTTCTGCACGAGGTCGCCGATATAGACGATGTTGTCGTTCTTCAGGCAGTTGGCCGAACGCACCGACAGCTCGAGTTCGTCCACCTTCTTGAGGAAGGCCGGGTTGAAGGCGAGATCGGGGATGATCTCCTGCGCGACTTCCTTGCGCGGCTCCTCGAAGTTGACGAACACGTTGAGCTGGTCCTGCAGGATGCGCGCGGCATAGGCCACCGAATCCTCCGGCGAGATCGCGCCGTTGGTCTCGATCGTCATGGTCAGCTTGTCGTAGTCGAGGATCTGGCCCTCGCGGGTGTTCTCGACCTTGTAGGAGACTTTGCGAACCGGCGAGAACAGGCTGTCGACCGGGATCAGGCCGATCGGCGCATCCTCGGGGCGGTTACGCTCGGCGGCGACATAGCCCTTGCCGGTCGCGACCGTGAACTCCATGCGGATTTCCGCGCCGTCGTCGAGCGTGCACAGCACGAGGTCGGGATTGAGCACGACGACGTCGCCGACGGTCTGGATGTCGCCGGCGGTGACCACGCCCGGGCCGGACTTCTTCACGACCATGCGCTTGGGGCCTTCGCCCTGCATCTTGATCGAGATGTCCTTGATGTTGAGCACGATGTCGGTCACGTCCTCGCGGACGCCGGCGATCGAGGAGAACTCGTGCAGCACGCCGTCGATGTGCACCGACTGCACGGCGGCGCCCTGCAGCGAGGACAGCAGGATGCGGCGCAACGCATTGCCGAGCGTCTGGCCGAAGCCGCGCTCGAGCGGCTCGGCGACCAGCGTCGCATGGCGGTTGGCGTCGTGGCCGGCGGAGACCTGCAACTTGTTCGGTCGGATAAGCTCTTGCCAATTTTTCTGGATCGTCACTGTTTCACCTCAGGCCGGATCGTCACCCGGCGTTCGAGATCGCGGATCAGTCCGCGCGCAAAATTCCAAAAACGACTCCGCAGGCGGCCTTGCCGCCCGCGAAAGCACATCACACCCGGCGACGCTTGCGCGGCCGGCAACCATTGTGCGGGATCGTCGTCACGTCGCGGATCGAGGTGACGGTGAAGCCCGCGGCCTGCAACGCGCGGAGCGCCAACTCGCGGCCCGAACCGGGACCGGCGACCTCGACTTCCAGCGTGCGCATGCCGTGTTCCTGCGCCTTCTTGGAAACATCCTCCGCCGCGACCTGCGCGGCATACGGGGTCGACTTCCGCGACCCCTTGAACCCCATCGTTCCCGCCGACGACCAGGCAATGGTGTTGCCCTGCGCGTCGGTGATGGTGATGGTGGTATTGTTGAATGACGAATTCACATGCGCGACGCCGGAGGCGATGTTCTTGCGTTCGCGACGGCGAACGCGTCCGGCGGGTGTAGCTTCCTTGCCCATTTCAAACCTTTCCTGTCGATCTCAACGCCGCCGTAATTCCAGCGGCTACACCTCAAAGCGAATGGTGAGTGGCGAGTAGCGAGTAGGGCTTGTCCCCTGCTCGCGCGTCGCCATTCGCTACTCGCGGAAATTATTTCTTCTTGCCGGCGATCGCTTTCGCCGGGCCCTTGCGCGTACGCGCGTTGGTGTGGGTGCGCTGGCCGCGCACCGGCAGGCCGCGGCGATGACGCAGACCGCGATAGCAGCCGAGGTCCATCAGCCGCTTGATGTTGATGCCGGTCTCGCGACGAAGATCGCCTTCCACGACGTAGTCGCGGTCGATCATTTCACGGATCTGGAGAACTTCGGCGTCGCTGAGCTGGCTGACGCGGCGATCCAGCGGGATCTTCGTCTTGTCCATGATCTCGGCCGCGCTCCTCTCGCCGATGCCATGGATGTACTGCAGCGCGATCAGCACGCGCTTGTTGGTCGGAATGTTCACGCCGGCAATACGGGCCACGTAGGTCTCTCCTGTCGCCGATCCCTCGGGGGATTTCGGCTCTGAAATTCTTGCTCTCTCGGGCAGGTCCGCAAACGCGAACACGACGCCCGACCCCTCGTCCATTTGGGGCCCGGCATCGTTTGATCACTATCCGACTTGGATGCGGGGCTTATTAAGGGATCAAATGCGGTTTCGTCAACCGATTCTAAGCCTTACGTCGCCTTTTCGTGAGCTTTTTCGCAGCCTTTTTGGTGGCCTTCCGGGCACCCTTCGTGACCGGCTTTTTGGCCCCCTTGGAGGGGCGTTTGGCGGCCTTCCCGGCCGCTTTGGCCGCCTTTTTGGCGCTCGGCCTGCCCGTGGGAGACGATTTTGTCTGCTTCCGGGCGGGCTTGCGGACGGTTCCCCTGGCCGCCGGCTTGGCCGAGGCCCGTTTCCCGGCCGCCTTGGCATCGGCGGCGTCGATCGCGGCCAGGATTCGGCCGATCTCCCGCGTCACCTGCTCGATGGTCATCATGCCGTCGACGGTCAAGAGCTTGCGACGCTCCGAATAGTAGTGGATCAGCGGCTCGGTCAGCGAGCGGTAGGCCGCGAGGCGCCTGGTCAGCACCTCCGGCGTATCGTCGACGCGGACGTCCTCGCCGCGCGAGCGCATTTCGGCCACACGCGTCTCGACCCGCTGCAGCAACGCGCTCTCGTTGACGCGCAGCTCGATCACGGCGTCGAGCTTGAGGTGCTTGTGCCTGAGCAGGTCGTCGAGCGCCTCGGCCTGCGGCACGGTGCGCGGAAATCCGTCGAGGATGAAACCCTTTTTGGCGTCGGACTGTTCGATACGGTCGGCGATGACGCCGACCACGACGTCGTCGGGCACGAGCCCGCCGCTCGCCATGATGTCCTTGGCGCGCAAGCCGACCGGCGTGCCGGCGGCGACCGCTGCGCGCAGCATTTCACCGGTGGAGAGCTGGACGATGCCGTAACGCTGCACCAGCCGCTGCGCCTGGGTGCCCTTGCCCGAACCCGGCGGGCCCAGAAGGATTATTCTCATTGGCGTACGCCCCCCGACTTGGTGCGCGATAGATTACGCACCTGCATTTTCAAATCAAGAATAGTGCAAACCACAATCAGTACCGAACCACCACCGATTTTATTGGGTAACGTGTAGTCGCTATAGGCTACCAACGCTTCAGGAAGCAGCCACACCGCCACGAGGTAGACGGCGCCGATGACCGTCATCAGCGACGCCACACGATCCAGATAGTCGGCGGTGGCCTCCCCTCTCGCGACACCGGGGATTGCTCCACCCTGTTTGCAGAGCGAATCAGCGGCGCGGTCGGGGTCGACCACGTAGGAGGTGTAGATAAATGCGAGAATGAAGATCGCGATCGCCCCGATGATCATGTGGGCGGGCTTGCCATACGTCATGTGATCATAGGCCGCGGCCAGCCATGGCTCTTTCGCGCCGAAGACAACGGCAGCAAAGGCCAACGGCAACAACCAGAACCATTGCGCGACCGTGGCCGGGATCAAAAAGCCGGCGCTGTTGAGCTTGATCGGAAGCACGGCGGATCGGATCGGAAGCAAACGGCTTCCGACCTGGCGTTCCGCAAATTCGATCCTGACACGCCGACGCGCGCTTTCGACAACGACCATCAAGGCAACCAGGGCCACCCAGAAAGCGGCGTAGCACACCGCGAGATTGTTGGAGACGACACCCGCTCTCGTCAGTTCGAGGACGCCGGCGACGCTGGCCGGCAGCGCGGCAAGGATGCCAGCGCTGAGCACCCATGCAATGCCGTTGCCGATGCCGCGCAGCGTGATCTGCTCGGAGAGCCAGATCAGGAAAAACACCCCACCGACCAGCGACGCCGTGACCCTGACCAGGAACAGACTGTCGGAAGGGTCAACCAGGCCGGGAACATGCCCCAGTGCCGATGCGATGCCATAGGATTGGAACATCGCGAGCAGCAGCGTCAGAATCAACGTGTATCGGTCGATCTTGCGACGGCCCGCCTCGCCCGAGCGTTCGAGCGCGCTCAGCCTGCTCCACACCATCGAGATCAGCCGGATGATGATGGCGGCGCTGATGTAGGGAACGAGGGTTAGCGCGAAAATCGAGACACGGTCGATGGCGCCGAAAGAACGCAGCGCGCTTTGCGTCGAAATGCCCAAAACCGGGATGTGACTGCCCAGCCTGAAAACGAGTAGCGCGCCGATCGTGATCGCGATTCGGCGCGCCAGCTCGATATTCATCTACGACGGCCCCGCAGCTTCGACTTCCTGATCAGCCCCTCATATTGATGGGCGAGCAGATAGCCCTGCACCTGCGCCACCGTATCCATGGTCACGCTGACCACGATCAGGAGCGAGGTGCCGCCGAAGTAGAACGGCACGGACGCGTAGGAGATCAGGATTTCCGGGATCAAGCAGACGATCGCGAGATAAATCGCGCCGACCACGGTGATGCGCGACAGCACATAGTCGATATATTCGGCGGTGCGCTCACCCGGACGATAGCCCGGGATGAAACCGCCATGCTTCTTCAGATTGTCCGCGGTCTCGGTCGGGTTGAACACGATCGCGGTGTAGAAGAAGGCGAAGAAAACGATCAGCGCCAGATAGAGGAACAGGAACAGCGGACGGCCATGGCCGAGCTGGGTGGTGAGCCACTGGAACCATTCCGGCCCCTTGCCCGCGTTGAAGTTGGCGACCGTGGTCGGCAGCAGCAGCAGCGACGAGGCGAAGATCGGCGGAATCACGCCGGAGGTATTGAGCTTGAGCGGCAGATGCGAGGACTGGCCCTCGAACTGCTTGTTGCCGACCTGGCGCTTCGGATACTGGATCAGCAATCGCCGCTGCGCACGCTCCATGAACACGATGAAGGCGATCACGACGACCACCATCACGATCACGATCAGGATCAAACCGGTCGACAACGCGCCCTGGCGGCCGAGTTCGAGCATGTTGGCGAGCGCCGACGGCAGTTCGGCCACGATGCCGGACAGGATGATCAGCGAGATGCCATTGCCGATTCCGCGCGATGTAATCTGCTCGCCGAGCCACATCAGGAACATGGTGCCGCCGGTCAGCGTCACCGCGGTCGAGATGCGGAAGAAAAATCCGGGATCGGAGACGACGTTGCCGGCGCCCTCGAGGCCGACGGCGATGCCGTAGGACTGGAATGCGGCAAGAAGCACCGTGAGGTAACGGGTGTACTGGTTCAGAATCTTGCGCCCGGCCTCGCCTTCCTTCTTCAGCGCTTCGAGCTGCGGCGAGACGGTGGTCAGGAGCTGGATGATGATCGATGCCGAGATGTACGGCATGATGTTCAACGCGAAGATCGCCATGCGGTGGATGCCGCCGCCGGCGAACATGTTGAACATGCCGAGGATGCCGCCGGCTTGCGTGCGGAACACCTGCTCCCAGATGTTGGGATCGATGCCGGGCAGCGGGATGTAGGTGCCGAGCCGGTACACCAAGAGCGCACCGAGCGTGAACCAGATCCGCTTCTTCAGCTCGTCGGCCTTGGCGAAGGCGCCGAGAGTTGAGATTGGCTGCAAGTTGTTCTGCTGCTGAGGGCATGTCTGGCTTTCTCCCGCCGCCTTTGCATCGCTTGTCCCGCGACCTTGGCGGAACCGTCAGCAGACGCCGGGCATTATTTGGGGCCCGACTTCGATAAGTCCATCATTCATTGGGCGAAATCGCGGAACCCGGGCCCCGCGATGACGCAGATGTTACGCCGCCTTGCCTTCGTCCTTGGCTCGACGGGCGCCAGGATCTTCACGGTGCCGCCGGCCTTCTCGACCGCCGCCACCGCCGACTTCGAGGCGCCGTGCACCTCGACATTGATCTTGGCCTTGATCTCGCCGCGGCCGAGCAGCCGCACGCCGGCCTTGGCGCGCCGCAGCACGCCGGCCTTCACCAGCGATTCCGCGTTGATGACCGCACTTGTGTCGATCGTCTTGGCGTTGATCGCGTCCTGCAGCCGGTCGAGATTGATCTCGGCGATACTCGAGCCGGAACACGTTGTTGAAGCCGCGCTTCGGCAGGCGGCGATGCAACGGCATCTGGCCGCCTTCGAAACCCTTGATGCGCACGCCGGTACGCGCGGTCTGGCCCTTGCCGCCGCGGCCTGCCGCTTGCCCTTGCCTGAGCCGATGCCACGGCCGACGCGCATGCGCTTCTTGCGCGAGCCGGCGTTGTCGGCGATCTCGTGAGCTTCATCGCTCCTTGTTTTGCGCATCATCTTGTCCGAAAACCGGTGCCCACTTTCGGGATGATGCGCGCTGAATTTATTTCCCGCCGACGACGCGGACGAGATGGTGAACCTTGGCGATCATGCCGCGAACCGCAGGGGTGTCCGGCAGTTCGCTGACGCGGCCGATCTTGTTGAGATTGAGCCCGATCAGCGTCGCGCGCTGCGAATGATGGCGGCGGATCGGGCTGCCGGTCTGCTCGACCTTGATCGTCTTTGCGGCCTTGGCCATCGTCATCAACTCCGAAACCTGATCGCGCGTATTGTTTATTCCGCCACGACTTCGGCGTCGCCGCCGACGCGGCGGGCCTGCAGCGTGGACACCTTGATGTTGCGGCGCGCCGCAACCGAGCGCGGCGAATCCTGGTGCTTCAGCGCATCGAACGTGGCGCGAACCATGTTGTAGGGGTTCGACGAACCGATCGACTTCGCCACCACGTCCTGGATGCCGAGCGTCTCGAACACCGCGCGCATCGGACCGCCGGCGATGATGCCGGTGCCGGCCGGAGCCGCGCGCAGATAGACCCGGCCGGCGCCATGACGGCCGGCGATGTCGTGATGCAGCGTGCGGCCTTCGCGCAGCGCCACCCGCGTCAAATTGCGCTTGGCCGATTCGGTCGCCTTGCGGATCGCCTCCGGCACTTCGCGCGCCTTGCCGTGGCCGAAACCGACCCGGCCCTTCTGGTCGCCGATCACGACCAGCGCCGCAAATCCGAAGCGCTTGCCGCCCTTGACGACCTTCGCCACGCGATTGATGTGGACGAGCTTGTCGACGAACTCGCTGTCGCGCTCTTCGCGATCCCGCCCCGTTCGCGTCCGCCGCGTTCCCGTTCACCTGCCATGGTGTTTTCCAATCCTTGAGAGCTGCCCAAAGCCTCTGTGGCGCTGATCGTCCGTACAATACCGATCCGTTAGAACCTCAACCCGCCTTCGCGCGCCGCATCGGCCAGCGCCTTGACCCGGCCGTGATAGAGATAGCTGCCGCGGTCGAACACGACTTCCTTGACGCCGTTCTTGACCGCACGCTCGGCCACGCAGCTTGCCGACCGCCTTGGCCGCGTCGATGTTGGCGCCGGTGTTGCCGCCCTCGCGCATCGTCTTCTCCAGCGACGAAGCCGAAGCCAGCGTCTCGCCCTTCAGGTCGTCGATGACCTGCGCATAGATGTGCTTCGACGAACGGAACACCGACAGCCGCGGACGGCCGCTCGCGGTGCGGCGCAAAGACAGCCGCACGCGTTGCTTGCGCCGGGCATTGGTGATCTTGAGTCTCGACATGGCCGGCTCCGTTACTTCTTCTTGCCTTCCTTGCGGAAGATGAATTCGTCGGAATACTTCACGCCCTTGCCCTTGTAGGGCTCCGGCGGACGGTAGTTGCGGATTTCGGCCGCGACCTGGCCGACGCGCTGGGAGTCGCTGCCGGTGATGACGATCTCGGTCGGCTTCGGCACCGTGATCGCGATGCCTTCCGGGATCGCATAGACCACGTCGTGGCTGTAGCCGAGCGCGAGCTGCAGGTTCTTGCCCTGCAGCGCGGCGCGATAACCGACGCCGGTGATCTCGAGCTTCTTCTCGAAGCCCTTGGTGACGCCGTCGACCAGATTGGCGACCTGGGCGCGCGCGGTGCCGTACATCGCCTGCGCGCGGTTGGTCTCGACCCGCGGCGCAACCTTGACCGCGCCGTTCTCGAACTTCACCTCGACGTCGTCATGAACGATGAACTGAAGCTGGCCCTTCGGCCCCTTCATCTTTACGGTCTGTCCTTCGACGGTCGCGGTCACGCCCGACGGGACCGTCACAGGCCGCTTGCCGATACGTGACATGGCTGATCCCTTCCTCAGAACACCGTGAAGAGAATTTCGCCGCCCACATTCGCGTCACGCGCGTCGTGGTCGGCCATGATTCCCTTCGGCGTCGACAACACCGAAATTCCGAGCCCGTTGTTCACGCGCGGCAGGTTCTTCACCGAGGCATAAACCCGCCGCCCCGGCTTCGATACCCGCTCGATCTCGCGGATCACCGGCTCGCCGTCGAAATACTTCAGCTCGATCTCGAGCTCGCTGCGGCCCGGGAATGCTCGACGCTGGCATAGCCGCGGATATAGCCTTCGGACTTGAGCACTTCGAGCACATTGGCGCGCATCTTCGAGCCCGGGGTCGAAACCTTGGGCTTGGCGCGCATCTGCGCGTTGCGGATGCGGGTGATGAGATCGCTGATCGGATCGTGCGTTGACATCTGACGACCCCCTTACCAGCTCGACTTCACGAGCCCGGGAACCAGGCCCTTGGAGCCGAGTTCACGCAGCGCGATGCGGCTGAGCTTGTTCTTGCGATAGACCGAGCGCGGCCGGCCGGTCATTTCGCAGCGGTTGCGAATCCGCGTCGCCGACGAATTGCGCGGCATCTCGGCGAGCTTCAGCGTCGCCGCGAAGCGCTCTTCCATCGGCTTCTTCTTGTCGGCGATGATGGCCTTCAGCTTCGCGCGCGCGGGCCGCGGCGTTCTTGGTCATCCGCTTGCGACGGTTGTTCTTCTCGATCGAACTCTTCTTTGCCATGCTTGGCTCCTGGGTTTCCGCGTTTGAGAGGCTGTTCAGCGTCTCACTGCCGGAACGGGAAATTGAATGCGGTCAACAAGGCTCGCGCTTCGTCGTCGCTGCTCGCCGTGGTGCAGACCGTGACGTCCATGCCCCATGTTTCCCCCATCTTGTCGAAGTCGATTTCGGGGAAAATGATGTGCTCCTTGATGCCGAGCGAATAGTTGCCGCGGCCGTCGAAGCTCTTCGGGTTGAGGCCGCGGAAGTCGCGCACGCGCGGCAGCGCGACATTGACCAGGCGATCGATGAATTCGTACATCTTGGTCTTGCGCAGCGTCACCTTGCAGCCGATCGGCTGGTTTTCACGCAGCTTGTAGGTCGCGATCGCGATCCGCGAATAGGTCACGATCGCCTTCTGGCCGGCGATCAGCGACAGATCGGCCGCCGCCAGTTCGGCTTTCTTGCGGTCGTTGACAGCCTCGCCGACGCCCATGTTGAGCACGACCTTATCGAGCCGCGGCACCTGCATGACATTGGCGTAGCCGAACTGTTCCGTCAGCTTGCCACGGATGCTCTTGTCATATTCCGCGCGCAAGCGCGGTACGTAGGCGGTCTCAGCCATCGATCTCTGCTCCCGAGCGTTTGGCGATGCGTACCTTGGTGCCATCCGTCTGAATTTCGAATCCGACGCGGGTCGGTTTGCCGTCCTTGCCGACGAACGCGATGTTGGACAGGTGGATCGGCGACTCCTTGGAGATGATGCCGCCCTCCTGGGCCTGGGTCTGCTTCTGGTGGCGCTTCACGAGATTGATGCCGCGAACCAGCGCCTTGCCCTCGTCCGGACGCACCTCGAATACCTCGCCGGTGCGACCCTTGTCGCGGCCGTTGAGAACGATGACCTTGTCACCCTTCCGGATCTTGGCAGCCATCACAGCACCTCCGGCGCAAGCGAAATGATCTTCATGTGGTTCTTGGCGCGCAGCTCGCGCGGCACCGGCCCGAAGATACGGGTGCCGACCGGCTCCGACTGGTTGTTGATCAGCACGGCGGCGTTGCGGTCGAAGCGGATGACGGAGCCGTCGGCGCGGCGGATGTCCTTGCGGACCCGCACCACGACGGCCTTCATCACGTCGCCTTTCTTCACCTTGCCGCGCGGGATCGCTTCCTTGATCGACACCACGATGACGTCGCCCACGGTGGCATAGCGGCGCTTGGAGCCCCCAAGCACCTTGATGCACATGACACGGCGTGCGCCTGAATTGTCGGCCACGTCGAGGTTGGTCTGCATCTGAATCATTGATGCACCTCGTCCTCTTTCTGCTGCGCAGGTTTGCGCCTGAAATTTCCTGAAAGTCCGGTTCGGCGCGCCGAGCCGACCTCAGGCCGTTTTCTTCTGCTCGCCCCGGACCACCGTCCAGCGCTTCATCTTCGAGATCGGCTTGCTTTCCTCGATCCACACCATGTCACCCGGCTTGAACTCGCTGTTCTCGTCGTGCGCGTGATAGTTCTTGGAGCGGCGAATCGTCTTCTTGTAGATCGGATGGGTGAAGCGGCGATCGACGCGCACCACGACCGTCTTGGCCTGCTTGTCGCTGACGACCACACCCTGAAGCGTACGTTTCGGCATTTTAAGCCCCTTACTTCTTCTTCGCGCGCTGTTGCGCGGCGATGGTCTTGATGCGGGCGATGTCGCGGCGGGCTTCGCGCAGCCGCGAGGTGTTCTCGAGCTGCCCGGTGGCGCGCTGGAAACGCAGATTGAAGCGCTCCTTCTTCAGATTGAGGACGGCGTCGTCCATCTGATCGGGGCTCATCGCGCGGATATCGGCGGTTTTCAACTCGGCCATGACCACTACTCCGCAATGCGCGCCACGAAGCGCGTCTTGATCGGCAATTTGGCGGCGGCAAGCGACAGCGCTTCCCTCGCGGTCTGCACCGTGACGCCGTCGATCTCGAAAATCACGCGGCCAGGCTTGACCCGCGCCACCCACAATTCCGGGGTGCCCTTGCCCGAGCCCATGCGCACTTCGGCCGGCTTCTTCGATACCGGAACGTCGGGGAAGATCCGGATCCAGACCCGGCCGGCGCGCTTCATGTGGCGGGTCAGCGCGCGGCGAGCGGCTTCGATCTGGCGCGCGGTGATGCGCTCCGGCGCCATCGCCTTCAGGCCGAACTGACCGAACGACAACGTCGCGCCCGAAGTCGCGGTACCGTGGATACGGCCCTTATGCGCCTTCCGGAACTTCGTTTTCTTTGGTTGCATCATGGCTTACGCCCTCAAACCTTCTCTATTGCGCTCAAGCAGCATCGCGACGCGGCCGCGAACTGTCGCCCTCGGCCATCTTCTTGTCCTGGGCCATCGGATCGTGCTCGAGGATCTCGCCCTTGAAGATCCAGACCTTGACGCCGCAGGTGCCGAACGTGGTGAATGCCGTCGCGACGCCATAGTCGATATCGGCGCGCAGCGTGTGCAGCGGCACCCGCCCCTCGCGGTACCATTCCATGCGGGCGATTTCGGCGCCGCCGAGACGGCCTGAGCAGTTGATGCGAATGCCTTCGGCGCCAAGGCGCATCGCCGACTGCACCGCGCGCTTCATCGCGCGACGGAATGCGACGCGGCGCTCGAGCTGCTGCGCGATCGATTCGGCGACCAGCGTGGCGTCAAGTTCGGGCTTGCGGATCTCGACGATGTTGATGACGACGTCGGATGCGGTGATGTCGGCAACCCGCTTGCGCAGCTTGTCGATGTCGGCACCCTTCTTGCCGATCACGACGCCGGGACGCGCCGAGTGGATCGTCACCCGGCACTTCTTGTGTGGGCGCTCGATCACGATCCTGGCGACCGCCGCCTGCTTCAGCTCCTTGTGCAGGATCTCGCGGATCTTGACGTCTTCATGCAGCAGCTTGCCGTATTCGCCCTTGCCGGAATACCAGCGCGAATCCCAGGTCCGGTTGATCCCCAGACGCAGCCCGATCGGATTGATCTTCTGACCCATCGTTTTCTCCCGCGCTCTTTTAAGCGCTCGCCTCGGCCTCGACCTGACGAACCACGATCGTCAGTTGCGAGAACGGTTTAAAGACACGGCCCGAACGGCCACGGCCGCGCGGTGCGAAACGCTTCATGACTATGCCGTTGCCGACATGCGCCTCGGAGACGACCAGATCGTCGACATCGAGGTCGTGATTGTTCTCGGCATTGGCGATCGCCGAATTCCAGGCACTTCTTGACGTCGACCGCGATCCGCTTGCGCGAAAACTGCAGATCGGCGAGCGCCGCCGAGGCCTTCCTGCCGCGGATTAGCTGCGCGACAAGGTTGAGCTTCTGCGGGCTCACCCGCAGCATCCGGGCGACCGCCTTGGCCTCGTTGTCCGAAAGGCTCCGTTCGCGCTTAGGTTTGCTCATCGCTTAATCCTCAAGCCTTCTTGGCTTTCTTGTCGCCAGAATGGCCGTGGAAGGTCCGGGTCGGCGAGAATTCGCCGAACTTGTGTCCGACCATTTCCTCGTTGACCGAAACCGGCACGTGCTTCTGGCCGTTGTAGACGCCGAATACCAGACCGACGAACTGCGGCAGGATGGTCGAGCGGCGGCTCCAGATCTTGATCACGTCGTGACGGCCAGACGCGCGCGCGGCATCTGCCTTCTTCAGCAGCGAGCCTTCGACGAACGGGCCTTTCCAGACTGAACGAACCATGTCCGGCGTTCCTTACTTCTTCCGCTTGTGGCGGCTGATGAGAATGAATCGGTTGGTGGACTTGTTGGAGCGGGTCTTCTTGCCCTTGGTCGGCTTGCCCCACGGCGTCACCGGGTGACGGCCGCCCGAGGTGCGGCCTTCGCCGCCGCCATGCGGGTGATCGATCGGGTTCATGACGACGCCGCGGTTGTGCGGGCGCCAGCCCAGCCAACGGGTACGACCGGCCTTGCCGATCGAGATGTTCATGTGGTCGGGATTGGAGACGGCGCCGATGGTGCCGCGGCAACGGCCATGGACCAGGCGCTGCTCGCCCGAGTTCAGCCGGACAATGACGTAGTCCTGATCACGGCCGACGATCTGGGCATAGGTGCCGGCGGAGCGCGCGAGCTGGCCGCCCTTGCCGATCTTCATCTCGACATTGTGGACGATGGTACCGACCGGCATGTTGCCGAGCGGCATCACGTTGCCGGGCTTGACGTCGACATGATTGCCCGCGACCACGGTGTCGCCGGCGGCAAGCCGCTGCGGCGCCAGGATGTAGGCCTGCTCGCCGTCCTGATACTTGATCAGCGCGATGAAGGCGGTGCGGTTCGGATCATATTCCAGCCGCTCGACGGTCGCCGGCATGTCGACCTTGGAACGCTTGAAGTCAACGGTGCGATAGGCCTTCTTGTGGCCGCCGCCGCGGAAGCGCACGGTGATGCGGCCGGTGTTGTTGCGGCCGCCGCTGCCGAGCTTGCCTTCGGTCAGTGCCTTGACCGGCTTGCCCTTGTAGAGCGCCGAGCGATCGACCATCACCAACTGGCGCTGGCCGGGCGTCGTGGGGTTGAATGTTTTCAATGCCATCGTCGTATCGCCCTATAGTCCGGTGGTGACGTCGATGCGGTGGCCCTCTTCGAGGGTCACGATCGCGCGCTTCACGTCCGACTGCGAACCGAAATTGCCGCGAAACACCTTGGTCTTGCCCTTGCGAATCATCGTGTTCACGCTCTTCACCTTGACGTCGAACAGCTTCTCGACCGCTTCCTTGATCTGCGCCTTGGTCGCCTTGCTCGCGACCTTGAACAACACCTTGTTGTGCTCGGAGGCGAGTGTCGCCTTTTCGGTCACGACCGGGGCGACAATGATGTCGTAATGGCGCGGGTCGATATTCTTCATTTGAAGCGCGCCTCCAGCGCATCGATCGCCGCCTTGGTCAGCACCAGCTTCTGGCGGCGCAGAATGTCATAGACGTTGATGCCCTGGATCGGCAGCACGTCGATGTTCGGGATGTTGCGGGCGGCGGTCGCGAAACCGTTGTGCAGCTCGGCGCCGTCGATGATCAGCGCATTAGTGAGACCGAGACCGGAGAAGTGTCCGACCAGCGCCTTGGTCTTGGCATCCTTGACCTGCGCGCTGTCGATCACGATCAGGCCGCCATCCTTGGCCTTGGCCGACAGCGCATGCTTGAGCGCGAGGGCGCGCACCTTTTTTGGCAGGTCGGTGGCGTGGGAGCGGACCACCGGACCGAAGGCGCGGCCGCCGCCGCGGAACTGCGGCACGCGGGCAGAACCATGTCGCGCACCACCGGTGCCCTTCTGCTTGTACATCTTCTTGCCGGTGCGCCAGACATCGGCGCGGCCTTGCGCCTTGTGGGTGCCGGCCTGACGCTTGTTGAGCTGCCACTGCACGCAGCGCGCAATGATGTCGGCGCGGGGCTCGAGACCGAAAATGGCGTCCGAGAGCTCAACCGAGCCGGCTTCCTTGCCTTCAAGGGTCGTGACTTTCAATTCCATCTCACGCGCCCTCCTGCTCGGCCGGCGCATCAGCGGCCTGCTCGCCGCCGCTGGCGACCTTGAACTTGCCGGGCTTGGGAGCCTCCTTCGGCAATGGCTTCTTCACCGCGTCGCGCACCGCGATCCAGCCGCCCTTGGAGCCGGGAACGGCGCCCTCGACCAGGATCAGGCCGCGCGCGACGTCGGTCTGCACCACGCGCAGATTGAGCGTGGTGATGCGATCGACGCCCATGTGGCCAGGCATCTTCTTGTTCTTGAACGTCTTGCCGGGGTCCTGGCGGCCGCCGGTCGAACCGATCGAACGATGCGACACCGAAACGCCGTGGGTGGCCCGCAGGCCGCCGAAGTTCCAGCGCTTGATGCCGCCGGCAAAGCCCTTGCCGACCGAGGTGCCGGTGACATCGACGAACTGCCCGACCACGAAATGGTCGGCCTGGATTTCGGCGCCAACCGGGATCAGCGCGTCTTCCGACACGCGGAACTCGGTGACCTTGCGCTTGGGCTCGACCTTGGAGACCGCAAACTGGCCCCGCTCCGCCTTCGGCAGATAGACGGTCTTGCGCGTGCCCGAACCGAGTTGCAGCGCGACGTAACCGTTTTTCTCGGTGGTGCGGTGGCCCAGCACCTGGCAATTGCCCAGCTTCAGCACGGTCACGGGGATATGTTCGCCGGCCTCCGTAAAGACCCGCGTCATCCCGACCTTTTGTGCGATCACTCCGGAGCGCATCGGCGTGCTTCCTGTTCTTTCTGTCCGCTAGCGTCGGACGGGAGCTAAAAGTTAGAGCTTGATTTCGACGTCGACACCGGCGGCCAGATCGAGCTTCATGAGGGCGTCGACGGTCTGCGGAGTCGGATCGACAATGTCGAGAAGACGCTTGTGGGTGCGCATCTCGAATTGCTCGCGGCTCTTCTTGTCAACGTGCGGCGAACGGTTGACGGTGAACTTCTCGATGCGCGTCGGCAGCGGAATCGGTCCGCGAACCTGAGCACCGGTCCGTTTCGCCGTGTTCACGATCTCACGTGTCGACGTGTCAAGAATTCGATGGTCGAACGCCTTGAGACGGATGCGGATGTTCTGGCCGTTCATTGCCGTTATCTTTCTTCTAGTGAGTGGCGAGTAGCGAATAGCGAATAGAACCTTCTACTCGCTACTCCCTATTTCACTATTCGCTTACTCGATGATGGCGGCGACGACGCCGGCGCCGACGGTGCGGCCGCCCTCGCGGATCGCGAAGCGCAGCTTTTCTTCCATCGCGATCGGCACGATCAGGTGTACCTCCATCGCGATGTTGTCGCCCGGCATCACCATTTCGGTGCCCTCGGGCAGATGCACGACGCCGGTCACGTCGGTGGTGCGGAAATAGAACTGCGGCCGGTAGTTGGTGAAGAACGGGGTGTGACGGCCGCCCTCCTCCTTGGTCAGGATGTAGGCCTCGGCCTTGAACTTGGTGTGCGGCTTGACCGAACCCGGCTTGCACAGCACCTGGCCGCGCTCGACTTCCTCGCGCTTGGTGCCGCGCAGCAGTGCGCCGATGTTGTCGCCGGCCTGGCCCTGGTCGAGCAGCTTGCGGAACATCTCGACGCCGGTGACAATGGTCTTCTGGGTATCGCGCAGACCGACGATTTCGATTTCCTCGCCGACCTTGATCACGCCTCGCTCGACACGGCCGGTGACGACGGTGCCGCGGCCCGAGATCGAGAACACGTCTTCCACCGGCATCAGGAACGGCTGATCGATCGGGCGCTCCGGCTGCGGAATGTACTCGTCGACACTCTTCATCAGTTCGATGATGGAGTCGTGACCGAGCTTCTTGTCCTTGTCTTCGAGCGCGGCGAGCGCCGAGCCCTTGACGATCGGAATCTTGTCGCCGGGGAAATCGTACTTCGAGAGCAGCTCGCGGACTTCCAGCTCGACCAGTTCGAGCAGCTCCGGGTCGTCCACCATGTCGCATTTGTTGAGGTACACCACCAGTGCGGGCACGCCGACCTGGCGTGCCAGCAGGATGTGCTCGCGGGTCTGCGGCATCGGGCCGTCGGCCGCCGACACCACCAGGATCGCGCCGTCCATCTGCGCCGCACCGGTGATCATGTTCTTCACATAGTCGGCGTGGCCGGGGCAATCGACGTGGGCGTAATGCCGGTTCTTGGTTTCGTATTCGACGTGGGCGGTCGAGATCGTGATGCCGCGCGCCTTCTCTTCCGGCGCCTTGTCGATCTGGTCGTACGCGGTGAACGTCGCACCGCCGGTCTCCGCCAGCACCTTGGTGATCGCCGCCGTCAGCGACGTCTTGCCGTGGTCGACGTGACCGATCGTTCCAATGTTGCAGTGCGGTTTATTGCGTTCAAACTTTGCTTTGGCCATTTGACTCTCCGTTCAGTCGTTAACTGCCGCCAACGACAATCAGGCAAACTTCTTCTGTACTTCTGCCGACACGTTCGCCGGCGCTTCCGCGTAGTGATCGAACTGCATCGTAAAGGTTGCGCGGCCCTGGCTCATCGAGCGCAGGTTATTCACGTAACCGAACATATTCATGAGCGGCACCATCGCATTGATGACGTTGGCGTTGCCGCGCATGTCCTGCCCCTGGATCTGGCCGCGCCGCGAATTCAGATCGCCGATCACCGAGCCGGTATAGTCTTCCGGGGTCACCACTTCGACCTTCATGATCGGTTCGAGCAGGACCGACTTGCCCTTTTGCAGAGCTTCGCGGAATGCCGCCCGCGACGCGATTTCGAAGGCAAGCGCCGAGGAGTCGACATCGTGGTACTTGCCGTCCACGAGCTGGACCTTGACGTCGACCACCGGGAAGCCCGCGACGACGCCGGAGCCCATCACGCTGTTGAGGCCCTTTTCGACGCCGGGGATGTATTCCTTCGGCACCGCGCCGCCGACGACCTTCGATTCGAACACGTAACCCGCGCCGGGCTCGTTCGGCTCGACCACGATCGAGACTTCGGCAAACTGGCCGGTACCGCCGGTCTGCTTCTTGTGGGTGTACTTGACCTCGGCGCGTCTGGTGACGCGCTCGCGGAACGCCACCTGCGGCGCGCCGATATTGGCATCGACCTTGTAGGTACGCCTCAGGATATCGACCTTGATGTCGAGATGAAGCTCGCCCATCCCCTTGAGGATGGTCTGGCCGGATTCCTGGTCTGTCGACACCCGGAACGAGGGATCCTCGGCGGCGAGCTTCGCCAGCGCGACGCCGAGCTTCTCCTGGTCGGCCTTCGACTTTGGCTCGATCGCGATTTCGATGACCGGCTCCGGAAATTCCATCTTTTCCAGGATCACCGGCTTGTGTGGATCGCACAGCGTATCGCCGGTGCGCGCTTCCTTCAGCCCGGCCAGCGCCACGATGTCGCCGGCATAGGCCTCCTTGATGTCTTCGCGGTTGTTGGCATGCATCAGCAGCATGCGGCCGATGCGCTCCTTCTTGTCGCGCGTCGAATTGATCACGCCGGTGCCGCTCGCCAGCACGCCGGAATAAATACGGCAGAAGGTGATGGTGCCGACGAACGGATCGTCCATGATCTTGAATGCGAGCAGCGCCAGCGGTTCCTTGTCGTCGGCCCTGCGGACCACTTCGTTGCCGTCGTCATCGATGCCCTTGATCGCGGGCACGTCGACTGGCGACGGCAGATAGTCCACCACCGCGTCGAGCAGCGGCTGAACGCCCTTGTTCTTGAAAGCCGAGCCACACAGCACCGGATAGAACGCGCCGGTCAGCACCGCCTTGCGGATCAGGCGCTTGAGTGTCGCCTCATCGGGTTCCTTGCCGTCGAGGTAGGCGGCCAGCGCGTCGTCATCGAGTTCGACGGCGGCTTCCAGCATCTTCTCACGATATTCCTTGGCCTTTTCGACGAGGTCGGCGGGGATGTCGATGTCGTGGAAATTGGCGCCGAGCGCCTCGTCTTCCCAGACTACGCCCTTCATGCGAACGAGATCGACCAAACCCTTGAAATTGTTCTCCGAACCGATCGGAAGCTGGATAGCAATCGGCTTGGCACCGAGGCGATCGACGATATCGTCGAGGCACTTGAAGAAGTCGGCACCGGTCTTGTCCATCTTGTTGGCGAAGACGATGCGCGGGACCCGGTATTTGTCGCCCTGACGCCAGACCGTTTCGGTCTGCGGCTCGACGCCCTGGTTGGAATCGAGCACGCATACCGCACCGTCGAGCACGCGCAGCGAACGTTCGACTTCGATGGTGAAGTCGACATGGCCGGGGGTGTCGATGATGTTGAGGCGCTTGCCGTTCCAGAACGCGGTGGTCGCCGCCGAGGTGATGGTGATGCCGCGCTCCTGCTCCTGCTCCATCCAGTCCATCGTCGCGGCACCTTCGTGCACTTCACCGATCTTGTGGCTCTTGCCGGTGTAATACAGGATGCGCTCGGTGGTCGTGGTCTTGCCGGCATCGATATGTGCCATGATACCGAAGTTGCGATAGTCCTCGATGGCATGTTGGCGGGGCATGGGATGTTCCTTAAAGTCCTAGGTTTCGCCGTTACCAGCGATAGTGCGAGAAGGCGCGGTTGGCTTCCGCCATCCGGTGCACGTCTTCGCGCTTCTTGACGGCGTTCCCCCTGCCATTCGACGCATCGAGCAACTCCGCCGAGAGCCGCTCCGTCATTGTCTTTTCATTGCGCTCGCGCGCCGCCGAAATCAGCCAGCGGATGCCGAGCGCCTGCCGGCGCACCGAGCGGACCTCGACCGGCACCTGGTAGGTGGCGCCGCCGACCCGGCGCGAACGCACTTCGATGGTCGGCATCACGTTCTCGAGCGCCTGCTCGAAGATCGGCAGCGGGCTTTGCTTGGTCTTGGTCTCGATCATGCCGAGCGCGCCGTAGACGATGCCTTCGGCGACCGACTTCTTCCCGGCATACATCACCGAGTTCATGAATTTCGTAATGATGATGTTCCCGAACTTGGGATCCGGAAGCACTTCGCGCTTTTCAGCAGAATGGCGGCGAGACATCGTGGCTGTTCCCGGTTATTTCGGACGTTTGGCGCCGTATTTCGAACGGCGCTGCTTGCGGTTCTTGACGCCCTGGGTATCGAGGACGCCGCGGAGAATGTGGTAGCGCACGCCGGGCAAATCCTTGACGCGGCCGCCGCGGATCATCACCACCGAGTGCTCCTGAAGGTTATGGCCTTCACCCGGGATGTAGCCGATCACCTCGAAGCCGTTGGTCAGGCGCACCTTAGCGACCTTGCGAAGCGCTGAGTTCGGCTTCTTCGGGGTCGTGGTGTAGACGCGCGTGCAAACGCCGCGCTTCTGCGGCGACTGCTGCAGCGCCGGCACCTTCTTGCGCGACTTCTGCACCGTCCGCGGACGTGCGATCAGCTGGTTGATCGTCGGCATGTCAGCCTTCACCCTTTAGTTCACGCGAAACCGAGGATCAATTCCGCAAGTTCCTCTCGGAACCGGGGTCCCATTCGGTCGCCCTGCCCGAAGCTATTCGCGCAAAACGAAATCGCGCCAACCACTCATCGCTGAGCGGAAAGCGCTTCGACGCCACAGAGGACCGCAGTTGCGACCGCTCAGCACAGGCTGATCAGTCAGGCACCGAGATCATGCATCCGAGTTCAATCTCAAGAGGACGCGCTCAAGAGAACTAAAATCGTCCTGGCATTGCCTAGCTATAATCGACAGCGTTTGAGCGGCATTCGTCGAGGTTGGTGCCCGTTTCAAGCCCGGTTCTCAGGGATCGAAAGGGTGGTCCGTTCCGACTCTGGCGTCGCTCACCGCCTGTCGTTAAGTGCGCGGGTTGTATCGGCGCCCAGTAACCAAGTCAAGGCGAAACGATGGATGGGAAGCGCCTCAGACGCCTGCATAATTGGCCTCGCCGCAGCGAATTCGCAAGATCCGGACGGCGGCCCCGCCAGCCGCGACGGTCCGCCCCGTTCGTTATTTTACCCGGGTATTATATCCGAAGGTGGGTCCGAACGGTGCGGCGGATGCGAAATCGCCCGGCGGCGGGGCCGGCCATTCGACCTCACGCGTCATCCTCATCCTCATCCTCATCATCGTCGCTATCGGGGTCGACCTGATCGGCCGGCTGGTGCGGCGCGTGGCCCTGGTCATCCCAGAGCCGGCGATACACGCCGTTGGCGGCGAGCAGTTGCAGATGCGAACCGCGCTCGATCGCCCGGCCGCCCGAGATCACAATGATCTCGTCCATCTCCACCACCGAGGTCAGGCGATGGGTCGAGAAGATCATGGTACGGCCCTTGGCGACCTTGAGCAGCGTGCGGTTGATCGCGGCCTCGGTGGTCTGGTCGAGCGCCGAGGTCGCCTCGTCGAGCAGCAGCACCGAGGGATTGCGGACGATGGCACGGGCAATCGCGATGCGCTGGCGCTGTCCGCCGGACAGCGTATCGCCGCGCTCGCCGACCGGGGTATCGTATTTCTGCGGCAGGCTCATGATGTAGCGGTGGATCTCGGCCTTGCGCGCCGCCTGCTCGACCTCCTGGTCGCTGGCGCCTTCCTTGCCGAGCCGGATGTTCTCGCGGATCGACATGTTGAACAGCATGTTTTCCTGAAACACCACCGCCATGCTCCGGCGCAGCGATTCGCGGGTGACCTTGCGGATATCGACGCCGTCGATGGTCACGCGCCCCTCGTCCGGCACGTAAAGCCGGAGGATCAGGTTGAGCAGCGTGCTCTTGCCGGAGCCGCTCGGGCCGACGACGGCGATGCGCCGGCCGACGTTGAGCTTGAGGCTGAAATTGTCGAGCACCGGCGACAGGCTGCCTTCGTACTGGAAGGTGACGCGGTCGAAGCTGATGTCGTTGGTGATGCGCGGCAGATCGGGCGCGCCCGGGCGGTCGCCGCCGCGGGTCGGTTCGTCCAGCAACTCCTGAATGTGGCGGACCGCCGCCGCCGACTGGATCGACACCGGGATGAAATGCATGATGTGGGCGATGTTGTAGGAAACCTCCCAGAACGCGCTCTCGAACGTCACGAAGGTTCCGATGGTGATCTGGCCCTTGGTGGCGAGATAGGCGCCGAGCGCCAGCACCACGAGGTGGAGCAACAACACCGAAATCGTCACGGTGCGCTCGACCATGGTCGACAGGAACGTCGCGGCGGCGATCTTGCGACGCGCGTCGTCGTTGCGCATCGTGAACCAGCCGAAGGTCCGGCGCTGCAGGTTGAACGCCTTGATCACCGCCTGCGCCGCGACGTTTTCCTGCACCATGCCGAGCAGCGCGGATTCATTGAGCTTCTGCTCGTAATTGGCCTGCACCGCCTTCGGCGTCAGGATCCGCGGCCCGATCAGCGTGATCGGGAACACCAGCAGCGCCACCGCGGCGAGCTGCCAGTTCAAAAACAGCATCAGGACGATGCCGGCGATCAATTCCAGGAACGGCAGCGCCGCGCTGTTGGCAAAGCTCTTGATCGAGCCTTCGAACGCCGACAGGTCGACGGAAAAGCGCGACAGGATCTCGCCGCGCCTGGTGCGCGCAAAATAGGCCGAGGGCAGATCCTGGACGTGGTCGAACAGGCGCGCGCGCACGTCCGAAATCACCGAGGCCGCGAGCCAGGCATCCCATTTTTCGTACCAGACCGCGACGACCGAGGTGAAGATTCCCGCCGCCGCCAGCACCGAGAGAATCTTGACCAGCGCCTGAAAATCCTCTTCGCCGAGCGCATCGTCGATCAGGAATTTCAGGCTGAGCGGCATGATGACATTGAACAGCGTCTCGACCACGACGCCGAGGCTGACGAATGCCATTACCCGCTTGTAGTTTTTCAGAAACGGTCTGACGAAGCCGTAGACGGTCGCGAGCGCACCGGCAGCCTCCCGCGCCGTGAAGACGACAAGGTCCTCGTCCTCCTCGTCCTCTTCGAGGTCGAGTTCGTCGGCGAGATCCTCGTCGTCATCGTCCGATGGAGGCAACGCCTTGCCGCCGCGCGCCGCCGTGCCCGGCGCAAGTTTCTCGTCGGGCGGCCCCGCAGCGCCACGCGCGGACACGGCGGGCGGGTCATCCGACACTGAGGACTTGGACGCCATGAGACCAACAGCAGCTGCACGGCCGGCATGACCGCAGGATCGATAAGGATGGGCGACGGCGCCACCGCGCCGATCCTATGCGATTGGCGCGCATTCAGCAAAATAATTGGAACCGCCGCGCGCCGCGCGCCACGACACAGCGCTAGTCGTCGTCGGCGATCTTGTCAAAGAAGGAATAGCGCAGGCTGTCGGAGTCGGCATACCACTGGCCGGGCCCCTTGTCGGCAGCCAGCGTTGCCGCCCACAGCGCGTCGGTGCAGTCGTGGCGGTGCATCGACAGGTCGAAGCCGTTATTGAAGAACAGCTCCGACCATTCCCACCAGGTGCCGAGCTTCCGCACCCCGCGCAGGAGGTCGTATCGATCGATCAGCGCCGGCGCCATGTCCGACGTCACCGATCCGAACACGAGCCCCGACTTCACCACCCGATTCAACTCGCGAACCGCGCGCGCGACCTGCCTTTCCGCGACATGACACAGGCTGGTCTCGAACACGAAATCGAATTCGCCGTTCTTGAACGGCAGCTCGACGATCGATCCGAGCCGGTTGAACTTCTGCAGCGGCTTCGGCGTCCTCGCATGGATCGCGCGGTTGTTCTCGATGCCCCAGGCGTCGATGCCGTGGGCACGCAAAGCCCCGACAAGTTCGCCGCTGGCCGAACCCGCGACCAGCAGCCGGTAGCCCGCGGCCCGGCCCCAGACGATCCGGATCAGCTCCGTCAGATATCCGGGATCGGTGAAATGGCTCCAGACCTCGCTGTAGGGGCCGAGCCCGCGATAATTCTCGAAATAATGGCGGTCGATCCTGTCGGACCCGCCGCCCTGCCCGCGCGCCCGGCGCAGCCGCATCATTTCGGTGACGATGATGTCGGTGGCGGCATCGGAGGAATCGAGCAGCCCGTTGAGGGTCGAATCGAACAGATAGTCGCCAACCACGACCAGGCCGGGGTGCTGCTTCGGGTCCGGCCTGTGGTTGGTCATGACGTCGCGCGCCGGCAAGCCGCCGGGCAGCGCGTTGACCGACGACAGCCAGCGGTGAATCTTGCCTTCGATGAAATGCATGCGCGCATTGCCGAGCGAGGCCGGCAGCGACTTCAGCGCGGCATCGATCAGTTCCTGGTCGCCGAGATTGGCGAAAGCCAGCGCGTCGGAGCCGGCGATCAGCCAGTTCAGCACACCGTGCCTGCCGACGTCGTGGCGCGCGCCCTCGTTGTAGACGCAGCAGCCGCCGAACGCCTCCGACATGAACCAGGCGCCTGGAATCGTCTCGCCCCAGAACGGTTCGTCGAACAGGATCGAGACCCGCAAATAGTGCGCGGGCCGGTCGAAATAGGCGACGTGCTTGACCATCGACTTGCGGAGCTGTTCGCCGTCCCATCGCATGGTCGCGAGCCAGGAGTGCGGCAGGCACATCAGCACCAGATCGAAGTCCCGCGTCTCCGGTCCCTTGCCGTTCATCATGTTGAGCTGGTAGCGGCCGGCCGCGGTCTTGCCGACCTCAAGCACCCGGTGATTAAGCTGAATGTCGGCGTCGACTTCGGACTGCAGGCAATCGATCAGCTGTTCGTTGCCGTTCTGGATCGAATACAGGCCGATATAGCCGTCGACGTCCATCACGAAGTTCTTCAGCGCGTTGAGCCCGTTGGTGTTGTGCGCTTCGGTGGCAAGATCGGAGCGCGCCATCACCTTGAAGAAGCGCCGGGCGACGGGATCGTCGACTTCGCGATCGAGCAATTGCTCGCAACTGATGTAGGCCCACGGATGTTCGTTGTCGTGCGCGCCGACACCCTCGTAATATTCGATCGGCGACACCATCGTGGTGCAGCGCTTGCGGAACGCCTCGATCGCGTCGGCGGTTTTCGCGCCGTATTTGCGGCGCATGCCGGACACGTCGTTCAGCAGTTCGCCATCGAGATGGACCTGCTCGGCGTCGATCGGAATGGTCTGCAGGCCGAAATGCTGGATCAGTTCGCGCAGCGGGTCGGGCCCGGTCATCGAGTAATCGTAGATCTCGGCGACACCGGCCTCATACATCGCCGGCGCGGAATCGAACTTGCGCGTCAGGATCTTGCCGCCGAGCCGGTCGGACGCCTCATAGATGGTGATGCGGCAAAGCTCGCCCAGCTTCTTCTTCAGGTACCAGGCGCTCATCAGCCCGCCGGGGCCGCCGCCAACGATTGCAAGATCCAGCATGTGTTTTCCGTCGTCTCCGGCCTCCGGCTCCCCCGTCGGAGAACCCGGCCTAAGCCACCCTAGCAAAGGCACTTTTCAGCCTGAAGGAAAGATGAACAAACCGGGCAAAGCGGCCCCAAGGGCTGACAAAAACCGGCCCGGCACGAAAAAGACCGGCGTGCGCCGGCTCTTTTCCATAACATCATGAATCCTCGCGGCTTTATTCCGCCGGCGGAAGCGCCAGGGGTTCGACCTCCGGAGCCGCCGGCACGATCGCCGCCTGCTTCTCGCGCTCGTCGAGAATGAGCTTGTCGCGCTTGACCGCGACTTCGCGGATCTTGGCCATCGAGGCCCCGGTGCCGGCCGGAATCAGCCGGCCGACAATGACGTTTTCCTTGAGGCCTTCGAGCGGGTCCACCTTGCCGTTGACGGCGGCTTCGGTGAGCACGCGGGTGGTCTCCTGGAACGAGGCCGCCGAGAAGAACGAGCGGGTCTGCAGGCTCGCCTTGGTGATGCCGAGCAGCACCGGCGTTCCCGTCGCGATCTTCTTGCCCTCTTCCTTGGCCTTGGCGTTGAGCACGTCGAATTCGATCTTGTCGACCTGCTCGCCCGAAATCATGTCGGTCTCGCCCTGGTCGGTGATCTCCACCTTCTGCAGCATCTGACGGACAATCACCTCGATGTGCTTGTCGTTGATCAGCACGCCCTGCAGCCGGTAAACCTCCTGGATTTCGTTGACCAGATAGGCCGCGAGTTCCTCGATGCCCTTGATCGCCAGGATGTCGTGCGGCGCCGGATTGCCTTCGACGATGAAATCGCCCTTTTCGACGATGTCGCCGTCCTGCAGATGGATGTGCTTGCCCTTCGGGATGAGGTACTCGCGGGTCTCCTCGTTCTTGTCGACCGGCTCGATCGAGATGCGGCGCTTGTTCTTGTAGTCGCGGCCGAACCGGATGGTGCCGGCGATTTCCGCGATGATCGCCGCGTCCTTCGGCTTGCGGGCCTCGAACAGCTCGGCCACCCGCGGCAGACCGCCGGTGATGTCGCGGGTCTTGGCGCTCTCGGTCGAGATACGCGCCAGGATGTCGCCGGGCTTGACCTTGGCGCCGACGTCGACCGACAGGATGGCGTCGACCGACAGCATGTAGCGGGCGTCGCCGCCGCGCGCGAGCTTGAGGATCTTGCCGTCCTTGCCCTTGACGACGATGGCCGGACGCAGATCCGCGCCGCCCCGCGTCGTGCGCCAGTCGATGACGACGCGCTTGGCGATACCGGTCGATTCGTCGAGCGTTTCCGAGATCGACTGGCCTTCGACCAGATCCTCGAACGCGATCGTGCCCTCGACCTCGGTCAGAACCGGCCGCGAATACGGATCCCATTCCGCGATGCGCTGGCCGCGCTTGACCATGTCGCCTTCGTCGACATGCATGCGCGCGCCGTACTGGATACGGTGGGTCGCACGCTCGGTGCCGTCGGCATCGGTGATCGCAACCACCATGTTGCGGACCATCGCGACCAGATGACCTTCGCTGTTCTTGGCGATCGCCTTGTTCTTGATCGTGACCTTGCCGTCGAAGTTCGAACTCGACGAACGACTGCTCGTTGATCTGCGCCGCGCCGCCGATGTGGAAGGTACGCATCGTCAGCTGGGTGCCCGGCTCGCCGATCGACTGCGCCGCGATGACGCCGACCGCTTCGCCGTGGTTGACCGGCGTGCCGCGGGCGAGATCGCGGCCGTAGCACTTGCCGCAGATGCCGTTGACGAGTTCGCAGGTCAGCGCCGAGCGGATCTTCACCTCCTGGATGCCGGCCTGCTGGATGGCGTCGACATGCGATCTCTTCCATCAGCGTGCCGCGCTTGACCACGACCTTGTTGGTCGCGGGATCGCGCAGATCCTCGCCCGCGGTGCGGCCGAGAATACGCGACGCCAGCGACGCCACGACGGTGCCGGCATCGATGATGGCGCGCATCTTGATGCCGAGCTTGGTGCCGCAATCGTCCTGCGTGATGATGCAGTCCTGCGCAACGTCGACCAGACGACGCGTCAGGTAGCCGGAGTTCGCGGTCTTCAACGCGGTGTCCGCGAGGCCCTTGCGGGCGCCGTGGGTCGAGTTGAAGTATTCGAGCACCGACAGGCCTTCCTTGAAGTTGGAAATGATCGGCGTCTCGATGATCTCGCCCGACGGCTTGGCCATCAGGCCGCGCATGCCGGCGAGCTGACGCATCTGCGCCGGCGAACCGCGCGCACCCGAATGCGCCATCATGTAGATCGAGTTGATGTCGGCGTCGGCGCCCTTGGCGGTCTTCTTGGTCGAGGAGATTTCCTTCATCATCTCCTTGGCGATTTCTTCCGTCGCCTTCGACCAGGCGTCGACCACCTTGTTGTACTTCTCGCCGTGGGTGATCAGGCCGTCATTGTACTGCTGCTCGAAATCCTTCGCCAGCGCACGCGTGGTGTCGACGATCTTCCACTTGCCGTGCGGCACCACCATGTCGTCCTTGCCGAACGAGATGCCGGCCTTGAACGCGTTGTAGAAGCCGAGCGCCATGATGCGGTCGCAGAAGATCACCGTCTCCTTCTGACCGCAGTGGCGATAGACCTGATCGATCACGCCGGAGATTTCGCGCTTGGTCATCAGCTTGTTGATGACGTCGAACGGGATCTTCGGACGATTTCGGCAGCACGTTGCCGAGCATGACGCGGCCGGCCGTGGTCTCGATCCAGCGCTTGCGCCGCTTGCCGGTCTCGTCGATGCCATCCCAGCGATACTTGATCTTGGTGTGGAGGTGGATGACCTTCGAATGCAGCGCATGCTCGAGTTCGGCCATGTCGCCGAAGATCTTGCCTTCGCCGGGCAGGCCTTCGCGCATGATCGACAGGTAGTACAGGCCGAGCACGATATCCTGCGACGGCACGATGATCGGCTGACCATTGGCCGGATGCAGGATGTTGTTGGTCGACATCATCAGGACGCGCGCTTCGAGCTGCGCTTCGAGCGACAGCGGAACGTGCACGGCCATCTGGTCGCCGTCGAAGTCGGCGTTGAACGCCGCGCAGACCAGCGGATGCAGCTGGATCGCCTTGCCTTCGATCAGCACCGGCTCGAACGCCTGAATGCCGAGACGATGCAGCGTCGGCGCGCGGTTCAGCAGCACGGGATGCTCGCGGATCACCTCGTCGAGAATGTCCCAGACCTCGGGACGCTCTTTTTCGACCAGCTTCTTGGCCTGCTTCACCGTGGTGGACAGACCCTTGGCGTCGAGCCGCGAATAGATGAACGGCTTGAACAGCTCGAGCGCCATCTTCTTCGGCAGGCCGCACTGATGCAGCCGCAGTTCGGGACCGACCACGATCACCGAGCGGCCGGAATAGTCGACGCGCTTGCCGAGCAGGTTCTGCCGGAAGCGGCCCTGCTTGCCCTTCAGCATGTCGGCCAGCGACTTCAGCGGACGCTTGTTGGCGCCGGTGATGACGCGGCCACGGCGGCCGTTGTCGAACAAGGCGTCGACCGCCTCCTGCAGCATGCGCTTTTCGTTGCGGATGATGATGTCGGGCGCGCGCAGCTCCATCAGCCGCTTCAGGCGGTTGTTGCGGTTGATGACGCGGCGATAGAGGTCGTTGAGATCGGACGTCGCGAAGCGGCCGCCGTCGAGCGGCACCAGCGGACGCAGGTCCGGCGGAATCACCGGCACCACGGTCAGGATCATCCACTCCGGCTTGTTGCCGGAATAGCGGAACGCCTCGACGATCTTCAGCCGCTTGGCGAGCTTCTTGTGCTTGATGTCGGATTCGGTCTCCTGCATCTCGGCGCGCAGCGAGGTCTCGAGCTTTTCGAGCTCGAGCCCCTTCAGCAATTCGCGGATCGCCTCGGCGCCGATCATGGCGGTGAAGCTGTCCTGGCCGTATTCGTCCTGCGCCTTCAGATACTCGTCTTCCGACAGCAGCTGACGGTCCTTGAGCGCGGTCAGACCCGGCTCGAGCACGACGTAATATTCGAAGTACAGGATCCGCTCGAGATCCTTCAGCGTCATGTCGAGCAGCAGGCCGATGCGCGACGGCAGCGACTTCAGGAACCAGATATGCGCGACCGGCGCGGCCAGCTCGATATGGCCCATGCGCTCGCGCCGGACGCGCGACAGCGTCACTTCGACCGAGCACTTTTCGCAGATGATGCCCTTGTACTTCATGCGCTTGTACTTGCCGCACAGGCACTCGTAATCCTTGATCGGCCCGAAGATGCGGGCGCAGAACAGGCCGTCGCGCTCCGGCTTGAAGGTGCGGTAGTTGATGGTCTCCGGCTTCTTGATCTCGCCGTAGGACCACGACAGAATCTTCTCCGGGGACGCGATCGAAATCCGGATCTGGTCGAAGACCTGAGCCGGCGTCGTCGGATTGAAGAGATTCATAATTTCTTGGTTCATGGTCTTCTCCTCGCGTGCCGATCGTCACCGGCAGCAAATTCGAAATTCTTTTGCAGCCACGCGCCCGGCTCAACGTCCGAGCGCGAGCGCGGATGCCCGGCGCGGCAGCGCCGGGCATGACGCTCTCGGTTACTCCGCCGCCTCGGAGGTCGGCGCCGCCGATCTTGGAATTGTGCAGGTCGACGTTGAGGCCGAGCGAACGCATTTCCTTGACCAGCACGTTGAACGATTCCGGGATACCCGCCTCGAACGTGTCGTCGCCGCGCACGATCGCCTCGTACACCTTGGTACGGCCGGCGACGTCGTCCGACTTCACGGTCAGCATTTCCTGCAGCGTGTACGCCGCGCCGTAAGCCTCGAGCGCCCACACCTCCATTTCGCCGAAACGCTGGCCGCCGAACTGCGCCTTGCCGCCCAGCGGCTGCTGGGTGACGAGCGAGTACGGACCGATCGAACGCGCGTGGATCTTGTCGTCGACGAGATGGTGCAGCTTGAGCATGTAGATGTAGCCCACCGTCACCTTGCGGTCGAAGGCGTCGCCGGTGCGGCCGTCATAGACGGTCGATTGTCCGGAGGCGTCGAGACCGGCGAGCTTCAGCATCTCCTCGATGTCGGCTTCCTTGGCGCCGTCGAACACCGGCGTCGCGATCGGCACGCCGTGGCTCAGATTGCGGCCGAGCTCCATCAGTTCGCTGTCGTTGAGCGACTTGATGGTCTCGTCGTCGCCGTAGATCTTCTTCAGGGTCTCCTTCAGCGGCTTGGTGTCCTGCTTGGCGGTAGCAAGGTAGGCATCGACGGTCTGGCCGATGCGCTTGCCGAGGCCGGCGCAGGCCCAGCCGAGATGGGTCTCGAGAATCTGACCGACGTTCATCCGGCTCGGCACGCCGAGCGGATTGAGCACGATGTCGGCATGGGTGCCGTCCTCGAGGAACGGCATGTCCTCGATCGGAACGATCTTGGACACCACGCCCTTGTTGCCGTGACGGCCGGCCATCTTGTCGCCGGGCTGGATCTTGCGCTTCACCGCGACGAAGACCTTGACCATCTTCATCACGCCGGGCGGCAATTCGTCGCCACGCTGCAGCTTCTCGACCTTGTCGAGGAAGCGCTGTTCAAGGCCCTTCTTCGATTCGTCGTACTGCTTCCGCATCGCCTCGATTTCGGCCATCAGCTTGTCGTTGGGCGATGCGAACATCCACCATTGCGACCGCGGATGCTCGTCGAGCACGGCACGGGTGATCTTGGTGTCCTTCTTGAAGCCCTTCGGACCGGCGATGCCCTGGCGGTTTTCCAGAAGCTCGGCAAGACGGCTGTAGACGTTGCGGTCGAGGATCGCCTGTTCGTCGTCGCGGTCCTTGGCCAGACGCTCGATCTCTTCCCGCTCGATCGCCAGCGCGCGCTCGTCCTTGTCGACGCCGTGCCGGTTGAAGACGCGGACTTCGACGATGGTGCCCTGCACGCCCGGAGGCACGCGGAGCGAGGTATCGCGGACGTCGGACGCCTTTTCGCCGAAGATGGCGCGCAGCAGCTTTTCTTCCGGCGTCATCGGGCTTTCGCCCTTCGGCGTGATCTTGCCGACCAGGATGTCGCCGGCGCGGACTTCGGCGCCGATATAGACGATGCCGGCTTCGTCGAGGTTCTTCAGCGCTTCTTCCGAAACGTTCGGAATGTCGCGGGTGATTTCCTCGGGACCGAGCTTGGTGTCGCGGGCCATCACCTCGAATTCCTCGATGTGGATCGAGGTGAAGACGTCGTCCTTCACGATCCGCTCGGAGAGCAGGATCGAAGTCTTCGAAGTTGTAGCCATTCCACGGCATGAACGCGACCAGCACGTTGCGGCCGAGCGCGAGCTCGCCGAGATCGGTCGACGGACCGTCGGCGATGATGTCGCCCTTGCTGACGTGATCGCCGACCTTCACCAGCGGACGCTGGTTGATGCAGGTCGACTGGTTGGAGCGCTGGTACTTCATCAGCCGGTAGATATCGACGCCCGACTTGGTGGGATCGAGATCTTCGGTGGCGCGGATGACGATACGGGTGGCGTCGATCTGGTCGATCACGCCGGTGCGGCGGGCCGCGATCGCGGCGCCCGAAGTCGCGCGCGACCACGCCTTCCATGCCGGTGCCGACGAACGGCGCTTCGGCGCGCACCAGCGGCACGGCCTGACGCTGCATGTTCGAGCCCATCAGCGCGCGGTTGGCGTCGTCGTTCTCGAGGAACGGGATCAGCGCCGCGGCCACCGAAACGAGCTGCTTCGGCGACACGTCCATGTAGTCGACCTTGTCCGGCGTGATCGGCAGCACTTCGCCGGCGTGACGGCAGACGATCAGGTCTTCGGTGAAGCGGCCGCGGTTGTCGAGCGGCACGTTGGCCTGCGCGACGCGATAGCGGCCCTCTTCCATCGCCGAGAGATAGACCACCTCGTCGGTGACGCGGCCGTCCTTGACCTTGCGATAGGGCGTTTCGACGAAGCCGTATTTGTTGACGCGCGCGAAGGTCGCGAGCGAGTTGATCAGGCCGATGTTCGGGCCTTCCGGCGTCTCGATCGGGCAGATGCGGCCGTAATGCGTCGGATGCACGTCGCGCACCTCGAAGCCGGCGCGCTCGCGGGTCAGACCGCCCGGGCCAAGCGCCGAGAGACGGCGCTTGTGGGTGATTTCCGACAGCGGGTTGGTCTGGTCCATGAACTGCGACAGCTGCGAGGAGCCGAAGAACTCGCGCACCGCGGCGGCCGCCGGCTTGGCGTTGATCAGGTCCTGCGGCATCACGGTGTCGATATCGACGCTGGACATGCGCTCCTTGATCGCGCGCTCCATGCGCAGCAGGCCGATGCGGTACTGGTTTTCCATCAGCTCGCCGACCGAGCGCACGCGGCGGTTGCCGAGATGGTCGATGTCGTCGATCTCGCCCTTGCCGTCGCGCAGATCGACCAGCGTCTTGATGACGGCCAGAATGTCTTCCTTGCGCAGCGTGCGATGGGTGTCGGGCGCATCGAGTTCGAGGCGCATGTTCATCTTGACGCGGCCGACCGCGGACAGGTCGTAGCGCTCGGCTGTCGAAGAACAGCGACTGGAACATGGTCTGCGCCGAGTTCGAGCGTCGGCGGCTCGCCGGGACGCATCACGCGGTAGATGTCGAACAGCGCGTCCTCGCGCGTCATGTTCTTGTCGGCGTGCAGCGTGTTGCGGATGTAGGCGCCGACATTGACGTGGTCGATGTCGAGCAGCGGCAGCTCCTTGTAGCCCTGCTCGTTGAGCGCCTTCAGCGACTTCTCGGTGATCTCCTCGCCGGCTTCGGCATAGATTTCGCCGGTCTTCGGATTGACGAGGTCCTCGGCGAGGTAGTTGCCGACCAGTTCCTCATCCGACAGCCGCAGCGCCTTCAGGCCCTTCTCCTGGAGCTGGCGGGCGCCGCGCACGGTGAGCTTCTTGCCGGCCTCGAGCACCACCTTGCCGGTGTCGGCGTCGATCAGGTCGTTGATGGTGCTGTAGCCGCGGAAACGGGTGGCGTCGAACGGCACGCGCCAGCCGTCCTTGGCCCGCTTGTAGATGATCTTCTTGTAGAACGTGCTCAGGATGGTCTCGCCGTCGAGACCGAGCGCGAACATCAGCGAGGTCACCGGAATCTTGCGGCGGCGGTCGATACGCGCGAACACGATGTCCTTGGCGTCGAACTCGATGTCGAGCCAGGAACCGCGATAGGGAATCACGCGCGCGGCAAACAGCAGCTTGCCCGACGAATGGGTCTTGCCCTTGTCGTGGTCGAAGAACACGCCGGGCGAACGGTGCATCTGCGAGACGATGACGCGCTCGGTGCCGTTGACGACGAAGGTGCCGTTCATGGTCATGAGCGGGATATCGCCCATGTAGACGTCCTGCTCCTTGATGTCCTTGACCGACTTCGCGCCGGTTTCCTCGTCGATATCGAACACGATCAGGCGCAGCGTCACCTTGAGCGGCGCGGCATAGGTCATGCCGCGCTGGCGGCACTCGTCGACGTCGTATTTCGGCGGTTCGAACTCGTAGCGGACGAATTCCAGCATCGAGGTGCCGGAGAAATCGGAGATCGGGAACACCGAGCGGAATACCGCCTGCAGGCCCTCGTCCAGCCGGCCGCCGGGAGGCTCGTCGACCATCAGGAACTGGTCATAGGACGCCTTCTGAACCTCGATGAGGTTCGGCATCTCTGCGACTTCCTTGATGTGTCCGAAGAACTTGCGAACGCGTTTGCGACCGGTGAATGTCTGCTGCGCCATCGTGGCCTCTCATTTCGTCGCCCTTGAGGGGCGAACCTTCCGAAGCGCGATTGGGATCGCCCCCGGGTTGAATTTCGATTCGTTCCGATACCCGGAACGCCCGATCTCAGGAACTTAAGTCCTGAATTCGCAGCACCGGACCTTCAAAACGCAAAACGACGCGCGGGGCGCATGACCGCACCCGCCCGTCCAAACCATCTTCGTCACGGACTGAAAAAGCCCGAAATTGCCTGTCTCCCAACGGCTTACGCAGAAACGCCGCCGTTCCCGCCGCCAACCGTGCTTTCGTGCTGCCGCCCCGATATGGGATGGCAATCGTGGAGATTCGAGGGGTAACCCCTCGAATCCCCACACATTCCTGTGTACAACGCGGGCCGGGTGGAACCCGCCCGGATCGTTGCTTCCGTTCGCCACGGCCGGGCTCGCCCGGCCACGCCCTTGTTGATCAGATCCCGGATCGCGCTTGGCTCGTCCGGGATGGAATTGAAGCCAGCTTGGCTTACTTCAATTCCACCTTGGCGCCGGCCTTCTCGAGCTGGGCCTTGATCTTGTCGGCTTCGTCCTTGTTGACGCCTTCCTTGACCGGCTTGGGCGCGCCCTCGACGAGGTCCT
>CAWBTH010000033.1:0-13208 GCA_963791665.1 uncultured Alphaproteobacteria bacterium | reverse complement strand
TCGAAGCTGGAAGGCCTCTAAGTCGCCGTTCCCCTGATCATCCGCGTTGCGACGCGATCGCGCCTGACGAAGTGATGCCAGGCCGCGGCGGCAATGTGCAGGACAATCAGCGCCAGCAGGACATAGGCGAACAGGATGTGGCGGTCTTCATAGGCGCCGGCGGCGACCTTGTCGGGCGAGGTGAACTGCGGCACGTTGAACCAGCCGAAGAAGCTCGCATAGTTCTGGTTTGTTGGCCGCGCGCCGGAATGCGCCCAGCCGAGCGTCGCCACCACCACAGTCACGAGATAGAGCGCCCAGTGATTGACGCGCGCGACGATCGAAATCCAGCGCGGGGTATCGCCGGGCAAGTCCGGCGTCGGATTGACGCTGCGCCAGACCAGGCGGATCACCGTCAAGAGCAGCACGAGATAACCGATGTCGGCGTGGATCGAACGATAGAAGTAGCGGTCGGCGCGCGCTGGAAAGTGGTTCATCCACCAGCCGTAGGCGATCATGCCGATGATCGCGAGGCCGAGGATCCAGTGGAACGACCTGGCGATCGTCCCCCAGCTCGATTTGGTGTTGCCCGTCATTCCCGGTCCCCTTTTCGCGGCCCACCTGATAGCTGGCCCCTCCCGGCAAGGCGATTTGAATCCTTCCAAATCGCTGCAAGCGCCTGCTCCCATGCAGTTTTCCGTGAACTCGCCCCTGCCGAAAACACCTGAATGGCCTTTGCGGATCGGCTAGGATCGCTGCCGTGCCAGCCTTCCCGACGATTCTCGTGTTCGATTCCGGCCTTGGCGGGCTGACGGTGCTCCGCGAAATCGTAGCTGCGCGGCCGGATGCGCATTACGTCTACGTCGCAGACGATGCGTTCTTTCCCTATGGCCATCACAGTGAAGAGGCGATCATCGCGCGCGTGGTGCCGCTGATCGGCGAACTGATTTCAACACACGCGCCCGACCTCGTCGTGATCGCCTGCAACACCGCCTCCACCCTGGTGCTGTCGCATCTGCGCGCGGCCTACAAGACGCCCTTTGTCGGCACGGTTCCCGCCATCAAGCCGGCCTGCGCAAGATCGAAGACGAAGCGCGTCTCGGTGCTGGGCACGCGGGGCACCGTCCAGCGCGAATACACGAAAGGGCTCATCCGCGATTTCGCGCAAGGCTGCGAGGTGACGCTGGTCGGCTCGCCCGAGCTTGCCTCGCTTGCCGAAAGCGCGTTGAGCGGCGGCGGGATCGCCGACCGCGACATCCTTGCCGAGATCGCGCCCTGCTTCGTCGGCGACGAGGCGAGCGCACGGACCGATACGATCGTGCTGGCTTGCACGCACTATCCCCTGCTGCTGGATCGTTTGGTGCGCCTTGCGCCTTGGCCGGTCGACTGGATCGATCCGGCGCCGGCGATCGCGCGGCGGGTATCCGACCTCTTGGGTCCGCCTGGAGGGGAGTCGGATCAAGCCGGCGCCGAGATGATCTTCACGTCAAACAAGCCGCATACGCTGAGCCGCGCGCTGATGCCGTTCTTCGGCGGGCGAGTACCTGCCTAGTCGCACGCGGCGCTTTACCCGCCGTCCCCGGCTGCTAATGTTTCCTTCCTGATAGGGAGGAAGAAAACTCATGATCAAAAAACTTCTGCTGGGGCTGTTCGTGGTCGCCTTTGCCTGCGCGGGCGCCGCGCTGGCGCAACAGGGCGGCATCAAGCGCACGCCGCTGCAAAAGGCCGAATTCCCCGATGGCTTCGTCAGCATCAGCGGCATCGCCGAGATTCCGGCCGGCGGCAGCGCGGGACGCCACAGCCATCCGGGCGTGGAACTAGGCTACATCATGGAGGGCGAAGCCGATCTCCTTCTGGAGGGCAAACCTGCCCAGCACTTGAAGGCAGGCGACTCCTATCAAATTCCCGCAGGCGCCATCCATGATGCCAAGGTTTCCGGCGACAAGCCGTTGAAAGTCCTTGCAGTTTACATCGTCGACAAGTCCAAGCCTCTGGCCACGCCGGCACCTGAAAAATAGCGCGCTTGTCATTGACAGAACGGCGGTTTTTCCCCTAAGAACCGCCTGCTCGCGGGCCGTTTTCGGCCCGCGATGCGTTTCGCGACCCGTGGTCCGCCCGCTAAGCTTTGGCGGCTGGATCTGTCGGCTTCCCGAACATTTCGGAAGGCACAGGAGGGCGCGTTTCCTCAATCCTGAGAACCAAAGAGGACGCGATGACCAAGCGCAGTGAGGCGAAATACAAGATCGATCGCCGTATGGGCCAGAACATCTGGGGCCGCCCGAAGAGCCCCGTGAACCGCAGGGAATACGGCCCCGGCCAGCACGGCCAGCGCCGCAAGGGCAAGCTCTCCGACTTCGGCGTGCAGCTGCGCGCCAAGCAGAAACTGAAGGGCTATTACGCCAATATCTCTGAGCGCCAGTTTCACGGCATCTATGTCGAGGCCGGCCGCATGAAGGGCGACACCGGCGAAAACCTGATCGGCCTGCTCGAACGCCGTCTCGACACGGTCGTGTTTCGCGCCAAGTTCGTCGCCACCATGTTCGCCGCGCGCCAGTTCATCAATCACGGCCACGTCAAGGTGAACGGCCGCCGCGTCAATATCTCCAGCTATGCGCTCAAGGTCGGCGACCTCGTCGAGGTCAAGGAAGCCTCGAAGCAACTCACCCATGTGCTGGAAGCCAACCAGCTGCCCGAGCGCGACGTGCCCGATTACATCGAGGCCGATCATTCCAAGATGACCGCGAAGTTCGCCCGCGTCCCGGCCCTGACGGACGTGCCGTTCGCGGTGCAGATGGAGCCGCATCTGATCGTCGAATTCTATTCGCGCTGACCGGCTGTGCTTTTCGTCGATTTCAAGGGCCCCGGTTTTGCCGGGGCCTTTTTGTTGTGATATGCTCGCCCCATGTCACACACTACCGACAAATTGACCCGGGTTATGCCGTCCGCCACGCCCACGGACGCAGAGATTGCCGCTTGGACAGCCCTTCCCCGCGACGAGCAGGTGCGTCGCTATCAGGAAGCGCTCGCTCACCCCGATTGCAACACGCCGACCGACGACACCATGAACGATATCCTCGCGACCGCCCGACAGCGGGTCGCCTCGCGCAATGGCTAACTATCGTCTCTCGATTCGCGCGCGTTCACAACTTGTCGACATTTTCGATTTCACAGCAAGAACCTTCGGCCAATATCAGGCCGACGCTTACCACGCCGGCCTTCAGCGCACCTTTGAGCTTCTCGCGGACTTCCCGCGTATTGGACAATCGGTCGAGGAGCTAGCTGCGCGACACCGTCGTTTTCGCTTCCAATCCCACAATATCTTCTACACCGAAGAGGCCAACGACATCTTGATCCGTGCAATCTATCATCACGCCCAGGACATCAGGCCCCAGCTCTTCGATTGAAAAACGCTCAACTAGCCGGAACCACCCATGCACTACACCCCTCCTCCGCGCGATCTCAAGGCGCCACCGGTCAAGATCAACCTGTTGTCGGACACCCAGACGCGGCCGACGCCCGGCATGCGCGAGGCGATGGCGCGCGCCGAGGTCGGCGACGAGCAGATCGGCGACGATCCGACCGTCAACCTCCTGTGCGAACAGGTTGCCGACCTGCTCGGCAAGGAGGCCGCGGTGTTCATGCCGTCGGGCACGATGTGCAATGTCGCGGCAACCCTGGTGCATTGCCGCTCCGGCGACGAGATCCTCGCGCATGAGACCGCGCATATCATCGCGCGCGAAGGCGGCGCGCATGCGGCGCTGGGCGGCTTCCAGATCACGCCGCTGAAGGGCGAGGACGGCCAGTTCGCGCCGGAGACGCTGAAGCAAGCGCTGCATCCGAAATCCCGCTACCAGCCGCCGCAGGTGCTGGTCAGCGTCGAGCAGACCGCCAATATCGGCGGCGGCACGATCTGGAAGAAGACCGCGCTCGACGAAGTCGTATCGATCGCGCGCGCGGCCGGCATGGCCACGCATATGGACGGCGCGCGGCTGCTCAATGCGACGGTCGCAACCGGCATTTCCGCGCGCGATATGGCGAGCGGGTGGGATTCCGCCTGGATCGATTTCTCCAAGGGGCTGGGCGCGCCGATCGGCGGCGCGATCGCAGGCTCCCGCGCCTTCATCGACCAGGTCTGGCGCTGGAAGCAGCGGCTCGGCGGCTCGATGCGGCAGGCTGGCGTGTGCGCGGCGGCCTGCGTCTATGCGCTCGACCATCACGTCGACCGACTTGCGGAAGATCACGCCAACGCGCGGGCGCTGGCGCGCGGGCTCACGCAGATCGAGGGCATCGAGGTGCAGCAACCCGAGACCAACCTGGTGTTTTTCAAGCCTGACGGAGCCGGCGTGTCCGGTGACAGGATGGTCGCGGAATTGCGCAAGCGCGGCGTGCTGCTGGCCACGATGGACGGCCGCATCCGCGCCTGCATGCATCTCGACGTGACGGCACCGATGGTCGAGGAGATGGTCGGCCACGTCAGGGAGATCGTGCGGGCAGCCTAACATCTCGTCATTGCGAGCGAAGCGAAGCAATCCATTCCTCCGCTTGTGGCTCTATGGATTGCTTCGTCGCTTCGCTCCTCGCAATGACGAGAATTAACCTCTACCTTCCCATCGCCCGGTAGATCAGCGTCTTCAGCTCGAGCTGAATGCGTCCGCGCTCGGACGGCGTCTGCACCATGAACACGACGAACATGTCGTCGACGGGATCGATGAAGAAGAAGGTGCCGCCGACGCCGTCCCAGCGATATTCGCCGAGCGGCCACTCGGTATGATCAGGCACCGAGGTGCGGACGGCAAAGCCGAGCCCGAATCCGCTGGTGTCACCGGGGTAGTACGCGTCGCCGCGCCCGATCCTGGTCGCGGGCCCGATATGGTCGGATGCCATCAGCTTGATGGTCTCGCGCTTGAGGTAGGTGCGTCCCGCGTAAGTGCCGCCATCGAGCAGCATCTGGCAGAACCGCGCATAGTCGCCGACCGTGCCGACCATCCCCGCCCCGCCGGATTCCACTTTTCGCGGCACCATGACGTCGCGAAGCCGGGTTGTCGAACTGATCGCGCGATCATTTGGCATGGGCTCGGCAATGCGCGGCCGTTTCGCGCTGTCGGCGACATAGAAAGCGGTCTCGTTCATCCCCAGGGGATCAAGCAGCCGCGTCTTCTCGAACTGGTACAGCGATTGTCCCGACACCACCTCGATCACGCGGCCGAGCACGTCGGTCGAATGGCCGTAATCCCATTTCGTACCCGGTTGCTCCGACAGCGGCAATTTGGCGATCCGCTCGACGAATTCGGCATTGCCGAGATCGGCGTTGAACAAATCTGCCTCGGCATAGAGCTGGTGCACGATACCGTACCCGAAGAAGCCGTAGGTGAGGCCCGAGGTGTGCCGCAGCAAATCCTCGATCGTGATCGGCCGTTGCAGCGGCTCGAGTTTCGAGACCGGTTTTCCGCTCTCGTCCTTGCCTTCGACCCCGACCTTCAGATCGGCGAAAGCCGGAATGTATTTCGAGACGGGATCGTCGAGCCCAAGCTTGCCATCCTCGACCAGCATCATGGCGGCGACGCTGGTGATCGGCTTGGACATCGAATAGAGCCGGAAAATAGTGTCCGCGCTCATCGAGAGCTCGGTTGCGATATCGCGGACGCCGAAATTCTCCTGATATACCGGTTTGCCGTGCTGCTGGATCAGCAGGATCGCGCCGGGAATTTTTCCGGTCGCGACCTCGTTCCTGATGTAGTCGGAGACCTTCGCCAGCCCTTTGGCCGAGAATTGGCGCGGCGCAGCCCCCGGCTGCTCGGCGCGCACGCTGCCGGCCGCAGCGGCCAGCAGCAGGAGCGCCGTAACCGCGAGGCGGCGCATGGCGCTACTTCTCCATCGCCTCATAGATCAACAGTTTTAGCCGCCGCTGGATACGCTGGCGCTGGCTCGGCGTCTGCTCCATCAGCACGAAGAACATGTCCTCTTTGGGATCGACCACGAAGTAGCAGCCGCTGGCGCCATCCCACTTCAACTCGCCGATATCGCCGGGCGGCGGCGGCTTGGCGTTGCCTGCATCAGTGCGCACCGCCAGCCCCAGCCCGAAGCCGAAACCGTCGCCGGGGAAATAGAAGTAGTCGCGTTCGACGCCCGAACCGGGACCGATCTGATCGGTCGCCATCATCTTGAATGTCTCGGGCTTGAGGTAAGTCTTGCCCTCGAACGTGCCGCCATTGAGCAGCATCTGAACGAAGCGCGCATAGTCGCCCATGGTCGAGACCATGCCGCCGCTGGCCGACTCCCATTTCTTGACCTTGGTCGGATCGTTCTCGCGGCCGACGCGGAAGTCGCTGTCGTTCGGCATCGGCTCCCCCATGCGCTTCAGCCTGTCCGGCTCCGTGATGAAGAAGCTCGTATCCTTCATGCCGAGCGGATCGAGCAGCTTCTCCTTCTCGATCTGGAACAGCGATTTGCCGGAGGCGACTTCCATCACCCGCGCCAGAATGTCGGTGGAGTGACCGTATTGCCAGAGGCCGCCCGGCTGGTTGTGCAGCGGCAGTTTGGCGATGCGCTCGGCAAACTCGGCGAGATCGAAATCGCCCTGATAGATATTGGCAGCACGATAGGCCTTGCGCACCAGGCTGTCGCCATAGAAGCCATAAGTCACACCAGACGTGTGCGTCATTAGGTCCTTGACGGTCATCGGCCGGTTCGGCGCCACCAAATCGAGCGTGGGCGTGCCGTCCGCTCCCTTTTTCTCCACGCCCACCTTCACATCGGCGAAAGACGGAATGAATTTCGACACGGGATCGTCGAGTTTGATCTTGCCGTCCTGCAGCAGCATCATCGACGTGACCGCGGTGATCGCCTTGGTCATCGAGAACAGGCGGAAGATGGTCTGGTCCGTCATCGGCGCCCTGGAGACGGTGTCCTGAACGCCGAAGAATTCGTGATAGACCGGCTTGCCGTGCTGCTGGATCAGCACGATCGCGCCGGGAATCTTGCCGGTCGCCACCTCGTTCTCGAAGAACGCGGTCACGCGCGCGAGCTTGTCCTTGTTGAAATGCGCGCCTGCCGGAATGTCGAAAGAGCCTTCCGACGAGAAATCGTCGGCCGCGGCCGGCGATATGGCTGACAGCATCAACAGAGCGCCGAGTGACAACGCGCGCAGGCAATATCCTGAAAACATCAATCCCTCCCCGGACCAACGCGGGAGAGTGTACCGGAGAGGTCGGTTCGAACAAGCCGTCTAAAGGCGTGTCATAGCCGCTTCATGAAGCCGGGCGCTGTCTGGTGAGAAACAGCAGAAGACAACGCGTGTCAGCGACGGCGCCGATGGCAGCGCTTCGGCCACCGTTCCGACCGCGATGTCTGCGGCGCGGTCCGCGGGAAAGCGATAGATGCCGGTCGAGATTGCCGGAAAAGCCACCGAGCCAAGATCATGCTTGCGGCAAAGCTCGATCGAACGGCGATAGCAGGAGACGAGCAGAGCGTCTTCGTTGAGGCTTCCGCCATTCCAAACCGGCCCGACGGTGTGGATCACATGTCTGGCTGGAAGCCGATAACCCCTGGTGATCTTGGCATCACCCGTCTTGCAAACATGCAGCATGCGGCATTCGGCAACAAGCTCGGGCCCCGCGGCGCGATGTATCGCGCCGTCGACGCCGCCCCCGCCGAGGAGCGAGGTGTTCGCCGCGTTGACGATGGCGTCAACGCTCAGTGTCGTGATGTCGGCAACAATGATTTCCAGCCGCGCGGCACCAATCTGGCGCGCGCTCAAGGATCAGACCGCGGCGTCGACCGCGATGCCCTTGTCGGCAAACAACTGCTGCAACTCGCCGGCCTGGAACATCTCGCGGATGATGTCGCAGCCGCCGACGAACTCGCCCTTGACGTAGAGCTGCGGAATGGTCGGCCAGTTCGAATAGGTCTTGATGCCGTTGCGCAGGTCGGCGGACTCCAGAACGTTGAGGCCCTTGTAGCCGACGCCGATGTGGTCGAGGATCTGCACCACCTGGCCGGAAAAACCGCACTGCGGAAACTGCGGCGTGCCCTTCATGAAAAGCACGACGTCGTTCGACTTCACTTCGCTGTCGATGAATTTCTCGATGCTCATCTTCGTTTCCTTATTCCGGCAAGCCCCCTGCGGTCTCGCCTTCCCGGGCGGTCGTTGACCTGCCCGTGTAACCCGACACTGCCCTTATATGTAGCGCAAACCGTTGTTCGTCCAAAGCAAAATGGCGAAGAGTTGATATGCGCTGCGGGCACCGCGAATGGCCCCGGCCAGGGGCAAGTCCATAGCCTGACGGCACCAATATCATAGCGGGGGGAGGCTTTTATCCCGAAACTGACGCCCTATCTAGGACAGGCTGCCCGTTAGGAACCCGTTCGCCCTATCAGACGTTTTCTCCCCGACCGGAGATACCAGTGACGAAACCTGCGTCCGCTGCCGCCCTTGCCAGCCCCCGTCAGTCACTTTTCTCCGATTCCGGCACGCTGGCCCAGAATTTGGTGGAAGCCTATCTTGCCGTGCGCGGCGAGACCGAGCGCCGCACCGCGCTTCTTTCGCCCGAGGACCAGGTCGTGCAGTCGATGCCGGACGCGAGCCCGGCGAAATGGCACCGCGCCCATACCACCTGGTTCTTCGAGCAATTCCTGCTTGGCGCGCACTGCGACGGCTACAAGCCGTTTCATCCGGACTACGCCTATCTGTTCAATTCCTACTATGTCAGCGCCGGTCCCCGGCACGCCCGCAATGCGCGCGGCCTTCTGACCCGCCCGGGCGTGGAGGACGTCACCGCCTATCGCCGGCACGTCGACGCGGCGGTGGTGAAATTCTTCCAGACCGCGCCCGAGGCTACGCTTGAGAAGCTGGCGCCGCTGGTCGAGGTCGGCCTCAACCACGAGCAGCAGCACCAGGAATTGATGCTGACCGACATCCTGCATGCGTTTGCCGAGAACCCGATCCCGCCGGCCTACGATACCAACTGGCGTTTCCCGGCCTCGTCCCGCAGCGACGACGAATGGATCGTGCTCAATGAGGGAATCCACACGGTTGGGCATGCCGACGATAGTTTCCATTTCGACAATGAAAAGCCGGCACACCGTGCGCTGGTCGGTCCGGTCAAGCTGAACCGCAATCTCGTTACCAATGCCGATTGGCTCGCTTTCATGAAGGACGGCGGCTATGCGACCGCCACGCTGTGGCTCAGTGACGGCTTTGCCACGGTCACTAACGAAGGCTGGGAAGCGCCGGGCCATTGGCGCCAGCGCGATGGCGAATGGCAGATCATGACGCTGGGTGGTCTGAGGCCGGTCGATCCGACCGCGCCGGTCTGCCATGTCAGCTATTACGAAGCCGATGCGTTCGCGCGCTGGAGCGGCAAGCATCTCCCGACCGAAATGGAATGGGAGGTCGCGGCGCGCTCCGGCCAGCTCAACGACGCCTTCGGCATCGTCTGGCAGTGGACCCGCAGCGCCTATTCGCCCTATCCAGGCTACCGCCCGATCGAAGGCGCGCTCGGCGAGTACAACGGCAAATTCATGGTCAATCAGCTGGTGTTGCGTGGCTCCTCGCTCGCAACGCCCGACGGACACAGCCGTATCACCTATCGCAACTTCTTCTACCCACACCACCGCTGGCAATTCACGGGACTGCGGCTGGCCGACTACGCCTGACTTTTCCAGGGTGCGATCCGCCGGGTCGCACTTCACTCACGGATCAAAAGCGCGCCGGAAAGCGCGTTCAGGAGAGTAACATGAACGTGCATGCTCCCGCTTTGGCCGATGCCCATCTTCCGGACGAGCAGACATCGGCCTTCGCGCGCGATGCCGTCGGCGACCTGTCGCAACGTCAGAAGCGCCTGTCGCCAAAATATTTCTACGATGCGGCCGGCTCGGAGCTGTTCGAGGCCATCACCAAGCTGCCGGAATATTATCCGACCCGGACCGAACTCGGCATCCTCCGCGATCGCGGCGCCGAGATCGCCTCGATCATTCCCAACGGTGCGGCGCTGGTCGAATTCGGCGCGGGCGCAACCACCAAAGTCCGCCTGCTCCTGGAGAGATGCGCGTTCGCGGCCTACGTTCCGGTCGATATATCAGGTGAATTCCTCAATGCGCAGGCCAGTGGCCTGCGCCGGGATTTCCCCGACCTTGCCGTCTATCCGGTTGCCGCCGACTTCACCACGCCATTCGCGTTGCCGGCGCAAGTCGCGCGGATGCCGAAGGTCGGCTTCTTTCCCGGTTCGACCATCGGCAATTTCGAGCCGCATGAAGCCAGCGCCTTCCTGCGGAGCGCCCGCGATATCCTGGGCAAGGCCGCCCAGATGATCGTCGGCGCCGATCTCGAAAAGGACGAGCGGGTGCTTCACGACGCCTACAATGATGCCGCCGGCGTCACCGCGCGTTTCAATCTCAACGTGCTGGTCCGCATCAACCGCGAGCTCGGCGGCAATTTCGACCTCTCCGCCTTCACCCATCGCGCGATCTACAATCGCGAGCGGCATCGCATCGAGATGCACCTGTACAGCAAGAAGACGCAGACCGTGCGCATGCTCGGCACCACATTTTCGTTCCGCCCCGGCGAGAGCATCCATACCGAGAACAGCTACAAATATTCTATACCGCGCTTCGCGGCGCTGGCGCGCGAGTCCGGCTGGGCGGTGCGAGAGAGCTGGACCGATGCGAAGCGCATGTTCTCGGTTCACGCGCTGGTGGCGGAGTGATCTTCCGCCTTCGATCGTAGCGACAGCGACTCCCAGATCGCAACCACGATCAGCAGCGCCGTTGTCGCTACCGACAGAAGCAACGGCGACATATCGCCTGCGAACCAGCCGAGCACGAGGAAGGCTGCGATGCCGGCGATGTGCGAAAGCTGAAAGAAATTCCGGATCGCGTGCTTGAACAGGATCGTGCCGACCAGGAACAGCAAAGGACCGCCGACGGCGCAAAAGACGGTCCGCAGGTCCGAGTGACCGGAGGGATGTTTCAGCACGACCTCGTCGGCCACGGCCGTGAGGATGATACCGCCGACGATCGGCATGTGCAGATAGGTGTAGGCGAGCCGCGCGACGCGGCCGGACTCCGCCGATCTCGAGATCATCTCCGAGCCGGCCTCGGCGCCCTTGTGGAAATAGATCCACCACATCGCGATGCTGGAGACGAAAGCCGCCGCGAAGGCCGTGATGTTTTCATGGGTCCAGGCGAGATCGCCGAAATTCGCGGCATTGACGACCACGGCTTCGCCGAGCGCGATGATGATGAAGCCGGCGCAACGCTCGGCCATGTGGTTGCCTTCGACCGCCCAGGCCTGAACCGAGGAGAAGCCCAGCCCCGGTGTCCAGAAGCGCACCGCCGGCGAGATGTATTCGATTCCGAGCGCGACGGCCCAGAACCAGAGCCGCGCCTGTCCCTCGGCAAAGCCGCCGAGCAGCCAGAACACGGCCGAGACGCTCAGCCAGACCAGGATGCGGATGGCGTTGTGGCGCACGAGCGTGCGCTCCGGCGGTGTCGCCAGCAGCCAGAACAAGGTGCGGCCGACCTGCATCGCCGCATAGGCGATCGCAAACCACAGGCCTCGCGCGCCGAACGCGGTCGGGATCGAGACCGACAGCACGATGCCGCCCAGCATCAGCAGGAACAGGAGGATGCGGACCGGCGTCTGCTCCGGATCGAGCCAGTTGGTGATCCAGGTCGTGTAGACCCAGGTCCACCACACCGCGAGGAACAGCAGCGTGTTCTGCACCGCGCCCAGCGGCGTGAAATTGCCGAGCAGCGTGTGCGACAGCTGCGTAACCGCGTAGACGAAGACCAGATCGAAGAACAGCTCGGCATTGGTGACGCGAGCGGAACGGTCAGGCGCGATGACACGAAACATCTCGCCGCGCGGATTGTCCGTCATGATGCGGCCCCGCCCCCGCTGTGCCTCAGCCCTCGGGCACCCCGGTCTGCAGCGCAAGCGCATGCAGCACGCCGCCCATCTGGCCGCGCAGCGATTGATAGACGATCTGGTGCTGCTGCACGCGCGACTTGCCGCGGAAGGATTCCGAGATCACGGTTGCCGCGTAATGGTCGCCATCGCCGGCAAGGTCGCGGATCGTCACCTCGGCATCGGGGATCGCGGCCTTGATCATCGACTCGATATCGCGGGCGTCCATCGGCATCCAGTCGGTCTCCTCGGCTTCCGGCCTTCGAATCATGGCCGCTCGCGCGACCGTGAGGCCGGAATTTAGCGCTGACGGCTTTCAAGGTCACCTATTGTGACACTATATTCCCCGTCCGATCATTAAATATTCGCGGGATCGCGCGTGATGCGATTCGCCGCAGGGCAAGAGGCAAACATGAAACTCCCGGGTCCCGACCATCCCATCACGATTACCGCCAACCCCAAACGCGTGCGGGTGAGCGCCGACGGCGTCATCATCGCCGAGACCACCCATGCGCTGACGCTGAAGGAGGCGAGCTACCCGGCTGTGCAATACGTGCCGCGGCAGGATGCGAAGATGGACCTTCTGAAGCGCACCGAGCGGGTCACGCACTGCCCCTACAAGGGCGATGCGAGTTATTTCAGCATCAGCGCCAACGGCAAGACGCTGGACAACGCGATCTGGACCTACGAGACGCCGTTCCCCGCGATGGCCGAGATTTCCGGCCATCTCGCCTTCTATCCGGACAAGGTGAAAATCGAGGAAGTGGCCTAGGTTCTCTCACCTCGTCATTGCGAGGAGCGAAGCGCCGAAGCAATCCAGACTGCGTCCGCGGCGGCAGTCTGGATTGCCTTCGCTCGCAATGACGATGCGGCCGCCGCTACACCCTGAATATCGTGAGCCCGAGGATCAAGAGCACCAGGAAGATCACGACAAACACGTAGAACAGGAAGCGCGCGATATCGGCCGACGCCGCCGAAATGCCGGTGAAGCCGAGGATACCCGCGATGATCGAGACCACGAAGAAAATCAGCGCCCATTTCAGCAGTGTCACAGCTTGATCCTCCAGCCTGTCGGCCGCCGCCGCGCTAAAATCCGCCGATGTAACTCTTGGCCTTGCAACTGGTTCCATGGGCGGAGCTTTGGGGTGAGGACGAGTGAGAACGTCGTTGCGCCGTTTTGCAGGGAGCCGCGCCGACGCCACAATTGCGCTTGCCCAAACCGGTTCCCGGCGGCAACATCTTAATATCAGCTGCCGGGGCATGCGATGACTTCGATCTCCCAGACTGCCGCGCCTGCACGGACGCAGGCCGCGCCAAAGGCCAA
>CAWBTH010000032.1:0-44727 GCA_963791665.1 uncultured Alphaproteobacteria bacterium | reverse complement strand
GATCGCGCTGATCCGCATCCTCAATGTCGCGATGCCTGCGGAAGCCTTGCGCGCGCGCATCGAGGCCAATCTGGCGCGGCAGAGGCAACCGGAGTTGTCGGCGATCCATCTGGTTCGCGCGCAGGCCGACATATCGCCCGCAATGCCGCCCTTTATCGTCGCCTTCATCAAGCGGCAGTTCGTCAGCTGATTTCGTGCGCGACGGGCGGCCCGGCGATGTCAAAATTTTGTCACAGCCCGTTTATCGAGAAGTATTTGCTAACTTCGTGCTGAGATCAAAGCATCCGAGCTTTGTGCGGCATCCATTTTTCGAAGGCGCTGGCGAACGTCCGCTTTTTTGCTTGCGTGTAGGTTTGATCGCCGTCATCCTCGCGTTGACGGCAAAAATGCCGGCAATGGATGACCAGCGCCAAAAAAGGGGGAGACCTATGAGAGAGCAGTTAAGGTATTTCCGGCTTGGCGTAATCGGCGCGATGAGCGTCGCGTGCATCCTGGCTACCGCGCCAGCGGCGAATGCGGTCGACCTGACGGCCCTCGTCACCACGACGACCGGCACTTACCAGGGCCTGAAGAATATCCAGCTACAACCGGGAGATTCGGCGGTCAACGCCTTCCTCGGCATCCGCTACGCCCAGCCGCCGGTAGGCGCATTGCGCTGGAAACCGCCCCAGGCGCCCAATCCTGGCCAGGGATCGATCGTCGCAGGAGCCTTCGGCCACACTTGCCCGCAGGGACAGCCAGCAACCGATTCCGAGGATTGCCTGTTCCTCAATGTCTACACTCCTTCCAACGTAACCGGGAGGTCCAAGCTGCCGGTTTTCATATGGATTCACGGTGGCGCGCTCGTCAACGGCGCCGGGTCTTATACGACCCGTCGGTGATGGTGGCCGAGAACAACATCATCGTCGTCACGATCAACTACCGCCTCGGGAGCCTCGGCTTCCTCGCGGCCAGCGTGCTGGCAGCGCCCCAGGCGAACGCCTTCCAGAACGCCGGCGACGCCGGCAACTACGGTCTGATGGACCAGCAATTCGCGATGGCCTGGGTCCAGCAAAACATCGAGGCTTTCGGCGGTGATCCGCGGACGGTGACGATCGGCGGGGAATCAGCCGGCGGTCTCAGCGTCTCGTCGCATCTTGCCTCCACGAACACCTTCAAGGGCCTCACGAACCGGGACCTGTTCGGCGGTGCGATCATCCAGAGCGGCGCGTACATGTATCATGACCTGCCATCGCTCGCCACGTACCGGACCCTCAGCGACAATTTCGCCCAGAAAGATGCCACTTCATTCTGCGGCGGCACCGTGAGCCTCGCCTGTCTCCAGGGATTGACCGTCGCACAACTCTTCGCGAATGAAGGCGTCTTCGGCGGCTTCGGCATTGCGCCCAATTTCAACACGAAAATCCTGCCGCTTGACCTGCATACGGCCTTCTCGACCGGCCGGTTCAACCAGGTCCCGGTGCTCCAGGGTACCAACGCCAATGAGGGCCGGCTGTTCGAGCCGAGCTTCTTCCCCACTCAGGTCACCGCTCCCCAAGGTACCGCTTCGACGATCTTCGCCGCCGGCGGTCCGGCGAGCTTCGACCTTCAGGTCCCGAACGTTCTGTGTGCGACACCGCAGTTCACCGGCACACCGGCGATCTGTTCCTACTTGCAGGAGATCCAGTTCTTTCTCGCCACCCTCGTGACGGCCACACCGTCCACACAGACCCTGGCCTCGCCCTTCACCCAGGCCGTTCTCGCCGCCGCGACGACGGCGAAAACCCAATATCCGATCGGTAATTTCCACGACTTCGTACCGCAGACGGTCTCAACGATCCCCAACCTCAAGAACAACTTTGGAGGCGGCAACGCCGATGAAGCGCTCTCGCAGATCTTCACCGACTTCGTGTTCGCCTGTAACGGGTTTGATTCGAATCGCGACCTTTCCAGACGAACCAAGGTCTTTGCTTACGAGTTCGACGATCCAAATGCCCCGGCCTTGGGCCAGCCCGGCGTCCCAGGTCCGGGGGCGAATGGCTCAGGCTTCACGACGGCTTCTCAGCACGCCGCCGAACTGCAGTACATCTTCAACTTCGGCGCGGCGTTCACCTCCGCGCAAGCGGCGCTGGCGACCGATATGAAGACCTACTGGGCCAATTTCGTGAAGACCGGCAATCCGAACCACAGGGGATGGCGATCGTGATCGTGATCTTGCCGTCCTTGTCAGCTTCAGGACGCCGAGTGACCGGTTGCCGCACTGGCCGCATTTCGATACCGACGGTGATCATGGCCAGGGCAGGGGCAATCAGAGAGGTCCAGTCGCTCACGCCGCAAGGGCCGCAGCCGTTCGAAAGCTTCAGGGACGACCATTTCTGTCGGACCTGGGAGCCGCTGCTCACCTTCAACAACGGCAATGAGCCGGAGCAACCCTGACCTGAACTCCAATCGGCGATCGACCAGGCAAAGCAATCGATCGCAAGAGCCTCGGACGCCCTGCCTCACGGCAGGGCGTTTTTCTTGGGGGTGCCGGACATGGAGCGGAGCACAACTATAACGACGCGATGCCGCTTTTCGTCGCCGCCTTCATCGAGCGGCAATTCCCGCACGCGCGACGGGCGACCGCACCTACCTGCACCCTAATGCAGCTTGACATCGCCGACCGCGCCCAATGTGATAGGCGCCAACAAGAACAAAGCGCAATGCACATTCCGGGAGGTTCGGGAATGCTGGGGCAGAAATCTGCACGCCTGGTCACGGGGCTGTTCGCCGCCGTGGCCGCGCTATCGTTGGGCGTGTCCGCCCAGGCGCAGGAGAAAAAGATCAAGATCGGCGTGGTTTTCGATCTCACCGGCCCGCTCGCCGGCGGCGGCTCCGAGCTGCAATATATCGGCGCCAAGATCATGCTCGACCACTACGTCAAGACCGGCGTCGAGGGTTACAAGGTCGAGGCCGTCTATGCCGACGCGCAGAGCAAGCCCGACGTCGCCATCAACGAATCCGTACGCCTGCTGGAGCAGGAGAAGGTCGACATGGTGCTCGGCTTCTTCTCCTCGGCGCAATGCGTGCCGGTGGCGGCCCGCGTCGAGCAGCTCAAGAAGTTCATGTGGATGACGACCTGCATCTCGTCGGCCGTGTTCGCCGACAAGAACTACAAATACGTGTTCCGCCCGCAGGCGAGCGGCGACCAGTTCGGCATGATGACGATGGATTTCATCGCCAACGTCTCCAAGGAGAAGTTCGGCAAGGACCCGCAGGATCTGCGCGTCGCCATCATCCACGAAGACGGCTCCTACGGCGTCGACGTCTCCAAGGGCAATGAGGCTGGCGCCAAGAAGGCCGGCTTCCAGATCGTGCTGAAGGAAGGCTATTCGGCGACCGCGCCCGATCTCTCGGCGCTGGTCACCAAGCTGAAGCGCGCGCGGCCCGACGTGATCTTCCACACCGGCTACAATCCCGACATCACGCTTCTGATGCGCCAGGCGCGCGAGCAGGGCTTGAAGTTCGGCGCGTTGGTCGGCCACGGTGCGGGCTACGGCGTCTATGAGAAGCTGAAGGAAGGCATGGGCACTGATGCCCAGTACCTCTTCAACACCGATCCGATCTCGATCTGGCTCGCCAAGCCTGCGGGCCTCGATCCGAGCCTGTTGCCGGTCATCAAGATGGTCGGCGAGGAGTTCGACAAGATCAAGCCGGGGGTCGCGATCCGCTCCGCCCATGTCGGCATCGCCGCCTCCAACACCTATGTGTTCATGAACAACGTGCTGCCGCGCGCCATCAAGCAATATGGCGGCATCGATCCCGACGCCTTGCGCAAGGCCGCGATGGATGTCGATCTGCCGGAGGGCGGCACCATGCTCGGCTTCGGCGTGAAATTCTGGCCCGAGGGCACCCAGATGGCCGGCCAGAACCAGCGCTCGTTCCCGGTGGTGCTCCAGTACATCGACGACAAGTCGTATGTGGTGTGGCCGAAGAGCCAGGCCCAGCGCGAGGCGGTGCTGCCGTTGCCTGCCGGCACGACCTACAGCTACAAGTGAGACGGTCCTTTACGGACCGAGGGGATCGCCGGTGCTGGTTGTCGAAAGTCTGGTCAAGCGGTTTGGCGGCTTTCGAGCCGTCAACAACGTCTCGTTCAAGGTCGAGAAGGGCGAGATCCTCGGCCTGATCGGCCCGAACGGCTCGGGCAAGAGCACGATCTTCAACATGCTCTCCGGAACGTTTCCGCCGACTGCGGGCTCGATGATATTCGACGGCCACGAGCTCGCAGGCCTGCCGCCCCACCGGATCATCAACCGCGGCATCGGCCGCACCTTCCAGATCCCACGGCCGTTTCATCGCCTCACGCTGTTCGAAAATGTCGTGCTCGCCGGCTATTTCGGCCAAAACCGTCACAGCCGGGTGAAAGCGGAAGAATTCCGCCGAGCGTGCGCTGGCGATGGTCGGCCTGCCGATCGATCGCCACGCCGGTGTCGACGGCCTCGGCGCGGCCGGCTTGAAGAAGCTCGAGCTTGCGAAGGCGCTCGCCACCGGGCCGCAGCTCTTGCTGGCCGACGAAAGTCTCGGCGGTCTCGACGAGACCGAGATGGATCAGGCCGCCGACATGCTGCGCAACATCCGTGACGAGCTCGGGATCACCATCATCTGGGTCGAGCACATCATGGGCGTGCTGATGCGCGTGGTCGATCGCGTCATGGTGCTCGATCACGGCGTCAAGATCAGCGAAGGTCTGCCGTCCGAAGTGGTGAGCGATCCGAAGGTGATCGAGGTCTATCTCGGCACCGATGCGGATGCGACCCAGGCCGCGGCCGCCGCGGCCGCCGCGTTGCGCCGGACGGGGGCGTGAGCCATGCTTGAGCTCAGGTCCGTCGACGCCGGCTACGGCACGTTCCAGGCGCTGTTCGGCGTCAATCTCGACGTCAAGCCCGGCGAGGCGGTCGGCGTGATCGGCCCGAACGGTGCCGGCAAGACCACGCTGATGCGGGTGATCTCCGGGCTGATCCGCCCGACCAAGGGGTCGATCAGCATGCAAGGCACCGACGTGCTGGCAACGCCACCGCATCGCATCGTCAGCCTCGGCATCGCTCACGTTCCGGAAAACCGGCGGCTGTTTCCGCGGCTCACCGTCGACGACAATCTGAAGATGGGCGCCTTCATGAAGGACGCGCGCGGCAAGTTTGCCGAGCGGCTGGATTTCGTGTTCGAGCTGTTTCCACGCATGAAGGAGCGCCGCTACCAGATGGCCGGCACCATGTCGGGCGGCGAACAACAGATGTGCGCGATCGGCCGCGCGCTGATGTCCGATCCGAAACTGCTGCTCTTGGACGAGCCGTCGGCGGGACTGGCGCCGGTCGTGGTGCAGCAGGTGTTCGAGCTGGTCAAGCGCATCCGTAGCTCAGGCCTCACCGTGCTGATCGTCGAGCAGAACGTGCAGCAGGTGCTGAAAGTGGTCGACCGCGCCTATCTGCTGGAGGCCGGCACCATTCGCGCCTCGGGAACGGCGGCGGAGATGTTGTCGACCGACTCGATCAAACAAGCGTATCTGGGTGTGTAGCGATGCAGGGCTTTCTCGACATCTTCGACATCTATTTGCTGGAGGCCGTGATCAACGGCATCCTGCTCGGCGGCGTGCTGGCGCTGCTCGCGCTCGGGCTTAATCTGATCTTCGGCGTCATCGACGTCACCTGGATCTGTTACGCCGAGCTCGTGATGATCGGCATGTACGCGATGTACTTCCTCGTACAGTATTACGGCCTGTCCTATTTCGTCGCGGCGCCGCTCACCATCCTGCTGGTCGCGCTGCTGGGCGCCGCCCTGCATTTCTTCGTGATTGCGCCACTCCTAACCGCGCCGCCGATTAACCAGCTGCTCGCCACCGGCGGGGTGCTGTTCGTGCTGCAGAGCTTCGCCACCGTCGCCTTCGGCATCAACTTCCGCAACCTCGGCATCCGCCTGCCGGTGCTCTCGCTCGGCGACATGAATTTTTCCTACGCGCGGCTGCTGTCATTCGGCGCGGCGCTGTTCGGCATGGTCGCGGTCTATCTGTTCATGACCCGCACCTTCACGGGGACTGCGATCCGCGCCATCGCTCAGGACCGCCAGATCATGCCGCTGATGGGCGTCGACGCGCGCCGCATCTATCTCATTACATCCGCAATCGGCGGCGGCCTCGCGGGCCTCGCCGCCTGCCTCCTCGTGCTGCAATATGACGTGCATCCCTTTGTCGGCCTGTCGTTCGGGCCGATCACCTTCCTGATCTGCGTGCTCGGCGGGCTCGGCAACTTCATCGGCGGCTTCATCGCCTCGTTCCTGTTCGCCGAGATCATCGCGCTCGGCGGCCTGTTCTCGGACCTCGAATGGGGCTACGTGCTGGCGTTCGCCTTCTTCATCGTCATGATGTTCATCCGGCCCGCCGGCCTGCTGGCGAGGCGCCGATGACGGCGCGGTACTTCGGCTGGATCGTTGGCCTGGCGATTGCGGTCGCGCTGCCCTTCGTGCATCGCGATCCCTATCACCTGCACATCATGGTGCTGATCCTGATCTGGTCGTTCGCCTACACCTCGTGGTCGATCATGGGCCGCTTCGGGCTGGTGTCGCTCGGCCATGGCGGCTTCATGGGGGTCGGCGCCTATGTCACGGCGCTGTTGTGGAATCACCTCGGCCTCACGCCGTGGATCGGCATTCCCCTCAGCATGGTCGCCGCGGGAATCCTCGCGCTGATCGTGGCCTATCCCTGCTTCCGCTTCCGCATCACCGGGCATTATTTCGTGCTGGTGACATTGGCATTATCCGGCATCGTGCTGCAGGTCATCACCGCGACGCGCGACTGGACCGGCGGCTCGCTCGGCTACACCCCGAACCGCAAGCCGAGCTGGTTCGCGTTGCAATTCGACGACAAGATCACCTGGTACATGATCGCGCTGTTCGTCTGGCTGCTCGGCATCGTGATCTGGCACTGGATCGACCGCGGCATGGGCCGCCACGCCATGGAGGCGATCTCGGAGGACGAGGACGCCGCAGCCGCGGCCGGCGTCAACGTCACCGCGGAGAAATTGAGGATCACCCTGATCAGCGCGCTGATGACCGCGCTCGCGGGCGCGCTCTACACCCAGTACCAGATGTTCATTTCGCCGGACACGGTGAGCGGCATCGCGGTGTCGCTGCAGATGGTGTTCGCCGCCATCGTCGGCGGCCTCTATGTCGCGCTCGGCCCGACGGTCGGCGCCATCATCACCATCATGCTCGCAGAATCCTTGCGCATCTTCTTCGGCACCGGCGCGGTCGGCTGGGACAATCTGATCTACGGCCTGCTGCTGGTGCTGTTCATCATCTTCCTGCCCAAGGGTATTTTGGGCAGCATCTCCGAACGGTTTGCGCTCGCGCGCAAATCGTAAAGGACTTTACGATGAGCGCCGCAAAAATCCGATGGCCGGATTCGCTCTGGGCCGCGGTGACGCCGCAAGGCCCCGAATTGCCGCAACTTGAAGGCACAGCTGAAGCCGATGTCGTGATCATCGGCGCGGGCTTCACCGGGCTGTCGACTGCGTTGCATCTGCGCGAAGCCGGCATCGATGTCGCGGTGGTCGAGGCGGCCGAGCCGGGCTGGGGCGCCTCGGGCCGCAACAACGGCCAGGTGATCCCGACATTGTCGCGGCCGGACCCCGACGAGATCGTCGCCAAACATGGCGCGGCCGGTGAGCGTTTCGTCGCCATGCTGCGCGACAGCGCAAACGCGCTGTTCGATCTCGCGCGGAAATACCAGATCCAGGCCGAGCAGGAGCAGACCGGATGGATCCAGCCGGTGCATTCGGCGGGCCGCATCAAGATCGCCGAGCGGCGCGTGCGGCAATGGTCGGCGCGGGGGGCGCCCGTCGAACTGCTGTCGCGCGCGCAGATGAAAGGCATGCTGGGCTCGGAGGCCTGGTATGGCGGCTTCTGGAATCGCAGCGGAGGTCACGTCAATCCGCTGGCCTTGGCGCGGGGCATGGCGCGCGCGGTGCTGGATCGCGGCGGTCGCATCTATGCGCGCTCGCCGGCACAAAATTTCGAACGGCGCGGCGATCGCTGGGTGATCAAGACCGCAAGCGGCGAAATCTCCGGCCGCGCGCTTGTTGTGGCGACCAATGCCTATACCGGAGAGTTCTCGAAATCGCTTCTTCCAGCGGTGGCGCACGAAGTGATCCCGATCTTCTCCTGGCAGATGGCGACCGAGCCGCTATCGGCGGCCGCGCGCAAGAGCATCATCCCCGGTCGGCAGGCGATGTCGGACACCCATGGCGAGCTCTATTTCGCTCGCTATGACGCGCGCAACCGGCTCGTCACCGGCGGCGCGCTGATCAACGCTTATGACGGTGCCGCCCGCCTGAAACCCGTCGTCGCCGCGCGGCTACGGCGGCTCTGGCCCCAGATCGGCGACGTGAAATTCGACTATGTCTGGAACGGCTATGTCGGCATGACCACCGATTTCCTGCCGCGCATCCATCGCCTCGGCCCCGACGCCTACGCCTGGACCGGCTGCAACGGCCGCGCGGTGGCCTTGTCTATACCGCTCGGCGCGGAACTGGCGCGGGCGGTACAGGGTTGTCCCGATCATGAGCTGGCGCTGCCCTTTACGGTGCCTGCGCCGTTGATCGCCCACGGATTGCTGCGACGGCTCGCCCCGCTGCGGTTGATGCTGTTCCGACGCGCCGACGCGAGAGAAATCGCTTGAGACCTGGAAACTTCCATGAGCAAGAAACCCGCACAATCGCTCGCTTCAGAGCTTGATCGCTTCATCTCGCCGTTCCGGATCGACGGCTCGACCCGCTTTCACCTGCGATCGCACAAGACCGCAGAGAAGGGCGGCATCGACAAGGACAAGGGTGAGAAGATCCTCGACGCCAATCGCAAGCGGCTCAGCGACTTCCAGGAGAAGCTCTATGCGCAGGACCGCTGGTCGCTGCTGCTGGTCTTCCAGGCCATGGATGCCGCGGGCAAGGACAGCACGATCAAGCACATTTTCGACGGCGTCAATCCGCAGGGCTGCGAGGTCGCTTCCTTCAAGCAGCCGTCCACGCTCGAACTCGATCATGATTTCATGTGGCGCGCCATGATCAGGCTTCCGCAGCGTGGCCATATCGGCATCTTCAACCGATCCTACTACGAGGAATGCCTGATCGTGCGCGTGCATCGTGAGCTGCTTCTCAAGGAGAAGATCCCGCCGAAGCTGGTGACGAAGAACATCTGGCAGGAGCGCTTCGCCGACATTTCCGCGATCGAGCGCTATTTGTCGCGGCAAGGCACGGTCATTCTCAAGTTCTTTCTCAACGTTTCGAAGGAGGAGCAGCGCGAGCGCTTCCTCGACCGCCTCGACGAGCCCGCCAAGAACTGGAAGTTCTCGATGGCCGATGTCGCCGAGCGCAAGCTGTGGCCGCGCTACCAGGCGGCCTATCAGGACATGATCCGTCACACCTCGACAAAGGAAGCGCCGTGGTTCGTGGTCCCTGCCGATCACAAATGGTTCGCGCGCGTGGTGATCGGCTCGGTGATCGTCTCAACGCTGGAGAGCCTGAATTTGCGCTTTCCTCGCGTTGACAAGGCTTCGCTGGAGGAGTTCGCGAAAGTGCGCAAGGCGCTGGAGAGCGAAGGCAGGGGCGCGACGCGCAAGGCAAAGAAGGCCGCGAAGAAAAAGTAAATGCTCCGGCGGAGGGCCGAGTACTCGCGAGGCCGACTGCAAGGGCAGTGGTTGCGACAGAAACCAAACGGAGACGAGTTACATGAGCATCGCCGATCCCAACAAAACGATCCTTACGGGCGAGAACCCGTTCATCCGCTTGAGCCCGAAGGATGGTGATCCGAATTCGACGGATGCGAGCTATTGGCGGATTATCTTTTCGCCAGCTGGGCCCGGCCACGTCCTCTACCTGAAGAGCGAGCTGACAGAAGGGCGCTGGCGCATCTATTCCGACAACATCGCGATGGCGCGCTGGCTGCAGACCACCGTACAAGGCATGCTCAATGCCGAACTTTCCGACACCACGATCCCCTGTGCGGACGCGACATTCTCCAAGGCGGGAGACCCGCGCTACTTCTGGACCGAGTCCGTCAAGTCACACGGCGAAGACATCTCGCTGACCTGGTTCGATATCGGCGAGCCGTTGCTCATCCACTCGCAGCCGAACCAGCTCCCCAACCGGCGTTACGGCGTATGCACTGTGTTGATACCGGCGCTCGGCACGCGGCTTGTTCGCAACGGTATTGAGGCCAAGGGACAATCCTGGCGGCGCGAGCGCGAGGGGCGACCCTTCTCGACATCGGCGCTGGCGTTCTCGGAAAGCTGGACGGACGCGGTCTGAGGCGGAACGGGCAACCGCTAAATCAGCCCGCCGATGAACCTCAAGACGCTGACGATCAGCGCCGAGGCGCAGACCGCGGTGCCGAGATCGGCGACCTGGAGCAGAGCTGCACGCTGTTCGTCATCGAGTTCTGCAATCGCTTTGCGCATCGTCCGTCTCCCTATTTCTCACAACGGAGAGAAGCGCCCCCGGTTCCCTTAACTCGTTCTTAACCATGCGCGCGCGAGGCTGGGCCGGCGCGGCCCGTCGGCGCCGTCGTGTGCCGATTCCGATTCCCTGTGACTGTGACTTTTGCGCCACGCCGTTTTAACGGTTTGGTTCGTTGTGGATGCGACGGTCGCCGCGAGCGATTTCGTTTCGAACATGGGGAGTAGTCACATGAAAAAGCTGGTTCTCGTTGCATCCATCCTCGCAAGCACCACGGTTGCGGCCTCCGCCGCCGACATGGCGCCGCGCTATTACTCGAAGGCGCCGCCTCCGATGATTGCGCCGATCTACAATTGGGGCGGCTTCTATGTCGGTGTGAACGGCGGTTGGGGCTCGAGCCACAATTGCTGGAGCAACACCGCAGTTCTGGGCGTTGCTTTCCCGGCTCTGGGTGAAGGCTGCCACGACTCCACGGGCGGCACGGTCGGCGGCCAGGTCGGCTATCGCTGGCAGGCCGGCAACTGGGTGTTCGGCCTGGAAGCGCAGGGCAACTGGGCGGACTTCTCCGGTTCCAACGCCAGCCTGGTGTTCCCGGCCTTGACCAACCGCACCCGCATCGATGCCTTCGGCCTGTTTACCGGCCAGGTCGGCTACGCCTGGAACAACGCGCTGTTCTATGTGAAGGGCGGCGCCGCCGTCACCGACAACCGCTATGAAGGCGTCATCACCGGAACCGGCGTGGTCCTCGACCGCGCCACCGACACCCGCTGGGGCGGCGCCGTCGGCGCCGGCGTCGAATACGGTTTTGCACCGAACTGGTCGGCTGCTATCGAATACAACCACCTGTTCATGGGCACCAACAACTACGCCCTCACCAGCGTCGTCGCGCCGGTCGGCATCAACACCCGCGGCGAGGACATCCGCCAGGATGCGGACATGGTCAACGTCAAGGTGAACTATCACTTCGGCGGCCCGGTGGTCGCGCGCTACTGATCCAAAAAATTCGCGTCAAACGAGGAAAGCCCCGCGTGAGCGGGGCTTTCTTTTTGCGATACCGAGATTGCGTCGCCCGTTCACAGTTCCGTCCAATGCTGCAGCAGCTTGTGATAGTGGCCCAGAAACCCCGAGACGGACGGATGGTCGGGATGTGTTGCCGCCAGCGAGACGATGACCTGGCCCAGGTCGTAGAGCATCGACCGCCGCCCGTCATCGCGGATCAGGCTCTGTATCCAGAAAAAAGAGGACGTGCGGATCCCCCGCGTGACCGGCGTCACCTCGTGCAGGCTCGTGGCGGTGTAGAGGATGGCGTGTCCCGCCGGGAATTTAATGGCCTTGTGGCCATACGTGTCCAGCACACGTAACTCGCCCCCGTCGTATTCTTCGGGTTCAGAGAAGAACACGGTCATCGAGAGGTCCGCGCGCAGGCGCAACCCCCCGGAGCCGGGAATATCCATAACGGCGTTATCGATATGCGCCCCGTAGTGTTCCCCGCCTTCGTACCGGTTGAACTTCGGCGGCAAGATCTTCAGCGGCTGCGCGGCATTCACAAAGGTCTCGTTGCTGTTCAGCGCCTTCATGATCATCTGCCCGATTTCGCGTCCAACGGGGTCGCTCTGGTCGATCTGCCGGTTCCGCTTCACTTTTTTCGCCAGAGGACCAGCCGTGGCCGCACCGTCGGCCCAATTCGCTGCGTCGAGCTTTTGCCGCGCGTACGCAACCTGCTGCGGCGTAAGAAGGTTGGGAATCGCAACGAGCATGGTGAAAGGAAGCCTAAAACTGGAGATTGCCGAAACGCGGAACGCGGGAGGCCACAGCTTAGCCGTTCCGGAGTTTTGGCGTCAACGCGGAGAACAACGAAAGCCCCGCCAGGGCGGGGCTTTCTGCTTTTTGAAGAACCGGCCGGATCAGCCGATCGGCATCGCGAGATAGCGGGTGTTGTCGGCGCTCTTGATCCGTATCAGCACGCTGTGCTTGCCGGCGGATTTCGCCTCCGACAGAGCGCTGCGCAGCTCGCCCGCATTGCCGACGCTCTTGCCGCCGACGTCGAGGATGACGTCGCCGGACTGCACGCCGTGCTCGGCCGCGGGTCCCTCGGGATCGACAGCGGTCACCACGACACCCTTGCCGCCGGCGCCGGCCACGTCGCTCGCAGGCGCGACCGACAGGCCGAGGCGCGGTGTGTCACGCATCGATCCGTTGTCGCGCTCCTCGGCGCTGGCCTGCCTCTGATCGCCAGGCATTGCCGCGAGCGTCACGGTGACGCTCTTCTGCTGGCCCTTGCGCAGAATGTCGAGCTTGGCCGTGCTGCCGGGCGCCATTGCCGAGATCTCGCGCGCCAGTGTGCGCGAGTCCTTCACCGCGTTGCCGTTGACGGCGGTGATGACGTCGCCGGCTTCGATGCCCGCTTTTGCTGCCGGCGTATCGGCCCTGGCCTCGTCGACCAGCGCGCCCGTGGCGTTTTTCAGCCCGAGGCTTTCGGCGATGTCAGCGCTGACCGGCTGCACCTGCACGCCGATATAGCTGCGCGTCACCGCGCCTTTGTCCTTGAGCTGGGCGACGACCATCTTCGCGGTGGAGGCGGGGATGTCGAAGCCGATGCCGACCGAACCGCCCGAAGGCGAATAGATCGCGGTGTTGATGCCGACCACGTTGCCGTTGTTGTCGAAGGTCGGTCCGCCCGAATTGCCCTTGTTGATGGGCGCGTCGATCTGGATGTAGTCATCATACGGACCGGCGCCGATGTTGCGGCCCTCGGCCGAGATGATGCCGGCGGTCACGGTGCCGCCGAGGCCGTAGGGATTGCCGACCGCGACCACCCAGTCGCCGACGCGCGGCTTGTCGGTGGCGAAATTGGCGAAGGCGAAATCGGTCTTGCCGTCGACCTTGATCAGCGCGAGGTCGGTCTTGGGATCGGTGCCGATCACTTTCGCCGTATAGGTCTTGCCGTCGTCGGTCGTGACCTCGACCGAACTCGCATGATCGACCACGTGATTATTGGTCACGGCATAGCCGTCGGACGAAATGAAGAAGCCGGAGCCGACGCCGGTGATCATCTGGTGCGGCTGCATCCCGTGGCGTTCCAATCCGCGCGGGCCGTTCTCGCCGAAGAAGCGCTCGAACGGCGAGCCCTGCATGAAGGGCTGCATCTCCTGTCCGCTGGTGTTGGGGCCGTCATCACCCGTCGCGCTCTGGTCGACCTTTACGCGCACCGAGATCACCGCCGGCTTCACCTTGGCGATCAGATCGGCAAAACCCGCCGGGCCCTGCTGGGCCTGCGCCGTCGCCGCATTGGCCTGCGAAGCGAAATGTCCATATTCCAGGGGGCCACCGAGCACCAAAGCTGCGCCGACCACCGCGGCCGAGCCGAGCAGCGTCAAGCGCCGCAGCGACAGAATCCCATGCTTGGGATCATTGAATTGCGTCATCGTTTCTCTCTCCACATCAAAATTGCCCGCCACTTGATGCAGAGATAACGCAGGGTTCCTTACGGCACGCTGTCGCGCGAATTAAGATTTGCTTGCCGGGAGCTTAATTCGCGGTAAGGCAGGGCATGAGTTTGATCTGGTTTCTGCGTCAAACCCTCTGCTAATCTTCGACCATGACGTCGGTTCGATGGGCCAAGGGCTACACACAAGCTGAGCTTGATCGGGTGCAGCGTCGATTTGGCCTGGTCTTCCCGCCTGACGTTCACGGAATCCGGAACCGCTATAACGGCGCCTGAGCCGCCGATGCCGGCGTTATCTGCAGGGCCGCCATCACATCTTCTTCCAGCGCCCAGATGCGGTCCTGTCCCCAGTGCGCTGGCCCGCCATTGACGCGAAATGTCGGTGCGCCCCACAACCCCGCATCGAACAGAGCCACGCGGTTCTGCTCGGCAGCCGCGCGCCAGCTTTCGTCCGCCAGCGCCGCGCGGACCTCGCCGTCCGGCAATCCAACGCTCGCGGGTGACGGCGAACAGCCCGCCATCGTCGGCAAGGTCGATGCCTTGCGCGAATGAGCCGGCCATCGCTGCCTGCGCGAACTCCATGCCTCGTCCGAACGCCTGCGCGCGAAAAAACACCGCCAGCGCCCGTTCCGCGCCCTTGCCGACGGGATCGGCGATCCTGCCAAAGGGCAAGCCGAGGAGATCCGCCTCGCGTTTGGTGTCGAGTGCGATGTAGAGCGTCTTCATGGCCGGCACCGGCAGGCCGCGCATCACCATCGGAAGAATGCATCGCGGCCGCAGCTCCGCACCATAGTGGCGCGCGAGCGCCGCGATGCGCGGCACGCCGACATAGGTGTAGGGGCTGCGAAACGAGAACCACGCCTCGATCACCGGACGCTGGCCGGTCCCGGCATCGGCCCGGACGGGATCGCTCAACAACTCGCGTTGATAGGGTGCGAGGGGCGGGGAGTGCGGGCTGTTGTCCAAACCGAGTTCGCGAAGCCGCGTCTCGAGATGATGCAGGCGGTCGACGCCCCAATACCATTCGCCCTCGAAATAGAACATGGCGCCGAGATAGTGGCGAAGGCGGCGCCGCTCGGCTTCGCCCTTGCGCAAGGCTGCGTCGACGCTGCATTCGGGCGGCGCCTCGGCCGCGACCGCTCGCAATTGTTCGATGTCGCCGCGCCAGAGTGCTTTGCCGGCCACCGGCGCCCATGCGGGAAAATCCTGGGAGTGCAGCGCTGCGGCAAACGCCGCGTACGCGGCATCCCGAAGCTCGGAAGACGGACGCTTCGCTCCCGCAGGAAATTGCAACCGGTAGCGCCGCGCCAGCCGCTCCGCGTCCCGCAAGGCATAGGCATCGAGCCGATGCCGCTCCGGCGCCGCCGAATCATCGGGCGGCGGCACCAGCCAGGGTTCGATCAGGATGTAGTAGCGTTGGAGCAGGGGTTGCAGAAGCTGGGCGGCAAGGTGGCTGTAGGGATCGTCGGCCTGGTGAAAATAATGCACGGTCGGCTGCCTGCCCGACAGCTTGCGGCGGGCCGCGAAGGCCGATCGCCTGAGGTCGCGGAACGCGCTGCTGGTCAGCCCGGCGACCGCCATGGTTCGAACAGTTGCGCGCAGGCCCATCATGCCTCCCAACCGCACCCGCAGCTTGCTCCGGCGGAACAGTCGAATTTTATTGACATTAGTGGTGCCATATCTTTAGATCAAGAGCGATGATGCCGCAGGCGGCATTGGCGATGTCTTTGAGGGCGCATGAACGATCTTGGCAAGGGATCAGCGTTCAGGCTGACGGCGGCGAAGACGGCCGACGACGCCGACGGCCGCAAGCATCGCTCGCAGAAGAGCCAGGCCCGCATCGTCAACGCCATGCTCGAACTGGTGGCCCAGGGCAATCTGGAGCCGAGCGCCGATCAGATCGCCGACATCGCCAAGGTCGGCCGACGTTCGGTGTTCCGTCACTTCAAGGACATGGACACGCTCTATCGCGAAATGACCGACAGCATCGCGGCGACGATGGGATCGATCGTGCTGCAGCCGTTCCAGGCGGCCGATTGGGCCGGACGGGTGATCGAGCTGGTCGACCGGCGCGCCGTCGGCTTCGAGAAGATGAAACCGTTCCTGCTGGCCGGGCAGGTGCACCGCCATCGCTCGCCCTATCTGAAGGCCTCGCACGCGCAATTCGTGGAGATGCTGCGGCAGATCCTGCTCGGACTGCTGCCGAAGGAGATCGCGCGCAATGTCGACCTCGTCGATGCGCTCGACATGCTGCTCAGCTTCGAGACCTGGAGCCGGCTGCGTGACGATCAGGGTCTTGGCATCGCCAAGGCGAAACGCGTGCTCAAAGGGGCGATCCAGTCGATGCTGTCGGACGAGGGCCTGCGCGACGCCGCGCAGGATGGCGAGAATTGAGGACGCGTCAGTCAAATCGAAATTCGAATTGGTAAAAACCAGGGAGGAACAGCAAATGACAAAATGGATTTTGGCCGGCGCACTCGTTCTCGCCGTCACCAGCGCATACGCCGGGGACAAAAAGCCGGCAAAGAAGCCGAAGGCTGTGGCGTCCGGACAGATGTTCTGCGGCCCGCAGGGCTGCCGGCCCGTGACGCCGGGATGCCACATCGAGCAACGGGTTTATATGGGCATGTCCGGCACAATGAACATGGAAGTCTGCAACTAGGATCGCGTACTGTTCGACGACCTCGTCGGCGCGGGCGAGCAAGGATGGTGGCACATCGATGCCGAGCGCCTTTGCCGTCTTGAGGTTGATCACAAGTTCGAATTTGGTTGGCGCCTGGACAGGTAGTTCACCGGGATTGGCGCCACGCATGATGCGGTCGACATAATCGGCCGCGCGTGGCACCAGATCGAGCGCGTCCACGCCATATGACAACAAGCCGCCCGCTTCGGTGTGATAACGAAGCGGATACACCGCTGGCAGCCGGTACTTGCCCGCGAGTTCGATGATAAGTCGAAGGTGAACCTCGGTGAGGGTGTGAGGATATACGTTGAGGCCGCCATTGGGTTGGGCCGCGACAGCGCTGATCGCGCGTTCGACCTCAACGGCATCGTGAACCCCTGCCGCCACCAGCTTGATCCCCAGTTTCGGTGCGGCCGCTTCGGCTTCGCGCCAAAGCGCAAGATGGGCGGGGGTCTGCGGATGAAGGAGGGCGGCGGCACTCGCTCGGCCTGTTGCGCCCGCGCCGCCGGCGGGAAAGCCGCTACTGCGCCGAAAAGCGTAATGAATTCGCGTCGTCGCATTGCACCTCCGAAGGGTCGGACCGGCCAATGCGCCTAACCTAGCACCTTCCGAAAGCGTATTAATCGGCCTGTTGTCCGGTTCGGGTCAAAAAGGCGACTAAGCAGGCGTCGTCAGGCAACTTCACGCGCCCTGATCATCCCGTCGATAAGGCTTGCGAGCTGTTCGGGCTCGTCCTCCTGCAGAAAGTGGCCGGCGTTGCGAATGGTGACGTGGGATTGCCCTTTCGCACCAGGGATGCGCGCCTGAAGGATGCGATCGCCGCCGCGCGTGATCGGATCGCGGTCGCTGAAGGCGGTCAGGAACGGCTCGTCCCACCATTCCAGCACGTTCCAGGCCCCCTTGCACTCCGCGACGGAAGCATGGGCGTCGGTGATCGGCACCAGCGCCGGAAATTGCCGGGCGCCGGCCTTGTAACTCTCGTCCGGAAACGGCGCGTCATAGGCCAGCTTCTCCTGATACGAGAGGCCGCGCACGGTGCCCTTGCTGATCAGCCAGCCGATCGGCAGGCGCGGCACATACTGGCTGAACGCAAGCCAGATCCTGAACGGCAGCGGAATCCTGCCGCCTCCCGCCGGCAGCCCGGTGTTGGCGGCGATCACGCCGGCGAAGCGTTCGGGAAAGCGCGCGACCAGCCGCAGGCCGATCAGCCCGCCCCAATCCTGGCAGAACAACGTTATGCCCTTGAGGTCGCGGCCCAACAGCCATTCGCTCATCCAGTCCACATGCCGCTCGAAGGTGTAATCCGAGCGCAGGGCCGGCTTGTCGGAACGGCCGAACCCGATCAGATCGGGGGCCAGCACGCGATGGCCGTTGCCGACCAGCGGCGGAATCATTTTGCGGTAGAGGTAACACCAGCTCGGCTCGCCATGCAGCAGCAGCACCGGCGCGCCGTCGCGCAGACCCTGGTCGAGATAATGCAGCCGGAGTTTTGTGCCGCCCTCGGCGGCGACCTCGGCATAATGCGGAGCGAACGGAAAGTCCGGCAGGTCGGCAAAGCGCTCGTCGGGGGTCCGCAGCACTTTCATCTGGCGAAATCCCGTTGCGGCAACAAGCTTGCGCGTCGAGGTGAGGGCGGCAGCGCGAGCACGGTGCGGAAGCCGATATGCGACGTGCCGATCGAGGCGTCGCCCGGCTGCCGCGCCGCGGGCCGATAGCGCATGCAGAAATTGGCCGCGCACAGATACGATCCGCCCTTGATGACGCGAAACTGGCTGCGGAGATCGACCGGCGTCGCAACGCTGCCGGAGGAGGCACGGCCACCCCACGTATCCAGCGTCCATTGCCAGACGTTGCCGGCCATGTCGTAAAGGCCGTAGCCGTTGGGTGGAAAACAGCCGACCGGGGACGTTCCCCTGTATCCCTTGCTGCCGAGGTTCAGCGTCGGGAAGATTCCGCGCCAGTGATTGGATTGCGGCGCCTCGTCGCTGTCGTCCTGCTGTCCCCAATTGAAGCGCGCACTATCGAGGCCGCCGCGCGCGGCGAGCTCCCACTGCGTCTCCGTTGGCAGCGAATGTCCGGCCCAGCGCGCGTAAGCTTGCGCATCCTCGTACGCTACCTGCACGACCGGATGGTTCATGCGATGGGCGATTGTGCTGTGCGGTCCCTCGGGATGACGCCAGTCGGTGCCGGGCACGAACTTCCACCATTGTGCGGGATCGTCGAGATCAGCGATGTCGGCCGGCGCGACAAAGACAAAGGACCCCGGACGCGGATCGCTCTCGGTCGTCCGCGGCCGCTCGGCGACGGTGAGGTAGCCAGTGTCGCGGACGAAGCGCGCGAATTGCGCATTGGTCACGTCATGCGAGTTCGATCCAGAATTCCACCTGCGGCCGATTGGCGGCGAGGGGCTTCCTCCAGCCGGTAATCTTCCGATCCCATCATGAACCGGTTTTCGGCAATGAACACCATCCCCGCGCCGGGAGTCTCGGGCTCGTCGGATGCCGTGATGCAGGCTTCGGGCAAAGCCGCGCCGATAATACGCGCATGCAGGGCGTAGCCCGCGCCGGCGATTGCGACGACCGCAACCACCGATGCCAATGCGTACCGCCTGGTCAGTTTCACCGCGCGATCTCCCGCTTCAATTGGCCCAGTAGATGTATTCGTCGCCGGGCGCGTAGGGAAAACTCAGGGGCTTGTCGATCATCACCGGCGCTTCCACCAGCGCCGGGAAATGCGGCTTCTCTTGCTCCGCGTCGACCGCGGCCAGCGCCTGGCGCATGTCCTTGACCTTGTCGGGCATCGTGTCGGCGAGGTTCTTCCGCTCGGTCGGATCGTCCCGCAAGTTGAACAGCCACACCTTGTCGGGACGCGCCGCGACCTGCAGCTTGAAGTCGCCCGACAGCAGGACCTTGTAGTCGCCGTCGCGCCAATACAGCGACTTGTGTGGCGGAGATTGCGGTGACGCCGTCACCGCCTCGACCAGGTTCACGCCATCCATCGTCCGGTCCTTCGGAATGGTGCCGCCCGCGGCCGCCGCCGCGGTCGTGAAGATGTCGACATGCCCGACTGGCTTGTCGAACACTCGCCCTTTGCCGAGCCTCAGTGGCCATCGCATCATGAAGGGCACATGGATGCCGCCTTCGAAGAAGGTCGCCTTCCAGCCGCGAAACGGCTTGTTGATATCGGGCAATCCAATGTAGTGGGCGCCGCCATTGTCGCTGGTGAAGATGACAAGCGTGTTGTCGTCGAGGCCGCGCGCCTTCAGCGCGTCCAGCACACGGGCGACATTGCGCTCGAGCGCGCGGATCATCGCGGCATAGACGCGGAGCCTGTGATCGCTAATGCCGCGAAGCGCGTCGTAGTCGCTTTTCAGCGCCTGCAACGGCGTATGCGGGGCGTTGAACGCCAGATACAGGAAGAACGGCCGGTTCTTGTTGGCCTCGATCGCGGCGACCGCCTGCTCGCCGAGATAGTCGGTCATGTAGGCCGAGGGCGCGAAGCGCTTGCTGCCGTTATAGCGGATCGCGAACGGCAGGTTCGCCCAGATGAACTGGTCGATCGGGTCGAAATCCTGTTTCGAATTGACGACGCTGGGATCGCTCTCCGGAAGATACATCGAGCCGCCGGCGTAGAACGCCAGCGCCTCATCGAAGCCGCGCGCTTCCGGAGCCGTGTCCTTTGTGCCCCCGAGATGCCATTTGCCGAGCATCAGCGTGCGGTAACCCCGATCTTTCATGACCTGTCCGATCATGACCTCTGAGGTCGGGACCTTCTGTTCGTCCCAGGGCGGATAGTCCTTTTCGCGCTCGCTGAAATAGAGCGCCGGCAACGCCTTGTCCGACGACATTTTTGCGATCAGCTTGCTGAATTGCTTCGCCGTCGGCGTGAACTCGAAGCCGAACCGCGTGGCGTAACGCCCCGTCATGATTGCGGCGCGCGAGGGCGCGCAGGTCGCATCCCCCGCATAGGCCTGGGTAAAGCTGACGCCGTCCTCGCCGATCGAATTGATGCGCGGCGTCGGCACCGCGCCGCCTGCCACGCCGCCGCCGCGGAAGGTGAGATCGTTCCATCCGAGATCGTCGGCCAGGATCACCACGACATTGGGAGGGCGGCTGCCGGGGGGCTGCTCGGCGGCCGCGGGCCCGGCGGCCCAGACCACGGGCTGCGTGGAGCCGACCGGATCGGTGATCGCCGCCACGAGACCGGGCAGGTAGTACCAATAGCGTTCGAACGCCGTCCAGCCCGCAAGGCCAATGGCCGCGATCAGGACACCGCCTGCGATCAGGCGCGAGCGCTTCATCGACTGTCTCCCGGGACGGCCGGCAAATTTATTGACACTATATGTGTCATAAGATTGATTGACGGTCAACTGACGGGTTGGCCCGCGGGAAGACCGCGAGCTTTCGATGCCCGGGTCAATGGCGAGGGAGTGAGACGTGCACATCATCCTGCGAAATGCGCTCCGCGCCGCGATCGTTCTCGCTGGCCTGTTGTTTGTGGTGCTGGCCGCCGGCTTCCTGCGCGATCCCTTGTTGCCGGCCGCGCGGCTCGGCGTGGCGCCGCTCGGCCTGCTCGGACAGGCGACGCTCCGCGGCGACTTCTTCGCCTTCTTTGCCGTCGGTGGACTGCTGTCGATCGCGGGCGCGCTGCGCAGCGACGCGCGCTTGCTGCTGGTCCCGCTGTGGTTGATCTCACTCACGCTTGTCGGCCGCCTGATCACAGTCGCAGTTGCCGGTTTCGATCCCGTGATGGGGCCGCCAATGCTCGTGGAGGCCGTGATAGCGGCGCTGCTATTGCTGGGCCGGCGCGTCTTTCGCGACGCTGCACCGCGGCCGGTCGGATTTCGGCGATCGGCGATCGGCCTTGGCGCGATCATCCTGATTGCCGTGGCGGCCGGCCTTGTCAGCCGGTTGCCGGCGGTGAGCGCCTTTATTCTCGCTCGTACCGTGCAGGCGCGCATTGCCGAGCCGATCGACCCGACCCTGTTCGATGGCAAGGCGCTGCGCTTGATCCTGTGCGGCACCAGCTCGCCATTGCCGGATCCGCATCGGGCCAAAGCCTGCGCCATCGTGATCGCGGGCGAGCGGGCCTTCGTCGTCGACACCGGGCCGGAATCCTGGAAAACGCTTGCGCTGATGGGATTTCCCGGCGAGCGCATCGCCGGCGTGCTGCTGACGCATTTCCACTCCGACCATATCGGCGACCTCGGCGAATTCCGCCTGCAGACTCGGATCGCCGGCCGCAAGACGCCGCTGCCGGTGTATGGCGGCCCCGGCGTTGAGCAAGTCGTTGCGGGATTCAACACCGCGTATGCGCAGGATGATGTCTATCGCTCCGCGCACCACGGCAATGAACTCGTGCCGCTCGCTGCCGCGCCGCTCAAGGCTGCGCCATTCCATGTCGGCATGTCCGACACGCGCGATCGGTCGGAGCAAATTCTCGCCGATGGGGACCTCGTGATCACCGCCTTCGAGGTCAATCACGAGCCGGTGCGCCCGGCGGTCGGCTACAGGTTCGATTACAAGGGCCGATCGATTGTCATCAGCGGCGACACCCGCAAATGGCCGAACGTCGCGGCCGGCGCAAGGGATGCCGACGTGCTGGTGCATGAAGGGCAATCGCAACGCATGCGGCAGATTTATGCCGATGCCGCCACGCAAGCCGGCAATCCCGTCATCGCGAAGATCATGACCGATATCGAAAACTATCACGCCAGTCCGCGCGATGCGGCCGAGGTCGCCAACGATGCGAATGTCAAGCTTCTGGTCTATACCCATTTCATCCCGCAGCTTGCGACGTGGTTTCTCCGGCCGCTGTTTTTCGAGGGCGTGTCCGATGTGCGGCCCGCTTCCGCCTGGGTTGCGGGCTTCGACGGCTATCGCGTCGATCTGCCGGTCGGGTCGGATGCGGTGATCCAGGGCGAAGTTCCGGTCGGTTTGTTCTAGCGCCTTGAAGCCTCCACATTTGAATGGAGAAACGCTCCGACACTGGTTTCGGGAGCCATGGATTTTCGGGGGACGATGACTTTTCGTTTGATCGGCGCAGCCATCCTGGGCCTGCTGTTCATCGTGCCTGCGCTTGCTGCCGAGGCGCCGGCCGAGCTGATCTCGAGCTATCGGCTCAAGCACGGCGAGGTCAAGGTCGTGCGCGATGCCACGCTCGATCGCATCGCGATGGAGCAGGCGCGCGCGATGGCCGCCAAGGACACGCTGAGCCACGAGGTGCTCGGCGCGTTTTCGAGGCGCGTTGCGCCGGCTCGCGCCGGCCGCGCCGCCGAGAACATCGCCTATGGCTATGAGGGTTTCGAGAAGACGCTGGGACAGTGGATCGATTCCTCCGAGCATCGCAAGAACCTGCTGCTGCACAATGCCTCCAGGGTCGGCATCGCGAGCGCAAAGGACGCCAGCGGCAAGCGCACCTATTGGGCGATGGTGATCGCGGGCGACTATGAGCCGAAGCCACTGAAGCGAGGCAGGGACAGCGAGCCGCTGGTTGCGGTGCGCCGCGAGCCCGCACCCGCCAGCAAGCGGAAATCCAGCGACTGCCACATCAAGGTGCTCAGCCTCTGCATTTGAGGCTGAGCTACACCGTGTCCGCCGACGTCAGTAGCGCAAACGAGCGAGCGGCGACCTTGTAGATGCTGTCGAAGGCAAATGGCGTGGCGCTCGCGCCGTCGGCGATATTGGTGTCGAGCAGCAAGGTCCATTGCGGCCCCGCGCTCGTGTGCGGCAGCTTGAAGTCGACCTCACCGTCAGCGCTGTTCATGATGACCAGCACGCTCTCGTCGTCGCCGTGCCGCGCCACCGCCGTCTTGCGCGCGCGGCCATCGAGCATGGCGCCGAAGCATCTGATCCAGCCGGTATTCCACGCGTCGGTTGTCATCTCTTTTCCGTCGGCGCCGATCCAGACCACGTCGCTGATGTCGAGCTGTTCATCGTGTGCGCCGGTCAGGAAGCGGCTGCGGCGCAGGATGGGATAGTCGCGCCTGAGCTGGATCACGCGTTTGGTGAACGCGAGCAGCTTTTGCGCGGGCTCTCCCATGCTCCAGTCGAACCACGAGATGTCGCTGTCCTGGCAATAGGCGTTGTTGTTACCCTGCTGGGTGCGGCCGAATTCATCGCCGCCGAGCAGCATCGGCGTGCCCTGCGACAACAGCAAGGTCGCCAGCATGTTGCGCTTCTGCCGCTCGCGAAGCGCCAGCACGTCCTTGTCGTCGGTCGGCCCCTCGACGCCGCAATTCCACGAGCGATTGCTGGAGCTGCCGTCGCGGTTGCCTTCGCCGTTTGCCTCATTGTGCTTGTCGTTGTAGCTCGCCCAGTCGTTGAGGGTGAAGCCGTCATGCGCGGTGATGAAATTGACGCTGGCCCAGCTGCGCCGGCCGTCGCGGTTGAAAATATCGCCGGAGCCGAGCAACCGGGTCGCCAGCGCGGACGGCGGCGCCTCTGCGCGCCAATAGTCCCGCGCGGTATCGCGAAACTTGTCGTTCCATTCCGCCCAGCCGGGCGGGAAGCCGCCGACCTGGTAGCCGCCGGGTCCGCAATCCCAGGGTTCGGCGATCAGCTTGACCTCGGCGAGCAGCGGGTCCTGGTCCATCGCCTTCAGGAAGCCGCTCTCCTCGGTAAAGCCATAGACCTCGCGCGCCAGGATGGTGCCGAGATCGAAGCGGAAGCCGTCGATGTGCATGTGCCCGGCCCAGTAGCGCAAGGAATCCATCACCATCTGGATCACGCGCGGATGCGACAGGTTGACGGTGTTGCCGGTGCCGGTGTCGTTGATGTAGTAGCGCTTCTGGTTCGGCAGCAGGCGATAATAGCTGGCGTTGTCGATGCCCTTGTAGGACAGCGTCGGGCCGCGCTCGTTACCCTCGGCGGTGTGGTTGTAGACGACGTCGAGGATCAATTCGAGGCCGGCGCCGTGCAGCTTCGCCGTCATCTCCTTGAACTCGCGAAGGCTGTTGGCGACGTCGGCGGCGTATCGAGGGTCCGGCGCGAAGAAGCCAATGGTGTTGTAGCCCCAGTAGTTGGTCAGCTTCTTGTCCAGCAGGTTGCTGTCGTTGATGAAAGAGTGGACCGGCAGCAGCTCGACCGAGGTGATGCCGAGCGCCTTCAGATAGTCGATGACGGCAGGCGAGCCGAAGCCGGCATAGGTGCCGCGCAGGTTTTCGGGCACCCCGGGATGCTTCTTGGTGAAGCCTTTGACATGGGTCTCGTAGACGATGGTCTCGTCCCAATGGACGTCGTGCCGTTGCGCCTCCGCCTGCCAGTCGAAATCGGGATCGACCACGACGCATTTGGGCATGAAGGGCGCGCTGTCGCGGTCGTCGAACGTCAGGTCGTCGCCGCTTTCCATCTTGTAGCCGAACACCGCCGGATTCCATGTCAGGTCGCCAACCTGGGCGCGTGCATAGGGATCGAGCAGCAGCTTGTTGGGATTGAAACGATGCCCGTTGTCAGGTTCGTAGGGGCCGTAGACGCGGTAGCCGTAGAACGTGCCGGGCGTGATGCCGGAAATGTAGCCGTGAAAAACCTGATCGGTGTATTCCGGCAGTTCGAACCGGTGCGTCTCCCGCTCGCCGTCGAACAGGCAGATTTCCACCTTGGTGGCATTGGCGGAAAACACCGCGAAATTGGTGCCTTTACCGCTCCAGGTGGCTCCCAGCGGGTAGGGCAGCCCTTCTTCGATGGCGAAATCCGTCATTTGAACCCCCATGCCCGGCAGAACTATCGTCAAACGCGGTCGCCTAAGAAATGTTGCAAGCGCGAATGACAATTTGCCATGCTATGGCAGCTCTTCGACGCAATTTGGATTCCAGATGTCCGACCAGGCGACCGTGAACGGCAAGATCAACAAGCAGGCGCTGCTGGCGAAATACCTCGCCGAGCGCGACAAGCGGCTGCGCGCGGACGGCAACGCGCAATATCTGCGGCTCGATGGCCAGCTCGCCCATTACAAGAAGGACCCCTACGCCGAGCCGATCAACCGCGAGGCGCTGTTCGATCACGTCACTTTCGCCTTTGTCGGCGGCGGTATCGCAGGCCTCGTCACCGGCGCGCGGCTGGTCGAAGCCGGGATCACCGACGTCCGCATCGTCGAGAAGGGTGGCGATTTCGGCGGCACCTGGTACTGGAATCGTTATCCCGGCGCGCAATGCGACACCGCCTCGATGGTCTACATGCCCTTGCTCGAGGAAACCGGGCACATGCCATCGGAGAAATACGCGCACGGTCCGGAAATCCTCGAACAGTGCCGCCGCATCGGCCGCAAATTCTCGCTTTACGACAATGCGCTGTTTCAGACCGAGGTGACCGCCATCGCATGGGACGAGAGCGGAAAGCGCTGGGTGATCTCGACCGATCGCGGCGATCGTTTCACCGCAAGCTATGTCGGCGTCGGCACCGGGCCGCTGCACGTGCCGAAGCTCCCGGGCATATCGGGCATCGAGAGTTTCAAGGGCCATTCCTTCCACACCAGCCGCTGGGACTATGATTACACGGGTGGTGATGCGGCAGGCGCGCCGATGACGGGACTTGCCGACAAACGCGTCGCCATCATCGGCACCGGCGCGACCTCGGTGCAGGCCGTTCCGTATCTGGCGCGCGACGCGCGCCGGCTCTATGTGGTGCAGCGGACGCCGTCCTCGGTCGACGTTCGCGCCAACGCGCCGATCGATCCGAAATGGTTCGACGGCATCGCCACGCCGGGCTGGCAGGCGCGCTGGCTGCAAAATTTCACCGACAACCAGGCCGGCGGCGGCGCCGCGGAAGATCTGGTGATGGACGGCTGGACCGATCTGTCGCGGCGCATCCGCGGCAAGTTCAAGCACCTCAAGCGCGAGGAACTGACGCAGGCCGCGATGCTGGCCGCGTTCGAGGACACCGATTTCGAGAAGATGGAAGAAATCCGCGCACGCGTGGATGCCATCGTCGCCGATCGCGAGACCGCGCAACGGCTGAAAGCCTGGTACCGGCAATTGTGCAAGCGCCCGTGCTTCCACGATGCCTATCTGCAGGCCTTCAACAATCCGAACACCACGCTGGTCGATACCGACGGCAAGGGCGTGGAGCGCATCACCGAAAAAGGTTTCGTGGTGGCAGGCCGCGAATATGAGGTCGATTGCATCATCTATGCGTCGGGCTTCGAGGTCGGCACCGAATTTCGCAGCCGCGCCGGTTTCGACCTGGTCGGCCGCGACGGCTTGAAGTTGTCACAGGCGTGGGGCGAGGGGATGAAGTCGCTGCACGGCACGCATGTGTACGGTTTTCCCAACGCCTTCTTCGTGCAGCCGGCGCAGGGCGCCAACCTCATCTCCAATGTCCCGCACAATCTGACCGAGTCGGCCGTGGCGATCGCTGCGATCGTGCGCCACGCGGGGGAGAGGAGCGCGCGCGAAGTCGAGGTGACGCGCGAGGCGCAGCAGGCCTGGGTCGAGCTGTTGCTCACCGCACCGCCGCGCCTGATCGGCTCGCCCGACTGCACGCCCGGCTATTACAACAATGAGGGACAGGCGCCGACGATCGCCTCGAAGCTCAACGTCGGATATCCGGCGGGCCCGAGCGCCTATTTCCGCTATCTCGGGGCATGGCGCGGCGCCGGCGATTTCAAGGGGCTGGCGTTTCGGTAGCGTTCCCCGGATGCAGCGCAGCGCTTCTTCAGCGGTGCGCTGCTGATCCGGGGCCCATCAGGTACTGAGTTATTGTGGGTCCCGGCTCTGCGTCGCGTCATTGCATGCCGCGCCGCGTCCGGGACACGAAGGGAGGAACAAGATGTCTCAACCAACGCCCGACGGTTTCGCACTGATCAAGCCCGGCCAGACCTACGTCGGCAAGCAGGGTTTTACCTACGGTGCCGGTGTCTCGAAGGAGACCGCCGGCGCGACGAAGGTCTGCATGAATGTGTTGCCGATGCCGCCGGGCGCGGTTGCGAAAGCGCATTACCATGAGGGCATCGAGACCATCGCCTATATGCTCGACGGCGAATGCAGCGTGTATTACGGCGACGATCTCGAGAAACGTGTCGACGTGCAGAAGGGCGACACCTGTTTTCTCGGCCCGGACATTCCGCACGCGCCCAGCAACGAAAGCGGCAAACCGTGCACCTGGATCGTGGTGCACTCATCCGGCAGCGATCAGGACGGCATCGTGCTGCTGCCGGAGCTCGATGCAAGGCTGAAGGCGCGGATGGGCCGCTAGCGATCCGCGCTCACACCAAATATCCGGACACGCCGTCCCACAATAATTTCACCGCCGTCACGACCAGCAGTGCGTAGCAGGCGCGATAGATCTGACGTTGGTCGAGCGAACCGTGCAGCCGGAAGCCCAGCCACACGCCGGCGGGAATGGCGAACAGACAAAATCCCATCAACTCCCACACCCCCGATGTCGGCCGCACCAGCAGCAGCCACGGCACCGCCTTGGTCGCGTTGCCAACGGTGAAGAACAGGCTGGTGGTGCCTGCATAGATCTCCTTGGTCAGGCCGAGCGGCAGCAGATACATTGCCAGCGGCGGCCCGCCCGAATGCGCCACCATGGTGGTGACCCCGGAGGCGAGGCCGGCGCCAATCGCCTTCGGCGTGGAGCGCGGCTGGATCGTCGTCTCCGCGCCGGCAAACAGCCACAGGCCGACAAAGGCCAGCGTGGTCACCGCCATCACGATCGAGATAGCGCGGTGATCGAGAAAACGAAACAGCAGGTAACCGAGCGCGATGCCGACGACGAGTCCCGGCAGAAGCAGCAACAGATCCGGCTTCGACCAGGTCGAGGGCTTCCAGTAGCGCAGCGCGAACAGGTCCATCGCGATGAACAAGGGCGCCAGAAGCCCGCCGGCGGTGACGGGGTCCATGACCATCGACAGCAGGGGAATGCCGACGATGGAGAAGCCGCCGCCGAACGCGCCCTTCATGAAGCAGATCAGGAAGACGCCGGCAAAGGCGACGAGGATGGTCGCAAGCGTGAGGTCGGCGGGCGAGGATATCGTCATGACATCCTCGCCCGGTCGGGAAGCGAGATGAAGCCTTGCACGACCCCTTCGATCTCTGACCGCGCGATTCCGATGTCGCGCAGCGCGCGGTCGTCGAGTTCGCGCAGCGTTGCGATGGCGGTGCGGCGGACGACATAGCCGACGACCGCGTCCCAGCAGGCGGCGCAAATCCGGGTGATCGTGGCCGGCTTCTTCTCGGCCGCGGGCCGGGCGATGGTGACGAGGGTTGCTGACATGTCGGCTCTCCTTGGCTTGCTCCGGGCCATGCGGGGCCGTCGGCGCAAACGGGTCGCGCCGGCCGCTCGCTCATTTGGCCGCGGAAAACTTAGGTCAATGTCCCGGTACAATCCGGTTGATATGGATATATTGATCCGATATAGTCTCGGTGCAATCGAAATATTGTTCTCGGAGCAATTGGTCCGTGCAGTTATGAAATCCGAATATCTCAAGCTCGCCGATACCATCGCCACCGAGATCGCCGCCGGCACGCTCAAGGCCGGTGATCGCCTGCCGCCGCAACGCAATTTCGCCTGGGAGCGCAAGATCGCGGTCTCGACCGCGAGCCGCGTCTATTCCGAACTGTTGCGCCGCGGCCTCGTGGTCGGTGAGGTCGGGCGGGGCACCTTCATCTCGGGCGACGCCAGGCGCGGCGTCACGGCGCCGAACGAGGTCAGCGGCGTCCGCATCGACCTCGAGTTCAACTATCCCCTGCGTCCCGACCAGACCGCGATGATCGCAAAGAGCATCGACGGACTGCAAACGGCCGCGGCGCTTGAATCCGCGTTGCGGCCGGCGACCACGATCGGTACGCCGGCGATCCGCAGCGCCGCCGCCGCGTGTTTGTCGCAAGGGTCGTGGTCGCCGTCATCAGATCAGTTCGTGTTCACCGGCAACGGACGGCAGAGCATTGCCGCAGCGCTTGCCAGCGTCGTGCCGGCTGGCGGCCGCTGCGGGGTCGAGCCTTTGACCTATCCCTTCGTCAAGGGCATCGCGGCCCGGCTCGGCATCTCACTGGTGCCGCTGGCGATGGACGCGGACGGCGTGCGGCCCGACTCCGTGCAGAGGGCGCATCGCGAGGGTCATCTCTCGGCGATCTATATCCAGCCCGTGGTGCAGAATCCGCTGGGCATGACCATGCCGCCCGCGCGCCGTGCCGATCTGCTGCGCGTCGTCGAGAAGCTCGACCTTCCCGTCATCGAGGACAATGTCTATGGCTTCCTCGATCATGAAATCGCGCCGCTGGCCGCGCTGGCGCCCGATCGCTGCATCGTCATCGACTCGCTCTCCAAGAAGGTCGCGCCGGGCCTGGCGCTGGGCTTCGTCGTGGCGCCGCGGCGGCTGCGCGAAACCGTGATGGCCGCGGTGCGCTCGGGCGGATGGACGGCGTCCGGATTTGCCTTTGCCGCCGCGCAGCGGATGCTGGGCGACGGCACCGTCGCCGAGCTGTCGCGGCTGAAGCGCATCGACGCGCGCGCGCGCCAGAAGCTCGCGATCGAGCGTCTCGCAGGCTTCGACATCCAGACCAATGGGAAATGCTATCATTTGTGGCTGTTGCTGCCGGCGCACTGGCGCTCGCAGACTTTCGTTGCGGCCGCCGCCCGGCGCGACATTGCGCTGACGCCCTCGACGACGTTCGCCACCACGCCCGGCCACGCGCCGAATGCGGTGCGGCTCGCGCTTGCGGCGCCGACCATGGATCAACTCGACGACGGCCTGCGCACGCTGGCGGCGCTGCTCGGCGCCAGCGAACACGATTTCGATTCGACGGAGTGAGCGGTCCGATGACGTCAGCTTACTTTCCACTCAGCGACAGGCTGATGCGGGTGACGATCCCGTCCCAGGCTCGCTCTTCCTGAGCAGGATAATTGATCAGGACGCAATGAACGGAACCGTTCGAGAAGTTGCAGCGGTCATACCAGACCTTGTCGCCCTTATAGCCTGACACGGCGAAAAAATGCGGAGTGATGCGCTTGTACTGAATCTGCTCCGGCGGATGCTGACTGGCGAGAAACGCAGCAGGCGAAACGTTCGAACCGATAGCTGCCGTCTGTACCGTAAGGTCGGCGCGACCGTCGGCGCTCCGAAACCGCTGCCCGTCGCCTTGCGGTGGGCGTCCAGCGTTTTCGGTGAAGATTGATGATGGAATATCGACGGAAGTTCCCGTCTCCGGGATGGTGTAGGTCTGCCATCTCACGGGCTGTGCGGAGGCAATCTGGATTGAGCCGGCGAGCACCGCAAGCGTGGCTTTCAAGAGCATTTTCATCGCCCGTTCCCATTCAGCATCGCCCGTCCCGACAACAGCGCTGGGCAAAAGCGGCAGCAGCACGTTTGGTTCCAGTACTGGAAGCGCAAACGCGAGCCGCCGGCCGCGCCAGTGAGGCGGGCCTTCGCCCGTTAGCTGACGGAACGTCGCCGGTCGCGACTGTTGCGCGATGCGCCGACCAGAAGGCCGGCTGCAAGGAATGCGAGAGCGCCGAACGCCAGCGGCACCACGCGCGCCATGGGGCCATCGACCGCGATCGCGCGATCCTGCGCCTCCTTGCCGAAACGCCCGCGCGTGCGATGCAGCGATCGAACGGGCGTCATCAAATTATCGGCGCGTTCGGCCGTCACAAGCTGTTCCGTCTCCTGTCCCGCGAACGCGACCTTCGCGAGATAATGATCGAGCCAGGCCGGCAGCACCATATTTCCCAGAATGACCTTCAGCGTGCTCAGCCCGATCCAGACTTCGCGGCGCGGATGGCCGACGGCTTCGTACACGGCGTCGCGCGATGACCTCCGGCTCCACCACGGGGGCGACCGGCCGCGGTTGCCGCGGCATGTGGGTGCGGGCCCAGTCGAATTGCGGGGTGTTGACCGCCGGCAGCTCCATCATGGTGAGGTGGATGCGGCTCTGTTCGTGGATCAGCTCGGTGCGAAGCGAGTCGGTGAAGCCGCGGATCGCATGCTTGGCGCCGCAATAGGCTGATTGCAGAGGAATGCCGCGATAGGCCAGTGCCGAGCCGATCTGGATGATGTGCCCGCGATTGCATGGGCGCATGTGCCGCAGTGCGGCCATCGTACCGTGCACAAAACCGAGATAGGTCACCTCGGTGACGCGCCGGAATTCCTCCGGCGTGATCTGCCGATACCGGCGCGAAGACCGTCACCATCGCATCATTGATCCAGACATCGATCGCGCCGAACGTCTCGGCGATGCGATCTGCCGCGGCGAATACTGCCTTGGGATCGGCGACGTCGGCGCGGCATTGCCAGCGGCGTCCCGCCCAGTCTGCTCGACTTCGCGGTTAACTTCCTCGAGCGCGTCGGCGTCGCGCGCGATCAGGCCGATGCGCCAGCCGGCGCGCGCGAAGCGATGCACCGTTGCTCGTCCGACGCCGGCCGAAGCCCCGGTAGATGACGACGACTTGACCTGACTGAACCGGCACGACGCTCATGATCGAGTTAACCTCCGTCTGAATGCTGGTTCGGAATGCGCCCTTCGCGAGCCGGTGATCTCCAGCTCTCCGCGTCGTGCGAGCGCACGAATGCGGTCCGCGGTCCGGCAGGCGATCGCCTGGATCGTCAGCGACGGATTGACGCCGCCGACGGTCGGGAACACCGAGCCGTCGCAGATCCACAGGTTCGGAATGTCCCAGCTGCGGCAGTCCGCATCGACGACGCTGGTCCGCGGATCGTCGCCCATGCGCGCGGTGCCGTTGAGATGGCAGGTGTCGTCGTCCTGGGTCCCAGATGTCCGTGGCGTCGACCGCCTCCAGCGCCTGGCGTCATGAAGTCGAGGGAATGATCGATCAGCCGCTTGTCGTTGTCGCACCACGAATAGGTGACGCGCGGAATGCGCAGGCCGTACTGGTCGACTTCGTCGGCCAGCGTGACGCGGTTGGGCTCCTGCGGCAGCATTTCGCCGACGATCTTCAGGCCGACCACATGGTTGTAGTCCTTCATCGCCTCGATCAGGCGCGACCCCAAAGGCCGTGGGCGCTCGATCAGCGTGTTGGCCCAGAGCTGCGGCAGCGGGCCCTGGCTCATGTAGCAGTAGCCGCCGAAGAAATCCTTGCCCTTGTCCTCGTAGTTCCAGTGCTCGGTGATCGCGAGCGACGGCGGCCCCTTGTAGGAGCGGACCTCCTGGTCCATGACGTCCCCAGACCGCCTGATTGGACTGCGCCATCAGGTTCTTGCCGACCAGGCCGGAACTGTTGGCGAGCCCGTCGGGAAAGCGGTCGGTCGCCGAGTTCAGCAGCAGCCGCGGCGTCTCGATCGCGTAACCGGCGACGACGACATTGCGCGCGCGCTGAAAGCGCCAGTGCTCCGTCGCGATGATAGTGCACGCCGGTGCAAGCCCGGATGCGTCGATTTCGATGCGGCCGACCATCGCGAGGTCGCGGATCTCGGCGCCGGCCGTGATCGCGCGCGGAATCCAGGTCACCAGCGCGCTCTGCTTGGCGTTGGTCGAGCAGCCGGTGACGCAGAAGCCGCGATAGACGCAGGGGTGCGCCAGGCCGCGCGGCGCCGACAAGGTGGCGAGCGGCGTCTCGGTCCACTCGATGCCGAGCGCCTCGCAGCCTCGGGCCAGCGCGCGCGCGGCGGCGTTGAGCTGGTGGGCGCGATAGGGATAGCGCGGCCGCGGCGGTCCCCAGGGATAGGTGACCGGCCCGGCAATCTTCAGTGCCTGCTCGACCTCGCGCGTAGTAGTTCCACATCTCGCGCCAATCGAGCGGCCAGTCGGCGCCATAGCCGAGCAGGGTGCGCGACTTGAACCATTCGGGCCGGAAGCGCAGCGACACCATCGCAAAATGCACGGTCGAGCCGCCCACCGCCTTGCCGCTGTTGTTGCTGCCCATCTGCAGCGGATTGTCGCCGTCGACGATGCGGTCGTCGGTCCAGTAGAGCTTCGTCTGCTCGGTCTCGTCGGAGGCGAAATCCTCCAGCGGACGGAAATACGGGCCGGCGTCGAGCGCCACGACCGAGAAGCCGTGCTCGGCAAGCTTGCAGGCGAGCGTGCCGCCGCCGGCGCCGGTGCCGACGATGACGAAATCGACCTCTTCGTCTGTCGCGATATTCGCGCATCGGCACCCAGCCGCCGGGGCGGAAGACATCCGGCGCGCGGCCGTCGCCGCGCGCGCGGCGTCTGCAAGCGGATCATCCGACACGGCGATTGCTCCGGCGCGCCGCGTCGTCGTCGCCGGTCTTTGACTTCGGCGGCTTCCCACGGATCGCGCTCGTTGAAGTCCGAGCCGCACATAGCCGCGCGGGCTCGCGGGGCCGCCCCAGCCGATCTCGTTCCAGGCGGTCGGGATGCGCGTAATAGGCAAGCACGATATCGCGCGCCATGCGCTTCTTGAAGAAGATCGTCGGACGGCATGTCGCCCCATGCGGTGCGCTTCGAGTTCGCCTGCTTCGATCCGTCGCAGCAGCGCGTCCTGCAGTCGCTGTCCGAGCTAATCGGCAAACGGCTCGCCGTATGCGCGGCCTGCGCTTCGGCATCGAGCGCCTTCAGGCCGAGCCGCCATGCCTCGCCATCGCGCGGCATGCCGGTCACGCGATAGCCGTCGGCGATTGGCCTCGATGCAGCTTGTCGATCGACGAGCGCGGCCACCGGGATGGGCGGATCGCGTCGGCGGCTGCGGGACGATTCGGTCCGCGATCGCCACAACCGTCGCGAATTCCTCGGCGTGTGAAGAACCGCGGCTCGACGCGAATCGACAAGCCTGCGCGTCGATCACCTCGCGCGTCTTGTCGTTCCAGGATGGCGCGACGCGTTTGGCACAGCACGTCGTAGCCGGGATAGCGGTCGCGTCTGATCGCGTCATGCATCGGGATGATCCTTCATCAAGTCCGAGCGCGGCGAGACCGGCAAGCGCGAGCCCGGCGAAACTTGGCGGCGCCGGGCAGCGGCGGACCATTCAGGATGTTCTGGCTCCAGTTGCGCCAGCCGCCCATGTTGCGCGAGACGCCATAGGCGTGAAAGCCGACGCCGGCGAAGCCCATCGCGGCGAGCAGCCGCATCCACCAGCGCGTGAACGCGATGCGTGCGGCCGCGGCGGCCGCGGCTGCGACATCGGCCAAGCAGCGCCGCGCCGATCGGCGGCAAGCGTCACCGGCAACAGCATGAACGGGTTGTGAAAGGCGCCGCGGAAGTGCAGCAGGCCGGCCTCGCCGGTCGTGCCAAGCAGTCCGCGCGCTGGTGACCGCCGCCATCGCTCGTGCCGGCGGGAAGACCGAAAATCGCGGGCGCGTGCCGCGGCTCGCTTTCGCGCACTCGCTCGGAGCAGAAGCCGAGCAGGCCCGACAGCAGAATGGCCATCGGCGCGCCGAGCGGTGCGCCATAGAACAGGTTTTGCCAGCTGAAGCCGCCGGACCTTCTTGCCAACATTGTAGAAGTGAAAGCCGGTGCCGACGAGGCCCGTGGCGGCCGCGAGCAGATAGGTTGTGTCCCGCACGCGATGTGCGCGACCGGCCGCATGTCGGCCGTGCCGTGAATGCTCGTCGCCAGCGTCAAGGCCGAAACGATCAGGGGCGTGTACATCGCCTTGTTCTTGAACGAGCCGCGATAGTGTTCGACGCGCGCTGTCGGCCAGCACCGACAGCGGCGAGCGTGCCGGCCGCGCGATTGAGCCGCCGCGCCGCGTTGCACGGTTGCCGCGTCGCGCGGATCCGACGCGAGCCGGCGCGAATCGCTCCGCCGCATGCGGGCGGTCGGCGAGTACGCGGACCGCGCGAGAGCAGCCGAAGCCAGCGCCAGCCCGACGCCGCCGCTCCGAGCGAGTACGAAGCGCGGATTTGCTTCGCTTGCAGCTTCATCGTCGTCTCCGACGCCGCGTAGCGCTCCGCATCCTGCTGCTTGAACGTCGAGTCCGTTGCCCGGGCCGCGACAGGTCGGGCGCGATCGAGCCGTCGCGCGGCTAGCGGCGCGCCGTCGAACAGCATATGCTCGATTCGGACGTGGTCGTGAAACCATTCGAGTGGCGCAACCGCGGCGACGGCGCAGGCGACATGCAGATGCAGCGCCGGCGCGCAATGGCCGGAAAGGTCGATGTGAAAGGCCTCGCACAAGGCAGCGATCTGCAGGAAAGCCGGTGACGCCGCCGCAGCGCGTCATGTCCGCTTGCTGCACGTCCACCGCACCGGCTTCCAGCATTGTTCGGACATAATCGACGGTGTAGGCGTACTCGCCGGCGGCTATCTCGATCCCGGCGGGAGCGCGCTTTGCGAATCGCCGCAGACCCTCGCAGATCATCGGACGATACCGGCTCCTCAAACCAGCCGACGTCCTGCTTCGGCGAATGATGTTCGGCGAGCTCGAGTGCCTGCTTGACGCCGTAGGCGCCGTTGGCATCGACGAACAAGTTGCGCCGTCGCCGATCGCCGCTTTGCCACGTTCGACCCGCTGCGGATCATGCTCGGGGTCGCGTGCCGATCTTCATCTTGACGAAGGCGCAGCCATCGTCCGTCGACCCAGCCTGCCGAGCTGCTCTTTCAGTTCGTCATCCGAATAGCTGGTGAAGCCGCCGCTTCCATAGATCGGTACGCTGCGTCGCGATAGCTGCCCAGCAATTGCACCAACGGCAGCCCGAGCAGGCGGGCCTTCAGATCGTATATCGCGGCGTCGACGGCGGAGATCGCGGTTGCGGCAAGCCCTCGCGACCGAGTTGCGCACCGCCCGCTGCATTGCGACGCCATGCTGCCTGGGGATCCAGAGCATCGTAGCCCTTGATCGTTTTCGCCAGCTTGCCGCTGATCAACCCGACGATTGGCGCGCCGGAATAGGTGTAGCCGAGCCCGTCCTTCCGCCGCCTCAGACCTCGACCAGCACGAGCGTGGTCGAGTTCCAGCGCGATAGTGCCGTCCGCCTCCGGCTTGATCGGTCGGAATCGTTGAACGCCTGTGCGCGCACGCCGTTCGATCGGGACTTCCGGCTATCATCAATCTTTTCCGGGAAGCACGCTGGTCAGCAATTCCTTGGCGCTGTTCTTCAGCACGCTTCCGAGTTCCGGCTCGGTAGCGCATCATGCTCACGAAATTCTTGGCATCCTTCAGCGTGATGTGCGGCGGCAGCGGCGGCACGTTCGGATCGGTGTAGGCTTCGAGGATGACCGGCCGGTCGGCCGACAGCGCCTCATCCCAAGCGGCACCGACGCTTGTCGGGATTATCGACGAAAATGCCTTTCAGACCGAGCAGCTCGGCATATTCGTGGTAGGGGAAATCCGGAATGCTCTGGGTCGATTTCGGTCTTTCCGGCGCCGAGCTGATGCGCTCTTCCCACGTGACTTGATTGAGGTCGCGGTTGTTGAGCACCAGCACGATCAGGCGGGGGTTCGACCACTTCTTCCAGTACTTGGAGATCGTGATCATGACGTTGAGGCCGTTCATCTGCATCGCGCCATCGCCCATGCAGGCGATCACGGTGCGATCGGGATAGGCCATTTTTCCCGCCACCGCGTAGGGCGTGCCGGCGCCGAGCGAGGCGAGGCCGCCCGACAGCGACGCCTTCATGCCGCGCCGCATCTTCAGATCGCGCGCGTACCAGTTGGCGACCGAGCCGGAATCGGCGGTGATGATCGCGTTGTCCGGCAGGCGAGGCGACAATTCACAGAACACGCGCTGCGGATTGAGCGGCTCGGCCGAATCCATCGCCCGATCCTTCAGCGTCTTCCACCAGTCTGTCATGCCCTTCTTCGATGTCACGCCGCCAGGATGACTCCTTCTTCTGTGTCAGCAGCGGCAGCAGCGCGCGCAACGTGGTGGCGCTGTCGCCGACCATGTTGACCTCCATCGGATAGCGCAGGCTGAGACGGCTGCCGTCGATGTCGATCTGCACGCCGCGGGCCGCGCCCGGCTTCGGCAGGAATTCGCTGTAGGGGAAGGCGGAGCCGACCATCAGGAAGGTGTCGCAGTTCTTCATCAGGTCCCAGCTCGGCTTGGTGCCGAGCAGGCCGATCGAGCCGGTGACGAATGGCAGATCGTCCGGCAGCGCCGCCTTGCCGAGCAGCGCCTTGGCGACGCCGGCCTGCAAGCGCTCGCGCCACCGCGATCACCTCATCGGTGGCATCGAGCGCGCCGGCGCCGACCAGCATGGCGACCTTCTTGCCGGTGTTGAGAACATCGGCGGCCGCGCGAAGCAGTGCTTCGTCCGGCAACTTGGCCGGACCGGCATAGCCGACGCCGGTATGGGTCGCGCCATGCGCCAGCGGCGGATCCTCGTAGTCGAGTTCCTGCAGGTCGTTGGGCAGGATGACGCAGGTGACGGCGCGCTTGTTGTGCGCGATGCGCACGGCGCGGTCGATCAGATGCCGCACCTGCTCGGGCACGCTCGCCATTGCCGACGTATTCGGCGACGTCCTGAAACAGTGTCTGGCAGATCGACTTCCTGCTGATAGCTCGCGCCGATCGCGGTTCGCGCCTGCTGTCCGACGAGCGCGACCACCGGCACGTGATCCATCTTGGCGTCGTACAGGCCGTTGAGCAGATGGATCGCGCCGGGACCGGAGGTGGCGTAGCAAAGGCCCGACCTGGCCGGTGAACTTCGCATGTGCCGAGGCCATGAAGGCCGCCATTTCCTCGTGGCGGACCTGGACGTATTCCATTTTGTCCTTGGCTTTTTCCAGCGCGACGTCGAGGCCGCCGACGCCGTCTCCCGGATAGCCGTAAACGCGCTTCAAGCCCCATTCGGACAGCGATGCCAAACGAATTCGCTGACGTTCATTGGAAGTGTCCCGTATGACGGCCGGAGCGGCCGATTGGATATGGAATCCAACGGAAGACGCTTACAAACGTTGCAGCCTTAATGATTGTTTATGTTGATGCGTGCAAAGCGGCGATCTTGTCGGCATCTCTGCCGCGAGCGTCTGAAGTAGACGTAAGTCGAATAGAGGGGCCTCCCGCCGGCTCTGGCCTTCGCGGCCGACAGCACGCCAGGGGAGATGCGGTTACTTCGAAGAGGCCTCGCCGAAGCGGTCGAAGTCCGAGGCGTCGGGCGCGATCGTCATGCTCGCCCTGTAGGGGGAATGAAGCAGGAGCGTGAACAGCGCCCGGTTGGCCTGATATCGCGCACCTGTCCTGCTGCTGTCCGATCCCAGCATCAGGAGATCGCCTTCGGCCGTGCAAATATACCAGCGCCAGGTCCGCCTGCGCTTGCGCACGATCGCTTCAAAAGTCTGGAATTGCGCCGTCATTGTCCCCAACGAAGCTGTCCCAACCTCCCCATGTGTCATTTTTGCCATGCGGCAGGTTCAACGATTCCTGCAAATTATCTTGAATTAACAAATGTTGGGCTTGAGGGGTGATGCGCAACGGCAACACTCAAAGTAGCTGGGGTTTTCCAATACAATCGCAAAGAAACTATTTGATAGCAGAAATATCGAAGGGTAGGTCTGCTCGGTGAACGATGATGGCCGCAATCGCGACAAACGTACTATCATTGATTTCAGCCGCTTAGTCCCTTGGGCCTTTTGGAATGTGAAATGACCGCATCGCAAAGCCGGATCGCGCTGTTTATCGACGGCGCCAATCTTTACTCGACCGCCAAGACCATTGGATTCGACATCGACTACAAGCGCCTGCTGAAGGAATTCCAGGCGCGCGGCGAGTTGTTGCGGGCGTTCTACTACACCGCCGTCGTCGAGGATCAGGAGTTTTCCTCGATCCGCCCGCTGGTCGACTGGCTGGACTACAACGGCTTCACCGTCGTCACCAAGGCGACCAAGGAGTTCGTCGACTGCATCCGGCCGGCGCAAGGTCAAGGGCAACATGGACATCGAGCTTGCGGTCGATGCCATGGAGCTTGCCGAACACATCGACGAGATGATCCTGTTCTCCGGCGACGGCGATTTCCGCTCGCTGGTCGAGGCGGTGCAGCGCCGAGGCGTCCGCGTGACGGTCGTCTCCAGCATCGCGAGCCATCCGCCGATGGCCGCCGACGAGCTGCGCCGCCAGGCCGACGTCTTCATCGACCTCGTGACGCTGCAGCCGAAAGTGGGCCGCGATCCCTCCGAGCGGCCGGCGCCGCGCGAGCCGCGCCAATCGAAATTCCGCACCGGCGCCCCGGTGCCGCAGGGCAACGACACCGATTTCGACAATTGAGGGCGGGGCGGCCCTCGCCCGGATGGACAGCGGCGAAATATCTCGTAGCGATCGCTCCCCGAAGGAAGAAGTAATTCAGAAAACTTCCTACGTCCGGTCCCGAGTTGCCAATACCAATAGGGCCGTGACGCCTCGCGCTTCTTCTTCGGCGTCGTCACGACGGGCGTTCGCTCTTCTGTGCCATCATCGTAAGTCTTGTCGATCAGGCTTCGTCGCCTTGCTCGACGATTTCGACCTTGATGGGCTTCTTCGACATCGTCCCTTCATACGGCAGAATTTGGAGAGAGTTCCTGGCATGAGCGGCCGGGACCCCGGGCGCGTGGTGGTAGCCTTGCGTGCCGGAACACGCGGCTTACTTCTTCGTTGAAGCTCGCGGAGATCCCGATGTCCCGCATCGCTGTGCTTGTTTTTGCCATGCTCGGCAGCCTTGCCCTGCCGGGGCAGGCTTTTGCGCAAGCTCTCCCGCCCGCAGGCTCGGCCGGCGCCGGCAACGCGCCGATCAGCGGCGTGCCGTACGGTCCGGCCAATCCGAGAAGCGCGTCCGACCCGAGCGGCATCGGCAATGCCGGCGGCGTGCCGCCGCTTCGCAGCAACACGCCGGCCCCCGTGGTCAACTCGTACCAGACCGCGCCGATACGGCCGGTCACGTCGCCGTCTTCCCCTGGCGGTTCGTCACGCATCGTCAGCGCGCATGCGGTCGAGCCGAAGAGCAAGACGCCGTCGCGCCGGCGCGGGCGCCCCGAGGTCTCCCACTTCACCGGCATTTGCCGGGGCTGCTGACGTTTCGTGGCTGTCGGCGCCGCGCGGCCTTTACAGATTTGAACCGCTGTGCGATCTGATTGCGGCCGGGCTCGATTGCAGTCGCCCGGTGCCAAGGCATTTCGCCCAAGTACTGCACTTCGCCCGCACGCCGGGACGAGGGATTTGGCGAAATGCTGGTATCTCCAGATCATCCGGGCTCGGCGGCGGCATGGGAGGGTTTCCATGCCTGAATCTGTTCGTGCTGGCCGCGTGGCCATCCTTTGGCGGGGGGATGAAGCGGCGCGCCGCGACGTCAACGCAGCAACCGGCAGATTCGCTGCCGTGTTCGCAGGCCTCGCCGCCCTCGGCATCGATGCCGAACCGGTGGTCTATGAAGATGACGTTGCCGACGCGGTGCGCGCCCGGCTCGCCACGCTCGATGGCGTGCTGGTCTGGGTCAACCCGATTCATGAGGGGCGCAACCGCGCTGCTCTCGACGCGCTGCTGCGCGACGTCGCGGCGCGCGGGACATGGGTGAGCGCCCATCCCGACGTGATCCTCAAGATGGGCACCAAGGAGGTGCTGCATCGGACCCGCACCATGGGGTGGGGCTGCGACACGGCGCTCTATCGCACGCGCGATGCCATGCGCGCGGAGTTGCCGGCGCGGCTCGCCGCCGGCCCGCGGGTCATCAAGCGCAACCGCGGCAACGGCGGCCAGGGCGTCTGGAAAGTCGAGAGCCTGCCGGCGAGCCCGATGCTGCGTGTGCTGGATGCCACAAAGGACGCCTCCGAGGAGCTGTCGCTGGGCGACTTTGTCGATCGATGCGCCGGCTATTTCGAGGACGGTTGCGTGATCGATCAACCGTTCCAGACGCGCCTCGGCGAAGGTGTGGTGCGCTGCTATATGGCAGGCCACCGCTGTGCCGGCTTTGGCCATCACAAGGTCAGAGCCCTGGTCGACGCTCCGGCTGCGCGCACTGAGGCCGGGCCGCGGCGCTACACGTCCAACGCCGATCCGCGATTCCAGCGACTGCGTCGCTTGATGGAAGACGAGTGGACGCCGCAGCTGACCGCATTGCTGGATATTGCGCGACGCGACTTGCCGGTGATCTGGGATGCCGACTTCATGCTTGGGCCGCCCCAGGCCGACGGCGCCGATGGTTACGTGCTTGGCGAGATCAATGTCAGCTCGGTATTTCCGATTCCCGACGAGGCCCCGGCGGAGATCGCCCGCTGCGTCGCGGATCGTCTGCGGGCGGAGGTTTGAACGGGACGCGAAAACGCGTCGCTCAGGACCGCTCCTTCATTAGCCTGAATACTTCCCCGACCTCGAGGGGCGTCATTCGTTTCGACTTCGACGGCAGATGATCGTTGAGAAGTCGCGCTTGCCGTGCCGCGATCCGGTCGCGCCGGTGGCCGTCTGTCTCGGCGTGAAAGGCGCGCATGTCGGCGACAAAGTCGCGCGCCGCGTCGGGTGGAATGTCAAAATTCCACCGCACCATTCGCAAGACACCGTCCTCTCTCTTGGCCTGCATCGGCCACGCCCTTAAATCGCTTCACAGACTTGCCGGGGCTAGGTCCAACCTATCCCCCATTAACGGGCTCATATGGACTATATTCCCTAGAGACTATATACCTTATCGTGCTCGATCCTGCAAATGCAGGATTGGCCAAAAATCGTCGGGAGAAACGTCAGGAAGTTTCGGCTGCAAAGGGGTATGACGCAGGAAAAGCTGAGCTTTGAAGCAGAAATTGACTTGACCTATGTTGGCGGAATTGAGCGCGGCAAACGCAATCCGAGTCTTTCTGGTGATGGCCCGGATTGCCGATGCCCTCTCGACGCCACTCGTGAAATTACTGAGCGAATAAGAGAGCCGATCGCCCGCGATTTCATGCGCCGGGAAGCACAACACCCGTCAGCTCGGCCAATCTTGCAAGCAGTTGGTCCTGAAACCTGGGATCGCCGGCTTCACCGGCCGGCTGCTCTTGCCGCATGTGATGCCAATAGCGGCCGCTGACCAGGGCGGCAGGCTCGTTGCTCACGGCGAGCCACGCTCTGGGTGCGTTGTCCGGTGTCGAGATCGACTGGCGCGCCTGCGCCGCCCATCCTCGTGCGCACCCAGCCGGGATCGACGGCGTTGCTCATGACCTTGGGCCAGCGCCGCGCCAGCGCGAAGGCGAGTGCAACGACATGCAATTTGGTCTCGGCGTAGGCCTTTGCCGTATCCCAGGGCCGCTTGGTCCAGTCGAGATCGGGCAGCGAACCCTCGCCACCGCGGTGCAGCCCGCTTGAGAGATACACCAGTCGAGCAGGGCGTTCGATCAGCGCCGTCAGCATGTAGGGCGCAAGCGTGTTGATCGCGAAGGTGCTGGCATGGCCTTCTTGTGTCGAACCGCGGCTTCGCTGCGTGTAGACGCCCGCATTGTGGATGACCGCATCCATGCGCCCAACCGCGTTGACCTGGTCTGCGATGCTGCGGACATCCACGGCGCTACCGAGATCGCCCACGACGACGCCGGCTGCACGCGAGGCGAGGGCGGCGATGACAGCGGCGCGGTCCCGCGATCGCGCGTGCAGCACGACCCTGTGGCCGCCATCGAGCAGCGACTGCGCCGCCGCGCGGCCGAGCCCGTCCGTGCTGCCCGTGATGAAGACGATAGCCATGCGGTAATCCTTTCGACGTCTGGAAACAGCAACTGCCAAGTCAATGCCGCGTTCACCCTCTACCATGCCTTTGCCTCGGACGCGTTTGCGCCGCGGGAACGTGAAACTGCGTCGATGCCTCTCAGCTCGGCCTTTGCTAAAAGGAAAAGGGAGCATTCCAGCAAATGTCTCAACTTTCCGCAATTGCCATCAATCGCCTCATGACCGGGGCGCGCGTTCCCGGCTTCTCGATGGCGATCGTCAGCGATGGCCGGAAGACGAGGTGCATCACCGCCGGCGTCCGCAACGCGCGCGCGCGAATTGCCGTCGACCGGCAAACCGTATTTGCGGCGGCTTCGTTGTCCAAGCCTCTCTTCGCCTACGCGGTCCTCCAGCTGGTCGATGCTGGTCAGCTCACGCTCGATACGCCTTTGTCGCAGCACGTCCCGGACTATGTGCCAGGCGATCCCCGCGCGGGGAAGATCACCGTGCGCCACATCCTCAGTCACACATCCGGACTCCCGAATTGGCGTTCGGATGAAGTTCCGCTCAAGACCTATTTTCCGCCGGGAGAGCGCTTCAGCTATTCGGGCGAGGGGTTCGTCTGGCTGCAACACGTGGTCGAAGCGGTCACCGGCGCAGACCTCGAAACGACACTTCGCGGTTTGATCTTCGAGCCGCTTGGCATGAACAGGTCGAGCTATGTTTGGCAGTCGTCATTCGAAACGAATTATGCGGACCCACACGACGCCGACGAAGTGTCCGGCACGATCATCAGGGTGTCCGAGCCAAACAGTGCCGGCACCCTGCTGACCACCGCAGAGGAATACGCGCTTTTTCTGAAAGCCGTCTTGTCGGGGACCGGTTTGAAGCGGGAAACCGCGCGCGCGTGGTTCGATCCTCAAGTGCGTATGCAGGACGCAGGCATTGCATGGGGGCTCGGCTGGGGTCTCGAGACAGCTACCGGCACATTTTTTCAGTGGGGCGACTACGATAAGGGACGATTCAAGGCCTTTGCGATGGGCTCGCGACAACAAGGTTGCGCGGTCGTCGTGCTGACCAACGGCTTCCATGGCATGGAGATCGTGCCGCACTTGATCGGCGCAGCCGTGCCGGGGCCGCATCCGGCTTTCGCGTGGCTCGGCTATCCGGTGTTTTCCGGATGACCGGCAGTGCACTGCAACACCTCTCACCTTCTCGCCTTGAGTAAATCGGCGTAATGTTTCCGCAGGGGAGGGATACGGCCCTACCACTGGTCTCCCGCCCCACGCTCAGGCGATACTTCGTCCAACAAAAACAGATTCCGCGGCTTTGAAGCTCGCGACCACGGGGAGGCTGGCATGCACGACATCGTCATTCGTGGCGGCACGATCATCGACGGCACCGGCAAATCGGCCTTTTCCGGCGATGTCGCCATTGCCGACGGCAAGATATCGGCGGTCGGCGGCAAGCAGGGACCGGGCAGGCGCGAGATCGACGCCAACGGGCTGATGGTGACGCCCGGCTGGGTCGACGTGCACACTCATTACGACGGCCAGGCGATGTGGGATCCGCTGCTCGCGCCCTCATGCTGGCATGGCGTCACCACCGTGCTGTTCGGCAATTGCGGCGTGGGTTTCGCGCCGGTGAAGAAGCATCACCGTCAGGGCCTGATGGATCTGATGGAAGGGGTCGAGGAAATTCCCAACCCCGTGCTGTC
>CAWBTH010000031.1:0-66948 GCA_963791665.1 uncultured Alphaproteobacteria bacterium | reverse complement strand
CGGTCGCGCCGTGGTTGGTCGTGCCGGCGCGCAACACCACGCTGGGGTAGGCATATTTGCCCGGAAAAGTCTGCATGCGCGCATCCTCGTAGTCGAAGCGCGAACGCAAGCCGTCGCGAATGCCCTTGTCCATGCGCACGTCGCCGATCACGATCGGGCCTTCGCTGGCATCCAGCCGCGGCTGATGCATCGCGGTGTCCAGATCCATGCCGTAGTCCATCACGAAGGATAGCAGCTGCATCACCGCCGGCATGATGCGGCGGCCGCCGGAGGCGCCGACCGCGAGCCGCTCGCCATCGGCGGTCTTCGCCACCACGGGCGTGTAGTTGCAAAGGCAGCGCTTGCCTGGCGCCAGCGAGTTCGACACGCCCTGGGTCGGGTCGAACCACATGATGCCGTTGTTCATGGTAATGCCGCTTTGCGGCGTCACGAAGCGCGAGCCGAAGCCCGACAGCAGCGTCTGCGTCACCGCCGCCATGTTGCCGTCGCGGTCGACCACGGAATAATGCGTGGTGCAGGCCGGTGCCAGATGCTCGGCGCCGAGCGAGCGCCGCCCGTCGGCGTCGCCCATGTCCTTCAACCGCTCGCGATAGGCCGTCTGTACCGCGTTGGCATAGCTCGCATAGGCCGATGCGTCTGGCGCGCCGCGCGAAGGTTTCAGATCCTGCTGCAGCAGGCGCAATGCGTTGGCGAGCGTGGGACCTGCCGTCAGCTCCGGCGTCGCGTAGACCGTGCCGCCGCGATAGGGGATCTTCAGCGGTTCGCGCAGATGCGCGCGATAGGCGGCGAGGTCGCTCGCCGACAGCGCGCCGCCTGCACCCTGCACATCGGCCGCGACGCTCTTGGCGAGATCGCCTTTGTAAAAGTCGTCCGCGCCTTGCTCGGCAAGATAGGACAGCGACGCCTTGAACTTGTCCTGCGGCAGGCGGACATGCGCGCGGACCGCCCATTGCGGCGCGGGCGGCAGGCCGTCGATGAGATAGGCCGTCGCGCTCGACGGGTAACGCCGCAGATCGATGGCGCAGCTAGCGATCATCAGGGTCGTCCACCAGTCGACCAAGAGGCCTTCGCCGGCGAATTTGACGGCCGGCGCCAGCAACTCCCTCCACGCCATGCAGCCATGGCGGCGATGGCACTCGGCCATCCCTGCGACCATGCCGGGGACCGCGATCGAACCGGGCCCATGGATGTTGCGGTCGTCCTTGACCCGTGGCCACGGGAAGATGTCGGAGGCAGCGCCTCCCGTGAGCGGATAATCCTCGACCCGCAAACTGTTCGGCGCACGCATGCCGTAATCGATGACCTCGTAGCGGTCCTCGCGTGCGCGGTAGAGCACCATCGCGCCGCCGCCGCCGGGGCCGTTCATCCAGGGCTCGACCACGCCCAGCGCAAAGCCGGTTGCGACCACCGCATCCATGCAGTCGCCGCCGGCGGCGAGCACGGCGGCGCCGACTTCGGCCGCCTTGCGCGATTGCGCCGCAACAATGCCGCCCTTGCTGGCGACGGCGGGTTTGCGGATGATCTGGCTGTTGGAGAAGTGGTCGTGCATGGTGCTGCTGCTTATCTGTTCTTTTATGAGACGCATACTCAAGGCATATTCGCGGAAAACATCAAGGGAGCCTGGGTATGCCTCGCCGCATCGCATGCCTGAGTTTCGATTTCGACGCCACAAACGTCAAAGCCCGATTCAAAACCGGGCATCACAAAGGGAGGCAACAATGAGCATGTCACGTCGAGAGATACTTGCCGGCGCCGGCGCGGTCGCGGCCACGGCCGCAAGCGGCAGCGCGATGGCGCAATCCTTCGCATTCCAGCCGAACCAGCGCTATCCGGAGCCTTCGCTTGAAATTCTCGATCCGGGCTTCCTGAAATATCGCATCTACAGCAGCACGGTGGAGCAGATCGCCAGCGGCATGCGCTGGGCGGAAGGGCCAGCCTATTTTCCGGACGGCGGCTATCTGCTGTGGAGCGACATCCCCAACAACCGGATCATGAAATACAACGAAGTCGACGGCAGCGTCTCGGTGTTCCGCAGCCCGTCCAATTTCGCCAACGGCAACACCCGCGACCGGCAGGGACGCCTCGTCACCTGCGAGCACTCGGTGACGCGCCGCATCACGCGCACCGAGAAAGACGGCAAGATCACCGTGCTGGCCGACAGTTTCGAGGGCAAGCGCCTCAACGCGCCGAACGACATCGTGGTGAAGTCGGACGACACGGTCTGGTTCTCAGATCCGCCCTTCGGCATCCTCGGCGACTGGGAGGGTTTTAAAGCCAAGCCCGAGCAGGCCAACACCAACGTGTTCAAGATCGGCACCGACGGCAAGCTGACCGCTGTTATCACCGACATCGGCAATCCGAACGGGCTCGCTTTCTCGCCGGACGAGAAGAAGTTCTATGTGGTCGAAGCGCGGGCGCAGCCCTATCGCTGCATCTGGAGCTATGATGTCAATGCGGACGGCAGCCTTGGCGCGCGGACCAAGCTGATCGAGGCCTCCGACGAGGGCGCGCCCGACGGTTTTCGGGTCGACCAGGACGGCAATCTCTGGTGCGGATGGGGCAGCAACGGCCTCTTGCAATCCGAGCCGACCGACGTCAACGGCCGCAAGGTCTATCGGCTGCGCGGCAAGTCGGAAGACCTCGACGGCGTGAAAGTGTTCAGCCCGGAAGGCAAGCCGCTCGCCCACATTCATCTGCCCGAACGCTGCGCCAACGTCACCTTCGGCGGGCCGAAGCGCAACCGGCTCTACATGACGGCGTCGCATTCGGTCTATGCCTATTATGTGGAGTCGCACGGCGCGCTGTGAGGTACGCCCGTGCCTGTCTGTGGCCATGATGCCGAAGCCTTGTGCCAAACCGAACAACAGGAGGGGCATATAACCCGCTGCCTTTCGTCACTCGCCCGTCTTTTGATCCTGACATTCGCAATCATGGTTGCGCCGGTCGCGGCTCAGAGCCCGGCTCTAACTCCGGACGTCCTTTCCAAGATGTTGGACTTGATCGCCAGAGTTGGGACCGACCGGGAAGTGCCGGCGGACCTTGCCAATGTCGTCTTTCCGCCGCCGGACAGGTCCGGCCCTCCTGGAAGCGGGCCCGAAATAAACTCCGCGAACTCGCAAGGCGTCTAGCCGCTCGCGGGAAGAGGCGGATTGCTCACCCTGACGAGCGCAGGCAAAGACAAGGTCGACGTTTATGGAATTCGTCGCGACGGGACATTCGTGAGGGCGGTCAACTTTGACGCGAAGCACCAGTTCATTGAGCGCGACCGAGCTGAGACGCAAAAGGGACTTGATGCAGAATTGATCTTTTGGAGCAGGGTAGTGCCATCCGAATAAACCGCTTTCTGCAATGACGACACTTCGGGTGATCCTCTCAGGTCACCTTGACCTCGACCGAACCCAATCCAGGCATGTCGAACCGGTAGTCGCGGGCTCCGTCGGAAACACCGTCTTCATCACGCTGCCGGTCGTGACGATCTGGCCGCGGCGCAGGCCGCCGCCGCGCGAGGCGAGATGGGTGTTGAGCCAGGCTACCGAATTGAAGGGATGGCCGAGGATGTCACGGCCGAAACCTTCGCCAACGGATACGCCGTCTCGTATGGCCTTGCCGAGCAGCGGCTCCAGTTCCGGCCATTGACCCAGAAAGTTCGCCGCGACGAAGCCGGCATTCCAGGAATTGTCGGCGATCACCGATTTAACGTCGAGGTTGCCGTAATCGGCCGCACGGTCGTCGACGATCTCGATCGCGGCTCCGACGCCGTCGACATAGGGGGCCACGGCCACCGGCGTGGTCGCAGTCGCGGGCAAGTCCGACTTCATGCGCACGGCGATTTCGAATTCGAGGCCGAGCCGGCCATAGTCGGCGCGGCGCACGCTGACGCCCGACTGAAGCACGCGCTTCGCCAGCATCACACCTGCGATCGGATGATCGACGCCGCAAAAGGTCTGCATCGCCTTCGACGTCAGTCCGACCTTGTAGCCCATGGGCTCGCCATGCGCGGCGCGCAGCAGCGCGACATAACGGTCCTGGATGTCATAGGCGTCGCCAATCGAGGTGAGGCCGGCAAGCGGCTTGAACCGCGTGTCGGCCTTGTGCTCGGCAACCAGCGCCTCGGCGGCGCGTTGTGCGGCGGTTTCCTCCATGGCGATCTCCCTTTTCCGGGATCATAATGCGCGTTCAAGGGTGGTCAAATCCGCTTGAACGGCGGTTTCGCGGGCCCTTGTGTGAACTGCCCCACATTCCAGTGCGGGGGACTCACCCTATCTTATGGGTGCCGTCTCATGGCGGCGTTTCCTCCCTAGACACTTGAGCCCGCCGTCAACGGCGGGCTTTCTTTATGGGCGTCTTTGGTCGCGGCGCCCGATGCTTCCCGGCGGTTTGCATGGAACGATTATTCGCACGGCGCGATTATCGTTCGCTTGAACCTCACCTTTGGAACCTGGGATGATTGATCATACCGGAATCGGCGCCGCAGACATGACGCATTCTGCTGCCTTTTACGACGCGGCTCTCGGCGCCCTCGGTCTGCGTCGTGTGTTGCAAATGCCGCCCGACGTTGGGACGGATGGCATCGGCTATGGCGACGAGTTTCCGGTGTTCTGGATTGATCAATTCCATCCACATGGCGTCAGACAGCACACCGCTTTTGTCGCTCAAAACCACAATCAGGTGGACGCCTTTCATGCCGCGGCTTTGGGGGCGGGAGGCCGCGACAATGGTCCGCCTGGGCTGCGTGTCGGTCCGGGAATTCCGGAAGGCTATTATGCGGCTTTTGTTTTCGACCCCGACGGGAATAATATCGAGGCTGTCTGCCGCGGCAGATAGATTCAGACCGTGTGATGTCCGGCCGCCCTCAACGGCGCGCTTTCTTTATGACGGCGCAAACATCGCGCCGTGACTGAGACCTTCTCTTGCGACCAAATCCGGATAGTCTGTCAACACACGGCGCAACGCCGGATCAGGGCAGGCGAGACCAATGGGCGCAAGCTACCAACCGAATCTCTTTTCTCCGCTTCGATTCCATACTCACCTTGCGGCATTCGAGGCGGGCAGCGACACGCCGCGCGCTTATCTCGAGCGCTGTCTCGAGACCATTGCCGCACGAGAGGGCGTCGTGAAGGCCTGGGTGGCGCTGAACGAGAGCGGGGCGCGCGCGCAGGCTGACGCGAGCACGGCGCGCTGGCGCAGCGGGCGACCCTTGTCGCAAATCGACGGCATGCCCATCGGCATCAAGGACCTGCTGGAAACGAAGGACATGCCGACGCAGCTCGGCTGCGCGGCGTTCGCGGGAAACTTTCCGAAGCGCGACAATGCCGCGGTCTGGGCGCTGCGCGAGGCAGGCAGCGTGATCCTCGGCAAGACCGTGACATCGGAGCTCGGCGGCGCGCATCCGGGGCCGACCACCAATCCGTTCGCGCATGCGCACACGCCGGGCGGTTCCTCGTCGGGATCGGCGGCCGCGGTCGGCGCCTGCATGGTGCCGGCGGCGATTGGCACGCAGGTCGGCGGATCGATCATCCGCCCGGCGAGCTATTGCGGCAATTACGCGCTCAAACCGTCGCAGGGCGCGATCAACCGCGGCGAGCGCCAGGCGACCAGCATGAGCACGCACGGGCCGCATGCCGGATCGCTGGAAGACATGTGGGCGGTCGCGATCGAGATCGCGACGCGTGCCGGCGGCGATCCCGGCCGCGGGGCGCTGACGGGACCGGTCGCGCTGCCGCCCGCGCACAAGCCCCTTGTTCTTGCCGTGATGGAAACCGAAGGCTGGTCCGCGCTCGATGACGGCTCGCGGTCGGCCTTCGAGCAGATCGTCGCGCAGATCGCGGGCGCGGGCGTGCAGATCCTCCGGCGTGCGAACGATCCCGATCTCGAAAGTTTCGAGAGCGCGCTGGTTGGTGCTGGCCGACTCGCCGCTGACATCACGGCCTGGGAAAATCAGTGGCTGACGCGGAATCTTGTTTCGCAGAATCCGGACGGCGTCAGCGCGCGCGGCAAGTTGGTGCTCGATGTGGCGGGGCGGGTCGGCGTCGAAGGCTATCGCGAGCGGTTGCACAAGCGTGCATTGCTCCGCGCGTGCTACGGCGCCCTCGCTTGTCGCGTCGACGCCATGATTGCACCGGCCTCGCCGGGACCCGCGCCACTGTGGCCTGGCGACACGCCCGGTCAGCCACTCCTGCCGCGGCCGACCGGCGATCCCGTGTTCAACTATCCAAGCTCGCTGCTCGACGCGCCCGTGGTCACCTCGCCGCTCACAGCGGTGCGGGGATTGCCGATGGGCATCCAGTTGATGGGGCAGCCGGGCGCGGACGCGCGCATCGTCGCGATCGCGCGCTGGCTGCGCGACGTGGTGCGGCCGGTTGCGGTGTGAGCGGCTGATATCAGTGAAGGCTGTTCACGATGCAGGGGAAGATCGTCGCCGTTGAGGCGTTCATCGGGCCGCGCGAGGGCGGTTGAATGCGGCATCTCGAAAGGGACGGGCTGTTCAACAAGTGGAGACCCTGAGCACTCAAGTCTATTTCATCTTGATTGTCAGACGGCCCTTGTAGCGCTCAAAGTCGAACGTCCTACGGGTCCGTTGGTCTGGATGCGTGCCCGGATAGCAAGTAGCCGATATCGTGGCGAAGTAGGCGGTCCCAGACGGAGCGGTGTCCTGCTTCGTTCGAATGCTGTCGGGGCGACAGTAAATCTCGATCTTGTTCGCGTCGTGGATACCCAACCCGAACCCGAACTCCCATTGGTCGATTGAAAGAATGTCGGTGCATTTTCCATCCGCGGTCCAGCTTGGCAGCGTGTACTCGGTCGTGTTCCCGTCCTCGCTCGGGGTACACCACTCGCCGATGAAGTCGATCGGCATGCGTGGTCCAGCGGCATTCGCGTAGCTGCTCGCGATGGAAAAGATGGCGACAAAAACGAGCCGCAAGAATGTAGTCATATCTCTTGGTCCATAGAGAAGCGCGGGTTGAAACTTCGTCAGGCCAAAGGTTGGTGGGCCCGGCAGGACTCGAACCTGCAACCAGACCGTTATGAGCGGCCGGCTCTAACCATTGAGCTACAGGCCCCGCCGGGGCTCGGCCCGCGCGAATGCGGGCGAGGCAACGGTGCGGCCTCCGTTTACAGGGGGAGGCCCGTTCCGGCAATGCCAGCCTTCGCTCGCTGCGCGAGCTTCGGCGCGGCAGCCCTGCTAATCCACCGACACTCCCGCAAACTCCACCACCTTGCGCCACTTTTCGGTCTCGGACGCGATGTACTTGCCATATTGCTCCGGCGTCATCGGCGTCGGCACGCCGCCAATGTCAGCGAAGCGCGCGGCGACCTTGGGGTCTCCGAGCACTGCGTTGATCGCCTTATTTAATGTCGTGACGATCTCGGGCGGCGTGCCCTTCGGCACCGACATGCCGTAGAACACGGTGGCCTCATAACCGGGCACGGTCTCGGCGATCGCCGGGATATCCGGCACGCTCGGCCAGCGCTTGGCCGAGGTCACGCCGAGCGCGCGCACGCTGCCGCCGCGCGCCTGCTCCGCCGCCGTCGGCAGATTGTCGAAGATCAGCTGCACCTTGTTGGAGATCACGTCGGGCATCGCCAGCGCCGAGCCGCGATAGGGCACGTGCAGCATGTCGCATTTGGTCATCGCCTTGAAGAACTCTGCCGACATGTGCACCGTGGTGCCGTTGCCGGAAGAGGCAAACGAGATCTTGCCGGGATTGGTTTTGCAGTAATCGATGAACTCCTGGACCGTCTTCACCGGCATCGCATTCGACACGATCAGCATGTTCGGCACTTCGGTGAACATGCCGACCGGCATGGTGTCGCGGATGAAGTCGAACGGCAGCTTCTTGTAGAGCGAGGCCGAGATCGCATTGTTGGAGCCGGTGAACATCACGGTGTAGCCGTCGGGCGGCGAGGCGATCCCGGCGGCGGTCGCGATATTGCCACCGGAGCCGGCGCGATTCTCCACCACGAATTGCTGGCCGAGCTTGTCGGCCAGCGCCTGCGCCATGATGCGCGCCACGGTGTCGACCGGGCCGCCCGGCGCAAAGCCATTGATGAAGCGCACGGGACGGTCGGGATACTCGCCGGCCCGCGAGGGCGTGGCGAGCAGTGAAGCGAAGATCAGGCCAAGCAGGGCGGCGCCGAGGCGTCCGGTCATGGTCTCTCCCGTCATGTTGTTGTTGATGCTTTCACAAAAGCGCGGACTTGCCTACAAGGTGGAATGGGCATGTTGACGCGGAGTGTTGCAACAATGAATGCTACCAAAGTGACAGCATATCTCGTCTGCGCTGGTGCATTGCTGCTGGGCGGACATGCGATGGCGGAAGAAGGAGCCAAGGCCATGTCGAAGACAGCTATCAGTCTCGGTACGGCGACGCCGGGCGGCGGCTTTCCGCTTTATGGCAATGCCTTTGCCGACGTGATGAACGCGGCCGATCCTTCGCTTGCGATCGAGCCGCGCAACACCAAGGGCAGCAACGAGAACATTCCGCTGCTGGAAGAAGGCAAGCTCGATATCGCGCTGGTCGCGGGCGAGCCGTCCTATGAGGCCTTCATGGGGCTCGGCGGCCGCCCGAAGACATCGGCAAAAATCCTCACCGCGATGTATTCCTCGCCGGGGATGTTCGTGGTGCGCGCCGACAGTCCTTACAAGACCATTCGAGACCTGGTCGGCCAACCCGTGGCGTTCGGCGCCAAGGGCTCGGGCCTCCCGATCCTGTCGCGCTACATGCTCGACGGACTGGGGTTGAAGCAGGATGAGGATTTCAAGTCGATCTATCTCGATCGCGCCGGCGACGGACCGGACATGGTGAAGGACGGCCGTGCCGCGGCGCTGTGGGGTGCAGGCATCGGTTGGCCGGGCTTCACCACGATGGCGCAGAGTGGCGCGCGCTTCATCGCGCCAAGCGCGGACGAGATCGCGCGCATTCGGGCCAAGCATTCGTTCCTGAAGCCGCTGACGGTGCCGGCGAATAGTTATCCCGGCCAGACCGCGCCGATCGATTCGGTGGGGTCATGGAGTTTTGTGTTGGCGCGATCGGACTTGCCTGACGACGTCGCCTATCGCCTGGCGCGCACGCTGCACGGCGCGGAGAAGACGTTCTGCGCGAAACTGGCGCAGGCCTGTGAGACCACCGCCGCCAACACGCTTGCCGCCGCGCCCGAGGCGGCGCTGATCCATCCCGGCGTGATGAAGTATTTGAGGGAGATCGGGGTCGTGGAATAAAATACAGCTGTCGTCCCGGACAAGCGAGCGTCAGCGAGCGCCGATCCGGGACCCATAACCCCAGGATTCAATGATGCGAAGATTGGGGCGACATCTGCCGCAACAACTAAAGCCTGTGGTTATGGGTCCCCGCTTTCGCGGGGACGACTGTTGTTTTTGTGGCGCTACGCGGTCACTTTTTCACCAGCGAGCACTCCGGGTTCGGCGGACCGAACGCATCCTCGCCGGAGATGGTCGCGAGCACCTTGTAATAATCCCACGGATACTTGCTCTCCTCCGGAGTCTTGACCTGCACCAGCCAGAGATCATGCACCATCAGATTGTCCTCGCGCAGCTTGCCGTGGCGGGCGAAGAAATCCTCGATCGGCTTTTCCCGCATCTTCGCCGCCACTTTCAGCGGATCGTCGGTGCCGGCATCCTTGATTGCCTGCAGATAATGCGTGACCGAGGAATAGACGCCGGCCTGCCACATCGTCGGCATCCGGTTCATCTTGGTGAAGTAGCGCTTGGCCCATTCGCGGGTCTTGTCGTCCATGTCCCAGTAGAACGACGTGGTCAGCAACAGTCCCTGCGCGGCCTTCAGTCCGAGCCCATGAATGTCGGTGATCAGCACCAGCAGGCCCGCCATCTGTTGGCCGCCGCTGTAGAGCCCGAACTCGCCCGCGGTCTTGATCTCGTTGGTGTTGTTGGGTGGACCGGCAGCAATGCCGATGATCTTCGCTTTCGAGGCCTGCGCCTGCAGGATGAAGGACGACAGATCCGGTGTCGCAAAGGGCGGACGCACCGCGCCGACCACCTTGCCCCCGTTCTTGGTGATCACGGCGGAGGCGTCGCGCTCCAGCGAATGACCGAAGGCATAATCGTCGGTGATGAAGAACCAGCTGTCGCCGCCGCGCTTGACCACTTCCTGCGCGGTGCCGACCGCGAGCGCGTGGGTGTCGAACACCCACTGGATCGCGTAAGGCGAGCAGAACTTGCCGTGGAAATCGGCCGACCCGGTCGAATGGGTGATGAACAGCTTCTTCTTGTCGTTGGCGATGGTCTGCACCGCAAGGCCGACCGCCGAGACCGGAACGTCGACGATCAAATCGACCTGCTCGGTGTCGTACCAGCGCCGCGCGATCGCGCTGCCGATGTCCGGCTTGAGCTGGTGGTCGCCGACGATGACGCTGACCGGCTTGTCCAGCACCTTGCCGCCGAAATCCTCGACCGCCATCTGCGCCGCCGTCACCGAGCCCTGGCCGGTCGGCGTGGACGCAGGGCCGTTCATGTCGGTGAGCACGCCGATCTTGACGACGTCATCCGACACCTGCGCCTGCGCACACGTCGATGCCAGCATCGCGAGAGCGAACGCGCCGAGCACCGGGTATTTTCCTGCGAACATTCCTCTTCCTCCCGTTATATCAGGCTCAATGGCCAGTATTGCTTTAAATGTCAAACATTCGGGGTCTCGCGTCAACGCAGCCATAGGGCTAAGGGACGGGCATGAACAGCACCCAGCGCCTGCCGGCCCGGCTAACGTCACTTGACGTGGCGCTAGCGGCGTTGCTGCGCGACGCAAAACCTGCCGTGGCACGCGAACCAGCGAAAGGGCAGGTTGCTGCGGTCGAGATGCCCGAACTGAGGTCATGGCCGCAACATGACATCGCGTCAGTGGACGGTTGGGCGCTGCGCGCATCCGACCTTGTCAGCGCGTCCAGCTACACGCCGCTGCCGCTGGCGAAGCCGCCGGTCTGGGTCGAGGCGGGCGACAAGATTCCCGACGGCTGCGACTGCGTACTCGATGAAGATTCCGTCGATCTGAGCGGACCGATCGCGCAAGTGCTGGCGGAAGCGATCCCGGGGCAGGGCGTCAGGCGCAAGGGCGGCGCGATCGCCGATGCCGGCCGGATCGCCGGCGCGTGGCGGGCGGGAGATTTGTCGGAGCATCGGCCGCGCGTGCGCCTCGTGAATGTGCCCGGCGGCGGCATCACGACGAAACTGATCGCGAATGGTTTGCGTGCAGCCGGTGCAGATCTCACGTGCGTTGAAGCCACCGCGCGCGATGTGGCGTCGATCGGCAAGCAACTCGACGGCGACCATTGCGACCTGCTCATCGTTGTCGGCGGCAGCGGCGTCGGCCGCACCGATGCGAGTGTGATCGCGCTGGCCGCGCGCGGCGAAGTGATTGCGCATGGACTTGCGCTGCAGCCCGGACGCATGGCTGCGGTCGGCAGGATCGGCCGAACACCTGTCATCGTGATCCCTGGCGCGCCGGATCAAGCGCTGGCGGTGTGGTGGGCGATTGTGCTGCCGGTCCTTGATCGGTTAGCCAGTCGAGAGCGGGGAACCCTGACCCTGCCGCTGGCACGCAAGATCGCCTCAACCGTGGGCCTCGCCGAAATCGTCCTGCTCGAACGTCGGGACGAGGCATGGATGCCGCTTGCGACAGGCGACCTCCCGCTGGAGACCGTGGCGCGCGCCGATGCATGGCTGTTGGTATCTGATAGCAGCGAAGGCTATGCTGCGGGAACGCCGGTCCGTGCCTATCTGTTGCGACGATGACTCAGAAGCCCAAATCGAAAACGCCCGACAGCCTCGATCAGGACCAGTTCCTGACCATCCTGTCGCGCGAGGATGCGCAGGCGCGATTCGAGGCCGCGCTGTTTCCGCGCGCTTCGCCGAGCGAACCACGCAAGCTCGCCGATGCGCTCGGCAGCGCTCTCAGCGAAGACGTCACCGCGCCGATAGACGTGCCGCCGTTCGACCGCTCCAATGTCGACGGCTTTGCGGTGCGCTCGGCCGATCTCGCCTCGGCGAGCGAGACCGCGCCGCTGCGCCTGCGCCTGAACGACGAGGTGATCGCCTGCGGCGTCGCGCCTGTTCGCCCGGTGTTGTCGGGGACTGCAACCAACATCGCGACCGGCGGTCCGCTGCCGCGCGGTGCCGACGCCATCGTCATGGTCGAACACACCCAGCCGGCGGGCGCCCGTGCGATCGAAATCCGCCGCGCTGCGTCACCGGGGCAATTCGTCTCTTATGCCGGCTCCGACATCGCGCGCGGCGAAGCGCTGCTGCGAGGTGGCACCGTCATCGGCTCGCGCGAGATCGGCATGCTCGCGGCCTGTGGCATTGCCGAGGTTGCGGTCGTGCGCAAGCCGCGCGTTGCGGTCATCTCGACCGGCGACGAGCTGGTGCAGCCCGGCGGGCGGCTGCGGCCGGCCGCGATCTACGACACCAACGGCGTGATCGTCACTGCCGCGATCAACGAGAACGGCGGCGAAGCGCATTTCCTCGGCGCGATTGCCGACGATGAGGCTGCACTCGAAGCGGTCATGCGCAAGGCGCTCGCCGACAGCGACATGCTGGTGCTCTCCGGCGGCACCTCGAAGGGCGCGGGCGATGTCTCCCATCGCATCATCGCGCGCCTCGGCAAGCCCGGCATCATCGCGCATGGCGTTGCGTTGAAACCCGGCAAGCCGCTCTGCCTTGCGGTGTGCGACGGCAAGCCGGTCGTGATCCTGCCGGGTTTCCCGACCTCGGCGATGTTCACCTTCCACGACATGATCGTGCCGGTGCTGCGGCGGATGGCAGGTTTGCCGCCGCGCACTGACGCGAAGGTGAACGCGAGAATCCCGGTGCGCATTGCGTCCGAGCTCGGCCGCACCGAATTCGTGATGGTGTCGTTGGTCGAGGGTACCGACGGGCTGATCGCCTATCCCACCGGCAAGGGCTCGGGCGCGATCACATCGTTCTCGCAGTCCGATGGTTTCCTGAAGATCGACGCGCTCGCCGACCAGATGCCGGCGGGCACTCAGGCCGAGGTGACGCTGTTCACGCCGCATGTGCGCGTGCCGGATCTGGTGATTGTTGGCAGCCACTGCACCGGGCTCGATCTGGTGACGGCGCAACTAGCGCGCGACGGCCTGTTCGTGCGTTCGATCGCGGTCGGCAGCCTCGGCGGGTTGGCGGCGGCGAAACGCGGCGAGTGCGACCTCGCGCCGATCCATTTGTTCGACGACAAGAGCGAGACCTACAACACGCCGTTCCTTTCCGAGGGCCTCGAACTGGTGCCGGGCTGGCGGCGCATGCAGGGCATTGTGTATCGCAAGGGCGATGCGCGCTTCGAGGGCAGGCGTGTGCAGGAGGCCGTGGCAGCGGCGCTGGCCGATCCCGCCTGCATCATGGTCAACCGCAACCAGGGCGCGGGCACGCGCATCCTGATCGACCGTCTGCTCGGCGACAACAGGCCGGACGGTTACTGGAATCAGCCGCGCTCGCACAACGCGGTCGCCGCCGCCGTCGCGCAGCATCGCGCCGACTGGGGCATGACGATTGCGCCGGTCGCGCATGCGTCCGGACTGGGTTTCATTCCGCTCGCCGAAGAGCACTATGATTTCGCGCTGGTCGCGGCGCGCAAGGATCGGCCCGCGGTGCGGGCCTTTCTCGATGCACTGAAGTCGGAAGAAGCAAGAGCTGCGCTGACGCGCGCCGGATTCAGGCCGGCATAGGAAATTTGGGGCAGGGGACGAATGGCAAAACCACTCGACATCGCGATCGTCGGCGCCGGCATGGGCGGGCTTGCAACCGCCGCCGCGCTGCGCCGGGTCGGCATCAATGTCACCGTCTACGAGCAGGCGCAGCAGTTCACGCGGCTGGGCGCCGGGATCCAGATCGGCTGCAACGCCATGAAGGTGTTGCGCAAGCTCGGGCTGGAACAGCGCATGCGCAGCGGCTCGTTCTACCCGCGCTCCTGGAACAACCGCGACTGGAAGAGCGGCGACGTCAAGTTCGACATGATTTTTGGCGAGAGCGCTGAGGAGAAATTCGGCGCGCCGTATCTATTGGCGCATCGCGGCGATCTGCATGCGGCGCTCGCCAGCGCCGTCCCCGACGCGTGCGTGAGGCTGAGCCACAAGCTGACCGGGCTCGATGAGACCAAAGACGGCGTCAAGCTCACCTTCGCCAACGGCACGACGGCCGTCGCCGATGCGGTCGTTGGCGCCGACGGCGTGCATTCGATCGTGCGCGATATCCTGTTCGGCCAGTCGCCGGTGAATTTCACCGGCCGCATCGCCTATCGCACGACCTATCCGGCGTCGCTGCTTCAGGGCGAGCGGATCGACGATTGCACCAAATGGTGGGGCGATGACCGCCACATCGTGATCTATTACGTCAAGCCGGATCGCAGCGAGGTCTATTTCGTCACCAGCCAGCCCGAACCGGAATTCCGGATCGAATCCTGGTCGGCGAAGGGCGACGTGCGCGAGTTGCGCAAGGCGTATGATGGATTCCATCCGCAGGTCGAAAAGGTGCTGGCCGCTTGTCCCGACGTGCACAAATGGGCGATCGTCGATCGCAATTCGCTGGAGCGCTGGGCGGACGGCAAGGTAACCTTGCTCGGCGATGCCTGCCATCCGATGACGCCCTATATGGCACAGGGCGCGGCGATGGCGATCGAGGACGCGGCCGTGCTGTCGCGCTGTCTCGAGGGCATCGCGCGCGAAGAGATCGCCGATGCCTTCCGACGCTTCGAGACGACGCGGCGTGAGCGCACCTCGCGCGTGCAGGACACCTCGCGCAAGAACACCTGGCTCCGGGAGAAGACCGATACCGATTGGGTCTATGGCTATGACGCCTGGACCGCGCCACTCGCGGCCTAAATGAAGTTCATGCCGCCATTGAGCATGATGGTCTGGCCGGTCATGTAGTCGTTGCCGAGCACCATCAGCACCGCTTGCGCGACCTCCTCGGAATGGCCGAGCCGGCCGAGCGGGATGCGGGCGGCGAGATCGCTTCGGCCGCGCATCATATCGGTGTCGATCAGCGACGGCGCGACCGCATTGACGGTGATGCCGTCTTTCACAAGCCGCGCCGCGTAGCCCCGCGTGAGGCCCTCCATGCCAGCCTTGGAGGCGTTGTAATGCGGGCCGATCGCGCCGGCCCCGCGTGCAGCACCCGAGGAGATGTTGACGATGCGCCCCCATTTCTTTGCGCGCATGGACGGCACCACCGCCTGTGTGCAGAGAAAGGCGGACTTGAGATTGACCGAGATGGTCCGGTCGAAGTCGCTCTCGGTGAGATCGGCGACGGCGCGCACGATCGCAAGGCCCGCATTGTTGACGAGGATATCGACCGGCCCGAGCGCCGAGGTGACGCGATTGACCATGCCGGTGACGGCATCCGCCTGCGACACGTCGGCTGCGACCGATATGGCGCGATGCCCGGCCTTGCCGAGATCGGCAACCAGCGCATCGGCGGCGTCCGCCCGCTCGCGATAGTTGACCGCGACCGCGGCGCCGGCCTGCGCGAGCGCAACGGCAATCGCAGCGCCAATGCCACGCGATGCGCCGGTCACCAGCGCGACCTTGTCGTTCAGGTCCGGCGTGATGATCATGGCATGCTCCGTATTATCCCCCGTCGAGCGCGGCGAGCCGCTCGGCTTGCGTGATGTCGTCGGCGGTGTTGGCATTGAAGAAGGGATCGAGCGGGGTCACCGGCCAGGTCACGGTCGCGAGCGAATAGCGCGCGGTCCAGCGGTCGATCTTGCGGATGTCCTCCTTGACCAGCGCATGGCGCAGCTCGTCGCGCAAGGCCACGCTCCACAGTCCGATCACCGGATGCGTCTGTCCGTCGGAGGCCGCGACCGCAAGCTCGGCATTTTCGGCGGCGCGCGCCGTTTCAAGCCGGGCAACGAGATCGCGCGGCAGGAAAGGGCAGTCGGCGGCGGCGCTGAGCACCCGCTTCACCTCGGGGCGATTGGCCGCCATCCAGTCCAGCGCGGCCAGAATGCCGGCGAGCGGTCCGGGAAAATCGGCGACGTCGTCGGCGATCACGGGCAGGCCAAACGCCGCAAAGCGCGCGGGATCGCCATTGGCGTTGAGAACAAGTCCGTCGCATTGTGGCTTCAGCCGCGCGATCACGCGCTCGAGGATCGTCTTGCCGCCGATGCTGCGCATCGGCTTGTCGCCGCCGCCCATGCGGCGCGCCAATCCGCCGGCGAGCAGCACGCCGGGTATGCCCGGCGCTGCCTCAGTCATCGGTGCTTTCGCCCTTGCGCTTGTGCCGCGCCGCCTCTTCCTCGACATAGTCGAGGTTCTGGTCGTAGACGATGCGCTGCTCGCCCGACGAGCGCGATGAAGCGCTTGCCGCGGGTGCGTCCCACCAGCGTGAGGCCAACCTGCCGCGCGAGGTCGACACCCCACGCGGTGAAGCCGGATCGGGAGACAAGGATGGGAATCCCCATCCGCACCGTCTTGATCACCATCTCCGAAGTGAGGCGCCCGGTCGTGTACATGATCTTGTCGGCGGCATCGATACTGTGCTGGAACATCCAGCCCGCGATCTTGTCGACGGCGTTATGGCGGCCGACATCCTCGGTGTAGCAGACGGGCGTGCCTTCCTTGCACAGCACGCAGCCATGGATCGCGCCGGCCTCGAGATACAGCGAGGGCATGGTGTTGATCGCATGCGTCATCTGGTAGAGCCAGGATGTGCGCAGCTCCGCCTTCGGCAGCGCCACGCTTTCGATCGCCTCCATCAGATCGCCGAATGCGGTGCCCTGCGCGCAGCCCGAGGTCTGCGTACGCTTCTTCAGCTTCGCCTCGAAATTGGTGTGGTGCTCGGTGCGCACGACTACCACCTGCAGGTCGTCGTGATATTCGACCTCGGTGACGATGTCGTTATATTTGAGCATGTTCTGATTGAGCAAATAGCCGAGCGCCAGATATTCCGGGTAGTCGCCGATCGTCATCATGGTGACGATTTCCTGCGCGTTGAGATACAGCGTCAGCGGCCGCTCGACCGGCACCCTGGTTTCGATCCTGGCGCCGGTCTGGTCCACCCCGATGACGCGCTCGGTCAGGCGCGGGTCGTCCGGATTGGGGACGATCAGGGGCACCGGGGCTTTCTCGATCTTCATCATAGGGCCGACGTTAGCATGACAAGGGCTTACAGCCGATATAAAGCACGTTTGACGAATGGCCAGTCCCCGGTTCCGGACAGGCGCGGAGAATGCGATGAAAGTCATCGGGCTCGCAGGCTGGAGCGGCGCCGGCAAGACCACCTTGCTGACGCGCGTGATCCCGCACTTGCGTGAACAGGGCCTGCGCGTCTCCGTGATCAAGCACGCCCACCACACCTTCGATGTCGACGTGCCCGGCAAGGATTCCTGGCGGCACCGCGAGGCGGGCGCGGAGGAAGTTCTGGTGTCATCCGGCCATCGCTGGGCGCTGATGCATGAGCTGCGCGGTGCGCGCGAGCCGCGTCTGCCGCAATTGCTGAAGAAGTTGTCGCGGGTCGATCTGGTCGTGGTTGAAGGCTACAAGAGCGAACCGCATCGCAAGATCGAGGTGTATCGCGCTGATAACGGCAAGCCTTTCCTGTTTCAAGACGATACGGGCATCGTCGGCATCGTCAGCGACGTCGCGGTTGAAACCACGCTGCCGACCGCCCATCTCGATGACATTCCCGCGGTCGCCGCCATGCTGCGGCGAGCGGCGATTTCGCTCGACGATTTGTTGGCGATGGCCACAGCGGAAAGCTGAAACATGGCGCAACTCTCCGACGATTGCTTTGCCTTTGGCGGGCCGATGCTGTCGGTCGACGAGGCCGTCGGCATCATCGCCGCCAAGGTGACGGCGGTGCAGGAGATCGAACGCGTCCCGCTGGACGCCGCCGACGGCCGCATTCTCGCGCGCGATGTCGCCGCGCCCTTAGCCCTGCCGCCCTTCACCAATTCCGCGGTCGACGGCTATGCCGTGCATGGCAGCGATCTGCCGCGCGAGAAAGAGAAAGTGTTTCCGGTGAAAGGCCGCGTGGCGGCCGGCAGCCCGGCGCAGACCGCAAAGCCGGGCGAAGCCGTGCGCATCTTCACGGGCGCGCCGATGCCCGAGGGCACCGACACCGTATTCATGCAGGAGGATGTGCGCCTCGATGACAAAGGCGATGTCGTGCTGCCTGCCGGGCTGAAGCCAGGCGCCAATGTGCGCCCCGCCGGCGAGGACATTCCGCAGGGTCATATCGCGCTGAAAGCCGGCCAGCGGCTACGCCCGCAGGACATCGCGCTTGCCGCCGCCTTCGGCCTGACGGAGCTCGATGTCGCAAGACGCATCCGTGTCGCGGTGTTTTCGACCGGCGACGAGTTGGCTTCGCCCGGCACGCCGCGCGCTTCCGCGCAGCTGTTCGACTCCAACCGCTTCATGCTGATCGCCATGCTGCGCCGGCTCGGCTGCGAAGTCGGTGATCTCGGCATCCTTCGCGACGAACGGGGACCGCTCGCGACCGCGCTGAAGCGCGTCGCCGGCGAGCACGATCTGATCCTCACCACCGGCGGCGTCTCGACCGGCGAGGAGGATCACGTCAAGGCCGGCGTCGAGAGCGTCGGCAGGCTGGTGCTGTGGCGCATGGCGATCAAGCCCGGACGTCCCGTTGCGATGGGCATCATCTCGGGCACGCCGTTCATCGGCTTGCCGGGCAATCCCGTGGCGAGCTTCGTCACTTTCGTGCATGTCGTGCGTCCGGTCGTGCTGGCGCTATCGGGCGCAACGGCGGCACCGCTCCTGCCGATGCCGGTGCGCGCGGCTTTCGCCTACAAAAAGAAGAGCGGCCGCCGCGAATATGTCCGCGTCACCTTGCGCCGCGCTGCGGACGGCGCGCTCGAAGCGCAAAAATTTCCGCGCGAAGGCGCGGGCCTGCTGTCGTCGCTGGTCGACACCGACGGCCTCGTTGAGCTGCCTGAGTCCGTCACCGCAGTCGAACCGGGCGCAACCGTCGGCTTCCTCGGCTATGCCAACCTGATGTAGAAGCGGCACCATGACCACGACCAAGCTCGATCTCACCGGGTTGAAATGCCCGCTGCCGGCGCTGAAGACGCGCAAGGCATTGAAGCCGTTGAAGCCGGGCGACCGGCTGGAAGTGCACTGTACCGACCCCTTGTCGATCATCGACATTCCCAATCTGATCCGGGAAACCGGCGACACGGTCGAGATCACCGAGCGCGCCGAGCAGCGCATCGTCTTCCTGATTGAAAAAGCCAATCAATTGCCGCCGGTGAGCCCAAGCTAGCTCCGGAAAACCGACACAAAGCCACTCTCTAGGGTTGCAAGGTCAATCCCGGGGGCTCTACCATTTGCCTATCGACATGGCCTGCGGCATTTTGCTCAATCGGCGCTCTCCGCAGGGGTGCGGAGGTTGAGTCGTGCTCGCGTAGACGCACGTCGGGTGGGGCACTTCTCGGATACGCACCGCACAATGGCGTCCGGGCATAACGGGCTGGAGCAGGTGTTAAAATCTCGAATGCGCTTGGTGATCCCGGCGCGTCGGAGGATTTGCTGCGGAGCAGCAAGTTGTTGATCCGCAGACAATGGGACGGGATCGATCATGGCGGACCGCTCGGGAATGGGCGGCTGCAGGGAGGGATGGAATGACGACGATCAGCAGCGCCGGCACTATGAGCGGCGCCGGAGGCGGAATTCTCGACAAGGAGCGGACGATTGCAGCCGCCGGCTTCAATCGCTGGCTGGTGCCGCCTGCGGCGCTCTGTATCCATCTCTGCATCGGCATGGCCTACGGCTTCTCGGTGTTCTGGTTGCCGCTGTCGCGCGCGATCGGCCTGACGGCGCCGAAGGCCTGTCCGGATATCTCGCTATTCCAGGAATTGTTCACCACCACTTGCGACTGGAAGGTCGCGAGCATGGGCTGGATGTACACGCTGTTCTTCGTCGTGCTCGGCGTATCGGCGGCGCTGTGGGGTGGCTGGCTCGAGCGGGTCGGTCCGCGCAAGGCCGGCTTCGTCGCGGCGTTGTGCTGGTCCGGGGGGCTGATCCTCGGCGCCATCGGAATCTACATGCATCAGCTCTGGCTGATGTGGCTCGGCTCGGGTGTGATCGGCGGCGTCGGTCTCGGCCTGGGTTACATCTCACCAGTGTCGACGTTGGTGAAGTGGTTCCCCGACCGGCGCGGCATGGCGACCGGCATGGCCATCATGGGCTTCGGCGGCGGCGCCATGATCGGGGCACCGCTTGCCGACCTCCTGATGAATTATTTCAAGACCCCGACCTCGGTCGGCGTCTGGCAGACCTTCGTCACCATGGGCGTGATCTACTGCGTCTTCATGATGATCGGCGCGTTCCGCTATCGCCTGCCGCCAGCCGGCTGGCGTCCTGACGGCTGGACCCCGCCGAGCGAAACCAAGACCATGATCTCGCAGCATAACGTGCATCTCGACAACGCGCACAAGACGCCGCAGTTCTGGCTGGTGTGGTGGGTGCTAACGCTGAACGTGTCCGCCGGCATCGGCGTGATCGGCATGGCCTCGCCGATGTTGCAGGAGATCTTCGCGGGCAAGCTGATCGGCCTGCCGGATGTCGGCTTCAACGCGCTGAACGCCGGACAGAAGGGGCAAATCGCGGCAATCGCCGCGGGCTTCGCCGGCTTGCTGTCGCTGTTCAACATCGGCGGACGGTTCTTCTGGGCGTCGCTGTCGGATTACATAGGCCGCAAGAATACCTACTATACATTCTTCATCCTCGGCATCGTGCTCTACGCGTTGGCGCCAACCTTCGCCAACATGGGATCGAAGGCGCTCTTCGTGCTCGGCTTCGGCATCATCCTGTCGATGTATGGCGGCGGCTTCGCCACGGTGCCGGCCTATCTCGCCGACCTGTTCGGCACGCAGTTCGTCGGCGCCATCCACGGCCGGCTGCTGACGGCATGGTCGACGGCCGGCATCATCGGCCCTGTGGTCGTGAACTACCTGCGCGAGTTCCAGCTCGCAGCCGGTGTCCCTCGCGACAAGCTTTACGACAGCACGATGTATGTGTTGTGCGCGATGCTGGTCGCGGGCCTGATCTGCAACTATCTGGTCAAGCCGGTGGATCCAAAGTGGCACATGAGCGAGGCGGAAGTCGCAAAGCTGCAGGCGGCAACGGCAACCGCCGGTGCTGCGCAGTCTGGCTCGTTCGGCATCGGCAAGGGCGGTCTCGACGCCCGCGCCGCGCTGTTCTGGGCTTTCGTCGGTATCCCGCTCGCCTGGGGCGTCTACAGGACCTTGCTCAGCGCCGCCAAGATCTTCTGATCGCAGCAACACCGCCGCGGGACACGCGTCCCGCGGCGTTCGCTTTTTATCGAACAATCAAGAACCGGACTTCACAGGGGGGATTCCCATGCTTCGCACCACCGTCTGCCTTGCCGCCGCATTGCTCGTGGCAGGCAGCCTGCAAACCGCCTCGGCCCAGTCCACGGCGGCGCCGACCGATGCCAAGCCGTCGAAGATGAAGCTGACGGCGCAAAAACTGAAGGACATGAGGGCCAAGTGGGCCGCAAACAAGCCCAAACTCAAGGCGTGCCGCGCGGAGGTGAAAGCCAAGGGGCTCGCGGGCGACGACCGCTGGTTCTACATCGAAGACTGCATGAACAAGACCTGATTACCTCGGTCGGAACAGGCATTGAAAAGGGGCATGACAGCGCGGCTGCATGCCCCTTAAATGCTTATAGTGGCGCTCTAATTTCGCTTGGCATCTGGCATGCCAGGCCTTAGAGTCGTCCCACCAAGGAGAAGTGCGTTTTCATGGCTCACGATGTGCATCAGGTCCGCAAATTCGAGCATCCGGGGGTGGGTCGGAAGCGGGCCAAGGCGACCCCAAAGGGGCGCCAGGTCGATCCCACGGCCGCGCATGAGATCGAGCAATTGCTGGGCGACCGGCCGCGCCGGCGCGACCTGCTGATCGAGCACCTGCACCTGATCCAGGACAAGTATCGCCAGATTTCGGCGGCCCATCTCGCGGCCCTTGCCGACGAGATGAAGCTGTCGTTCGCCGAAGTATTCGAGACCGCGACCTTCTATGCGCATTTCGACATCGTGAAGGAAGGCGAGCCGGATATCGCTCCGCTCACCATCCGCGTCTGCGATTCCCTGACCTGCGCCATGCTGGGCGGCGAGAAGCTGCTACATGAGTTGCAGACCAAGGCCGGTCCCGGCATCCGCGTCGTGCGCGCACCCTGTGTCGGCCGCTGCGACACCGGGCCCGCCGCCGAGGTCGGCCATAACTTCGTCGACCATGCGACGGTGGCCAACGTGCTCGCGACCGCGAAGGCCGGCGACACCCATGCGCATCTGCCCGACTACATCGGATACGAGAAATACGTCGCCGATGGCGGCTACAAGCTCCTGAAGCGCCTGCGCTCGGGCGAGCTGTCGAAAGAGGATTTGCTGAAGGCGCTCGACGATTCCAGCCTGCGCGGACTTGGTGGTGCGGGCTTCCCGACGGGACGCAAATGGCGTGCGGTGCTGGGCGAGCCCGGTCCGCGGCTGATGGCGATCAACGGCGACGAGGGCGAGCCCGGCACCTTCAAGGACCGCTACTATCTCGAAACCGATCCCCATCGCTTTCTCGAGGGTACGCTGATCGGCGCCCACATTGTCGAGGCGCCCGAAGTCTACATCTATCTGCGCGACGAATATCCAGCCTGCCGCGAAATCCTCGAACGCGAGATCGCGAAGCTGCCGCCGGGTGGTCCGGTGCTGCATATGCGTCGTGGCGCGGGGGCCTATATCTGCGGCGAGGAATCCTCACTACTCGAAAGCATCGAGGGCAAGCGCGGCCTGCCCAGGCACAAGCCGCCTTATCCGTTCCAGGTCGGCCTGTTCGGCCTGCCGACACTGATCAACAACATCGAGACGTTGTGGTGGGTGCGTGACATCGTCGAGAAGGGCGCCGATTGGTGGAAGAGCCATGGCCGCAACGAGCGGCACGGCCTGCGCAGCTTCTCCGTATCGGGCCGGGTGAAGAGCCCCGGCATGAAGCTCGCGCCTGCGGGGATCACCGTGCGCGAGCTGATCGACGAATATTGCGGCGGCATGGCCGACGGCCACAGTTTCCACGCCTACCTGCCGGGCGGCGCATCCGGCGGCATCTTGCCGGCGTCGATGGACAACATCCCGCTCGATTTCGGCACGCTGGAGAAATACGGCTGCTTCATCGGCTCCGCGGCGATCGTGATCCTGTCGCAAGCCGACAGCGTGAAGGCGGCGGCGCTCAACCTGATGCGCTTCTTCGAGGACGAGAGTTGCGGCCAGTGCACGCCATGCCGCGCCGGAACCGAGAAGGCGGCGATCCTGATGGAACGCCCGATCTGGAACCGCGCTCTGCTCGACGAATTGAGCCAGGCGATGCGCGATGCGTCGATATGCGGACTTGGACAGGCCGCCTCGAATCCGCTGACCTCGGTGATTAAATACTTCCCTGACGAGTTCAAGGACGCAGCCGAATGACCAAGATCCAGTTCGAACTCGACGGCAAGCAGGTCGAAGCGAAGGCCGGCGAGACCATCTGGCAGGTGGCGAAACGCCAGGGCACGGAGATCCCGCATCTCTGCTATTCACCCGCGCCGGATTATCGCCCCGACGGCAATTGCCGCGCCTGCATGGTCGAGATCGAGGGCGAACGCGTGCTCGCCGCGTCCTGCAAGCGCACGCCGACCGTCGGCATGAAGGTCAAGAGCGCGAGCGATCGCGCCGTCGCAGCGCAAAAGATGGTGATGGAGCTCCTGGTCGCCGATCAGCCCGCGCGAGAGACGTCGCACGACCCGGACTTGAAGTTCTGGCACTGGGCCGAGAAGACCGGCGTCACCGAAAGCCGCTTCCCGGCGGCCGAGCGCTGGCAGGCCGACGCCAGCCATCCGGCGATGCGGGTCAATCTCGACGCTTGCATCCAGTGTGGCCTGTGCGTGCGCGCCTGCCGCGAGGTGCAGGTCAACGACGTCATCGGCATGGCTTATCGCAGCCACGGCTCGAAGATCGTGTTCGACTTCGACGATCCGATGGGCGAGTCCACCTGCGTGGCCTGCGGCGAATGCGTGCAGGCCTGTCCGACCGGCGCGCTGATGCCTTCGGTGATGCTCGATGAGAAGCAGACCCGCGTGACCTATGCCGACCGCAAGGTCGATTCGCTGTGCCCCTATTGCGGCGTCGGTTGCCAGGTCACCTATCAGGTCAAGGACGAGAAGCTGATCTATGCCGAAGGCCGTGACGGCCCGGCCAATCACAACCGGCTCTGCGTCAAGGGCCGCTTCGGCTTCGACTACATCCATCATCCGAACCGCCTGACCAAACCGCTGGTCCGGCTGCCCGGCGTCAAGAAGGACCCCAACGACCAGGTCGATCCGGCCAATCCCTGGACGCATTTCCGCGAGGCGACGTGGGAGGAGGCGCTCGATCTCGCCGCTGGCGGCCTGAAGAAAATCCGCGATCAGAAGGGCGTGAAAGCGCTGGCCGGCTTCGGCTCGGCCAAGGGCTCCAACGAAGAGGCCTATCTGTTCCAGAAGCTGGTGCGCACCGGTTTCGGATCCAACAATGTCGATCACTGCACGCGGCTGTGCCACGCCTCCTCGGTCGCGGCACTGTTCGAGGGCATAAGCTCCGGCGCGGTGTCGGCGCCGTTTGCCGCCGCGGCCGATGCGGAAGTGATCTGGGTGATCGGCGCCAACCCGACCGTGAATCATCCGGTCGCCGCGACCTTCATCAAGAACGCCGCCAAGCGCGGCGCCAAGCTTTACGTGATGGATCCGCGCGGACAGGGGCTGTCGCGCCACGCGACGAAACATCTCGCCTTCAAGCCGGGCAGCGACGTCGCGATGCTGAACGCGATGATCAACACCATCATCACCGAAGGCCTCACCGACGAGCAATATATCGCCGGCTATACCGAGGGCTATGACGAGCTGAAGGCCAAGATCAAGGAGTTCACCCCGGAGAAGATGGCGCCGGTCTGCGGCATCCCGGCCGAGACCCTGCGCGAGGTCGCGCGCACCTATGCGCGCGCCAAATCCTCGATCATCTTCTGGGGCATGGGCATCAGCCAGCATGTCCATGGCACCGACAATGCGCGCTGCCTGATTGCGCTGTCGCTGATCACCGGCCAGATCGGCCGTCCCGGCACCGGCCTGCATCCGCTGCGCGGCCAGAACAACGTGCAGGGCGCTTCAGACGCCGGCCTGATCCCGATGTTCTTTCCGGACTACCAGCCGGTCGGCCGCGACGACATGCGCGGTGCGTTCGAGAAGCTCTGGGGCCAGAAGCTCGATCCGGTGCGCGGCCTCACCGTGGTCGAGATCATGAACGCGATCCATGCCGGCGAGATTCACGGCATGTATGTCGAGGGCGAAAACCCGGCGATGTCCGATCCGGACCTGCAGCATGCGCGCGAGGCGCTGGCCAAGCTCGACCATCTCGTGGTGCAGGACCTGTTCGTCACCGAGACCGCGTTCCATGCCGACGTCATCCTGCCGGCCTCGGCCTTTGCGGAGAAGTCCGGCTCGTTCACCAACACCGATCGCCGCGTGCAATTGGCGCGCGAAGTGATCAAGCCGCCCGGCGATGCGCGGCAGGATCTCTGGATCATCCAGGAGATCGGCAAGCGCATGGGCCTCCCGTGGAATTATTCCGGGCCCGGCGAGGTCTTCACCGAGATGGCGCTGCTGATGCCATCACTTAAGAACATCACCTGGGAGCGACTGGTGCGCGAGGGCGCGGTGACCTATCCGGTCGACGATCCCAACAAGCCAGGCAACGAGATCATCTTCACCACCGGATTCCCGACCGCGAGCGGCCGCGGCAAGATCGTGCCGGCCAAGGTCATCCCACCGGATGAATTGCCCGACGCCGAATATCCGATGGTACTGTCGACGGGCCGCGTGCTCGAGCATTGGCACACCGGCTCGATGACGCGCCGCTCCGCCGTGCTCGACCAGATCGAGCCCGAGGCGGTCGCCTTCATGAGTCCGAAGGACATGCGGCGCAAGAAATTGCAGCCCGGCGATTTCATCCGCCTCGAGACGCGCCGCGGCGCGGTCGAGGTCAAGGTTCGCTCCGACCGCGACGTGCCGGAGAACATGGTGTTCATGCCGTTCTGCTACGCGGAGGCGGCAGCCAATCTCCTGACCAACCCCGCGCTCGATCCGTTCGGCAAAATTCCGGAGTTCAAGTTCTGCGCGGTCAGGGCCGAGCCTGCCGAGATTCGCAGCGCGGCGGAGTAACAGCCGGCACCGGCGCGCCGTCAGCGGGCGCCGGTGGTCGGCGCCGCGGCCTGGTACTGCTTGAGGGTGGCTTCGGCCCGCGCCAGATTGTCCAGCAGGCGCTGGCTGGTCAGCACCAGGAAGTAATAGCCGAACTGCGGGTTCTGGAAATAAATCTCCAGCAGCTTCTCATAGGTGATGGTCAGTGCGTGACCGTCCTCGATGCATTCGATGGTCGCGGTGCGGCGGTTGTCGGGCGTGAGAAAACCTAGCTCGCCCATCAGCTGTCCAGGCGGAAGTTCGAGGTTGATCTCAACGACCCGGAATCGGCCGGTGACGGTCAGCAGCATTTCGTTTGCGGCGTCGCCTTTCTTCATCAGGGTATCGCCCTTGCGATAATTGCGCTGGGTCATGAACGGCCTCAGCCACTCCATCGAGGAGTCGCCTTGCGTGGCACTGCGTGCCTTCTTGATCAGAGCGAGCATTTGGCGCAGGCGCCAGGCGTTGACGGGAATCAGGAGCAGATACATCAGGAAGGTCGTGATTACGCCGGTCAGTGCACCGTAGATGGCGAAGAACAGGCAGCCGATCATGTTCGCGACCCGGAGTGGCACCATGGTCTGGGTCAGCAGGGTGGCGACGAAGAAGATCGCGCCGACCACCGCGAACGCGTTGGCGAGCGTGATGTTGTGCAGGAAGATTTCCAGCAGGCGGTTGAAGATGGCGTCCCAGGTGACGTTGTCGGGGTCGAGCCCCATCTGGACCAGGATCTTCGCGATCCTGAGGTTGTCGGTGGCCGCATCGAGGATGCGGTTCAGCGTGTCGGACATGTCTGCGCTGAGGTAGTACATACGATTTTCGCCAAAGTGCTGGTGGTGGATTTCGAGGCCGGAAAGCAGGTCGATTCAGGCAGGAGATGGGCGGGCGCGTCAAGTCAAACAAAGGATGCGGCAGGCCGGGATAAAGCAACCCAATGGGCCGCGGCCACGCTTATGCGGTCCCTATGTCCCGGAGGGGCCGGCCATCTCGATTTCCTATGACATTTGCCCCATTTTCCGGTCATCCGGCCCGCCTTGACGCGCCGGATTTTGGATGAAGAGCAATGACCTTGTTTCAGCTGCATGATGACTTTGCCGCAACGGCCGGCGAAAGCCGCCTCACGCTCGATCGCGCTTTCGCGTGGTTTGCCGCCGTCTTCAGGACGATCCACCACGCGATCGTGGCCGCCAAGACGCGGCGGCTGCAGCGTGAGCTGATATTCCACGGCGATCTCGGCAGCGACTCGCTTGACGAGATCGTCGGCGAGAGACCCCTTGGCCCCGAAGAATTCGCCAAGCTTCCGCAACGCCCAATGGTCCTCGGCGACAAGTGGGATTTCTAGGCTTTCAAAGGGTAGCGTCGGCCGCGCTGCCGAAGATTTCCGGCCTCGCAGCAGCGCTCCATGTCGCCACGAGGGCGTTGCTGATCTTCATGTTTCCGGAGTGGTACGGACCGAACGGGAGGTATCAGCCCGGGCAGCACTACATGAGAGGGCCTGGCCCGAAATGCCGAGCCAAGCGCGGCATGTGAAACGACCGCACTCACGAGGCGCGAGTTCACGCGCGTTGACGTTCGAGCGCAAGGCCCAGGAGACGAACGACGATATTGACTAACTCGTCCGGCCTCGCCGGGCGCTCGTCGGGGTCGAACGCCGAGTCCGACTGCGACTTTCTGGCCGGAAACCGTCTCAAGAGGCCAAAAGTCGAAGCGCGAGTTGAAATTCGGGTAAACCCCGCCGCGTGCGGCAGCACTGGTCGTCAAGGCCGATCGCGCCGCTTCCAAATCCGACTCCTGGGGCTCGAGCTCCGCCGACTTGCTCGCGAAACACAACGCCGCTCTCACTGACGAGCATTGCGACGGCAGGAACCCGGAACAGAGCGGCCAGGGCGCGGGAAGTCATCGAGACGGCCGCTTTCGCATTCTCGGCCCTAACGAGCTCACGGGTATAACGTTCAAGTATGCTCTGCTGCCTGCTCAACAGCGCTGCTTCGGCTGCTCTCTTGTGAGAGGTAAAAGCAATGCCGCTCGCGATGACGCCGACGACAAACAGCAGGGCGATTGCCCAGATGTTCGCCGGGTCATCGACGGCAAGTGAATAGCGAGGCTCGGTGAGGAAGAAGTTGAAGGACAAAGCACCGAGCACGGCTGCGCAGAGCGAGGGACCCAGGCCGAGGCTGACGCCCGCGATGATGACCGGCACGACGAATACGAGCGACAGGTTCGGAATCGTGACCTTCATGTCGACGCCGACGGCGACGATCGTCGCGGCCGCAGTCATTGCGACTGCAGCGAAGTAGCGCGCCGCTGTTGATACTAGCGGATCTGAGGGGGATTCGGCATCGGAACGCGGCTCGATGTCTCGCAGGTTTGATTCATCGCCGGCCATTGGCCCGCCTCCTGTCCGGTTAACATGCATCCTCGGCTACGCGCAGGGAGAGGCGGCGTCACGCCGGCGCGGGCAGATTGACCCCACCGATCAGAAAATACAGCGCGGCGTAAGCCACCGCTTCGTCCCAGTAGTTCAGCTGCGCGCCAACGAACGCTTCACGCTTCACGCCAGCGAGGATGGCGCAGAGAATCGTGGACATTGCGGTGAGGGCCGCAAGGCTGCGGGCGAAGCCGACTCCGCCGAAGGCGGAGAAGACGATGAGGATCGTCATCCGCACGCAGAAGCGGAACAGCACCTGATGCGACCCGATGTCCCGCGGTAGATTCTGCAGCTCGGCCATGATCGAAAACTCAGGTCGCTGAATGGGAAGCCGCCCTAGACGTAGTTGTCGATCGGCAGGGTCTCGTAGACGTCGCGCGTGAAGCCCCTCGCGTCGGGAACGCTGGTCCGGCTTTCGGGAGCACTGACGCGCCGTGCTTCGACGAACGCGCTCAGGATCGCGAGCGCAAGATCAGCATGGCGGACTTCGATCGATTGGTCGAGCCAGTCCGGCAGTTCGCGCCCGCGCGACAGGGCGCAAAACCATTCGCCGTCGTCATAGGCGAGGCGGCGCACCTGCCACATCGGCAGTTCGAGATCGATCAGCGCCAGCGCGGCATCGGTCCAGGCGGCGGACTTGATCAGTTGGTCGAGGCGAATCGCTTTCTCGGTCTGGCCCAGCGAGGGATAGCGGCGGCAGGCTGCGCCGATCACCTCGTTGACGAGCGCGGCGTCCGCCTCGTCGGTGTCGCGCAGGCGTGCGTTGATCTCGCCGAGATCGCCGAATTTCCTGACATGCAGCATGGTGTTTTCTCGTATTCAGGCTTGCGGCCGAAGGTTTGGCCACCCGCTCAAGGTGGTCAAAACGCCGTTTGAAAACGAGATGGAGCTGCGATGGAGGATATAGGAATTTCATAAGCATCGGCACGCACTCGGCGTGCGCGGTCGTGCGTTTATGACATTCCTATATATTTGACAGCAGTTTCCTCCTCGAAAACCTATGCGGCTGGTGCCAATTGTGCACCCGACAAGGCGCGCAACAGCCGTTATGCGGCGGCCGCACCTGATGCACAGGAGCACTCCCATGCTTGATGTCCTTATGGTGGCGCTGGCCTTCGGCCTCTTCGCCGCCGCGATTGGCTACACCTACGCCTGCGAACGGCTGTGAGAGGAGCGAAGCCATGATCTTCGATTATTCGCTCGCCGCCGCCGTCTCGCTCGGCCTTCTCATCTATCTCACATATGCGCTGCTGCGCCCCGAGCGATTCTGAGCTCGCGTTCAATAGGCTATTCCCATGACCGTTATCGGCTGGACTCAAATCATCCTCTATTGCGCGATCGTGGTCGCGCTGGTCAAACCGCTGGGCTGGTACATGACGCGCGTCTTCAACGGCGAGCGCACGTTCCTCTCCCTGGTCCTGCGGCCGGTCGAGGCCGGCATCTACTGGATCGGCGGCGTCGACGAAAAACGCGAGCAGCACTGGCTGACCTACACGGTCGCGATGCTGCTGTTCCATGTCGGCGGCGTTCTCATCATTTACGGGCTGATGCGGCTTCAGGCGTTCCTGCCGTTCAATCCGGCCGGTCAATCGGCCGTTGCGGAAGATCTGTCCTTCAACACCGCAATCTCCTTCATCACCAACACCAACTGGCAGAACTACGGCGGTGAAAGCACGCTGTCGTATCTGGTCCAGATGCTCGGGCTGACGCACCAGAACTTCCTGTCGGCCGCAACCGGTATCGCACTTGCGGTCGCGCTGATCCGCGGCTTCTCCCGCTCCTCGATGCGCACCATCGGCAACTTCTGGGTCGATGTGACGCGCTGCACGCTTTATGTGCTGCTGCCGATCTGCGTGGTCTACGCGCTGTTCCTGGTCTGGCAGGGCATGCCGCAGACGCTCGGCGAGTATGTCGATGCAACCACGCTCGAGGGCGCCAAGCAGACCATTGCGGTCGGCCCCGTGGCCTCACAGGTCGCGATCAAGATGCTCGGCACCAATGGCGGCGGCTTCTTCAACGCCAATGCCGCCCATCCCTTCGAGAACCCGACCGCGCTGTCGAACTTCGTTCAGATCATCTCGATCTTCGCGCTCGGCGCCGCGCTCACCAATGTGTTCGGCCGCATGGTCGGCAACCAGCGCCAGGGCTGGGCCATCCTCGCCGTGATGGGCGTGTTGTTCATCTCGGGCGTCGCCGTCACCTATTGGGCCGAAGCCAACGGCACCACCGCCTTTGACGCGCTCGGCCTGACCGGCGGCAACATGGAAGGCAAGGAAGTCCGCTTCGGCATCGTTGCCTCCTCGCTGTTTGCCGTGATCACCACCGCCGCCTCCTGCGGCGCGGTCAATGCCATGCATGACAGCTTTACCGCGCTCGGCGGCATGATCCCGCTGATCAACATGCAGCTCGGCGAGATCATCGTCGGCGGCGTCGGCGCCGGCCTCTACGGCATGCTGCTGTTCGTCGTGCTGGCGATCTTCGTCGCCGGCCTGATGGTCGGCCGCACGCCGGAATATGTCGGCAAGAAGATCGAGGCGCGTGAGGTCAAGATGGCCATGCTCGCGATCCTGGTGCTGCCGTTGATGTATCTCGGCTGGACCGCGGTCGCCGTGGTGTATCCGCCGGCGGTGGCTTCAATGGCCAATGCCGGACCGCACGGTTTCACCGAGGTTCTGTATGCCTTCACCTCGGCGACCGGCAACAACGGCTCGGCCTTCGCGGGGCTGACCGGCAACACCTTCTTCTACAACCTGACGCTTGCAAGCGCGATGTTCGTCGGACGTTTCTTCATGATCGTGCCGGCGATGGCCATTGCGGGCTCGCTTGCCGGCAAGAAGTCGATTCCCGCCTCGGCCGGAACGTTCCCGACCACCGGCGGCCTGTTCGTCGGCCTCGTGGTGGGCGTCATCCTGATCATCGGCGGTCTCACCTTCTTCCCGGCGCTGGCGCTCGGCCCGATTGTCGAGCACCTCGCGATGACCGCCAACAACCTGTTCTGATCGAGCTTTTGGAGCGACCTCCATGGAAACCCTCAAACTGCAAAAACGTACGTCGATGTCGACGATGCTGGATCCGAAGATCCTCAAGCCCGCGATTGCGGCATCGTTCGCCAAGCTCGACCCGCGGCTGATGATGAAGAACCCCGTGATGTTCGTGGTCGAGATCGTGGCCGCATTGACCACCGTGATCTTCATCCGCGACCTCTTCACCGGCGGCGCGAACCTCGGCTTTACCTTCCAGATCATCCTCTGGCTGTGGTTCACCGTGCTGTTCGCCAATTTTGCCGAAGCCGTGGCCGAGGGCCGCGGCAAGGCGCAGGCGGAACTCGTTGCGCAAGACCCGCACCGAGAGCCAGGCCAAGCTGGTGCAGGGATTGACCAAGACTTACCGTCTCGTGCCCGGCACCAGCCTCAAGGTCGGCGATGTCGTGCTGGTCGAGGCCGGCGACAATATTCCCTCCGACGGCGAGGTGATCGAGGGCGTTGCTTCGGTCAACGAGGCGGCAATCACCGGCGAATCCGCGCCCGTGATTCGCGAATCCGGCGGCGACCGCTCGGCGGTCACTGGCGGCACGCAGGTGCTGTCCGACTGGATCAGGGTCCGCATCACCGCGGCGCAAGGCTCGACCTTCATCGACCGCATGATCAAGCTGGTCGAAGGCGCCGAGCGGCAGAAGACGCCGAACGAGATCGCGCTCAACATCCTGCTTGCGGGTCTCACCATCATCTTCGTGTTCGCGACCGTGACCATCCCAAGCTATGCGGCCTATGCCGGCGGCTCGATCTCGGTCGTAGTGCTGGTGGCGTTGTTCGTGACGTTGATCCCGACCACGATCGGCGCGCTGCTCTCCGCCATCGGCATTGCCGGCATGGACCGCCTGGTGCGCTTCAACGTGCTGGCGATGTCCGGCCGCGCGGTGGAAGCCGCGGGCGACGTCGACACGCTGCTGCTGGACAAGACCGGCACCATCACGCTCGGCAACCGCCAGGCGACCGCGTTCCGGCCCGTTCGCGGCGTGACGGAGCAGGAACTGGCCGATGCGGCGCAGCTTGCCTCGCTTGCCGACGAAACACCGGAAGGCCGCTCCATCGTCGTGCTGGCCAAGGAAAAGTACGGCATCCGCGGCCGCGATATGGCCGAGTTAGGGGCGACCTTCATCCCCTTCACCGCGCAGACCCGCATGAGCGGTGTCGACACCGGCACCTCCTCTGTGCGCAAGGGCGCGGTCGAAGCCGTTCTCAACTATGTCACCGGCGGTGCGCAGGCGGTTGCAAGTGGCAACACGCTGCGTTCGATCCAGCCGCTCTTGAACTCCGATGTCGGTCGCGAACTGCAGGCGATCTCCGACGAGATTGCGAAATCCGGCGGCACGCCGCTGGCGGTCGCGAAAGACGGCCGGCTGCTGGGCGTGATCCAGCTCAAGGATATCGTCAAGGGCGGCATCCGCGAGCGCTTTGCCGAATTGCGCCGCATGGGCATCCGCACCGTGATGATCACCGGCGACAACCCGATGACGGCGGCGGCGATCGCGGCCGAAGCCGGCGTCGATGACTTCCTGGCGCAGGCGACGCCCGAGGACAAGCTCAAGCTGATCCGTGACGAGCAGGCCAAGGGCAAGCTGGTGGCGATGTGCGGCGACGGCACCAACGACGCGCCGGCGCTGGCGCAGGCCGACGTCGGCGTCGCCATGAACACCGGCACGCAAGCGGCGCGCGAGGCCGGCAACATGGTCGATCTCGATTCCAACCCGACCAAGCTGATCGAGGTGGTCGAGATCGGCAAGCAGCTCTTGATGACCCGCGGTGCGCTGACCACGTTCTCGATCGCCAACGACGTTGCGAAATATTTCGCCATCATCCCCGCGATGTTCCTGGCGTTCTATCCGCAGCTCAACGTGCTCAACATCATGCACCTGGCGAGCCCGCAGAGCGCCATTCTGTCGGCGATCATCTTCAACGCGCTGATCATCATCGCGCTGATTCCGCTGGCGCTGAAAGGTGTCCGCTATCGGGCGGTCGGCGCCGGCGCGCTGCTCCGCCGCAACCTGATGATCTACGGCGTCGGCGGCATCATCATTCCCTTTATCGGCATCAAGGCGATCGACCTCATCGTCGCCGCCTTGCACCTGGCTTAACCGTCATTGCGAGCGAAGCGAAGCAATCCAGAATATCTAGCCCCCGATTTAGTCTGGATTGCTTCGTCGCTTCGCTCCTCGCAATGACGAGGACACTTAGGAGACCAACAATGCTCAGAGAAATTCGTCCCGCCATCGTCCTGCTGCTGGTGCTTACCGTGATCACGGGCCTGGCCTATCCGCTCGCGATCACGGCGGTCGCCGGCGCGATCTTTCCGAAACAGGCCGCGGGCAGCCTGATCGAGCGAGACGGCAAGGTGGTCGGTTCTGCCCTGATCGGGCAGGAGTTCAAGAGCGACAAATACTTCCACGGCCGCCCGTCGGCGACGCTAGCGCCCGACCCGAGCAATTCGACCAAGACCGTGCCTGCGCCCTACAACGCCGCCAATTCCGGCGCCTCGAATCTCGGCCCGACCAGCAAGGCGCTGAACGACCGGGTCAAGGAGGACGTCGAGAAGCTGAAGGCGGAGAACCCGTCGATGCCGGTCCCGATTGACCTCGTCACGACCTCGGCCAGCGGGCTCGATCCCGACATCTCGCCGGAGGGCGCGCTGTTTCAGGTGCCTCGCGTCGCCAAGGCGCGGAGCCTGCCTGAGGACCGCGTCCGCCAGCTCGTGACCGAGCACACGGAAGGCCGTCTCGGCGGCCTGCTCGGCGAGCCCCGCGTTAACGTTCTGGCGCTGAACCTCGCCCTCGACGCGGCCGCGAAGTAGGGGGCGGCTAGGCCCGCCCCCTTGCCAAGCCTATATTACGGAGCATGGCAAACCCGCGTCGCGATCCCGAACAACGTCCCTCGCCGGAGGCCCTGCTTGAGGCTGCCCGGCGGGAGGACCGATCGGCCGGGCGGTTGAAGATATTCCTCGGCGCCGCTCCCGGCGTCGGCAAGACCTATGAGATGCTGCAAAGCGCGCATGCCCGGCTGAAGGGGGGCGCCGACATCGTGGTCGGTGTTGTCGAGACCCACGGGCGCACTGAGACCGAAGCGCTGCTCAGGGGTCTCGAAGTCATTCCGCGCAAGCGCATCGAATACCGAGACCAGGTGATCGAGGAGATGGACCTTGATGCCGTGATCGCGCGCCGGCCGCAGATCGCCCTGGTCGACGAACTCGCGCACACCAACGCGCCGGGGAGCCGGCATCCCAAGCGCTATCTCGACGTCGAGGAGTTGCTGTCGCGGGGCATCGACGTCTACACCGCCGTCAACATCCAGCACATCGAAAGTCTCAACGACGTCGTCGCGCAAATCACCCATGTGCGGGTACGCGAGACCGTGCCTGATTCAGTGATGGATCGGGCTGACGCGATCGAGTTGATCGACCTTACGCCCGACGATCTGATCCAGCGGCTCAAGGAGGGCAAGGTCTATGTGCCCAGGCAGGCCGAGCGGGCGCTGGAGCATTATTTCTCGCCGGGCAATTTGACCGCGTTGCGCGAGCTGGCGCTGCGGCGGACCGCCGAAAGCGTCGACGAGCAGTTGCTCAGCCATATGCAGGCCAATGCCATTGCCGGGCCGTGGGCGGCGGGCGAACGGATTCTGGTCTGCGTCAGCGAGGACCCGCGCGCGGCTGGCCTGGTGCGTTACACCAAGCGGCTTGCCGATCGCGTGCACGCGCCCTGGACCGCGATCTCGCTCGAGACCCGCCGCAGCCTGCAGCTGTCCGATGCGCAGCGCGACCGGCTTGCCGACACCTTGCGGCTGGCGGAATCGCTCGGTGGCGAAGCCATCACAATTCCGGCCGTTGGGCGGCGCATCGCCGACGACATCGTGAATTTCGCCCAAGCCAACAACGTCACCCAGATCATCATCGGCAAATCGACGCGTTCGCGCTGGTTCGAGATCATGCAGGGTTCTGTCGTGCATGATCTGGTGCGCCGCGCCGGCAACATCAGCGTCAATGTCATCAAGGGCGACGAGCTGCCGTCGGAAAAGCTGGCCAAGTCCGCGGTGCAGACCGCTGTCCGAGCCGAGCCGTTCAATCCGCGGCCCTATTTGATGGCGCTGTTGATTTTGGCGATCGGGCTCGGGGCCGCCGCGCTGATCAAGCCGCACTTCGGGATCGAGAATGTCGACCTCGTGTTCCTGACTGCCGTGGTGATCGTCGCGGTGCGCTACGGGTTGTGGCCATCGATGCTGACCAGCCTGATCGCCTCGCTGGCCTATAATTTCTTCTTCCTGCCGCCGATCTACACCTTCACCATCACCGATCCGACCAATGTCATCGCTTTCTTCTTCTTCATGCTGATCGCGATCCTGGTCTCCAATGTCGCCGCGCGCGTGCGCACCCAGGCCGACACCGCGATCGGCCGCATCCGCACCACCGAGCAACTCTACGCCTTCAGCCGCAAGCTTGCCGGCACAGGAACGCTCGACGACGTGTTGTGGGCGACGGCCTACCAGACCGCGCTGATGCTCGCCGTCCGCGTGGTGGTGCTGCTGCCGGACGACGGCCTGCTCACGGTGAAGGCCGGCTATCCACCCGAAGACGAGCTCGACAAGGCCGATCTCGCCGCCGCCAACTGGGCCTGGAGCAACGACCGTCCCGCGGGTCGCGGCTCCGATACCTTGCCCGGCGCCAGGCGGCTGTTCCTGCCGATGCGCACCGGACGCGGCCTGATCGGGGTGATCGGCATCGACGACGACCGCTCCGGGCCGCTGCTGACGCCGGACCAGCGTCGCCTGCTCGATGCGCTGGTCGACCAGGGCGCGCTCGCGATCGAGCGCGTGCTGCTGGTCGAGGACATGGACCGGGTCAAGCGTACCGTGGAGTCGGAGCGCTTGCGCTCGGCGCTGCTGACCTCGATCTCGCATGACCTGAAAACGCCGCTGGCCTCCGTGCTGGGTTCGGCGTCGACCATGCGTGACCTCGGGTCCAGCTTGAGCGATAGCGAGAAGCGCGATCTGCTCGCCACCGTGATCGACGAGTCCGAGCGGCTCAACCGCTTCATCGCCAATCTGCTCGACATGACCAGACTCGAATCCGGCGCAGTAGTCCCGAACACCGCGCTGCACGATGTCGGCGAGATCGTCGGCAGCGCGCTCCGCCGTGCCGGCAAGATTCTCGCGCGGCACAAGATATCGCTGCAGCTTGACGCCAACCTGCCGATGCTCAAGCTCGATGCCGTGCTGTTCGAACAGGTGATCTTCAATCTGCTCGACAATGCCGCCAAATATGCGCCGGCCGACACCACGATCTCGATCAAGAGCTTCCGCGACCGCAACTCCGTCTCGTTGCAGGTCGCCGACGAGGGCGAGGGTATTCCCCCTGACGAGCTGGAAAGCGTGTTCGACAAATTCTACCGCGCTCAGAAGGGCGACCATGTTCGCCCCGGCACGGGCCTTGGGCTCGCGATCTCGCGCGGTTTCATCGAGGCGATGGCGGGCCGGATCGCCGCTGCCAACCGCACCGATCGTTCAGGTGCGGTCATCACCATTCGCCTGCCGATCCCGGCGGAGACCAAGACACTGGACACCGCTGCATGAGCGCGCCCCCGATCAAGGTTCTCGTCATCGACGACGAGCCGCCGATTCGCAAATTGCTGCGGATGGGCCTCTCCACGCAGGGCTATGACATCCTGGAGGCGAGCAACGGCAAGGCCGCACTGGATCTGCTCGGGCAAAATCCGGCGCTGATCATCCTCGATCTCGGTCTGCCCGATATCCAGGGCCATGAGCTCTTGCGCATGATCCGCGGCCGCAACGACAGTGTACCGATCGTGGTGCTGTCGAGCCGCGGCGACGAGGCCGGCAAGGTCGAGGCGCTCGATCTCGGCGCCGACGACTATCTCACCAAGCCGTTCGGCATGGACGAACTGCTCGCGCGGCTGCGCGCGGCGATGCGGCACCAGTTGCAGGTCCATGGCGAGCGGCCGGTGTTTCGCTCCGGCGATCTCTCCGTCGACCTGGTGCGGCGCATCGTCAAGGTCGGCGACAAGGACGTGAAACTGTCGCCGAAGGAATACGAGTTGCTGCGCGTGCTGGTGCAGCACGCCGGCAAGGTGCTGACCCATCGCTTCCTGTTGAAAGAGCTCTGGAACGAGCTGACCGACGCGCAATATCTACGCGTCTATGTGCGCCAGCTCCGGCAGAAGATCGAGACCGATCCCGAGCGTCCACAATTCGTGCTGACCGAGACCGGCATCGGGTATCGCCTCCGCGCGGCGGATTAGCTGGCCCTTCGATGCCTCGCCGACGAGCGGTGCGGGCGTTTTGACGTTCGGCGCTGCGCCGAGCGGCGGGCCTGGGACTTCGCCGCAGAATGCCGTGCCGATCCCTTGGTCTTCAGGCTCTGCTTCAGCGCATCCATCAGGCTGACGACGTTGTCAGGCTTCTCTTCGCGCTCCGGCGCCTCGATCGTCTTGCCAGACGCCTTGCGGCGGACCAGCTTCTTCAGCGCATCCTCATACTCGTCCTTGAACTTCCTGGGATCGAAATGTGCCGCCTTGGTATCGAGGATGTGGCCGGCGAGCTCGACCATGTCCTTTGAGATCTTCGGGCTCTTGATGTCGTCGAAATAATCGTCGGCCTCGCGCAGCTCATAGGGATAACGCAAGGTGGTGCCGAGCAGGCCCTTGCCGAACGGCTCGATGGCGATGACGTGCTCGCGGTTGGTGAGCACGATGCGGGCGAGCGCAACCCGGTCCTGATCTTTCATGGCGTCGCGGATCACGGCAAATGCATCCGCGCCGGCCTTGCCATCGGGCACGATGTAATAGGGGTGGTTGAGATAGCGCTGGTCGATTTCGTCCTTGGGCACGAAGCTGTCGATGTCGATGGTGTGGTTGCTCTCGATCTGGACCGCCTCCAACTCGTCCTTGTCGATCTCGACATATTTGCCCTTGGACAACTCGTAGCCACGGCCTTTCTGGTCGCTCTCGACGACGTCGCCGGTCTCGGCATCGATCATCTGTTGCTTCAGCCGGTTGCCGGTCTCCTTGTTGATCATGTGGAAACGGGTTTTCTCGACCGAGGTCGACGCCGGGTACAGCGCCACCGGGCAGGTCACGAGTGACAGTTTGAGCGAGCCTTTCCAGTAGGCGCGGGGAGCCATCGCAATCTCCTGCATTTCCAAGGATTTGGAAATCCAACCGCGCGCGTGGGTTTTGGTTCCCGCCGAGCTCAGATCGCCTTCAACTCGCCCTTGATCCAGGCTTGCCGCAGCTTGAACTTCTGAATCTTGCCGGAGCCCGTTAGCGGGAATGCCTCCATGACGCACCAGTGCTTCGGCGTCTTGTGCGGGGCGAGCGCGGCGCGCATGTAGGCGATGAGCTCTTCTTTGTCGATGGCGGCGCCCGGTGCCGGCCGAAGGAAGGCCGCGACCTCCTCGCCCCAGCGTTCGTGGGGAACGCCGATGACGGCGACTTCGCCGATCGTCGGGTGCTTGAACAACAGCTCCTCCAATTCGCGCGGGTAGATGTTTTCGCCGCCGCGGATGATCATGTCTTTCAGCCGCCCTTCGACCGTGCAATAGCCGCGCGAATCCATCGCACAGAGGTCGCCGGTATGCAGCCAGCCGTCGGCGTCGATGGCGGCGGCGGTCGCATCGGGCATCTCGAAATAGCCTAGCATCACGTGGTAGCCGCGGGTGCAGAACTCGCCGATCGTGCCGACCGGAACCGTCTCACCGCTGCCGGGATCGATGATCTTGGTTTCCATGTTGGGCAGCGGCAGGCCGATCGTGCCGGCCTTGTCCTCGATGTGTCGTCGGTGCGGGTCTGCGCCGCGACGGGAGAACACTCGGTCTGACCGAAAACGATGTTGAAGGGCGCGCCAAGTTTTTCCTCGAATCGCCTGACCAGCGGCGCAGGCACGGTGGAGCCGCCGGAGCAGATCGCCTTGACCGAGGAGAGATCGGTCGCCGGAAAGTTCGGATGCTCCAGCATCGCGATCAGCATGGTCGGCACGCCGACCATGGCATTGCCGCGATAGATCCCGAACATTTCGAGCACGATGGCCGGGTCGAAGGCCTCCACCAGAACCTGCGTCGCCGCTTTCGAGACCGCACCGATCACGCAGCAGACGCAGCCCCCGGTGTGAAACAGCGGCATCGTGGTGACGAAGACGTCGCCCGGATCGACGCCCATCCGCTCGGCGGTGTCGGCGCCGTTGTTCAGAAGCCCGCGATGGCAGAGCAGCGCGCCCTTTGGAAAGCCCGTGGTGCCCGAAGTGTACTGGATCATCACGGGATCGCCGGGATTTACGAGAGGAAGCTCGATGCCCGCGTCGTCGCCGGCGGCAATGAAGGCATTCCAGTCGTCGAAGCGGATGATCTCGCGCAGTTCGGGACAGTTCGTGCGGACGGCCTGCACCGTCTCCAGCATCGGATTGCCGCGAAAACTGTCGACGACGAAAACGCCGGCGGAGCGCGACTGCTTCAGCACATACTGCACCTCATTGGTCCGAAACGCCGGGTTGACGGTGACGAGCACCATGCCGGCCATCCCGGCGCCGAACTCGAGCATCACCCATTCCGGGATGTTCTGCGCCCAGACCGCGATGCGCTCGCCGGGCTTGAAGCGGGTCAGCAGTGCGCGGGCGGTGCGCTGAGCCTCCCGGTATAATTCGGCGTAAGTCCACTGCCGTCGCAGCGCCGGGTCCGGCACGCCCGAAATCAGGGCGAGGCGGTCGGACGCGGCCTCGGCTGCCGTGCGCAACAGGTCGCCGAATGTCATCTCGCGTACCGCGGGCGTCGTCGGCCCCGCCACGTGCGACATCGTCAACGCCATTTTTCCTCCCACGCCGCCTGGTGCCCGGGGCATTGTTTCCCGGAAAAATGCCTTGCGTCTCCCGTCAATGCAAGCCGCGGCGGGGTTTGCAGGGGCAGGCTTTCGGAACCCCGAACGGGTCTGGCGGGTTTGTTTCCGAGCGGGTGCGGCCGCGTGCTAGGCTTGCCCCGTTGATTTGTGAGATCGATTGTGCCGTCGCGAAAACTTTCCACCTACCGCAAGAAGCGGGATTTCGAACAGACTGCAGAGCCGTCTGGCGACGTCCAGGTTGCTCCCTCGGAGCAACGCCGCTTCGTGATCCAGAAGCATGCCGCAACGCGCCTGCATTACGATCTCAGGCTCGAATTCGACGGGGTATTCAAATCCTGGGCCGTGACCCGAGGACCTTCGCTTGATCCGCATGACAAGCGGCTCGCGGTTGAGGTCGAAGACCATCCGCTCGACTATGGCGATTTCGAAGGCACGATCCCGAAGGACCAGTATGGCGGCGGCACGGTGCAGCTGTGGGACCGCGGTTATTGGGACTCGGACGATCCCGAGCGCGGCTTCAAGAAGGGCGATCTGAAGTTCAACCTGCATGGCGACAAGCTGCATGGCAGCTGGGTGCTGGTGCGGATGCGTCATGACCGCAATGGCGGCAAGCGCACCAACTGGCTCCTGATCAAGCACCGTGACGAGTATGCGAAGGAGGGTGAGGACAACGACGTTCTCGCGGAGGATCGCTCGGTCGCCTCGGGGCGCACCATGAAGCAGATCGCAGACGGCAAGGGTAAGGCGCCGAAACCGTTCATGATGGCGAAGAACGGCAACGGCAAAGCCGATGCGGTCTGGCACTCCAATCGCGGCGACGCCGCCGAAGCGCGCGCCAAGGCCAAGGGGAACAACAAGGCGAAGCCGGCCAGGCAGACGCAGGCCAGCCGTATCGACTCCATTCCCGATTTTGTCGCGCCACAGCTCTGCGCCTCCGTCGAACGGCCGCCCTCGGGCGAGGGCTGGGGCCACGAGATCAAGTTCGACGGTTATCGCGTGCAGCTGCGCGTCGAGGACGGCAAGGCGACGCTGAAGACCCGAAAGGGACTGAACTGGACCGACAAGTTCAAGGCGATCGCCAAAGAAGGCAGCGCGCTGCCGGACGTCCTGATCGACGGCGAGATCGTCGCGCTCGATCACGACGGCAACCCGAACTTCTCGGCGCTGCAGGCCGCGATTTCCGAAGGCAAGACCGAGAAGCTGATCTTCTTCGCCTTCGATCTGCTGTTTGCCGAGGACATGGACTTGCGCAAGCTGCAGCTCGGCGAGCGCAAGGCGCGCCTGAAGGCGCTACTCGACGAACAGAAGGGCAAGTCGATCCGCTATGTCGAGCATTTCGAGGTCGACGGTGAAGCCGTGATGGAATCCGCCGGCAAGCTCGAGCTCGAAGGCATCGTGTCAAAGAAGCTGAGTTCGCCTTATCATTCCGGGCGCAGCGATAGCTGGACCAAGGCCAAGGCGCGTGCCGGCCAGGAGGTGGTGATCGGTGGCTGGAAGACCACCAATGGCAAGTTCCGCTCGCTGATGGCCGGCGTCTATCGCGGCGATCATCTGGTTTTTGTCGGCATGGTCGGCACCGGCTTCGGTCAGGACACGGTGAAGCGCATCATGCCGGCGCTGAAGGCGGCGGCGTCGGATGACAATCCGTTCGGCGGCAAGAATGCACCGCGCAAGACCCGCGACGTTCATTGGCTGAAGCCTGAGCTCGTCGCCGAGATCGAGTTCGCCGGATGGACCGGCGACGGCAATATCCGTCAGGCCGCCTTCAAGGGCCTGCGCCAGGACAAGCCTGCCGAAGAGGTGAGGGCGGAGAGACCCGTCATGACCAAGGTCACGAAACCTGTCCCGAAGCCCGGTAAAGGCACCGGCAAACCATCATCCAGCAAATCGTCCTCTTCGGTGATGGGCGTCGTCATCTCTAATCCGACCAAGGCGATGTGGCCGGATGCCGGCGATGGCGAGCCTGTCACCAAACTCGATCTCGCGCATTATTTCGAGGCGGTCGGCGGCTGGATGATCGCGCATCTCAAGGGCCGGCCTTGCTCGATCGTGCGTGCGCCGGACGGCCTCAAGGGCCAGCACTTTTTCCAGCGTCACGGCATGCAGGGCACCTCCGACCTGATGAAGCTCGTCAAGGTCTCGGGCGATCGCAAGCCCTATTTGCAGATCGATCGCGTCGAGGGACTGGCCGCCGTCGCGCAATCCGGCGGGCTGGAACTGCATCCCTGGAATTGCGCGCCGGATCTCTCTGAGGTGCCGGGCCGGCTGGTGTTCGATCTCGATCCCGCGCCTGATGTCGATTTCGCCGATGTGATCAAAGCGGCCAAGGCGATGCGCGAGTATCTCAAAGCTCTCGGCATGGAAAGTTTCTGCAAGACCACCGGCGGCAAGGGTCTGCATGTGGTGGTGCCGCTGCTCTATGGCGCAAAGGACCGCGTCGGCTGGAAGGAAGCCAAGGCCTTTGCGCAAGGCGTCTGCCAGCTGATGGCGAACGAAGAGCCCGAGCGCTATTTGCTCAACATGTCCAAGGCGAAGCGCAAGGGAAAGATCTTCCTCGACTATCTCCGCAACGACCGGATGGCGACGGCGGTCGGCGCGCTGTCGCCACGCGCGCGTGAGGGCGCCACGGTCTCGATGCCCGTGACCTGGGCGCAGGTGAAGGGTGATCTCGATCCGAAACGCTTCACCGTGCGCACGGTGCCGGCGCTGTTGGCCAAGACCAAGGCCTGGCAGGGCTACGACGACGCCGCGTCGTCGATCAAGGCGGCGATGAAGAAGCTCGGTTAGCCCACACAGAATCATTCCGGGCCGCGCGAGTGCAGGCCCGGAATCCAAACGTGCTGGGACGGTGCACCGGTTCGCGCGGCGCGAACCGGAAATGACGCCTTAGAGCCGTCCCATCAACAGCAGGATCAGCAGGATGACGATGATCAGCCCGAGGCCGCCGCCGCCGTAATAGCCGGTGCCGTAGAACGGCCCGCCGCCGATGCCGCTGAAGCCGCCAAGCAGCGCAATAACGAGAATAATCAGGATGATCGTGCCGATAGACATTTAACCTCCTCAGCCCTGCTCAGGGCATTTTGTCGCCTGGTCCGCCGAGGAAACCTGCGGGAACTCGTAAAGTTCCATTTTTGCAGCGCCATATATCACGCGCTCTTCCATTCGCCCGCGCATCTCTTACATGCGGCTGGAAGGAAAGGGATTTTGCAATGTCAGGACCGCTCGTCGTCTCTATTCCACACCGGCTCGGCCGCGAAGAAGCCGTGCGACGAATCAAGGGTGGGCTGTCGCGCGCTGCAGCAAACGTGCCCGTGCTCAGCGTCGACGAGGAGCGCTGGGAGGGCGATCGCATGTTCTTTCGCGTGCACGCCATCGGTCAGGCGGCCTCAGGCCAGATCGACGTCGCCGATGATCATGTGCGGCTGGAAGTGACATTGCCCCTGCTGCTGCAACGCTTTGCGCAGATGGCGCAGACCGTGATCCGCGAGCGTGGCCAGCTGTTGCTGACCAAGAAGAGCTGACCTGCCTGCATTGCGACGCAACAAACCGTGTCAGCTTGTTGGTAACGAATATCGCGGACACTTGAAGTACGCGGAGGAAGGGAACCGGTCTTCGAATTGGCACGACATCCGCAAGGCCGCTCGGCTGTCGATCCCGGGCGGCCTTCCGCGTTTCAGGGTTCTTGTTTGCGCATGATCTTTTCGGAAAACCGCTGCACACTTTTCCGGATCATGCGCTGGCTTTCTTGCGTACCATGCGCGCGGTACCCACGACATTCGCTTTCAAAACGGCAGCCGGAAGCGTTTGAAACAGCGATGAGACACGAATCTCAGTGCCGGCGTCGGCATCGCCCTCGACCGCGAATCCCTGCAGATTGATCGTGGCGTCAAACGCTTCGGCTTTGGGCCAACTGCGGCCACCTTGCGTGAAGGGCGCGAACCATCGCCCAGCCACCACGATAGCCGCGCTTCTGCCACGCCGCCGCGCAAAGGCAACGATGTGGTCGCAATGCGGCCCGCTCACCTCCAGCGGCTGATAATCGCCATCCGTGAAGACATCCGCGAGTTCGTTCCGCATCTTCAAGAGGTGCGCGGTCCAGGCGAGTTTCAGCCGCCCGTCACTCCAGCTCTGCGTTAGCTTCTCCCACTCAGGTGTATGCAACGCGGCCCGTGTGTCGGCGCGCGCGGTAAAATCCACCGGCCGGCGGTTATCAGGATCGACCAGCGACAGGTCCCAGAACTCCGTGCCCTGGTAGAAATCGGGCACGCCGGGTAGCGCCGCCTTCAGCGTCAGCTGGCTCAGCGCGTTCAGCGCGCCGAGCAGCGCCACCCGCCGCGCCAGCGCCGACATCGAATCCAGGAATTCACCCGATATGGAATCGTCGAGGATGCGCGCGACGAAGGTCTTGAGGCCGTCCTCATACGGGGCTTGCGGATTGAGCCAGCTGGTCTCCTGCTTGGCTTCGCGCACCGCTTTCAGCGCGTAGGCCTGGATGCGTTCGATGAAGCTTTGGTCGCCTTCCTCCATCGGCCATGCGCCGAGCAGGGTCTGGTACAACATGTATTCCCGCGTCGCCGTCGGTGCGCGCTTCTTGCCGTCAAGAATGACGTGCGGCGCATTGAGCACCTTCCATTGCGACACCGTGCTGGTCCATTCGTCCGGAATTTCCGTGAGCGCGGCGAGCCGTGCGCGCGCATCCTCGCCGCGCTTGGTGTCGTGCGTTGCGGTCGCCGTCATGCCATGCGGCCATTCTTTGACGCGCGTCTGCATCATGGCATGGAAGTCCGGGATTGGCAGCGCCTTCGCGGAAGGGTCGCCGCCGACCTCGTTGAGCGCAAGCAGGCGATGGTAACGGTAGAACGCGGTGTCCTCCAGCGACTTTGCCATCAAGGGACCCGTGAATTGCTGCAGCTTCAGCGCGAAGCGACGGACGCGCGGGGCGCCGTGCGGCGGCCGACCGGGCTTGAGCAGGTCGAGGGTGAGGACATCGCGCAGGAAATCGAAGATGCCGTCATCGGCGGCGAACCATTCGGCGCGGGCGCGGGCGATCGTCTCCTCGATCAGCGCGCGGTCGTGCGCGGTCGGGCCGGCCGTTGTGATGTAGGTCCGGTAGACCGGGAAATGCAGGACATAGAGTTCGAGCACCTGCCGCAGGATGTCAGCGGAATAATCCCGCGTCGAGTAGTGACCATTGGCGATCCTGGTGAGCAGCCGCGTTAGCACCGTGAACTCGCTTGTGAGCAGGGTCTCCAGCACGCGGCGCTTGGCCGCTTCCAGCACCGGGTCGAGCTGCGGCGGCTGGTTGCTGATTTGCCGCCAGACCTCGTCGAGCGCATCGAGCCCTTTGGGATCGATGAGGAGATGCGTCAGCACGTTCAACCACTCATAGCCGGTGGTACCGGAGACGCCGGGGAAACGCTGCAAGGCCTCGCCTTCGCCGAGGATCTTCTCGATCACGATATAGAACGGGCGCGCCTCGCTACCTTGCGCCTGCCGGATCAAGCGGCGCAGGCGCTGGAAATATTGCATGGGGTCGCGCAGGCCATCGATGTGATCGAGTCTCAGCCCCTGCAGCTTGCCTTCTGCGATCAGTTTGCGGACAAGGCGGTGTGCGGCCTCAAAGGTCTCGGCGTCCTCGACGCGCAGGCCGGCCAGCGAATTGACGTCGAAGAAGCGGCGGTAGTTGATGTCGCTGGAGGCGAGCCGCCAATGGCCGAGCTTGTAGTGCTGACGCTCCAGCAGATGATGCAACGCCAGCGTCTGTGCCGGCCGGTCTTGCCCTGCGCAATAGGCAGCCAGACCGCGCGCGATGATGTCGGCGCTACCGGCGATGTCCTTCAGTTCGGCCTTGAAGCCAGGGGCTTCCTCGCGATTGGGATGCCGCAGCCCACGATAGCGCGATGCGAGCGCCAGAATCTGCTTTCCCGCTTCTGTGCTTTCCGCACCGGCCTCTTTCACCACCACGCGCAGCACCTCACCGTAGCGTTCCGGCGCGATCGGCAGGCGATGCTCGAAATACCAGCAGGAAAAGCTGCCCTCCGCGGGGTCGTAACGGAGCTCGATTTCGCCGCACTCCAGCGCCTCGCCATAATGCGCACCGAGGATCGGCAGCAGCACGCCGCCGCGCTTGCGATAGGGCAGCACCTCCCAGTCGACGTCGAAAGAGGCGGCGTGCGGCGAGGCCTGGCCCCATTCCAGCATGTCCAGCCACCACGGATTGTCGGCGAAGTGGACGCCGACATGATTGGGCACGAAGTCGAGGATCAGCCCGAGATCGTATTGCCGGAGCGCGGCGCTGAGGCGCTCGAAGCCTTCTTCGCCGCCGAGCTCAGGGTTGAGTTTTGTGTGATCGACGACATCGTAGCCATGAGTCGATCCTTTGCGCGCCTTGGTGAAAGGCGAGGCATAGACGTGACTGATGCCGAGTTCTCCGAGGTAGGGAACGACCGCCGCGGCCGCATCGAAGTCGAAATCGGCGGTCAGCTGCAGGCGATAGGTCGCAAGCGGGATGGCGGGCGGCATGTCATGCTCCGATCCGCCAGAACACCGACCAGGGCGGAAGCCGGTTGCCGGGCTCGCCGCCCCAGATGGCCTTGCCGGCTTGCGAAGGCGCGTCGGCGATCTCGTTTGCCGAGAGATTAGCCATCAGCCGCAGCGTCGCGCCGTCGCCCATGCGCCACTGCGCCGTCAGCAGGCCGTTATCGCCGGCATGAGCTTCGCCGAAAGCTGCACCGCTTCAGCCGCGGCACGATCGTCGCGCGCGCGGACCGCGAGCAGTTCGCGAACCAATGCGAGCCGCTTTGCGCCTTCGGGACTGTCGCGCGTGCCCCAGTCGAGCTTCGCCGACTTGAACGTCGTCGACATCAGGGGATCGGGGACCTCGTCGCCATATTTCTCATAGGCCCACTTGTATTCCTCGCGCCGCCCCTTGCGCACGGCCTCGGCAAGCCCGCCCTTGAAATCGCAGAAGAACGGGAAGGGCGCCTTCGAGCCCCATTCCTCGCCCATGAACAGCATCGGGATGGCAGGGGCGAGCAAGGTCACCGCGAGCGCGGCCTCGATGCCCTCGCGCGGCGCGATCGCCTCGAGGCGATCGCCGAACGGGCGGTTGCCGACCTGGTCGTGGTTCTGCAGGAAGTTGACGAAGCTCGTCGGCGGTAGCGCGCCGCTCGGCTCGCCGCGCTTCGCGTTGCCCCAGAACGGCGCGGGCTCGCCTTGATAGACGAAGCCGGACGCCAGCGCCCGCGCCAGCCCGCCGAGCGGCGAAGCCTGGTAATCGCCGTAATAGCCCTGCGCCTCCCTGGTCAGCAGCACATGCCAGACATGGTGATAGTCGTCATTCCACTGCGCGCGATATTTGCCGCGCGGCGGCTCCTCGGATGAATCGATCAGGCTCGCGATGTTGTCGCCATTCTCGAGCACGAGATGGATGTGCCGGCCGCTCTCGCTCGCGAGTTGGCCTGCGGCTTCGCTCAGTTCATGCAGCATCGAGACCATGCCGGGCTCGCTGCGGATATGATTGACAGCATCGAAGCGCAACCCGTCGAAGCGATACGCGGTGAGCCAATAGAGCGCGTTCTCGATCGCGAAGGCGCGCACCTCCGGCACGCGATAGTCGATCGCGCTGCCCCACGGCGTATGGGCATCGGTGAAAAAATTCGACGCGTAGCGGCCGAGAAAATTCCCCTCCGGGCCGAAGTGATTGTAGACCACGTCGAGAAATACCATCAACCCGCGCAGATGCGCTTCGTCGATCAGCGCTTTCAGATCTTCAGGGCCTCCATAGGCGCTGTCGGGCGCGTACCACAGCACGCCGTCATAGCCCCAGCCGCGGCTGCCGGCGAAATCCGCCAGCGGCATCAGCTCCAGCGCGGTGATGCCGCTTTTGACGAGATGGTCGAGCTTCTCGATCATCTCGCGATACGTCCCGCCTTGCGTAAAAGTGCCGGCGTGAGTTTCGATCAGCACGGTCTCTTCCCAGGGACGTCCGCGCCAATCCCGCGCACGCCATTTGTAAGCGCCGTGATCGATCACTTCACTCGGGCCGAACACATCCTCGGGCTGGAAGCACGAGGCGGGATCGGGTACGTCGACCTCGCCGTCGATGCGGAACTTGTAGCGCGTGCCGGCTTTGGCGGTTGCAACATCCAGGGAGAACCAGCCATTGTCGCCGCGCACCATCGGCCGCAAGCTGTCGAGCAGGAGATCGACGCGCTTGGCTGATGGCGCCCATAGTCGAAAACTGACGCCGTCCGCCGTCAGGTTTGGACCGAACCGAGCGGGCATTCATGCCGCGCCCGCAAAGGCCAGCACCGAGCGCGGCGGCGCCTTGATCTGGACGCCCGCGGCGAGACTCGGGACCAGTCTGCTCGACCTCGGTCGTGTTCAGGACCTGCTGCCAGCTCTTGTATTCCGGCATTTTTGGCATGGTGAAACCGATTTCTTCGGGGGCGGCGTTCAGCACGATAAAGATCGGCGCCTGCCCTGGTTCCATCGGTCCGAGCACATAGGCGAGGAACCGGCCGTCCGGGAATTTCCAGTCCGCCTCCGTCATCTCGGCGGCGGCCGGCGTCAGCCACAGCACGCCATACGAGCCATCCGCGCGCCGCCCATCCAGCCATCGCTGACAGCGGATTTGCCCGAAACGTCGCCGCAGCTCCGTGAGATGTGCGATGAAATCGGTGAAGTCGTCGTCCTTGCCGAGATGCTCCCAGTCGATCCAGCCGATCTCGTTGTCCTGGCAGTAGGCATTGTTGTTGCCGTTTTGTGAGTTTCCGACCTCATCGCCTGCGAGGATCAGCGGCAGGCCCTGCGCCAGCAACAAAGAGGCGAGCGCGTTCTTGCGCAGTTGCCGGCGCAGCGCGACGATCTTGGGATCGTCGGTCGGTCCCTCATGGCCGCAATTGTTGCTGTGATTGTCGTTGGAGCCGTCGCGATTGTCCTCGCCGTTGGCTTCGTTGTGCTTCTCGTTATAGCTGAAGAGATCGGTCAGCGTAAAACCGTCATGGACGGTGATGTGGTTGACGCCGGCGCGCGTGGCGCGGCCGTCGCGATTGAACAGGTCGGAGGAGGCTGTCATGCGGCTCGACACTTCGCCGATCAGGCTGCCTTCGCCGGCCCAGTAGCGCCGCATCACGCTACGATAGCGGTCGTTCCACTCCGACCATTGCGAGGGAAAGCCGCCGACCTGGTAGCCGCCGAGGCCGAGGTCCCACGGCTCCGCGACGAGCTTGACCGAGGCTAGCACCGGGTCCTGCCGGATCGCGGTGAGAAAGGCGGCGTTGCGGTCGAAGCCGCCCGGAGTGCGCGCCAGCGTGGTGGCGAGATCGAAGCGGAAGCCGTCGACATGGCAGACCTCGACCCAGTAGCGCAGCGAATCCATCACCATCTGCAGCACGCGCGGATGAGTGAGATTGACCGATGAGCCGCAGCCGGTGAAGTCGTCGTAAAAGCGCTTGTTCTCCGGCTTCAGCCAGTAATAGGACGCGTTGTCGATGCCGCGGTAGCACAGCGTCGGGCCCATGTGATTGCCCTCGGCGGTGTGATTGTAGACGACGTCAAGCATCACCTCGATGCCCGCATCATGCAGCCGCGCCACCGTGGTGCGGAACGCGTCGAGCGGATTATCCTGGGCGTAGCGCGCCTCCGGCGCAAAGAACGAGATGGTGTTGTACCCCCAGTAATTGACGAGCTTCTTCTCGACCAGCACGCGATCGTCGATCAGCGCATGGATCGGCAACAACTCGATGGTGGTGACGCCGAGCCGCTTGAAATGCGCGATCATCGAAGGTGTGGCGAGACCGCCATAGGTGCCACGCAGAATTCGGCGGCACGTCGTCGCGCGTCTGGGTCAGCCCCTTGACGTGAGCCTCGTAGATGATCGTGTCGTTCCAGGGAACGTTCGGCCGGATCTCGCGGCGGCCCCAGTTGAAAGTCTCGTCGACCACGACGGCCTTGGGCATGCCGCGGGCATTGTCGCGGCGGTCGAACGACAAATCCTCGCGCGCGCTGCCGGTGCGATAGCCGAAATGCGCGTCGCTCCAGACCAGCCGGCCGGCGAGCCGCTTGGCATAGGGATCCAGCAGCAGCTTGTTCGCATTGAAGCGGTGGCCCTGTTCGGGCGCATAGGGCCCGTAGACGCGATAGCCGTAGAGTTGTCCGGGCGCGACGTCGTTGAGATAGCAATGCCAGACGTCCTCGGTACGCTCCGGCATTTCGACGCGCTCGAGCTCGCGGCGACCCTGACCGTCGAACAGGCACAGCTCGACCTTCTCGGCATTGGCCGAGAACAGCGCGAAATTGGTGCCGCGTCCGTCCCAGCTGGCGCCGAGGCGTGAATGCGTTCCGGCGGAGAGACGCATCTATCAGCCTTCCGGAACGAGGAAGATGGCAGCCAGTGGCGGGATGGTGAGCCTGATCTCGGGCGAGGCACCGTCAGTGGCATGAACCTCGCCGATATTGCCGACATTGCTGCCGCCATAATGTGCGGAGTCGGAGTTGAGGATCTCGCGCCATTTGCCGCCGAAGGGGACGCGGATGCGATAGCGCTGATAGACGTTCGGCGAGAAATTGATCACCACCACGCAGCGCGAGCGCGCCTCGAATCCCTTGCGTAGCCACGCGAACACATTGTGACTGGAATCATCGGTGACCAGCCATTCGAAGCCATCGGCCTCGCAATCGAGCTGATGCAGCGCGCCAACGTCGCGATAGAGGCGGTTGAGATCGCGGATCAGCGACTGCACGCCGGAATGGTTCTTGTATTGCAGCAGATGCCAGTCCAGCGAATGATCGTGATTCCATTCGCTGGATTGCGCGAACTCGCAGCCCATGAACATCAGCTTCTTGCCGGGATGACCGAACATGAAGCTGTAATAGGCGCGTAAGTTCGCGAAACGCTGCCACTCGTCGCCGGGCATGCGGCCGAGGATCGAGCGCTTGCCGTGCACGACCTCGTCATGCGACAGCGGCAGGATGAAGTTCTCCGAGAAGGCGTAGTGCAGGCCGAACAGGATGTCGCCGTGATGGAATTTGCGATGCACGGGATCCTTGCTGATGTATTTCAGCGTGTCGTTCATCCAGCCCATGTTCCACTTGTAGCCGAAGCCGAGCCCGCCATGCTCGACCGGCCGTGACACCTGCGGCCAGGCGGTGGATTCCTCCGCCGCGGTCGTCGCTTCCGGGAAGCGCGCGAACAGCTCGGTGTTGAAGCGGCGCAGGAAGGCGATGGCGTCGATATTTTCGCGGCCGCCATATTTGTTCGGTATCCAGCCGCCGGCGGGGCGGCTGTAGTCGAGATAGAGCATGGAAGCGACCGCGTCGACGCGCAGCCCGTCGATGGCGTAGCGCTCCAGCCAGAACAATGCGTTCGACACCAGGAAGTTGGTCACTTCGGTGCGGCCGTAATTGTAGATCAGCGTGCCCCAGTCCAGATGCCGGCCCTGCTGCGGATTGGAATGCTCATAGAGGCCGGTGCCGTCGAAGCGGCCGAGCCCGTGCGGATCGTCGGGGAAATGCCCGGGCACCCAGTCCAGGATGACGCCGAGCCCTTGCGCATGACAGGCATCGACCAGCGCGGCGAAATCTTCAGGCGAGCCGAACCGGCTGGTGGGCGCAAACAGCCCGGTCGGCTGATAGCCCCAGGAGCCGTCGAACGGGATGCTCGCTGACCGGCATCAATTCGACATGGGTGAAGCCAAGGTCGCGCACGTAAGCCGGCAGCTGCTCGGCGAGCTCGCGATAGGTCAACCATTCATTGTTGCCCTTGCGTCGCCATGAACCGAGATGAACCTCGTAGATCGACATCGGCGCGCTGCGGGCGTTGATGCCTTCGGGTGCGCCGCGCGGCCGCGGCAGTGCAGCCTCGTCGAACACGATCGACGCGGTCTTGGGGCGCACCTCCGCGGCAAACGCCACGGGATCGGATTTCAGCGGAAGATGCCGCCCACGCCGGTCGACGATGTCGAATTTGTAGTGATCGCCGGCGCGGGCGCGGGGAATGAACAGCTCCCAATAGCCGTTGCCGCGCACCCGCATCGGATGCCGCCGCGCATCCCAGAAATTGAAATCGCCGACCACGCTGACGCGCTTTGCATTGGGCGCGAACACCACGAAGGCGACGCCATCGACGCCGTCGAGCGTACGCGGATGCGCGCCGAGCTTGTCATAGAGCCGCTGGTCGGTGCCTTCGCCGAGCAGATAGAGATCGAGGTCGGAGAGAACCGGCGGAAACCGATAGGGGTCCTCGAGTTCGACGACATTATCGCCGAATTTCGCGCGCAGCTGATAGCGCTGCGAGCCGTTCGGCATCGTGCCGGCAAACAGGCCGGCGTCATGGATGCGCGAAAGCTTGGCCGACGTGCCGTGCTCGTCGATCGCCTCGACATTGCTGGCTTCGGGCAGGAAGGCGCGCACCACCGTCTTGCCGCCCTCATGGTGCAGGCCGAGATAGTGGAAGGGATCGGAATGGCGTCCCTCGACGATGGCATAGGCTTCGGCGGACAGTTTTGGCATCAGGTCTCGCTTAAAGGCTCGGACAGCGTTCGAAGCAGGGCGTTTAAGGGAATGCGCAGCCAATCCGGCCGGTTGACAAGAGCATCTTCGATCTCGCCGAGCATCCTTTCCAGCAAAAAGAAGTTAACGAGGGCATCGGTTGCATGCGGATCGGCAGGCCAGAGCCGAGCGTTAATCATAGCCTCCTGGTAAAAGGCAAGGAACGTGCCTGCCGCGCGGGCGCCCCAGAGGGTCAACGCCTCGGCCAGTCGGCCGTGCTCGTCCGGCGACAGCGGCAGCACGCGCTCGTAGGCGGCCGCGACCGAATGCTCGATGGAGCGGATCAGGCCGGCGAGATCGCGCGCGGGCGGCGCCTTGCGCCGCCGCTCGTCCAGCGGACGGCTGTCGTCGCCGTCGAAGCCCGCGATGAAGATGTCGTCCTTGACGATCAGGAGCCGGCGCAGGGCGAAATCGCCGTGGAGGCGGATATTCGATCCGCCGATATCCGGCGGCAGCAGCGATGCAAGGCGCCGATCCAGAGCGTGGCGCAAGCCGAGCACGCGATCGGCCAGCGCGCGGTCGGATTCCCTCAGACTGTCGCGACGTTGGCTGAGCGAGGCGAACGCGCGATCGGCTTGTTCTGTGACCTCACGCGTCCAGCGCGCGATGTCGCTGGCTTGCGTCGGCTCGGGCGCGAAATCGGCAAGCTCGGTATTCGAGGCCAGCGCCAGGTGCAATTCGGCGGTGCGCTTGCCGGCCTGTGCCATGTAGCGCAGATAGGGCGCCTGCTCCTCGTTTTCGGCGCCCTTCTCCCTGGCAAGCAGGCGCAGCTTGTCGACGAAGCGGGCGAGATAGGCCGCGCTGACGGTCCAGCCGTCGCCTTGATTGAGGACGAAGCCGTGCACGGTTGCGATCGCGCCACGCTTGTCGCCGTCTTCGACGACCTCGGCGCTGCCAAGTAGCGCTGGGGTGTTGGCAAATCCTGCGACCTCGGTGAGAAAGCGACCGACCTCGACGGCGGGATGTATGCCAGTTTCCAGCCGGCGATAGAGCCGCACGACATATTCGCCGTCGACCAGCGTGGTGGTGGCGCAGCGGCTGGAATCGACCAGTTCGACCCGTTGCGGCTCGCGCACCACACGATCGCCGAATTTGCTGGTCGGCCAGAATTCGAGCCGCAGCCCGCTTTCCTCCACGATCAGCGATTGCCGCAAATTGCGCAGGAACAGGCCGATGAAGATCGGGCTGGTCGCGACATCGAGCAGGCTGCCCTCGCGCGCGCCCTGGCGGACCGCGGCGAAGGCGTTGGGATTATAGTGCTCGCGATCGAAGCGCACCCACTCGATCTGCATCGGCAGCACATAGCGTGCGCGTCTGTCGTTCTGCGTCGCCTCGAAAAACGCAATCCAGGGCTTGTTGTCACCGATGTCGCAGAACGGAACGGCCGAGACCAGCACCGGTTGGATCGCGGCCGGCCTGTGCTCCGGGTACCAGCGCGCGCGTGAGAGATGACCGGGCAGCACGTCATGTTCGAAGATGCCGCGGGTGCGCGCCAGCGAGACCCAGGTCGAGCCGACCGGGATGACGAGCGTCTCGAACTCCTGCATGGTCCGTGGCGCGGGCGCGACCGACTTGTCGCGCGGCTGCAGGTCGAACCAGTAGAAGCCGTAGGGCGCCAGCGTGATCATGTAGGGCAGCTCGCCGATCGCGGGGAAACGCGTGCGGCCGAGCATTTCCAGCGGAATGCGTTCCTTGAAGGCGGAGAGGTCGAGCTCGGTCGCCTGCGCCGAGCGCGACAGATTGGCGACGCAGAGGATGACCTCGTCCTTGTACTGCCGCACATAGGCGAGCACCGAGCGGTTGGCCGGGCGGATGAAGGTCATGCTGCCGCGGCCGAAGGCCAACGTCGACTTGCGTACCGAGATCAACTTCCTGGTGGCGCTGAGCAGCGACGACAGGCTGCGCGACTGCGCCTCGACATTGACGGCCTCATAGCCATAGACCGGGTCCATGATCATCGGCGCGTAGAGCCGCGCCGGATCGGCGCGCGAGAATCCGCCGTTACGGTCCGGGGTCCACTGCATCGGCGTGCGCACGCCGTTGCGGTCGCCGAGATAGATGTTGTCGCCCATGCCGATCTCGTCGCCGTAATACACGATCGGCGTGCCCGGGAACGACATCAAGAGCGAGTTCATCAGCTCGATCTTGCGGCGGTCGTTGTCCATCAGCGGCGCAAGGCGGCGGCGGATGCCGACATTGATGCGCGCGCGCGGATCGTTGGCGTAGGTCGACCACAGATAGTCGCGCTCGACATCGGTGACCATTTCGAGCGTCAGTTCGTCGTGATTGCGCAGGAACAGCGCCCACTGGCAGTTTTGCGGGATGTCCGGCGTCTGGCGCAGGATGTCGGTGATCGGAAAACGGTCTTCCTGCGCGATCGCCATGTAGATGCGCGGCATCAGCGGGAAATGATAGGCCATGTGGCATTCGTTGCCATTGCCGAAATATTCCTGCACGTCCTCCGGCCATTGATTGGCTTCCGCCAGCAGCACCTTGCCCTTGGAGTAGGCGTCGAGCTCGGCGCGCAGCTTGCGGATGATCGCATGCGTCTCCGGCAGGTTCTCGTTGTTGGTGCCGTCGCGTTCGCAGAGATAGGGAATGGCATCGAGACGGAAGCCGTCGACACCGGCATCAAGCCAGCGCTTCATCACCTGGATCAGCGCGCTGACCACGCGCGGGTTGTCGAAGTTGAGATCCGGCTGGTGCGAGAAGAAGCGGTGCCAGTAGAACTGGCCGGCCTCGGGGTCCCAGGTCCAGTTCGACTTTTCCGTGTCGGTGAAGATGATGCGCGTGCCCGGATATTTCTGGTCGCTGTCGCTCCAGACATACCAGTTACGCGCGCTCGAGCCCGGCGGGCTGCGTCGCGCGCGCTTGAACCAGTCGTGCTCGTCGGAGGTGTGGTTGACCACGAGCTCGGTGATGACGCGCAGGCCCCGCTTGCGCGCTTCCTGGATGAACTTCTTGAAGTCCTTCATGGTCCCGAAATCGGGATTGATCGCGCCGTAATCGGCGATGTCGTAGCCGTCGTCGCGCCCGGGCGAGGGATAGAACGGCAGCAGCCACAGCGCGGTGATGCCGAGGTCTTGCAGATAGTCGAGCTTGTCGCAGAGGCCGGCGAAGTCGCCGATGCCGTCATTGTTGCTGTCGGCGAACGCCTTGACATGCAGCTGATAGATGATGGCGTCCTTGTACCATAGGTCGTCGCGGTCGAGTTCGGTGACCGGCAGATCGGCGGTATCGATGGAGGACAGAACGTTCATGGCGCGCCTCACGGCATCCGGTTCGGTGCCGAGCTACGCAAAACATGGATGGCGCCGCAACCAGCGCTCGCGATAGTTTGAATCTTTTTGTTCATGGTGATGCCATTGACATGGAACCGGCGTGCCTCTTCCCTAGCCCGCGCGGGCGCTCCGGACGTCTATAGAATGCCGCTCGCGCGCCAAATGTTCCCCTTGGGAACGGGAGATGGGGTCAGGGCGTTAGCGTGCCTATCCTCTTCTCCTGCCTGCCGAATTTCCCATGCCCCCCTCCCGCATCGTGCAAACCGCGTGCCGAATGGACCTGTACAGCCAAGCCCAAAATCTCGGGATTCTCACCCAGTTCGTCGACGGCCAGGGCCAAACCCGCCTGACCGACGAGGCCGCGTTGAAAATCATCATCGATGCGCTCCCGGCGCGCACCGAGCGCCACCTCGTGGATGCGCCGGTGGTGATTCGACCAGGCGAGCCCTCGCACACGGAATTGTCGCAAACGGCCAAATTGCCGGTGCGCTGGACCATCACGGCAGGCCACCGGGTCATCGGCGAAGGCGAGACGGAGGGTCGCACCATCCATTGGCCCGAGGTGCTGCCGACAGGTGCATACCGTCTGCGCCTGAGCGATGCCACCGCCGCGAGCGAGGACGTGCCGCTGATCGTCGCGCCGAAGGCGTTTGCCGGCGATTTCGACCGCACCTGGCTGATTGCCGTGCAGCTCTATGGCGTGCGCTCGGCGCGCAACTGGGGCATGGGCGATTTCACCGATCTGAAGAACCTGATCGAGCTTGCGAGCCAGTTCGGCGCTGATGGCATCGGACTCAATCCGTTGCATGCGCTGTTCGACGACCGGCCGACCGATTGCAGCCCCTATGCGCCGAACAGCCGCCTGTTCCTCAATCCGCTCTACATCGATGTCGAAGCTATTCCGGAACATCGCGGCGACGCCGATCACGAAGCGCTGGCGCGGCTGCGGAAATCGGCCAATGTCGACTATGCCGGCGTCGCCGAGCTGAAATGGCGCGCGTTGCGGTCCGCTTTCGAGAGCTTCAAGGCGAATGCGAGCGTCGAGCGTCGCCAGCGCTTCGAGCAATTCCGCGTTGAGCGCGGCGCGCTGCTGGCGCATTTCGCCTGTTTCGAGGCGCTGCGCCATCGCCTCACAGGGCCGTGGTGGGAATGGCCGGCGGAATGGCGAGAGCCGGATGAGGAGAAACTCGCTCGCCTTCGTAACGGGAGCGATCGCAGCGAGATCGAATTCGTCGAGTTCGTGCAATGGACCGCCGATCGCCAGCTTGCCGCGTGCAAGGCGTTGGCCGACAAGCGCGGCATGAAGGTCGGGCTCTATCTCGATGTCGCCGTCGGCGTGCAGGCCGATGGCTTCGATGCCTGGAACGAACAGGAGGCGATCTCGCGCCATCTCGCGGTCGGCGCGCCGCCCGATCCGCTCAACACGCTCGGGCAGAACTGGGGCCTCGCCGGCTTCAATGCGGCGGGCCTCGAGATCAAGTCGTTCGAGCCGTTCCGCGAGATGCTGCGCGCCTCGATGCGCCATGCCGGCGCGATCCGGCTCGACCACGTGCTCGGGCTGAAGCGGCTCTATCTGGTGCCGCACGGATTTCCCGCGAAGAACGGCGCCTATGTGCAGATGCCGCTGGACGCACTGTTTGCCGTCACGGCGCTCGAAAGCGTCGCGCATAAATGCGTCGTGATCGGCGAAGATCTCGGCACGGTGCCGGAAGGATTCCGCGAGCAGATGATCGAATGGGGCATCTGGTCCTATCTGGTCGTGATGTTCCAGCGCGACGATAATGGACGCTTTCATGGGATCGACAACTATCTCAAAAACGCGCTCGTCACCTTCAACACCCATGATCTCTCGACCTATGCCGGCTGGCGGTCGTTCGGCGATCTCAAGCTGAAGCGCTCGATCGACGTCGATCCCGGCGAGAGCGATCAGGCGCGTTGGGATGCGCTCGGCGCGCTGGACGAAGTGCTCCGGCTGCATGGCATCGACCGGAACGACTTCACGTCGGTGGCGCGCTTCATCGCGGGCACGCCGTCGCGGCTGATGGCGATCTCGCTGGAGGATTTGCTCGGCGTGGTCGACCAGCCCAACATTCCCGGTACCATCAACGAGCATCCGAACTGGCGGCAGCGGCTGCCGGTTAGAGTCGAGGATATTGCGGCGAAGATCGATGTGAGCGCCCTTAAGGCGGCGACGCAGGCGAGGGCGCGCGGCGCGCGTTAGTTGCGAGTGAGAAATTGCCCCTGAAAATCGAAGACTACGGCCTGATCGGAGACTGCGAGACCGCGGCGCTGGTCGGCCGCGACGGCTCGATCGACTGGCTGTGCTGGCCGGCCTTCGATTCCGATGCCTGCTTTGCCGCGCTGCTCGGCACCAGCAGGAACGGCCGCTGGCTGATCGCGCCCGCGGACAAAATCACAAGAACCTCCCGCCGCTACTGGGACAATACGTTGATCCTGGAAACACGCTTCGAGACCGACGACGGCATCGTCGCGTTGATCGATTTCATGCCGCCGCGCGGCAAGGCCTCCGATGTCGTGCGGCTGGTCCGCGGCATCAAGGGCAAGGTCAAGATGCGGATGCAACTCGTCATCCGCTTCGGCTTCGGCGCCGACATTCCCTGGGTCAAGCGCACCGAGGACGGTACGGCGCTGCTCGCGATCGCGGGTCAGGACATGACCGTGCTGCGCACGCCGGTCGAGACCCGCGGCGAAGACCTCACCACGGTCGCCGACTTCGAAGTGGAGGAGGGCAGGACCGTTCCCTTCGTGCTCACCTACGGGCCGTCGCACCTCGACCCGCCCGAGCCGATCAATCCCGCGCAGGCGCTGGAAGACACCGAGAAATTCTGGACCGAGTGGTGTAGCCGCTGCACCTACGAGGGCCAGTATCGCGATCTGGTGCTGCGCTCGCTGATCACGCTGAAGGCGCTGACCTTCGATCCGACCGGCGGCATCGTGGCCGCGCCGACCACCTCGCTGCCGGAGAAATTCGGTGGCGGTCGCAACTGGGACTATCGCTTCTGCTGGCTGCGCGACGCCACTTTCACGCTGCTGGCCCTGATGAATTCCGGTTACACCGAGGAGGCTTCGGCCTGGCACAACTGGCTCTTGCGCGCCGCCGCCGGCTCGCCTGAGCACATGCAGATCATGTACGGCATCTGGGGTCAGCGGCGCCTCTTGGAATGGGAAGCGGAGTGGCTCCCGGGCTACGAGGGCGCGCAGCCGGTGCGGGTCGGCAATGCCGCGCATGCGCAGCTGCAACTCGATGTCTACGGCGAGTTGATCGATGCTTTCCACCAGGCGCGGGTTGCGAAGCTCGAGCTCGACGAGGAGTCGTGGGACCTCGAATACGCGGTGCTGAAACATCTCGCCGAGGTCTGGAATCAGCCCGATCACGGCATCTGGGAGCGGCGCGGCGAGGGCAAGCACTATGTTTTCTCGAAGGTGCAAACCTGGGTCGCTTTCGACCGCGCCATCAAAAGCGCGGAGACCTTCGGTTTCGAGGCGCCGCTGGATGAGTGGCGAGCTTTGCGAGACACCATCTGCCGCGATGTCTGCGAGAAGGGATTCGACGCAGAGCTGAATTCCTTTGTCGAGAGCTACGGCTCGAAGCTGCTCGACGCCAGCGTTTTGCTGCTGCCGTCGGTCGGTTTCCTCAAGCCGGATGATCCGCGCGTGCGCGGCACGATCGCAGCGATCGAGAAGCACATGATGCGTGACGGCTTAGTGCTGCGTCACGATCCGCGCGAGGGCATCGAGCCGCAACCGGCAGAGGGTGCGTTCCTCGCTTGTACGCTCTGGCTTGCCGACGCCCATGTGCTGGCCGGCGATGTGGCGAAGGCGCAGACGCTGTTCGATCGCGTGGTTGGGGTGGCCAACGATCTCGGCCTGCTCGCGGAAGAATATGATTCCGGGGCGAGGCGCCAGGCCGGCAATTTTCCGCAGGCCCTCACACACATTGCGCTGATCAACACCGCGCATAATCTCGACGAGGCGCGCAAGCACAGCGAGAAGCCGGCGGTGCAAAGGTCGAAGTAAACTGTCGTCCCGGACAAGCGAGCGTCAGCGAGCGCGATCCGGGACCATAACCACAGGCCTCGGTTGTGCGAAGGCTAGAGGTTTATGCTTGTCGCAACGACTCCTTCCTGTGGTTATGGGTCCCCGCGTTCGCGGGGACGACAACTCCGCTACCTTCCCTCGTTCTCCCACAGCACGATCTGCATCGCGCGGGCAAAACCGTCCTGCTCGTTCGAATAAGTCACCCGCTTGGCGTGCTTCTTGACCTCGTCGGAGGCATTGCCCATCGCGAACGACAGCCCGCTGACCTCGAACATCGCGACGTCGTTGTGCATGTCGCCGATGGTTGCAACCGCATCGGTCGAGATGGCGAGTCGCCGCGCCATGGTCTGCACGAAGGTGCCCTTGTTCACCCCGGGCGAGGTGATGTCGAGATAATAGTCCTGCGAGCGCACTGCGGTGGCCTGCGCACCCAGCGCCTCCTGCATCGCCGCTTCGCATCGCTTGAGCTTCTCGAAATCGGAGCTCGAGCCGACCACCTTGCAGGCCTTCGACAGATACGGCGTGAAATCGCCGATCACGGTCGGGTCGGCCTTGATCGCCCGCTTCTCGTTCGGGACATATTCGCCGTCGCCGTTGCTGGTCAGCCATTGGTCGTGGGTGAACAGCCAGATGTCGGCGCCGTACTCACGCAGCACCTCGAGAGCGCGTTCCACTGCCGAAGCTGGGATCAGATGCTGCTCGACCGGGTTCATGGCGGCATCGACGATCGAGCTGCCGTTGAAGGCGCCGACGGGGAGCGTGATCGCAAGCTGCTCGATCAGGAAGCCCATGCCGATCGAGGGCCGGGAGGAGGTGATGGTGAAGCCGATGCCGGCGGCGCGAAGCTTTTCCACCGCGGCCTTCGCGGCCTCGGTCAAAATCTTGTCGTGGGTCAGCAGGGTGCCATCCACGTCGGAGACGACAAGCGCAATGCGGGTCATGTCTTGCTCAATTTCAATTGCTTCATAATATCATCGACGATGGTCTCGGCCGGCGCATCGATCGACACCGTCAGCGCATGTTCGTCAGGCGTCGGCGGCTCCAACGTCCCAAACTGGCTGGTCAGCAATCCCGGCGGCATGAAGTGCCCCTTCCGCGCGCCGAGACGGTCGGCGATCAAGTCTTGCGTGCCGTCGAGATAGACGATTCGAACGTCAGCTCGTCCATGCACCAGCAGATCGCGATAGACCCGCCGCAGCGCCGAGCAGCCGATCACGACGTGCTCGCCGGCTGCACTCGCGCGGTCGATCTCATCGGCGATCGCGCGCAGCCAGGGCCAGCGGTCCTCATCGGTCAGGGGTTTCCCCGCGCTCATCTTGGCGACGTTGCTCGCCGGGTGAAACGTATCGGCGTCCTCATAGCGCCAGCCGATGCGGCCTGCGAGCAGTTCGCCAATCGTCGTCTTGCCCGAGCCGGACACGCCCATCACGATCAGCGCGTGCGGCGCAGGCTCAGGCGGCACGGGTATCCTCCGGCAGCGCCGCCTTGTCGACCAGCCACACGGTCTCGCCATTGGAGCGCGCGCGATTGGCGGGCAGGGGTTCGCCTGCCAGCACGCGGGTGAGGATTGCGCGTTTGCCGGCACCCGACACTTCGAACAGCATCTCGCGGCAGGAGGCGAGGGCAGGCAAGGTCAGAGTTACGCGAGGCACAAAGGGTTCGACATGCGCCTGGGGCACGCCGACAGCCCAGCGCTCGGCTTCCTCCAGCGCCGGATCATCCGGAAACAGCGAGGCGGTGTGGCCGTCAGGGCCGACGCCCATCAGCACCAGGTCGAACAGCGGTCGCACGGGGTCGTCGAGCCTCACGCCGCCCTGGAAGGTTTGCAGTTCGCGCGCGTAGCGCGCGGCGGCCTCGTCCGGATTGGCGGCATCGGTCGGGATCGGATGAATGTTGGCCAGCGGCGAAAGGCGGTCGAGGAAAATGCGGCGCGCCACCGCCATGTTGTTGCGCGGATCACTCGCAGGCACGAAGCGCTCGTCGCCGATGAACCAGTGCACGCGCTGCCACGGGATTTTTGCGCGATAATCCTCCGTTGCCAGCAGCTCATAGAGCTGCTTCGGGCTCGATCCGCCGGTCAGGCAAATCGCGATGCGGCCGGGATTGGCGGCCATGCAGGCGAGCACGCGCACGGCGGCAACCTCCGCCAGCGCCGTGGCGTCAGCGACCTCGATCAGCCTTCGTACGTTCCCTGCCATGGTCAGGTCAGCTTGCGCCAGCTGCGGCCGTCGCGGGCGAGCAGATCGTCCGCTTCCTCCGGGCCTTCGCTGCCGGCGTCGTAGATCTTCAATCCCCTCGCGCCGGACTTGTGCCAGGCATCGAGGAAGGGCTGCACCGCGCGCCAGCCGGCTTCCACGCTGTCGGCGCGCTGGAACAGGATGTTGTCGCCGATCATGCAGTCGTAGATCAGCGTCTCGTAGCCGGTCGATGGCTCGGCCTTGAAGTAATCCTTGTAGCGGAACTTCATCTCAACGCCGTCGATGTCGATCGCCGGCCCCGGCACCTTGGTGTTGAATTGCAGCTCGATGCCTTCGACCGGTTCGGTCGAAATCACCAGAAAATTCTGCGACAGCTTGTCGACCGGCGTGTCACGGAACATCGCGAACGGCGCTTGCTTGAACTTGATCGCGATCTCGGTGCGCTTGACGCCGAGCGCCTTGCCGGTTCGCAGGTAGAACGGCACGCCGGCCCAGCGCCAATTGTCGATGCGTGAGTTTCAGCGCGGCATATGTTTCCGTGGTACTGCCGGGCTTGACGTCCTCGGTCTTGCGGTAATCCTCGACCTCGGTGTCGCCGACCTTGCCGCCGCGATATTGCCCGCGCACCGAATTGCGCGCTGCTTCTTCCGGCGTCTGTTGCTGGATCGAGGACAGCACTTCGGCCTTTTCCGAGCGCACCGAATGCGCATCGAAGCGCGATGGCGGCTCCATCGTCACCAGCGACAGCAGCTGGAACAGATGGTTCGGCACCATGTCGCGCAGCGCGCCGGTGGCATCGTAGAAGCTGCCGCGGTGGCCGACGCCGAGCTTCTCGTCGACGGTGATCTGGATGTGGTCGATGTGGTTGCGATTCCAGATCGGCTCGAACATGCCGTTGGCAAAGCGCAGCACCAGGATATTCTGCACCGTCTCCTTGCCGAGATAATGATCGATCCGGTAGATCTGGTGCTCGTCCATCAGCTTGAGCAGTTCGGCGTTGAGATGCTTTGCCGATTCGAGGTCGGTGCCGAACGGCTTTTCCACCACCAGCCGCCGCCACGCGCCGTCCTCCTTCAGCATCCCGGTGCGGCCGAGCTGTTGCGCGACCGGCAGGAACGCGCCCGGCGGCGTCGCCAGATAAAACAGCCGGTTGCCGCCGGTCTTGCGCTCGGCTTCGATCTTCTCGAGTTGGCCGCGCATGGCATCGAACGACGCCGGGTCCTTGTTGTCGGCCTCGATGCAGGTGACGCAGGAGAACAGCTGTTTGGCCACCGCGTCGTCGATCTTGCGGGTCGCGTACTGGCGCAAGCCCTTTCATCAGGCTCTCGCACAGCTGCGCGGTGGTCATGCCCTTGCGCGCGACGCCGACAAGGGCGAAATTCTCGGGCAGCAGATTGCCTGCGGCGAGATTATAGAGCGCCGGGATCACCAGCCGATGCGTGAGATCGCCGGTGACGCCGAACAGGACGAAGCAGCAATTGTCGGCTTTCTTCTGAACGTGGGACATTGACCTTAGCCGCGGCTTCTTCGGCTCGCGATGGCCGCCGAAACCGGCGCGCATCGCCGAGAGGATTTTTTCGGCGAAGGTGTGATCCTTGCGCGAACGGAAGCGCGCGAACAGCGCGGCAGTCAGCACCTCGGCCGGCACGGCCTCGTCGACCGCGGCATTGACGGTCCAGCGGCCTTCGCCGGAATCCTCGACAAAGCCGGAATAGTTGTCGAGCGTGTGGTTCTCGGCGAGCGCGCGTCGCGGTCAGATCGAGCAGCCATGACGGGATCACGCTGCCGCGCCGCCACACCTCGGCAATGTCGGCGATGTTGAGATCGAACCGGTGCTCCGGCCGGCAGCGCCTCGATATTGGCGTTCTTGAGGATGTCGAAGCCTTCTGCATAGGCCTGCATCAGGCCGTATTCGATGCCGTTGTGGATCATCTTGACGAAGTGCCCGGCGCCGACCGGCCCGGCATGGATGTAGCCTTGCTCGACGCGGGGATCGCGGCCCTCGCGATGCTCGGCGTCCTGCGGAATGTCGCCGGCGCCCGGCGCAAGCGCCTTGAAGATCGGATCGAGCCGGTCGACCACCGCCTTCTCGCCGCCGATCATCATGCAATAGCCGCGCTCGATGCCCCAGACGCCGCCGGAGGTGCCGACGTCGACGATAGTGGATGCCGCGCGGCTTCAGCGCCTTGCCGCGGCGGACGTCGTCCTGCCAGAAGGTGTTGCCGCCGTCGATGATGACGTCGCCTTGCTCCATGAGCTTTGCGAGCGCCTCGATGGTCTCTTCGGTGATCTTGCCGGCCGGCAGCATCACCCAGACGGTGCGCGGCTTTTCCAGCTTCTTGACGAGATCCTCCAGCGCTTTCGCGCCGGCCGCGCCGTCGGCGGCGAGATCGGCAACAGCCTTCTCGCTCTTGTCGTACACGACGGTCGTGTGTCCGTGCTTCATCAGGCGGCGGACGATGTTGCCGCCCATCCGCCCCAGACCGATCATGCCAAGCTGCATTGGTCCTCTAAGCTCAGCGCTTCCGTATCGCGGCGTCCAGCATCTTCAGGCCAGACGCGAGGTCACCCTTCAGATGCACGCGTAGCGCACGCCGGCCGCGCTCGATCAGCACGTCGAAATCGCCGCGCGCCTGCCGCCGCCTTGATGACGCCGAAGGATGCCTTCTGTCCGGGCACCGGCAAATCCCTGGCGTCGTCGGCGGTGATCTGCAGGAACACGCCGCTGTCCGGTCCGCCCTTGTAGGCCTGTCCGGTCGAATGCAGGAAGCGCGGGCCGAATTCGGCGCAGGTCGCAACGCGACGTCGTTCGCCCACTTTCAGCCGCATGTCCTGCAGCAAGTCGATGTGGTCGGGGTCGCGCTCGATATAGGCGAGCAGCGCAACGTAATCGTCGGCATCGACGCGGGAGAGATGCGCCTTCAGCCATAGTCGAAGGTGCCATCGGCGCCGGCCTTGCGCAGGCCGGCGATATTGGCCTCGTCGGTGTAGAGGTCGGCCTCATCCGTCGACAACGCCGGCTTCTCGGCCGGCAGCTTGCCGGTCTTTTCGAACGCCGCGGTCAGCTCCCGTGTCTTGACCTTGGCGACTTCGACGTCCGGCTGATTGAACGGATTGATGCCGAGGATGCAGCCTGCGACCGCGGTCGCCATCTCCCAGCGGAAGAACTCCTGGCCGAGATGGTCGATCGATTTCATCACGATGCGCGCGACGGGATGACCGGCCTGTTCGAGCGCCGCGAGCTTCTCGTCATGCGCGGCGTCGTCTATCGCCTTCGTACGCGGATGTCGATGAAGAAGCGGTCGTTGCCGTACAGCGAGACATCGCCGAGCGGTTCGCCCTCGATCGGAATCAGGCCCTTGCCGTCCTTTCCGGTGGATTCGGCGATCAGCTGCTCGGCCCAGGCCCCGAAATCGGCGATCTTTTGCGACGACAGGATCGTCACCTTGTCGCGGCCTTCGAGGCCGGCGAGTCCCATCGCGAGCCCGAGCTGCACGCCCGGATTTTCATGCGGCGGCACGTCGGCGCCGCAGGAGCGCACCATGTGCAGGGCATTGTCGATCAGCTTGCGGACATCGATGCCGGCCGCCGCGGCCGGCACCAGGCCGAACGGCGAGAGCACCGAATAGCGCCCGCCGATGGTCGGCTCGCCATGGAAGACGCGGGCAAAGTCCTGACTTTTCGCGACCTTCTCCAGCGACGAGCCGGCATCGGTCACCGCGATGAAGCGATGGCCCGCCTTGTCCTTGCCGATCGCCTTGGCGACGCGGTCGAAGAAATAATCCTTCATCGCGTTCGGCTCGGTGGTGCCGCCGGATTTCCTGGAGACGATGAACAAGGTCTTGCCGATATCGACCGCCTTCTCCAGCGCGCGCACCTGGGCGGGGTCGGTGGAGTCGAGCACATGCAGCTTCGGGAAACCGCTCTTCGACGCGAAAGTTTGTGCGAGCACTTCGGGCCCGAGGCTCGAGCCACCCATGCCGAGCACGATGGCATCGGTCAATTTCTGCCCCTTCACGCGTCGTGCGAAATCCTCGTAGTCGGCGATATCGGCGTCAGCAGCACTGGTGAGCCATCCCAGCCACTTGTTCTCGTCGTCGCCGGTCCAGACCGACTTGTCCTTGCTCCACAGCCTGCGCATCTTTGCCTAGCGCCCGCCCTCTTCGCTGTGCTTCCCGACCGCCTTCTCGATGCCGGCGCCGAGCGCGAGCTTCTGACTAGTCGATGCCCTCGCCGAGCACAGTGGCCCGCTTGTGTGCAACTGCGCCATAAAGCTTGTCGGCGGCGTCCGC
>CAWBTH010000030.1:0-27180 GCA_963791665.1 uncultured Alphaproteobacteria bacterium | reverse complement strand
TCGCGGCGATCATCCAGTACGGGCTGACGCTGGGCGCCGTCGCGATCGGCGTCTGGATCATCGTGTACGGGCTCGTGATCGAACCGCCTGCGAGCCTGTTCGAGACGTTCAACAAATCGCTTACCCGCCTGCAGCGGCTGCTCGGAAGGCCGGTGTCGGCATGAGCATGATGAGCAACACGCTTGGACGCTATTTCGCCGGCCGTTTCGTGGTCTCGGCGCTCGGCGTGTTCGCCAGCATCTTCGTGCTGCTGGTGCTGGTCGACTACATCGAGATGGTGCGCAAGACCTCCGGCCTTGCCGCCGCCTCGCCGATCATGGTGGCGGAAACCTCGCTGTTCCGCGTGCCGCAACTGCTCGAGAAGATGATGCCGTTCTGCGTGCTGATCGGCGCCATGACCTGCTATCTCGCGCTGTCGCGGCGGCTGGAACTGGTGGTGGCGCGCGCCGCCGGCGTCTCCGCCTGGCAATTCATCGCGCCGGCGCTGGCCAGCGCTCTCCTGCTCGGCGTGATCGCAACGACCGGCTACAATCCGATGTCGGCCAGTCTGCGCGAACTCTCCAAGCGTATGGAAGCCGAGCTGTTCGGCGGCGCAGGCGGCGGCGGAATTCAGGACGCATCCGGCTTCTGGATCAACCAGTCCAACAGCGACGGCCAGATGATCATCAACGCCGCGCGCAGCGAGAAGCAGGGTGTGCGGCTCACCGGATTGACGCTGTTCCGCTTCGATACGGAAAATCATTTCAAGGAGCGCATCGAGGCGCGCGAGGCCACACTCGAAGAAGGGCGTTGGTTGTTCCGGGGCGTGCAACGCTTCGCGCTCAATGCGCCGCCGGTCGAGCAGCCGACACTCGAGGTCGCGACCTCGCTGACGCCGGCGCAGGTGCGCAACAGTTTTTCGACGCCGGAAACTGTGTCGTTTTGGCAACTTCCGACCTACATTCGCTCGTCCGAAAGTTCGGGCTTCGCCACCGCCGGGTATCGCCTGCAATATCACAAGCTTCTGGCACTGCCGTTTTTGCTTGCCGCGATGGTGATGGTAGCGGCATCGGTGTCGTTGCGCTTCTTCCGATTCGGCGGCGTGCAAAAGATGGTTTTGAGTGGCGTGGGTGCGGGCTTTCTGCTCTACGTGCTGTCGAAAGTAACCGAGGATTTGAGCAAGGCCGAGTTGATGCATCCGATCGCAGCGGCGTGGTTGCCCGTGGTGGTGGGTGGCCTCACCGGCTTTGTGGCCTTGCTGTACCAGGAGGACGGGTAGTGGCAATCGTCGCCGCCCTCCAGATGTGCCTGTCCGCGTTGGCGCGGCGCATGGTCGTGCGCCGCGATCGCCGCAGCTTTGCCGCGGCAAGGCCGCTGCTCGCGCTGTTGCTCGGCGTGCTGTTCACGGGCGCGTTCGAGTTTGCGGCGACAGCGCCGGCCGCAGCGCAGAGCTTCACCTACAATCCGCGTCCGCCGTCGACGCATCCGCCGCGCGTCGCCAATACCGACGGCCAGATGCTCGTGCAGGCCGTCGAGGTCGACTACGACTACAACAACAAGCGCGTGTCGGCGGTCGGCAACGTGCAGCTGTTCTACAACGGCACCAGCATCGAAGCCGACAGGGTGATCTACGACCAGACCACCAAGCGCCTGCACGCCGAGGGCAACATCCGCATAACGGATGCCGACGGCAAGATCACCTATGCCAACATCATGGATCTGAGCGACGACTACCGCGACGGGTTCGTCGATTCGCTGCGCGTCGACACGGCGGACGCAACCCGCATGGCCGCGACCCGCTCCGACCGCTCCAGCGGCAACTACACGGTGTTCGAGAACGGCATCTATACGGCTTGCGCGCCCTGCCGGGACGATCCGAAGAAGCCGCCGCTGTGGCAGGTCAAGGGCGCCCGCATCATTCACGATCAGCAAGAGAAGATGCTGTATTTCGAGACCGCGCAGCTCGAATTCTTCGGCGTGCCGATCGCCTATATGCCGTACTTCTCAACGCCCGATCCGACGGTGAAGCGCAAGAGCGGCTTCCTGATGCCCGGCTTCAGCGAAGCCTCGACCTACGGCTTCGCGACGGAAATTCCCTACTACTGGTCGATCGCGCCGGACATGGACGCCACGTTCAACCCGCGCATCACCACGCGGCAAGGCGTGCTGATGCAGGCCGAGTTCCGCCAGCGTCTGATCAACGGCTCGTACCAGATCCGCGCCTACGGCATCGATCAGCTCGATCCCGGCGCCTTCGCCGGCCAGCCCGGCGATCGCCAGTTCCGCGGCGGCGTGGAGACCAAGGGCCAGTTCGCGATCAACGACAAATGGGTCTGGGGCTGGGACGGCGTGGTCCTGTCGGACTACTATTTCATGTCCGATTACCGGCTGTCGCAATATCGCGATCCGCTGAACTCGTTCCTGAGCCTGCCGACCGAAGCGGTCTCGCAGCTGTATCTGACCGGCGTCGGCAATCGCAGCTACTTCGACCTGCGCACGATCTACTATCTCAGCTTCTCGGGTAACCAGCAGCAAGTGCCGGTGGTCTACCCGGTGATGGATTATTCGAACGTCTTCAACTACCCGATCTTCGGCGGCGAGGTTTCCTACAAGACGAACTTCGTCAATTTGTCGCGCAACGACGCCGTGTTCGACCCGATCACGACGCTGGCCAACACCAACAGCCTCTGCACGACGACGTCCGCCGACCCGCTTGCTCGGACTCCGTCGCAGTGCCTGCTGCGCGGCATGCCCGGTACCTACACGCGGTTCACCGCCGAAGCGCAGTGGCGCAAATCGTTCACGGATTCCTACGGTGAAATCTGGACGCCGTTCGTCAGCGCGCGGGTCGATGCGATCAACGCCGATGTGACCAACGCGCCGGGCGTCGGCAACTTCCTGCCGACCGGCAACACCACGGCGTTGCGGGTGATGCCGACCGTGGGCCTCGAATACCGCTATCCGTTCATCAACGTCCAGCCATGGGGCTCGACGACGATCGAGCCGATCGCGCAGGTGATCATTCGGCCGAACGAATCCTACGCCGGCAAGCTTCCCAACGAGGACGCCCAGAGCCTGGTGTATGACGCGAGCAACCTGTTCAGCGTCGATAAGTTCTCGGGCTACGACCGCGTCGAAGGCGGCGGGCGCGCCAATGTCGGCGTGCAGTCGACCACGCAATTCGACCGCGGCGGCAGCGTCAAGGTGCTGTTCGGTCAATCCTACCAGCTGTTCGGCCTGAACTCCTTCGCGGTCGCGGACATGAACAACACCGGCGTCGATTCCGGCCTTGCGACCCAGAAGTCCGACTATGTCGCCAGCGTCAATTATTCGCCGAACCGGACCTATACGTTCAGCGTCAGGTCGCGCTTCGACGAGCAGACCTGGAACGTGCAGCGCTTCGAGGCGGAGGCGCGGGCGAACTTCGACCGCTGGTCGGTCAGCATGACCTACGGCAATTACGCGGCGCAGCCGGAGCTCGGCTACCTGATCCGCCGCGAAGGCCTGCTCGGCAGCGGCTCGGTCAAGATCGCGGCGAACTGGGTTGTCACCGGCGCAGCGCGCTGGGATCTGGAAGCCAACAAGCTCAACACCTATACGATCGGCGCCGGCTATGTGGACGATTGCTTCGTGCTGGCGGCGAACTATGTGACGTCCTACAGCTATTCCGCGGGCACGGCGCCGCCGGTGCTCGGCCATGCCTACATGCTGCAGCTCGGCTTGCGCACGCTCGCCAACACCTCCTCGTCCGCCACCGGTGTCGGCAGCATCCAGTAGGACCGCGCGAGGATGAGCAAATCCGGCATGGCCTCGAGGCTTCGACCAGGATCGACTGACCAGCGAAGATGATCATGACGACACCACTTTCCCATCGACTTCGAACCCTGATCATGGGCTGTGCCGCGGCGCTGTTGCTGTCGCTTGGCGCCTCGCCGGCGCATGCGCAGACCGTCGCGGTCATGGTCAATGGCGAGCCGATCACCGACTTCGACATCGAGCAGCGCAGCAAGCTCGACTTCCTCTCGACCCGCAAGCCGTCCGACCGCAAGGAGGTGATCAACGCGCTGATCGACGAAAAGGTGAAGATCAAGGAAGGCAAGAAATTCGGCGTCGATCCGAGTTCCGCCGATATCGACCAGGCCTTTGCCGGCATGGGCCAGCGCATGCACATCACCGCAGACCAGTTGGCGGCGACGCTGGAGAAGCAGGGCATCAGGGCCGACACGCTGAAAGCCCGCATCAAGGCCGACATGGTGTGGACCAGCCTCGTGCGCGGACGCTACAAGGAAAAACTTCAGATCGGCGAAAAGGACGTCAATGAGGCCGTCAAGGCCGAAGGCGGCGACGATCAGCAAAAAGGCGAGGCCTTCGAATACAAGCTGCAGCCCGTCGTGCTGATCGTGCCGAAGGGATCGGCCCAAAGCGCGATCGAACTCCGGCAAAAGGACGCCGAGACCCTGCGCGGCCGCGTGGAGACCTGCGAGCAGGCGAACCAGTACTTCAAATCGATGGCCAATGCCGCGATCCGCGAGATCGTGACCAAGACCTCGGCCGATATCCCCCCCAACCTGCGCAAGGTGCTGGACGATACGCCGGTCGGCCATCTGACCCCGCCCGAGGTGACCAAGCAGGGCGTCGAGATGGTCGCGCTATGTTCGCGCAAACCGACCACGATCGATTCGCCGAAGCGCAAGGAAATGCGCGACAAGATGTACGCCAAGAAGTACGAGCAGACCTCGAACAATTATCTGGCGGAAATCCGCAAGGCGGCGATGATCGAGTACCGTGAAACCAAGGCCGAAGATTCGACGGCCGAGGACGGCAAGAAATCGAAGCCGCGCCGCAATTGACGGCTTGCGATTCATTTTTGCGGTTTGTGAAAGCAGATGCTGCGATGGAGCACCAATCCCGCAAGGCGGGCAATCGACCGCTCGCACTGACGCTGGGTGAGCCCGCGGGCATCGGACCCGACATTACTCTCCTCGCCTGGTTGCGCCGGGATGAGTTGAAGCTTCCGCCGTTCTATCTGCTCGGCGACGCCGCGTTCATCGCCCGACGCGCCAGGGCGCTCGGCCTCGAGGTAGCGGTGGCGGAGGTCGGCGCGACTGATGCGTGCGCCGCCTTTGCGCGGGCCTTGCCGGTCGCGCCCACGGGCAAGCACGCGACCGCCGAACCCGGAAAGCCCGACACATCGAGCGCGGACGCGGCCATCACCTCGATCCGCCGCGCGGTCGCCGACGTCCGCTCAGGGCTTGCCAGCGCCGTCGTCACCAACCCGATCGCGAAAAGCGTGCTTTATCGCGCCGGGTTCAAGCATCCCGGCCACACCGAGTACCTCGCCGAGCTCGCGGCGGAAAACGGCAGGACACCGCAGCCCGTGATGATGCTGTGGTCACCCGCGCTCGCGGTGGTTCCGGTGACCATTCACCTCTCGCTGCGCGAGGCAATCGCGCAGCTTACCACGGACTTGATCGTCAGCACGGCGCGGATCGTGGCAGCAAGCCTGAAGAGCCGTTTCGGTATCGCCGGCCCACGCCTGGCGCTGTCGGGACTCAACCCGCATGCCGGCGAAGACGGCTCGCTCGGCAGCGAAGACAAGGCGATCGTGGCTCCCGCGATCGAAATCCTGCGCGGCGAAGGCATCGACGCCAGGGGACCGCTTCCCGCTGATACGATGTTTCACGAAGCGGCGCGGAAAACCTATGATTGCGCGATCTGCATGTACCACGACCAGGCGCTGATCCCGATCAAGACGATCGCCTTCGACGACGGCGTCAATGTCACGCTCGGGCTGCCCTTCATCCGCACCTCGCCCGACCACGGCACCGCCTTCGACATCGCCGGCACCGGGCGCGCCAATCCGGCAAGCCTGATTGCGGCGCTGCGGCTTGCCGCGCGCATGGCGGAGATGTCGGTCCCGGCGCCGGTCACATGAGCGCAATCGACGACTTGCCGCCGCTCCGCGAGGTCATCCGCGAGCATCAGCTCTCCGCGCGCAAATCGCTGGGACAGAATTTCCTGCTCGACCTCAACCTCACCGCGCGCATTGCACGCGCCGCGGGTCCGCTGGACAAGGCGACCGTGATCGAGATCGGCCCGGGGCCGGGCGGATTGACCCGTGCGCTGCTGGCGCTGGGGGCGGCGCACGTCATCGCCGTCGAGCATGACCCGCGCGCCATTCCCGCGCTGGAAGCCATCGCAATGCGCTATCCAGGCCGGCTCGAGATCGTCTGCGCCGATGCGCAGAGCTTCGATCCCCGACCTTATCTCGGCTCCTCCAAAGCGAAGATCGTCGCCAACCTGCCCTACAACATCGCAACCGCGCTTCTGATCGGCTGGCTCTCGGTCGAGCCGTGGCCGCCATGGTACGACATGATGGTGCTGATGTTTCAGCGCGAGGTCGCGGAGCGCATCGTCGCGCGCGAAGATGAAGAGGCTTACGGCCGGCTCGGCGTCCTCGCCAACTGGCGCTGCGAGACGAAGATCCTGTTCGACATCTCGCCCGCGGCCTTCGTGCCGCAACCCAAGGTCACGTCCTCGGTGGTGCGGCTGATACCGCGCGAGACGCCTGAGCCTTGCGAGCGCCGCCTGCTGGAGCAGGTCACGGCCGCCGCATTCGGCCAGCGCCGCAAGATGCTGCGTCAGAGCCTGAAGTCACTGCCGGCCGATCCCGCGCGGCTCGCGCTCGCGGCGCATGTCGATCCGACCCGCCGCGCCGAAACCATTCCGGTGTCCGGCTTTGTTGCCATGGCCCGTGAATTGGCCGATATACGGAACGAAAATTCGAAAATGGACTAGGGAGAAGAAGAATGGCGCAGCTGCGTCGACAGTCACTCGTAAAATTCGATGCTCCGCTTTGCGAGACCATCGTCGACACACCAAAACCGCAGGGCAAGGAGGTGCTGGTCCGCGTCGATCGCTGCGGGCTGTGCCACTCCGACCTGCATATCCAGGATGGCTACGCCGATCTCGGCGGCGGCAGGCGGCTCGACACCACGCGCGGCATGGTTCTGCCCTTCACGATGGGCCACGAGATCGCAGGCATCGTCGATGAGGTCGGACCGGACGCCGACAAGAGCCTGATCGGCACCAAGAAGGCTGTCTTCCCATGGATCGGCTGCGGCCAGTGCCGCGACTGTCTCAACGGTGACGAAAATCTCTGCCTGAAGAATTGTTTTCTCGGTGTCATCCTCGACGGCGGATTCGCGACCCACGTGCTGGTGCCCGACGCGAAATATCTGCTCGACTATGCCCCGCTTTCGGTCAACCAGGCCGCGACGCTGATGTGCTCCGGCATGACGGCCTATGGCGCACTGAAGCGCCTCGTCGACCGGCCGCGGCAACGCAATCTGCTGCTGATCGGGCTCGGCGGCGTCGGCATGATGGGCCTGTCGTTGGCGCAAGCAATGTTCAAGCAAAAGATATCGGTCGCCGACCTAAATCCCGCCGCGCGGGAAACCGCGCTGAAAAACGGCGCTTCCGTCGCCTACGATCCCGCCGAGGCCGACATTGTTAAACGAATTGTCAGGGAGACCGAGGGCGGTTTTGATGAGATCGTCGATTTCGCCGGCAACGAAAAGTCGATGGCGTTCGCGACCTCGGTGATCGCGCGCGGCGGCAAGATCGTGGTGTCCGGCCTGATGGGCGGCAATTTCAGCCTGCCCATGGTGCAATGGATTTACAAGCGCATGACCATCGAGGGTTTCATGGTCGGAACGCTGGCCGAAGGACATGAATTGATGGCGCTGGCGCGTACAGGCAAGATCAAGCCGACGCCGATGCGCGAAGAGCCGATGGGCGACGTGCAAAAATGGATCGATGAATTGCGAGCCGGGAAAGTCGTGGGACGTATCGTCCTGAGAAACTAGAAACGACGGTGCCGGCCTCGCTGCTTTTTGTTGGCGCATGATCTCTTCGGAAAACCGCTTCACACCCCGCATCAAGTGCGGGGCAGGCTTTTTCCGGATCATGCGCCGAGAAACGGGAGGATAAATGGCCTGGATGAATATTGGCGCGCGCGGCGCGCTGGCGCTGCTGGCGCTCGGTCTCGCCGCTACGCCCGCGCTGTCGCAGAAGAAATACGGGCCGGGTGTCACCGACACGGAAATCAAGATCGGCACCACCACGCCGTTCAGCGGCCCGGCATCGGCCTATTCGGCCGGCGCGGTGTCGGCGACCGCTTATTTCCAGAAGATCAACGACGAAGGCGGCATCAACGGGCGCAAGATCAACTATGTCGCGCTGGACGATGCCTATAGCCCGCCGAAAACCGTGGAACAGATCAGAAAACTGATTGAGAGCGAGGAGGTGCTGTTCCTCGTCAACACCGTGGGCACCGCGACCAACAATGCGGTCGTCAAATACATCAACCAGAAGCAGGTGCCGCATCTCTTCATCGGCACCGGCGCCACCATGTTCAACGATCCCGTCCATTTTCCGTGGACGATGAGCTGGACGCCGCACTACGCTTCCGAAGGCGAGATCTATGCCAAATATATCCTGCAGACGAAGCCGGATGCGAAGATCGGCATCATCTCGCAGAACGACGATCTCGGGCGCGACTACATGCTCGGCTTCAAGCGCGGCCTCGGCGGCAAGGCGGCGAGCATGATCGTGTCGGAGCAGGTGTACAATACCACCGATCCCACGATCGACTCGCAGATCGTGTCGCTGAAATCGGCCGGCGCCGACGTGATGGTGATCTTCGCGGTGCCGAAATTCTCGGCGCAGGCGATCCGCAAGGCTTACGACATCGACTGGCATCCCCAGGAGTTCGTCGACAGTGTCGGCTCCTCGATCGCAGGCGCGATCAGACCGGCCGGCTTCGAGGCCGCCAAGGGCGTGATCTCGGCCGCCTATCAAAAGGATCCGGCCGATCCGCAATGGCGCGACGATCCCGAGATGAAGGCGTTTAACGTTTGGATGGACAAGTACAATCCGCGGGTCGACAAGAGCGATTATTACGCGCCCTACGGCTACAATATCGGCCATGCGGTGGTCGAATTGCTCAAGCAGTGCGGCGATAATCTCACGCGCGAGAACGTCATGGAAAAGGCGCTGCACATGAACATGGAGCTGCCGCTGCTGTTGCCGGGCATCAAGCTGACGACGAGCCCGACCGACCACCGTCCGATCAAGCAGATGCGGCTGGTTCGCTTCAACGGCGAACGCTACGTGCTGTTCAGCGACGTGCTCGCCAGCGACTGAACCGCGATCGACTGCGGCCAGGCCAAGGGCGCTGCTTCGGCAGCGCCTTTTTTTGCGGGGCCTAAACTTCGGCATTTCGAAGGCGGGAACCCGAGCCCGAATTAAGCCCAATCCTCTCCGGATTTGCGGCCTATTGCGACCCAAGTCTTTTTCGACACTCCGGGGCGTCATGTATTGCGTACCGGAGATGCGTATGTCGAACGTTCAGGCGAAACTCGCATCGGCTTTACTGTTGAGTGTTGCTGCAAGCGCCGGATTGATGGCAGGTTCCGTCAGCGGCGCGCGCGCAGCGGACAGCTGCATCACCGAGCCCAAGGCCGACGCGCCGCAGGGCAAGCATTGGTACTATCGCATCGAGCGCGGCACCGCCCGTCATTGCTGGTATCTGCGCGGCGAGGACGAGGCGTCCGCGCGCACGCCTGCCACGGAGCCCGTGGCTGCGGCAAAGCCCGCGCCCTCAACCACCGGAAATGCGCCGCCGGCACGATCGCTCGCCGATGCCCGTGCCGAGTTCGCACCGAAGGTGCGCGTGGAGGATAATAGCAGCGCGCCACCGCCGCCTTCAGTCTGGCCGAATCCGCAAGCCGCCATTTCGGCGCCAGCGGCTCCCACGACGGCCACAACCGGAATCGGCCCCGGTGCGGGCGCACCCGCCGCAGCTGCCGAGTCCCAGCTCATCTCGCGCTGGCCGCAGGCGTCAGGCGCGCCTGCGACCGCAAACGCCGCACCGCAGGTGTCAATGATGGTTGCGGACGCACAGCCGACCGATACAGCAGCGGCAACGCCTGTCCGCGGAACCGCCACAAGCAAGCCCGCCACCGGCACGCGAGGTCGGCTCGTTGCAGAAACTCGCGCTGGTGGCGTTCGGTGCGCTGGCGCTGGCGGGAATATCCGGCAGCCTGGTCTATCGGCTGGCCGGCGCGCGCTGGCGCCGAAGGCGCCAGGAACGTTGGCCGCAGCGGCAGCCCGTTTCACCGTCTCTTGCCGATGAGGCGCGGGGCGCACCATGGGTTGCAGCGGAACTGAGTCCGACCATTCCGCACGGGGACGTCGCGGAGGTGGATGTCGCACACGAGGACGCGGCAAGGATCGCCTTCGGCAAGAACGACGACAGCTTCGAGAAGATCGAGGATTTCCTCGCGCGATTGACCAAGCAGCTGCAGGACGAATTGCAAACGACCCGCTCGACCGAGCTGGAAAACCCGCGCCCGCAGTGACGTGCGTTACTTCTCCAGCTGCCGCTGCAAATCGCGCACGAATGCCGTCAAACCGGTGCGGCGCTCGCGCTTAAGCCGTTCGGCCTTGAGGATCGACTGCACCTCGGCGAACGCCGCCTCAATGTCGTGGTTGACGACGATATAATCATATTCCGCCCAATGGCTCATCTCGTGGCTGGCGCGGCTCATGCGGCCGCGGATCACCTCATGCGAATCCTGCGCGCGCGAATGCAGCCGCTTTTCGAGATCGAGCGCCGACGGCGGCAGGATGAAAACGCTGACCACGTCGGCGCGGGCCTTCTCGCGTAATTGCTGCGTGCCCTGCCAGTCGATGTCGAACAGCACGTCCTCGCCCTTCGAGAGTGCTGCTTCCACCGGCGCGCGCGGCGTGCCGTAGCGATTCTCGAACACAGTGGCCCATTCCAAGAGCTCGTTGCGCTTCACCATCTCCTCGAAGCGCGCCTTGTCGACGAACAAATAATCCTGGCCCTCCACCTCGCCCGGGCGTTTCGCCCGCGTGGTTGCCGAGACCGACATTTTCAGCCCCGGCATCCGCTCGATCAGAAGCCGCGACAGCGTGGTCTTGCCGGCGCCCGAAGGCGAGGACAGCACGAACATCAGGCCGCGCCGTTCGACGCCGTCAATGCCGTGTCCGTGGGGCGCCATGCATCACTCCAGATTCTGGACCTGTTCGCGGAACTGCTCGACCACGCTCTTCATCTCGAGCCCGGTATTGGTCAGTTCGAGATCGTTGGATTTGGAGCAGGTGGTGTTGACCTCGCGGTGGAATTCCTGTGACAGGAAATCGAGCCGGCGGCCGATCGGCCCGCCCTTTCCGATCAGCTCGCGCGCCTGCGACAAATGCGAGGCGATGCGGTCGAGCTCCTCGCGGATATCGGCCTTCGCCGCGATCATAAGCGCTTCCTGGCTCAAGCGATCGGCGTCGAAACGATCGGTCGTCTCGAGCAGCGCGGCAACCTGCTCGGCGAGACGCGCCCTCACCGCTTCCGGCTTGCGGCCAGGTGCCGCCTCGGCCTTTTTCGCCAGTCCCTCGATCTCATCCAGCCGCTGCGAGAGGATTTGGCCGAGCGAAGATCCCTCGCGCCGGCGCATCGCCACGAGATTGTCGAGCGCCTCGTCGAATGCCTTGGCCGCGGCCGCCTTCGCCGCCTTGTCCTCGTCCTCGTTGCTTTCGGGCTCGACCACCTCGATCACGCCCTTGATGGCGAGCAGGCCGTCGACACTCGGCGCCACCGCATCGATCCTGCCGGCAAGCTGGCCGGCGACTTTCAACACGGCGTTGAGCACACCTTCGTTGATCCGCACCGTCGAGGTGGCATTCGCGCGCTTGACGTTGAGGTTGGCGTAGACCGTGCCTCGCGCCAGCACCTCGCCGGCGCGCTTCTTGGCATGTGCATCGAGCTCGTCCCATCCCTGCGGCAGCCGCAGGCGCAGGTCGAAGCCCTTGGCATTGACCGATTTCAATTCCCATTCGAACGCGTAAGGCCCGCTTGCCCCGTGGCTTCGCGCGAAGCCGGTCATGCTCGACAGCGCCATGGCGTGAAAATCTCCGAAAAAACAGTGTCAGATTCGCTGCACCAGCGCGCGCGGACCATAAGACCTTTTCAGGAAATGTGGAGTCCGCGAAAGATTCCTGTTTGGGGCATGATTTTATCGGAAAACCGCTTCACGCTTTTCCGGATCATGCCGCTATTGCTGGACGGTACCCGCCGCCGGGGCCTGCGCCGCGCCCTGGCGCGCGGCTGGCGGCGTGCGCGGGGCGGCCGGCCGTTTCGCGGGCTTGGGGGCAGCCGCAGCGGGTGCGGCCTGCGCCGCTTCGGCCGCGGGAGCCGGCGCCGCCGCTGGCGCGTCGTCGGGCAGTTCGGCCCGGTCGTTCGCGGTCTGCTTCTCGATCGCGCGGAGCTTGGCCACGTTCTTCTGGTGCGCATCCAGCGATTCGCTGAAGGCATGTCCGCCGGTGCCGTCGGCCACGAAGAACAGGTCGCGCGTGCGCGCCGGATTGGCGGCGGCTTCCAGCGAGGCGCGGCCGGGATTGGCGATCGGCCCGGGCGGCAGGCCATCGATCGTATAGGTGTTGTACGGCGAAGGCTGGCTGATCTCGCTGCGCTTGATCGGCCGGCCGAGCGTGCCCTTGCCGCCGACGAGGCCATAAATGATGGTCGGGTCGGACTGCAGCTTCATCTTCTTCTGCAGGCGGTTGGCGAACACCGCGGCCACGCGGCTGCGCTCGTCGGCCTTGCCGGTTTCCTTCTCCACGATCGAGGCCAGGGTCACCAGTTGCTCCGGCGATTTGACGGGAACGTCGGGACTGCGATGCTCCCAGATCTCGGCGACCAGTCGCTTCTGCGCCGCCTGCATGCGCTGGATCACCTGCTCACGCGTGGTGCCGCGCGGGAATTTGTAGGTTTCCGGCAGCATCGTGCCTTCGCGCGGAACCTCGCGGATCGTGCCGGAGAAAAGGTCGTTGTCGCTCAACCGCGAGATGATCTGCTCGGACGTCAAACCTTCGGCAATGGTGACGGAATGCTGCACCACCTTGCCTTCGACAAGGATGCCGATCACATCGCGCAGCGAAGCGTTCTTCTGGAACGCATATTCGCCGGGCTTCAGTTCCGAACGCGCCTTCTGCGCGATCACCGCAGCGAAGAAAGCCCATTTGTTGATGTCGATGACGCCTTCGCGTTGAAGAACCTCGGCAATGTCGAAGGTCACGGCGCGCGAGGGAATCACGACGGTCTTGTCCTGCTGCAGCGGTCCCGGGGCCTCGAGGGTCTTCTTGCCGTAATAATAGGCGGCGCCGGTGCCGAGCATTCCGATCAGGAGAAGGGTGATGATCGCATTGCCGACGATGACAAACGGGTTGCGCGCCCGCTCCGACCGCTTCGGCGGCGGCGGAACCTGCTCGGGCTCCAGCGCAGCGCGCGGACTGCGTGGCGAGATGGGCGGCCGTTCACTCATCGATGCAACCTGAGTCCTGAACTTTGGTATGTGCGCCCGAAGCTACAATTCGTCATCGAATACGGCGAAACGGTGGTTTCGCCGTGAACGACATCAGTTGACAACGCGCTGAACGATAACGGACGCGTTGGTACCGCCGAATCCGAAGGAATTCGACAAGGCGATGTTGATCTCGCGCTTGCGCGGCTTCAGCGGCACGAGGTCGATCGCGGTTTCGACGGACGGATGGTCCAGATTGATGGTCGGCGGGGCGATATTGTCGCGGATCGCCAGGATCGAGAAGATCGCCTCGATCGCGCCCGCCGCGCCCAGCAGGTGCCCGGTCGAGGATTTGGTCGACGACATCGAGACCTTCGAGGCGGCATTGCCGAGCAACCGCTCGACCGCGCCGAGTTCGATCTCGTCGCCGACCTGGGTCGAGGTGCCGTGCGCATTGATGTAATCGATGTCGGAGGCGCTGACGCCGGCCCGCTTCATCGCCGCGCTCATGCTGCGGAAGCCGCCATTGCCATCCGGCGGCGGCGAGGTGATGTGGTAGGCGTCGCCCGACAGGCCGTAGCCGATCACTTCGGCATACATCTTCGCGCCGCGCGCCTTGGCGTGCTCGTATTCCTCGAGAACGAGAACGCCGGCGCCCTCGCCCATGACGAAACCGTCGCGATCCTTGTCGTAGGGGCGCGACGCCTTCTCCGGCGTCTCGTTGAAGCCGGTGGAGAGCGCGCGCGCCGCGCAGAAACCGGCCATGCCGATCCGGCCGATCGGCGATTCCGTTCCGCCGGCGACCATCACGTCGGCATCGCCGAGCGCGATCAGACGGCTGGCGTCGCCGATCGCATGCGCGCCGGTCGAGCAGGCCGTCACCACGGCATGGTTCGGACCCTTGAGGCCGTGCTCGATCGAGACATAGCCGGAGGCGAGATTGATCAGGCGGCCGGGAATGAAGAACGGCGAGACCCGGCGCGGCCCGCGCTCCTTCAGCAGGATGGCGGTTTCGGCAATGCCGTTGAGACCGCCGATGCCGGAACCGATCATCGTGCCGGTCGCGCAGCGGTCCTCTTCGGTCGCCGGATGCCAGTTGGCGTCATCGAGCGCCTGGCGCGCCGCCGCCATCGCAAAGATGATGAAGTCGTCGACCTTGCGCTGCTCCTTCGGCTCCATCCACTGGTCGGGATTGAAGCTGCCCTCGGCGCCGTCGCCGCGCGGCACCATGCAGGCGATCTTGCTCGGCAGATCGGAGACGTCGAAGGTATCGATCCTCCTGGCGCCGCTCCGGCCGTCGAGGATGCGCTTCCAAGTCGTCTCGACGCCACAGCCGAGTGGCGACACCATGCCGAGGCCGGTAACGACGACTCGCCTCATGTCCTAAAACTCCAGCCCGAAGGCGGCGGCCCGTAATACAAAACCGGGGGACCGCCCGAAAACGGTCCGTCCGGTTTCAGCGCCGCTGAGGCGTCAGCTCTTCGCGTTCTTCTCGAGAAATTTCGTGGCGTCGCCGACGGTCAAAATCGTCTCCGCGGCGTCGTCGGGAATCTCGCAACCGAACTCTTCTTCAAATGCCATCACGAGCTCGACGGTGTCGAGGCTGTCGGCGCCCAGGTCGTCGATGAAGCTTGCGTTGTCGACCACTTTTTCGGGCTCAACACCAAGGTGTTCGACCACGATCTTCTTAACCCGCTCGCCAATCTCACTCATCGTTCAACCTCGTGTTGTTTCCTTGACCCGACCCCGGGGATAGACATCGTGGTCGATAAACTTCCTTCGCAACCGCGCATAAACCTGATTTGGCCTCGTTGCCAGCGTCCCATGATCGAAGTTTCCGAACCATCGTGGCAGGTGGTCGCAGGAACTTCAAAGGGGGCGCCGGCCGAAGCGACCGGCGAACGACGGCAAGCTCCGTCCCGCCAATATACAGGGTTTCCTGATCCTGCAATGGCGTTCTTGGCCCATCCGTTTTCCGGGTTCGGTTATCATAATTCCGAAGCCTTGGCCATAAGCCCGGCGTCCCCGGCGAAAACGGCGTTTCGCCGCATCTTGAGGGGGTTAGCCGGGCTTTAGATCATGGCCATACCGCCGTTGACGTGGATGGTCTGGCCGGTGATGTAGGCCGCTTCGTTGGACGCCAGAAACACGGCCGCCGCGGCGATGTCCTCCGGCGTTCCCAGCCGCGCCGCCGGAACCTTCGACAGGATGGTCTCACGCTGCTTGTCGTTGAGCGCGTCCGTCATCGGCGTCTTGATGAAGCCGGGCGCGATGCAATTGGCAGTGACGTTCCGCTTGGCGTATTCGGCGCCCAATGTCTTGATCATGCCGATCAAGCCCGCCTTCGCGGCCGTGTAATTGCCCTGCCCGGGATTACCGGTCACGCCGACGATCGAGGTGATGGCGATGATGCGGCCGAAGCGCTTGCGCATCATCAGCTTGGTGGCGGCGCGGGCCAGACGGAACGTCGCGGTCAGATTGATATTGATGACCTCGTCCCAGGCTTCGTCGGTCAACTGCACGAACAGATTGTCACGGGTGATGCCGGCATTGGCGAGGAGAATGTCGACCTGTCCCATCGCCTGCTCGGCCGATGGCACCAGCGCCTCGACTTGCGCCGAATCCGAGAGGTTGCAGGGCAGCACATGCACGCGGTCGCCAAGCCTGGCGGCGAGCGCGTCCAGTACCTCGCGCCGCGTCCCTGATATCGCCACGGTGGCGCCCTGCGCATGCAGCGCCTGCGCGATCGCGCCGCCGATGCCGCCGGTCGCGCCGGTCACGAGCGCCGTCCTGCCAGTCAGATCGAACATCGGAATCTCCTCTCGGCCGCGTCTATCCTTTGCGCATGATCTTATCGGAAAACCGCTTCACACTTTTCCGGATCATGCGCTAGGCCGACGCCAGTGCATCCTTGGCAGCAGCGATGTCATTCGGGCCGCTGACCGACACACCCACAGCTCCGTCCGCAATACGCTTGACCAGTCCGCTCAGCACCTTGCCGGCGCCGATCTCGAAGAATCTCGTCACGCCCTTGCCCGCCATGAACGCGACCGACTCGCGCCAGCGCACGGTGCCCGTCACCTGCTCGATCAGGCGGCGGCGGATTTCGTCGGGATCGTCGATGCTGGATGCCAGCACGTTCGACACCAGCGGCGAGACCGGCTTGTTGATGGTGACGCCGGCGAGCGCCTGCGCCATCGCGTCGGCCGCGGGCTGCATCAGCTTGCAGTGGAACGGCGCGGACACCGGCAGCAGCATCGCGCGCTTGGCACCTTTGGTTTTGGCGATCTCGACCGCGCGGTCGACCGCGGCCTTGTCGCCGGAGACGACGACCTGCCCGCCGCCATTGTCATTGGCGGCCTGACAGACCTGGCCCTGCGCAGCTTCGCTCGCGACCGCGACGGCCGCGTCATAGTCCATACCAAGCAGCGCGGCCATGGCGCCGACACCGACCGGCACCGCCTTCTGCATCGCAAGGCCGCGCGTGCGCAACAGCCGCGCGGCATCCGTGATCGACAGACTGCCGGCGGCGGCCAGTGCGGAATACTCGCCGAGCGAATGACCGGCGACGAAAGCCGCGTCGCGGCCGACGGAAAAGCCGGCCTCGCTCTCCAGCACGCGCAAGGTGGCGATCGAGACCGCCATCAGCGCCGGCTGGGCGTTTTCGGTGAGCTGCAGCTTCTCCGCTGGTCCCTCCCAGATGGTCGCGGTGAGCTTCTCAGCGAGTGCCGCATCGACCTCGTCGAATACCGCGCGCGCAACCGGAAAGGCGTCGGCCAAGGCCTTGCCCATGCCCACGGCCTGCGATCCCTGGCCCGGAAAGGTAAATGCTGCCGTCATCGGCGATCCCATATCCCTAAATCTATTGGAAGATGGGGGCGTAAGTCACCGACCTCGGCGGCCATGTCAAGCCGCCGGAAGGCCCAGAAGGCGGCTTGGGCTAGAATCCGCTGGCCCGCTGGTCGCCGCCGACGGCCTCGCCGGCCCGCGCCCGGCGCAGACTGTTGACGAGCTCACCCGGGCGATCGTCGCGATTTGGCTTTGCAGTCGCGAGCCGCAGCACGGCCGCATAACCCGGCTGTACCTCCATGCCGCCGGCAAACCGGCTTTGGCTGAGAATGCGGTGCACGCGCGGCAGATTGTAGCAGGGGATGTAGAACAGGAGATGATGTTCGAGGTGGTAGTTGACGTAGTACGGCGCGATGAACAGCCGCTCGAGAAAACCGGCGCGCGTGGTGCGGGTATTGCGCAAGGGATCGTTCGAGTCGGGCACCACGGCATGTTCGGCGATGTTGCGGATGCGCGTGATCACCATCATCCAGGTCAGTAGCGGCACCAGCCACAACAGCGGATAGGCCCACCACAGGCCGGCGGCGGTTAGGCCAACGAACATCACGGCGTTGACCAGGCATTGCGGCCCGAGCTTCTCCCAGAACTGTGCGGCGCGACGCGACAGCGGCCAATCGGACGGACCGAGCGCGTTCAAAAGCTGCGCCTTGCGCTGCTGATAGCCGGTCTGTCCGGTGATATCGCGCAGGAATTTGCGGCGATAGCTCAGCTGTGTGATCGGAAACGGCGCCGACAGCACGAGGTCGGGGTCGTCATGCTGCTGCGTACGGGCGTGATGCTGCAGATGATAGCGGCGATAGGCGCGCGTTTCCGCGAAGACCGGATAGGCGCAGAACCACTGGCTCAGGAACAGATTGGTCTTCTCGTCCGGCGACAGGCAGCCATGCGCGCCGTCATGCATGAGGATGGCGAGGCCCAGCTGGCGCGAGCCGATGATGCCGACCGCGAGCGGATAGGCCAGCACGACGATCCATGAATGCGAGCACCATGCGACCAGCGCGATCGCGCGACAATCAACGTCCAGGCGTGCACGATCATCGCGACGCCTTTCCAGGTGAAGCGTTCGCGCACCGCGACGAGTTCATCTTCGCTGAGGACATCGCGGGCACGCATGCGAAGCGCGGTCATGACGGGGTCTCCCCTTCGGATGACGTCTCGCCGCTGACGAGACGAAGCCGGCTTGCGGGTCTGGTGGTCGCCTGATCGCCAAGCACGCGGAGCATTTCGGTGGCGAGTTCTTCGGCCGAACGGCCCATCGCATAGCCTTCGACCATCACGCCGATGGCCAGCGCCCAGAACCGCCGCGAGGACGCGTCGGGATCCCTGAGCGTATTCCAGCCATGCCGCTCGATCTGCTCGGCATAGGCGCGCATGCCCTCGGCATGCAGCCGCTCGATGGTACGCTCGACCAGCGGCGCCAGATCGGGGCGGCGGCGCGTCAGCGTCAGCGCCTCCGCAAAGAAGGCGACGGAATCCGTCGCAGTGACGGCTTCGACCAGTGCGCGGGTGTAGTCGCGCGGCGTCTCTGCCTTCAGCGCGGCCTGTTCGGCCGATCGCGCGACATAGAGCATGTCGCGGCAGGCGGCCTCGACGAACAGCGCCTCCTTGGTGCGGAAATAATAGGTGATCTGGCTCGGGAAGGCGTCGGCCGCTGCCGCGATGTCCGAGATCGAGGTTCCCGCCAGCCCCCTCTCCTTGAACAGGCGGCTTGCGCCATCGAGAAGCGAAGACCGCATCCGCCGCCCGGCCGAACGCGTGGCGCGCGCAGCGTGCTTGGGATCGCCATCCACGGGCATTGGCGTGGTTCCGGGGCGTCTCGGCTGCCATCCAATAATTGTATGTCATACAAACAAATAGTGCAAGGCAGATATTCGGCCTCCTGCGGCCCAATCGGCCCAGCCGGGGCCGCTTTGCCTTGCCAAGCCGGTCAAATTCCTTATAAGGCGCGGATCCGTGGATCCCGGCCGGGAGCTGAACGGACGGTCTCAGCAACTCAAACGTTGATGTGACAGGACCAGTCGGTCCGTCGTCCCGTGTTTCCGCCTTCTTGAGCTTCCGAGTCCTTTCCCAAGGTCTCGAAGGGCTTGACGCCAGGAGCCGCGCCAACACTAGGAAAGGACACTCATGCCTCTTTATGAGCATGTTTTTCTCGCGCGTCAGGACGCGAGCCCACAGCAGGTGGAAGAACTGACGACCCAGATGACCGGCATTGTCGAGCAGGCCGGCGGCAAGGTCACCAAGACCGAGAACTGGGGCGTGCGCTCCCTCACCTATCGCATGAACAAGAATCGCAAGGCGCACTTCGTGCTCCTCAACATCGACGCGCCGTCTTCGGCGATCTCCGAGATCGAGCGGCAGGAGCGCATCAGCGAAGACGTCATCCGTTATCTCAGCGTGCGCGTCGAAGAGCATGAGGAAGGCCCCTCGGCGATGATGCGCAAGGCCGATCGCGACCGCGAGCGCGACGATCGTGGCGGCGGCTTCCGTGACGGCGGCTTCCGCGGCGATCGCGACGGCGGTGGCTTCCGCGGCGATCGTGATGGCGGTGGCTTCCGTGGCGACCGCGGCCCGCGCCGTCCGCGCGAAGACGCCGAGACCCCGGCGGCAGAGGAGTAGGAACGATGGCTGAAGCTGGTGCACGCCGACCGTTTTTCCGCCGCCGCAAGACCTGTCCGTTCACGGGTCCGAACGCGCCGAAGATCGACTACAAGGATTCCAAGCTGTTGATGCGTTACGTCTCCGAGCGCGGCAAGATCGTGCCGAGCCGGATCACGGCCGTCTCGGCCAAGAAGCAGCGTGAGCTCGCGCGCGCCATCAAGCGCTCGCGGTTCCTGGGGCTTCTGCCTTACGTTATTCGCTAAACGTTTCGGCCGGCGGCGACCTGCCGCCTCCGGCCGTTCATTCTTCATAAGGCTTCCGGGTCGTCCGGTTGCCGATGGTTGGGGTTCAAAAAACCTCTAACCGCTCGAAAGGGGCGGGACAGCTGATGATCGCAACTGTACTCATTGCGCTTGCCGGCGGCTGTGCGTCGGCCCTGATGTTCGCCTCGATCATCTCGGGCGCGCTGATTTCGTTGCTGCTGCTCTATCTCGCGCCGCTGCCGCTGTTGGTGATCGCGCTCGGCTGGGGCCCGCTTGTCGGCAACGATCGCCTCCGCCGCCGCCTCGTTTGCGCTGGCCGCGATCTTCGGCATTCCCTACGGCATCGGCTACGTCATCGGCGTGGCGCTGCCGTCCTGGTGGCTCGGCCACCTCGCCTTGTTCGGCCGGCCGGTCGCGTCGTCCGGCAATGGCGCGGAAGCGCCTCACATCGAATGGTATCCGGTCGGCCGCATCCTGGTCTGGATCGCAGCCTTCGGGTCGCTGACCACCTTCTGCGCGCTGTTGACGCTCGGCACCGATGCGACGGCGATCATCGCCGCCATGAAGCAGGGGCTGCTCCGGATTCTCGAAATCCGCGGCACCGCGGCCGACGAGAAGGTGCTGGATGCGCTGGTGACGATCATGCCGGCCTGCGCCGTCATCGGCATCATGGTCATGCTGACGATCAATCTCTGGCTCGCGGGAAAGATCACCGCGATGTCCGGCCGGTTGCGCCGGCCATGGCCGGATTTGAAGACCGCGGCGCTGCCGAAGGCCGCGCTCGCCGCGCTCTGCGTTGCCGCCGCCTGCACGCTCGCCGGCGGGCTGCTCTCGATTCCGCAGAAATCGTCACCTCGGCGCTTGATGCTGGCTTACGGGTTCGCGGGCTTCGCCGTGCTGCACACGCTGACGCTGGCCTTGAAGAGCCGCGCGCTGTGGCTTGGCTCGGCCTACGCGGCGGTCGTGCTTTTCGTCTGGCCGATAATCGGCGTCGTCGTGCTCGGACTGGCCGATGCCGTGTTCGGATTTCGCCAACGCTATCTGCGCAGGCAGCCACCGCCGCTGCCCGCGCCCTGAGTTCAACCGTTCAACAACGTCTTCAAGGAGAGAAAACATGGAAGTCATTTTGCTGGAGCGCGTCGCCAAGCTCGGTCAGATGGGCGAAATCGTAAAGGTCAGGGATGGTTACGCCCGTAACTTCCTGTTGAAGCGCAAGAAGGCGCTGCGCGCCACCGCGGAAAACCGCGCCAAATATGACGGCATGAAAGCCGAGCTCGAGGCCAACAACCTCCAGGCCAAGTCGGAAGCCGCCAAGGCCGCCGAGAAGATCGACGGGCTTCAGATCGTGATCATCCGCCAGGCCTCCGAAAGCGGCCAACTGTTCGGCTCGGTGTCGGTGCGCGATATCGTGGCCGCACTCGCCGACCAGAAGGTCACCGTGGGCCGCACGCAGGTCTGGCTCGACGCGCCGATCAAGGCGATCGGTCAGACCAAGGTGACGATCGCGGTGCATCCCGAGGTCGAGGCAAGCATCAATGTGACGGTTGCCCGCAGCGCCGACGAAGCCGAGCGCATCAAGCGCGGCGAAGACATCTCGACCCGTCAGGAAGATCAGGATGCCGCCGCCGAGGCGATTGCCGCCGCCGGCGAGTTCTTCGATCCCGAGGCGCAGCGCGACGAAGTGCAGCCGGCGCCTGCTGCGGCGCCCGAAGCCGAGCAGAAGTAAGACTGTTCACACGAACGCGAAAAGCCCGGCCTTAAAAGCCGGGCTTTTTATTTTGTCGCTGAAATTAGCGCGAGATCGGCGGCGCGGGTGGCCCTGCCGGCGGCACTGGCGGCAAGCGCCGGTGTCGCGGCCACCACCGCAGGCGGCGGCTCGACCGGCTTGGACGGCGACGGAACGGCCGGCGCGGTCTCCGCGCTGATCGCTGCCGAAATGACGGACGGCGGTGCGCTGGCTGGCGCAGGCTCCGAGCCAGCAGCCGGAGCCGGCGTGACCGGAGGCACCGGATCGGGCCGCAGCGCTGACGTCTCTCCCGGCGTGGACGGCGCGGCGTTGGCGGATTGCGAGGGCGTCTCGGACGGCTTTGCGCCTTCTTGCTTGGCGGTCTCGCCGGGCGTCGCGGCTTCCTTTGCTCCCTCGCCCTTGGGCAAATCCTGGCCAGGCTTGTCGCGCTTGGTCAGCTTTTGCTTTTGCTCTCTGGCGGCCTCCATCGTCGCCTGCGATGGCGACTGCGGCGACTCGCCTGATGATACCGGAGCGGCTTCCGCCGGCGGCGCGCCGCCCGGATGAATCCTGCGGCCAAAGCGGTCGAGTTGCTCCGGCGGCTTCGCCTCCTGCTTGGCCTCCTTCGCCCCTTCCTTGGCGCCCTTCTTCTCGGCGCCGCTCAGCCTCGTGTCGGTGGCGCCGTTGGAAATCAAATAGGAGGCCAGCACGCCGGCCATTTCCGGGCTGGTGGTGTAGTGCTGGCGCAGGAAACTCGACAGCGAGGAGGCCGGCACCGACTTCAAAAGTCCGCGCGGGGCCTTGTGGCAGGCGTTGCAGGTGCCCGCGAAGATCTGGGCGGGGGTCTTGCCGGCTTCGAGGTTAGTGGCCTGCGCCAGCGCGCGATCAGCCGCCACACATCCCACTAGAAGCATCACCGTCGCCAGAATGAGCGCTCGGCTCGACATTCCCTGTTCTCCGCTTGCGGAAATCACGCCCCAGTAGCGCCCGGGATACCCCTCCCACGCGGCGCGCGGCGGGTCACCTTTTAGCCGATTATCGCGCGAATGGAAGCGCGTTGGCCACGCCGCTCAATCGGTCGCGAGAATCTGGAATATCCGCTTTGTGGACAACGCATTAGCTGGGTCCCGCCGCTAATAACTTTCGGCGCAGGTTGGAACCATCGCCTTCCGTCTGCGTCGAAACGATGGGACGGGAACATCCGAAAGGCCGCTGGTCGCGGTGACCACAATGGACCGCTTGTTACGTTTCTCCCTGGATAAATTCATTCGCCGCGGCGCCATGACGGTCACGACGGCGAGCGGCAAAACCTTCACCTGCGGCGATGGCACGGGTGATCCGGTCGCCGTCCGTTTCCTCACTCGCAAAGCCGAGCGCCGAATCCTTGCCAATCCCGAGCTTGCGCTGGGTGAGTGCTATATGGACGGCAGCTTCGTCGTCGAGCAAGGCAGCCTCGCCGACGTGCTCGGCATTCTGCTCGATCAGCCGGACATTCTGCCCGCTCTCGCCAAAATGCGCTGGTGGGCGCGCTTTTTGATCCGGCATGCCAAGCAATTCAATCTACGCCGCCGCTCACGAAACAACGTCGCGCATCACTACGATCTCGACGGCCGGCTCTATTCGCTCTTTCTCGATTCCGACAAGCAATATAGCTGCGCCTATTTCGATGCGCCCGACGCCAGCCTCGACGACGCGCAGCTCGCCAAGGAGCGGCATCTGGCGGCAAAGCTCCTGATCCGGCGTGGCGACCGCGTGCTGGACATCGGCTCGGGCTGGGGCGGGCTCGGTCTCTATCTCGCCGAGATGACGGGCGCCGACGTCACCGGCATCACGCTTTCGACCGAACAGCTCGGAGTTTCCAACGCACGCGCCGAGGAGAAAAATCTGAGCCGGTCGGCACGCTTCCTGCTGCAGGATTATCGCGATGTGACAGGACCGTTCGACCGCATCGTTTCGGTCGGCATGTTCGAACATGTCGGCGTCGACTTCTACGATACGTTCTTCAAGCGCTGCGCTGACCTGCTGACCGAGGACGGCGTGATGCTGTTGCATTCGATCGGCCGTTCGACCGGTCCCGACGTGACCAGTCCCTGGATCACCAAATACATTTTCCCGGGCGGTTACATTCCGGCGCTGTCAGAGGTGTTTCCGGCGATCGAGCGGTCGGGCCTTCTGGTGTGCGACACCGAGATCCTGCGGCTACACTATGCGGAAACCCTCAAAGCCTGGCGCGAACGCTTCCTGGCGCATCGTGAAGAGGCGGCGCAGCTCTATGACCAACGCTTTGTGCGGATGTGGCAGTTTTACCTGGCTGGCGCGGAGATGTCATTCCGCAAGCAGAACCTGATGAACCTGCAGATCCAGTTGACCAGGCGCCAGGGCGTGGTTCCCATGACCCGCGATTACATCACGCGGGAAGAGGCGCGACTGCGCACCATGGAACGTCGAGGACGGCCGCGGCTCAGGCTCGCGGGTGAATAGTCCGGACTTGCGGGCGAATCGTGAAGGTTAGTGGCGGCCGTAGGCGCCGTAGGGATAGGACGCCGGCCGACCCAGCTGGGCGCGGACCTTCGCCAGCACCAGCCGATCTACGGGACGGCGTTGGATGTCGGGACGAGCGATTTGTTCCATGGTTTCGATCAGGCGCGACAGCCACTGCCGTTCGCCCTTTCCCGATCGCCATATTTGCCCTTGGGCCATCGCCTGTTCCTGTCCGAGAAACCACCAACCCCTGAACCAGACACTCGTTCCGATGAACGTGCCGGAAAGAAATTCGGGCGAATGTGAACGACCTCACAGAACCCCGGGCTTTTCCTGCCCTAAAACTCGCGCATGGCCTCACAGCAACCAGCGCTCGATATGCAGGACGACCTTCGAACCGATTACGCCCTGATCCTGATCGGCACCGCGGCCGCCGTAATCGCGCTCGGCTATTTGCTACTGACCTGAATCCCTCGAAAATGAGTCCGGTCGGGGTGGAACAAGGTTCACCCCGTTCTTCGAAAATTTGCGTGAGCCGCGCTTTCGCCTGATTCTGGTCGAACCGCGTCAAGGGGCTTGCGGTGTCATAATTCGATTCACACCCACATCATTGTGGGAATCGGGCACAACAAAACATCACGCTTCCGCGTTGCGAGGGACAGGCGCTTTATCGCCGCCCCATCCCTGACCCAATCCGATCGACAATTTCGTCCATGGCTCCTGATTCGAACGTCTTAAAACTTCCCGCCGACCCCAACGCTCCCGCCTATCGGAGCGCACCGCACAATATCGAGGCCGAGCAGAGCCTTTTGGGCGCCATCCTGGTCAACAACGACGCCTTCTACCGCGTCTCGGACTTCCTGGAACCGAAGCACTTCTTCGAGATCGTTCATCAGAAGATCTACGAGACCGCAGGCAGCCTGATCCGGATGGGCAAGGTTGCCACCCCCGTGACCCTGAAGACCTTCTTTCCGGCCGACGCCGACATTCTCGGCATGACCGTGAGCCAGTATCTCGCCCGCCTCGCCGCCGAGGCGACCACCATCATCAATGCCCAGGATTACGGTCGCACCGTTTACGACCTGTCGCTGCGGCGCGACCTGATCGGCATCGGCGAGGAGATGGTGACTGTCGCCTACGACGCGCCGGTGGATTTCGCACCGCGCGCACAAATCGAGGACGCCGAGCGCAAGCTGTACGAACTGGCCGAGTCCGGCCGCTATGACGGCGGCTTCCAGCGCTTCTCGCAGGCCATGAAGGTCGCCCTCGATATGGCGGCCAACGCCTACCAGCGCGACGGCAGACTATCCGGCATCGCCACCGGCTTGCGCGATCTCGACGCCAAGATGGGCGGCCTGCAATCCTCCGACCTCGTCATCGTCGCGGGCCGGCCCGGCATGGGCAAGACCGCGCTTGCCACCAACATTGCCTACAACATCGCCAAGGCGCATCGCTCCGAGGTCCAGGCCGACGGCAGCATGAAGACCGTTAATGGCGGCATTGTCGGCTTCTTCTCCTGCGAAATGTCGGCGGAGCAGCTCGCGACCCGCATTCTGTCGGAGCAAGCCAGCATTTCTTCGAGCATGATCCGCCGCGGCGGCATCAACCAGCAGGAATTCGACCGCATCCGCGACTACACCATCGAGCTCGAGCATCTGCCGCTCTTTGTCGACGAAACCGGCGGCCTTGCGATCGCGCAACTCACCGCGCGGGCGCGGCGCCTGAAGCGCCAGCGCGGGCTCGACGTGCTGGTGGTCGACTACATCCAGCTCTTGCAGGGTTCCAGCAAACGCTCCGACAACCGCGTGCAGGAGTTGACGGAGATCACCACCAGCCTGAAGGCGCTGGCCAAGGAACTGAATATCCCCGTGATCGCGCTGTCGCAGCTCTCGCGCCAGGTCGAGAACCGCGACGACAAGCGGCCGCAACTCTCCGACCTTCGCGAATCCGGTTCGATCGAGCAGGATGCCGACGTCGTGATGTTCGTGTTCCGCGAGGAATACTACCTGCAGAGCAAGGAACCGAAGCTCGGCACGCCCGAATACGAGAAATGGCAGCTCGAAATGCAACTGGTGCATGGCAAGGCCGAGGTCATTATCGGCAAGCAGCGCCATGGCCCGACCGGCACCGTCAAGCTGCAGTTCGAGGGGCAATTCACCCGCTTCAGCGACGCCGCGGACGAGGAACATCTGCCCTATCGCGTGCCTTAGGTCGTAGTTCCGTTCCGGTTGAACCGGCCTCTCGCGCCGCGTAACTTAGGGGTCATGAACATCATTTCAGACCCCAATGCCGCGGGCACGGTCCTGTCGACCGAGGCCAACCAGGCGGCCGCACTCGCGACCGCAACCGGCATCCTCACCATCGATCTTGACGCCATCGTCGCGAATTGGCGGAAGCTGGAGAAAACGGCCGTGCCCGCCGAATGCGCCGCCGTCGTCAAGGCCAATGCCTATGGCTGCGGCGCCGAGCAGGTGGCGAAGGCGCTCGCCTCCGCCGGCTGCAAGACCTTCTTTGTCGCGACGATCGAGGAAGCGCGCGTGGTGCGATCAGCGCTCCCGACCGCAACGCTCTACGCCCTCGACGGCTTCTTCCAGAACAGCGGCGATGCCTATGCCGCGATCGACTGCAGGCCTGTGATCGGCGATCTTAACGAGCTTGCCGAATGGGACGTATTTTGCCGCCGCTCCGGCTGGAACGGCAGCGCTGCCATCCATATCGACACCGGCATGAACCGGCTCGGGCTCACGATCCCGGAAGCGCAGGGCATCATCCCGCGCATCAATGCCGGCGATCATGGCATCACGCTGGTGATGAGCCACCTTGCCTCCGCCGAACTGGTCAACAACCCGACCAACGCCAAGCAGCTCACGGCCTTCCGCGAGATCGCCAGCCTGTTTTCGGG
>CAWBTH010000029.1:0-34867 GCA_963791665.1 uncultured Alphaproteobacteria bacterium | reverse complement strand
CGCCGCTCCGGCCTCAGCGGTTCAGGCTGCCGCGACAGCTATATCGGCCGCAGCGGCTCAGACCGCCGTTCCCTTGACGCCCGCGTCGGGCGCGACCGTGCTCGCACCGGAGCAGAAGCCTGCGCCGGAAATCCAGAAGACGCAGGCAATGCCGAAGGTGCAGGGGCTGGAGTAGGTCCGCGTCATTGCGAGCGAAGCGAAGCAATCCATTCTTCCACTTGTGGCGCTATGGATTGCTTCGTCGCTTCGCTCCTCGCAATGACGAAAAAACGCCCCGGTTGCCCGGGGCGCTTTACGACGTAACGCTACTCAACGCGTAAGCGGATAACGCAACTCGACGCGTCAGGCTGCAACGCTACTCGACACTGCGCCGATCAGGCGGCGGCCTTCTCGGCCGAGCCGTCGACCACCTGAGGCTGCGAGGCGGGCGCGCCGATCGGAATGTTGCGGGGCTTCTTCGCCTCCGGAATCTCGCGGACGAGATCGACATGGAGCAGGCCATGCTCGAGCGAAGCGTTCTTCACGACCACGAAGTCGGCGAGCTGGAAGGCGCGCTCGAAGGCACGCGCGGCGATGCCGCGATAGAGCACCTCGGCCTTGTCCTTGCTGTTCTCATTGGCGACTTTCTCGCCCTTGATGGTCAGCGTGTTTTCCTTGGCGACGATGGAGAGCTCTTCCTTGGCGAAGCCGGACACCGCGACCGAAATCCGGTAGGCGTTCTCGCCGGTGCGCTCGATGTTGTAGGGGGGATAGCCGGGGCTGCCGTCGGAGGTCGCCTGGTCGAGCAGGGAAAAGAGACGGTCGAAGCCGACGGTGGAACGATAAAACGGCGTGAGATCGTAGGTACGCATGGAGTCCTCCATTGAGCGACTGTTGAGATGTCCCGCCCGCCATCGGGCCGGGCTTAGTCTTGTGCAGCCCCAATGCTTCGGTTCGAAACACTGGTCGTGGCCTGCACGAAAGTGATATGGGAGGGGTTCAAACGGCCTTCAAGAGGGTGGGAGATCGGCTGCTTTTTGGTCGTCCCACCTTGTTTTCCAGCACTTTTCACCTAGCCGACGCCACCCATGACGCTTGTCTCGATTCCCGCAAATCCCGTCCCCGAAAACGTCGTGACCGGCACCATCCGCACGCCCGACGGCGCGGAATTGCGCTTCGCGCGCTGGGCGCCGCCGGCGGGCCGCAAGGGCACGGTCTGCGTCTTCACCGGCCGCGGCGAGCAGATCGAGAAATATTTCGAGACGGTGCGCGATCTGCGCGACCGCGGTTTTGCGGTGGCGATGATCGACTGGCGCGGGCAGGGGCATTCCTCGCGGCGGCTGCGCGATCCGCGCAAGGGCTATGTCCGCGACTTCAGCGATTTCGAGGTCGATGTCGAAACCTTCGTGCAGCAGGTGGTGCTGCCGGATTGTCCGCCGCCACACTTTGCACTCGCCCATTCCATGGGCGGCGCCGTCATGCTGCGGGTCGCGTATGCGGGCAAACGCTGGTTCGATCGCATGGTGCTGTCGGCGCCGATGATCGACCTGCCGGGACGGCTGACCTCGTTTCCGGTGCGCGCGCTGCTCAAGGTGATGCGGCTCACCGGCCAGGGCGGCCGTTACGTCATCGGCGGCACCGACGTGATCACCAACACCGAGCCCTTCATCAACAATCCCGTCACCAGCGACCCCGTGCGCTATGCGCGCAACGCCGCGATCCTGGAGGAAGACCCCTCGCTCGGCATCGCCTCGCCGACGATCGCCTGGGCCGATACCGCGTTTCGCGCGATGCACACGTTTCGTGGCGTCGATTATCCCCTGCAGATCCGCCAGCCGATCCTGATGCTGGCCGCCTCCAACGACACCATCGTGTCGACGTCCGCGATCGAGGAGTTCGCCTATCACCTGCGGGCCGGCTCGCATCTGGTGATCGCCGGCTCCAAGCACGAGATCCTGCAGGAGCAGGACCGCTATCGCCAGCAGTTCTGGGCGGCGTTCGACGCCTTCGTGCCGGGCACGCCGCTGTTCGGGTGAGGGCGCCGAAAGCGCCGCTCCACGCCGCTCACAGCGTCTTCAGATATTCGATGAGGTCGAGCCGTTCCTCATCGCTCAGCATCCGGCCGATCACCCCGCTCTTGTGTTCATGCGCACCCTCGCCGGGCTTGGCCTCCAGCGAGTGGCCGAGATTGCTGTTGCCGCGGTATGGCGATCCGTCCGGCTTGGTCGTCGAAAACAGGCTTTCGCCGGATTTGCATTTTGCCGTTTCATTGGCCTCGACGCGGAAGCCGACCTGCTGCGGATCGAAGTCGCGGAATCCCATGCAGAACTGTTTTGGACGCTCCGCCTGGGGCATCAGCATCCACCACAGCGAGGGCACCGAACCGTTGTGAAGGTAGGGAGCGGTCGCCCAGACGCCGTTCAGCGGACGCGCGCGATAGGACAGGTTTTCATAGCCTTGCGGCTTCGCATCCGCCGAAGGGTTCTTTGCCGGATATGGCTTCCAGTCATTGGGGCAATTCTTGCGCGGCCCCCACACGGACTTCTGATCCTCGCTCGTCATGGCGAGGTCGTCCATCCATTTTCGGCTGACCAGATCGACGACGGTCATCAGGGCGATCGAATAGGGCATGTTCGTCGAAGAGTAGCTCGATGGGTCGGGCATGGAGTTGCAACCCCACGCCTTGCCGAGGTCACGGTCCGGCTGGATGTCCAGGAAGCCGGGAACGGCGACCGTGCGTGAACCGAGTACTTCCGCCTGCGCCGGATCAGTGCCCATGCCGGTGACGGACTTCTGCACGGCCTTCAACGCCGGCCCCATCGCCTCGTCCCAGTGCTCCGCCTTCCAGATGCTCTTGTCCGGGAATTGCGCGTCGAAGGCGGCATCATTGACCGGTCCGAGGTGGCACTCGAAACAGATTTCGCCATAGAGCGCGCGGCCCTTCGCGACGCGAGCGGGATCGATCTTCCACGCCGGATCGTTGGGGAATATCGAACCCGGCCATTTCGGCGATTGCAGCCCGCCCAAAACCTTCTGATTGGGGCCGGCAGGATTGGCGCCGTGCAGCATGTCTTCGATGCGAATGAGATTTGCGATCTGGACCGACGAGCGGAACAGCGTGTCCTTGGGCGCCGCGGGCGAGAAATTCAGCAGCGCCGAAACTCCGAGCGCCTCGCCGGCGTTGCGGATCAATGGCTGCTCGATCGAGGCGTCGTATTGCGCCCACAGCAGTGAGGGTACGGTCCAGATCGCCGGGAAACTGACCGGCGCGTCCCTCGCCACCAAATTCTTGTCGAAACCGGGAACGCCGCTCAGCGCCATGTCGGTGGCGAAAACCTGGTTGCCGATGCGGTTCAACGCGTCCAGCCGTCCGTAGCCTTCCTCGGTATCCTGCTGGTGCTTGTCCTTGAGCGCATCCTGCAGCGCCTTGGCCTGGGCGAACACGACGCCCCACGCCTTCACCATGCCGTTCTTCAATTCGTGGCGTTGTGCCGACGTCGCGTTGGGACCGAGCACGCGGTCCGCGAAGCGATTGAACCTCGTGGGCAAGTACCGCGTGGTCGCAATCGCGAGGCCGGTCGCGAGCTCGAGCTTGAACAGATCGACCATGCCGGGGCCGCCGTCGAAGCGCACGCTCACGCCCTTGTAGTCGATATGCCCGGTGTGACAGGCCGCGCAGGTCAGCCCGATCATGTCGGGTTCGGCCGCGCCGGTTGCGGGATTTCTGGCGCCGCTCATTCGTGCGAAACCGACCGGCAGGCCGTCGAAATTCTCGACCGGGGTTGGTTTCAACTTCAGACTGGCGACCGTCTCCGGCGCCGGTTCGGTCTTCGCGTCGGAAGCATCGTAACCGTAGCGCTGCAAGGTCGCCTTGCTGGTATGGATGGTCTTCGGGCTCGGCAGGAAACCGAAACGTTCGAGATAGGCGCTGTCCTTGAACAGGCCGGGTCGGGTGAACAGGTGAATTCCCGGCTGCTCCAGCGCGACGAACCAGTCGTAGGGCACCGGGAAGGTCATCGTGCCCTGGCTTGCATGATGGAACCAGTGCCGGTCCTCCAGCGACCAGTTCTGATCCAGCCAATGCGCCTCCCTGATCGGCGGCGGCTCTGCCGTCGTCGGCGGCAACAGCGCCGCGAGCTTCGCGGGGAGGATTTTCTGCAACTGATCGGGAAATTCGGCAACCGCCACGATCAGCAGTACGCCAATTGCGATTGCCGCGAGCACGATCTTGCCGAGCACGCGCAGAACGCCTCCTGGTGCCGAGACCGTCGCCGACGCCAGCCGTTCCGCGATCCGCGCCGGCAGCCGCCGCTCGTTGAACAGTGTCGAGACTTCGGCCACGCTGAGATAGCGCGCATCGCCTTCGCCCTTGCCCAGGATGTTGAGCAGGACCGGCCACTCGCCTTGCATCAACATCGGGTCGTACCAGCGCCGGTTCTCGGCGCGATCGAAATTCGCTTTCATGAAGGTCGCGATTTCGCCTGAGGTCAGTCCGCGCTCGGTGCCGCCCGAGGGGTTCTCGCGGTCATGGCCGAAGCCCGCGAGGTGGGCGATTTCAGCCTCGTTCACCTGGCCGTCGACGCCGAGGATGCGCGAACCGACGCCGTGCTTGTCGAGCGGACCGTTGCGCAGTTCGTCGAGCACCGCCCCGGAGCGCCAGCTCCGCCACAGCCGCAGCGGGCCGAGGCCATTGGCGATCAGGGCGACCATGCGGGTCTTGATGCCGACTACCTTTTTTGTCCATCCCGTTTCGCCGCTCGCGGCCTCGACCATCTCGGCAAGCGTGGAGAGCGGTACGACGTGGCCGCCGACGAAATCGCCGGCCACCAGCGCGCGCAGGAACGGGCAGGGATTATTGGGCGAAACGGGGGTCTGCCCGGCGGGCGCGCCGTTCGAACCGGTAGCTGTGTTTTCCGCTGGCATGGATCGCAATCCCCGACAATCGAATGGTGAAACCCGGATGGTGAAACTGATTGGTCGCGAAATAAAGGCGAATGGCCCGAAACGGGCGTCTGCGCTGCACTACTTCAGGATGTAGCGAAGTTTGGCGGAATCCGTGCCGGTGTCAACCCGAAGGCGGGAAATGAGGCGCCTCGGTGGCTTGACCCGTGCGCGCGCGGACCAGAGCCGCGCGACATGCTTTGGTGCGCTGACATCTTCGATGTCAGGAGTTCGCCGTGCCCCTCGGAGTTGATTTGGCGAATGCCTTGTTGAACGGCAGGCCCGCCTTCAGCAGCCCGTCCCGATAATGGGTGACGTCGTCGGGATTTTTCCAGTGGAAGTTTGCGAGATGCCGCTCGACGGTGAACCGCGGGTAATTGCCGAGCAAGGTCTCGCAGGCCTGCGCGGCCTCCTCGCTACGTTCCAATTGGCCCAGCGCCGCTGCCCGTACCGCCAGCACCTGAAGATGGTTGGGATTGACGTAGAGCGCCTCACGCGCCCAGGACAACGCAGCGTCGTATTGCCCGACGAGATAGTGGCTGAACGCGGTCGCGGCCGCCCATTGATAGCGGGGGTCGCCATTGCCGCGTTGGGCAACCATCGACAACAGTTCGATCGCCTCGCGATGCTCGCCGGCAATGAAGTGACATATGCCTTCAACGCCGCGGGCACCCATGTCGTAAGGGTTCAGCGCGACGGCCTTCCTGATCGCCTCTCGTGCCGCCTCGTGGCGGCCCTGCATCGCGTGCAGATAGGCCAGGATCGAGAAAGCGAATGACGAGCGCGGATCGAGCCGGACGCTGCTCTCGGCAAGGGTCATCGCCGTACTCCACAAGTCCCGCGTGCTGCCGATCCAACCGTAGTGCACACCTTGAACCATGATGGTGGCGAGGTAGGCACGTGCAATCGAGAGGGTCGGCTCGAGCGCAATGGCCTGCTTGAACAGGTCGATCGAGGCTTCGAAGTCCGCTTTGGTCTCCCGGTAGTAATGCGACATGCCTCTCAGGACGCGGTCCCACGCGGTCATGTCGGACGATCGGGCCGGCGACGACGCCTCCGCGCGATAGATTTCAGGCGCAATGGCCGCGGACAGGCTGCTCGTGATTTCGTCCTGCACGGCGAACAGATCGCCCATGTCCCGGTCATAGCGGCCGGTCCACAATTGCGCGCCGTTCTCCGGGGCGATCAGTTCTGCGGTAATTCGAATCTTCGAACCCGAGCGCCGGACCGAACCCTGGATCAGGTAGGTGGCGTCAATCTCGCGGGCGATCAGGCGCGTGCCGAGGCTCTTGCCCTTGAAAGGGAAGGTCGAGCTTCTGCCCAGCACCCGATAGAATGATTGCAGCGACAGCGCGTGAATCAGGTCCTCGGTGAGGCCGTCCGCAAAATATTCGTCCGCGTTGTCGCTGAGGTTGACGAAGGGAAGAACCCCCACGATCGCGGTTCGATATTGAGACGGCAGCTCCGGCAAGGCGCCGCGGCCCTCGGTCCCGATCGGCTCCCAGGTCCAGACATGGACAGGGTCCTTGATGTTCTTGAAGCGGTGATGCCCGGCATCGACCAGAGGCACGCTGAGATGCTTGCCGGCTTCGCTATAGGCTTTCTCGGAGACCGCAACGCCCCCGGGAGCAGCGACCGCCTCGAGGCGGACGGCGATGTTGACATCGTCTCCGAACAGTTCGTCCTCGTCAGCCATCACGTCGCCCATGTGGATGCCGAGCCGAAAGTGCATGGCGCGATCCGCAGGGAGATGATTGTTGCGTTCCGCCATCAGCCCCTGCATCGCGATCGCGGCCTCGGTGGCGCCGACCACGCTCGGGAACTCGAGCAGGAACCCGTCTCCGGTATTTTTCACGATGCGGCCGCCGTGATTGAGAATGATCGGATGGATCGCGCTGCGGTGCGCCTTGAACGTGGCATGGGTGCCGGCCTCATCGGCACCCATCATGCGCGAATAGCCGGCGACGTCGGCGCAAACGATGGCGGCGAGGCGTCTTTCCATATCCTTCGGTGCTCCGGGAACCCGACAAGCCGCTCGCGCTCGTGCGGCTGATCCCGTCCTTATAGAGCACATGATTGCTGGCGGAAGCCTGATCCGGGGGTGCGGCAATGCGATCCGCTCGGGGTTCGCGGGCCGATGTGCGGTCAGGGCAGGATCAGCTTGTAGACCGCCGCACCCGCGATATAGAGCCCGAGCAAGATCATCGCGACCAGGAACCAGTAACGGAACGCATCGGCAGGCATGCGCGTGCGCAAGCCTGGCCGATGAACATGCCGATGAAGGAGCAGGCCAGCGCGATTCCGCCGGGCAGCGCGGTCGCGGCGCTGAGCAGGCCTGACGTGGTCAGGTTGACCGACAGCGCCAGCGTCGCCACCGTGAAGAACACGCCCAGCGCCTGCACCAGTTCGTCCTTCTCCATGCCGAGCGCTTGCAAGAACGGCATCGACGGGATCACCTGCACGCCGGTCGCGGCCGAGATCATGCCGGTGACAAGGCCGACGATGCCGCCGATCCATTTCTCGTTGCGGCTCGCCACCGTGAGGGCGAATTTGCCGAGGCCCATGATGGCGTAGAGCACGAGCAGGATCCCGAGCGCGATCGGCAGATAATGCGCGTAGGGCCCGGTCAGCGATCCCCGGTTCAGCCAGACCCCGAGCGCGGTGCCGATCAAGAGCGGCCACAGCCGGCGAATGATGCCGCGCAGATAGGAGCCGACGAAGGTCTGCCAGATGTTGGTGACGACGGCGGGGACGATCACGATGGCGATCGCCTGGCTCGGCGGCATCGTTACCGCGAGCAGGCCCATCGCCACCGTCGGCAGGCCAAGCCCGACCACTCCCTTGACGAAGCCCGCCAGCAGGAACACGGCGGCGATGAACAGCAGGAAAGGGTGAAGCTCGGGCATGGGACCAGATTGACCGATCCCACGAACCGGCACAATGTGGAGGTTACGGAGCCAGCCTTCGCCAACAGCGAAGGCTAGGGAGTGCCATCATGCGCTTCGACCTCGTCGACCTGCAGCTTTTCATCGCGGTGGCGGACAGCCGCAGCATCACCCGCGGCGCCGATCGATCGCATCTTGCGCTCGCCTCCGCCAGCGCGCGGATCAAAGGGCTGGAGGAAGCGCTCGGCGTCGCCCTGTTCAAGCGCGGCCGCCGTGGCGTTGAGCTGACCGCGGCCGGCGAGAGCCTGCTCGATCACGCAAGGCTCGTCATCCACAATGTCGATGCGATGCGCGGCGACCTCGCGCGCTTCGCCGCCGGCGTCACCGCCAACGTGCTGCTGCTCGCCAACACCTCGGGTCTGTCGGAGCATCTGCCGAAAGCGCTGGCAAGCTTCCTGCGCGCGCATCCCGAGATCAATGTCGATGTCGAGGAGCACGAGAGCACGGACATCGCGACCGCGATTGCGAGCGGGGCCGCCGATGTCGGCTTTGCGGCGGAGCACGCGTTACCCGGCAATCTCGAGCGCTTCACCTTCAGCGAGGACCGCCTGACGCTCGTGACGGCGAAGAAGGGACCGTTCGCGGCGCGCCGCCAGATCGATTTCCAGGAGGTGGCGTCCAGCAATTTCGTCGGACTCACCAACGCCACCGCGCTGCAGGCGCATATTTCCCGGCATGCCGCGCGGCTCGGCATCCGCCTGCATGTCCGCGCGCGCTTGCGGGATTTCGACGCGATCTGCCGCATGGTCGCAGCCGATGTCGGGGTGGCGGTGGTGCCGGAAGCCGCGGCGAAACGTTGCGCGCGCGTGATGCCGATCGCAGCCGTGCGCATTCGCGACAACTGGGCCAACCGCAAGCTCGTGATCTGCGCGCGCAGCTTCAAGGCGCTGCCGCGCCCGGCGAAGCTGCTGGTCGATCATTTGCGCGCGGCGGCGGAGTAGGACGCGCCCTGGCGTCGGCTTGAGCGGCCCGGAAATATCCTTAGCTGCCCTCATCGGAACATCACTTGGAGATTTCTCGGGAATTCTCGACAAAAGGCTTGCAGATGATCATTTTGTTATATAAGTATTTCGTTATATAACAATCGAGTTCACTATGCCGAACCTCGACACGACTTTCGCGGCACTGGCCGACCCGACCCGCCGGGCGATCCTGTCACGCCTCACGCTCGGCGAGGCGACTGTGATGGAACTCGCCGAACCGTTCGAGCTGACCCAGCCGGCGATCTCCCGACATCTGAAAGTACTCGAGGGCGCCGGCCTCATTGTCAGGCGCATCGAGGGGACCAAGCGGCCGTGCCAGCTCGCGCCGGGCGGCATCGCCGAAATCGATCAATGGCTTGGCGTGCTGCGCAAGGCGCTGACCAGGAATTACGACCGGCTGGACGACGTGCTGGCCGGCATGAAACCCAAGCGACGGAGCAGACGACATGACCAAGCTAAAGATCGAGACCGAAGGTGACCGCTTCGTCGTGGTGACCCGTCGCTTTGCGGCGCCTCCGCAAGCCGTCTATCGCGCACATACCGAGCCCGAACTGATCCAGCGTTGGTTGCTCGGGCCGGATGGCTGGTCGATGCCGGTGTGCGTCTGCGATGCAAGGCCCGGCGGCAAGATCCGCTACGAATGGGCCAATGGCAAAGGCGGCGGCTTCCATCTGACCGGGGAGTTCGTCGAGCTGGCGCCGCATAGACGGATCGTGCATGTCGAGCGCATGCACATGCCCGATCCGTGCCCCGACAATCACGTGGTCACCACCTTCGCAAAGGACGGCGCCGGGACGCTGATGACGATGCGCATGACGCTTCCCGATGCGACGGTGCGCGCAGCGATGCTGGCCAGCGGCATGGAGCACGGCATGGAAGCCAGCTACGTCCGGCTCGAGACGATGATCTGAATAAGCGGCGAGCACGGGAATCCAGCATGCTGACAATTCACAATTTCGCCCATGGCGCCCGCGGCCTGCGCGTCATGTGGCTGTGCGAGGAAATGGGTCTCGACTATTCGGTCAAGACCCACGCCTATCCCGTTCCCGAAGCGTACCGGGCGCTCAATCCGCTCGGGATCGTGCCGCTGCTGGAGGATGACGGCGGTGTGGTCCTGAACGAGTCCATCGCGATTTTACTTTATGTGGCGCAGACGCATGGGCCGACGCCGCTGCTGCCGACTGAAGATCCGGGCCGCCTTGCACGGTGTCTGCAATGGACACTGTTCGGAGAGACAGAGATTGGCATGAGCCTCAACCCGCTGCTGGCCGCACACTTCATGGCGGCTGAGGCTGACAAGCGGAACTGGTCGGTGATCGGCCTGGAGCAGCGTCTGCAACGCGCGGTGAACCACGCGGAGCGTTCCATCGAGGGAAACGACTATCTTGTCGGGAGCACGTTGAGCCTGGCCGACATTTCGGTCAGTTGCGGTCTCGCCATCTGGCAAGGCGCGTTCCGCGCCAAGCTGCCGCCCAGGCTCAGCGACCATCAGGATCGGCTGAGGGCCCGCCCGACCTTTCAGCGCGCAAGCGAAAGGTGCAAAGGAAAATGACCGGCAGTCATTCGCTTTTCTGCGCGCCACACCCTGCTACTTGATCGCCTCCAGCCCCGCCTTCTTCACCACGTTCGCCCACCTGATCGCATCCTTCGCGATGAACGCGCGAAATTCTTCCGGCGTCTGCGGCACCAGGGTCAGCCCCTGGTCGGCGAGCTTGTCCTTCACGGCAGGATCGGACATCGCCTCGACGGCGACGCGGTTGATCTTGTCGAGGATGTCGCGCGGCATGCCGGCCGGCCCGACCATGCCGTACCAGTTCTCGATCAGGAGATCGGGCATGCCGACCTCAGCCGTGGTCGGCACGTCAGGCGCCTGTTTCGCGCGTTCGCGCGCGCCAAGCGCGATCGGCTTGAGATTGCCGGCCTTGATCTGCGGCAGGATCACCGGCAGGTCGAGGAAGGTCATCTGCACCTGCTGGCCGAGCAGATCGTTGATCGCGGGCGCGGCGCCCCGATAGGGCACATGCACGATGTCGATGTTGGCAGTGAGCTTGAACAGCTCGCCGGCAAGATGCGGCAGGCCGCCGACGCCGGCGGAGGCGAAATTGAGTTTCCCCGGCTGCGCCTTTGCCAGCGCCACCAGCTCCTTCATGTTGGTCGCCGGTACGTCCTTCGCCACCACCAGCATCTCCGGCACGGTCGCCACCAGCGTGATCGGCTGCAGGTCCTTGTTCGGATCGTAGGCGATCTTCTCCATGCTCGGACTGATCACGATCGCGCTCGCGCTGACGATGCCGATGGTGTAGCCGTCGGGAGCCGCCTTCGCGACCGCATCGGTGCCGAGCACGCCGGCCTGTCCGCCGCGGTTGTCGATGATGACCGGCTGCTTGAAAATGTCCGACATGCGCTGGCCGACCACGCGCGCGATGAGGTCGTTGGGTCCGCCGGGCGGGAACGGCACGATCAGCTTGATCGGTTTGGTCGGAAACTCGTCCGCGGCAAAAGCCGGCGATGCGAGGGCAAGGCACAGCGCGAACAAGAGATTATGTGGAATCCTCATCGAGCCGTTCCCTACCTGCTATCGTTTGTCAACCGCGCCGCGCGATCGTCTTTATCGAGATCAAATCTTACAGCGAGGCGCTCAGGCCGCAAGCTTGCCGAGCAGCGTCGAGACGTCGTCGATCCCTTCCAGCGCCCACAAGGCTTGCAGCACGGCGTCGGTGCGATCTTTCGGCCAACGATCGCCGACATTGCCGCGGAATTTGCGTTCGACGCCGGCCCGGTCCATCGGCTGGCCGGGGAAGCCTGCGAGATCGTCGACCTGGCTGACGATTTGCTTGCCGTCGGTGAGCGTGACCGTGAGGCGCGTCGACGGTGCGTTGCCTTTCGGCTTGGCGAATCCCGGGTCCTCCTTGACGGTGATCTTGCGCATGAAGGCGAGGATGCGCGCATCGCGCAGCTTGTCCGGCGCATAGCTGGCGTTGCTGATGTCGCGGTCGAACATCGCGCGTGCGGTGATGTAGGGCAGGCTGTGATCCGCCGTGTCGCGGTTGGCCGGCGTCCACTTCTCGACATCGCGACCGGTCTGCTCATAGCCGCGCCGGGAGGTTGCGATGTCGATGGCGGCAACGCGGTCGAGGTCGCCGATCTCTTTGGCAGCCGCAATGCCGGCTGCGATCGCGGTCTGGGCATAGACGACGGCGGGATACGCTTTCATGCCGCATTGATGGATCTTGAAGGCCGCGCCACGCCCGCCGAAAGCGGCGACGTCCACTTCGGCCGCCGTCGCGACCAGCTGGAAAAAACCCTTGCGTCCTTCGAAGATCGGCGCAGGTCCTGTCATCCCGCCGCGCGCCAGCGTTGCCGCAAACATCGCATTGCGCCCGGCCTCCGCATCCGCGATGCCCTTCCAGTCGGAATTGGTCTGCGTGCGGGTCTGTCCCATCGGAATGTGATCGTTGAGCGCGAGGTTGACCGCCTGCGCGAGTTTTTCGGGCGGCAGTTTCATCAGTTTGCCGGCGGCAAGCGCCACCGCCGGCAGGCTGTACACCGGCAGATCCCAGCCGCGCGCGGGCGCATCGAAGGCATCGACCAGCCGGCAGTTGATCTCGTAAGCGATTGCCGCCGCCGCGATGAATTGCTGCCCGCTCGCGCGCTCGGCTTCCGCGACCGCCAGGCAAGGCGCGAAATGATCGCTCGGATGCACCGTGCCCGAAATGGGCGATGCATAGCTGTCGTTGAGATCGTAATAGCGGAAGGCGGCGCCATTGGCGAAGGACGCAAGCTCCGGCGTTGAGCGCTTGCCCGCGCCGATGACGGTCGAGGCGCCGCTGGCGAACGCAAGCGCGACATCGCGGCAGATGCGCACCACAGGTTCATCCAGCGCCGCGATCCCGCAACCCAGTGTGTCGATCAGATGCGACTTGACCCGTTCCACTGTCGCAGCATCGAGGTCGGCAAAGCCGATGCGGTCGGCATAGTCGGCGAGCCTGTCGGCCAACGGACGCGCGGTCTCGGCCCGTGCGCCGCGGCCTGAGGCAGCCAGCAAGGCGCCGCCGGCCGACAGCTGCAGGAATCCGCGGCGCGCGAGGGGCATGATGGTCAGCCGTTGAGCAGTTTCAGCGCCGCTTCGTGTACGCGGGGATCGCCGGCCGCGACGATGCGACCGCCGTCCTGTGCGCCCTTGCCTTCCCAATTGGTGATGACGCCGCCGGCCCCGGTGACGATCGGGATCAGGGCTGCGATATCGTAAGGCTTGAGCTCGGTCTCGACCACGAGGTCGAGATGGCCGGCGGCCAGCATACAATAGGAGTAGCAGTCGCCGCCATAGCGCGACATTTTCACGGCGCGCTCGATGCGGCCGAAGGTGGCGCGGTCGCGCTCATTCATCAGCAGCGGACTCGTGGTGTATGACGTTGCGTCTTTCAGATCGGCGCAACGCCGCACGGCGAGGCGACGCTCGCCGGACGGTCCCTGATAATTGGCGGTCTTGTTGTCGCCGGAAAAGCGTTCGCCGATGAAGGGCTGATGCATCATGCCGAACACCGGCACGCCCTTGTGCAACAGTGCGATCAGCGTGCCCCAGATTGGAAAGCCCGCGATGAAGGATTTGGTGCCGTCGATCGGATCCAGCACCCAGACGTAGTCGGCATCGGTGCGCTCGTTGCCGAACTCCTCGCCGACGATGCCGTGCTGGGGAAACTGCGACTTGATGAGCCGCCGCATCACCGCTTCCGCGGCGCGGTCGGCCTCGGTGACCGGGTCGAAGTCCTGGGAGGCGCTCTTGTTGTCGATCGACAGCGACGTCCGGAAGGACGGCAGGATGGTCTCGCCGGATGCGGTGGCGAGCCGCCCGACGAAGGCGGAAAAATCGATGACCGTCACTTGGGATTCCCTCGAGGGCGCGGGCGCGCAAAACGGTCGTCTTGCCTAGCTCAATTGAGCGAGCCGCGCACGATCATCCCGCATTTTCCGGTGGTATTTTGGATATCGAATCGGTCCGTGCCTCCGTGAATTTTCTGCTGGCGGACAGATCACGAAATCGAGATATCACCAGCTTCGTTTGGCTTTCATTTCGCGGTTAATGTGCGGCCGAGCCGGCGCATTCCTATAAGATATTGAAATAACTTGGATAAAAGATAGCGAGCGGAGGTGTTGCGAGCTTGCAATATCCCGGAACTTTAGGGGAAATTGCTTTCAAAAGACTTGCACTTTGTGCAGCGCGGTCGCATATTGTTGCGGTGCGGTAGCGCCTTGCGCTATCGCTGCCCTCCTTGGGCGTTTCCTCCCTAGACTTGGGCCGCTTGCTTTCGCAAGCGGCCCTTTTTCTTCCCGTAACAGATTTGGAAAGAAGCCAGTCGGAATCGGGAGAGAGCAGGGGGAGCCGATCCCGATGACACTTACAAGAGTGGCCGCGGCAGCGCTTTATTCCGCGGCGGCCTGGAACGGCCCGATATTGTCGAGCGGTACGGTCGCAAGCGCCTCGGCCAGCCTGGCGAAGTCGACGGCGACTTGCGCGAAGCGCGGACCTTTTTCCCGTCGCCGCTCGTCCATATAGACCGCCCGGTTCAACTCGAGCTGGACCACGTGCAGCCCGGAGGCCGGATTGCCGTAATGCTCGGTGATGAAGCCGCCTGCGTAGGGCTTGTTACGGCCGACCGAATAGCCGAGCCGGCCCATGGTCTCCTCGACGCGGTCGGGCAGCAGCGGCGAGCAGCTGGTGCCGTAGCGGTCGCCGATCACCAGGTCAGGCCGGCGCGGCTCGTCGCGGGAGACGCCGATCGACGGCATCGAATGGCAATCCACCACGACGACGGTGCCGAAACTCTGATGCACGCGGTTGATCAGCCTTCGCAGTGCGCGGTGATAGGGCTTGTACAGGGTCTCGATGCGCGACAGCGCGTCGTCGACCGCGAGCCGCTCGCGATAGATCTCCTGGCCGTCTCCGACCACGCGCGGGATGGTACCGAGGCCGCCCGCGACCCGCATCGAGCGTGTATTGGCGAAGCTCGGCAGGCGGCCGGCGAACATCCGCGGATCGAGCTCGTAAGGCTCGCGGTTGACGTCGACATAGGAGCGCGGGAAGTGGACGCGGACCACGGCGAAGCCGGCCGCGCCGAGATCGCCGATCAGCTCGTCCATGAAGGAATCTTCGGAACGGCGGAGCGTCGCGAGGTCGATCCGCGACGCGTTGAGGAACGCATCGGGGTAGGCCGCGCCGGAATGCGGGGAGTTGAAGATGATCGGCGCCCGCCATTCCGCCGGCTCGACGATCTCGAACGGGGGCTGCCGTTCCCCTTCCATGCGGGTCATTGTCAGTCGCCGTCCCTCAAAACCACTCCGTGCCGACTGTGATGCGATTCTGCCGGACGATGGAGCCTTTATTAGGGGCCGATTGTCTGTTTTCACAACCCATCTGCCAAGCGAAAAGTCTTAAAGCGCCTTGGAACGGCTCTCGGGAGCCGCGCAAAGGGCGCTCCTCGCGTTGATTTGGGCCGCATTCCGGTCCAGAAATAACCCCGGCGGCGGTCCATGGTCGCCCGCGACCTTCACCCGATCTTTACCGTCTGTCGGGCTTAGTGAATGCATTGAACGCCGCCCGGGGAATCGACGTTTCCAGCCATGCCGAAAATCCTGCTCGCCGAAGACGACAACGACATGCGCCGCTTCCTGGTGAAGGCGCTGGAAAACGCCGGGTTTGTGGTCTCGTCCCACGACAACGGCATGTCGGCCTATAAGCGGCTGCGTGAGGAGCCGTTCGAGATGCTGCTCACCGACATCGTGATGCCGGAGATGGACGGCATCGAGCTCGCCCGCCGCGCCTCGGAACTCGACCCCGACATCAAGATCATGTTCATCACCGGCTTTGCCGCGGTCGCGCTGAACGCGGACTCGGAAGCGCCGAAGAACGCCAAGGTGCTGTCGAAACCGGTCCATCTTCGCGAATTGGTCAGCGAAGTGAACAAGATGCTGGCGGCTTGATTCGGCGCGCGTTTCGGGGTTTGGCGTCCTTGCCTGCCCGGCTTTGAGCCGATATACGGACCCCCGACCCATCAAGACTTTAGGGCACGTAGCTCAGCGGGAGAGCACTACCTTGACATGGTAGGGGTCACAGGTTCGATCCCTGTCGTGCCCACCATCCTTCGCGCGCGAAGCGAGCGAAGGATGTCCCGCCGAAGCCTTGGCGAAGGCGGACTGCTGCCGCGCGCTACGGCTGGGCAAGCCATCTTCGCTCGCTTCGCGAGCTACGGCTTGGCAAGCCACCATCCCTCCATCGTACGCGAAGCAGCGAAGGCTGCCACGCCGAAGCCGCAAGGCGAAGGCGGGCTGACGCAACGAACTTCAAACAACTACGGCAATCCCCTTGCCTGGATCTGGCTGAGCAGCTGCTGCGTGCGCTCGGCGAGGCTGTCGCCGGTGCCGTCGAGCCCGAACAGCGAGGCCGGGCTGTCGCGATCCTTCAGCACGGCGACGCGCGGACAATGTCCGGCGCTGCAGAGCTTGTCCTTCAGTGCCGCGGCCTGCGCCACCAGAGGCGGCGGATCGTCGGTCGACCATGCCAGCACGATCGGATCCTCGATCTTCATAATGCCGGGGAAGGCGGAGCGCTCGTCATATTTGCTGGCATCAGCGCCGAAATAGGATTTGGCGCCATCGCCGATCTCGGCATCGGCGCGATAGATGCCCGACACCAGCACCGTTCCGGCGATGTAATTGTCGCTCTCCTGGAATTCCTTGTGCGCGAGATAGCTCGCGAGATGGAACGCGCCGACCGACCAGCCCACCGCGATGATCGCGCCGGCGTCGCCTTTGAACAGGTCGGCGTTCTGATGCACCCAGGAAATGGCGGCCGCGACATCCTTGGCGCCGGCCGGCCACGGGTCGGCGGGCGCGAGCCGATAATTGACCTTCACGCCGACCATGCCGTGGCGCGCGGCGAGGCACAGCGCCTCATCGTCGATAGGATTTGCGGCAGGCGGATCGCCACTGCTGGCGAAGCTCTGGCCGGCGACGAAGATCAGCACCGGCCGCGATTCCCCCGTCGCGTTCTCGGTGGTTGCGACGTCGAGCATGTTCTGGTCGTTGTCGCCGTATTTCACATTGCGCGTGAACGCGACGTCCTTGCAGGTTTCTTCCAGCGAGACCGGCTGGTTCGGCGCGTCGTCGAGGCCGACCCTGACAGGATTTGAAGTCGCCGGAAGCGGGCCCGGCCGCATGATTTGCGCGGAGGCTGCGGTGAGCGCCAGAGCAAGCGAGACTGCGAGGATTTTTATCATTTGAACGCACCCCGGACGGCCGGACGAGCTTCGGTCCGCGATGCGGCGACTTCTGGGCAGACGCCGGGCCGCTCGGTCCGCCCTATCAGCTAGTTCCGGCAAGCCATGGCGCAAGGGATCGACGATGTCTTTCCGGTTCGCCCGATTCCATCGGCTGCCCAAATGTTTACGGGCGATGCATCCGAAGCTGCATGCCGCCGGGGGCCTTGCGCCACCGCTCGCCTTGAGGGCACTCTCACGCCGCCAATGACAAAATTACGGGGGAGCCATGGCCGCGTTGCAGTTCGGCATCTTCGACCAGAACGACCACGGGCGCTATCCGCTCACCGAGCAGTACGACAAGCGCCTCGCGCTGATCGAGGCCTATGACCGCGCGGGCTTCCGCACCTATCACATGAGCGAGCACCACTCCACGCCGCTCAACCTGACGCCGTCGCCGAGCGTGTTCCTCGCTGCCGTCGCGCAGCGCACCAAACGCATCCGCTTCGGCGCGCTGGTCTATGTGCTCCCTGCGCATCATCCGCTGCGGCTTGCCGAAGAAATCTGCATGCTCGATCATTTGAGCCATGGCCGGCTCGAGGTTGGCATCGGCCGCGGCGCCTCGCCGCATGAGTTGAACTATTTCGGCGTCGACGCGGATTTGGCGCCGGCGATCTATGTCGAGGCCTATCAGGTCATCATGCAGGCGCTGACCAAGGACGAGGTGAATTTCGCCGGCAAGCATTATCAATTCGCAAAAGTGCCGATCGACATGAAGCCGGCGCAGCTGCCGCATCCGCCGCTGTGGTATGCGGTGCCCGTGCCCGAGGGCGCGGCGTGGCCGGCGCAGAATGCGATCAACATCGTCTGCGGCGGGCCGCTGCCGAAGGTGCGCGAGATCACCGATCGCTTTCGCGCCGAATGGGCTGCGCTTGGCAATCCGCCGGAGCGGCTGCCGCTGATGGGCATCAACCGCTTCGTGATCGCGGCCGACAGCGACCGCGAGGCGATGGCGCTCGGCCGCCGCGCCTGGCCGTCGTTCCACAAAAGCTTCATGAAGTTGTGGAAGCTGCACGGCACCCAGCCGCGCTTTGCGCGCCTGCCGGAGGATTTCGACACGCTGGTTCAAAATGGCGGCGCGATCGCGGGTTCGCCGGGCACGATTGCCGACAAAATCCACGCCATGACGGACGAGGCCGGCGCCAGCTATTTCATCAGCCAGTTCTCCTTTGGCGATCTCAGCCAGGAGGAGGTGCTGCATTCCGTCGACATTTTCACGCGCGAGATGATGCCGGCGTCGCGTCTCGCGCAGGCGGTCTAGTCCCGCAGCCGATGTCCGACGGCCTGACCAAATCGGCGCGCCGGGTGTTCGATATCCTCGAACTGTTCCGCGAACGGCAATGCCCGCTGCGGCTGAAGGACGTGGTGGACTCGCTGGGGATGCCGACGTCCAGCGCCGCCGCGTTGCTGAAGACCATGTCGCAGATGAATTATCTCTCCTTCGAGAGCACCTCGCGCGCCTATTTGCCGACCTTGCGACTGCTGCAGCTCGGCAGCTGGGTGACCTCGGCGAATTACGAGGGCGGGCCGATCCAGGAGGCGGTGCGCCGCATCGGCCGCAAGCTCGGCGAGACCATTTTGCTCGGCACCCTGACCGACATCTATGTCGAGATCGTCGACATCCTGCGCGCGCGCCAGCCGCTGCAATATTACACTCATGTCGGCACCCGCGTGCTGCTGGTGCATTCCGGCCTCGGCTGGCCGCTGCTCAGCGAGTTTTCCGACGACGAGATCGCGCGCATCTATCGCCGCACGGTGCGGCAGAACAGGATCGAGCGCGGCGTGTCGTCGCTGAATCGTTTGAAGAGCGGCATCGAACAGGTGCGCGACACCGGCTATTGCCTGTCGCGCGGCATGGTGACGCGCGGCGTCGGCGTGGTCGGGCTGATGGTGCCGACGCCGCCGGGCCACCGGCGGCTGGCGATCGGTGTCGCCGGCCCGCAGGAGCGGATCGAGAGGAATTTGACGAAGATACTGGCGGCGATCCGCGCGGAGAATGCAAGGCTGATGCAGTTCGCGAGTGCGGACGCCTAGCTGCTGCTCTCGCGCTTGTTGTACCGCTCAATCGAATCGAACCCCTCCATCAGCCGCTGGTGCCGCTTTTCGATCCAGGCACGCGGCTCCTCATGGGTGAAGATGAAGAACTCCTTTGCCGCGACCGCGTCGAGCACGCGCCGGCCGACGTCGTCGGGCGGCAGGCCTGTTGCGAACAGTGCGGCCCTTGCCGCTTCGGTTTCCGGCTGCGCAAGCGGGCCGCCGAGCCGTTCCGGCCGGCGTTGCGCGGATGCATAGATCGTGGTTGCGACCATCGCCGGGCACAACACGGAGACGCCGAGGTTCGAACCTTCGAGATTGAACGCCAGCGCTTCGGAGGCTGCGACAACCGCATATTTTGTCATGGCGTAGGAGCCGTTGCGGAGCTTCGGATTGACTTGTAGCCCGGCGATCGATGCGGTGTTGACGATATGGCCGGCCTCGCCGTGTTTATTCATGCGCGGCACCAGCGCGCGGACGCCGTTGATAACGCCGAAAATATTGACGCCGAAGATCCAGTCCCACTCCTGCGGCGTCACCTCCCATAGCGGCTTCGGTCCCATGACAATGCCGGCATTGTTGAACAGGAAATGGATGTTGCCGAACTCGGCCTCCGCCTCGTCGGCGGCGCGTTCGTAGGCGGCGGCATCGGACACGTCGACCTCGATCGCGCGCGTGCGCACGTTGAATTTGGCAAGCTCTTCGCGCGCGGCTTCGAGCCGTGCCTTCTCGATATCGGCAAGCACGAGATTGACGCCGTTCCGCGCCAGCGCGCGGCAGATGCCGAGCCCGATCCCGTTGGCGGCGCCGGTGACGAACGCCGTCTTGCCGGAGAATTCCATCGCCTGCTCCTATTGCAGCGACGTCTCGTCGAGCGCCGCAAAGCCCTGCATCATCAGCTCGTGACAATATTCGACCGCGGCGCTTGTGTCCGGGTGGGTGAACACGAACAGGCGGCGCGTCTCGATCGCGCCAATCACGAGTTGCGCGACGTCAGCCGGATCGAGTCCGGTCTCCAGCGCCCTGGCGTAGCGCGCATTGCGCTCGGCATTGGCGCTGTCGGTCGCGATCCTGATCGGACCGCCATAGCGTGCGGGGCGGTTGCGGCCGTTGTCGAGCATGCGGGTCTTGACCCAGCTCGGGCAGAGCACGCTGACGCCGATCGGCGTGTCCTTCAATTCCGCCGCCAGCACCTCGGAGATGCCGACCACCGCGAACTTGGTGGCGCTGTAGGGGCCGGCAAGCGCCGAGCCGACCACGCCGTTGACCGAGGCCGTATTGACGATGTGGCTGTCTTCGCCATGCGCCTTCATCTGCGGCAGGAACAGCTGCAATCCGTGGACGAGGCCTTTCAAATTGACGCCGATCACCCAGTCCCAATCGGACGAAGCGATGGTCTCGATCGGACCGGCGCGCGAAACCCCGGCATTGTTGCAGAGCACGTGCACTTTGCCGAATTCGGCGAAGGTGCGCTCGGCGGCTTTGGCATATTGATCGCGGTCGGAGACATCGCAGACCATTCCGATGGCCGTGATGCCCTCGGCCTTCAACGCTCTCGACCGCCTTGGCGCAGGTGTCCGCCTCGACATCGGCGATCGCGACCTTCATGCCACGGCGGCCGAAGGCGCGCGCCATCGCAAAGCCGATGCCGCCGGCGCCTCCCGTGATGAATGCGGTCTTGCCGGCGAAATCCTTCATCGTTTCACCGGCAAGGCCACGTCACGCCGTGCGCGGCTGCGGCGCGGCCGCGACCGCCTCGCGATTGCGCGCGGCCTTCATGCTCAGCATGAAGGTGCAGGTCGCCGCGATCAGCGCCGGCACGCAGGCGCACAGGAAGATCTGCTTCGGCGGCAGACCGAAGCCGAGCAGCGTGCCGCCGATCGCAGGTCCCGCGATGCCGCCGAACCGGCCGATGCCGAGCGCCCAGCCGATTCCGGTCGAGCGGATACGCGCCGGATAGAGCGCGGCCACCATGGCATTGGCGCCGAGCTGGCTGCCGATCATCGCCGCGCCCGCGCCGAAGATGGGAATGCCGATGAACGGCGCCGGCAGATTGTAGAGGCCGATCGCGAGGATGAAGATCACGCCCGACGCGAAGCTGCAGGCGAGCACCTGCGGCGCGCCGTAGCGGTCGATCGCGGGCCCGAGCATCAGGCAGGACAGGATGCCGCCGAGCTGGAACATGCTGGCGTAGAACACCGCGACCGCGGGCGTCAGGCCCGACAGGTTGAGCACCGTCGGCATCCAGTAGCTGAACAGATACATGTTCAAGAGGTTGGCGAAGAACACGACCCAGACCAGCGCCGTGGTCAGCGCCAGCCCGCCGGTGAACAGCTGCTGCACCGGATTGCCCTTGGCGACGTCGACGAGCTTTGTGGCGGCGGCCTGCGCGCTGACGCCGACCTGGCGCAGGATCGCCTGCGTCGCCGGCGTGTCCGGCCGATGCGCGATCAGGAAGCGCGGCGATTCCGGCAGCCACACGATCAGGATCAGGAGCAGCAGCAGCGGCGGGATGCCGCCGGCGAGGAAGATGCTCTGCCAGCCGAAGATCGGCAGGATTTGCGCGACCAGCTGGCCGCCGAGGAAGCCGCCGATCGTGTTGCCGCAGAACATCAGCATCAAGAGCGTGCCGCGCCGGCTGATCGGGCTGTAGTCGGCGGTCAGCGCGACGGTGGCGGGCATCGCGCCGCCGATGCCGATGCCGGTCAGGAAGCGCATCGCGGTGATCGACTCCACCGACCAGGTGAAGGCCGAGGCCACCGAGAACAGGCCGATGAAGGCGGTCGAGATGATCAGCAGCGGCTTGCGCCCAAAGCGGTCGCCGAGCGGGCCGGACGCCAGCGCGCCGATCAGGATGCCGACGCTCGACATCACGAAGGCGATGGTGAAGTCTTTCGGCAGCACGCCCCAAGCTTGATCAGCGACGGCGCCGCCATGCCGATGGTGCCGAGATCGAACCCGTCGAACGCCTGCACGAAGGCGCAGAGCAGCACGACCCGCAATTGCAACGCGCCGAACGGCTGGTGCTCCAGCGCCTCCTCGACCGGCGACTTCAATTCCCCGCTCATCGATGCCTCCCCTCGAGATGAAAGAGAAGGTGCCTTGGCCGGCACTCTTGTTGTTATGTTACGTGAAACCGCCTCTACGCCGCAACGTCCTCGCCGAGCGGCACGCGGCGCACCTCATGCGCCTGCAGCGCCGGCAGCACCTCGCGCGCGAAACGCCTGATCTGGTTCATGAACATCTCCTGCGGCAGCGCGCCGCGATTGAGGCTGATCTGCACCTGGTTGGCGCCGGCGGCTTCCGCGGACGCGATGATGCGCTCGGTGACTTCCTTCGGCGTGCCGAACGCCATGTGCTCGGCCTGCCGCTCGAAATCGGCCATGGTCATGTTGCGATAGTCCTCGCGCAGGCCCTGGGCGGCGCGCATGTTCTCCGGCCGCACATAGTCGTTGGAGGATTGCGAGACATAGCCGGCGTCGCGCTGCTTGGCGGTCTCGGTGAAGTTGCCGTGGCTGAACAGGGTGCGGTTGAAATAGAGGTGATAGGGGCCGAACTCGCGCACCGCCTCGGCCTTGCTGTCGGCGACATAGACCGGCAGCGCGATCGAGAGATGATGCGGCGTGATCGGTGTGGCCGTTCTTCGCGAGGCATTTGGCGAAATAGCGGATGATGTCTTCCTGCAAGCCGCCGCGCGCCAGCCCCGGCGTGATCACGGTGTTCTTCTTCGCCGCGAACTCGATCGATTCCTTGCTGCCGACGATCGGAATCCAGATTTCCGGCCCGCCCTTCTGCACCGGTCGCGGCCACAGCGCCACGTCCTTGTAGGACCAGAATTTCCCTTCATAGGAGAAGATGTCCTCGGCCCAGGCGCGGGTGACGATCTCGAAGGCCTCCTCGAAGCGCTCGCGCAACTCCTTCAGCGGCACATTGTGCACCTGGTATTCCCGGGGAATGCCGCGCGCGAAACCCGAGACCAGCCGGCCGTTGGAGAGGCAGTCGAGCATCGCGAGCTCTTCGGCGAGCCGCAGCGGCTCGTGCAGCGGCAGCAGATTGCCGTAGATCAGGAGCTTCAGCTTCTTGGTGCGCTGCGCCGCCGCCGACGCCATCAGGTTCGGCGAGTTCATCAGGCCGTAAGGCGAGCAATGATGCTCGTTGAAGCCGACGCCGTCATAGCCGAGCCGGTCCATCTCCTCCCAGGCTTCGAGATGCTCGGCATAGGTGCGCACCGCGACGTCGGCCTTGAAGTAGCGGCTGGAGAGCGGGTAGGGGAGCTCGCTGCCGACCTTGAGATGGTCGAGCTGTTCGCCATAGGCGAGCAGGTCGAAGACGAAGACTTTCATGGCGCGCTTCCCGTGTGGCTTTGCTTGGGCGGGAGGTTACGGCGCGAGCGGCAGGCCCGCCAAGCCGCGCAAAAAAATTCCACATATGTGGAAATGCGGGCGTGATCCGGAAAAGTGTGAAGCGGTTTTCCGAAAAGATCACGCCCAAACAAAGAGCCTTAGCCGAAAGTCGAGCTTAGCCGCCGCAATCGCTCGGCGCGGGTTTCCCGGCAAAGCGGTCCGCCATCCACGCCAGCGCGGATTTGGCGCTGTCGGCGCCGGCAAAACCGTGGCTGACGCCGGGCATCACCAGCATCCGCACGCGAGTCCCGGCCTTGCACAACCGCCTGTAGTAATCGAGCGTCACCTGCGGCCGCACCAGACCGTCGGCCGAACCCTGCGCAAGGAACAGCGGAAGTCCGCGCGGCAGCAGGCCGGGCGTGTTCTTGACCAGCAGCGCATGCCAGGGCTCGACCTCGGCCGGATTTTTCGTGGTCAGGAATTCCTTGGCGAGGGGCGCCGCCGTGCGGCCGCGCCGGAATATATCGAACGGCGACTCGATACATTCCTCAGCGAGGCGATCGATCGTCGGAACCGCTGAGGACGCGACGATGCTGTCGACGGGCGCGCCGTAGACCCGCGACCACGACCATACCGTCATGGCCGTGAGGTTGCGGCCGCCCGTCGTGTTGAGGTCGTCGGTCATCAGCGTTGCGAGATCGGTCGCCGGCGCCGCTGCCGCCACGCCAAGCAGCTTCAGCTCGGGCGCGTAGCTCTCCGAGATGATGCCTGTGAACAACGCAGCCTGCCCGCCCTGCGAGTGGCCCCACACGACATAGCTGACGCCGTCGATGCCGGGAAAGCTGCGCGCGGCGCGCACGGAATCGATCACGGCGCGCGCTTCGCTGACGCCGACGAGATAAGGATGCGGACCTGATGTACCGAGGCCGGGATAATCGGTCGCGGCGATCGCAAAACCTTGCTCCATCATCGGCCGGCTGCCGGCGATCTGCTGGAACAGGAAGATCGCAAGCGACGGCGCGCAATGCGGCACGATCCCGGTCGTCGGATGCGCCCAGGCGATCACAGGCCAGCCGCCTGATGGTGCCTTGCCGGGCGGAACGATGATGACGCCGGACACCGCGATCGGTTTTCCTTCCGGATCGGTCGAGCGATACAGCACGCGATGGGCGATGCCGCCCGCGGGCGCGCCCACCATCGGCTCGTCGCGGATAATGCTGCCGGGCGGCCCGTTCGCGATCTCGGCCTCGGACGCCTGATAGAACGCGCCTTGCGCATGTGCTGCGCCGATCCAGGCGGAATCGCGATGATGGCGATGATGGCTCTTTTCATATGCAGCCCCATGTCGCCGCCACTCTACCTCGCGGCGCGCTGGCGCGCAGCCAACTGACGTATGAGCCAGGCGACGATCTCGGCTGCGCCGAACGCGGAGTGCTGAGGCACTCAGCCGCGCGTGACGGTCGAATAGCCGCCATGGCGCAGAAGCGAAAAAGGCCTTAAACCCCTCGCGAAGGTTTCGCGGGGACATGGCATGAGACGCCGCACATTCATGGCGATGCTGACGGGCGCGGCGCTCGCCGCGCCCTCGCTTGTACGCGGACAGCAGAAGCGCATTCCCCGCGTAGCCGTTATCCTTGCAGCGGGCGCTGCGGAAGCCCAGGGCCTGGTCAAGGGTATTCGAGTCAGCTTGGCCCGCGCTCGGCTGGGTCAACGGCAAGACCATCCAGATCGATTATCGCTTTGCGCAACCTGCTTTGCTGCTTGCCGAGGTCATCGACATGGTTGCATCGGCGCCTGATGTGATCCTGGTCAACGGGTTACCGATCGCGTCGGCCGCGCGCCGCGCCACGCAGACCATCCCCACTGTATTCGTCGGCGTCTCCGATCCCGAAGGGCAGGGCTTCGTCGCCTCGCTGTCGCGGCCCGGCGGCAACATGACGGGCTTTGCCAATTTCGAGCCGTCGATCGGCGGGAAATGGCTGGAGACGCTGAAGGAGGCCGCCCCGCAGATCTCAACCGGGTCGCGGTCCTGCGCTTTCCCGGAACGCAGCCGACGATCATGCGCGCCATCGAGGCGATGCTCCCCCGCTCGGACTCCAATGCGTGGATTGCGCAGATACGGAGCGAAGACGAGCTGAAGACGATGCTGGGCAGCGTCGACGGTGAGCTGAGCACCGGCATCATCGTGATGCCCGATCCGCTGCTGGTATCGTTCCGCGCGACGATCATCGCTCTCGCCGCAAGGCAGCGGCACCCTGCGATCTATCCCGTCCGGGTTTTCCCCGACAGTGGCGGGTTGATGAGTTACGGCGTCGACATACCCGATCAGGTGCGGCGCTCGGCATCCTATGTCGATCGCATTCTCAAGGGCGCGAAACCGGCCGACCTGCCGGTGCAGGCGCCGACCAAGTTCGAGCTTGTCATCAATTTGAAAACCGCGAAGGCCCTCGAACCTGGTCGTTCCAGTCACGCTGCTGACGCGGGCCGACGATGTGATCGAGTGAATGCCCGACGGCGGGCCGTCACCTTTGCAGGGCATGCCTTGCGCAAGAGACGGCTTGACAGCGCCGGGGCGTTGGGTCGCATGATGCGCGGCACGTGGTGGCGCATGAACATCCAGACCCGCATCGATCCGGTCGCACGCGCCCGCGAGCTTGGGCCGGAAATTGCTGCCGCGGCCGACGAGATCGAGCGCACGCGGCGGATCCCTGCGGCCTTGCTGGAGCGGATGCATGACCTCAGGCTGTTCCGCATGGTGCTGCCGCGCTCGGCCGGCGGCGACGAGGTCGAGCCGTGGGTCTATGTGGCGGCGCTCGAGGAAATCGCCCGGCACGACGCCTCGATCGGCTGGAACACGTTCACCGGCAACAGCTCCGCGCTGATCGCGCCGTTTCTCGATGCCGAGGTCAATCGCACGATCTTCGGCGATCCGCGCACGGGTCGTGTCCTGGGGACCGCCCAACGCCTCGCGCGCGCGGGCCGTCGAAGGCGGCTATCGCCTCACCGGAAAATGGGATTTCTCCAGCGGTTGCCGGCAGGCCAACTGGATGGGCGCGCACGGCCATGTGGTCGAAGCCGACGGCTCGCTGCGGCTGAATCGTTTCGGCCGGCCCACGGTGCGCACGCTGTTGTTTCCCGCCGAACAGGCGACCCTGATCGACACCTGGCACACCATCGGGCTGCGCGGCACGGCGTCGGACTCCTATAGTGTCGACGATCTGTTTGTGCCCGAGGCCTTCAGCACCACGCGCGAGGACCCGACCCTGCGCCGCGAGAAGGGCCCGCTCTACGCCTTCACCATGCAGGGCCTTTACGCGGCCGGCGTCGCCGCCGTTGCGCTCGGCATTGCGCGCGCGATGCTGGCCGAGTTCGTCGATCTCGCCGCGCGCAAGGCGCCGCGCGGGCTCTCGCGATTGGCCGACAGCGCGCTGGTGCAGGCCGATGTCGCGCGCATGGAGGCGCGGCTCGGCTCGGCGCGCGCCTATCTGCACGACACGCTCACCACGATCTACGCGCAGGCCGGCGAGGTGGCGCCGATCGAACTCGCCGATCGCGCGCGCGTGCGGCTCGCCTGCACCAACGCGATCCATGGCGCGATCGAGGTCGCGGACTTGACCTACAAGGCCGCCGGCGTCGATGCGATCTTCCCGGGCAGCCCGTTCGAGCGCCGCTTCCGCGACATGCACACGCTGTCGCAGCAGATCCAGTCGCGGGCTGCGCATTTCGAGGCGGTCGGGCACATCCTGCTCGGCGGCGTGCCCGAGGTGTTTTTTTAATTCGCCGCCTCGTAAGAGCATTCCGCGCCGCCGCCACCCTTCTGCTTCAGCACCTTGGGATCGAGCGTGCAGGTCAGCTTCGACAGGCTTTCGAAGTTCGATCCGGCCGCGCCATCCGACGGGATGCCCGCCATCGCTTCCGTGGCATAGAGCTCGTTGGCTTCGCGCCCCTTCAGCGTCTTGGTCGACGTTTTGAAGGTGACTTCGCAGGAGCGCGCGGTGACGTCGACATTGCTGGTCCGGCACACGATCTTGTCGGCCGTGACCGTGATCTTCGCGGTGTAGGGGAAGTTGGTATCGCCCTTGAACAGCGCGGCGACCGCCTTCTTGTTGGCGGCCGGCAGCGGTGAATACAGCGCCACCACGCCTGCAAGCGCGAGCGCTGCCTGTCCGGTGATCGAGGCCGCGGAGGCGGTCGAGGCTGTCCCGAGCGACAGCGCGATTGCGATCACGAGCCTGACGAATTTCATTCCAGCCTCCTCATTGGCGCCGACCTGCCATGCGCCCATATTGCGCGGCGCAGAATACATCGCATTTGCAGGACCGATTGTGAAATCGTCGGGGCAAACGAGGGCCTCCATAGCGTCCGGCGATGCCGGCTCCAATTGACTCGACCCCAACGCAATGTACTCTCGCAGGATTACAAGAATATCTATCCGCACAAGGATAGGGCATCTGGGAGGACGTCATGCGCGGTCTGCGGCTGCTTTGCTATTCGTTTGCGATCCTGGGATTGTTGTTCGCCGGACGGCCGGTTGCGGCCGAAGAAACCATCAAGCTCGCCTATACCGATCCGTTCTCGGGGCCGTTCGCCTCCGGCGGCGATGAGTTTCTCAAGGTCTTTCAGTTCATCATCGCACGAAGGAACGCCGCCGGTGGCCCGCTTGGCCGGAAGTACGAGCTGGTGCCGTTCGATGACAAGCTGCAGCCGGCCGAAGCGCTGATCGCACTGAAAAGCATGATCGATCAGAACATTCCGTTCGTGATGCACTGCACCGGCTCCAATGTCGGCTCGGCGCTGATCGATGCGGTGTCGAAGCACAATGCCCGCAACCCCGACAACCGCATTCTCTATCTGAACTGCGGCGCGCTCGCGACCGAGCTCACCAACGAGCAATGCGACTTCTGGCACTTCCGCTTTGCCGGTTCCGTCGACATGCGCGCGGCCGCCCGCATCAAGGCGCTGCCTGCCGACCTGAAGAAGGTCTATCTCCTGAACCAGGATTACCTGTTCGGCCAGTCGATCCAGAAGGACTCCAAGAAGTGGCTGGCCAAGCTTCGTCCCGACATCGAGATCGTCGGCGACGAGCTGATGCCGTTCGGCAAGGTGCAGGATTTCGCGCCGTACGTGGCGAAGATCAAGGCGTCCGGCGCGGAAAGCGTGGTCACGGGAAATTATAACCGCGACCTCAATCTGCTGATCAAGGCCGCGAACGATGCCGGCCTCAACGTGCGCTTCGATACCTTCCTGTCGCACCTGATCGGCGGTCCCACCGCGATCGGCGCGGCCGGAGAAAACCGGCTGACCTCGATCATGGAGTTCAACGGCAACGTTCCGGTCGATCTCAAGGTGCCGGAGGCGGAGAAACTCGCCAATGACTGGCGGACCAGCGGCCACGACACCGATTTTTCAACGCTCAATTTCGTCACCATGATCGACATGCTGACGGATGCCATCAACAAGGCCGGATCCCCCGATCCGCTCAAGGTCGCGCTCGCGCTGGAAGACGCGCATTCCAAGGACCTGCTCGGCCAGGAAGTGATCATGCGCAAGGACGACCATCAGCTCCTGATGCCCTTCTATGCCGGCGTCTTCTCCAAGGGCGTCAAATACGACTCCGAGCACACCGGCTTCGGCTGGAAGAATTACATGACGGCGACCACCGCCGACCTGACCCTGCCGACCATCTGCAAGATGAAGCGGCCGGAATGATCTGAGGCGAAGGGAGCAACGGGAAGCGGGGACATTGTAACTCATGGAAATCGTCCTCGTTTCCCTGCTCAACGGCCTCGTCTACGGCATGCTGCTGTTCATGCTGGCGAGCGGGTTGACGCTGATCTTCAGCATGATGGGCGTGCTGAATTTCGCGCATGCCTCGATCTACATGATCGGGGCCTATCTCGCCTTCACCGTCAGCCAGTATGCCGGCTTCTTCCCGGCGCTGATCATCGCCCCGATCCTGTGCGGCCTGCTCGGCGCTGCAATCGAGGTGTTCGGCTTGCGGCGTGTCCACTCTAACGGTCACATCGCCGAACTGCTGTTCACCTTCGGCCTCGTCTTCGTCATCGGGCGCTGCGTGCAGATGATCTGGGGCATGCTGCCGATGGCCTATCGCGTGCCGGCGCTGCTCGACTTTCCGCTGTTCACTTTCTACGGCCAGTATTTTCCGGCCTATCGTGGCTTCATGCTGCTGATCTCGGCCGCCATGCTGCTGGCGACCTGGGTGCTCCTGAAAAAGACCCGCGTCGGCCTGATCATCCAGGCTTCGCTGACCCATCCGCAGATGGTGAACGCGCTCGGCCATAACGTGCCCAGAGTGTTCACGCTGGTGTTTGCCGGCGGCTGCATGCTCGCGGGCCTCGCCGGTGTGATCGGCGGCAATTACCAGACCACCGAGCCCGGCATGGCCGACGGCATGGGGCCGATCGTCTTCGTGGTCGTGGTGTTCGGCGGGCTCGGCTCGCTGATGGGCTGCTTCATCGCCTCGATCCTGATGGGGATGATCCAGACCTTTGCGGTCGTGATCAACGCCTCGCTTCTCGACCTGCTCAAGCCGCTCGGCGTGACGCTGTCGGGTGACAATCTGTTCACGGAGTTCATGACCGTACCGGTGGCGCGGATCGGCGCGCTGTTGCCGTTCTTGCTGATGATCCTGATCCTGCTGTTCCGGCCGCGCGGCCTGATGGGTACGCGCGACACATGAAGAAGGGCAGGTCGGCGCAGGGCTGGGTCTGGCTCGCGGCATTGATCGCGGCGATTGCGATGCCCTGGGTGTTCTTCAACTATCACACCGGCCGCCAATCCGGCTTCGTCATTTCGATGCTGAGCCAGATGGGGATGATGAGCATCCTGGCGCTGTCCTACAACATGCTGCTCGGGCAGTCCGGACTGTTCTCGTTCTGCCATGCGGTGTTCTTCGGCATCGGCGGCTACGCGACGATCCACTTCCTCAATTTCGCCGGCGGCGGTTCGCTTCCGTTGCCGCTCGAGCTCATTCCCATTCTTTCCGGTTTCGCGGGTCTCGGGTTGGCCATCGTGTTCGGCTACATGGCGACCAAGCAGCGCGCCACCGCCTTCGCCATGATCACGCTCGGCATCGGCGAACTGATGACCACGGCGGCGCTGAGTTTTCACCACTTCTTCGGCGGCGAAGGCGGCGTCAATTCCAACCGCGTGATCGGCCACAGCCTGTTCGGCTTCAAATACGGCCCCGCGATCCAGGTCTACTATCTGATCCTCGGCTGGACCGTGATCTCAGCGCTGTTGATGCTGTATCTCACGCGCACGCCGCTCGGTCGGATGGCGAACGCCTCGCGCGACAATTTCGAGCGCGTGCAGTTCGTCGGCTACGACCCGCGCATGGTGCGCTTCCTGCAATTCGCGCTCTCCGGCTTCTTCGCCGGCATCGGCGGCGGGCTTTATGCCATCACCTACGAGATCGTCACCTTCGACGCGCTCGCTGCGCCCTTGTCGGCCAACGCTTTGTTGATGGCCTATATCGGCGGCTCCAGCGCCTTCGGCGGGCCGATCCTCGGTGCGGTGCTGATCACGCTGCTGCAAAGTGGCGTCAGCCTGATGTCGAACTCCTGGCTCGTCTATGTCGGCGTGCTCTTCATCACCATGGTGATCTTCGCGCCGCAGGGCATCATGGGCCTGATCGAGGCGCACGGTCCGATCCTGAGCGCCGGCCGCTTCTCGCGGCTCCTGGTGCCATATATCCGCGTCATCCTGCCTGCTCTGATCATGGTGCTCGGCTTCGTCGGCATCGTCGAGCTGGCCTCGTTCCTCACCATCGGCGCGGCACAAGGCAAGGTGCTGGTGCTGTTCGGCCACAAGATCGACGAGCACGAAGCGCTGCCCTGGCTCATCGCGTTTGCCTGCCTGATCGCCGGCACGTTCTGGTTCAGCGTCGAGGCGCGTGCATTCCGCCAGGTCTGGGACGGTTTGATGCTGGAGCTCAAGCCGGAGCGGAGCTCCGCATGACCGAGCCAGCTCTCTCGCTCCGCAACGTCAACAAGGCGTTCGGGCCGACCAAGATCATCCGCGACGTCAGTCTCGACATCAAGGCCGGCGAACGCCATGCCATCATCGGCCCGAATGGCGCCGGCAAGACCACGCTGTTCAACCTGATCAGCGGCCGCTTTCCGATCTCCTCCGGCGAGATCCTGCTGAACGGCACCCGCATCGACGGAATGCCGCCGCATCGCATCACCCGGATGGGGCTGTCGCGCAGCTTTCAGATCACCTCGATCTTCCACCGGCTGTCGGTGTTCGAGAACCTGCGCTGCGCATTGCTGTGGAGCATGGGCTATCGCTACTCGTTCTGGACGCCGCTGTGGCGGCAGCGCGCGCTGAACGAGAAGACCGCCATGATGCTCGAGGAATTGAACCTCACGTCGCGCCGCGACACGCTGGCGGGACTGTTGTCCTACGCCGATCAGCGTGCGCTCGAGATCGGCATGACGATTGCGGGCGGCGCCTCAGTGATCCTGCTGGACGAGCCGACCGCGGGCATGAGCAACACCGAGACCGACAATGCGGTGGCGCTGATCCGTCGCGTGTCCGCGGGCAAGACGCTTGTCATGGTCGAGCACGACATGAAGGTGGTGTTCGGCCTCGCCGACATCATCACGGTCGTGGTCTACGGCCAGGTGATCGCGTCCGGCGCGCCGCAGGATGTGCGCGCCAACAAGGCGGTGCAGGAAGCCTATCTGGGGGCGCTCGCGGCATGATGCTCGATGTCGCCAATCTCCATGCCTATTACGGGCAGAGCCACATCCTGCACGGCGTCGATCTCAACGTCGCAGAAGGCGAGATCGTCAGCCTGTTGGGGCGCAACGGCGTCGGCCGCTCCACCACCTGCAAGGCGATCATGGGCCTGGTGCCGGCGATAGGCACGATCAGATTTCGCGACAAGGACATTTCCGGCCTGCGGCCGGACCAGGTCGCCCATTGCGGCATCGGCTACGTGCCGGAGAACCGCGAGATATTTCCGACCTTGACGGTGCGGCAAAATCTCGAGCTCGGCCTGAAGCGTGCCGGCAAGTTCGGCCGCTGGAATTTCAAGGATGTCTATCGGCTGTTTCCCAATCTCGAAGCGCGGCAGGACGTCGCCGCCGGCGTGCTCTCCGGCGGCGAGCAGCAGATGCTGACGATGTGCCGCACCTTGATGGGCGATCCCGATCTGATCCTGATCGATGAGCCGACCGAAGGTCTCGCGCCCAAGCTGGTCGAGCAGGTCGGCGAACTCCTGGCCGAAATTTCCCGCCGCGGCGTATCGATCCTGCTGATCGAGCAGAAGCTCGGCATCGCGCTGAAGATTTCCAGCCGCCTCTATGTCATGGGCCACGGCCGCATCGTGTTTCAGGGCACGCCGGCCGATTTCAGCGCCAATTCCGCGGTGCGCAAGGAATGGCTGGAAGTCTGATTTGGGGGTTGTTCCGGCTTGCGTCGGGGACCATCGGCGGCACATTCGAGCGCACGGCGCAAATGCCGCCAACAGCAATATTTTTCAGGGAAACCCAAGGAATAAGACGACCATGGCGACGCGGATCGATTGCGACATCCACCCGGCGGTCGGGGGAACGCGCACGACGCTGCTGCCCTATCTCGACGATCACTGGAAAGAGCAGGTGGTGAGCCGCGCCATCGACGGCCTCGATCTCAACTCGTATCCGCCGAACATGCCGCTGTCCGGCCGGCCCGACTGGCGGCCCGCGCGCGGCAAGCCGGGCAGCGATCTGCAGATGGTCCAGCGCGGCGCGTTCGATCAGCTCGGCGCGTCCCACGCGATCTGCAACGTGCTCTATGGCGCCTCCGCCGTGTACGATCCCTATATGGCGCTGGCCTTCTGCAAGGCGATCAACGACTGGATCGCGGCCGAATGGCTGTCGCAGGATTCTCGCCTGCGCGCCTCGATCCTGGTGCCGATGCAGGCGCCGGATCTCGCGCTCGAGGAAATCGAGCGCCACGCCAGCGACAACCGCTTCGTCTCCATCCTGGTGCTGGCGCAGGGCGAGATGCTGCTCGGCCGCCGGCAGTTCTGGCCGATCTATCGCTCGCCGAGAAGTACAAGCTGCCGATCGCGATCCACGCCGGCAGTTCCTACCGGCAGGCGCCGAGCTCGATCGGCTGGCCCTCGCATCGCTATGAATATTACCTGGTCGAGTCGCACGCCTTCCAGGCGCAGATCTTGAGCCTGGTCTATGAAGGCGTGTTCGGCAAATTCCCGGGATTGAAGGTCGTGCTGATGGAGTCCGGCGTGAGCTGGCTGCCCGCCTTCATGTGGCGCGCCAACAAGACCTGGCGCGGCGTGCGCGTCGAGGTGCCCTGGGTCGAGCGCGAGCCGGCCTCGATCATCCGCGACCATGTCCGCGTCACCATGCAGCCGTTCGACGGGCCGCCCGATGCGCAGGGCGTCGCCGACATCATCGACCAGATCGGCTCGGAAAAGATGTTCCTGTTCGCGTCCGACTATCCGCACTGGCAGTTCGACGGCGACGATCCGCTGCCGCCGCATCTGCCGCCCCACATCGTGTCGCGCATGTGCGCGGACAATCCGCTGGAAACATTTCCGCGGCTGAAGCTGAATTGAGATTTCAGGAGGATCGCATGAGTGAAGTCATCGACCGCCCGCTGTCAAAGGAGGAGCAGACCGCCCAGAGCCGGCTGCGCATCATCGATTGCGACATCCATCCGAGCCTGCGCTCGCGCGCCGACCTCAACGAGTTCCTGCCCAAACGCTGGCAGGAGCACCTGAAGACTTACGGCGATCATCTGCGCACGCCCTATATCGGCACCACGCCCTATCCGCGCTCCTCGCCGCTGATCTGCCGCCGCGACGCCTGGCCGCCGAACGGCGATCTGCCCGGCTCCGATCTCGCCTTCATGCAGAAGCAGCATCTCGATCCCTACGACGTCGAGTTCGGCATCCTGCAGGTGCTCGATCTCTTCATCTTCTCGCAGCAGAATCTGGAATGCGGCGCTGCGATCCAGCGCGCCATCAACGAATGGCAGCTGGCGCACTGGACGCATCGCGATCCCCGCCTGAAGGCTTCGATCCTGGTCAGCCAGGACGACACGGTCGCGGCGATCGAGGAGATCGACCGCTGCGCGAAAATCGGCGAATACATCCAGATCAACATTTCGCCGCGCGCCAACGAGCCGCTCGGCCGCCGCCGCTACTGGCCGATCTACGCGCGTGCGCAGGAGTTGGGCCTGCCGATCGGCATCCATACCGGCGGCTATGGCGGCACGCGCCGACCGGCGGCGGCTGGCCGTCCTATTATTGCGAGGAGCATCAGTCCAACGCCCACACCATGGCCGCGATGCTT
>CAWBTH010000028.1:0-42717 GCA_963791665.1 uncultured Alphaproteobacteria bacterium | reverse complement strand
ACCATGATCACCCGGCGAACTCTGACACTCGCGCTGACCGGGCTGCCTTTGCTGGCGACGTCCGGTTTCGCTCAATCGCAATCCTGGCCGACCCGGTCGATCCGGGTCGTGGTGCCCTTCCCGGCCGGCGGCTCGACCGACGTCGGAGCACGCCTCATCGCCGAGCAGCTGTCGCGGGCGTTCCACCAGCAGGTCTATGTCGAGAACAAATCCGGCGCCAACGGCACGGTCGGCATCGAGGACGCCGCCAAGAGCAAACCGGACGGCTACACCATCCTGGTTTCCACCGACTCGGTGGCGAGCAATCCGCATGTCTATCACAGCAACATCGATCCCTCGAAGGACCTGCTGCCGATCATCCAGATCTCGCGCCAGCCGATCGTGCTGGCCGTGCATCCCTCGCTCGGCGTCAGCTCGCTCGCCGAACTGGTTGCGCTGGCGAAGAAGCAGCCGGGCCTGCCCTATGCCACCGGCAGCGGAGCCGGTTCGGGGCAGCACATCGCAGTAGCATGGTTTTCAGAGATCGCCGGCATCAAGCTCGAGCACGTGCCCTATCGCGGCGGCGGGCAGGCGATCAACGACCTGATCGGCGGTCATGTGAAGATCGGCTCGCTCGGCTCGACGCCGCTGCTGCCGCATTACAAGGCCGGCACCTTGCGGCTCCTCGCACAAACCACGAAATCACGCGCGCCGAGCCTTCCCGAAGTGCCGACCTATGAGGAGGCCGGCATCAAGGATTTGGTACTGACGCAATGGCTGGGGGTGTTCGCGCCGGCCGCCACGCCTGCGGATATCATCACGCGTCTCAACGGCGAGATCGGAAAGGCGCTGGCCGATGCGGGGGTCCAAAAGAATCTCCAGGACTCCGCGCAGGAGCCGATCGGCGGAACGGCCGAGCAATTTGCACAGCTCGTCCGCGAGGATTACGCCAAGCTCGGACGGCTGGTGAAGGATCTCAACATCAAGGCAGAGTAGCAGATGCCCTTTTCAACCTATCTCCCGGAGCGGATGGGAACGATCGCGCTCGCGCCTGCGGGCCCCTTCGTCGCCGGCGCGCATGTCGAGCTGGTGCTGGTCTACACCGCCGGAACCTTCGGCATCGACGATACCGGCATGGTGAAGATCTCGTGGCGGACCACGTCCGACATGAGCAAGCCGCAATTCGACAAGCCGCAGGCGGCGAACTTCACCACGGTCGAAGCCAGCAATGGCGCGAAGCTGGAAGTGTGGTTCGACCGGCTCAACGTGCGGCCCTACGCCAACACGCTGCTGATCCGCGTCGGCCGCGGCTATCTGCGCGCCGGCGACACGCTGACGATACGTCTGGGCGACCGCAGGCAGGGCTCGCCGGGTTACCGCCTGCAGACCAATGTCGAAGCCAGGGTCGAGCTGAAGACATCGGTCGATGCGTTCGCGACTTACGAGTTCTGCGAGCTGCCGGTGCAGCCTGCGTTCGATCTCGTGCCCGGCCCGGCGGCAAGCTGGAAAGCGATCCTGCCGTCGCTCGCGCTTGTCGGCGAGCCGTTTCGCCTCGCCGTGGTTGCCGAGGACAAGTGGGGAAATCCGACCGCCGACGCCAGCGCAAGTTTCGAGTTGCTCGCTTCGCAGCCGTTGCGCGGCCTGCCGGCGAAGCTCGATATCAGGAAGGGAGACGGCCCGCGTGTCATCGAGGGTTTAATCGCCGATGCCGAAGGCGATATCGAGTTGCGGCTGATAGCTGATGGCAAAGAGGTCGCCCGCGCCAATCCGCTCCGCGTGGTGAAGCAGGCAAGCTTGCGGCGCTACTGGGGCGACCTGCATGGACAGAGTGGCGAAACCATCGGCATGGGAACGGCCGAGGCCTATTTCCGCTACGCACGCGATGCCGCCTTCATCGACATGGTCGGCCACCAGGGCAACGACTTCCAGATCACCGACGCGTTCTGGGACGAACTCAATCGGCTCACGGCGGAGTTCGACGCGCCCGGCCGGTTCGTCTGCCTGCCCGGCTACGAATGGTCGGGCAATACCGGTATGGGCGGCGATCGCAACATCTTCTACCGCCGCGAGGGGCGCCCGATCCGGCGCTCCTCGCATATCCTGGTGCAGGGGCATACCTCGACGGATGCGATCTATACCGCCGACGAACTGTTCCGCGCGCTCGAAGGCGAGGACGCCATCGTCATCGCCCATGTCGGCGGCCGTTACGCCGACCTCAGATACGCCCATGATGGCAGGCTGGAACACGCCGTCGAGGTGCATTCGACCTGGGGCACCTTCGAATGGCTGCTGCACGATGCCTTCGAGAAAGGATTCCGCGTTGGCGTGGTCTGTCACAGCGACGATCACAAGGGACGGCCCGGCAACACCCGCCCCGGCGCGTCGAGCTTTGGCGCGATCGGCGGCCTCACCTGCTATTTCATGCCGGAATTGACGCGCGATGCCTTGTTCGAGGCGCTGCGGCAGCGGCGGCATTACGGAACGACCGGCGCGCGGATTTTCATGGACCTGCACGCCACGTTCGATCAGCCCGTCACCGGCTTCTCCGACGATCCGCTGCTCGGGCCGGCGAGCGAATCTGCCGGTGCAGCGCGCGGCGATGGGGTGCATTATCCGTCCGGGCGACGCGCCGATGCGGCTGTCGGCGGAAGTGATCGGCACCGCGCCGGTCGAACGAGTGGACGTCATGCACGGGACCAAGGTCGCGCAGACGGTGCGTCCCTATCGCGCGACCGATCTCGGGCGCCGCGTGCGCGTGCTGTGGCAGGGTGCGGAGTACCGCGGCCGCGGCCGCGAGACGCTGTGGCAGGGCAAGCTGACGGTGAGCGGAAATCGCATCGCGCGATTTGCGGCCGTCAATTTCCTCAATCCGGAGCGGATCGTGGCGGAGACCGCACCGGGAACGGCGCTGTCCTGGACCTCGGTCACGACGGGCAATCTGGCGGGCATCGACCTCTGGCTCGAACGGCCCGATCAGGGCACGCTCGAGGTCGAGACCAATATCGTGTCGGGCAAGGTCGACCTTGCTGCGTCTCGCCGACGACACCAGGACCTTCGACGGCGGCGGGCTCGGGCGGCAGCTCAGCGTCTACCGCCTCCCCGAAGCCGACTGGAACCGCAAGGTGAGGATCGATCACAGCGTGAGCTTTGGCGGCGGCGCCGATCTTCCGGTTTATCTTCGCCTGACGCAGGCCGACGGCCATCAGGCGTGGTCGAGTCCGATCTACCTGATCGCCTGAGAAAGAAAGCGGATGAGCATGTGACTCTTCGGACTTGAAGCCATTGAGGTTTTTCGCCCGCGAGATTCCACGCGAAGAAACTTCAGATCAAGAATGTGGTTCAAGTCTCATTTCTTCGCGGAGAGGCTGCGGCGAAGAATTTGAATGAAGACGCAGTGCTTCGCGAGACGAAAAAGGCGAGACCGCATGTCGCGATCTCGCCTTTGGTTGTAGCGATCAGGTTTTAATTTTCGGTGTCGCGCGTAATCCTGAGCCCTCATCCTGAGGAGCGGCGAAAGCCGCGTCTCGAAGGATGAGGCCGACATGTCGGGGCCTCATGGTTCGAGACGGCGCTGCGCGCCTCCTCACCATGAGGGTTTTGGCGTCAGTTCTTCGTCTTGTCCACCAGCGCGCCCTTCTTGATCCACGGCATCATGTCGCGGAGCTTCTCGCCGACCTGCTCGATCGGATGGGTGGCGAGCTTGGCGCGGGTCGCCTTGAACGAGGTCTGGTTGACCTTGTTCTCCAGCATCCAGTCGCGGGCGAACTTGCCGGACTGGATGTCGGCGAGCACCCGCTTCATCTCGGCCTTCGTCTCGGCAGTGACGATGCGCGGGCCGGAGACGTATTCGCCATATTCGGCGGTGTTGGAGATCGAGTAGTTCATGTTGGCGATGCCGCCTTCATAGATGAGGTCGACGATCAGCTTCACCTCGTGCAGGCACTCGAAATAGGCCATCTCGGGCGCGTAGCCGGCCTCGACCAGCGTCTCGTAACCGCCCTTGATCAGCTCGACCAGGCCGCCGCACAGCACCACCTGCTCGCCGAACAGGTCGGTCTCGCACTCTTCCTTGAACGAGGTCTCGATGATGCCGGCGCGGCCGCCGCCGATCGCGGAGGCGTAGCTGAGACCGAGGTCGTGGGCGTTGCCGGAGGAGTCCTTGGCGATAGCGATCAGGCAGGGCACGCCGCCGCCGCGCTGATATTCCGAGCGCACGGTGTGGCCGGGACCTTTCGGCGCGATCATCAGCACGTCGAGGTCGGCGCGCGGGTCGAGCAGGTTGAAGTGGACGTTGAGGCCGTGGGCGAACACCAGCGCCGCACCCTTCTTCATGTTGTCGTGCAGGTGCTCGCGGTAGATGTCGCCCTGCAGCTCGTCCGGGGTCAGCATCATCACGAGGTCGGCCCATTTGGCGGCGTCCGCCACCTCGAGCACCTTGAAGCCTGCGGCTTCCGCCTTCTTGGCCGAGGCCGATCCCTTGCGCAGCGCAATGGAAACTTCCTTGACCCCGGAATCCTTCAGGTTCAGCGCATGGGCGTGGCCCTGGCTGCCATAGCCGACGATGGCGACCTTCTTGCCCTTGATCAGGTTCAGGTCGGCGTCGCGATCGTAATAAACACGCATGGGTCGTTTCCTCATCGTGGCCAAATCGGCCGGTTGGTCAGGCTGTTAGGAGGTCAATCCGCCGGTCGCCCGCAGGAATTTCCGGCGCTGTCTAGAACATTTTCGTTATGACTGGAAACCCTCTATTCGCATGGTCCCGCCCGCTCTCATGCTTCCAGGAGGACCGGAATCAGGGAGGCGAGCAGCAGGATCGCCATGACGATGTTGAAGGCGCGCACTGCCGTGGGCGAGGTCAGCACCGGACGCAGCGCGCTGCCGAACAGCGTCCAGGCGACCGTGGCCGGTATTCCAACCACGAGCGTGATGAGGGTCTGGATGACGATATTCCATGGAAAGGCGGCGATGGCTGCGTAGGCGGTAATGCTGCCGATCACCATCACCCATCCCTTGACGTTGATCCACTGGAACACCGCCGCACCCCAGAATGTCATCGGACCGCGGGCATTGTCCTGGTCCGATTTGGCCGGCCCGGACATCGCGATCATCGCGGCCAGATAGACCAGGTAGGCGGCACCGGCATATTTCAGGATCGTCTGAAGCATCGGATAGGCGATGAAGATCGTTCCAAGTCCGGCGCCAACGGCCGCAATCATGAAGCCCATGCCGATGACGATGCCCGTGATATGCGGCAGCGTGCGGCGAAAGCCGTAGGTCAGGCCCGACGACAGCAGCATGACGTTGTTCGGTCCCGGCGTGAAATACATCACCGCGGCAAACACCACAAAGGCAAACAGAAGCTGCTGCGACATCGTCACGCCCCCGCGGCTTCCGGCAAGACGCGTGCGCGTCTCGCCAGCAGCATGACGGCGATGCCGCCGATCACGGTCAGCATGCCGGCAAGCCGCAGCGGCCCGAACTTCTCGCCGAACGCGATCGAGGAGGCGCCGGAGCCGACGAACGGCACCAGCAGCGCGAACGGCACCACCTGCGCCGCCGGATAGTCGCGCAGCAGTCGGCCCCACAGCCAATAGGCGATACTGGTCGCGATCCCGCCGAGCGCGAGCATGCAGGCGATGCCGGTCGGCGAAGCGTGGCTGAGCTCGTGCCAGGTTGAGGCAGGGCCGTTGCTGATGAGGGCGATCGCCGCGAGCGGCACGGCGGCGGTGAGGCACAGCCAGGCGAACAGGTCGAACATCGGCGCGCCATGCGCCCGCCGCAGCAGGAGATTTCCGATCGCAAAGCTGATCGGGCAGATCATGATGATGGCGAAGGCGCCCACGCTGAAATCATAGCCGACGGTGCCGCAGATCATCAGCAGGCCGATCGTCGCAATGGCAATGCCTATACTTTGCATTTGCGTCGGCACCTCGCGAAAGATCAGCGCGGCGAAGCCAATCGTGAACAGCGCCTGGCTCTGCACGATGACGGAGGACAAGCCGACCGGCACGCCATGGGCGATGGCGAAGGCTTGCGCCAGGAATTGGCCGAGGAACAGCGAGAAGCTGATCGCGATCAGAAGCGGCCAGGAGACATCCGGCTTGCGCACGAACAGGCACGGCACCGCCGCGATGGCAAAACGCAGCGTCGTCATCAGCTCCGGCGAGAACTCGTCGAGCGCGCGCCTGCTCGCGACAAAGGCAAGCCCCCAGATGACCGCCACCAGAACGGCGATGCAGACGTCGGCGGGTTTCACGGTTACACGCAGCTCCCCGACGTCGTCATTGCGAGCCAACGGATCCGCGCGAAGCGCGGCCCGATGACAGGCTCCACGAAGCAATCCAGACCGTCTCCGCAGAAACAGTCTGGATTGCTTCGTCGCTTCGCTCCTCGCAATGACGATAGAACCACGACATCAGCCTTGCCCGCCGGGCTTCGGTTTCTGCAGCAGATACGTCCCGTGCATCGGCGCGTGATAGTCGACCGCGACCAGCTCGAAGCCGACCTCGGTCAGCATCCGCTCCATCACCCAGCCGAAGGTGGAATATTCGTCGCGCATGTGGGTGACGACGCTGTCGCGCTCGAAATCGTGGTTCTTGATGTGAAAATCCGCCCATTGCTCGACGTCGCGCTCTGAGCCGTCGGGCATGCTGACGAACACGATGTCGCGCAGGTAGAAATTGGCGCCGGGCTTCAGCGCGCCGAAGATGCGCGACATTGCCACCGCCTTCCAGAAATCCGGCAGATGGTGCAGCGTGAACTCGCTGACGATCAAATCGTAGGAATTCGGCTGGTAGGCAAAGCTGAGCAGGCCCGCGGGTTGGGTGCGGATCCGCGCCCGGCGATCCCTGGCATAGACCTCCGCGAGCGCCAGCATCGCCGGCGATATATCGACCGCATCGACCTCGGCGCCCATCAGCGCGGCTTCGGTGGCGAGCACGCCATTGCCGCAACCGATGTCGGCGACCCGCCAGCCCTTCTCAACGCCGAGCATTTTCAATGCGGCGCGGGCGCGGATGTCGCTGTCGTCATGCCGGTCATAGATCGCGGCGACCGCGGTATCGAGCCCGATGCGTCCGCGTTGATTGTAGTACCAGTCGCGCGACAGCATGGTTCACATCCCTTCAGGTCCGCGGCCGATCGCGGCGACGCCGGTGCGGGAAACCTCGACCAGGCCGAGCGGGCGCATCAGGTCGATGAACTGGTTGATCTTGGCGGTGTTGCCCGTGATCTCGAACACGAAGCTTTCCGTGGTCGCGTCGATCACCCGCGCGCGGAACGCATCCGCCAGGCGCAGCGCCTCGACCCGGTTGTCGCCGGCGCCGCGCACCTTCACCATCGCAAGCTCGCGCTCCATCGAGCGGCCGGTCAACGTCATGTCGACCACGGAAAAGACCGGCACCATACGGTCGAGCTGGTGCTTGATCTGCTCGATGACCATGGGCGTGCCCGTGGTGACGATGGTGATGCGGGAGAGATGTTTCTGGCTCTCGGTCTCGGAGACCGTAAGACTGTCGATGTTGTAGCCGCGGCCGGAGAACAGTCCGATCACGCGCGCGAGCACGCCGGGCTCGTTCGCCACCAGCACCGAGAGCGTGTGCGTCTCGTTGGGATCGTGGCGGTCCTCGAGGAAATAGGCCGATGCGGGCTGGTTCATTGTCGTCCCCTGATTCCTTCGCTACGCCACCGCCCGTTGGGCCGGCGCGCCATCCGTCGCGACCCACTTCTGGAACAGATCGAAATCGATATTGCCGCCGGTCAGGACCAGACCGACGCGTTTGCCCGCGAGCTTCTTCTTGTCTTGCAGGGCAGCCGCGAGCGGTGCTGCGCCTGCGCCCTCGGCGAGGTTGTGCGTGTCGGTCCAGTAGGCACGGATCGCCAGGCCGATCTCATCGTCCGTAACCTGCACGATGCGCGAGGCGCCCTTGACGATGATCGCGACGGCGTCCGCATCCGGAAAGCGCGTCGCCACGCCGTCGGCACGCGTGTTGCTGGTCTCGGTCGTGACCACCTTGCCGGCCGCAAACGACAGCGCGTAGGACGGCGCTTCCGTCGCCTGCACGCCGACGATCTCGGTTTTCAAGCCAAGCAGGTCGCGCACCATGATGCAGGCGGAGATGCCGGAGCCCTGCCCGATCGGCACATAGAGCACGTCGAGATCGGACGCGGTCCGGAACAACTCGAGCGCGTACGTCGCCACGCCCAGCACGAGATCGGGATGGAACGACGGCACCATGTGCAGGCCGGCGAACTGGGCGCGGCGCATGGCTTCTTCGCGCGCAGTCTGGAAATCCTCACCATGCTCGACCAACTCGGCGCCGAACGCGCGCATGGCGCGGTTCTTCTCCACCGAATTGCCCCTGGGAACGTAGATCACCGCAGGCACGCCGTGACGGCGCGCCGCGAATGCGAGACTCTGGCCGTGATTGCCGGTGGTCGCCGAAATGATCCCCGGCACATTCGGCCGTTCGCGCTTGAGACGGTCGAGATAGATCAGGCCGCCGCGCACCTTGAAGGCGGCGGCCGGCGTGTGGTTCTCGTGCTTGACCACGACATGCGTGCCGAGCCGCTCGGCCAGCAGCGGCCAGGCATGCGCCGGCGTCGGCGGCACCGCCCGGCCAACGATTTGATGCGCGCGTTCGAGTTCGTTGAGGTCAAACATTGGATCGCTCCATCCGCATATGCGGTGGGCCCCCTCTCCCCGCACGCGGGGAGAGGTGAAGAGGAACAAGCGGCGCCGATCTCGACATGGTCACACCAGCGCCTTGCCGCCGGCAAAGGCGGAAGCAGTCGCCTCGTCGGTGGCCTGCTCCGGCAACAGCATCTCGTTATGCGCCTTGCCGGACGGGATCATCGGGAAGCAGTTCTCCAGCGCCGCGACCCGGCAGTCGAACAGCACCGGCCGCTTGACCTTGATCATCTCTTTCAGCGCGCCGTCGAGATCGCCGGGCTTGATCGCCCGGATGCCGACGCAGCCATAGGCCTCCGCGAGCTTGACGAAGTCGGGCATCGCCTCGGTGTAGGAATGCGACAGCCGGTTGCCATGCAGCAGCTGCTGCCACTGCCGCACCATGCCCATGTACTGGTTGTTGAGAATGAAGATCTTGATCGGCAGCTCGTGCTGCACGGCCGTCGACATTTCCTGCATCGTCATCTGCACCGAGGCGTCGCCGGCGATGTCGATGACGAGGCTGTCGCGATGGGCGACCTGCACGCCCAGCGCGGCCGGCAAGCCGTAGCCCATGGTGCCGAGCCCGCCGGAGGTCATCCAGCGGTGCGGCTCCTCGAAGCCGAAGAACTGCGCGGCCCACATCTGGTGCTGGCCGACTTCGGTGGTGATGTAGGTGTCCTTGCCCCGTGTCGCCTCGAACAGCTTCTCGATCGCATATTGCGGCAGGATGATCTCGTTGTTCTTCCGATAATACAGCGAGTTGCGCCCACGCCATTTCGCGATCTCGGCCCACCACGCCTTGACATCGGGCTTCTTCGCTTCCGCCTTGAACACGGTCAGCAAATCGCCGAGCACGTTGCCGCAATCGCCGATGATCGGCACGTCGACGCGGATGTTCTTGTTGATCGAGGACGGATCGATGTCGATATGGATCTTCTTCGAGCCGGGCGAGAAGGCGTCGGTGCGGCCTGTGATGCGGTCGTCGAAGCGCGCGCCGACGCACAGCATGACGTCGCAATCATGCATCGCCATGTTGGCTTCGTAGGTGCCGTGCATGCCGAGCATGCCGAGCCAGTTCTTGCCTGAGGCCGGATAGGCGCCGAGCCCCATCAGGGTCGAGGTGATGGGAAAGCCTGTCACGTCGACCAGTTCGCGCAGCAGCTTCGAGGCCTCGCGCCCGGAATTGATCACGCCGCCGCCGGAATAGATCACCGGACGCTTGGCGTTGGCGAGCAGCGCCACGGCTTTACGGATTTGCGCGGCGTCGCCCTTCACGCGCGGCGCGTAGGAGATGTGCACGTCCGACTTGCGCGGCGGATGATAGGTGCCGGTGGCAAACTGCACGTCCTTGGGCACGTCGACCACGACCGGGCCCGGCCGGCCCGTGGTCGCGACATAGAAGGCCTCATGCAGCACCTTGGCGAGATCGTTGACGTCGCGCACCAGCCAGTTGTGCTTGGTGCAGGGCCGCGTGATGCCGACAGTGTCGCATTCCTGGAACGCGTCGTTGCCGATCAAATGAGTAGGAACTTGCCCGGTGATGCAGACCAGCGGGATCGAATCCATCAGCGCATCGGTCAGCGGCGTCACCATGTTGGTGGCGCCGGGGCCGGAGGTCACCAGCACGACGCCGGGCTTGCCGGTCGAGCGCGCATAGCCTTCGGCGGCGTGACCCGCGCCCTGCTCGTGCCGCACCAGGATGTGCTGCACGTCGCTTTGCTGGAAAATCTCGTCATAGATCGGAAGCACCGCGCCGCCGGGATAGCCGAACAGGTGTTTCACGCCGTGATCGATGAGCGCGCGGACGATCATCGCGGCGCCGGTCATCTGGTTCGGATCGTGGCTCTTGTCGCTCATGGTCTGCTTCCTGGATCGCTGCGGCCTCGGCCGCCTGGTTCTCTGCTTCGGGAAATAAAAAAGGGCCCCAAGAGGCCCCATGCGCACCGCCCGAATTTGGATGGCAATCAGCCACCCCCGGCGATGCGCCTGGGTACGACGGCGATAAGGAGTTTGGTAATAATATTACGCATCTGACCGCTCGGACTTCCCAAAGGTTGCGCATACATAGCCGCCACCGCCCAAATGTCAAGGCGCGGGGCCATTCAGGCTGTCTATTCATACCTTAGCGAGGTTCCTTCCGTTCGGCGAGTGCGAAAATGCTGCACCGGCACAAAAGCGCGTCATTTGTTCCCCTCATGGTGAGGAGCGCGTGAGCGCGTCTCGAACCATGAGGCCACCCCCTCGGCCCACCCTTCGAGACGCCGCGGAGTTTATCATCGGGCCGCGCTTTCGCGCGGACCCGTTGGCGAGCTCCTCAGGGTGAGGTCCGAAGCTTCCAACCACTCCCTTGCCGCCTCCGGCTGCACCCATTCGAACTCCGGCAGTTGATGCCGGAACCAGGTGAACTGCCGCTTGGCGTAGTGGCGGGTGTCGGCGCGGCCGATCTCGGCGGCCTCATCCAGGGCGATCTCGCCCCTGAGATGCCGGATCAACGCCGGCACGCCATGCGCCTTCATCGCCGGCAACAGCGGATCGAGATTGCGCGCGGCCAATGCCGCGACCTCGTCCAGCGCGCCGGCCTCGAGCATCGCATCGAAGCGCGCATCGATGCGCGCATAGAGCGTCTCGCGCGCGGGGGCGAGAAACAACGCGACGAACGTTCCCTGCGGCAGGATCGGCGGCAGGCCCTCGCGATGCCAGTCGGTGAGTGAGCGGCCGGTCGCCTCGACGACTTCGAGCGCGCGCGCGATGCGGGTGCGATCGCGTGGCTTCAGCCGTTCGGCGGAGACGGGATCGCGCCGCGCCAGTTCCGCATGCAGCGCCTCTACGCCATCGCGATCGAGCCGCGCGCGCACGCGCTCTCTCACATCGGGCGGGATTGGCGGCACAGCCGACAGCCCTCGCGTGATTGCCTTGAAATAGAGACCGCTGCCGCCGACGAAGATCGGCACGCGGCCTTGCGCCCGCGCCTCGCCGAGTGCCTTCGCCGCATCAGCGACGAAGCTGCCGGCGGAAAAATTCACGGCGGCATCGATGTGGCCGTAGAGCCGGTGCGGCACGACGCGCCTCTTCCGCGGGCGTCGGCCGCGCCGTCAGCACGCGCAGATCGCGATAGACCTGCATGGAATCGGTGTTGATCGCCGTGCCGCCGCATCTTTGGGCAAGATCGAGCGCAAGCGCCGACTTGCCGCTGGCGGTCGGCCCTGCGATAAGCACGGCCTTGCTGGCTCCTGTCGAAATCACCCGATGTCTCTCGTCGCCACGCTGATCTGCAATCCCAATAATCCCGCGCTCGATTCCACCATCCTCGACGGCGCGCGCGCGGTGCTGCCTTCGGCCGGGCCGGCGCATTGGCTGTGGGACGAGGTTGCGGCCGACATCCCCTTCGATGCACCCACGAACAGCAAGGACGACATCCGCGCCATCTCCGACCGGCTGCGCGCGGCGCGCGGCGATTTGCCGATCGACATTGTCGTGCAGCCGATCGCGACGCGGCGCAAGAAGCTTTTTCTGGCCGACATGGATTCCACCATGATCGGCCAGGAATGCATCGACGAGCTTGCCGACTTCGTCGGGCTGAAGGCGCATGTGGCCGCAATCACCGAGCGCGCGATGCGCGGCGAGATCGAATTCGAGCCGGCACTGCGCGAACGCGTTGCGCTGCTCAAGGGTTTATCCGTCAGTGTGGTCGACGAGGTCCTGCAGACGCGCATCACGGCGACAGCGGGCGGGCGCGAGCTGGTCATGACCATGCGCGCACATGGCGCCTATACCTGCCTGATCTCGGGCGGCTTCACGCTGTTCACCAATGCGGTGGCCACGATGGTCGGCTTCCAGGAGAACCGCGCCAACGAACTCGTGGTGCACGACGGCAAGTTCACCGGCGAAGTGAAGGAGCCGATCCTCGGCCGCGCAACCAAGCTCGCGACGCTGATCGAGCTCACCGAAAGCTTCGATCTCGACGATATCGACACCCTGGTGGTCGGCGATGGCGCGAACGATCTCGGCATGATCCAGAACGCGGGGCTCGGCGTCGCCTATCACGCCAAGCCGGCAGTGGCGGCAGCGGCCGCCGCGCGGATCGACCATGGCGATCTCACCGCGCTGTTGTATGCGCAGGGGTATCGAAGGGACGAGTTTGTAGACGCCTGACGCCTCACTCGGTCGTCATGCCCGGGCTTGACCCGGGCATCCGCGCCTTCCTTCACGTAAGCCAAAAACGTGGATGGCCGGGACAAGCCCGGCCATGACGATTTCGATGGAGCGAAGCCGACTACTGCACGCCCAGCGCCACGAAGCGCAGCTCGCCGTCGGCGTTGGAGACCAGCAGCAGTACCGACTTCTTGCCGTCCTTCTTCAGCTGGTCGACGCGCTTCTTGATGTCGGCAGCGCTGGCGACCGACTCCTGTGCCACCTCGACGATGACGTCGCCCGCTGACAGCCGCTTCTCGGCTGCGTCCGAACTGGCGTCGACGCCGGTGACCAGCACGCCCTTGACGCTGTCCTTGATCTTGTAGCGCGTGCGCAAATCCTTGCTCAGGGTCGCCAGATCGAGCCCGAGCGCCTTCTGCGTCACCGGCTTCTCGGCCGGCTCGTCCTTTTTCAGCGCGGCCTGTTGCGTCTTGTCGTTGTCCTCGAGCCGGCCGAGCGTGACCTTGCGGGTCTCCTCAGTACCCTTGCGGATGACGACCACGTCGACGTCCTTGCCAACCGCAGTGTCGGCGACGATGCGCGACAGATCCTTCGGCTCCTTGATGTCCTTGCCGTCGAACTTCACCACCACGTCGCCGGTCTCGATGCCGGCAGCCTTGGCCGGACCGTTGGGATCGACCTTGCCGACCAGCGCGCCGCGCGCCGGCTTGATGTTGAGGCTCTCGGCGATCTCGTCGGTCACGTTCTGGATGCTGACGCCGAGCCAGCCGCGACGCAGCTCGCCGAACTTCTGCAGCTGGTCGACCACGCCCGCCACCGTCTTCGACGGTACGGCGAAGCCGATGCCGATCGAGCCGCCGGAGGGCGAGATGATCAGCGTGTTGACGCCGATCACCTCGCCGTCGAGGTTGAACAGCGGACCGCCGGAATTGCCGCGGTTGATGGCGGCGTCGGTCTGGATGTAGCTGTCATAGGGACCGGACGAGATGTCGCGGTTCTTGGCCGAGACGATGCCGGCCGTCACCGTGCCGCCGAGGCTGAACGGGTTGCCGATCGCCACCACCCAGTCGCCGAGACGCAGCTTGTCGGAATCGCCGAACTTCACCGCGACCAGCGGCTTCACCGGCTTGAACTTCAGCACCGCGAGATCGGTCTTCTTGTCGATGCCGACGATGTCAGCCTTGATCTTGGTTCCGTCATTCATGATGACGTTGACCTCGTCGGCATCCGCGATGACGTGATTGTTGGTGACGACGATGCCTGATGTATCGATGATGAAGCCGGACCCGAGCGAGTTGGTCTTGTGCGGCTGAAGATCGCCGCCCTTGCCGCCCCTGCGGTTCTTGAAGAAATCCTCGAAGAACTCCTCGAAGGGAGAACCCGGCGGCAGTTGCGGCACCGCGCCGCCGGCCGTCGCCAGCCGCCCTTGGCTTCCACCGTCTGCGAGGTCGAGATGTTGACGACCGCGTCGATCACCTTCTCGGCGACATCGGCGATGCCCTCCGGGCCCTCTCGCCAGCGCCGGCGCGGCGATCAGCGTCGAGGCCGCGCCGAGGCAGGCGGCCGCCACGAGCGGGCGCAGGCGTTGGCTCAGGGCTGTGGTGACAGCGGTCATGTCGGCTTTTCTCCAGCGGTGTCGGAATGTCCCGCCACACTGCGCCCGAACGGGGCCGCGGCGCAAGCAGGCGGCTCACAATATCGCGGCCGAATCCTCATCTCATTGCTATCTAATACGGCAAAAAGCCGACGGGAAGCCCTCACGATCCCGTAGAAACCGCGCTTCGTCAGATCGGGCGGCGGACCACCCAGATCAGGATCAGCCCGGCAACCGCCGAGCCGATGCCGACCGCGCGCAGCACGTTGTCCGGCGTGGCGAGCGCGCTTTTCATCGCCTTGCGCATCCAGGCCGGGCTCGCTGCGAACATCAGCCCTTCCAGCACGAACAGGATTCCCAGGCCGATGAGGAAGTCGGCGAACGCTATGGACCTCATCAGACTGGAACCTCCCCTTTGTCGTTATTGGCGGCGGGACTTTTTGTCCCTGCTGTTGGTCGTCTCAAGGCTTCGCCGCCCCAAGCACGCCCGAGGGATTGCCGAAGAATCGGAAGAAATCGGAATCCGGTTTCAGCAGGAAGCGGGTGTCGCTGCTCTTCAAGCCGTTCTCATAGGCCGCCATCGAGCGATAGAACGCGAAGAAATCCGCATCCTTGCCGTAGGCTTCGGCAAACAACCGGTTGCGCTCGGCGTCGCCCTCGCCGCGAATTTGCTCGGCCTTGGAGTTTGCCTCGGCCACGATCACGGTTGCCTCGCGGTCGGCGTTGGAACGGATCTCCTGCGCCTTCTGCCCGCCTTGCGCGCGGAACTCGGCGGCCTCGCGCTGACGCGTTCGGTCTGCATGCGCTGGTAGACCGCCTGGCTGTTCTGCTCCGGCAGGTCGGCGCGGCGGATGCGCACGTCGACCACCGAGATGCCGTAGCCGTCGGCCTCGTGATCGAGCTGGTCGCGGATGCGGCCCATCAGCACCTCGCGCTCGTCGCGCACGACCTGGATGAACGTGACCTCGCCGAGCACGCGACGCAGCGACGCGTTGAGGAGCGTGGTCAATTGCAGATTGGCGGCCTGGATCGAGCCGACGCTCTGATAAAATCGCAGCGCGTCCTTGATGCGATAGCGCGCGAAGGCGTCGACCACGAGCCGCTTCTGGTCGGAGGCGATCACCTCCTGCGACGGATTTTCCAGATCGAGGATGCGCTTGTCGATCGAGATCACGGTATCGACGAACGGCGCCTTGAAATGCAGACCTGGTTCGGTGATCGGAGGTTTCGGCTCGCCGAGCCGCACCACCAGCACCTGCTCGGTCTGCTGCACGGTGAAGACCGAGCTGTAGGCGACGATCACCACCACGAACAGGATGATCAGCGTGACAATGCCTGTGACGGGAGACCTCATCGCGTGCCTCCGCTCTGTTGCTGCGGCTGGCCGGTTGTCGCGCCGGCGGACGCCGCGGCGTCAGCTCATTGAGCGGCAGATAGGGCACGACGCCCTGCCCCGACGCGCCGCCGTCATAGACCAGCTTGTCGGCGCCGCCGAGGACCCGCTCCATGGTCTCCAGATAAATGCGCTCGCGCGTCACGTCCTTGGCCTTGGCGTATTCCTCGTAGACTTTCAGGAAGCGCGCGCTCTGGCCGCGGGCTTCCGCGACCGCCTGTTGCTTGTAGCCTTCGGCCGCCTGGGTGATCTGCGCGGACTGGCCGCGCGCATCCGGCACCACGCGGTTGGCATAGGTCTGCGCCTCGTTCTGCAGCCGCTCGAGGTCGGCTCGCGCCGCCTGCACGTCGCGGAAGGCTTCGATGACTTGCGCGGGAGGATCGACCTTCTGCATCTGCACCTGGGTGATCTCGATGCCGGAGCCGTAACTGTCGAGCGTCTTCTGCATCAGCTGCTGCACGCCCTGCTCGGAGTGGTGCGCGCGCCGGTCAGGATCGGCTGGATGTTGACGCTTGCCGACGGCCTCGCGCATCGCGCTTTCGGCCACCGCCTTCACGGTGCCGCTCGGGATTCTGGATGTTGAAGAGGAAGTCGGCCGCGCCTTTCGGCTTGATGCGCCACAACACGGTGAAGTCGACGTCGACGATGTTCTCGTCGCCGGTCAGCATCAGGCTTTCCTCCGGCACGTCGCGCATGGTGCGGCCGCGCCGCGAGGGATCGTCGATCAGCGTCATGCCGATGGAGATGGTGGAGACGCGCAGCGCCTTCGGCAGCAGCACGCTTTCGATCGGATATGGCAGGTGATAGTTCAGGCCGGGCTGGGCGTCGCGGACATATTTGCCGAAGCGCAACACGATGCCGAGCTCTTCGGACTGCACGCGATAGAAGCCGGACATGCCCCAGATCGCGATCGCGCCGACCACGATCAGCGCGATGCCGAGGCCGGAAAAGTAGCCGCCGGGCAGTAGCTGCTGCAGCCGGTCCTGGCCGCGCCGCAGCAGGTCTTCGAGATCGGGCGGCCTTGGGCCAACCGGTTGCGGACCGGAGCCCCATGGTCCTTTCGGACCCGAACCCCATGGGCCCCCGCCCTGATTCTTCCACGCCATAAACGCTTCTCCTGAGGCGGCACCTCGGCCGAAAGCCGGGCTCCAGATGTGGCAGGCTTTATAAGGGAGGTGTCGGGCCCTTACAACGCAGGCACCATGGCCAAGACAGCTATGCCCGCGGCGGTTTTTGTCAATGTAAACATTGACGAATGCGGTTAATCGGACCGCTTTCGACGGCGATATGTCACATAGGAGTAGGCCGCACTGTCGTCCGGACCGGCCTCGTGCCTGACGCGCGCGACCTCCTCCCACATACTCTTGTCGATGTCGGGGAAACGTGTGTCGCCCTCGGGCGTGGCATGCACTTCGGTGATTTCGAGGCGGTCGGCGATGCCGAGGAAGTGAGCATAGATTTCCGCGCCACCAAGTACGGCGATGTCAACGGCGCCGCGCTGCAACGCATCGGCCTGCGCGAGCGCAAGCGCGGTCTCGAACGACCTGGCTACGACGACGCCCGGGCTGCGAAACCCGCATCGCGGGTGATGACGATGTTGGTGCGCCCCGGCAACGGGCGTTTCAGCGAAATGAAAGTCTTGCGTCCCATCACGACGGGCTTGTTCATCGTGATCGCCTTCAGGCGCTGCATGTCGCTCTTCTGGCGCCATGGAATTGCGTTGTCGGCGCCGATCACGCCATTGTCGGCGACCGCGGCGACCAGCACGATCTCCGTCATGATGAGCCCTTTGCGAGGGCCGCCAGCGCCGGTCCCGTGACGCGGCACAGCGTCCACTCGTCCATCATCACGGCGCCGAGCGATTTGTAGAAGGCGATCGACGGCGCGTTCCAGTCGAGCACCGCCCATTGCAGTTGCGACCAGCCGTTGGCGACGCATTCGTTTGCGAGATGCACCAGCAGCGCCTTGCCGATGCCGTTGCCGCGCAGCGCCGGGCGCACGAACAGGTCTTCGAGATAAATGCCGTGGCGGCCGGCGAAGGTGGAGAAGTTCGCGAACCACACCGCAAAACCGGCGACCTCGCCGTTCCATTCGGCGATGTCGCAGAACAGCCGCGGGTTGCTGCCGAACAGCGCCTCGGCAATCTGGGCCTCGGTCGCGACCACCTCGTGCAGGAGCTTTTCATATTCGGCGAGCTCGCGTACCAGCGCGAGCACCAGCCCCGCTTCGTCGGGTCGCGCGCGGCGAATTGTGAGATGACATCAGCCGCTCACACCGCGACTTCGGCCTTGATATGCGGATGCGGGTCGTAGCCTTCGAGTTTGAAGTCCTCGTAGCGGAAGCCGAAAATGTCCTTCACATCCGGATTGATCTTCATCGCCGGCAGCGTCCGGGTCGGCCGCGTCAACTGCAACCGCGCCTGATCGAGATGGTTGGAATAGAGATGGGCGTCGCCGAGCGAGTGTACGAAGTCGCCCGGCTTCAATCCCGTCACCTGCGCCACCATCATGGTCAGCAGCGCATAGGAGGCGATGTTGAAGGGCACGCCGAGGAACACGTCGCCGGAGCGCTGGTAGAGCTGGCACGACAATTTGCCGTTCGCGACATAGAACTGGAACAGGCAGTGGCACGGCGGCAGCGCCATCTTGTCGACTTCAGCCGGATTCCAGGCGCTGACGATCAGCCGCCGCGAGTCCGGGTTCTTTTTGATCATCTCGACGACGTTGGCGATCTGGTCGATCTCGCGCCCGTCAGGCGCGGGCCATGACCGCCACTGCGAGCCGTAAACCGGACCGAGATCGCCGTTCTCGTCGGCCCATTCGTCCCAGATGCTGACGCCGTTGTCCTGCAGATATCTGACGTTGGTGTCGCCCTTCAGGAACCAGAGCAGCTCGTGCACGATCGCCTTCAGCGGCAGCCGCTTGGTGGTCAGCATCGGAAAGCCCGCCGCCAGGTTGAAGCGCATCTGATGGCCGAAGATCGACAGCGTCCCGGTGCCGGTGCGGTCATGCTTCGCCGCGCCGTCGGCGAGGATGCGTTCGAGCAGGTCGTGATACTGGTTCATGGCGTGCCTTTTGCGGGACCACGAATGGCGCGAGCCCGAGCGGTTTCGATTAGCTCCGATTCGGGCCCGGCCGCACAATTATACAGCCAAAAGTGTGGGTTTTACCCATAAACAACAAGGGCGGAACTTTTGGGTCCCGCCCTTGGATTTCTTGGCAATTTCGGGCTGATCAGCCCTCGGATTCCACGAACACCTCGTCGCGCTTCTTGCGCAGGGTCGGCAGCAACGCGAGCACCAGCAGGCTCGCGGCGGCGGCCATCAGCACCGCCGACAGCGGACGGGTGATGAACACGCTCCAGTCGCCGCGCGAGATCAACAGCGCCCGGCGCAGGTTCTCTTCCATCAGCGGCCCCAGCACCATGCCGAGCAGCAAAGGCGCCGGCTCGAAATCGTGCTTGATCAGCCAGTAGCCGACCAACCCGAAGATGCCGGCGAGGACGACATCCATTGGCGCGTTGTTGATCGAGTAGATGCCGATCGCGCAGAACACCACGATGGAGGGAAACATCAGCCGGTAGGGCACGCGCAACAGGCGCACCCAGACGCCGACCAGCGGCAAGTTGATGATGATCAGCATCAGATTGCCGACCCACATAGAGGCGATCATGCCCCAGACCAGTTCGGGCTGCTTCTGCATCACCTGCGGACCCGGCACGATGCCGTGAATGGTCATGGCGCCGACCATCAGCGCCATCACCGCGTTCGGCGGAATACCGAGCGTGAGCAGCGGAATGAACGAGGTCTGCGCCGCCGCGTTGTTGGCGCTTTCCGGTGCCGCCACGCCTTCAATCGCGCCGCGGCCGAACCGCGAGGGATCCTTGGCGATCTTCTTCTCGAAGGTGTAGGCCGCGAACGAGGCGATGACCGCGCCGCCGCCGGGCAGGATGCCGAGGATCGAACCGAGCACCGTTCCGCGTCCTATCGCGGGCAGTGAGTCCATGAAGTCCTTTTTGGTCGGCATCAGACCGGTGATCTTCTGCTGCACCAGATTGCGGTCCATCTCGGCGCCGGCATCGAGATTGCGGATGATCTCGGCAAAGCCGAACACGCCCATCGCCACCGTGGCAAAGCCGAGACCGTCGGCAAGCTCGGGGACGTTGAAGGCCATGCGCGAGGCGCCGGTTTCGATGTCGGAGCCGACCATCGACAACAGGATGCCGAGCGCGATCATCGCGATCGCCTTGAGCACACTGCCCTTGGCGAGCACCACCGCGAAGATCAGGCCGAGCACCATCAGCGAGAAATATTCGGCCGGGCCGAACGCCAACGCGAGCTTGGTGAGGGGAGCACCGAGTACGGCGATCAGCACGGTCGCGGCACAGCCCGCGATGAAGGAGCCGATCGCGGCAATCGCCAGCGCCGGGCCGGCGCGGCCCTGCTTGGCCATCTGGAAGCCGTCGAGCGTGGTGACGACCGAGGTCGCCTCACCGGGAATGTTGACCAGGATCGACGTGGTCGAGCCGCCATATTGCGCACCGTAATAGATGCCGGCGAGCATGATCAGCGCGCCGACCGGCGGCAATCCGAACGTGATCGGCAACAGCATCGCCACGGTGGCGACCGTGCCGATGCCCGGCAAGACGCCGACCAACGTGCCGACCAGCGCGCCGATCAGGCAGAAGAGGATGTTCATCGGGACGGGAACGACGAACCCGCCCATCCACGACGGCAGCGTGTAATTCACGAACTGAAATACGACGGAGAAGCCGAGACCGAGATTATGAAACAGCTCAAGCATTTCGACCTCACTGCACCAGGAAACGCGGGAACAGCGGCATCGGCAGTCCCAACACATAAGGGAACAGGAACGCGCACCCGATCGTCAGGCAGACGCCGACGATGATGGCTTCGAGCCAGCGTGATTCATCCGAGCCAAGCGCGGAAATCAGGAATGTCGCCAGGCCCGAAACGATCAAGCCGAGCGGCCGGATCGCGAATGCAAAGAAGACGATGCCGGCCATGACGAACAGCGGCCCGCGCCAGGAATAATGCGCAACCCCCGGCCCTTCGGTGATGAGGCCCACCAGCGCCACGGCAGCGCCGAGGCCCAACAGCAGGACCGCGAACATGCGCGGCGCGGTGCCGGCGCCGAAAGAGAATCCGTGCATGCCTTGCAGGTCGCTGCAGGCCCACAGTGCGAAGAGTGCGACGGCGCACAGCACGAGGCCGCCGACGAAATCCTGCGGGCATTTGATCCAACTCGGCATGATGGATTTGCCAGCGCTCTCGCTTGGCGTATCGCTCATCGAACCCCCCCTTTATTCGGGTCGTTATCGGGACCCCGGCTTTGCGCCATTGTACAGGGATCGCGCCCCGCTTCGAGCACCTTGCCTAACGACTTTCGTCAGATAAGGCCAGCAAAACCAATGATACCCCCGGCCAGGAACATCCAGAGCGGATTGAGGCGCGTTGCGAAAGCCAGAGCCGCCGCCACGGCCGTGATGAGGCATGCACCCACGCTCCGGTCGGTCGTTTGCGCCAAAATCAGCGCGCTCGCGCCCATCAGGCCGATCGACAATGGGACCAGCGCGGCCTGGATGATGGCGGGCCAGCGCGCGGCGCGCTTACGCGCCAGAAAGCCGCTCACATAATAGGCAAGGACGGCGGTCGGCACGCACATCGCGAAGGTCGCGGCAAACGCGCCCACGACGCCGGCGACGGTGTAGCCGATCAGGGTGACGATGAGCACGTTCGGACCGGGCGACAGCTGCGAGAGGGCGTAGATGTCGGCGAATTGCTTCGCGCTCATCCAGTGATGGACGTCGACCGCGATGCGCTGGATTTCGGGAATCGCCGCGTTGGCCCCGCCGACCGCGAACAGCGACATCAAGGCGAAGGTCGATACCAGCGTCCAGACCGGGTTGCCGCCCTGGCTCATGCCGCATCCTTTCGCTGCATGAACATTGTGAGCGCAAGGCTGACCGGGATCGTGACGAGCAGAACAGCCGCCAGCGGCCAGCGCGCGATGCCGATTGCGGCAAGCACGACCAGCAGCATGATGAAGCCTGCGATGTCGCGGCGCTTGAACAACGGCATCATCATGCGAAGCACGGTGGCGATCAGCAGGCCGACCGCGGCGCAGGCCACGCCCGCAAGGATACGCCGCAGCGATTCGATGTCGCCAAAATGCGCGTAGAGCGCGCCCAGCACGGTCATCACCAGCATCGGCGGCAACAGCAAGCCGCAGAAGGCGGCAATTCCTCCGACGATCCCGCGCAACCGCGCGCCGAACACCATCGAAAAATTGACGATGTTGGGCCCGGGCAGGAAATGGCATAGCGCGAAGGTTTCGTTGAACTCGTCAGCGGTCATCCAGCGATGCTGTTCGACGATGCCGCGGCGGGCGAACGGCAGAACGCCGCCATAGCCGGCCAACGACATCCGCGCGAATGCGAACAATAGCGCGGGTACGCTGGGTAAAGGAGATTTGGGAAGTTCCGGCGCGGAAACCGCGGCCGGGGGAGAATCCGAAGGCATGCGCAAATCTAGAACGCGTAGCTCAGCCCGGCCAAGCCAATTTGCCGTGTTTTCAATGCAATAGCCGCATGAAAGCGTGCAACTGCGTCTGATCTGCCACTGTCTTTCTCAACCTTTGCCCCCTATATTGAGGGTGCCGGTTCGCCGGCTATGGAAATAAATTGCCGTCGCAATAAACCATTCGGACCCGGGGGCGGTACCCGGCGCCTCCACCCAAGCCCACCCCAACGCGTGGGTTTCGGCGGGGGCGAAATAGGATCGACGAGGGCGTAAAGGGCGTGTTTTTTCCCGGTATGGTTCCGCCGTTATCGGGCTATGCAATAGTTGCAAACGACAACTATGCTCCGGTTGCTCAGGCTGCGTAACGCAGTTTGAAAGACCATCTTGAAGTCCTGACGGGTTAAGCTCCGTCAGGCGGGGTTCGGAGGCACCTGGCAACAGAAGCCTCCACTTATCTTTTGTCTCCTTTTGCTCTCTTCGACCTCGCTGCCGCAATTTCACGCCAGCAGCCCTGCTGATTTCGGCCTGCCGGGAGAGTAGCATGGGGAACCGGCGAGTCGGGGGACCCGCGGCGCCGGCCGTTTTGAGGATGCGACAGGACCGACCATGGCGACCGACCATATCCGATACGATGTGCTGACGCGCGATGCGCTTCGCGGCGTGCTGAAGCGGGTCTTGAGCGATGCGGCGGCGCACGGGCTGCCGGGCGAGCATCATTTCTTCATCACGTTTCTGTCGACCGCCGAGAGCGTCAAGCTGTCGCCGCGGCTGCTCGCGCAATATCCCGACGAGATGACCATCATCCTGCAGCATCAATTCTGGGACCTGGTCGTGCACGACGATCGCTTCGAGGTCGGATTGTCGTTCGGCGGCATCCCGGAGCGGCTGACGGTGCCGTTCGCCGCCATCAAGAGCTTCTTCGATCCCTCCGTGCAATTCGGCCTGCAGTTCGAGACGACGGACGCCGTGACGGAGACGGCGGTCGATGCCGCCGAGGCGCCGGCGAAGAACCTGCCGGCCTCCCCGGCTCCGTCGGCAGTCGCCGTGCCCGTCTCGCAGTCTGCGCCCGAGAAGACGGAAGAGCCCGCGAAATCGAGCGAAGGCGCGGAAGTCGTTCGCCTCGACCGCTTCCGCAAGAAGTAATCCCCAACGCGAAATCCGCGTTTTGGGCGGCGCGTTGATTCGCGGCGCAGCGGTCCCCTGTACCCCATCGCGGGACGACACCGGCGGGAAACACTGGCATATTGTATGATGCATTCCATTTCATCGCATTGCCCGTGCATTGATCGAGCGTTGCGCTGCAGGAATGCGCGCTGACGGAAAACGCATCCGCGCATAGCGGCACGTCCTCCGCATTCACAGATCGCATACCGGCAAAGACCAACCGCTGCAGCCAGATGTTCGAGAAGTGCCCGTAAATCGGGGCTTTCTTAAATCGTGCGGGGCGCGCTGCGGCGCTCGCGCACGGAGGCAAAATGACACACCCCAAATTCTCATCCGGAAAGTTACGGAGTTCGGCGCGCATTTACGATTCCACGATATAATTATAGAGCATAACGCCGAAAGGCTGAGGCTGCTCAACTACCGCCGTGATGCTCGACCGTGGTAGGAGCACGTATTATTTACGTTTTCGCAGAGCGGAACATACTTTTCTCTGCTATCAGAGAGCGATTGACGGGGAATTCCTGGAATGACGATCGAGCTTGTGACCGCGTATTCCGCGATGGCGGATACCGGTTTTGCGAACCATTCGCGCGCTCGCGAGATTGCGGAGTCCTGAGGTTATGGCGATGGGGGACGTTGTCAATCTGAAGCGCTTCAGGAAGCGCGGCGAGCGCGAGCAGGCGGCGAAAGAGGCCGAGGCCAATCGCGCGCGGTTCGGCCGCAGCAAATCCGAACGCGCTACTGAGGCGACGCGCGCCCGGCGCGCCGATGAACTTCTCGACCAGCATCGCATCGACGGCGAGGACGCGTCATGAAATCTCCCGTCGTCAAACGATCGATCGTGGTCGCCGGCCACAAGACCAGCGTCAGCCTCGAAGAGGCGTTCTGGAACGGCATGAAGGAGATTTCGGGTCTGCGCAACATGACGCTGTCGGAGCTCGTGGGCGAGATCGACAGCAATCGCCAGCAGGGCAACCTTTCCTCCGCGATCCGCCTGTTCGTGCTCGATTACTTCAAGAGCCGCGCAAACGGCAGCACGCAGGACGCCAAGCCGCACGCCTGAGGCCGCGCGCGGCGAACGCGCTTGCCGAGGCGAGCGCGCCTCCTTCTCCCGGTCAATACACCAGTGCCGTGCCCGGCGGCTGCTCCAGCGCGGTTGCGAGCGTGCGATATTCCTCGCAATCGGTGCCGCGGATCGCCGCGATCCGGCTCAGATGATATTGCGCCTGGTCGCGATTGCCCTGCTCGATCTGCCACAGGCCGTAATAGTTCCAGGTCAGCACGTGATTCGGATCGGATTTCAGCGCGCGCTCGTACCAGACTTGAGAGGCCCGGTAATCGCCGAGCTTGCGATAGGAATAGCCGATCAGATTGGCGACGTTGGCGAAATCGTCGTGACCGAGCGCCCGGAGCTGTTCGATCGCGCCCGCATAGTCATGTTGGTCGTAGATCGTGGCGTAAGCATCACGATAGCCTTTGGCGAACGCAGGATCGTCGAACAGCGATTGCTTGTCGGGAGCCTTCTTGCCGCGATGGCTGGAGCGAACGCCGGGTTGAGATTTCGTTGGCGGCGGTGGCGCCGGCCGCATGTTGTCCACGCTGGGGTCGCCGCCACCCCCACCGCCTCCCGCGGCCCAGGCCGGCGGCACAACGGGATTTGCGACCCACGCGAGCAGGAAAATTGCGGAGAAAATTGCCGAGATCGGTTTGGTCATGCGCGCCTCCCGCGAGAACCAACGCTCCACCAGCCCCATGTCCTAACCCCGCGAACGTGGCCGCATTCCCGAGGTTCGAAAATGTTCGTACCGACGACCCTCGAGCAAATGCGGTGACGGGAACGCTTATAATCGTTCTAAGGTCCGCAGCATTTCGACGGCCGCGCTTGACCTTGCGCCTCGCGATTGAAATCTAGAGGCCATGAGCGAAAGCAACGACAAACCGCAATTGCCGCTCGGGCTTGCCCGGCGCGGCTTCAGCGGCGTGATCCAGCATCTCGCCGCGGACCAGGCCGGTTCCGCGCTGTCCGACACCGAGCTCGAAAGTCGGCTGATCGAGCTCGGCTTCGTCGAAGGCGCGAAGGTCGAGGTGCTGCACGAAGGCATCGTCGGCCGCGACCCCATCGCGGTTCGCGTGGAGAACGTCACCATCGCGGTGCGCAGGCGCGAAGCGATGGCCATCATCGTCGCCTGACGCGACGGAATTGAAAGCGCAATGGAAGCTCCCCTGATGCACCTTGCCCTGGTGGGCACGCCCAACAGCGGCAAGACCTCGCTGTTCAACGCGCTGACCGGCAGCCGGCAGAGGGTCGCGAACTATCCGGGCGTCACCGTCGAGCGCAAGGAAGGCGCCTTCGTCACGCCCATGGGCCGGCAGGTGTCGCTGATCGACCTGCCCGGCACCTATTCGCTGCGCGGCCGCAGCCCGGACGAGGAGATCACGCGCGACGTGGTGCTCGGACGCACATCCGGCGAGGCGCTGCCCGATCTGGTGCTGTGCGTCGCCGACTCCACCAATCTGCGCCTCACCATCCGCCTGCTGCTCGAGTTGAAGAGCACCGGCCGCCCTTTGGTGCTGGTGCTCAACATGTTCGACATCGCGACAAGGCGCGGCGTCACCGTCGATGTGCCGCGTCTTGCCGAGGCGCTCGGCGTGCCCGTGGTGACCTCGATCGCCGTGCGCAGGGGCGGCACCGCCGATCTGCTGCGGCTGACCGACGAAGTGCTGGCGCAGGCACCGGCAGCTCGCAGCGAAAATCTCTGGCAGCCGCTCGGCGTGTCGGAACTGCGCGCGACGCAGCGCGAGGCCGATCGCATCATCGCGGCGACGGTCAGCCTGCCCGCCCGGCCGGACACCTGGACCGCGCGGATCGACAATGTGGTGCTGCATCCCGTCGGCGGGCTCGCGATCCTGCTGCTGATCCTGTTCGTGATGTTCCAGGCCGTGTTCGCCTGGGCGCAGCCGCTGATGCAATTGCTGTCCGCCGGCTTCGATGCCCTCGGTCAATTTGTGCACGATGCAATTCCGGCCGGTCTCGTGCAGAGTTTTCTGCAGAACGGCGTCATCAGCGGCGTCGGCAGCGTGATCGTGTTCCTGCCTCAGATCGTCATCATCTTCCTGTTCATCCTGCTGCTGGAAGATTTCGGCTACATGGCGCGCGCCGCCTTCCTGATGGACCGCATCATGGGCGGCGCCGGTCTGCACGGCCGCGCCTTCATCCCGCTGCTGTCGAGCTTCGCCTGCGCCATCCCCGGCATCATGGCGACGCGCGTGATCGACAACCGCCGCGATCGCCTCACCACCATCCTGATCGCGCCGCTGATGACCTGCTCGGCGCGCATCCCCGTCTACACGCTGATCATCTCGGCCTTCATCCCGGCAAAGCTGATCTGGGGCTGGATCAACCTGCAGGGGCTGGTGATGTTCGGCCTCTACGCCGCCGGCATCGCCAGCGCGCTCGGCATGTCCTTCCTGATCAAGTTCTTCATGTGGCGCGACTCCCAGCCCGCGCCCTTCATGCTGGAACTCCCCGACTACAAGATGCCGCGCCTGCGCAGCGTCGCGATCGGCGTCTACACCCGCGCACTGATGTTCCTGCAGCGCGCCGGCACCACCATCTTCGGGATGATGGTGCTGATCTGGTTTTTGGCATCGTTCCCGCAGCCGCCCGCGGGCGCGACCGATCCCGCGATCGATTACAGCCTGGCGGCGATGATCGGCAAAGCGATCGAGCCGCTGCTGCTGCCGCTCGGCTTCAACTGGCAGATCGCTGTCGCGCTGATCCCGGGCATGGCGGCGCGCGAGGTCGCGGTCGCAGCCCTCGGCACGGTCTATGCGATCGAGGGCGGCAAGGAAGCCGCCGCCGAGATCGGACAGGCGCTGGCCAGCAAATGGACGATCGCCACCGCGCTGTCGCTGCTCGCCTGGTACATCTTCGCGCCGCAATGCGCCTCGACGCTGGCGGTGATCCGGCGCGAGACCGGAAGCTGGAAATGGATGGCGGTCACTTTCGTCTACATGCTGACGCTCGCCTATCTGGCGAGCCTCGCCACCTACAATATTGCGGTCGCCGCAGGCCTTGGATAAGGCGCAGAACGATTACCGGAAATAATGCTGCACGACGTGCAGGTCGGCCGCATCGGCCATGCCGCCATTCAGGCTCGCGTCTATGACCCGGCGGCAAGCCTCCACCGTCGCATCGTCGCGAAGATCGTTCGCCGCTTCGAGCACGAGCCAGGCCATGTCGACCGGAGATCGATCCATCGCTTCGCTTGTGTCCTTGCGCAGCAGGGAAGTATCCATGATCAAATCTCCAGGCTGTTGCTCGGCGGTCTCAATGGACCGCCAGCTGGGCTTCGCGGCTAACGGTGGAATCGCCGCTCTTGCGCGAGCGGTAGAACGACAGCACGCTTCGCGAGGTGGCGACATTGAGGCGGCCGAACTCGCGTTCCAGATCGCTCAACTCTCGCGCGGTGATGCGGTGATCCTTGGCGCCGAGAAACAGCAGCGCCATGGTGGTGTTCCAGTTGAAGTCGAGCGCTTTGGCCAGCATCAGCATCATCTCGCGATTGCGATCGACCAGCGCGCGCTCGATCACGTCGATCGGCAGCGCGCATAGCAGCGACATTCCGATCGTGACCTCCTCGATCCTGTGCGCCAGTGCGTAGCCCGCGATGCTGTCCTCGTTGAGATTGCCCTCGCGGAATTGCGCCGTCACCAGGCGCTTGGCGACGAAATGGCTGCGCGAGACCGGGCCGAACATGGATTGCAGCGAGCCGGTCACGTCGACCACCGAGGAGGAGATCTGCTCGCACATTTCCGGCCGCTCGCCCTCCAGCCGCTTGCGCACGTCGTCGGAGGCCTTGGCGATCAGCTGCTGGAACAGATGCCGCGGGATATCCTTGCGCAGGCCGAGCTGCTCGGCGAGGATCGAATTGCCCTCCGCCCGCGTGACCATGTGCAGCAGCGAGGTGCCCGAAAAGCGCGCGCCGGCATTGCCGGCGACCGCGTTCACCACCGCCTGGTCGCCGCGCGTCACCAGCACGTCGGTGACGGCTTCGCCGATCGACCTGCGTCTGGAAATCGCCAGCAGATGCGTCTGCCCCTTGATGCTGGCGTTGGCGATCAATGTCTCGTCATCGAGGCGGTTGGAGGATTCGAGCACCGGTCCCGCGACCGCGATCGAGTTGTCGAAGGCCAGCTTGCGGATGACATTGACCGGCGCGCCGTCGAAATGCGCAAGGCGCTCCGACAGCTGTGCGCGCACCTCGACTTCGATCTCGTCTGCGAGCCGTCCGATCACCTTACCGAAGGTCAGGACTTCCTCGTCGCTGTAGCGTCCCTGGATCAGGAGATCGGTCGCATGCCACAGCGCGCGCGCCCGGCTTTGCTCCGTGCCGCGCAAAATTGCATCGTCGAGATCCTCGAGATACGACTTCGACAAACTCATCTCTTCAAACCCCGCCCTGCTCCGGTCGCGCTCCAGCGCGCACGCGACATGGAACATAGCTGGCGAGTGCGAGGGTTCCGTAAAACCAGCTGCTAAGGATTGCCGATAAAAAATCGTCTTCGCGGCTGCGATCTGTTAACCATTCCCCGGATCGCGGCATCGGATCGGCTTGAGGAGATGTGATGAGCATCGAGAATTTCCGGCAGCTTGCCGACTACAATCATTGGGCCAACCGCCGGCTCTATGCCGCCGCCCTTGCTTTGCCCGACGAGCAGTACCGCCGTCCGACCGGGGTGTTCTTCGGCAGCCTGCATGGCACGCTCAACCACCTGCTGCTCACAGATCGCGTCTGGCTGAAGCGGCTGACCGGTGAAGGCGATCATCCCAGCCGGCTCGATGCCATCCTGTTCGAGGATCGCAACGAGCTGGCGCGGGCGAGGATCGCAGAGGATGCGCGGCTGAAGCGCGTGGTCGGCGGCTACAGCGTTTCCGATCTCGCTGCGCCTTTTTCATACAAGACCATGTCGGGCGCGCCGCACGAGCAGGTGCTCGCCGACATCCTCCTGCATCTGTTCAATCACCAGACCCATCATCGCGGCCACGCACATGCCTGCTGCTCGATCGTCACGGGAAGCGAGCCGCCCTCGCTGGACCTGCTGCAATTCCAGCGCGGTGTGCCGGCACCGAATTTGGTCTCTAGGGATTTTGCGCCGGTGGCGTCAGCACGATCGGCGGTTTCGGCTTTGGTTTTGGCGGCGCGGGACCGGGCGCCGGCCTCACCTCGATCGGTGGCGGCAGCGGCGCGGCCTGCTGGCTCACGGCAGCCGGCGGTTTCAGTCGGCGGCGATGCAGGACCTTGGGCGCGGGCGGCCGCGGCGGCGCGATCGCGGCTTTCGGCGGCAGACGGCGCGGATCACGGCCGGGTAACGGCACTTCGACCCGCGGCGGACTCGGCGGCGCGATTTCGGGCGCAACGGGCAATGGCAATGCTGCCGTCGCTGGCCGGCGGCGGCAGCGGCGGTTCGACCGGCGGCGGTTCGCCGCGCTCGATCGCATCCAGCCTGCGCGTTTCGCGATCGATCTTGCGCACCGCAAGCCATGACGACAGCGCGGTCACGTCGACCGAGCGGTTCATCGTATCGGGCGGTCCCGCCGCGAACAGCTGAATCTCCGGATGGCTTGTCGCCGAGCCGATCACGGTCGATGCGAGGCTTGCGCGGATGTCGGCCTGGTCGGCGGGGATGTCGTAGCCGCCGGACACGATGGCGCGCGCGCCCTGCGTCTCCAAGCGTCGTGCCATCGACGCGTAGCCGGCCGTCACGGATGATGACGGGAAACTCGGCGGAGGCGACGGGGAAGCCCGCAGCCGACAGCGAGGAATCGACGACCTGCCGCAGCCTGGTCTCGTCGGGCACCTGGTTCAGATCGCTGGCGCGGATCGCGGCATCGAGTGTGCGCGGATCGAAGCCGGCGATGGCGGCGGATTCGAGCTTGACGGTGCCATTGCCCGACAAAGCTCCGGTCAACGCTTCCACGCTGCGGCCCTGGCTCATCAGCGTCATCTGCGCCGAGACGCGTCCCGTCGGCATCTTCAGGCCGCGGTAGTGCAACGTCGCGCCGTCGACACCTGCGAGTTCGACGCGGGCATTGAGCGCGATGCCGCTGGGATTCGACCGCGCGTCGAGAGTACCGCTCACGTCGCCGCCGCCGACCTTACCCTTGAGCGCCTCGAGCTGCAGCGACTGGCCATCGCTTTTCACGGTGCCGCCGAGCGGCCGCAACTCGATGCCGCCGGGAAGCGTTGCGCTCAACGCCTCAAAGCCGACATGCCCGCGCCATCCCTTGAAGAGACCCGTCCCAAGCGGCTCGGTCGCCTCATGCCCGCTGGCGCCGATCGCAAGCGCGATGGTCGGCGCAAGCGCGAGCGCGTCGACGCCGAGTTCGCCGTTGATCTCGCGCGGCTCGTCCAGGCTCACTGCGAGTTGGCCGCGCAGCCGCGAACCCGCGGCGACGCTGTCGATGTCGTCGAGGTTGAGCTTGTTGCCGGCCAGCGAGAGGTTGGCGAACAGCCGCACATTCTGCGCGGCGCCGTCCGACGGCTTGAGCGAGAACAGCGGCGCCAGATTGATGCTGCGGATTTTCAGGTTGAGGTTCGCCTTTTGCGACGCAGGATCCGCGGTGCCTTGCGCGTCGGCATCGATATTGGCGCCCCACATTTTGGTGGCTACGCGCAGCGGCTGGCGAAAGGCGCCGCTCGCCGATCCCTCGAATTGCACGCTGCCCTCGGCGGCCACCGCATGATCGAGCCCGAGCAGCGCGAGCAAGGCATCGCCGCGTTCCGCCGAAAATTTCGCGCGAAGGGTCACTTCACTGCGGCTGAGGGCATCGAGATCGATCGCGCGGAGCGACGACGCCAGCGGCGAGGTCGTTGCCGAGACATGCCCCTTGAGCTGCGGCGAGTCGAGATCGAGCTCCGCGGATGCCGCGATACGATCGCCCGTAGCCTTGCCGGTCCCAAGCTCGAGCACCAGATTGGCGTGCACCGGCCCCGACGCGGTATTCGCCGCCGTGAGCCGCGCCGCAATCTGTGGCGCGATCGGCGTGACCATCCCGGCAAGCTGGACCATCGAGGCCGAGGTCGCGGCGAGCGCGAGCTTGCCGGTCGCATGCACGCGGTCGAAATTGCCGCGGCCTTCCAGCATGACGTTGTCGGGCGAGCCGATCTTGACGCGGTCGAGCACGATCTCCTTTGGCGTGTAGGCGAAATGCGCGGTCAGCGGCTTCAACTCCTGGCCGGCCGACAGCGCGCGGCCGATGTCGAGCGATATGGACGTTTCCTCCGGCGCCTCCGTCTGCAGCGAGCGGACGAATCCGCCGGCCCCATCGAGATCGAGATTGTCCGCCTTCAGCGCCGCCTCGAGGCGCGAGCCGCCGCCGGACGGCAGCGTCGCCAGCGCGACGCGGCCCTCGACCGCACCACCGTTGATCTCCGCCTTCAGCGCATCGATGCTGATGCGGTCGGCGGCGACGCTGACGTCGCCATGCAGCCGCAGCGGTTTCTGATTGCGATAGGCGACGTCGCCGCGGCCTTGCAGCCAGGCGAACAGCACGTCGGGATCGGAGGAATCGATGTCGAGCACGCCGGAGAAATTGCCGCTTGCGCCGACCGGCGCGCGCGCGGCGTTGAAGGCGACCCGGGTCGAGCCCGGTGCGCGCAAATCGAGCCGGTCGACCGCCCACAACACAGCGTCGCCATGCAGGCCGCCAGACAGGTTCTGCAGGGGCCGGCCGCCCAGCATGATCTGCTCGGCGCCGAAATCGATCTGCGAGGCCATCGGCAGACGGGGAAGTGCTGCGAGCGCTGCGCGGAAAGCTGGCAACACCCGCGCCGGCGCGGCGGCGTCCTTGTCGTCGTCGCGGGCCATGAATTTGTCGGCATCGAGCTGCCGCGCCGACATCGCCGCATGCAGCAGCGGTGAGGTACCGAAGCGGGCATCACCGGTGCCGACCAGTTTCAGCGCGCGATCTTCGGTGCCATAGCTGAGCTCGATCTGGTCGAGCTGTGCGGCTGCGTAATTGGCCTTGACCCTGGCCGTGATCTTCCACGGCGTTGTCGCGGTCTCGCTGCTCTTCTTCGCCGGCGGAGACGCCAGCGTCGCCATGCCCTCGAAGCGCGGCACGCGCGATTGGAATGACAGCACGCCTTCGAGATCGGCCGCGAGCGGACGATCGCCGGGATCGATCGAGAGATGCACGCGGTTGCCGCTGCCGTCGCCGCCCTGTCCCGATGATACCCGGTACGGATAACGCGTGCCGTCGAGCGTGAAATTGCCGCCGCCGCGGACCGATCCGGCCAGCGAGCGCACGTCGCCGGAGAAGGCGATGTCGCTCAGCTCCAGCGTGGCGCGGCTTGCCGCGTCATGCAGCGCGACGCGGCCGGTGAGATTGAGCCGGTCGATCGCGAGCGAGGCGAAGTCGAATGTGCCATTCGAAGCCGGCCAGTCGATCTTTCCATCGCGATCCAGACCGAGATCGAGCGCGATGCCGTTGATGGTGAGTTCGTTGGCACGCCATTCGCCGCGCATGAGATCGCCAAGCGAAAACTCGACGTCGAGCTTGTCGGCGCGCACCTTGCCGAGATCGTTGGGGCCGCCGACCACCACCGAGCGCAAACGCAAGGACGGCGTCGGCAACAGCCGCGCGTCGAGCCCGCCGCCGACCCGCACCGGCGCGCCGATGATTTTCGAGGCCTCGGCCTCGAACTGCGGCCGAAACTTGTTCCAGTCGATGAAAAACGGCCCGACCAGCGCGGCGATCAGCGCAACGATGAAGGCAATCGCCAATCCGAGCAGTGTCGTCTGCACGGGGTCTCCCTTGGGCTCCGGCGGAGGCGGCCCATCCTCACCGCCGGGATTGCCCAATATATAGAGACAAGTGTGGCGATGTCACAGCAAGCTAGCGTGACACTTTCGAGGTAGCTACCAGTTCGCCGGCAGGCACTTCAGGCCGCGCAGCACGAAGGTCGGCCGCCATTCCGGGTTTTCCGCGTCGTCCAGTCGCAGCTTGGGAATCCGCCGCAAGAGCGTATTGATCGCAACTTCGGCCTCGATCCGGGCAAGCTGGGCGCCGAGACAGAAGTGGATGCCGCCACCGAACGACAGCGGCCTGACGTTCGGCCGGGTGATATCCAGCCGCTCCGGATGGTCGGGATAAACAGCGGGATCGTGGTTGGCCGAGCCGAGCAGGCACAGCACGCTTTCTCCCTTCGGAATGCGTTTTCCCCCGAGGTCCTCGATGTCCTCCAGCGCCACGCGGCCCGTCATCTGCACCGATGAATTGTAGCGCAGGAATTCCTCGATGGCATTGCCGATCAGCTCCGGTTTTGCCTTGAGCAGCGCAAGCTGGTCCGGATTGCGGTGAAGCGCCAGCAGGCCGTTGCCGATCAGATTGACCGTGGTCTCGTGACCGGCGCCGAACAGCAGGATGATGTTGGCGGTCAGTTCCTCGTTGGTCAGCTTGTCGCCGGCTTCTTCGGCCTGCACCAGTTGCGTGATCAGATCGTCGGCGGGATTCTTCCGGCGCAACTCGAACAGATTCTCGAAATACATTCGCGACAACGCGCTGGTCGCATTGGCCTGCTGGATTTCCGCTGGCGTCAGCGGCACCGGATCGAGAATGCGGCCGCCGTCGCGCGAGCTTTTGTAGAACATCTCACGGTGTTCCTCGGGAATACCGAGCATGTCGCAGATGATGGTCACCGGCAGGCGGAAGGCATAGTCCTCGATCAGGTCCATCTTGCCCTGCGGGATGACCCGGTCCAGCGTCTGGTCGACGATGGCTTGAATGCGGGGCCGCATATCCTCGACCCGGCGCGCGGTGAAGGCCTTCACCACCAGGCCGCGCAGACGGGTGTGGTCCGGCGGATCCTGCTGCAGCATCCAGTGGCTCATGCCGCGGAAGACCGGCTCGTCCATGATCTTCGGGCCGTAGCGGCGAATGGTGCGCTCGACATAGTCCTTGCCGAAGCGCTTGTCGCGCAGCACGAACGTAACGTCGGCATGGCGGCTCGCAACGAACGCGCCGTGCGCGTTGACGTGCATCGGATCGTTTTGGCGCAGGCGCACGTAATGCGGATAGGGATTTTTGATGTAATCCGGCGATAGCGGGTTGAACAGCGGCTCGGACGTCGCAGTCTGCACATGCTCGTTCATGGTGATCCTCGCTTGCTTCCGTCCCTTGATCTGCAACTCGATACACTCTTGTATCGAGTTGCATTCTGCCCTAAATTGCGCCGATGTCAAGGGTAAGAACCAGGCCGACGCGGGACGATACCCGCGACAAACTGTTCGAGGCCGCCGCGCGCGTGTTCGAGGAGCAGGGCATCGGCGGCGCCAGTATCGAGGCGATCGCGCTTGCCGCCGGCTTCACCCGCGGCGCGTTCTATTCGAACTTCGCCAGCAAGGACGAACTGATCATCGCCATGATCGAGAATCATGTCGAACAATCCATTCGACGCATGCACGAACTCCTCGCCAGGCATAAAAACCTCGCGGATTTCATCGATGCGCTGAAGACCATGGACCGCAGCCAGCAGGATCCGCTCGGGCGCTCTCCCCTGCTCCACATGGAAATGATCCTGTTCGTGTCGCGCGCCGAGAAGCGTCGGCCCGAACTTGCAAAACGCCTGCGCGCCCGGCGCAAGCTGATCGCGGATATCGTCGCGACCACGGCGAAGAACAGCGGTCGCAACGGAGTGCTGAGCCCGGCATGGGCGGGCGCGGTCGTTCTGGCAATGGAAGACGGCTTCCGCCTGCATCGCCTGATCGATCCCGAGACCACGCCGGCCGACAGCTTTCTGCGCGCAATCGGCGATCTGCAAAGGGCGATCGGAATTTCATCGTCCTGATTTCCCTGCGACGCTGCGGACCTTGCCCGGCGCGGCGCGCCAGATCGCGAACGCCGACAGGAAGCTCACGAAAATCCCGATCGCGAACGCAATCGTGTAGGTGCCCGTCGCATCGTGCAGTGCGCCCGTGACCCATGGCCCGGCCGCGCCGCCGGCCAGCGCCGCCAGCATGATGCTGCCGAAAATGCTGCCGTAATGCGCGCCCTGAAAAATCTCCAGCACCACCGCGCCCATGATCGAGGTCAGGCCGTAGCCGAGGGCGCCTTGCGTGAACACCATCAGATAGACCAGCCACAGGCTCGGCTGGTATTTCAGCGCGATCAGCGCGGCGAAGCAGATCGCAAAACCAAGCGCCGATATCGCCCAGATCGCCTCGCGACCGACGCGGTCGGAGGCGTGTCCCAGCACGATCTGGCCGGGAATGCCGAGCAGGCTGACGACGCCCAGCGCCCAGACGCCGACATTCGCAGAGAAGCCGATGTCGAGCAGGAATTTGGTCTGGTGCACCTGCACCGCATACCAGATGTACAGCCCGCAGAAATAGCCGAGACAGATCCACCAGAATCGCGCGGTCCGCAATGCGCGCGGCAGCGTCCAGTCGGTCGCGGCCCATTCCGCATCGACGATGTTGGAAACGGGTTTGGCGGCGGACGCATGTGGCGCGGCGTCGCCATCCGGCAGCAAGCCGATGTCTTCGGGGCGCTTGCGCAGCAGCAGGTTGATCGGCGCCAGCACGATCAGCACCATCAGCCCCATCGTGGTGCAGGCGGTGCGCCAGCCGCTCTGCTCGATCGCATATTGCACCCAGGGCAGCAGCGTCACCGAGCCGATGCCGACACCGGCAAAGGCGATGCCGATCGCAAGCCCGCGGCTGCGGACGAACCAGTTCGGCAGGAACAGCGACTGGCCGGAATAGCCGAGACAGACGCTCCCGGAGCCGACCATGACGCCGATGGTGAGATAGAGATGCCATGGCTCGCGCGTCAGCGGCGCGAGCAAGAGACCGCCGCCCATCAGCACGACGCCGAGCAACATCACCGCGCGCGGACCGGCGCGATCCATCAAACGTCCGATCAAGGGACTCATGATCGCGGAGGCGACAAAGCCGAAGGAGAATGCACCCGCGGTGACGCCGCGCTCCCAGCCGAACTCGGACAGGATCGGCGGGTAGAACAGCGAAAAGGCGGTGCGCGCGTTGACGCCGATCGCCATGGTGACGAAGACCACGGCAACGATGACCCAGCCATAGAAGAACGGGAGCGATTTACCCTTCATGGCCGGCGTGTCCAATGCTCGGCGTTGACGGCGCCGGTAGGCGCCTCACCCTTGATGATGGCGGCGACCTGCCGCACCGTTTCCAGCGCCTGATGCTCGATCGCCTGCGGCGTCAATCCGCCGACATGGGGCGTGGCAATGACATTGGGCAGCTGCGCCAGCGCCGCGCTCGGCATCTGATCGGGCGCGCGGCCGACATCCATCGCCGCGCCCGCAATGCGATTTTCGCGCAGCACCGCTGCAAGGGCGGCCTCGTCGACGAGATTGCCCCGCGACAGGTTGATGAAGACCGCGTGGCTTTGCATCCTGGCCAGCGCCGCGGCGTCGATCAGACTTTCGGTCTGCTCATTGGCGATCGCAAGGCACACGACATAGTCGGCTTGCGCCATCAGTTCGTCGAGCGAGACGTGTTGAATGGTGAGATCGTTCGGAATCGCGAAGGGATCGGCAACCAGCACTTCCATGCCGAGCGCCCTTGCAAGCGGCGCGAGATAGCGGCCGATGCTGCCATAGCCGATGATGCCGATCCGGCTGCCGGCGAGCTGCCGTCCCATGACGACATCGGGCGTGCGGCCTGCGTGATAGTCGGCGGTCGCGCGCGACACGCCTCGCGAAAGATCGACCATGAAACCGAGCGCGAGCTCGGCCACCGCCGGCACGAAACCGGGCGAGGCCCGCGTCACCAGCACACCGACGGCAGAGGCCGCCGGCACATCGATGTTGCGGATATCGACCGCGCAGCGGACGATCGCGCGCAGTTTCGGAAGCTGCGGAAAAATCTCGCCCCTGCCCTCGGTGACGCGGTCGGCCACGATGATGTCGGCGTCGTGCGCCGCCGCGACCAAGCCGACGGCATCGAGCGCGTCGGCACCCTCGTGTAGCTTGACATCGGCGAGGGCTTGCAAGCCTTTTAGAGCACGCTCGCCGTAATATTGCCGCCGGAAGTCGGGCGTCGGGGTCAGCAGTATTTTCATGAGGGCTCAATATCCAAAGGCGCGCGGCAACCAGGTGCTGATTTCAGGCACGAAGGCGACCACCAGCAGGCAAAGGAACAACAGCCCAAGATAACCCATGATCGGCTTCACCGTCTGCTCGATCGGCACATTGCCGATCAGGCATGCGCCATAAAGACCCAGGCCCAAAGGTGGCGCGAACAATCCGATACCCATGGCGATGACCAGCACCACGCCGAAATGCAGGGGATCGATACCGAGCTTGACAGCAACCGGCAGCAGCAGCGGCCCGAAGATGATCAAAGCCGCCGCGCCTTCCAGCACCGAACCCATCACGATCAAGACCGCGATCGACAGCAGCATGAACAGCCAGACGCCGTTGGTCTTGGACAGCGCCAGCATCATGTCGCCGACCATATGCGGCACCTGCTGCAGGGTGAGGATGAAGGCGAGCGATTGCGCCGCGGCGACGATGAACAGCACCAGCCCCGAGCGGGTCGCGGCGTGAACGAAACTCTGCGCGGCGGATTTCCACCCCAACTCGCGGAAGATCACCGCGCCGATCACGATCGCATAAAGCGCGGCGAAGGCGGAAATTTCGGTCGCGGTCGCAAAGCCGCTCTTGAAGCCGAAGAAGATCATGAAGATCAGCCCGAAGGATGCGATGGCGCCGGTCCACAGGCCCGAGATCTCCGTGTGCGCCTCGCGCGCGTCCACCACCGCCTTGCGGCCAAAGATGATGGAGACTGCGATCAGCGCCAGCGCCATCAGGCCAGCCGGCAAGATGCCGGCGACGAACAGCCCGCCGATCGAGAGGTTGGCGACGAAACCGAGGATGATCAGGTTGATGCAGGGCGGAATGGTTTCCGCCATCACCGCAGACGCCGCCAGCAGCGCCACCGCGCTGCCCGGATTCTGCCGGGTGCGCCGCGCAGCGGGGATCAGCACCGAGCCGACGGCGGCGACGTCGGCCATCTTGGAGCCGGAGATGCCGGAGAACAGCACCATCGCGGTGACCATGACGACGTTCAGCCCGCCCCGCATCTGGCCGACGCCGCGCTGCAGCAGCTCGATCAGCCGCACCGACATGCCGTTGGCTTCCATGAGGTAGCCGACCAGGATGAAGAAGGGGACCGCCAGCAGCACGAAATTGTCGATGCCGCGCGCCATCTGCTGGGCGAAGATCACGCCCGGCAGCGTACCCTCGACCCAGATGAAAGTGAGCGCGGCCAGCGCCAGCGCAAATCCGATCGGCAGGCCGCCGAACAGCGTGATGAAGAAGCCGACCAGCATCAGCGTGCCCGATGACGGCACCGTGTTCGGTGCGAGAGCGTCCCAGGCGAGATAGAGACCGACGATGACCGCAGTGGCAATTACCCCCGAGGTCATGTCGCGCAGCGATCGCGCGCGGAACAGGTCGAGCGCGAAGATGGTCATAAAGGCGGCGCCGACACCCATGGGATAGAAAGTCAGTTCCAGCGGCAGGCCCGAGCCGGTGGTCTGGCCTACGGTCAGCGTCCCCATCTTCACGGCGTTCCAGGCGACATAGCCCGAGATCGCCACCATCAGCACAACCGCGACGGACTCGACCACGGCGCGGATTCTTGCCGACAGCCGGTCGATGAAGAAGGCGACGCCGGGATTGTCGCCGCGGGCGAGCGCGCTCGCCGCGCCGAAGAAGCTGGAGCCGACCATCAGGCCGCGCGCGACGTCGTCGGACCATTCCACCGGCGCGTTGAACGCGAACCGCAACGACACCGAGACGCACACGACGACGAGATCGACCGCGAGCAGAGCTGCTGCGACGGCGTCACTGATCGCGAGCAGTGCAGCGATGATCCAGTGGCGCGCGGGCGCGCCCGAAGCGACTTCCATATTACGCCTGGGTGGCGCGGATCGCGTCCACGACCGCCTTGGCCTCTGGATGCGCCTTGATGAAATTATCGGTCTGCGGCAACACCCGCTTGCGGAACGCTTCGCGGTCGACCTCGACCACGGTGACGCCCTTTTCCACGATGGCAGCCAGCGCCTCCTTCTCCACGGACAGACCATGCGCGCGGCTGTCGGCGGCGGCCTTATTCGCGGCATCGAGCAAACCTTCGCGCAGCTTCGGATCCATGCGCTGGAAGGTGGCCTCACTGAAATAGATCGAAAGCGGCGAGAAGATGTGCTGGGTCAGCGCGTAGTTCTTCGCCGTCTCGTAGAACTTGCTGGCGAGGATGGTCGGCGGATCGTGCTCGAGCCCGTCGAGCACGCCGGCCTGCAGCGCAGTGTAGATTTCGCCGAACGCCAGGGGCGTCGCCGCCGCGCCCATCAACCGCAGGCATTCGGTGATGATCGGATTCGGCAACGTCCTGATCTTCAGGCCGGCGAGATCCTCCGGCGTCTTCACCGGCTTCTTCGACAGCACGCTGCGCGCGCCGAAATTATAGCACCAGGCGATAATGCGGATGTTGGCGCCTTTCAGCAGCGCATCCTCGATCGGCCTGGCCGCGCCGCCGTCGAAGGCCTTGGTCTGCTGCTGGTAGCTGGTGAAGAGATAGCCGAGGTCGAAGGTGCCGACCAGCGGCACCAGATTCGCCGAGATCGACGAGCCCGATACCATCATGTCGATGACGCCGAGCTTGACCGAATTGATGACGTCGATCTCCTGGCCGAGTTGGTTGTTGGGAAAGAAGGTGACGTCGATCGCTTCGCCGAGCCCGTTGCCTTTGATGTGCTTGACGAGGTTGTCGTAGTAAACGCGGCCGTTGGCGTATTTGGCATCGTCGGGCAGCGAGGAGGAGCATTTCAGCTTCAACGTCGCGGCTTGCGCGCGGCCGACGATCGCGGGCGATGCGACGAGCAGGCTCGCGGCAGCCGTCGATGACTGGATGAAGCGGCGGCGGCTGACTGGCGCGGTCGTCATGAGTGTTCTCCCCGAACTGTTTTGCCGGCGCGATCGATGCCGCGCGTTGGGGAGACTGTAGGGGGAAAGTGAGGGAGCGAGCAAGGTGCGCGCCTGCAGGCGTCCATTCCCGATATTGGATCGATTGATGCCGGTTGCGCATCGATTTGCTCCGCTGTCGTCCTCGCGAACTCCGGTCTTCACCTCTCCCCGCAAAGCGGGGCGAGGTAATCTGGACTCGCTGCACCCCTAATTCAATTTTCAAACAGCCATGACTCCGCATTCCCGCGGCGCGATTTCGCGTCCGGGCTTTGCAATTCGGTGTCCCTCTCGAAAGAGAGGGCGCAGGGAATGCCGGGTGCACGCCGCACCCACTGCCACGCGTGCAAACGAAAAAGACGCACGCAGGCCAACACAGGTACGCCGAAATCACTCCGGCACTCCCTGCGCAATGGTTTTACGGCTGCTCCGTGCTCTTCCTGGTGTGCCGGGCTTTTTAGCCACCATCGGTCGAGGAAAACTTCCCCAAACTTGACTCCAGCATCGGGGAGCCAGAACCACACGGCTTGACCGTACGCATCGTGCCGCACGTCTTGCGGCCTGACGCGTCCATCGCAACCCGCCTCACGTCTGGTGACGAATGGCCATCACGTCCCCCGTGTCGAGGCGGGCTGGTTTCTTTTAATCATAATTTCTCTATTTCGGAAAGAGAAATATTTTTACGAGGCGAGCTTAACTCGTCGGGCAAAACAGGCGGCGGGTTTTTGGTTGCCCGTCGTGTCGCGGCAACAACGCTCCGGTCCGCATGCCGGATCGTGCCTGGCGAGTCAAAATGCCGCAGGGAAACGCGATTGCGCCCGCGCAAGTGTTTTGCCCGCCGTGTCGGCGCGGTAACACTCGTAAGCGTCACATTGGCGTAAGGTCAGCCGAATCTCCGAATCCGGGACGGGAAGAGATGGGGACCTCCAGACACCTCCTTTTGGGGACGACGGCGTTTCTGGCGACGATCGCCGGCGCGCAGGCCGCGGACCTGCCGGTCAAGGCCAGGGCGATCGAATACGTCAGGATCTGTTCGCAATACGGCGCCGGCTTCTTCTACATCCCCGGCACCGACACCTGCATCAAGCTGGGCGGTTATTTTCGCGCCGACGTCACCTTCAATGCCGCCGGCGCCCATGGCCAGCCGGCGTGGAACGGCGACGCGGGCGAGCAGAACCGCTACCATAATTATTTCGTCGATCGTTCGCGCATGATGCTGACGGTCGATACAAGGACCGCCACCGACTATGGCCTGGTCCGCACCTACGGCGCGGCCAAGTTCCAGTTCACCACCCAGGGCGCCGGCACGGTCAACCCGAACTCGTTCAGCACGTCGCTGCCGGTCGCCGGCACCAGCGGGCTGCAGAACCAGCCGGGCGAAGGCTATGTCGCCGTCACGGATCTCTTCCTGCAGTTCGCGGGATTCACCTTCGGCAAGTCGGCGTCCGCCTATGCCAACCCCTGGCAGGGCACGCCCGGCAACATCACGGCGTTCCTGCTGGGCGGCTTCCAGCAAGACAACACGGGATCCAACAACATCCAGTACACCGCGAGCTTCGGCAACGGCGTGACCGGCACCATCGGCCTCGACGACCCCGTCGTCTGGGACCGTACCGCCGTCTACAATCTGTCGCTGCCGCTGAATGCGACGCTCAACACCAGCAACGCCTATGCCGGCGTGCACGCGCCCGAAATCGTCGGCAACATCCGTGTCGACCAGGCCTGGGGCCTGTTCCAGATTTCAGCCGGCGCGCATGAAGTCAGCGGCGCCTACAACATCCTGAACCCGACCGGCACGGCCGCGGTGCCCGCCGGTTCGCTAGCGCCGCCCGGGGGCGCTCCGAACACGCTGTCGGAAATCTCCGGTCATCCCGACACCAAATGGGGCGGCGCCGTGATGGCATCGCTGAATATCAAGAACCTGCCGACCGGGACCGGCGACGACATCAAAGCGGATGCGAGCTACGCCAAGGGCGCGACCAAGTACATCATCGGGACCGATGCCGCCTCGCCGAGCTTCGCCATGTACGGCGGCTCGTCGCGCGCCTATCAAAGCGTCGGCTTCGGCGCCACCACCGACGCGGTCTATCTGCCGACGGCGTTCGGCGGCGACGGTTCGCTGCATCTCACCGAGTCCTGGGGCATGCGCGGCGCCTTCAACCACAACTGGGATGCGCACTGGGCGAGCAGCGTGTTCGGCAGCTATTCGGCCGTGCG
>CAWBTH010000027.1:0-37440 GCA_963791665.1 uncultured Alphaproteobacteria bacterium | reverse complement strand
TCACAACAACATCAGGGAGCAGCACATGGCCAAGGCGCCGCCGTCAGCCAAGCGAGACCGCATCAAAAATTTCACGCCCGCACTGGTCGATTACACCAATAGCGTGGTCTATGGCGACCTGTGGGAGCGCAAGGGCCTCTCCAAGCGCGATCGCAGCCTGATCACGGTCGCCGCACTGGTCGCGACCTATCGGCCGGAGCAACTGGTCTCGCATCTTTCGCGCGCCATCGACAATGGGGTGACGCAGGAAGAGATCACCGAGGTGATCACCCACATGGCGTTCTACGCAGGCTGGCCCGCGGCGATGTCGGCCGCGCAGGTCGCCTACACCGTGCTGGTCGAAGACAACAAGGGGAGCTGAACAATGGCTGATAATATCGTCGTCGGGTTCATCGGGCTCGGCACCATGGGTGGCAAGATGGCCACCAACATCCAGAAGGCCGGCTACAAGGTCGTCGTGCACGACCTGCATCGCCAATCTGCCAGCCATCATCTGCAGGCCGGCGCCGAATGGGCGGAGACGCCGCGCGCGCTGGCGGAAAAATCCGACGTGATCTTCACCTCGTTGCCGGAGCCGACCGATGTCGAGCGCGTCGGGGTGGGCGCCGACGGCCTGATCGAAGGCGTGAAAAAGGGCGCGGCCTGGTTCGACCTCTCGACCAACGCGCAGAGCGTGGTGAAAGGGCTGCACGATGCTTTTGCCAAGAAGGGCGTGCAGATGCTGGACGCGCCGGTCAGCGGCGGGCCGTCGGGTGCGGCTTCGCGCAAGATGGCGATCTGGGTCGGCGGCGACCGCGCGACCTACGACAAATTCAAGGGCGTGCTCGACGCGATGGGCGACCGGCCGTCCTATGTCGGCGGCATCGGCACTGCCACCGTCGCCAAGCTCGTGCACAACATGTCGAGCTACGCGATCTCCTGCGCGCTGGCCGAGACCTTCACGATGGGCGTCAAGGCTGGCATGGACCCGGTCGCGCTGTGGGAGGCCGTGCGGCAGGGCGTCACCGGCCGCCGTCTCACGCTCGACGGCCTGCTCAATCAATTCCTGCCCGGCAAATACGATCCGCCGGATTTCGCGCTGAAGCTCGCCACCAAGGACGTCAAGCTCGCGACCGCCTTGGGCCGCGAGCTCGGCGTGCCCATGCGGATCTGCAATCTCGCCTATTCGGAGATGATGGAGGCCTGCAACCGCGGCTGGGAGGGGCGCGACTCCCGCATCGTGATGGTGCTGGAGCAGGAGCGCGCGGGCGTGAAGATTGCGGCCGATCCGGAGCGGGTGAAGCAGGCCGCGGAGCGGGCGAAATCGGGGACGTGAGGGCTATTTGATCGCGGCTGTGGCCGCGATCAATTCTCGGCCGTCGGCGGTCGCGATCATCAGTTTTACGTCGCCACCGCTGCCCGCCGGAATCGCAGCCGAGATGCGGTTGCCATTCGTCGCATTTGGGGTGACCGCCTCGTTGAACAGGACGGCGTCACCACGCCTCAAAGTGACGCGCAGTCGCGCCTCTGGTTCGAGACTGAAGAACTGAAGGTTTACACGCGACGCGTCGGTCGAGAGATTGACCAGGATATTTTCATTCGCATCCGTCACATTGCTCATGCCGACCGTCGGGCTGTAGGTCTCCGGGATCGACAACTCTCCTGATGCGGGGAGTGTCGCGCTGTGGAAGAACTGATCCGAAACACCCGCCCATAATTCCACATAGGGCTGCGCCGGGTTTGGCTTGGCTTTTGCGACGGCATCGTTCGCGAGCGAGGGAAATCCCCACGTCCACATCTTCAGGCCCCGCGTCATCCTGTTGTCGGCGATGCGGATGATGCCTTCTTGGTTGTCGTGGTTGATCACGCCCCAGAAACTGGCTGCCCCCATTTCGGGCGTGGCGTAGGCGATGCCCGCGGTCGGCCAGTTCCCGAACCAGCGCAGCTTCTCGAAACGATGCCTGCCCTCGCCCGCGCTTTCGTCGGCTTCGGCTATGTTGGCCGACCAGCGCGGCGTGACATAAGCGGCGACCGGCGCGACGATTTCCGCGCCAATCGTGGCGAGCGGATGTTGCGGGTCCGATCCCGGCGCCAAAGTGGTGCAGGTCCAGTATTCGTAATCGATCGCCTCACTGCCCGGATTCTTCAGCATCAGCCGCGCATCGACCGCGGCGCGGCCGGCTTTCAACGCGACCTCATAGGTCGCCTGCAGCCCCGTCGCGCCCTTCCGGAATCGGCTCGGCGCCGCCGCATAGTCAACATCGTCCTTGATCGACATCGCCACCTTGACTTCGTCGGGGGTCTGTTTGACGACTTTGAAGTCCCAAGGTTTCAGCCAGGTCTTGCCGTGCTCGGGTGTCGGAAATGTCGGGAAGATGCCGCCAAGCACCATCATCCAGTCGTAGTAGAAATTGCCGGCCTTCATGCCGTAGGGCATGCCGACTTGCGCGCGATACAGCTCCTCATGACCGGTCGGCTTGTAGATGATCGACAGGATGCGTCCGCCGAACTCCGGCAGCAGCGCCACCTTGAGATAGCGATTCTCCAGCACCCAGGTCTTGAAGGTGCGATCGACGATGACAGTCTCGTCGAGCGAACCGTCGATGAAATCCGTTCGTCGGCGTCGGTCGCATACTTCACGGTGCTCCACGTCATGGTGGATTCCGTGAGCGACACGCTGTCGCGACTTTGCGCATGCACGGCAGCCTGCAACAGGCAGGCCACCAGCAGCACGGCAAGCCGCATACCCGCCACTAGTTCAACCGCAGCTCGGTGATATGCCGCGGATCCTGCTTCAACTCGCCGCGTTCGACCTTCTTGACGATGTCGGTCAGGAGCGCATTGGCGCGGCAGGTCATGCCGAGCTTCTCGCCCTCGCGCACGATGTGGCCGTTGATGAACTCGATCTCGGTGCGCCGACCCTTCGCCATGTCCTGGCCCATCGAGGGCCGCTGCTCGGATGCCGTCTTCTTGCCGTCGGCAAAGCGCTGCGCGTCATAGGCCTTGGTCGCCGCCTCGTCGCCCTCGCCCGCGCGCGCGATGGTCTCGGGCGCCAGATGCAGGATGTCCTCGAGCTGATAGCCATGCGCCTGCCCGACCCGGATCGCCTCGCTGCCGATGCGCGCGGCGAAGCGGCGGATCGGCTCGCTCTCCAGCATCTGGCCGCCGGAGAGGCCCGTCGAGGCCGAGAGCCCGTTCTGCATGGCATTGGCGACGAGCTTGGACCAGCGCTCGCCCCAGAGATTGCTGGTGACCAGCGCGCTGTCGGAAAAGGCGACCAGACGGCAGAGTTCCTTGGCGCGATCGGTGATGCGGCCATGCACCTCGCCGGCACGAAACACGGTATGCGCGGCGCCGCCCTTGCCGGCGCCGCGATGGATGTGGCCGGGCTCGGGCAGGTTCACGCTGATGCTGGAGGCGATACAGCCGAGCGTCTTGCCCCAGCCGACCACGCCGGCGATGGTTTCCTCGTTCATGCAGTTCTGCAGCGACACGACGAAACCGTCCGGCGCGAGGTACTGCCTGATCATCATGGTCGCCCATGCCGTGTCGTAGGACTTCATGCAGACAAAGGCGATGTCGACCGGCTTCTCTTTCGCTAGCTGCTGTGCGTCCGTGACATGCAGCGCCCGCACCGGAACGGTGAACTCCGGCACGTCGCGCGCGTGGGTGACGCGCAGGCCATGCTTGCGCATGTGCTCGACATGTTCGGGCCAGGGATCGATCCAGGTGACATCCTCGCCCGCCTGCACCATATGCGCGCCGGCATAGCCCCCGACGGCGCCCGCTCCCACGATGACGATCTTGTTGCCCATGCTGCTCCCCGAATTTCATGTTCGTTGGCCGAACCTACCCCGCCCATGGGTTTGTTCACAATGGGCCAATGCGGGCCACCGGTACGCGGAATACACCAACTCGTGAACCGCGCGTGATCCATTGCTCCCTCGCTCGTTCAAGTACCGCACACCCGCAAAACGGCCCAGGCAGGGTTGCGTGACGCCAGCTTGGGCCGTGCCTTCAGGACACTACGTCACGGGGCATGGCTTGCTGTCGGGCACATTGAATGTCGATCGTCATACCAAAAGGGCTGCATCGCGGCGTGACTTTGCCGGCGACGTTAGCCGCGCTCGCGTTCTTGTTGATCCTCGTCTTGCCGGACTGGGGGATGCCTGGACCCGCGAGCCATGCCGCGCCGCTCATCTCCTTTCTCGCCGCCGACGCTGCCGGAACGGCGCCGCTGTTCGGTATGGATACCGAACCGGTCGCCGACGGCGACCTGTCGGCCAAATGGCGCCGCGTCGAGGTCAGCCTCGTCAGTGATTTCCAGGCGATGGCGGAATGCCACGCGAACCGACCGTGTTCCGCCGCGGCTCAACGTCTGCTCGACCTCAGCGCCGAAGGCGCCGGGCGGAATGGCCGTGCGCGGGTTGGCTTGATCAACAGAGCCGTTGACCTCGCCATCGCTCCCGCCACCGACGAGGCACAATGGGGCGTGCCGGATCACTGGAGTGATCCGCTCGAAACGCTGCAATCCGGCCGAGGCGATTGCGAAGACTACGCCATCGTCAAATATGTCGCGCTGCTGGAGGCAGGCTTCCCGCGGAACGACGTGAAGATCATTGTTCTGAAAAACCTGTTTCCGGACGAAGATCACGCCGCGGTCGCGGTGCGCGTCGACGGTCAGTGGCTCATCCTCGACAATCGCACCCTGACACTGGTGCAGGACACGGACGTCACCCGCACGATCCCTCTGTTCGTGCTCGACCAGACAGGCGTCAGGCGTTTTGTCCGGGTGGACCGAAATCGGCGAGCGGCCAGCTTGCCGTCGCCGCGTTGCGGTCCGCGCAACCCTTCCGCCCTGCCCTTATCGCTTCCCAGATGCGCGCGGGGGTGGCGGGCATGTCGAGATGGCTCACGCCGAGCGGCGCCAGCGCGTTCATCACCGCGTTCATGATGGTTGCGGGCGAGGCGATCGCGCCGGCCTGACCGCTGCCCTTGACGCCGAGCCGGTTGGCGCGGCTCGGAAAGTCCGACGTGAGCGCGCCCTCGAACGCAGGCACGTCCGCCGCGCGCGGCAGCGCATAGTCCATCAGCGAACCGGAGAGCACTTGCCCGTTGTCATCGAACAGCGCCTGTTCGAGCAGCGCCTGGCCAATGCCTTGCGTGACGCCGCCATGGACCTGGCCGAACGTGAGGCGCGGATCGAGCAATCGGCCAAAGTCGTCGAAAATCACGTAGCGGTCGAGCGCAGTCTCGCCCGTCTCGGGGTCGATCTCGACTTCGGCGACGTGACAGCCATTCGGAAACGTGTAGCGGTCGCACAGATGCGTCGCCTTGTGCGCGAGGCCCGGAGCGACATCGTCGCTCGGCCCTTGATATGAGGCGCGCGCGACCTCATCGAGCGAAATCTCCTGTCCGGTCGCGGCGACGCGCAGCATGCCCGCGTCATACTGCACGGCATCGGCGCTGGTCTGCAACAAGCGCGCGGCGAGCCGTTTCGCATCCTCGATCAGGCCTTCGGCCGCCATCAGCACCGCGGTGCCGCCCTGATGCATGGAGCGCGCGCCGCCATGGCCGCCGCCAGAGTCGAGCGCGTCGGTGTCGCCCTGGTGGAATACGAAGCGCTCGAGCGGCAACCGAAGCGCTTCCGCCGCGATTTGCGCGTAGGTCGTTTCATGGCTCTGGCCGTTGGAATGCGTGCCGACCTTGAGATCGATGCGGCCGTCCTCCCCAACCCGCAACTCCGCCACCTCGTTGGGCGTGCCGCGCGCGGTTTCGAGAAAGCAGGCCAGCCCGAGTCCGCGCAACTTGCCCCTTTTGCCCGAAGCCCGCCGACGTGCCTTGAACCCCTCGGTCGCTTTTCGCGCGAGATCGATGGCATGGCCGAAGCTGCCCTGCTCTATCGCGAGGCCCATTGCGGAGCGATGCGGAAAGCGACGGACGATATTGCTGCGCCGTAGCCTGACGGCATCCATCCCGAGCTGACCCGCGGCGATGTCGATCAAGCGTTCGATCAGATAGTTCGCCTCGGGCTTGCCGGCGCCGCGATAGGCGTCGACCGGCGTCGTGTTGGTGAAGACGCCGCGGGTGCGGAACGCGATCAAGGGAATGTCGTAGACGCCGCCCATCGCGCTGCCCATCGCCATGGTCGGCACGACCGGCGCCACTGTCGAGATGTACGCCCCCATGTCGGCGAGCACGTCCGCGTCAAGCGCCAGGAACTTGCCGTCGCGATCGACCGCGAGCCGCGCGCGTACGCGGCTGTCGCGGCCATGCACGGAGGCGAGGAAGCTCTCGCTGCGATCTTCGATCCACTTCACCGCACGGCGCAGGCGCCGCGCCGCCCACAGCACCAGCACCCACTCCGGATACAGCACGTTCTTCATGCCGAAGCCGCCGCCGACATCGGGAATGCTGACCCGCAGATTCTCGCGAGGAATGTGGAAGACCGAGCCGGCCAGCAGGTCGCGGATCGCATGCGCGCCGGCAGCGGATGCCGTCAGATGCAGCCGGCCGCTTTTCGCATCGAACTCGCCGAGCGCCCCGCGCGTCTCGAGCGACGCCGCCACAACGCGGTTATTGACCAGCTCGCATTCGACGACGTGGGCGGCATCGCGGATCGCAGTTTCCACCGGGCCGCTCTCGCCGCGCCGGAATTCGAACGCGATATTGTTCGCCGCCTCCGGCCAGACCGACGGGCTTCCTGGAAGGACGGCGTCGGCCAGCGAGACAACCGGCGCCAGCGGCGCATAGTCGATGACGACCGCCTCGGCGGCGGCGCGCGCAGCCTGCTCGCTGTCCGCGACCACGAACGCAACGGGTTCGCCGACATAGCGAACGACCTCGCGCGCCAGCGCGTGACAGGGCGGCACGACCAGCGGCGTGACCATCGGGATCTGGGTCACCGCGCAGGGCAACGGTCCGATATCGTCGGCGGCGAGATCGGCGCCGGTGCAAACGGCGGCAACGCCCGGCATCGCCCGCGCGACGCCGGCATCAACAGTCGCGATGCGCGCATGCGCATGCGGCGAGCGCACCACCACGCCGTGAAGCGCGCCGGGCATGGTGAGGTCGGCGACGTAGCGCCCCTGTCCGCGCAGGAAGCGCTCGTCTTCGAGACGGTTGAGGCTGCGGCCGAGGAGCGCCATCCCCGATGTATGCAGCGGCAGAACCGTGGCGGCAAGATACGGCGGTCGCTTGTTTCGTGTCTGGCCCTTGCCGAGCGATGCGTTCCATGGCTGGTTGAGGTCCTCACGAAGAAACCCGAACTGAGGGTGCGTATCGGTTTCGGGTAGAGATGCGATTTCCATGCCCGGTGTGAAGGAATTATCATAGAACTGATCCCGGCATTTGCGGTATCGGTCCGCGTCAATCTCTGCAGGTAGGAAGCCATGGCTGTCGTCGAAACGGAACGAAACGGGCAGGTCTTCATCGTCCGCATGAACAGGCCGGACAGCCTGAATGCGCTCAATACCGAGTTGCGCCAGAAGCTTGCCGAGACCTGGACCGAGTTCCGCGCGTCGAAGGAACTGGAGATCGCGATCTTCACCGGCGCCGGTCGCGCGTTCTGCGCTGGCGAGGACATGAAGGAATTGCTGGCCGCAAAGCAGCCTGGTGGCGTCAAACCGACGATCGCCGACCCATTCATGGACGGCTCGCTGGAAAAGCCGGTCATTGCCGCCATCAACGGCTTCGCGATGGGTGGCGGCTTCATGCTGGTGGAGCGCACGGATTTGCGCGTCGCCATTCCAGAAGCGGTGTTCGAGGTTTCCGAGGCCAAGCGCTGGCTGCTCGGCGGTTACAACCATGGCCATCTGGCCAATGTGCCCTACCCGATCGCGATGGAAATGGCGCTCGGTTTCCGCTTTACTGCCGAGCGGTTCTATCAGGTCGGCTTCGTCAACCGGTTGGCGCCGCTGGCCGACCTGATCCCGACCGCGATGAACATGGCGGAGCACCTGCTCTCACTGCCGCCGGCCTCGCGCGTCAACACGGTACACATGATGCGCCAGATGCGCCCCGAACCATCCGGCACGCAAAAGGCGCTCGCCGACAAGCTGCATGATCATGGTGACAAGAGCGACCTGATCGAGTCGCGCGCCGCCTTCGCCGAGAAACGCAAACCCAACTTCAAGGGCTGGCTCGATCCGCAGGATCGCTTCAGGATGCCCAGGCTCGACGGCAAATGACTCAGATCACCTTGCGGCTTTTCAAATCGGCGATTTGCCCGGAGTCATAACCGAGGCTGCCGAGCACTTCCTCATTATGCTCGCCGAGACCGGGCGCGATACCGATCTTCGCCAGCGTTTCCGAGAATTGCCACGGCGAGCCATGCACCTTGAGGCGCTTGCCGTATTGGGGATAGTCGACCTCGGCAATGTAACCATTGGCCACCACATCAGGGTCTACGGAGGCTTCCAGCAACGTGTTGATGGGCGCTGAGACGATGTCGCCGCCGCGCAACCTCGCCACCCAGTCTTCACGTGTGCCGGTTGCGAACAGCTCGCCCAGTTTCGCGAGCAAACCCTCACGTTTCTCGTCGGAATCCATCGCCACCCCGAGATGCGAAAAGCCGGCGGCCTCCATGGCTTCCCGGAAGCCGAGCGCCTCCAGCGCCTCCGTCCACTGGTCGCGCGCGAGCTGAAACACGAATGGCTTGCCGTCACGGTCATTGAAACTCGCGGACATCGCGGGGTTCTCCCGCGTGCCGGCGACACGGGCCTGGCCGATGACGGGATCGCGATCGCGCCACATCGCCGTGGTCAGGGTCCAGCCCATCAGGCGGATCTGCCCGCCGAGCAGCGAGCAGTCGATCTTCTGCCCGATTCCCGTGGTGCGGGCATAGGTCAGCGCGGCCAGCGCGCCGCCGAAGGCGAGAATCGCGCAGGTCTCGTCGGCAACCGACACGACGCCGGTCTTCAACGGCATTCCGGGCGTCGCGTAAGCCTGCGCGATCCCGCCAAGCGCCTGCGCCATCGAGTCGGTGCCCGGCAAATTCGCATGCGGTCCGTTGGGGCCGTAACCCGACACCGACATATAGACGAGCTTCGGGTTGATCTTCTTCAGGTCGTCCCAGCCAAAGCCGTTTTTCTCCGCTGCACCCGGGCGAAAATTCTGCCCGAAGATGTCGGCCCTGGCGACCAGCCTGTGCAGAATCTCGCGCGCTTCCGGCAATTTGAGATTCAGCGTAACGCTCTTGACGCCACGGTTGTTGGTTTCGAAAAAGGTGCTCGGCATGCCCGGAAGCACCGAGGCGACACGCGAAGTGTCACCGCCGTTGGGCGTCTCGATCTTGATGACGTCGGCGCCGAGGTCGGCCATCAGCATATAGGGGACGGTTCCGGCCTGCGCGGTCGAGCAACTCACGACCTTAACCCCCTGCAGGGGACCATGCGGCTGACTCACGAGCTGTTCTCCTGTCGAGGGGCGGACGGACGCAGCCGCGGCGGCGGTGATACCACGCGCGCCAGTCCGTCGGCCAGCGGCGGATGTCCTCACCCGCAAGACGCCGACGGAAGGCGATCGATCTGTTCCTGCGACAACTGCGCCTGCCGTCGCGCGGAAAATGGCAGCAATAAACCGGCGAACATATCCGCAAAGGTCCAGAAGCAAGCTATAAGAAGGAAGCAATCGACTACGGCGTGGAGGGTTACCATGAGAATGAGCCGCAGATCCTTCGTTGCCGCGGCCCTCGCTGCCGCCACGCCACTGACGCGGCGCGCATTCGCTCAAACAAACGACAATGACAAAGTGCTCTACGAGGCGGCCAGGAGCGAAGGCGAGCTCACCTGGTACAGCGCCCACTATACGTCGGAGACCTCGGAACGCATCGGGCGGGCGTTCACCGCGAAGTACGCGGGCATCAAGGTGAATGTCGTCCGCACCACCGCGCAGGTGGCGTATCAACGATTGAGTCAGGACATCCAGTCCGGTGTGGCGAATTGCGACGTTCTGGGTACGACCGATATTGCGCATTGCGTCTCGCTGAAGCAGCGTGGGCTTCTCCTCGGCTATCAGCCGAAAAACGCTGAATTCATCCAGCCTGTGTTCCGCAATGTCGACAAGGACGGCCAGTTTCATACCACGTCAGCGACCTTCGTTTCGCTTCTCTACAACACCACAAAGGTCAAGCTCGACGATGCACCGAAGACGTGGAAGGCGCTGCTGGATCCGAAGTGGAACAATCAGATTTCCGTCGGGCACCCGGGTTTCTCGGGATTCGTCGGCAACTGGGTCGTGCAAATGAAAAAACTGTATGGCTGGAGTTATTTCGAGACCCTGGCCAAGCTCAATCCTCAGATCGGCCGTTCGATCATCGATACTGTGACGACGCTGTCATCGGGCGAACGGCTCGTCGCCGCCGGCCCAGGTGCACTGGCATATCTTCAAGCCGCGCGGGGCAATCCGGTCGGCGTTATCATCCCGGAAGAGGGAGCGGTGTTGATGACCTCGCCATCGGCAATCATGAAGAATTCCCGGCGACCGAACGCATCAAAGCTGTTCATCGAGTTTCTCTATGACAAGGAGGCCGCCGAAATCGCGAAAGACGAATTCGGAACGCCCATGCGCATGGACGTCGACCCGCGCCCTGGAGTCCTCAAGTTGACTGACATGAAACTGATCCAGCCAAGCGTCGATGAAATCATCAAAGGTATTCCGGAAGTCACGGAACAATGGCGAGACACGTTTGGCATTTAACCGGGGACTGACGGGTTGAGCAGGTCGGGGCATTGAAGTGGAAAGCACGGCGACGATTCCATCGCCGCCGGCGGTGAGCCGCCGGGATCTACGGCCGAAACGCAGTTTCGATCCGATGGTGATCCTCTGGGTCGTGCTTGCACTATTGTTGATGTTTCTGGTCATCAACCCGCTGATGCGGCTGATTATCGACAGCTTCCGGCAGGTCGGCGGAACCGATTTCACGCTTGCCAACTACGTCGTTGCCTTCAGCCGCGCTCGACATATTCAAGCCATCGTCAATACGCTCTGGATGGCGAGCTTTGCATCCCTGATTGCCGTCGCGATGGCCGTGCCTCTTGCGTGGGCGGTGTCGCGAACCGACATGCCGGGCCGGGACTGGGCGCATGCCGGCGTCATCGCTGCATTCATCATCCCGACGTTTTTGGGCGCAATCGGCTGGATGCTGCTCGCCGGTCCAAACGCCGGTTGGCTGAATTGGCTTTTCATCGCAGTGTTTGGAACGGCGACAGGCCCCTTCAACATCTTTTCCTTTTCCGGACTGTGTTTTGTCATCGGCATCTATGCCTTTCCCTTGATCTACGTTTTCACGCGCTCAGCGCTCGACCTCATTTCGACCGAGATGGAGGAAGCCGCGGCGGTGCACGGCGCGGGAACGCTTCGCACCATGACGAAGGTGACTTTGCCACTGGCGCTTCCTGCCATCCTCGGCGGATTTATCCTGGTGTTTCTGGAAGCGACCGCACTCTATGGTACCCCTGCCCTGATCGCGATCCCGGCGCGCTACAATGTCGCGACCACGCAGCTCGCGACGTTCTTCGAGCATCCTCTGCGGGTCGAAGTCGCAGCGGCATTTTCGATGCCGATGATCGGCGTCACGATTCTGCTGTTGTGGATTCAACGCCTGATCCTATCGAACCGGAGCTATGTCTCCGTCAGCGGCAAGGGCGGCGACCGTCGCCTCGTCAAGCTCGGCCCCTGGCGATGGCTGCTCGCAGCCTATGCGCTGCTGATTTCGCTCGTCACGGTATTGCTTCCACTGCTCGTGCTCTTGCATTGCGCGTTCGCGAAGGCGTGGGGTCAGGGGTTATCGACCTCAAATCTGACGCTCGAGAATTTTCATCATATCTTCTTCGAACAACTCACGGTTCGACAATCGATGTGGAACACATTTTCCTATGCTGCGGTGACCGCGACGGCATGCTGCGCGCTCGGATTCGGCATTGCCTACATCGTGCAGCGGCGGCTCCTGCCGCTGACGCCGGTGCTGTCATTCCTGACGCTGAGCCCCGTCATCATTCCGGGCATCGTATTGGCGATCTGCTTCTACTCGGCGTATGCCGGGGCGCCGTTCCATCTCTATGGCAGCAGCGCGATCGTAATCGTCGCGTTCGTTACCCGTTTCCTGCCGATCGCGTTCGTCACGGTCGGCTCCGGCATTCGCAGTCTCAATCCCGAGCTCGAGGAAGCGGTGCGAATTCTCGGTGGCAACCGGCTGATGGTGCTGCGCCGGGTCGTTGCCCCTCTGTTGAAGAAGACCCTGCTGGGCGCGTGGATCCTGACCTTCGTGCTGGCAACGCGCGAGTTGTCCACGGCGGTGTTCCTGTCGGGGCCGGAGACCCGCGTCATCTCGGTTTTGACACTCGATCTCAGCGAGCAGGGCCGATACGAAATTCTCGCGGCAATGGGCGTCGTGCTCCTGATCGTCACCACGGCGGTCGTTCTTGCCGGCATGCGCGTGCTTGGCCGCGACTTCATGCTGAGGCGAACCTGATGCCGAAGCTCGCTCTCAGAGGCCTTACCAAACGCTATGGCTCGTTGGCGGCCGTCGATCATATCGACCTGACGCTGCATGACGGCGAACTGGTTTCGCTGCTTGGTCCGTCGGGCTGCGGCAAGACCACGACGCTACGGATGATCGCAGGCTTCGTGGATCCTTCCGAAGGCACCATCGAGATGAACGACCGCCTGATGTCTTCGCCGGCAGCCTCGGTGCCGCCGGAGCGCCGCAACATGGCGATGATATTTCAGTCCTACGCTATCTGGCCCAACATGACCGTGTTCGAGAATGTTGCTTTTGGCCTGCGCGCCCGCCGGCTGGCGAATGACGAGGTTCGCCGCCGCACCGCCGAGATGTTGTCCATCGTGAAGCTGGACCAACTGAGCGCGCGGTACCCGAACGAGCTGTCAGGGGGGCAGCAGCAAAGAGTTGCACTGGCACGCGCCATCGTCACGAAACCGGAAGTTCTGCTGCTCGACGAGCCGCTCTCCAACCTCGATGCCAACCTTCGCGAGGAGATGCGCGGAGAAATCCGGCGGCTGCATGATGAGTTCAACATGACCACGATCTATGTAACTCATGATCAGTCCGAGGCGATGGCGGTCTCCGACCGCATTGCCGTGATGAACCAGGGACGGATCGATCAACTGGATGCCCCCCTGGACATCTATCGCAAACCCAGGACCCGGTTTGTGGCAGGCTTCATCGGCCGCACGAATTTCATTGAGGGACATTTGGACGGCGATGTCGTCAAGTTCGGCGGCTTCAACATCGCCAAATCAAGTCTCGGCACAACCAGCATTCCGGCCGGGATGTCGACATTCTCGGTGCGGCCGCAGAGCCTGGAAGTGCTGATAGATCGACCGGGCGAGACAAACCGTTTGAACATCCCGGGCAAAATCACCGCCCGGACTTTTCTCGGCGAGACATGGGACTATACTTTCGATTCCGATTCAGGCCTGCGCTTGCGCATCGCATCATCGCCGGCCGTTACGCTGCAAATCAATCAGCCCGTCTGGCTGCGGGTCGATCCGGCGCAGATCATCCGGATTGAAGATTCTCCTGCAGCAGCTCCAGCGACCGAACCGCTCCAACGGGACCCGATGGGAGAACCAGGATGCTCGAAAGACTGACGAGGCGAAGGTTGCTGGCAGCGACCGGCAGCGTTGTCGCCGCGGCAAGTATCGCCGGCTCCGCCGCATGTGCGGACGCCCCATGGCCGAGCAAACCGATCCGCGTGCTCATGCCATTCGGAGCCGGAGGCTCCATGGACATTCTGTCGCGGCTGCTTGCCCCGATCTTATCGGAATCGCTGGGGCAGCAAATCGTTGTCGAGAACCGTCCGGGCGCGACCGGCACGCTGGCCATGGCAGCGGTCGCGGCGGCCCCGGCGGATGGTTACACATTGATGTTTACCGGAAGCAGCTACTCCATCATCGCGCTCTTGATGCGCAATCTTCCCTTCAGCATGGACGACTTTTCGCCGCTCTCGCGGCTGACCATCGGACCGACCCTGATGGCCGTGCCAAGCCAGCTCGGCGTCAAGACCATCGCCGAGTTCGTCGCCGCAGCGAAGGCGCAATCGGGCAAATGGTCTTTTGCCAGCGCCGGCATCGGCACATCCGTGCATCTTGGAGGCGAGCTGTTCAAGATGGCCACCGGTGTGGATTTGACGCACATTCCCTATCGCGCCACACCGGCGATCGTGACCGACCTGCTGGAGGGACGCATCCAGATGGCCATCCTGGGCGTGGCGGACTGCCGGCAATATATCCTGTCCGGCCAACTGCGCGGGCTGGCGCTCTGTTATAGCGAGCGCATGCCGGAATTTCCCGATCTGCCGACCTTCGCGGAAGTGGGCTACCCCAATGTGCGCGCGAGCAACGACTTCGGCATAGCGATCAGGGCAGCCACGCCGGCCCCGATCCAGGCACAACTCGAGGACGCTTACCGGGCAGCCGTGCGCAGGCCGGAAATCGTGCAACGGCTCGCTGATATCGGCCTGATCGTCATCAGCACCTCGTCCGCCGAGTTCAAACTTGCACTCGCCGACGACGCGGCGCGCTACGGCGAGGTCATCCGTGCAGCCAACATCAAGCTGGATTGAGGCGCTTCCGCACCACCACAAAACTGGACAAATGATCATGCAAATCGGTGTTCATCTGCCGCATATCGGCCGCAAGGCCACGCCCGAAGTGGTCACGCGCGCCGCGGTTCAGGCCGAGGAGCTCGGGCTTGCCGACGTGTGGGTGAGCGAGCACGTCATCCTGCCGAAGGACGCGCCTTACCCGCCCTCGCCCGCCTTTCTGGAGCCGATCCTCACGCTTGCGTGGGCGGCCGCGGCGACCAGGCGTGTCCGGCTCGGCACCAGCGTGATCGTGCTGCCGATGCATCATCCGGTGCCGATCGCCAAGCAGCTCGCCACGTTGCAGACGCTGAGCAACGGGCGCGTCATCTTCGGCATCGGGGTCGGCTGGTTAGAGGCGGAATTCTCCGCGCTCGGCGTGCCGTTCCGCGAGCGCGGCCGGCGCACCGACGAGAGCATCGCGCTGCTGCGCGCGCTGTGGAGCCAGGACCCGGTGACCTTCAAACCGCGCTACTGGGCGACGCAGATCGAGGAGATGCGCATGCAACCTCCCCCTTCGGCGCCCATTCCGCTGTGGGTCGGCGGCAGTTCCGAGAAGGCCCTCGAACGCGCCGTGAACCTCTGCGACGGCTGGCACGGCTCGCGGCTCACCGCCGAGGCGGCGGCGCCGGTGATCAAGCGATTGCGCGCGGCGCGGCCGGACAAGACCTTCACCATTTCGCTGCGCACGAGCTTCGATGGCAAGGACCCTGCCGAGCTCGCCGCAAGGCTTGGCGCCTATCGCGACGCCGGCGCCGATCACATCATGGTCCAGCCCGAAGATCGCGACATCGACGAATGGATGCGCACGGTGGAGAAGATCGCGCACGCGGCGAGTGCGTATTCACGGAGTCCGACATGAGGGTTGGCGTGCTGCAGTTCTTCGGCTGGCGGGACCGGTCGGTACCGTTGCGCCAGATTTACGACATGGCGCTCGATCGCATCGTCGTCATGGACACCACGGGCTACGACGCGGTGTGGCTCGCGGAACATCATTTTTCGGGTTTCTCCGTGTGCCCTTCGGTCCACGTGATGGGCACCATGGCGGCCGCACGCACGAAGCGATTGAGGATCGGGACAGCGGTTTCGCTTGCCCCCTTCTACAATCCGTTGCGGCTCGCCGAGGAGGTCGCCTTGCTCGACGTGCTGTCCGGCGGGCGGGTCAACTGGGGAGCCGGGCGCGGTTTCGAGCGGAGCGAGTTCGCGGCGTTTGGAATCGCGGGTGAGGAAAGCGCTTCCCGCTTCCACGAGACGGTGGATATCGTGCTCAAGGCGTGGACGAACGAGAAGCTGTCCTATGAGGGGAAATATTACCACTACGACGCCGTCGAGGTGCTACCGAAGCCCCTGCAGGCGCCGCACCCTCCGACGTGGATGGCGGCAAGCTCGGTGACGGCGATCGAGTGGGCTGCGGCCAAGGGTTTTTCCATTCTGATGGATCCGCATTCCTCGCGTGCCGATCTCGCAAGCAAGCGGCGCCACTACGCCGAGACGCTCACTGCTGCCGGCTTCAGCGAGAGTGGCCGCACCATCCCTATGGCCCGCCTGATCGCCATTGACGAGACGGCCGAGAAGGCCCGCGACGTCGCCCGGCGCGCAGCGCAGTGGACCATCGGCTCCTATGTGGGCCCAGGTCACGGCGCACATCGCCAGGAAGTCCGCACATTCGACGGCAAGGACCCCGTCACGTTCTACCTGGAGGACGTGATCCTGCACGGCACGCCGGACGCAGTGGTTGATCAGATCCGGGCGCTGGAGGCCGACGCCAGGATGAGCTATCTGATGGCCGCGCCCCTGAGCCGCCGTTCGTTCGACATGCTCACCGACAAGGTACTGCCGCGGATCGCCGGGTGAGACCGACCCGCATGGGTCGTTTGCAGGCCTCCGGCCGCCGCGCTTGACCTGGTGCACCATCTTTATCAGAAAAGGTGCATGAAAATCGCAAAGCTCCTGATCGCCAATCGCGGCGAAATCGCCATCCGCATCGCGCGCGCCGCCGCCGACATGAACCTGCCGACGGTTGCGGTCTACTCCGAGGACGACGCGCGCAGCCTGCATCTTCGCGTCGCCGACGAAGCTCGCCTGCTGCCGGCGCGGGGCGCCCCGGCCTATCTGAATGTGCCGGCGATGATATCAGCGGCGCAGGCGACAGGATGCAATGCCATCCACCCGGGCTACGGCTTCCTCGCCGAGCGCGGCGATTTCGCCGAAGCCTGCAACGATGCCGGGCTGATCTTCGTCGGTCCCGACGTGAGACATCTCGACTTGTTCGGCGACAAGGCGCGAGCGCGGAATGCCGCACAGCAAGCCGGCGTGCCGGTGATCCGCGGCCTCGATCATGCAGTGACACTGGACGAGGCAAGAAAATTCCTTGCCTCGCTGAACGGCGGCGCAATGATCATCAAGGCACTGGCGGGTGGCGGCGGTCGCGGCACCCGCGTGGTCCTGACCGACAAGGAGATCGAGGCGGCGTTTGCGCGTTGCCAGTCCGAAGCGCAGGCTGCGTTCGGGCGCAACGACGTCTATGTGGAGGAGTTCATCCCACGCGCCCGTCATGTCGAGGTGCAAATCCTCGGTGACATCAAGGGCGGTATCACACACCTCGGCGAGCGCGAGTGCAGCGTGCAACGCCGCTTCCAGAAGATCGTCGAGATCGCGCCGGCGCCGGCGCTGGATGATGGCCTGCGCCAGCAAATCATCGCCGCCGCGGTGCGCTTTGCCAAAAACGTCGGCTACACCAATCTCGGCACGTTCGAGTTCCTGGTCGATGTCTCGGGCCGTACCGGCGTGCAGCCGTTCGTGTTCATCGAGACCAACGCGCGGCTGCAGGTCGAACATACCGTCACCGAACAGGTGACCGGCGTTGATCTCGTGCAGAGCCAGATCAGGCTGGCGCAGGGCGCAACCCTGAAAGAGCTCGGCCTCGACAAACCGATCCCGTCGCGCGGCTATGCGATTCAATGCCGTGTCAACATGGAGACGATCAAACCCGACGGCTCGGTGCGGCCGGGCGGCGGCACGCTCGCGGTCTATGAAGCGCCGAACGGACCGGGCGTGCGCACCGACGGCTTCGGCTATGCCGGTTACAAGACCTCGGATTCGTTCGACTCGCTGCTGGCAAAGGTCATCGTCCATTCGCCGTCGTCGGATTTTGCAGTCGCGGTCGGCCGGCAAACGCGGGCGCTCAGCGAATTCCGCCTCGATGGCGTCAGCACCAATATCGCGCTGCTGCGCAACGTTCTTAGCCATCCGGATTTTGTTGCCGGCAAGGTGCACACGCGATGGCTGGACGAACACGTCGAGGATCTCGCCGCTGAAAACGAGCAGCGCCAGCGCTTCATCGAGACGGCGAAGGCGATAGCCGTGAACGACAGCGGCTTTGCCGGCGCGCGTATCAACAACCGCGACCCGCTCGCGCTGTTTGCGCACGACGCGGCGGTGAAAGCCGAAAACACCTCGGCATCGGCAACTCATCAGGCCGCGCCGGACATGATCGGTCCCGATGGATCGGTCGGCATCGCATCCCCCATTCAAGGAACCATCGTCGCAATCGACGTCGTCGAGGGCGACGAGGTGCGCGCGGGCGAGCCAGTCGCGGTCGTCGAAGCCATGAAGATGGAGCACGTCATTACCGCTCCGCACTCCGGTGTCGTACGCTCGGTCACGATGGCCGCGGGCGATGTCGTGCGTGAAGGCTTCCCGATCGTGTTTGTCCGTGAAGCCGAGGTGAAGGGTGGAGCAATTGCCGCCGCCGCTGAGGTCGATCTCGATCACATCCGCGATGATTTGCGTGAAAACATCGAGCGCCACCGGCTCACGCTGGATGAGAGCCGGCCCGAAGCGGTGGCGCGGCGACGCAAAACCGGCGGCCGGATGCCGCGCGAAAACATCGCCCGCCTGGTCGATCCCGGTTCGTTCAACGAATACTGGCCGCTGATCGTGGCGCGTCAACACCAGCGCTACACGATGGAGGAGCTGCGGAGGAACACCCCGGGCGACGGCGTCGTCGCCGGCACCTGCTCGATCAATGGCGACCTCTTTGACGAAACGCGGTCGCGTGCGATGCTGGTCCACTATGATTATACGGTGCTTGCCGGCACGCAAGGAGGCCGCAACCACTACAAGCAGGATCGCATCTTCGAGCTCTGTCACCGCTTCCGTCTGCCGCTTGTGCTGTTTGGCGAGGGCGGAGGTGGCCGGCCCGGCGACGACCATACTGGTCCTCGGGTCGCAATCGACACCAGGACATTCACCACCTTCTCGCAGTTGTCGGGCCTGGTGCCGATGGTGTCGGTGGTTCACGGCCGTTGCTTCGCCGGCAATACCGCGCTGGTCGCCTGTTCCGACGTCATCATCGCGACCGAATCCACGACCATCGGCATGGGCGGACCGGCCATGATCGAGGGCGGCGGGCTCGGCATCTACACACCGGAGGAGGTCGGCCCGATCTCGGTGCAGGTGCCGAACGGGGTGATCGACATCCTTGTGAAGGACGAGTTCGCCGCGGTCGACGCCGCCAGGAAATACCTGTCGTATTTCCAGGGCGCGATCTCGACCTGGGAGGCACACGACCAGCGCAAGCTGCGCCATCTGGTGCCGGAGAACAGGCTTCGCCTCTACAACATGCGAGACATCGTCCATACCATCGCCGACAAGGACTCGGTGCTGGAGATCCGCGAAAAATTCGGCATCGGCATCATCACCGCGTTCATGCGCATCGAAGGCCGGCCGATGGGTGTGATCGCCAACAATCCGCATCATCTCGCCGGCGCCATCGACTCCGATGGTTCGGACAAGTGCGCGCGCTTCATGCAGCTGTGCGACGCCTTCGATATTCCGGTGCTCAACCTGATCGATTGCCCGGGCATCATGGTCGGGCCCGAGGTCGAGCGCACCGCGCTGGTACGCCATTGTACGCGCCTCTTCAACGTCGGCGCCAACATGACCGCACCGCTGTTCACTGTCGTCGTGCGCAAAGCCTATGGCCTCGGTGCGCAGGCGATGCTGGGCGCAGGCTCTCTCGTCGGCTTCTTTTCGGTGGCGTGGCCGACCGCCGAGTTTGCCGGTATGAACATCGAAGGCGCGGTCAAGCTCGGCTATCGCAAGGAGCTCGCGGCGATCGAAACACCGGAAGCGCGCCGTGCCGAGTTCGAGCGTCGCACCGGTGAGGCCTACGAGCAGGCCAAGGCCGTGAACGCCGTGGTTGGCGGCGGCATCGACGACGTGATCGATCCGGCGGACACGCGAACGTGGATTATCAACAGCCTGAAGCGCTTGCCGCCGCTGCCGCCGCGGACGACGAAGAAATATCCGTATGTCGATACATGGTGAGGCCTTACCTTGCGACGCAGCTTATGTTCCCGCTCTGTTCCGGCCCACCAAAGGGCGTATCGCGATCGTCACGAAACGTGACGCGGGATGCGTGGACGCGGTTGTGCCGCAAGACGTGCGGCGTGAGCGCGTACGGCCAAGCCGTGTGGTCCTGTCCCCTCGATGCTGGGATCAAGTTGGTCGAGATGATCGATCGGCGACGGAGGCTAACAAGCCGGTACTCCGGGGGAGAGCGCGGAGCAGCCGTAAAGCCATTGCGCAGGGAGTGCCAGAGTGATTTCGGCGTACCTGTGTGGCCTGCGTGCGTCTCTTTCCATTTGCACGCAAGGCAGTGGGTGCGGCGTGCACCCGGCATTCCCTGCGCCCTTTCGAGGACTGCGACGAACGCAACCACCCGGACGCGATCCACGCCGCGGGAACACGGGTCTGCGCCCACGCCCCGGGGCGGCGTGGTTGACTTGAGCGCCACCAGCAATCAGAACAAATTTGTGAGGCAAGATGGTCGGAGTGGCAGGATTCGAACCTGCGACCCCTGCGTCCCGAACGCAGTGCTCTACCGGGCTGAGCCACACTCCGACTAAGACCGCGGCTTATAGCGTCGCCTTCCCCGCACCGCAAGAAGCCTGACCTAAGGAATTGGACCCCGTGCAAACCGGCCTGACCACTGCGATTTTGCCGGCCGGCGAGGCCGCCATGGAGGCCTGCGCGCGGATGCTTGCGGCAGGTGGGCTGGTCGCGTTCCCGACCGAGACGGTTTATGGGCTCGGGGCCGACGCCACCAATGCCTTTGCGATCGCCCGCCTCTATCAGGCCAAGGGACGGCCCGCCTTCAACCCGCTGATCTCCCACGTCAGCGATCTCACGGCGGCCCGTGCCATCGGCCGTTTCGACGAAACCGCCCTTGCGCTCGCCGACGCCTTCTGGCCGGGGCCGCTGACCCTGGTGCTGCCGCGGGCGGCCGATTGCGCGGTGGCGGAACTCGCGACCGCTGGCCTCGAGACCATCGCGGTCCGCGTTCCCTCGCACCCGATCGCACGCGCGATCCTGCGCGCGTTCGGTCGTCCCGTGGTGGCGCCGTCGGCCAATCTCTCCGGCCATGTCTCGCCCACTACGGCCGCGCATGTGCAAGCCGATCTCGAAGGCCGCATCGACCTGATCGTCGATGGCGGGCCGGTCGCGGTCGGCGTCGAGTCCACCATCGTCGGCTGTTTCGGGGAGCCGATGCTGCTGCGGCCGGGCGGCCTTGCGCGCGAAAAAATCGAGCGCGTGCTTGGACGCGCACTGCTGCAACCGCCCGCTGATGCCGCGAGCGACAGCGCGCAGCCGCTGGCGCCGGGCATGCTCGCCTCGCATTACGCACCGCGCACGCGCGTGCGGCTCAATGCGACCAGCGTCGAGGCCGGCGAAGCGCTGCTCGCCTTTGGCGCGCCGGCGCCAGGCGCGGACAAAGCCGCCGCCGTCATGAATCTGTCGCCGCGCGGCGATCTCGATGAGGCCGCCGCCAATCTTTTCGGCTATCTTCGCGCGCTCGACGCAACGCGCGCGACGGCCATTGCGGTGATGCCTGTCCCCGAGGAAGGATTGGGTGAAGCCATCAATGACCGGCTGCGCCGCGCCGCTGTCGGACGCTGACTGGAATTTGGAAATGAATATCGTACAGTCCAACACGCCGCCGCTGTCGCCGGACCTGATTGCGAAATTCCGCGCGATCGTCGGCGACAAATATGCGATGACCGACCCTGCCGACATCGCGCCCTACACCACCGAGGAGCGCGACCTGTTCCACGGCCGCTCGCCGCTGGTGCTTCGCCCCGGCTCGACCGCGGAGGTCGCCGCGATCTGCAAGCTTGCGAACGAACACGGAATCGCGCTCGTTCCGCAGGGCGGCAACACCGGTCTGGTCGGCGGGCAGACGCCGCACAATGGCGAGGTCGTGATCTCGATGCGCCGCATGGACAGGATCCGCGACGTCGACACGGCATCGAACACCATGACCTGCGAGGCAGGCGTGATCCTGCAGGTGGCGCAGCAACGCGCCGCCGAGGTCGACCGCCTGTTTCCGCTGTCGCTCGGCGCCGAAGGCAGCTGCACCATCGGCGGCAATCTCTCGACCAATGCCGGCGGTACCACCGCGCTCGCCTATGGCGTCGCGCGCGAGATGGCGCTCGGCGTCGAAGTCGTGCTCGCCGACGGCCGCGTGATGAACCTGTTGTCGAAATTGAAAAAGGACAACACCGGCTACGATCTGCGTAACCTTTTCATCGGCGCCGAGGGCACGCTCGGCATCATCACCGCGGCTACCCTGAAACTATTTCCGAAGCCGCGCGCGATCGAGACCGCCTATGTCGGACTGAAATCGCCGGCCGCGGCGTTAAAACTGCTGTCGATCTCGCAAGCGGAAGCCGCGGGCACGCTGACCAGCTTCGAGCTGCTTTCGGAGCTCGCGGTGGATTTCTCGGTCCACCACGGCATCGACGTGCGCGATCCGCTGCAGAGCAAGCACCGCTGGTATGTGCTGATGGAGCTGTCATCGCCGCGCGACGATGCGCGCTCCACGCTGGAGGCGATCCTGGCGAAAGCGATGGAAGACGGCGTGCTCGACGACGCCGTGATGGCGGCGAATCTGAGCCAGCGCCAGGCGTTCTGGAAACTGCGCGACGAAATGTCGGCGGCGCAGAAGCCGGAAGGCGGCTCGATCAAGCACGACATTTCGGTGCCGGTCGTGGCGGTGCCGGATTTCCTCGCGCAGGCCGACGCCGCCGTGGTGAAGCTGATCCCGGGCTCGCGGCCGGTGCCGTTCGGTCATCTCGGCGACGGCAACATCCATTACAATATCAGCCAGCCGATCGGCGCCGATGGCGCCGATTTCCTCGCACGCTGGCACGAGGTCAACAAGGTGGTGTTCGACATCGTGCTTGCCATGGGCGGCTCGATCTCGGCCGAGCACGGCATCGGCGTGCTCAAGCGCGACGAACTGCCCGACGTCAAGGACAAGACCGCGATCGCGCTGATGCGCGCGGTCAAGGCGATGCTCGATCCCAACGGCATCATGAATCCCGGCAAGGTGCTGTGAGCAAGCAATGGGCACCGCGCTCACCATCACGGCCATCGAAGATCCCGACGTTCCGGAGATCGTCCAGCTCTGGAAGCGCGCCGACCTCGTCCGCGAATGGAACGATCCGACCGGCGATATCGAACTGGCGCGAAGGGAGCGCAACTCGACCATCCTGCTCGGCCGTCACGACGGCGCGCTGGTCGCCTCGGTGCTGGTCGGCCATGACGGCCACCGCGGCTGGGTCTATTACGTCAGCGTCGATCCCGACCACCGTCTGAAGGATTATGGCCGGCAGATCATGACGGCGGCGGAGGACTGGCTGCGCGCACGGGGTATCCTGAAACTGCAACTCATGGTGCGCGGCGACAACGCCAGGGTTCATGCGTTTTATCGATCGCTCGGCTATTACGACCAGCAGCGAACGACGTTCGCCAAATGGCTCGACGGCCGCGACCCGACGCCTTGATTTCCACGGAAGGCAACGCATGACCATCTCCGATCGCATCCGCGTCAAGAACGTCCGCCTGCTCTCCGACAATCATTACACGCTGAAGACCACGACCCTCGAATGGCGACGCGTCGACGGCGAATGGCAGACCCAGCATCGCGAGACCTACGATCGCGGCAATGGCGCGACGCTATTGCCCTACAATCTGGCGCGACGCACGGTGATGCTGGTCAAGCAGTTCCGCTATCCCGCCTATGTCAACGGCTGCGACGATCTCCTGATCGAGGCGGCCGCCGGCCTGCTCGACAACGAGGAGCCGGAGAAGCGGATTCGCGCCGAGGCGGAAGAAGAGATCGGCTATCGGCTGCGCGACATCAGGAAGATCTTCGAGGCCTATATGAGTCCGGGCTCGGTGACCGAGAAGCTGCATTTCTTCGTCGGCGAATACCAGCCCGACATGAAGATCGGTAGCGGCGGCGGCAATCCGGACGAAGGCGAGGATATCGAGGTGCTGGAGCTCTCGATCGACGAGGCGCTCGCGATGATCGCGGACGGGCGCATCATGGACGCGAAGACCATCATGCTGTTGCAATGGGCAATGCTGAATGTTTTCGGATGAACGTTTGAGATGCGACGTCACCACAATTACAACTGTCGTCCCGGACAAGCGAGCGCTAGCGAGCGCGATCCGGGATCCATAACCACAATCGGTGGTTTGACGAAGACTACGGCCGTTGTGCCCAACGAGAGATTCCGCGGTATGGGTCCCGGCTCGCGCTTCGCTTGGCCGGGACGACAGGACTCAAAACAAACTCCCCTGCCCGTCGTTGCCCGCGGAAGCCTTGCGCGGCGCGGCGCGCTTGGCCTGCTTCGGCGCGGCCTCAAGCTCGCGCTGTTCCTCAGTGATCGGCAGGATCAGTTGCGGGTCGTCATTGTCGGCATGATTCACTCGCGTCGACACCTCGTGCCAGATGAACTCGCCCTCCTCCGGCGGCACCAGCAACGCCATCGCATCCGTCGCGTCGTCACTGGAGCAGTCGAGCCAGCGCGCGAAATCCTCCGGCCTGATGGTGACGGGCACGCGCGGATGCAGCACCGCGAGATCGGCGCTTGCGGGCGCGGTCACGACCGCGACGGTGTCGAGCTCCTCACCGTTCGGCCCGATCCATGTTTCGGCAAGCCCCGCGAGTCCGAACAGGCCGCCATCGCGGCGATAGATGAACAGCGGCCGCTTGCGCCCCGCCACCGTCTGCCATTCGTAATAACCGTCGGCAGGAATGAGACAGCGGCGACGCCGCACCGCATTCTTGAATGCCGGCTTGTGTTGAACCGTCTCCGAGCGGGCGTTGATCATCAGCGTAATCTTACGGGGATCCTTGACCCAGGACGGGATCAGTCCCCAGCGCATCAGCCGGAAATGCCGCGCGCCTTGATCGAGGATCACGACAGGTACAGGCTGCGTCGGGGCGATATTATGCCTCGGCGGGAAGTTCGGCTGCTCCGCATAGCCGAAAACCTGCCGAATCGCCGCCGGAGGCGAGGTAATGACGAAGCGTCCGCACATTATGAAGCTAAAGTAGGTGGTTGTTCAGTACCTTTTAACCCCCACTGTTAACACTGTCACAGATGACGTCACAGGCCTCCCTCGCCGTTTCCCAGACACCGCTTATCGCGAGCCCCGATCCGGACGAGGCCCGCACCGCGGCGCTCAAGGCCGCCAACATCAATCCGCGCACCGGGCTCGCCACCGACTACCTCAATCATTTCAACGAAGCCATCATGCTGCTCGAGATGATCCCGGATATGCCGGAATGCAGCGAGGATTTTCTGGCCTGGTGCCCGCTGTCCTATTGCGAGCATTTCATGGCCTCGAATTTCAGGGCGCGCGATCTCGCCATCTCCGCGTATGAGGCCGCAGATCCCGAGATCCGCGCCGAGTTCGAGCAGATCACCGACACCATGACCTCGATCCTGTCGGCGGTCGGTGCGGCGATGCGCGAGGCGAACAGGGACACGACGCGCGCCAAACTCGCCGAGCAGGCGATCGGTTGGCTCAGGCCGCTGGTGTCGGCAGCCGGCGGCGTGATCAATGGCGGCTTCGAAGCCGATGTCGACTCGATCATGAGCCAGTGAGGCGCGATGCCAGATGCGCCTCCTCCGCAGCGTCCGCAACTCGCCGTCAGCGCGGTGATCTTTCGCGAGGGCAAGCTGCTGCTGCTCAAGCGCGCGAAGTCGCCGGGCCATGGTTTCTGGTCGCTGCCGGGCGGCCGTGTCGAATTCGGAGAATCCCTGCATACCGCGCTGGCGCGCGAGGTCGACGAGGAAGCCGGGCTCGAGATTGATATCGTTGCGCTCGCCGGCTGGCGCGAGGTGCTGCCTCTCGCGGGCGGTAGTGGCGGTCATTATCTCATCATGTCGTTCGCGGCGCGCTGGAAGGCCAACGAGCCGCGACTGAACGAGGAACATGACGATTTCAAATGGGTCGAGCCGGGCCAGTTCGGCGATCTGAAACTCACCGGCGGCCTGGGCGAGGTGGTCGAGGCCGCGCGGCGCCTGATTTAGGGCAGTTGACTGGGGTTTCGCGGCCTTGCTTCCAGCGCATTTAAGAGGCTATCACGCAGGTCATGCCGACACGTTTTCTCGCCGTCCTTTGCCTGGCCGCTTGCCTCATTTTTCCCGCCCGCGCGGAGGACGCCGCCGCGCCGTTCGACGGCGACCTGCAGCGGCTCGCCGAAATCCTCGGCACGCTGCATTATCTGCGCGGCATCTGCGGCAGCAATGAAGGCGCCAAATGGCGCAACCAGATGCAGGCGCTGATCGATGCGGAGACGCCGGCCGGCGACCGCCGCTCGCGCATGATCGCCGGCTTCAACCGCGGCTATAACGGCTTCCAGCAGACCTACCGGACCTGCACGCCCGCCGCGCTGGTGGCGATCCGCCGCTATATCGACGAGGGCTCCAAGATTTCGCGCGACTTGACGGCACGTTACGCCAACTAAAAATGGACAACATCTATTTCGACCTCGACGGCACGCTGACCGACCCGAAGCCCGGTATCACGCGCTCGATTCAATATGCGTTGCGCAAGCTCGATCGGGAGGTTCCATCCGAGGACGAACTGACCTGGTGCATCGGCCCTCCCTTGAGGGCAAGCTTCGCCACGCTGCTCGGCGACGACAGCCTCGCCGATAGAGGCCTCGCGCTCTATCGCGAACGCTTCGCCGATGTCGGCCTCTACGAGAACGCCGTTTATCCCGACATCGAACATGTGTTGACGGAACTGGCACGGCCCGGCCGCCGCCTGTTCGTCGCGACCAGCAAGCCCGCTGTCTATGCCAAACGCATCGTCGAGCATTTCGATCTGGCGCGGCATTTCGAGACCGTGTTCGGCTCCGAGCTCGACGGCACCCGCGTCCACAAGGACGAGCTTCTCGCCTACGCCATCGACATTGCCCGCACCGATCCCGCGCAGTCGATCATGATCGGCGATCGCAGCCACGATATCGTGGGGGCGAAGAAGAACGGGATGAACGCAATCGGCGTCGCCTATGGCTATGGCAGCCGCGCGGAACTGATCGAGGCCGGCGCCAGCCATGTCTGCGCCACTCCGCGCGCCATCCTCGGCCATATCGACGGATCGGGCGGATGAGGCGAAGCGACCCTTCAAATTTCGAAAATCGCGTTAACCTTTCCTAAAGAACTGCCCTAGCCGTGTGCACGGCACATGCTACACCTCAGCTCCTCCGACGCGTTTCCGCTCCCGGCAAACGCGCAAGTTTGCCTGTTGAGTTCATGCGCCATCCAGCTTCGTTCAGCCCCGTCCGCGACCCCCTGCCCGACAACGAGCAGAAACAGGCCGCGCTCTCTTATCTCAACGAGGCCTGGGCCGATGCGCGCCATGACGGCGTCGACGGCGATTGTCTGGCGCAGGCGAGCCTGTTTGCGGCGCTCGCAGAACTTGTCGGCACCTATGGCGAGGACGCGGTCGCGAAGTTCGTCGAAGGCTTGCCGGCGCGCGTGCGCCACGGCGAGTTCTCGATCTCGCTGGCAAAGCAGTAAGACTTCTTTCATTTGCGCATGATCTCGTCGGAAAACCGGTGCCCACTTTTCCGGATCATGCACTCGGCCTCAGCGTCTCCAAAAACCGCACGGGTTCGCCCAGCGACGGCGCTGCCAACTCACCCTGCCACATCACGCGCTTGCCGCGCACGAAAGTGCCGACCGGCCAGCCGGTGACGCGCATGCCATCATAGGGCGTCCACGCCGCCTTCGAGGCGACCCACTTGTTGGTGATCGTCTCGCTGCGCTTGAGGTCGACCACGGTGAAATCGGCGTCATAGCCGGCCGCGATGCGGCCCTTGCAGGCGATATTGAACAGCCGCGCCGGCCCCGCGCTGGTCAGATCGACAAAGCGCGCCAGCGACAGCCGCCCCGCATTGACGTGATCCAACATCAGCGGCACCAGCGTCTGCACGCCGGTCATGCCCGAGGGCGAGGCCGGATAGGTCTTCGCCTTCTCCTCCAGCGTATGCGGCGCATGATCGGAGCCGAGCACGTCGACGATGCCCTGCGCGATACCGCGCCAGATGCCTTCGCGATGATCCGCCGAGCGCACCGGCGGGTTCATCTGCGCGCGGGTGCCGAGCCGTTCGTAGCATTCGGGCGCGGCCATGGTCAGATGATGCGGTGTCGCCTCGCAGGAGGCGACGTCCTTGTGGTCGCGCAGGTATTCGATCTCCTGCTTGGTCGAGATGTGCAGCACATGGATGCGCTTGCCCGTCTCGCGGGCGAGATTGACCAGCCGCTCGGTCGCCATCAGCGCCGCGGTCTCGTCGCGCCAAACGGGATGGGAGCGCGGATCGCCCTCGACGCGCAGGGGCTTGCGCTCATTGAGGCGGTATTCGTCCTCGGCATGGAATGACGCGCGGCGGCGGATCACCTGGAAGATCCGGCGCAGGCTGGCGTCATCCTCGACCAGCAGCGCGCCGGTCGACGAGCCGATGAACACCTTCACCCCGGCGCAACCCGGCGCCCGCTCCAGCTCAGGCAAATCCTGAACATTCTCGCGGGTGCCGCCGATGAAGAAGGCGAAATCGCAATGCATGCGATGCCGGCCGCGCTTGATCTTGTCCGTGAAGGCCGTCTCGGTGACGGTCAAGGGATCGGTATTCGGCATCTCGAACACGGCCGTCACCCCGCCCATGACAGCGCTGCGCGAGCCCGTCTCGAGATCCTCCTTGTGGGTCAGCCCGGGTTCGCGGAAATGCACCTGCGTGTCCATCACGCCCGGCAGGATGTGCAGGCCGTTGCAGTCGATCACTTCGGCAGCAAGCGCCTGCCCCAGGCTGCCGATCTCCGCGATGCGGCCGCCGGATATCCCGATGTCGCGCACACCCTCGCCGTCCTGATTGACCACGGTGCCGGATTTTAGAATGGTATCAAAACGTTGATTCATGGTTTTCATCGGAACTGGAGGGTACGCGGGCCTTGTGAGGCGGACCTTAGCGGCTTACGTTCGCGTGCGACATCCGCTACTTGGCTTTCAACAACAACTTGAAGAGAAACTTCGCGACATGAAGGCAGCGTTTCTTCCCGATCGGGGCGTGATCAAGGTATCCGGCGAGGATGCGCGACACTTTCTCAACGGCCTGATCACGACCGATGTGAATTTGCTTGCGCCCGGAGAGGGGCGGTTCGGCGCCCTGCTGACGCCGCAGGGCAAGATCATCGTCGATTTCCTGATCACGGAAGCCTCCGCGGGCCATGGCGGCGGCTTCCTGATCGATTGCCCGCGGGCCCTGGCGCAAAGCTTCGCAACCAAGCTCGGCTTCTACAAGCTGCGCGCCAAGGTCGTGGTGGAAGATCTCTCCGACAGTCTTGGTGTCATTGCCGCCTGGGACGGCGAGCCCGCGATGAAGCCCGATCTTGCCTTTGCCGATCCGCGGGAGCCCGCGCTCGGCTGGCGCGTTCTCGCACCGCATGAGCTGGCGCAGAAGGTCGCCGACCTCATCGGCGCCGAGCTTGTCGACGACACGGCCTATGAGGCGCACCGGATCGCCTGCGTCGCGCCGCGCGGCGGGCTCGACTTCACGTATGGCGACGCCTTCCCGCACGAGACCAATATGGATCGCCTGCACGGCGTCGATTTCGACAAGGGCTGCTATGTCGGCCAGGAGGTGGTGTCGCGGATGCAGCATCGCGGCACCGCGCGGACAAGGACCGTGAAGGTGATGTTCGACGATTTCGCTTCGGAGACCGGGAGACCGATCCTCGCCGGCGAGAAGCAGGTCGGCATCATGGGCTCGGCTGCCGGTCAGAACGGTCTGGCGCTGGTGCGCATCGATCGTGTCGCCGATGCGCTCGATGCCGGCGTTGCACTGACCTCCGGCGGAATGGGGCTAAGGGTCGCCGATCCCGGCTCTATTCGTACCGAACAGAAACAGCCCGTCGCATGAGCCGCACCGCGCGACTGCATCCCGACGGAAAGACGCGCTGCCCCTGGCCGGGCGAGGACCCGATTTACGTCGCCTATCACGACACCGAATGGGGCGTTCCCGAATATGACGATCGGGCGCTGTACGAGAAGCTGATCCTCGACGGCTTCCAGGCCGGCCTGTCCTGGATCACCATCCTGCGCAAGCGCGACAATTTCCGCCGCGCCTTCGACGACTTCATCCCAGAGAAGATCGCGCGCTACAACGCCAAGAAGGTCCACGCGCTGATGAACGACGCCGGCATCGTGCGCAACCGCGCCAAGATCGAGGGCACGATCGCGAGCGCAAAGTCGTATCTGAAGATCATGGAGGACGATGCGGGCTTCTCGAAGCTGTTGTGGGGCTTCGTCGACGGCCGGCCGAAGGTCAACCGGTTCAAGACCACCGCAAGCGTGCCGGCCTCGACACCACTTTCGATTCAGATTTCGAAAGAGCTGGCCGGCCGCGGCTTCAAGTTCGTCGGCCCGACCATCGTCTATGCCTTCATGCAGGCGACCGGCATGGTCAACGATCACCTCGTCACCTGCTTCTGCCACGAGAACTGCGGCGCCAAGCGCCGCACCCCACGCCTCAAGGCCAAATGACGAAGAAGCCGTCCGCCGCCGACACCCGCGTCTGGCAGCGGATGCTGTCGGGGCGGCGGCTCGACCTGATCGACCCCTCGCCGCTCGACATCGAGATCGCCGATATCGCCCACGGGCTGGCGCGGGTGGCGCGCTGGAACGGGCAAACCAGCGGCGCGCATATTTTCTCGGTCGCGCAACACACGCTGCTGGTCGAGGCCGTGATGCGCTGCGAGAGCCCGCGGATCGATTCGCGGCTGCGGCTCGCGGCGCTGCTGCACGATGCGCCCGAATATGTCATCGGCGACATGATCTCGCCGTTCAAGGCCGTGCTCGGCGGCGACTACAAGGTCGTGGAGAAGCGGCTGCTATCGGCCATTCACATCCGCTTCGGCCTGCCCGCCGTGCTGAGCGACGACATCACCCGGCAGATCAAGAATGCCGACCGCGGTGCGGCCTATCTCGAAGCGACCATGCTCGCGGGCTTTCGCGAGGCGGAGGCGAGGCGGCTGTTCGGCCGCGATCCCGGTTTGCCGCCAAGCGCGCGCGATGACTATCTGACGCCTTGGAGCGCGGCCAAGGCCGAGAAGCGATTCCTGGCGAGATTCAACACTTTGCAGGATTGAAGAGCCGCGCTTAACTTGCTTTCACGTGGCCGTCAGTACGGCCTATATTCGGCGCGTCAACAAGGACTGCCATGATTCACGTCTGCTCGCTCGCCGCCCTGCCCGAAACCGTACGCCTGACCGGCGCGAGCCACGTGCTGACGGTCATGGGCAAGGTCGATCAGGTGCAGCGGCCCGTTTCGGTGCTTCCTGCCAATCATCTGAAGGTGGCGGTGGACGACATCACCGAGCCGATGGACGGCTATGTGATGCCTTCGGAATCCCATGTTGCGCAAGTGCTCGGCTTTATTCGCGGCTGGGACCGCAGCGCGCCGATGGTGATCCATTGCTGGGCCGGCGTCAGCCGCTCCACGGCAAGCGCCTTTGCCGCGGCCTGCGCCCTCAATCCGCATCGCGACGAGATCGAGATCGCAAGGAAACTTCGCGCGGCCTCGCCAAATGCCTCGCCCAACCGGCTGATCGTCGCGCTCGCCGACAAGGCGCTCGGCCGCGAGGGACGCATGATGCGCGCGCTGGAGGAAATCGGCCCGGCCGCCATGATGGTCGAAGGCAAGCCGTTCGTGCTCGAGCTCGACTGATCCTCATGCCTCCCACCGGCGCCACATGAGCGACAAGCTTCTGACGCCGATCGAAATCGGCCTCACCGCGGCCATCGTCGCGATCGAGGGCAACGAGCCCTTGATCCTGACCGCCTCCGGCACCGGCGGCGACAAGCTCGAAGGGCTGCCCTTCGGGCCCTTCGATGCGGTCGCGCACCGCACCTTCGAGATCGGCCTGCGCGCCTGGGTGGAGGAGCAGACCGGCCTGCGGCTCGGCTATGTCGAGCAACTCTACACTTTCGGCGATCGCGGCCGGCACACGCAAGCCGGCGACACCGATATGCACATGGCCTCGATCGGCTATCTGGCTCTGACGCGCGCAGCCGACAACAATGCCTCGCGTGCGCCCGGCGCGACCTTCGAACCGTGGTACCGCTTCTTCCCATGGGAAGACTGGCGCGAGGCGCGCCCCGAGATCATCGAGCACGAGATCCTTCCCGAGCTGACCAAGTGGGCCGAACAGGGCGAAGCGCCGGAAACCACGCGTGCGCTGCCGCGCAAGGACCGGGTGCGGCTCAATTTCGGCATCGAGGGCGCGCATTGGGACGAGGAGCGCGTGCTCGACCGCTACGAGCTGTTGTACGAGGCCGGGCTGGTCGAGGAAGCCCGCCGCGACGGCCGGCCTGCGGCATTGGCGCGCAGGTCGCAGCCTTTGCTGGGCGTCTCCATGCGCTTCGACCACCGGCGCATCCTCGCCACCGCGATCGCGCGGCTCCGCGCCAAGTTGAAATATCGCCCGGTCGTGTTTGAACTTTTGCCCCCCGAATTCACACTCACTGAATTGCAGCGGACTGTTGAGGCGATCTCGGGGCGTCACCTGCACAAGCAGAATTTTCGCAGGCTGGTCGAGGCCGGCACCCTGGTCGAACCGACCGGCGTGATGTCGACACAGACCGGCGGGCGTCCTGCCGCACTGTTTCGTTTCCGCCGCGAGGTGTTGCAGGAGCGTCCCGCGCCGGGCTTGCGCGTTCGCGGCCGCCGCTGAAGATTCATTCTGTTAGTCTTGGAAGCGCCATGTTCGATTCGCCCATCGACCTGATTACGCTGGTGATTGCGGTCGCCGCGTTCGCCTTTGCCCGCAAGGCCCAGGAGCAAGTCGCGCGGCTGCGCGAGCGGCTCGAAACGCTGGAGGCAAACGGCGCCACGCCGGCGGCGCGGCCGGCGCCGCCACCGCTTCCGCAATTCGAACAGGCCCCGCCGCGCTGCGCCGGCCGCTGCGCCCGAGCCGGCTCCCGCGATGGCCCGCGAGGCTGCGCCACCGGAGGCTGAAGCTCGCGGCCAGCGCCCCGCCACCGCCCTTGCCGCCTGCCGAGGCCGGCTTCGAGGAACGGATCGGCACCCGCTGGGTGGTCTGGATCGGCGGTCTCACGCTCGCGCTCGGCGGCTTCTTCCTGGTACGTTACTCGATCGAGGCGGGGCTGCTTGGTCCGAACGTGCGCGTTGCGCTGGGCGGCCTGTTCGCGCTGGCGCTGCTCGGCGCCGGCGAATGGACGCGGCGCAAGGAAAGCATTTCCGACATCGTCGCGTTGCCGATCGCCAACATCCCGGCGATCCTGACCGCGGCCGGCACCGCGGTGGCGTTCGCCACCGTCTACGCCGCCTACGCGCTCTACGGCTTCCTCGCGCCCGCCACCGCCTTCATCCTGCTCGGCATAGTCGCGCTCGGCACGCTTGCCGCAGCGCTGCTGCACGGGCCGGCGCTGGCCGGCCTCGGCGTCGCCGCCGGCTTTGTCACGCCACTGCTGGTGTCGTCTGAAAAGCCCGACTATTGGGCGCTCTATATCTATCTCGCCATCGTCACCGCCGCAGCAATGGCGCTGGCGCGCATCCGCCTGTGGCGCTGGCTTGCGATCACGACTATCGCGTTTGCGCTGCTGTGGACCCTGCCCTGCCTGGACTGCGGCCCCTCGATGGTCGCGCCGCATGCCTTCCACGTCATCGTCGGCTTCATCCTCGCAAGCCTGCTCGTGGTGTGCGGCTTCGCGTTCGGGCCTGCGATCGAGCCCGATCAGGTCGAACCGATCTCGTCCACCGCGCTTGCCGCCTATCTGCTCGGCGCGATGCTGATCGTGCTGATGAGCGGCCACGCGGATTCGGCGTTGATCACCTTCACCATACTGGTCGCAGGCACGTTGGCGGTGGCGTGGCAGGCGCCGTCGGCAAGCGGCGCGCTCGGCGCGGCTGCAGCCTTCATCTTCATCGTGTTCGCCGAATGGGTGGTGCGCGGCAATCCCGAGTTCCTAGTGGTTCCCGGCGGCGCGCTGCCGGGAATCGGGCCGTCGGCGACGGACGGCTCGGTATCGCTGCACATGACGACTGCGGCGATCTTTGCGTTTGCCTTCGGCGTCGCAGGCTTCCTCGCGCAAGGGCGCTTCGGTACTGCCAGGATCACCGTGACATGGGCGGCTACCGCCGTGTTCGTGCCGCTGGCGCTGCTGATCACGCTCTATGCGCGCATCGCCCATCTCGATCGCTCAATTCCCTTTGCCATCCTGGCCGTCATGCTTGCGGCCGCCTTCGGCGCCGCCACCGAAATCCTCGCCCGGCGCGACAACCGCCCCGGCGGCGTGATCGCGACCGCGCTGTTTGCGACCGGCACGCTCGGCGCGTTGGCGCTGGCGCTGACATTTGCCCTGGAGAAGGGCTGGCTCACCATCGCGCTCGCGCTGATGTCGGCGGGCACGGCCTGGATCTCATTGCAGCGGCCGATCCCGTTCCTGCGCGCGCTGGCGGCGGTCCTTGCCGGCATCGTGGTCTTGCGGATCGGCTACGAGCCGCGAATCGCGGGCAACGCCATCGGCGCCACACCGATCTTCAACTGGCTGCTATGGGGCTACGGCATTCCCGCGCTCTCGTTCTGGGCCGGCAGCTATTTCCTGCGCCAGCGCGCCGACGACGCGCCGCTGCGCACCGTGGAGTTGGCCGCGATCCTGTTCACCGTCCTGCTCGCCTTCATGGAAATCCGCCACGCCGTCTATGGCGGCGATGTTTACCGCGCCGTTCCCTCGCTTCGGAGTTCGCGCTGGAAGCCTGCGTGTTGCTTGCCATGGCGATCGGGCTGGAGCGGCTGCGTCTGCGCACCGGCAGCATCGTGCACGATATCGGCGCCATGCTGATCACGTTGCTGGCGGGGCTCATCTGTATCTTCGGAATATTGCTGCTCGAAAACCCGATGCTGACACGGGTCACTATCGACGGCAGCTTCATCAACCTGCTGCTGCTCGCCTATGCGCTGCCCGCGGTATTGATGCTGCTGCTATCCTATGCCGTGGCCGGACAGCGCGGCGTACGCTACGCCAACACCATCGCGGCCGGCGCGCTGATCTTTGCACTCAGCTATCTCACACTGGAAATCCGCCGGCTCTACCACGGACCGGATGTCATCATGGGCTTCATCACCGGCGCGGAGCAATACACCTATTCGATCGCCTGGCTCGCCTTCGGCGTGGTGCTGCTCGGCGTCGGCATTTTGGTCAATTCGCAGCGCGCGCGGCTCGCCTCCGCAGCGGTGATCGCGCTGACGATCGCCAAAGCATTCCTGGTGGACATGTCGACCTTGACCGGCGTCTACCGCGCGCTGTCGTTCATCTGCCTGGGCCTGGTGCTGGTCGCGATCGGCTGGCTGTACCAGCGCATCCTGTTCCGGCGACAGTCGCCGCCGCCGATGCCCGCTCAATAGCCGCCGAACGGCTCCAGGGCAGCGTCAGTTGCGCATGCAAATCGCGAGCGCGCTCGCTGCGGACCTCATCAAGCCCGAAGCGGAGCGTCGGACCCGACTGGATTGTTTCGCCGCGAAGGGTACCGAACAGGCGATCCCAGATCGAAAGTACGTTGCCGTAATTGCTGTCGGTCTCGATCCGGATAGGAGAATGGTGGAGACGATGCAGGCCCGGCGTCACGAACAAGGGCCGCAACACGCGTTCGACCGCGCCTGGGACCTTCAGATTTGCGTGCGTGAGGATATTGGAAAAAGCTCGGCGGTCTCGTAGCCGGCGAGCGCCACCGGCGACAGCCCGCAGATCGCAACCACCAGCGACAGGCAGGCAAGATTAGAAATCATCTCCAGCGGATGATTGCGAAGAGCGGAGGAAACGTCGAGATGCAAATCGCTGTGATGAACACGATGCAGCCGCCACAGCAGCGGAGCCTTGTGGCAAAGGACATGAAAGCCGTACTGCGCAAGACTTCTGACCAGCACCGTGACGACGAGCGCCACCCCCCACGGTGGGGAGAGCAGGTTCAGTACACCGAAATGTGCCTCATGAGCCCACAGCGCCGAAGCGACGGACGCCGCGGGCAGGATTGAGACGATCAGACCGTTGAGGAGACCGAGACCGAAATTGGCGACCCAACGGCCACGGCGGTCCGCATTGGCGGGAGATTGCGGGGCCAGAAATTCGATCGCGCCCAGCAAAACGATCACGCCCCAGAAAACCAGCGGCAAGGGATGCTCGCGGATAAAGCTGTCCATGACGGTCAGCTCCGGACAGCTCTGGGTGCGGCGCCGTCTGCATTGACAGGAATGCGGTGGCGATTGTTTTCCCACAACACCCGCCAATCAATGATTTCGGCGGGATGGCAGTCCGGCGGGTCGGCAAGCACGATCGCCTTCTTCACGGGCACATAGGGCGAGGCGCCCACCAGATCGAGCACCGCGTATTTGACCCATTCAAGGAACATCGAAACGCGATGCTGCTCCCGCCAAGATGAGTCCATGTAATAGAAATGACGTTCGAAGCCGGGCTCGGTGATGCGCGCCAGCAGCGGCTCAACCTCGGCGTTGATGAGATAAGGCAGCGCCGAGAGAGGTGCGATCGCATCCCGGACGCTGGAAATAGACCACGACGGAAAGCAGTCGCGGAGGCTTGACAGAATCTCCCGCAGCTCGAAGTCCATGGCCGCGCAGCACATCCGCGATCGCCGTGCTGGCATCAAACTCCGATATCATCATCAGGGAGTCCGGTCGGATTGAAACCGGACAGCCACTTGTCAACAGCAACACCATCACGCAGAGGCTTCGGATAGCTGCCTTGCTCATGACATCCGCATCCGTGGCGCTGCGCCCACCAGGCGATGGCGAGTACGAAGAGCGTCTCCGCTATTCCCAGCATCTGCGCACCCGAACCATCGTGCCAGAACAGGCGATAGTCCTCGCTCCAGGCAAACAGGCAGATGCGCGCGGCGTTGATCAGGATCATCGCGGCGCTTGCAATGATGACGGTCGCAATGTCTCGCCGAACCCACTCGTTTCGCCTCAGCATGGCCACCGCCACGCAGGCGAGCACAGCACTCGAGTAGTTGTTGAAGGAGGAACAGGCGGCAATCAAGGAAACGGCATGACCGTCTGGAGCAAAGAAGTTGGTGCCGCTCCAGACGATATCCGGGCGGAGTTCTCGTAGCATCGTTCCGACCAGCGCGGCATCGGCCTTGAGCAATTCCGGCGTGAACAGCTGAAAGACGATCGGGCCCCAAACCAATTGCATCGACACCGTCAGCAGCACGCAACCAGCGGCCTTCAGGTTTCGATCGCCACGATCGAACCGCAAAATATAGATGGCGACAAGCGTTGCCAGCACGCCGATGCCGAACCGGTAAGGCAGCAAGCTGCTCAGCAGCGTGCAAACACCAAGCGTCACCGCGAAAAGGCAATCGACACGATTGGCACAGACGGCTCGGTCGCTGGCATTGAGCCGATAGATGGTGACGCCACAGGCCAACCAGTAAAGGTCGTTCTGGGTCAGC
>CAWBTH010000026.1:0-40749 GCA_963791665.1 uncultured Alphaproteobacteria bacterium | reverse complement strand
CTGCGGCGGCTCGGGCGCCGATGGCAGGATCGGACGCCGACGGGTTTCTGCGGGAATGCTGGGGTCGATCAGCCGGCGCGCGATCATCTTGAGCTGGGCCACGACCGCCGAGAGCGCGAGCATGAGCATGCCGGTGCATACGGCAAGCACGCCGATCAGGATCAGCGTATTGCCGAAACCGAACTCCCGGATCGGGATGCCGTACAGGATCACCAGCAGGCCGGCCAGCACCGAGCCAATCCCGGCAACCATCATCGCAATCATCATCGACGTCATTCCCCCTGGGCGGACCGGTTCAGCGATCTGCTTCGGGGTCGCTCGAACCCCGGAACCGTAACCACCCACTTGAGCGCACTGACGGCAACCCTGCCAGCGCGCGCTCGTTTCACTCAGCCCTTCGCCACAATACCGTCATAATACGGGGATGGCCAACGGCAATCGGCTCAGCCGCCCGATCAAATCTACGGTTCATTTGGGGTTCATTACGCCTTATGGTTTAACCAGATCGGCGGAATGTTGCAGCGCATCAGGCGAATTACGCCCAAATTGCCAATTACTTGCCCGATCCGATTGCGCTATAGGGATGCCGGGGAACAAGGCCCGCAAGCGCCAGCTGGGCCAAGAGGGACGCCGGGCTTACTGACTGACATGTCTTCCATCACGACGACATCCACATTCGATACGCCTGCGCGGCGCTCGATCGAGCAGACGTGTGACGAACTCGCTGCTCGTATTGCTCGCCGTCATCAGCGTCATCGCGCCTGACATTCCGCGACTACGGCCTCGGCTGGGACGACTACACCCACGCCGAATATGGCGACCTGCTGCTGCAGCTCTATCGCGCCGGCTTCCACGACGCCGCGCGCGCTGTCGTTCGCCAACCTCTACATGTACGGCGGCGGCTTCGACATGGCGGCGGCGCTGCTGCACAAGATCATGCCGTTCGATCTGTTCGAGACGCGGCGGCTGCTCGGCGCCATCGTCGGCATTGTCGGCCTCGCCCTGACCTGGCGGATCGGGCGCCGCATCGGCGGCCCGCTCGCCGGCCTCGTCGCGCTGATGCTGCTCGCCCTGTGCCCGACTCTACTACGGCCATATGTTCATGAACCCGAAGGACGCGCCGTTCGCGGCGGCGATGGTGTTCCTGATGCTCGGCCTCGTTCGGCTCGCCGAGGAATATCCGCGCCCTCGCCGCACACGATCCTGATCGTCGGGCTCGGCGCCGGCCTGTCGATCGGCTCGCGGATCCTCGGCGGCCTTCGCGCTGGTCTATGCGCTGATCGGCTTCGTTCCGCTGCTGATCCAGGATTTCCGCACCGAAGGCGCGCGCGAGGCGCCGCATCGCTTCGGCCATGTCGTCTACGTGCTGATCCCCGGCCTGCGTGCTTGGCTATATCGTCATGGGGCTGATCTGGCCGTGGTCGATCATGAATCCGACAACCCGATCCAGGCCGTGACCTACTTCTCGCATTTCTTCGAGAAGCCGTGGAAGGAACTGTTCGACGGCGCGCTGGTTCCGTGCCCGACATGCCGTGGTCGCTACCTGCCGACGCTGTTCGCGCTGAAGCTGCCCGAACTATTGATCGTGCTGTCGCTGCCGGCGTCGTCGGCACGCTGCGTCGCGCTGCCGGCGCGACGTCACCGCCGCGGCGCAAGGCGATCCTGCTGATGCTGTTGCTTGCCGCCACGCTGCCGCTCGCTGATCGCCATGGTGAAGCGGCCCGCGATGTACAACGGCATCCGGCATTTCGTCTTCGTGATGCCGCCGATCGCGGTGCTCGGCGGCCTTGCCTTCGCGTGGATCATGCGACCGGCTGACGGACATCGCCGGCGCTGGCAGCCGCGCGGCGCTCGCCGTGCTTGATCTTCGGCCTGGCTGCTGCCGCTGACGAAATGATCCGGCTGCACCCCTATGAATACACCTACTTCAACGATATCGCCGGCAGCGTGCGCGGCGCCGACGCCCGCTACATGCTCGACTACTGGGGCCTTGCCTTCAAGCAGGCCTCCGAAGAGCTGCGCGCCAAGCTCGAGGAGACGCGGAAATGCCGCCCGACGGACGCAAATGGAAGGTCGCGGTGTGCGGCCCGCAGCGTCCGGCGCAGGTCGCGCTCGGCCCCGCCTTCAACATCGGCTGGGACAGCCAAGCCGCCGACTTCGCGATGACGCTCGGCGAGTTCTATTGCAAGGGCCTCGACGCGCCGGTCCTGGTCGAGATCATGCGCGACGGCGTCGTGTTCGCCCGCGTCTACGACATCCGCGGCCGCAGCATCTCGAGCCTGCTGGCGGTCCCCGCGCCGTAACTTGACGACCGCAACGATTTTGCGGCGGGACTATATCTTCGGCATCGCCCTCTACACGACCTAATTAAAACGCCGTCCAATTCCGGGCGGCGTTTTTGCGTCTGGGGAGCGAATCTACTGCGGCGATTCCGCAAGCGCCGCGAGGATGCGCGCCCACGAGCGAATGCCCTTGTGGAAGCTCTTCAGGTCGTATTTCTCGTTCGGCGAATGGATGTTGTCGTCGTCTAGGCCGAAGCCGATCAGCAGCGAGTCGAGGCCCAGCGTCTTCTTGAAATCGGCGACGACCGGGATCGAGGCGCCGGAGCCGAACAACACGGTCTCCTTGCCCCACTCCTCCGTCAGCGCTTTGCTCGCCGCGCCAGCGCCTTCATGTCCCATGGCAGCGCGATCGCGGGCGCCGACGAATGATCGCCGAATTCGACCTTGCAATCGGCCGGTATCCGCGCGGTGACGTAATCGCGGAAGGCTTTGCGGATTTTTGCCGGGTCCTGCCCCTCGACGAGGCGGAATGAAATCTTGGCGGACGCTTCCGCGGGGATCACCGTCTTCGAACCCTCGCCGATATAGCCGCCGACGATGCCGTTGATGTCGCAGGTTGGGCGCGATGAGATCTGCTCGATCAGCAAGCGGTCCTTTTCGCCGGCCGGTATCGAAAGCCCGATCGGCTTGAGGAATGTTTCCGGCGAAAGTTCAGCTTCTTCCGTTGCGCCAGAATGTCCGGCGGCAAATCCTTCACCCCTTCATAGAAGCCCGGAATGGTGATGTGGCCGTTCTCGTCGAATAGCCCGCCGAGAATGTAGGTCAGCACGCGGATCGGATTGCGCGCGCCGCCGCCGAAAACGCCGGAATGCAGATCGCGGCTCGCGGCCTTGATCTTGACCTCGTCATAGACGAGGCCGCGCAGCGAGGTCGTGATCGCGGGCGTGTCCGGGTCCCACATGCTGGTGTCGCAGACCAGCGCGAAGTCGGCGGCGAGCTCTTTCTTGTGGCTTCGAGGAACGGCACGAAATTCTTCGAGCCGATCTCCTCCTCGCCCTCGATCAGGATGGTGATGTTGAGCGGCAGCGAGCCCGTCACGTTCTTCCAGGCGCGGCAGGCCTCGACGAAGGTCATGAACTGGCCCTTGTCGTCCTCGGCGCCGCGCGCGACGATGATCTTGCGCCCGTCGGCATGGTCGGTCACCACAGGTTCGAACGGCGGCCGGTGCCAGAGATTGAGCGGATCGACCGGCTGCACGTCATAGTGTCCGTAGAACAGCACGCGCGCACCGGCGTGGCCGTTGCTCTTGGCGACGATCGCCGGATGGCCGGCGGTCGGCCGCACGTCGGTGGCAAACCCGAGCGAAGCGATGTCTTTCGCCAGATGGTCGGCGGCCTTCTTGCAATCGCCGGCGAAGGCGGGATCGGCCGAGATCGATTTAATGCGAAGCAGGGCGAATAGCCGCTCGAGAGCAGTTGTCGAAATCGGCGTCGATGCGATCGAGGACGGATTGCAGTTGGGCGTTGGCCATTGTTATTCCCTGACTTCGGATTGTTGTTGGCTATTTCGGGCGTTCATCGCCGCCGCAACAGGCCGCCGAGCGCGCCGCGCACCAGCGAACGGCCGACCGAGCCGCCGAGCGATCCCGCGACCGACTTGCCGAGATCTGGCGACGACGCCGCCCACCACCTTGTTGGTCACCGAGCGTGTGATGTTGCGCGTGATGAGCTGGCCGGTCGACAGCCGGCCGCGCTTGGCAGTTGGTGCCGAAGATCGTGCCGACGATGGCGCCGAGATGGCCGAGGATGCCGATGTCGCCGCCGCCGCCCGCGTCGTCGGGATGCGCGGCGTTTCCGGCGACGCGCTTCTGCAGGATCTCATACGCGGATTCCGCGTCGATCGCGGTGTCGTATTTGCCCTTCACCGGGCTCGCATCCATGATCGCCTTGCGTTCCTCCGGCGTGATCGGCCCGATCCGCGCCGATGGCGGCCGGATCAGCGCGCGCTCGACCATCGCCGGCGTGCCGTTGCCTTCGAGAAACGACACCAGCGCCTCGCCCTTGCCGAGCTCCATGATCGCCTTGGCGGTGTCGAGCTTCGGATTGGGCCGAAACGTCTGGGCGGCCGCTTGCACCGCCTTCTGGTCGCGCGGCGTGAAGGCGCGCAACGCATGCTGCACGCGGTTGCCGAGCTGGCCGAGCACGCGATCGGGCACGTCGATCGGGTTCTGGGTCACGAAGTAGACGCCGATGCCCTTGGAGCGGATCAGCCGCACCACCTGCTCGATCTTGTCCATCAGCGCCTTCGGCGCATCGGTGAACAACAGATGCGCCTCGTCGAAGAAGAACACCAATTTTGGCTTCGGTGGATCGCCGGCCTCGGGCAGTTCCTCGAACAGCTCCGACAGCATCCAGAGCAGGAAGGTGGCGTACAGCCGCGGGCTCTGCATCAGCTTGTCGGCGACCAGGATATTGACCATGCCGCGCCCGTCGCGATCGGTGCGCATGAAATCCTTCAGCGCCAGCGCCGGCTCGCCGAAGAATTTGGCGCCACCCTGGTTCTCCAGCACCAGCAGCTGGCGCTGGATGGTCCCGACGGTTGCCTTGGTGACGTTGCCGAACCCCGCCGCGGCTTTGCGGATCGACGCCAGTGGATCGTCGTCGCCATCTTTCCCGCCGGCCGGGACGATCGCATCGAGCAGCGCCCGCAAATCCTTCATGTCGATCAGGGTGAGCCCGTTCTCGTCGGCGACGCGGAAGGCGACGTTGAGCACGCCTTCCTGCACATCGTTGAGATCGAGCATCCGCGCCAGCAACAGCGGCCCCATTTCCGTGACCGTGGCGCGCACGGGATGGCCCTGCTCGCCGAAAACGTCCCAGAACACCGTCGAAAACTGGTCTGCCTGGAATTTCAGGCCGATCTCGTCGGCGCGTTTGACGATGAAGTCCTTGGCCTCGCCGATTTCGGAGATGCCGGACAGGTCGCCCTTGATGTCGGCGGCGAACACGGGCACGCCGGCTCGCGCAAATCCCTCCGCCATCACCTGTAGCGAGACGGTCTTGCCCGTTCCGGTCGCGCCAGTGACGAGGCCGTGGCGATTGGCGAGCGCCAGCGTCAACCAGGCCGGTTGCTCGCCTCGGCCCACGAAGATCTTCTCATCGGTGTCGGCCACATTGTTGTCGGGTATAGCCATTGCGCGTCGGTCTCTTCGCCCCAATCGAGCTTCGATGGTGATCATACTGCATCTCGCAAGACGATTGAAACCGTCAACGGTGGGTCCGAACGTGCGTTTTGCGCCTGCTCACGCGCGAAACTCCCGCATGATCATCCGCCAAAAGTCGGAGTCGCCATTGGCAACCGCGACAATTTGTGCGGAATTTCGCCTCTGCTCTTGCATGGCTGCAACACTTGCGGCGCGAATGAAGATGAATCGCGCCGGGAATGTGGTTGGTCGCTTGTATTTCGTATTTGCGAAGCCCAAGATGAATTTCTGAGCAGGGAGACCCGGTGAGAAACCGGTCGAGGCGGGGCAACATGAACGAATTGGTTGATGGGCTGGCCGCCAAGGCCGGCATAGATGATGCCGTTGCCGAAAAAACCATAGGCATCATGCTGGATTACCTCCGAAGCGAGGGACCTCCCGAAACCGTACAAGTGCTGATCGACGGCATCCCGGGTGCGGAGGCCGCAATTGCGGCCGCGCGCGACGGCCGCGGCCTCTCGCGGCTGATGGGCGGTGGCCTGATGGCGGTCGGCACGCGGTTGATGGGTCTCGGGCTCACTATCGCCGACATTCAGAAGATCGCGCGTGAACTTTTCGCCTTCGGCCGCGACAAAATCGGAGCGGATCGGATGCGCGCGATCATCGCAGGGACGCCGGGGCTTAGCCAGTTTGCCTGAAGCACCTTCTTTGAATTGAGTGACATGACATATCCGATCTCCGATATTGAAGGCATGAGTGCCTTCGCCGCTTCCAAGCTCAAATCGCTTGGTATCCGCACCACCGATGCGCTGCTGGAGGCCGCCCGCAACGTCAGGGGCCGCAAGGCGCTCTCATCCAGGACCGGCATCAGCGAACAAACGCTGCTCGAATGGGCCAATGTGTCCGACTACATGCGCATTCCGGGCATGGGCAAGGCCAAGGTCAACCTGATGCGCGCGGCCGGCGTGACCACGGTGCGCGAGCTTGCGCATCGCAACCCGGCGCGGCTCGCCCAGAACATGAAGGAAGTGAACACCAGGCGAAAGCTGGTCCGTGTCCTGCCTTCCGAGAAGTCGGTCGAGCAGCTGATCGCGCAAGCCCGCAAGCTGCAGCCCAAGATTACCTATTAGTCAGATTTGCAGCCGGGTTTCGCCGCTGCCGCGGGCCGCCCGGTCCGACTTGACTCCCCAGCCCCGACCGCGCAAAGCCACGGCATGATGGCAGCCATCTCCAGACCGGTCCCGTCCGCAACGGCGGTCCATCCGTTGCTGCAGAAGCTGCTGTCCGGTCCGATTCCGGCTGTCATGGGCGTGCTCAATGTGACGCCGGATTCCTTTTCCGACGGCGGAGATTTCCTCGAACCCGAGCACGCGCTGGCGCAAGCGCAGCGCCTCGTGGCGGAGGGCGCCGACATAATAGATATCGGCGCGGAGTCCACCCGCCCCTATGGCGGCGCCAAGCCGGTCGGTGCGGACGAGGAAATGGCGCGGCTGCGGCCGGTGCTGCCTGATATTATCAAGCTCGGCGTTCCCGTCTCCATCGACAGCATGAAACCGGACGTGACCGCCTTTGCGCTCGATGCAGGCGCAGTCATCGCCAACGACGTCTGGGGCCTGCAGCGCGACAACCGAATGGCGTCACTGGTGGCGCAGCGCGGCGTACCCGTGATCATCATGCATAACCGCGACCGCGCCGATCCCGCCATCGACATCATGAAGGAGATCGCCGGCTTCTTCGCACACTCGCTCGACATCGCGGCGAAGGCGGGCGTGCCCTCCGGCCACATCGTGCTCGATCCCGGCATCGGCTTTGGCAAGACACCCGAGCAGAGCATGATCGCACTCGCCCGTCTCGATCAGCTCACGCGCTTCGGCCTGCCGCTTCTGGTCGGCGCCTCGCGGAAGCGCTTCATCGCGTCGGTGTCGCCGTCGGAGCCGCAGAACCGGCTGGGCGGCTCGATCGCGGCGCATCTGATTGCGGCGAAAGCCGGCGCGCGGATCATCCGCACCCATGATGTCGCGGACACAGTACAGGCGTTGAAGGTCGCGGCGGCGATCAGGGATCAGGGATGACCGACACGATTTTCATCAAGGGCGTCGTGGTCCATGCCCGTCACGGCGTGATGGAGCACGAGACCAGGGTCGGGCAGCGCTTCGTGATCGATCTGGAGCTCTACACCGACCTGTCGGAATCCTCACGCACCGACCGTCTCGCCGACACCGTATCCTATTCCAACGTGGTGTCGACCGCGACCTCCGCCTTCAAGGGTACCAACTACAAGCTGCTCGAGCGCGCGGCCGGCGCGGTGGCCGACGCCGTCCTCGCGGCCTTTCCCCGCATCCGCGCGGTCAAGGTCACCGTGCACAAGCCGCACGCGCCGATCGCCGAAATCTTCGAAGACGTCGGCGTGGTGCTGACGCGCAGCCGGAATGGCTGACGCCATCATCGCCCTCGGCGGCAATGTCGGCGACGTCCGCGCGACATTCAAAAGGGCGATCGCGCATATCTGCGGCATGGCGCAGGCCGCGCTATTGGCGCGCTCGTCCGATTACGCCACGCCACCCTGGGGCGAGGAAAACCAGCCCCGCTTCATCAATGCCTGCATCGAGATCGAGACCAGCCTCGATCCGCATGCGCTGCTGTTCACCCTGCACAAGATCGAACAGAAGTTCGGCCGCGATCGATCGAAGGAGCAGCGCTGGGGCCCGCGCACGCTCGACCTCGACCTGATCGCCTATGACGACGTCAGGCTCGACAAACCGGAACTCACGCTGCCGCATCCGCGCCTGTTCGAGCGCGCCTTCGTGCTGGTGCCGCTCGCCGAGATCGCCTCGGAGCGCGTGATCGCGGGTCGGCGCGTCGGTGACGCGCTGGCAAAGCTCCCGACCGGCGGTATCGAGCGGCTGCCGGACCTCGATTAAGCGTTTGGCTTGGCCCTCCGGCCATGGCAAAGACTCCCGGATGACCACGACCCCCGATTTGCCCTTGGCCGCTGACTTTGCGCAGGCCACGCAGGACGACTGGCGCAAGCTGGTCGATGGCGTACTCAAGGGCGCGCCGTTCGAACGGCTGGTGAGCAAGACCTATGATGACCTGAAGATCGCGCCGATCTACGCACGCGCGAAAGGCGCGATGCCGATTGCCGGCCGCGCGGCCGCGATGCCGTGGCATATCATGCAGCGGGTCGATCATCCCGATCCGGCGCAAGCCAATGCGCAGGCATTGCACGATCTCGAAAATGGCGCGACTGGCCTCACGCTGGTGTTTGCCGGCGCCGACGGCGCGCATGGTTTCGGCCTCGACCCGTCGGCGGAGGCGATCGAAAAGATCCTCGATGGCGTCATCCTCGATGCAGGAATCGCGCTGGACCTGCAGATCGGCCCGCAATCGCGGATGGCCGCGATCCATGTCGCCGAACTCGTGAAGCGCAAGGGGTTTTCGCCCGCGGCTTGCGACATCCGCTTCGGCCTCGATCCGCTCGGCGCCTGCGCCGTTTGGGGATCGAGTCCATACAGCTGGTCCGAGATCGTGCCTGCCGTCACGAGCGCGGTGCGAGGTCTTGCGGGCATGGGTTTCAGGAACCCGATCGCCGCTGCCGACGGGCGCGTGGTGCATGACGCCGGCGGTTCCGAGTCGCAGGAACTTGCCTTTACTCTGGCAGCCGGCGTCGCCTACCTTCGCGCGATCGAACAATCCGGCATCGCGCTCGACGCGGCTCAAGGCATGATCTACGCGCGGCTCACTGCCGATGCCGATCAGTTCATGACGCTGGCCAAATTCCGCGCACTACGGCTGTCGTGGGCGCGCATCGAGCAGGCGTGCGGACTTGCGCCGAAGCCGCTGTTCGTCGCCGCCGACACATCGTGGCGCATGCTGACCCAGCGCGATCCCTACGTGAACATGCTGCGCGCGACCATGGCGACCTTCTCCGCCGGGCTCGGCGGCGCCAACGCCATTACCGTGCTGCCGCATACACTGGCGCGCGGCCTCCCCGATGCTTTTGCTCGCCGCATCGCGCGCAACACGCAACTCATACTGTTGGAGGAATCCAACCTCGCCAAGGTCGGCGATCCCGCGGCGGGTTCGGGCGGCATCGAGGCACTGACGCGCGAACTTTGCGAAGCGGCCTGGACGCTGTTTCAGGAAACCGAGAAAGCCGGCGGGCTATTCGCGGCGCTTGAGCAGAACCTCATCCAACGCAAGGTCGCCGCCACCCGCGCGGCGCGCGAGGTCAATGTCGCAAAACGCCGTGACGTCCTGACCGGTGCCAGCGAATTCCCTAACCTGCACGAAAACGACATCGCCGTGCTCGATGCCGAGCCGATTGTGCTTCCGGCTTACGGCGAGGCCAAATTCAAATTCGATTCCCTTCCGCCGATGCGGCTCGCCGCGCCCTTTGAGCTGTTGCGCGACCAATCTGATGCGATCCTGAAGAAGACCGGCAAACGCCCGCGCGCCTTCCTCGCCAATCTCGGCACCGCCGCCGACTTCACCGCGCGCGCGACCTTCGCCAAGAGTTTCTTCGAGACCGGCGGCATCGAGGCCATCGACACCGAAGGTTTTTCAGACGCCGGCGCACTCGCCGCCGCCTGGAAGTCGTCGGGCGCAGCGCTCGTGTGCCTTTGTTCCCAAGACAAGGTCTATGCGCAGCAAGCGGAAGCCGCCGCCAGGGCCCTGCAAACATCAGGCGCAAGGCATATTTATCTGGCAGGCCGGCCCGGCGAGCAGGAAGCCGCGCTGCGCAGCGCCGGCGTGACCGACTTCATCTTTGCGGGCGGCGACGCGCTCGCCGCCCTGCGAAAGGCCTATGAGCTGATGGAGCAAGCATGAGCGAGGAGACCAAGCCCGTGCTGACCGGGGGCTGCCAATGTGGCGCCATCCGTTTCGCGCTGAAGGCCGCGCCGATACGGGTCAGCCTCTGTCATTGCCGGATGTGCCAGAAGGCGGCAGGTGCGCCGTTCGCCGCCTTCGTGGATATCGACAAGGGCGATTTTGCCTGGACCCGCGGCAAGCCCGCCGCGTTCAAATCCTCCTCGATCGCCGAGCGTGATTTCTGCCGCGACTGCGGCACGCCCCTGAGTTTTCGCCGCATCGACGGCCCCCGCATCGAGATCCTGACCGGGACCTTCGACCGGCCCGACCGGGTGATCCCGACGCGGCAATATGGCACCGAATCCCGGCTCGGCTGGGTGGTCGGGATTGCGAACCTGCCAAGCCAAACCACGATGCAGAATTACGGCCCGGAGAAGATGGCCACCATCGTCAGCCACCAGCATCCGGATCATGATTAACAGGGGTTTGGGCGCTTATCATGGACTCTGATCGTGCTAGAATTAGCTGATGCAATGGTCCCTGTTCAAAGCACTGTTCGCGTGGCCGATAGACAGGCTCTTCGCGGCTGCAATGTCCCGGAATTGGCGGGACGACCCTGTCTATAAGGAGAATCTTCGGAAGCTGATCGAGCGGAACCAAAGGTTTGAGGACGCCAGAAATGATCCGCCGCGCACTTGAAACTCCGGCCCTTTACGCGCTGGGTACGATGGCCACTCTGGTGGCCGCCCTCGTCGGCACGTTGCTGGGTATGATCATCACGTTTCCGCTGTCCCTGTTCGCGGTGTTCTTCTTTCCGATCCTGATTGCCGCCTTCGTCGGGGCGGCGATGCTGGCGGCGCCCGTGACTTTCCTGTTACTGCCGTTGACGGCCCGGTTAATGCGAGGTCATCCGATCTTGGCGCAATTAGCGATTCCCCTTGTCGGCTTCGTCGCCGGAGGCGCCATGATTTCCGGCTGGATCGCCGTGGGCGTGCCGCCGCATGATTCCTGGGGACCGTATGGCGCTATCGGGATGATTTCCGGATTGAGCGGAGGAGCCTTCTTCGGCCGAGGACTGCACGCATGAGCCGCATTCCTGATTTCGCCAATGTCGCATTCGAACCGGTCGCGGTCCCAGCGCCTGCCGGCAAGGCGGAGCCATGGCTGACGCCCGAAGGCATTCCGGTCAAACCGGCCTATGGCGAGGCCGATCTTCAAGGCCTCGATTTCCTCGAGACCTTCCCCGGCATCGCGCCCTATCTGCGCGGTCCGTATCCGACCATGTATGTCAACCAGCCCTGGACGATCAGGCAATATGCCGGCTTCTCCACGGCGGAAGACTCCAACGCCTTCTATCGCCGCAACCTCGCCGCCGGACAGAAGGGCCTGTCGGTCGCCTTCGATCTCGCCACCCACCGCGGCTACGATTCCGATCATCCGCGCGTCTCCGGCGACGTCGGCATGGCCGGCGTCGCGATCGACTCCATCTACGACATGCGCACGCTGTTTGCCGGCATCCCGCTCGACCGGATGAGCGTGTCGATGACCATGAACGGCGCGGTGCTGCCGATCCTCGCGCTGTTCGTCGTCGCCGCCGAGGAACAGGGCGTGCCGCCGGAGAAACTGTCGGGCACCATTCAGAACGACATTCTGAAAGAGTTCATGGTGCGCAACACCTACATCTACCCGCCGACCTCCTCGATGCGGATCATCTCCGACATCTTCGCCTACACCTCGCAGCGGATGCCGAAGTACAACTCGATCTCGATCTCCGGCTATCACATGCAGGAAGCGGGCGCGACCCAGGATCTCGAGCTTGCCTACACGCTCGCCGACGGCGTCGAATATCTGCGCGCGGGGCTTGCCGCCGGCCTCGACGTCGATCGTTTTGCTCCTCGCCTCTCTTTTTTCTGGGCGATCGGCATGAACTTCTTCATGGAAGTCGCCAAGATGCGCGCCGCGCGGCTGCTCTGGGCCAAGTTGTTGAAGCCGTTCAATCCGAAGGACCCACGCTCGCTGTCGCTGCGCACGCACTGCCAGACCTCGGGCTGGTCGCTGACTGCGCAGGATGTTTTCAACAACGTGATGCGGACCACGATCGAGGCGATGGCGGCGACCCAGGGCCACACCCAGTCGCTACACACCAACGCGCTGGACGAGGCGCTGGCGCTGCCGACCGACTTCTCCGCCCGCATTGCCCGCAACACCCAGCTGTTCCTGCAACAGGAGAGCGGCACAAACCGCATCATCGATCCCTGGGGCGGCTCCTATTATGTCGAGCGCCTGACCCGCGACCTCGCGGCAAAAGCCTGGGGCCATATCCAGGAGGTCGAGGAACTCGGCGGCATGGCCAAGGCAATCGAGGCCGGCGTGCCGAAGCTGCGCATCGAAGAAGCTTCCGCTAAGACGCAAGCGCGGATCGATGCCGGCCGGCAGGCCGTGATCGGCGTCAACAAATACAAGCCGACGGATGAGCGGCCGATCGACATCCTCAAGGTCGAGAATTCCACTGTGCGGCGGCTGCAGATCGACAAGCTGAAGCGGCTGCGCGGCGAGCGCAGCCAGAAAGACGTCGATGCGGCACTCGCAGCGCTCACGCGCTCGGCCGGCGAAGGCAACGGCAATCTGCTGGCATTGGCGATCGAGGCAGCGCGCGCGAAAGCCACCGTCGGCGAAATTTCGGACGCGATGGAAAAGGTGTTCGGCCGTCACCGCGCCGAGATCAAGTCCATCACCGGCGTCTACAAGCGGGAGGCGTCCGCGATGTCTGACAAGGTTGAGAAGTTGCAGGCGCTGATCGACGCCTTCGAGGAGGCGGAGGGGCGGCGCCCGCGCATCCTCGTCGCCAAGATCGGCCAGGACGGCCACGACCGCGGCCAGAAGGTGATCGCATCCGCCTTCGCCGATGTCGGCTTCGACGTCGATATCGGGCCGTTGTTTGCGACGGCCGACGAGGCCGCGCGGCAGGCGGTCGAAAACGACGTGCATATCCTCGGCGTGTCCTCGCTCGCCGCCGCGCATCTCACCGCCGTGCCGGAGTTGAAGGCCGCGCTGAAGAAGCAGGGCCGCGAGGACATCATGATCATCGTCGGCGGCGTGGTGCCGCCGCAGGATTACGAGGCGCTCTACAAGGCCGGCGCGGAAGCGATCTATCCGCCGGGCACCGTGATCTCGGACGCCGCCGAAGAGCTGATCCACAAGCTCAACGCCCGGCTCGGCCACAGCGAGGCAGCGGAGTAATTCGAACGCTTTACGTAGCGCAATCGCGGTGGATCGCCAAGGCCGATGCCCTCGCCTGCGCGGCGCAGGCATTGTAAACCAAGCCATGACCCCGCCGAAGCGCAGTTCCACCGACATCAAGACACTTGCGAAAGAGCTGCGCGCCGGCAGCCGCGCCGCGCTGGCGCGCGCCATCACGCTGGTCGAAAGCCGGCGCGGCGATCATCAGGCTTCGGCGCGCGACCTCGTGCAGGCGCTATTGCCCGCGACCGGCAATGCAATCCGTGTCGGCATCACCGGCTCGCCCGGTGTCGGCAAGTCCACCACCATCGATGCTCTCGGCATGTACCTGATCGAGCACGGCCACAAGGTCGCGGTGCTCGCGGTCGATCCGTCCTCGGCGCGCACGGGAGGGTCGATCCTCGGCGACAAGACGCGGATGGCGCGGCTTGCCGCCTCCGACCACGCCTATATCCGCCCCTCGCCCTCATCGGGCACGCTCGGCGGCGTCGCGGCCAAGACGCGCGAGGCGATGCTGTTGTGCGAGGCGGCCGGCTTCGACGTGATCCTGGTCGAGACCGTCGGCATCGGCCAGTCCGAGACCGCGGTGTGCGACATGACGGATTTCTTCCTCGCCTTGATGTTGCCGGGCGCCGGGGACGAACTGCAGGGCATCAAGAAGGGTCTGGTCGAGCTCGCCGACATGATCGCGATCAACAAGGCCGACGGCGACAATCTCAAGCGCGCGCAACATGCCGCCGCCGACTATAAGAGCGCGCTGCACATTCTCACACCGCGCTCGGAGCACTGGCATCCACCCGTCGTCACCTATTCGGCGCTGACCGGCAACGGCGTTCCCGGGCTCTGGCAAAAAATTCTCGATCATCGAAAGGCGATGAACGCCTCGGGTGATTTCGCCGCGCGGCGTCGCGACCAGCAGATCAAATGGATGTGGTCGATGCTGGAGCAACGCATGCTGGCGCGGTTGCGTGCCGACGCGTCGGTCCGCGCCAGGGTGAAGAAAATCGAGGTCGAGGTCGCGGCCGGCCGGCTGACGCCCTCGCTTGCCGCCGAAGATATCGTCGAGTTGCTGCGATGAGCGACAAACCCCGCATCCTCATCACCGGCTTCGGCCCATTTCCGGGTGCGCCCTACAATCCGACGATGCCGCTGGTCGAGCGGCTGATGCGGCTGCGCCGTCCCGCCTTCGACGATGTCGAGTTGAGCAGTCACATCTTCCATGTCACCTACGCCACCGTCGATCGGGAGTTACCAGGACTGCTGAAAAAGCATCGTCCCCATGCGCTGTTGATGTTCGGCCTGGCCGCGCGCACCCCGTATTTGCGCATCGAAACGCGCGCCCGCAACGCCGTCACCACGATCTGGCCCGACGCGGACGGCACGCGCATCCGCAGGGGATCGATCGCGCCCGGCGTCGATGCCCGGATGTTTGGCCCACATACCGTGAAGCTGCTGCGCGCGGCGCTGGCGAGCGGGATCGACGCACGCCTGTCGCGTGATGCCGGCAGCTATCTCTGCAACTATCTGAGCTGGCGTGCGATCGAGGCAACACGGCGCGACAACGGGCCCCGCCTCGCCGCCTTCATCCACGTTCCGGTGCTGGCGCGTGATGGCACCGCGCGCATTCCCGGCGGCATCACACTCGATGCCTTGGTCGATGCCGGCGAAGGCATGCTTGGTGAAATGATCAAGCCGACGCGCCAAGCATTGCACGCACCCGTCTTGTCCTGACGGCTCGTTAACCCTACCCCGAACAATCGCAATGGTTCGTCCTCGCGTTCACCATGCGGCGCGGCGGTTTGGCGTTACTTTCCGATCATGGACTTCAACCGCCGCCATCTTCTCGGAGCTTCCGCGGCAGGCGCCGCCGGCGCGCTGGCGATGGCGCCCGATGCTGCGCGCGCAGCACCGCTGGCCTCCGCATTCGGCCGCGATGCCACGCAATATGGCGTGCGTCCCAATGCCCCCGAAGACCAGACCCGTGTCTTGCAACGCGCCATCGATGAAGCGACCCGCGCACAAGCGCCGCTGGCGCTGCCGCCCGGCACCTATCGCACCGGCACGCTGCGGCTTTCGCGCGGTACGCAACTCGTCGGCGTACGCGGTGCGACCAAACTCGTCTTCAACGGTGGCGCGACGCTGCTGCTGGCCGAAGGCGCCGACAGCATGGGCCTCTCCGGCCTCACGCTGGACGGCGGGAACATTCCCTTGCCGGATCGCCGCGGCCTGGTTCACTGCCTCGCCGGCCGCGACGTGCGTATCAATGATTGCGAGATATCAGGCAGCGGCGGCAACGGCATCTGGCTCGAGCAGGTCTCGGGCGATATCTCCGGCAATATCATCACGAGGACCGCGACGACCGCGATCGTGTCGTTCGACGCGCTCGGCTTGATCGTTTCGCGCAATACGATCAGCGGCACCAACGACAATGGCATCGAGATCCTGCGCACCGCGATCGGCGACGACGGAACGCTGGTCGCCGACAACCGCATCGAAAACATCAAGGCCGGTCCCGGCGGCTCCGGGCAATATGGCAACGCCGTCAACGCGTTTCGTGCGAACAACGTCGTTGTGCGCGGCAACCGCATCAGGAACTGCGACTATTCCGCGGTGCGCGGCAATTCGGCCTCCAACATCCAGATCGTGAACAACAGCGTCACCGAGGTTCGCGAGGTGGCGCTTTATTCGGAATTCGCGTTCGAGGGCGCCGTCATCGCGGGCAATACCGTCGACGGCGCAGCCCTCGGTGTCTCCGTTTGCAACTTCAACGAAGGCGGCCGCATCGCCGTTGTCCAGGGCAATATCATCCGCAACCTGCTGCCGAAGCGGCCGATCGGAACCGCGCCTGACGATGACGCCGGCATCGGGATTTATATCGAGGCGGACAGCTCCGTCACCGGCAACGTGATCGAGAATGCGCCCGCCTTCGGCATCGTGGCGGGCTGGGGCAAATACCTCCGCGACGTCGCCATCACAGGCAATGTGATCCGCAAGGCCTTTGCCGGGATCGGAGTGTCGGTCGTCGCGGGCGCCGGCACCGCGCTCGTCAACAACAACATGATCTCGGAGACGCCGCGCGGCGCGGTGGTCGGGCTCGACCACGCCCGCGCCATCACCACCGATCTGTCGGCCGAAGGCGCCCAACGTTTCGCGCAGGTCGTGATCGGCGGCAACGCAGTGCGGCGCTGATCCGCCCCTAGAGCGCGTTGCGCAGCAGCGGGTAGCGCGCCTCGATTGCGGTGATGTCGAACGCTGCGTCAGGAATGTCGAGCGCCTGCTCCAGCGCCAGCATGTCGATGACGGGTTCGGGCGGCCTCGCGTCGACTGGCGCGAGTTCCGCCTGTTCGACGGCATGTTCCTCTTCGAGTTCGAACGGCTCGGGCGCGATCGGCACGGGATCAGGCTCGGCAGCCTGGAGCGGTGCAGGGACGGTCAATTCCGACAAGGCCAACTGTGCGGCAGCAATGCCCTGCGCCAGCGCCGGGAGAGCCCATTCGACAGCCGGTGCGCTCCGCGCCTGATCAGGCATCGAGAGGCCGCGCCAGGTTTCGACGGCCAGCTTGGCTTCCCTGATATTCTCCAGAAAAGCGACCTCGGTATAGAAACGGCGCCAGCGGCCGCTCTCGAACATTTCAGTGAGATAGTTCAGCCGTTGCTCGGCCAGCGCGCACCAGCGCGCGATGACCTCGCGGCGCGGCGCCTCGTCAGTGCGATGTGTCATGAGAGAGCCCGCAGGAAAAAGAACGGACGCAGACGCGCACTCACGAATCAACTTGGGATGTGACCGCAATATGTTGTGGAAAAGGTGATTCTTGTCCAGCGCCGCGGCGGAATCCCGGAATCGCACGGGGGATTTGCTTGGCCGAAAAGAAAAGACCCGACCGGGGGGACAACCGGTCGGGTCGAGCCATACGGGCGCTTGGGGTGGATGGGCGCTCGCGCCTGATACAGCTATGGGGAGGGAAAACCGCTCCCACACTGCATTTGTCGCCGCCGGTCCTCCTGACGTTCAAGCGGCGCGGCAATTTTTTTAACCCCTCGAGAACGACTGTTTCGTGCGCAAGCTTATTGCGCGGCCGGCCTGGCGCTCTCGATCGCCGCGGCAACCGGCGGCGTCAGCGACCGATCCAGCCCGGTTTGCACGGGTTTTTCGTCCGCTTTCGCGCCATCCGACGTCGCGACCGGCGTGCCTGGCACAATGGATGCCTCGACTGCGGAAAGGGCATCGGCCTCGCCGGCGCCGAACAGATCATCACGACCCGGTGAGCCCAGATCGCGCGCGGTGCGCGTCAAAATGGCGCGCAGGTCGTCCGGCTTCAGAACCGGATTGCGCTCCAGCATCAGCGCGGCGATGCCGGAAACATAGGCGGCTGCGAACGAGGTGCCCGACGTGATCTGGTACTTCTGGTCCGGCGCGGGCAGGAAGATCTCGGCGCCGGGGGCTGACAGCGCGATGTAGCTGCCGCGGTTGGAGGCCTCGAACAGCCTGTCTCTGGCGTCGGTCGCGGACACCGCGATCACATTCGGATTGGCGGCAGGATAGAGTGGCGGCGATTTGGCGCCCGCATTGCCGCTTGCCGCGATCATCACGATGCCCCGGCTGGCTACGGCATTGACGGCGCGCTCGATCAGCGAGTCCTTCGGACCCGCAAAGCTCATATTGATGATCTGCGCGTGCTGGCTCACCGCAAGGTCGAGGCTCTTCAAGATCACGAAAGTGCTGCTCTCCACCCCGACCGATCCCTGGCCGAAAGCGCGGATCGCGATCAGATGCGTTGACGGAGCCGCGCCCATCAGCCGGGCGTGCGAGGCGATCACGCCGGCAATGCCGGTGCCGTGCACATGCGGCCCCTCGCCGGTACCGAGCGCATCGAAACTCTCGGCTATGGAATTCGCGAGTTCCGGATGGCGCGTATCGATACCGGAGTTGATGACGGCGACCAGAACATTGGCGCCGCGCGCGAGCGTATGCGCCTCGGGCAAGCGCAGCTTGGCGAGCGCGTATTGCGCCGGATCGCCTTCGGCCTGCCCGGCCTTCTCCTCCTGCAAGAGGTAGCGCCAGTCCCGCTGCACCGAGACCACGCCGTTCGCGGTGGCAAAATCCTGGCTGGCGGCCTCATAGGAACGGCCGTCGGTGATCTGGAACAAGCCGATGGTCGCGCCGATCAACGGGAAGGCCTGCAAGGAAAGCCTTCGCAATCCATGACGACGCGCCAGCGCTTCGGCCTGCTCGTCGGTGTAGGTGCCCGCGAGCTCGGCGACGATGCGATTGTTGAAGCTCCGCAGATTGAGCGCGTTCTGGAAGGTGTTGTTGCCGCCACTCCCCTTGCCCTTGCCTTTGCCGGACGAAGCGCCGCCACCGCCGGTGGTAGTGACCGGCGCGTTCAGGCATTCGCCGTCGCTGTCGCGGAAGGCGGCGCCGCAGGACGGATAGAGGTTCGGCGAATAATGCAGGTATGGCATCTTCGTCGCCGGATTGACGCGGGCGGCCGCCGCGATGTTGGGTGTCGGCGCCCGTATGACGTTGACGCCGGCGATACCGACGTGCGGATTGATCTGGGGTGCACGCGGCCCGATGTTGAGGTTGGGCGGGCGGACGAAATTCTGGGCATAGGCGACAGAGCCCGCGACGAGGAGCGCGGTCAGCGTCAGCGCCGCGCGAGAAGCCCGTGACCGCCAGCTCGCAGCACCCTGCATCATGGCACCTCGGAATGAACGCGGCGCTTACTGCGCTTGCACAGCAAGGCTGACGATCTTCTCGCCCTGCAGCTTCGCCATCAGGATCGCGACCTCGTCCTTGCTCATCGGCTTGCTGCCGAATTGCAGGCGGAACATGCCTTCCCGCGCGCTGTCGACGATCGAGGCCTGATAGGTGTCGAGCAGCGCGGTGATGTCGGCAACCTTCGCCTCGGGAGTAAAGCGCACCAGCGCGCGCGGCGCCATTGCCACGCCCGGATCGTGATCGCCGGTGGAGAGCGAGGCGGTCTGGAAAGTGCCGGACTGGTTCTTCACCAGCACCGCACCGATCACGCCGGCCTGCAGCACCAGCGCGATCGCGCCAAGCGTCGCCGACCAGGCGAGCGTACGCGGCGAGAGGCTGGCGAAGAAGCCGGCAAAGCGCGTCGACAATCCCGCTAGAAAGGAGGGGTGGCGCGCCGGCTCGGCATCGATCGCGGCGAACAATTTCTGCATGGCGCGCGCCGACGGCGCTCCCAGCGTCTCGTTCAGGCTGATGGTCTCGGCATATTCCTCGCGGATCACGGCGAACTGCCTGGCGAGATCAGGATCGCGGGCGAGTGCTTCCTCGACCCGGCGCGCGTCGCGCGCATTCAACGTACCCGCGGCATGCCAAGGCAGCAGAAGCTCGATATCGCCCGGCTCTTGCTCCAGGACTTGTTTGCTCAATGCCATCATGGCCAGCCTCGTTCCACGCCGGCTGCCTTGAGCAACTCGGCCAATTTCTTGCGCGCATAAAACAGGCGCGTCTTCACTGTGTTCTCCGGAATGCCGACGATCTCCGCCACTTCTTCCACGGACTTCTCGTGGTAGTAGACAAGATCGACGATCTCCCGATGTTCCGCCGACAGTGCCGTCAGGCACTTACGCAAGACCGCACTGGTATCCTTCTTCGTGGCCGCCACTTCCGGATCGTCGGACGAATCCTCGATCGCGTTGGCGGCCTCGTCGTCGAGCTCTGCGTCTTTCCTCTTCCGCAGCGCCGACAAAGCCTTGAACCGGGTGATCGCCAGGAGCCAGGTTGAAACGGCGGACCGGCCTTCGAACTTGCCGGCTTGCCGCCACACATCGAGAAACACCTCGCTGATGAGGTCTTCCGCGATCTGCTCGTCCCGCACGAGCCGAAGCCCGAAGCGGAACACCCTGACGTGGTGCCGTCCGTACAGCACCTGCATGGCGAGCCGGTCGCCCTGAGCGATCCTGGCAAGCAGGACTTCGTCCGTAGCCGCAGCTGCGCTCAATGGCCGTCTCGCAAGGTTGGTCGGAAGGGAATGGCTGACGGTTCGATACCAAAGCCAAGATTCTTCAGCTTAGCGCTATGACTTGGACGCGTGTGTGATCCACCCCACACAAATCCTTTTTTCATAGCGCGCCGCGCGCGAGCCGGATGGAGCCAGAAATAGGTATCATAGTATGTAAAAACTCGTGTCTGAAGGCCATCCATGCGGGCTGCCGACCATAGCAAGGGCTTTTCCCAAGACAACGTTTGGCTGCAGCCGCCATTGGAGGCCCTGCAACAGCGAATTTCCTTTGGAGATCAATGGCCCTAACCCGCAGATTCAGCCTGGGAAGATACCAAACCTAAAGGCTTTCCCACTTAGATTTTTGCCGTCGAGTTCCATCCACGGTCAGGCAATGGGCAGTAGCGCGACACCATCCGTCAATCCGATTGCAGCTGAACTCGAGGCCGCGCGTCCGCAGCGGACGCGTAACGATTTGATGCGCCGGGTCAGGCAGCGCCGCCAGATCCAATTCATGATCGCCGCGAGCTACATGGTCGATGGACTGGTCCTGCTGATCTATGCCCATGCCGGCACGGTCCCGGTCGCCATCGGCCCGGCCTTCGCGGTCGCGGGCCTCGCCTCGGTCCTGTTCTACCTCGTGCTGTCGGAGAGCGGCCTGATCGAGCGCTTCAGGGACCACTATTTCGTGGTCCCGCAACTGTTCATCAGCACGGCGATCATGCTGGCGTTCACCTACGTCGCGCCGCAGGTCGGCGTGATGTTCCTCTGCACGCTGTTCACCGTCTTCAACTTCGGCTCGCTGCGCTCGACACCGTGGCAGACCGCACTCGCCTGGACGGCGATGACGGCCGGCCTCGCCTGGCTGTTTCTCCTGACCGACAAGCCGATCGGCCTGCCCCATGACGGCACCGTCGAGCGCTTCGCCAGCATGCTGGTGTTCGCGCTGGCCATCGGGCGGTGCATGTTCCTCGGCATATTCTCGAGCTCGCTGCGCGCCTCGCTGTATGCGAGCGGACAAAAGCTGAAGGAAGCCTATCGCCGCATCGAGGAGCTCGCCGAGCTCGACGAGCTCACCGGCGCCTTCAACCGGCGCTGCATCATGCGCGTGCTCGGGGAGGAAATTTCCCGCAGCAGCCGCCATGGCCAGCCCTGCTCGATCGCCCTGATCGATCTCGACTGGTTCAAGCGCATCAACGACGCCTACGGCCATCCGACCGGCGACGAGGTGCTGCGCACCTTCGCCATCACCATGTTCGCCAACATCCGCACCATCGACCGCTTCGGACGCTATGGCGGCGAGGAATTCCTGATGGTCCTGCCCAACACGCCGGCTGAAGCCGCCGCGCGGCTGCTCGACCGCTTGCGTGCGATCGTCGCCGATCTCGACTGGAGCGCGTTTTCGGCCGGCATGCAGGTGACGTTCTCCGCCGGCGTTGCCACGCTGCGCACCGACGAGCATTCCGACAGTTTCCTCGCTCGCGCCGACAAGGCGCTTTACGCATCCAAGGCACAGGGACGCAACCGCATCACCAGCGCCTGACCGGCGCACGACTATTCCGGCGGCGAAGAAAGCGCCGCTGTGCAACTCTCCAGGACAGAGACCAGCATGAATTCGAGACCCGCCTTCCCTACCGACCACCTGCTCGACGAGCTGCAGAACACGCTGGCGCACGGCACCGTGGCCAAGCGCGTCGAGGCGCTGCGCAAGGTGACCGACCTCTTCGTCAACGGCGCGACGGATTATTCCGACGAGCAGGTCGGACTGTTCGACGACGTCTTCCAGTGCCTGATTGCGCATCTCGAAATCGCCGCGCGCGCGCTGCTGTCCAGCCGCCTTGCCCCGATCGATACCGCGCCGCCGCGGACCATTCGCACGCTCGCCTTCGACGACGCGATCGAGGTCGCCGGCCCCGTGCTGTCGCAATCGGCCCGGCTCGACGACGGCGCGCTGATCGAGCTCGCGCGCAGCAAGAGCCAGGCGCACCTGCTTGCGATTTCCTCGCGCAAGTCGCTGAGCGACGCGGTCACCGACGTGCTGGTGCTGCGCGGCAACGACGAGGTGGTCCAGAGCACCGTCAACAATCCCGGCGCCGAAATCTCCGAGCGCGGTTTTACGCGGCTGGTCAACCGCGCCGAGGGTGACGACAATCTGGCAACCTGCCTCGGCCTGCGGCCGAGCATGCCGCGGCACCTCTATCTGAAGCTGCTCGCGCGGGCCTCCGCCACGGTGCGCGAGCGGCTCGAGGCCGCCCATCCCGCGCAGGCGGCACAAGTCCCGACCGCGGTGCGCGAGGCGACACAGGCCGCGCGCGCGGCGCCGTCGGCGATGTCGAAGCAGACCGCGATCGCGCATGCGCTGGTCAAGTCGCTGTACGAGGACGGCCGGCTGGACGAGCATCAGCTGACGATATTCGCCGAGGCCGGCAAGTTCGACGAGACCAATGCCGCGGTCGCGGCGCTCGCCAACGTGCCGGTGGCCATCGCCGAGGCCATGATGGTGGAGGCCCCGTCCGAGGGCGTGATGATTCTCGCCAAGGTCTCGGGCATGTCGTGGTCCACGGTGCGCGCGATCATCGACATGCGCGACAATCTGTTCGGGGGAGAGCCGACCGACCTGCAGGTCTGCCGCGACACCTATGAGCGGCTGCGGCCGTCGACCGCGCAGCAGGTGCTGCGCTTCCATCGCATGCAACAGGCCGCGCCCGCGGCGTGATGGCAACGACCTGAAACCGAGCACCTCGTCATTGCGAGCGAAGCGAAGCAATCCACCTATCCGCTTGTTGTGACATGGATTGCTTCGTCGCTTCGCTCCTCGCAATGACGAGCAATCGCATCCCCGCGGCGCGATTTCGCGTCCGGGCTTTGCAGTTCGTTGTCCCTCCCGAAATCAGAGGGCGCAGGGAATGCCGGGTGCACGAACGCACCCACTGCCTTGCGTGCAAAACGAAAGAGACGCACGCAGGCCAACACAGGTACGCCGAAATCACTCGGCACTCCCTGCGCAATGGTTTTACGGCTGCTCCGTGCTCTCCCTGGTGTCCGGGCTTTTTAGCCACCATCGTCTTGCCGATTATTTGTCGACAAACTTGATCCCAGCGTCGGGGGATCGGGACCACACGGCTTGACCGTACGCGTCGTGCCGCACGTCTTGCGGCCCAACGCGTCCATCGCAACCCGCCTCACGTCTGGTGACGAATGGCCATCACGTCCCCCATGTCGAGGCGGGCTGACCTCTTTAAATCACAACTTCTGTGTTTCGGAAATATGAATATTTTTGCGGCAGAGGCTGGACATTGCGCCTCACTTCTGAATAGGCGAAGTGTTTTGCCCGTCGTGTCGCGGCGGCAACACCCCGACGAATCGTCGGCAACCGGTTTTCTGATCCCCCGATAGCTACATTCCGTGTTTATCCCAGTCGCTCCTTGTCGGAATTCAATTTAGGATAGCCCCAGCCAAGGCGATGACCTGGGAGGGCTGGATGCGGGCCAAACTACTGGTACTTGCGGTGCTGGCCGCGTGCGTGGGCGAATGCATTTCGTTCGCTGTTCTGGCTGATGATCAAAATAGTCAGGACGTACCATGGCCCACGAAATCCTGGCAGACTTCGAACCCGGAACAACAGGGGATGGATTCGGCCAGCCTGGCTCGGCTGATAGAAATTGTCGGCTCCTACAAGCAAGACAGCCTTACGGTCATTCGTCACGGAAGGATCGTGGCAGACGCCTACTATGCTCCCTACGTTCCCGATGTCAGCCATGATTTGAGGTCCGTCACGAAGAGCGTGGTGAGCACGCTAACCGCCATTTTGCTGAAAAATGGCAGCCTCGATAGCGTCGATCATCCAGTGGTCGATCTGTTTTCGGACAGGCAAATTCAGGACATCGACGCCAGGAAACAGGCGATGACCGTCCAAAATCTTCTCGACATGAATTCGGGCATCGAGTGGACCGAGAAACTTTACACTCCTGAAGAGACGATCATGAAGATGTACGAGAGCACCAATCGTACAGCCTTCGTGCTGAACCAGCACATGTCGGACGCTCCCGGTTCCCGCTTCTACTACAACAGCGGAAATCCCTATCTGCTCTCGGCGCTCATCACCAAAACGATCGGACAGAGCGCTTTTGAATATGCAAAAAAGGAATTGTTCGGACCGCTTGGAATCAAGAGCGCCAAATGGGGAACCGTGGACGCGCAAGGCGTGACGGACGGCGAAGCCGGACTTTCCCTGTCACCTCATGACATGGCCAGGATCGGCTATCTCTACCTTCACGACGGACAATGGGAAGGGCGGCAAATCATCCCGTCATCATGGGTGGAAAGGGCAAAAGCCGGACCGGTCGAGGCGACGACTGGATTCCACTATGGAAATCTGTGGTGGTCGTATCCCGAAAAGGGCGCCTATATGGCGCGCGGCCGTCATTCGCAGCTTATCCTCGTCATCCCGAAATTCGATATCGTGGTTGCGATGACCGGCTTTTTGAATGACAACGAATTCTATTCGGCCTCGGGGTTGGTCGACGACATTTCCAGCGCGGTCAAATCCGACCGGCCACTTCCCGAAAATCCCGTCGCACAGGCCCTATTGGTCAAGGCCATACAGCGGGCCGCGGAGCAAAAGCCTTACGTCGTCGCCCAGGCGCCTGAACTGGCCAAAACTGTTTCCGGCAAGACCTACGGTTTCCTCGACAACAAGCTGCGGGTGAAGAGTTTCACGCTCAACTTTTACAACTTCGGACTCCTCATGGGTCATCACGACTTATGGTGACAAGGGGCCCACCCGGTTTACGGGGTTGGTGGGACTGGATGGCCTTTATCGCAAGAGTCCTCCGGCTCCCTACGGCATCAATGCGGCGAGGGGACGCTGGACCAGCGAACGCACGTTTGTGATGGAACGCCGGATTTTGGGCCACAGCGAGACTCAGACCTGGGCGCTGACCTTCGACGGCGACAAGGTCACCGTGAACTTCGAAAACACGGATGGCTTCAAGGCCGAGCTGCGAGGCGAGCGAAGCGAATGAGATGTGGCTGAACCGAAAGTCCGCTTCGGTCGCGCGCGTATCGCTGAGCATGTGATCGGTTCGGGCGGGCATTCACGGGAGACGCGCTTGCCTGGAAGGGTCCAAGCCGCACTAGCGCTGATGCTTTGGTGCGCCGCAGGCGCGCTGACGGCTGATGCACGGGCCGCCACCCTGGAGACGGTGGAGTTCGACAGCGCCTCGAAACGCCTGCCTTCGGGCACGCTGATTGCGGGCGAGCGCATTCAGGGCGATCTGGCGAGGCCCGATGATGCGGGCCCTTTCCCCGCCGTCGTCGGGTTGCACGGCTGCGCCGGGATGCACGAGGCGACCAAGCAAAGGCTGGCCGATGAACTCGTTGCGTGGGGCTATGTCGTCCTGCTCGTCGACAGCTACGCCACGCGGCGTGGCGTAGATCAGGCCTGCACGCAATCCGCCTTTGCCACCTTCATCAGGCGCAGGCCGGATCCTCACGGGGCGCTCGCCTTCTTGGCGCGCCAAAACTTCAAGTGAACGTAGCCCGCTCGCAGCGACAGGAATGGACGCCCCGCCTCAAAGGAGGCGAAGGCTCGGACAGGAGAGCGTGCCGGTGATAGTCTACGCGGGTCATCGGATGGAGGGCGAAATGGATTTCACCGGCAAGGTTGCACTGGTCACCGGCGGCGGCAACGGCATCGGCCGCGCGACATCCGTGGCGTTCGCGCGGCAAGGTGCGAAGGTGGTGGTGGTAGACCGCGACGTTGACGGAGCCCAGGCGACCGTCGGCATCATCCGTCAGAACAACGGGGACGCCGTTGCGGTGACGGCCGATGTCACCAAGGCCGCCGACGTGAAAGCTTACGTGAAGGCGGCTGTCGAGACATACGGGCGCATCGACTGCTTCTTCAACAATGCCGGCATCGAGGGAAAGCTGGCACCGACCGCGGAATATGACGAGGCGGTGTTCGACGCCGTGATCGGCGTGAACGTGAAAGGCGTATTCCTCGGCCTGCGCCACGTGCTGCCGGAGATGATCCGGCAGGGCGGCGGCGCCGTGGTCAACACCGCCTCGGTCGCGGGCCTGGTGGCGACGCCGGGCATGCCGGCATATGTGGCGTCGAAGCACGCGGTGATCGGGCTCACCAAGACGGTGGCGGGCGAAGTCGCGCGGCAGGGCATCCGGGTGAACGCCGTGTGCCCCGGGCCGGTCGACACGCGGATGATTCATGCGCTGGAGGAACAGATCTCGCCCGCTGACCCGGCCGCGGTCGGCGCGCGCTATCAGGCCGCGATCCCGAGCGGGCGCTACACCACGGTGGACGAGATTGCCAACATGGTGCTCTTCCTCTGCTCCGACCTCGCCTCCAATACCACCGGCGGACAATTCGTCGTCGACGGCGGGCGCACCGCGATCGGTGGCGCTGTGACCAATCTGGTGAGGCAGTGAAACCAGGAACGCCAAGCCACACGGCGCGATAACGTAGAATAAATCCCTGCGTTGTTGCGTCGTCGGCGCGATGGACTTGGATGCGCTTGCGAGCGCGAACCGTCGAGATGATGGACTGTTTTCATTTACGCCGTCCTTGCTTGAAATCTTTCGGGCTGAGCTTGAGTTTTGTCGCCTGCCAGAGATAGATCGACGCGATGCTGCGATACGGCGCCCAGGCCTGCGAGCGCTGGATCACCTGCTTTGGCGTCGCGATCGCGCGAAGACGATCCATCAATTGGACGCCGCGGCGAATTCCAAGGTCGGCGGTTGGCATGACATCGGACCGCCCCAGCTCGAAGATGAGCAAGACGTTGACCGTCCATATGCCGATGCCGGGAATGGTTGTGAGCCGTTGAATGACCTCGTTGTCGGAAAGCCGGGGCAGCGTTCGCGCCAATTTGCGATTGGACGTGAACCAGCGAGCGAGTCCGCGAATGGTTCGCGCCTTCGCGCGCGATAGGCCTGCCCTCGCCAAAGCAGGCGCCGGCAGCGAAAGTATTTTTCGAGGCGTCAGCGGCCCGGTCACGGATTTGCTCAGACGCGCGAAGATCGAGGCCGCGGCTTTGCCGGAAACGCTTTGATAGACGACCGCGCGCACCAACGCCTCGAACGGCGAGGCGCGTGAAGGCATGGGGCGTTGTCGACCGATGCGTGCGACCACAGCAGCGATCACGCGTCCGAGCGCCGGATCGGCCTTGACCAATCGTCTCTCGATCGCCGACGGTAGCCGCGCGGATTTCACGCGTGTCGATGTCACGGTTGCCTCTGGGTTGAGCGAGCTGAAGTTGCAAGCTCCGGATCGCTGTGCGCTCGCTACTGACCCTCCATGGCCGGGTAGTACTGGGGAGCCTCGCGGCGATCGAACATTCCGTAGTCGCGCACGACACGAACGTGGCGCAGCCGGCCGCCGGGCGGAACCATGGCTGTCGCGGCGAAAGCGGCGGCGTCTTCCTTCGACTTCCAGGCCATCATCAGGATGATGTCGCCAGGTGTAAGAACGGCATCAAAAACATCCCACCCAACCAGTCCGGTCGCCTTGGGACGCAGCCCGAGATAGTTGGAAATGCCGGGTGCGTCCGACGTCTCGCACGAGACGTCCGGCCATTTGGCGTCGATAAAAGTGATCGTGGTGCCTTCGCCGGTCTCGGTCTCGTCGAGACGCTGCTCTGTGATCCTCTGTCCGGCCGGCACCGCAGTGTCGTGCGTAACCTGACCGACACGGAGATGGTAATCGAGCAAAATTTCAGAACGACCCCTCTCCTGCACCATATGGTGGCGTTGCGCGGTCCGCCAACGCACCACCGCCTTTTCATCTCGCCAGCCGGACAGCGACAGAAGCCAGCCCTGTCGGGTCAGACTTTTGTAACGGATATTGTCGACGAAACCGTCGACCTGCTCCAACTCCGGACGGAGCATCTTTGCGTTGCCGAGATAATTGTCCCATTGGCCTTTCCTGGGATGGACTTCGAAGATCACGGAAAACATGACGGGTATCCTCAGTTCTTGTCGGCGACTGCTGCGATGCAGTCGATTTCGATGTCGAAGCCACCGTTCCAGGCGGGGACGCTGATAAAGATGCGGGCCGGAAAATCCTTCGGGAAATATCGCCGGTAGACCTCGTTCACGTCGTTGAACAGATCCACGGATGTGCAGTAGACGTTGCACTTCAACACATCCTCCAATGACGAGCCCGCCGTCTCCAGACACAACTTCATCTGTTCGAGAACCGCTTCCGTCTGCTGCTTGATGGTGCCGGGTCCCTTGATGATTTCGCCGTTCTTGTCGAACGGTGGTGCGCCCGTGACATATACCGTGTCGCCATGCCGCACGACGGTGCTGGTAGGGGCCTTGTACCTTTCAAGGAGGCTCGCAAGGGGCTCGACGCGGATGATCTGACGCTTCATGGGTGTTCCCTTTGGTTTTCTCGGCGGGTTGGATCAATAGAAACGGCGTAGCGACGACGATTGGCTGAAGTGCAATTCGCCGCCGCGCTCGGACGTGTGATAGGCGATGGAATCGTGGGTTGCTTCGATTTCCGTCGAAGCGATGATCCCTCTCAGCAACTGATGCAGCCTGATCCACATGACATCTCTCCTGTCGGGTATTGATTGACCGTTCCAGGCAAGTTACTACCTATCAAAAAACGACATAATCTAGTATTTTTGAGAATTGCCCTCTCAGTAATTGAAAGAACCCATGGACCGTCTGGAAGCGATGTCTTTGCTGATTGCGTCCGTGGACGCAGGCAGTTTTTCGGCGGCGAGCCGCAAACTTCGGGTGCCGCTTCCTACCATCAGCCGCAAGGTCTCCGAGCTTGAAGCGCTGCTCAACACCAAGCTACTGACGAGATCGACGCGCAAACTGACGCTGACAGCGGCAGGCGCGGCCTATGTCGCAGCCTCCAAGCGGATCCTCGAACAGGTCGGCGAAGCGGAGGCTCAGGCCACAGGCGAGTTCGCAACTCCGCGTGGCGAATTGATCGTGACCGGACCGATGACGTTCGGCAGGATCCATCTGCTCCCCATCGTCAACGACTTCCTGTTAGCTTTTCCCGAGATCAACGTGCGGATGGCGCTTTCCGACCGCGACATGAATTTGGTCGATGAGCAGATCGACGCCGCGGTGAGGATCGGAAAGCTGCCGGACAGCGGCATGATAGCAACGAAGCTTGGCAGCGTCAGGCGCGTGATTTGCGGCAGCCCGGGCTATTTCAAGGCCAACGGAATTCCGAGGACACCGGACGATCTTGCTGCGCTCACTTGCGTGACCTTTGCCAACTTGCCGGCGGGATCGTCATGGTCGTTTGCGGCGGGAGAGAAAAACCTCACGCAGTACCAACGTCCCCGCTGCCGCTTGAACATCAACACCGCCGATGCTGCGATCGAGGCGGCAATTGCAGGCATTGGCGTCACCCACGTGTTGTCGTATCAGATCACCGAGGCCGTCGAGCGGGGACTGCTTCGGATCGTGCTGACGGACTTTGAGCCCGACGCCATGCCGGTTCATCTGATCCATGCCGGTCAAGGCCTTGTACCGAGGAAGCTGCGCAGCTTCATTGATTACGCCGCGCCGCGTCTGCGCAAAATCCTGGCCGAGGCACAAACAAAGTTGGAGCGCGGTGAACTCCGACCAAGCAGTCGTGGGCGAGCGGCGGCCGTACGATAGTCCACACTGGCTGGCTCGCACTGCATGTCCGGTCCGCCCCGGACAGCAGAGTCGAGCCGCCAAGATGAGGCGTTGGCCCCTTCCACCTCCTGATAAGGGCGTTGTAGTCTGCTGCCGCAGCGCGCCGGATTGCATGACCGAGAAGCGCGCGCAGATTGTGGAGGGCGCATCATGACTATTCCCCGCCGTGCATTTTTGCATCTGGCCGCAGGCGCCGCGGCACTGCCGGTTGTACCGCGCATGGCGCGGGCGGACGCCTATCCGTCACGGCCGGTGCGCATCGTCGTCGGCTTTGCCGCCGGCGGGGCCACCGACATCCAGGCGCGCCTGATGGGGCAATGGCTGTCGGACCGCCTCGGCCAGCAATTCATCGTCGAGAACCGCGCGGGCGCCAGCGGCAATATCGGAACCGAGACGGTCGCCAAGTCGCCTGGAGACGGCTACACGCTGCTGCAGATCGTGACGCCCAATGCGATCAATGCCGCGCTCTACACCAATCTGAATTTCGATTTCATCCGCGACATCGCGCCGGTGATTTGCGCCGCGAAGCTGGCCTACGTCGTGGTGGTGAATCCATCGGTCCCCGTCAAGACGATCCCGGAGTTCATCGCCTATGCCAAGGCCAACCCGGGCAAGATGAACTACGGATCGGCCGGCCCCGGCACGCCACAAAACATTGCTTGCGAGCTCTTCAAGATGATGGCCGGCGTGGACCTGGTCCACGTGCCCTATCGGGGCGGCGCGCCTGCGACCACCGATCTGCTCGCCGGCCATCTGCAGGTGATTTTCAGCCCGGTGTCGGAGTCGATCCAGTTCATCAAGGCCGGCAAGCTGCGGCCTCTTGGTGTCACCACGATGACCCGGCTCGACGTGTTGCCGGACATTCCGCCGATTGCAGACTTCGTGCCCGGCTATGAGGCCAGCGGTTTTGCCGGCATCGGCGTTCCCAAGGCCACCCCGGCCGACATCGTCGAGTTGCTCAACAAGGAGCTCAATGCCGGCCTCAAGGATGCCAAGATCAGAGAACGGATCGAAGAGCTGGGCGGCACGGTGGCCGGGGGCTCGCCTGCCGAGTTCGCGACGATCATCTCGGAGGCGACCCGGAAGTGGGCGAAGGTAATCGACTTCGCGGGCATCAAGGTCGAATAGCACCGCGCGCTAACTCGCGCGCGGATGCACCTTGCGCCAGTGGGCGGCGATGTCGACCCGCCGCGTGATCCACACCTTGGGATTGCCCGCGAGCCAGTCGAGAACTTTCGCCAGCCCGTAGGCGCGGCCGGGATGGCCAATGATGCGGTTGTGCAGCCCGAAGGAGAGCATCCGCGGCGGATCCTCTTCGATCACGCATTGCACCGCGTTCCTGATGTAGTCGAAATAGTCGTCGCCCGTCGTGATGCCCTGCCTGCTGAACCGAACGTCGTTGTGCACCAGCGAGTATGGCACCACCAGCTGGTCACGCGAACCGACCTTGACCCAGTAGGGAAGCTCGTCGTCATAGGCGTCACTGTCGTAGGAGTATCCGGCGTTGAGCAGCATCACGCGCGTCGACAATGACGGCGCATAGCGCGTGTACCAGCCTTCGGGGCGCTTCCCGATGCATTTGGTGATGATCTCGGTGGCAAGACGGATGTGCTCGCGTTCCTCTTCAGGCGCGAGATTGACATGCATCTCCCAGCGCAAGCCGTGACCGGCGACATCCCAGTCCGCCTCGCGCATGGCGGCGCACGCTTCAGGATTGCGCTCGAGCGCGCGGGCGATAGCGAACACGGTGCAAGGCAGCTTTCGCCGGGTGAAGATCCGATGCAGGCGCCAGAAGCCGGCGCGGCTGCCATACATGAACATGCTTTCGGCCGCGAGGTCGCGGCCTTTGACGGCGGCGGTCGCGCCTTCCGTCAGCGCAGCCTCGGAGGCGGCATCTCCGTCCGGCACGGCATACTCGCCGCCCTCTTCGTAGTTGATCACGAAATTGACGGCGACATGCGCGCCATCAGGCCAGCGCGGATCGGGCGGCCTTCGGCCATAGCCTGCGAAATCCCGCGAACGTCCCGCCTCCGCGTCACTCATGTCGGCTCTCCCTGATCACATGAATTTGGGCAGTACTTTCGTCCACCGCGCCGCGGTCGACAAGAAATTTCCCGAAAAATCCGAGGCAGTCCTGGCGCTCCCGCGGGCCGCAACGCGCGAGGCGAAGCCGAGGGCGGGCTTGGCAGTGCCGACCGGGGCTGCTCAGAAACTTTCGACCGAGCGATGGACCGATCTCGAACATGAGATGATGGCCGCCCATCATTGGTGGTCGGCCGACGAGTTACGGTCACCGGCCGAACAGGTCTGGCCCGAAAACCTGCCTGAAATTCTGGTTCGGATCGGTGCCTGGCAAGCCCCGGCGGGGTGAACCCGCCTCCCCCTGGATGCGACCGAAAATTGAGATGGGTGTACTGTCCGCACGCTTGGGGAGGGCCATGTGATGCGATGCAAATTTGCGGTGTTGGCGGCCGTGCTCATGGCCGCGTCGGTCATGCCCTGTATTGCGGTGGAGACGACACCGCCCTCCTCCGCAAGTCAGGCATTCGATCCTGCCGTCGAACAGTCCATCCGCCGAAGCTGCACTGGCGAGTGCTTCAAGGCGCTCGATCTGTGCCTGCGCGACAACCAGGCATCCCCGAGCCCGTGTCCGACGGCCGCGATCACCTGCTTCATGGGTTGCCGCAGCTGCATCCCGACCTATCGGACGTGCCGCACCGCCGCCAGCCCGGGAACTCACGAAGACTGCCTGCGCCAGGAGAACTCTTGCGTCGCGGAGAAACGAAAGATCCAGGAGGGACGAACCGACCTGATCCGATTTTCGGGCGGCGACGGCAGCCGCGTCGAATCCGCCGTGGTGATCGACGGCGCCCGCAACGAGGAAGAAGGGATCGTCGCGGAATCCTACTGGATCTCGCGCAACCGGGCCGGTTGGCGAAAGGGCGACCAGGCGCTGATCAATGCCAACGGGCGGCAGTTCGATCGCATCAGCTACACCTCGCCGGACGGCAAACAGGCGGTGATCTTCTTCGACATCACCTCGTTCTTCGGCAAGATGTGATTTCCAGCTCTCGTGTCCCGGACGCGTCGCGGCATGGAATGACGCGACGCAGATCCGGGACCCACGGTCATCAGATGCTGATGGGCCCCGGATCAGCAGCGCACCGCCGAAGAAGCGCTGCGCTGCATCCGGGGCGCCCAAGCACAGGCAATTAGTACTTCAACACCCTCGCCCCCATCAGCGCGCCCACCGCCGTCACCAGCGCGGTGGCGAGCGTGTACCAGGTCGCGACGAACAGCGGCGAGTCGTCGGTGCAGTGCGAGGCATAGAGCGTCGCCGCCAATCCCGCCGACACCATGCCGGCAATCGCGCCCGCGACCGCGGGGCGCGACGGCGCACCGTGGCGCAGGCCGATCAGCGCGGCGATCAAGAGCGGCAGCGACATCGCGGGGATCGCCGACAGGCAGACTTTCGAGTTGCTGCCGACCAGGCGCGTCATCATCGGCATCCGCTGCGGCATCATCATCTCGCCGGAAATGCCCGCGACCAGCAGGCCCGCCGGGATTGCCAGCAGCCAGACCCACCCGCGCAGCTCGGCCTCGGGCCGCGACAGATGAAGACTGACGATGATCGCGGCCGCCGCGAGCGCCAGCGTCACGGCAAATTTCAGATCGAAGAACGGATTATGCATCGCAATCATCACGTCCGGCCGCACGCCGAGCTCGGCGAAGAAGATCAACAACGACACCGGAAAGGCCGCGAGCAGCGCCAGCGCCAGCACGAAGCCGACCGGGCGTGGCCGATGGGCATTGTCGGCGGCAAGCGAGCGAATGAGCTGATCGGTATCCATTCACTGCTCCTTCAGTTTCGCGGTGAGGCTCGAAAGCCCCCGGTGCAGCGCCACCCGCACCGCGCCCTCGCTCATCGCGAGTTTCGTCGCGGTTTCCTTGATCGAGGCGCTTTCGACCGCGATCGATTGCAGCACCTCGCGTTGCCGCGCCGGCAGCGAGTTGAGCTCTTTCGCGACCTCGGTGGGCGACGCGGTTTCGGCTTGCGGCGCATCGGCCAGCGTCTCGGCGAAGTCGTCGATGTTGACGAACACGCGCCGGCCGCGCCGGCGGAGCGCGTCGATCAGCTTGTTGCGGGCGATCGCGAACAGCCAGGGCGCGAACGGCGCGTTGGCGTCCCAGGTATGCCGCTTCAGATGCACCGCCAGTAAAATGTCCTGCACGATATCCTCGGACTGATCGATCGGTTGGCCCGCGCGCGCGAGCCCACGGCGCGCCGCGGCCCGCAGGACCGGCGTGATCGCCTTGAGCAGCCGGTGATACGCCGCGCTGTCTCCGGAAATGGCCGCCCGCATCAGGGGCGTCCATTCGTCTTCACGTTCGCGCACGCACGCTCCCGTCAATGTAATTCGCCCGATGTATCAGTTTGTTACGCAGGGATTCTCCAATCACGAAACCGTGATCGCAGCTGACCCGGCCCGCGAAACGGGTTTCGGGTGGCTCTTGCGGCCGCCTTTCCCTCAGTTGGCACCACAGCTTCGGAGACAATGAAATGGGCATGCGCACAAGGACCTACGGCACGGTGAGTGTCGAGCAGCGGATGGCGATGAGCGGGCTGGAGTTCGTCAAGGGCCTTGCCAGCGGAGAGCTGCCCCTCAACACCATCGCCCAGACCCTCGGCTATGACGTGGTGGAGGCCGAAAGCGGCCGCGTCGCCATCACGCTCGATCCGACCGGCGCGCATCTCAATCCGGCCGGCACGGTGCATGGCGGGCTCACCGCGACCCTGCTCGACAGCTGCATGGGCCTTGCCATCCAGACCATGCTCGACAAAGGCATCGGCAGCACCACGCTCGAGTTCAAGATTTCGCTGGTCCGCGCCATCACACTGGAGACCGGCCGGATCCGGGCCGAAGGCAATGTCCTCAACTGCGGCCGCCGGGTCGGCACGGCGGAAGGCCGCGTCACCGATGCCAAGGGCCGCTTGCTCGCGCATGGCACGACGACCTGCCTGATTTTCGAGGGCTGACCCCGGAGCCCTGCTCCCAAAAATTGCGTGCGACGGAAGCTGCCCTGCTTTTGCCGTGGGAAGCCCGAAGATTCCCACATTTTGCCCCGCTGCGGTCACGCCAGAAGGTCTTTTTTGGATCGGGACGTTGGTATTGGGCATGATCTTCTCGGAAAACCGCTTCACACCCCGCACCAAGTGCGGGGCAGGCTTTTTCCGGATCATGCCCGAAAAATGGGGAGATTGCCGGATGAAGGGCAACGGGCGTTTGGCGTGGATGATCGGGGCTATGGTGGTGCTGGGTTTTGCGGCGCCGTCACAAGCGGCGGTGAGCGCGGGGAATATCCTCGCTGCGCCCGCGACAGTCGATAATGTTTTCCGGCAGGAGCTGAGGGTGCAGATGGCGGCGACGGATGCCCGCGTCGGCACTGCGAAGCCTGACGTCCAGCCCGGCGGGCCAGTGCAGGCGCCGCAGACCAGCGAAGCCGCCGACGGCAAGATGATCGCGAGCGACCAGCTCAACGACACCGATCGTGCGCTGCATGATGCAGCGCCGCCCTCGGCACCGGTCGCTGTCGCCTCCAACGACGCGCCGGCGCAGCGGACCTTCGCGATGGCCGGCAACGATCATTCGCTCTGGGATGAGACCTCGCTGATCGGCAAGGTGTTCATCGCCTTCGGCACGCTGCTCACGGTTGCGTCTGCCGCGCGCATGTTCATGGCGTAGTTATCCCTCATGGTGAGGAGGCGCACAGCGCCGTCTCGAACCATGAGGCCCCGACTGTGGCCTCATCCTTCGAGACGCGCTTCGCGCTCCTCAGGATGAGGGACGGCTACTTGAAGCCCATCCCGGCAGCGGGCATTGTCCGCGACAGTCATTTGCGGGGTGGGTCATGGCGGTCTTCGAGCACATCATCGTCGAGAGCAAGGGCGCGGTCGGCATCGTCAGGCTGAACCGGCCAAAAATGCTGAACGCACTGTCGTTCGGCGTGTTCCGCGAGATCGCAGCCGCCATCGACGATCTCGAGGCGGACGAGGCGATCGGCTGCATTGTCGTGACCGGCAGCGAGAAGGCGTTCGCGGCCGGCGCCGACATCAAGGAGATGCAGCCGAAGGGCTTCATCGACATGTTCAACAGCGATTTTGCGGCTGTTGGCGGCGACCGCGTCGCCAGATGCCGCAAGCCGACGATTGCGGCGGTCGCGGGCTATGCGCTCGGCGGCGGCTGCGAGCTCGCCATGATGTGCGACATCATCATCGCCGCCGACAATGCGAAATTCGGCCAGCCCGAGATCACGCTCGGCACCATCCCCGGCATCGGTGGCACGCAGCGCCTGACCCGCGCGGTCGGCAAGTCCAAGGCGATGGATTTGTGCCTGACGGGGCGGATGATGGACGCGGCAGAAGCCGAGCGCAGCGGCCTCGTCAGCCGCGTGGTCCCCGCCGACAGATTGATGGACGAGGCGATGGCGGCCGCCGAGAAGATCGCGTCGATGTCACGGCCTGCCGCGGCCATGGCGAAGGAGGCGATCAACCGCGCCTTCGAGACGCCGCTCGCCGAAGGCCTCAATGTCGAGCGCAATCTGTTTCATTCGACCTTCGGGCTGGAAGACCGCGCCGAGGGCATGGCGGCGTTCATCGAGAAGCGCAAGCCGGTGAACAGGAACAGGTAGGTCTCGTGCCCCGGATGCAGCGCAGCGTTCTTCACGATGCGCTGCTGATCCGGGGCCTACGTTTGAGATGGGTCCCGGATCTGCGCCGCACCGTTTCACGCTGCGGCTCGTCCGGGACACGAGAGGGTCAACCCTCCCGAGCGCCGCGCTCACCAGCGCGCTACCCGGGTCGCGAAAGCGGAGCCACCATCCTTAGCGCAGCGATCAACAGCACGCGATAGACGCGTTCTATGAAGGTCGTGGGCTTGTCGAGCCCCATTCGCGCGAGACATAGTTGCTCGCCACCAGTCGGCGTGAGCCTCACTCCCTCCCAGAGCAGCTTCGCGAGCCGGCGCGGCTTTTGTTGTGCGTCTTGCAAAAACTCCAGCGCCCCAATCAACCATCGCTCCACCGGTGTAAAATCAGTGCCGAACGGAAACGCCGGCAACAGCCCGGCCTCGCGCGCGGGTTTGAGCGCGAGAGCGATCCGCTCCGGCGTGTTATCACGAACCTCACGGGGGATTTCGTAAGACTTGGCGAGCTTGCCGGCGTCCTTGGCGGCACGTGCGAGTTCGTCCTGAAAACGCGAGTCCGCTACTGCCAGCATCGCCGCGATCACGTCGGCGTCGGATTTGCCCCTGACATCGGCGATGCCGTACTCGGTGACAAAGATGTCGCGCAGATGCCGTGGGATGGTCTCGTGGCCGTAAGTCCAGCGGATGTTCGACTGCGTCTTCTTGCCGGGTCTGGTCGATTCCAGCGCGAGGATGGAGCGCGCGCCTGATAGCGCGAAGGCCTGCGCCACGAAATTGTACTGGCCGCCGACGCCGCTGACGACCTGGCCGTCCTCGAGCCCGTCGGAGACGGCTGCACCCAGCAGCGTCACCATCATGGTGCTGTTGACGAAGCGGGCGTCGACGCGTGCGGCGCGCTTTGCCGCCTCATCGCCATAGATCTCGTTGGTGTAGGACACCGGCATCATGCAGATGCGCGCGCGATCCTCCTCCTTCATCTCGCGGAGCGCTTTATAGAACGCTTTCGGCCCGAGGAAGAACGCGCCGTGCAGGATGATGCCATCAATGCCGCGCGTCAGGATGCCGGCGTCGATCAGCCCGATGAACGCTTCGGTCACCATCTCGCTGACGCCGTAAAGCCCCTTGTCGAACGGTGCGGTCTCGCGCGGCGGCGCGTTCGGCGACAGGCGCTGCATGATGCTCTTGTACTGCGCATTGTCGTGATGACGCACGACCAGCGACTGCGCCAGCGCGTCGCCGACCTGCCCGATGCCGATCTGCAAGCTGCCACCGTCGCGCACGAGAGACGCGGCATGCAGGCCGATGGCGTATTTGGCATCGGAGATCGGTTCAGCCGGCGGCGCGAACAGCGGGAAATCGGTCGCGGGACTGTCGAGCACGGCGGAGAATTCGTCCGCCGCGAGATCGCCCGGACCGGGCATGAACGGCAGCTCGGAATTGACCTGCGCCACCAATTTGAACGAAGCGCGGCCCTCGCTGCGGGCGCGCAACACATCGAGCGTGGTGTCGGTGTTGCAGGAGAGCGAATAGCGCTCGATACCGCCGACCACGCGCCTGGCCACGAGCTGCGTGACGACGTTGAGCCCCTGTGCCAGCAGATAGGACGCCGCATGGGTGTAATTGGCGGAGATGTAATTCTGCTGCGCGACCGGCACATGCATCCAGCGCCCGGCAAGGAAGAAGAACTCGATGACGCGGATGTTCGGCGGCAGCCTGCCGTGCCGTAGCGGCTCGGCATAGGCGAGATCCGGATAACCGCCGAACAGACGGTCGATGACAGGCCCGATGAAGCGCGCTTCCAGCAGGTTGGAGGGTTTGGGCTTCTCCAGCGTCAGCGCGGAAAAGAAAGTGAGGTCGATCGATCGGTCGGCGGCGGCGCGCGCATAGAGCGCATTGACGATATGGTTGGCCTTGCCGAGCCCGAGCGGCAGGCCGACCACGAGCTTCCTGCCGACATCGCGGATGATGTCATCTGCAATCGCGTCCGCGTCGCTGAACATCTTTGGCATGACGAATGGCCCGGCAGGATGAATATGTTCCGGAGAAGGAACGCAACATCATCATATGTGACGAACAGGCAACACGCAGCAAGCGAGTTTGAACGCACGCTGTTTAGTTGTGGCGGCCGGATATGCGAAGCAGCTAAATGAGGTTGTGCGCATCGGCGGGGGCTGAGGCCGAGGCTGGTTTAACGTTTGAACGCACGCTCGAAACGCGGAATGACGTGGGGCGCGTCGCCGTGTGAAGAGGGTGCATCGAGTTCGGCGTCACCAGCCTCGGCCGGGCCTTATCTATTCGCCCGTCGCGTGTGCGCCGGCCTTCCCGCCCGCGCTGTCTCTGGATAGACTGCCTCCCAAAACACGAGGGAGGACACCATGCTGACACGACGCGGTATCCTGCTGGCCTCCGCCGCCGCGGGAGTTGCCATGAGCACCAAAGCTGCATTTGCCAAGGCCGCGCAGCCGTCGACGGCGGTGAACTTCGACGTGCCGGCCGGCGCCTGCGATTGCCACACCCACATCCACGCCGACCCCGAGAAATTTCCGTTCTTCGCAGGCCGCGTCTACACGCCGGAGCCGGCCTCGCCCGAGGAGATGAGCGCGCTGCACAAGGCGCTGCACCTCGAGCGCGTGGTGATCGTGACGCCGAGCGTTTACGGCCCCGACAATTCGGCAACGCTGTTCGGCATGAAGGCGCGCGGGGCGACTGCGCGAGGCGTCGCCGTCATCGACGACAAAACCAGCGAAGCCGATCTCGACGCGATGGGACAGGCCGGCTTCCGCGGCATCCGCCTCAATCTTGCGACCGGCGGCGTCAACGATCCCAATGTCGGCAAGACGCGGTTCTCGGCCGCGGTCGACCGCATGACAAAGCGTGGCTGGCATGTGCAGCTCTATACCACCTTGCCGATGATTTCGGCGATCAAGCCGCTGGTGCTGGCCTCGCCGGTGCCCGCGGTGTTCGACCATTTCGGCGGCGCGCAGGCCGAACTCGGCGTCGACCAGCCGGGCTTCTCCGATCTCGTCGACCTCGTCAAATCGGGCAAGGCCTATGTGAAGATTTCCGGCGCCTATCGTTCATCGAAGCAGGCGCCCGATTATGCCGATGTCGTGCCGCTGGCCAAGGCGCTGATCGCGGCCAACCCGGAGCGCATCGTCTGGGGCACTGACTGGCCGCATCCGAACTCGGTCACGCTGCCCGGGAAGCAGGTCGCAGACGTGACGCCGCTGTTCCAGATCGATGACGGCCGGCTGCTCAATCAGTTGCCGGTGTGGGCGCCTGACGCCGCAACGCGCAAGACGATCCTGGTCGACAATCCGGCAAGGCTGTACGGATTCGCGTGAAGCGGCTGCCTCGCTGGCCGGTCAATCGCGTCCGGCCATGTCGCGCAACTCGGGTGGAACCGCGGGCGCGCACTGATCGCGCGTCGCAGCGACCATGACGGCTTTGTGCGCCGGCACCGATACCCGCGCATATGCTGGAGGCCAGTGCTGCTCGGCGACTGCGACATCGAGCAGAGCCAGAACGAGAGCGGCGACCACGAGACCCGGATTGATCGAGGCACAGGCAGCGTCGAGCCGTGCTATCCATCGTTGCATGCCTATCTCCGTGCCGGTGACCGGGAGATCGTTCGGTAAAGCAAGGATGGTCCCGACGGTCGACGTTCACAATGCGCAAGTTGCGTAACATGCCTTCGTCGATGACGAAGGCAACCGACCAAGGCTATCTCCCGGTCGTCACCGCCTCGCGCGCGCCTTGCGGATAGGTGCGCAGCCAGTTGCCGGCCTTGCGCAGGCCTCCGAACGGAAACAGGTGGAAGCCCGATATCGCCGATGTCGCCTCGCGCGGGGCGGCTT
>CAWBTH010000025.1:0-34816 GCA_963791665.1 uncultured Alphaproteobacteria bacterium | reverse complement strand
CGCAGGCAGACGCTGCTCGCGGTCTCGAACTGCCCGAGCTGGCACAGCACGGTGGCGTAGTTCTGCATGAACTCGATATTGGCCGGCTGCAGCGCCAGCGAACGCGCCATCAGCGTGGCAGCCTCCGCGCGGTTGCCATCGGCGGATTCGATGATGCCGAGCGAGTGCAGCGCGTTGGCCTGCCGCGGATCCTGCCGGATGATTTTGCGGTAGAGTTTCGCGGCCTCCGCGAAATTGCCGCTCCGGTGCAGCGCAAAGGCCTTGTGCAGCGTTTCGTCACGCTTCGACATGGAATTCGCGTAACAAAATGCGTATTGGCGGGCAAGGCGTCCGGCCGGCCGCGAAAGGCGGCGGTGCCGCCTCCGCTATCCCTTGATCGGGTTTAGTGCGTGGTGATCCAGGTGCGCGCCTCGCGCTGGGCGGCCGCGATCTCGATCTCCGACATCAGCTCGGCGACCTCGCGGCGCGCGGCGACGGCGTCGCTGCGCCCCTTCAGCGCGGCGAGATTGAACCATTTGTGCGCGGCGACCAGATTGACGACGCCGGACCGGCCGCTCGCCCAATAAAGCCCGCGCTCGAACAGCACGTCGGACAGCGCACTCGCGTCCACCGGCGTTGCCATATCCAGATCGATTGTCCCCTGAAACATGTCCCGTCTCCCCTTGTTGTTTTTGCCCCGCTCGTCCGAGCGCGGCCCCCGTCCAACCCAATTCAACGCCCCATGCCGTTTGCCGGCTTATGGGCGGATCATGGCCGATCAAGTTTGAAAGCCGGCTTAAGCGGCGCGATGAACGGGATGTAAATGCAGCGAGGCGGCGGCAGCGCGCGAAATTCAGGAAACCGTTGTGCGCCGGGGCTTTGTTGCGCACGTCACCGATGGTTTACCCTGCTGTCTTGGCAAAGGGATAACCATGGCCAAAGCGAGATCGCCCGCGCGGGCAATCCGGCGGGCGGCGATGAAGCAAGATGTTTTTGGAAATGAGACGCCGGGAGCTGCCCTCTCCGGCCTGGGAACGAGGGCGTCGGCGAACACGTCAGGACCAGATCTCACGTCGGCCAAGGAGCCTGAAGTGAAACTGCGGACTTGAAAGCGATCCGCACCGTGCGAAGAAAAACCGTTTCTTCTGCCGGACCCTCTCCCGGGAAGCGCGAGCGCTCCCCGAAAATCCGGTCCGGCCGTTGACCTGATGTCTCGCCGACACCCTCTTCGTCGATCAAACGATCGGAGCTGTTCCGCTTTGGAAAGCAAACCGCCCGCCGTCCAATGACGTGCCGGCAAAAAGGCCGCCGGCAATTCTAGTCAAGGCGAGATCACATATTCATGTTCTTCTTCTTTGAAGCCTTGCGAGTCTTCTTCGCAGACTTCTTCACGGCGCTCTTCGCCTTCTTCTGCCTTCTTCGCTTTCTTAGCCATGTTGCCCTCCTGATGTAGTGAGATGGCTCAGTTCGCTGCGTGCACTCGGGAATCGAGATGCACTGCATCCCGAATACACCAACACATCGAAAAAAACAGCGTCCCACTTAAGGAAGTGTTGACGCAGCGATGTGAGCGCGCACGCAACGTGGCCAGCGATAACAACGCAATGCGTCGAAATCGCGATGCGAGAAACGCCGGCGCCGCCGACATCGGCATTTGTCAAGATCGCAGGAAAGCCCTGTGCCGCAGCCGTTTCTTCAATCAACGCGCGGCGCGCGCGATGAAAGCCGGGAGCGATCGTGAGTTGCCTCGAGGCGCAAAAACGCGCCCGCGCGGACTCTGAGTCGCGATTTTTGGCAATGAAAATATTTTCTTGATTAACGGCGCAAAGGCGCGCCGCCATCGTCCGCGGGCCGCTTACACGCTCATCTTGCGAATCCGATTCGCATCAAGCGTGCCCGATCGCGTGCGACAAAATCGCCGCGCGACGACGCCGTTCAGATGCCGAGCTTCGACTTCAGCAGCGCGTTGACCGCCTTCGGATCGGCCTTGCCGCCCGTCGACTTCATCACCTGGCCGACGAACCACTGGATCGCCGCCGGCTTCGCCCTGGCCTGCTCCACCTTGTCCGGATTGGCCGCGATGATGTCGTCGACCACCTTCTCGATCGCCGAGAGGTCGGTGACCTGCTTCATGCCGCGGCTTTCGACCAGCGCGCGGGGGTCGCCGCCCTCCTGCCAGACGATCTCGAACAGGTCCTTGGCGATCTTGCCGGAGATCGTGCCCTCGCCGATCAGGTCGACGATGGCGGACAATTGCTTCGCCGACACCGGCGAGTCCGCGATTCCCCGCCCCTCCTTGTTGAGGCGGCCGAACAGCTCGTTGATCACCCAGTTGGCGGCAACCTTGCCGTCGCGGGCGCGGTCGGCGAGGCCGGACAGCACGCTTTCGTAGAAATCGGCGCTCTCGCGCTCGGCCACCAGCACGCCGGCGTCATAGGGCGACAGGCCGAAATCGGCGACGAAGCGGCTTCGCTTCTGGTCCGGCAACTCCGGCAGGTCGGCCTTCAGCGCGTCGACGAAGGCCTGCGCTGAATTCCAGCGGCAGCAGGTCGGGATCGGGGAAATAGCGGTAGTCGTGCGCCTCTTCCTTTGACCGCAGCGAGCGCGTCTCGCCCTTGTTGGGGTCGAACAGCCGGGTTTCCTGCGCGATGGTGCCGCCATCCTCGATGATCTCGATCTGGCGGCGCGCCTCATGCTCGACCGCCTGCCCGATGAAGTTGATCGAGTTCAGGTTCTTGATCTCGCAGCGGGTGCCGAGCGGCCCGCCCGGCTTGCGCACGGAGACGTTGACGTCGGCGCGCAAGGACCCCTTCTCCATGTCGCCGTCGCAGGTGCCGAGATAGCGCAGAATCGAACGCAGCTTCGTCACGTAGGCCTTGGCCTGCTCGGCGTCGCGGATGTCGGGCTTGGAGACGATCTCCATCAGCGCCACGCCGCAGCGGTTGAAGTCGATAAAGGACATCGTCGGCGACTGGTCGTGCAGCATTTTGCCGGGGTCCTGCTCCAGATGCAGCCGCTCGATGCCGACGGTCGCGGTACGGCCGCCCTCGAGCTCGAGGGTGACCTCGCCCTCGCCGACGATCGGCGACTTGTACTGGCTGATCTGGTAGCCCTGCGGCAGGTCCGGATAAAAATAGTTCTTGCGGTCGAACACCGAGCGCAGATTGATCTTTGCGTTCAGCCCGAGACCGGTGCGCACCGCCTGCCGCACGCATTCCTCGTTGATCACGGGCAGCATGCCCGGCATCGCCGCATCCACCAGCGAGACCTGGGTGTTGGGCTCGCCGCCGAACGCGGTCGAGGCGCCCGAGAACAGTTTCGAGTTGGAGGTGACCTGGGCATGGATTTCCATGCCGATCACGACCTCCCAGTCGCCGGTCGATCCCTTGATCAGCTTGCCGCTTGCCGCAGTCATGGCTTGCTACCTTGTTCGAGCGCGTCGACGATCCGCTGCCATTCGGCGTCGAGCGAATCTGTCGCCGCGGGCTTGGCCGCGCGGCGATACCAATAGCCGGCATTGGACAGATCGCCCTCGACCCGATGCAGATAGGCATGCACCCAGGCCGCGTCCTTGGTGTCTTCGTTCATGACGATCTTGTGCGCGGCGTCCCAGTCGCCCTTGGCCGCCCACCAGAGCGCGGCAAGCGGCGGCGCGAGACCGTCCGCGGGCTTTGCATTGCCGAGAGTGGCTTTGAGATCCGGCCATGCTCACCACCATTTCGGCGGCGTGAACCGCCCGGCCGCCTGCTCGATCACCTCGCCGAGCGAAAACAGCGTTTCCTCGTCGAAGGGCCGGCCGATCAGCTGCAGGCCGAGCGGCAGGCCCTGCGCATCCTTGCCCGCGGGCACCGCGATGCCCGGCAGGCCCGCCATGTTCACGGTCACCGTGAAGATGTCGTTGAGATACATCTCGATCGGATCCGCGCCCTTCTCGCCGACGCCGAACGCGGCCGACGGCGTCGCGGGCGTGAGGATCGCGTCCACGCCGCTGGCGTAGCAGTCCTCGAAATCCTTCTTGATCAGCGTGCGGACCTTCTGCGCGCGCAGATAATAGGCGTCGTAATAGCCGGCGGAGAGCACATAGGTGCCGATCATCACGCGGCGGCGCACTTCCGCGCCAAAACCTTCGGCGCGGGTCGCCTCATACATGTCGCCGACCGAGCGTCCCGGCATGCGCAGGCCGTAGCGCACGCCGTCATAGCGCGCGAGGTTCGAGGAGGCCTCCGCCGGCGCCACGATGTAATAGGCCGGCAGCGCATATTTGGTGTGCGGCAGCGACACGTCGACGAGCTCGGCGCCGGCCGCCTTCAGCCAGGCCGCGCCGTCGCTCCAGAGCTTCTCGATCTCGGCGGGCATGCCGTCGAGGCGATATTCCCTGGGAATGCCGATCTTCATGCCCTTCACGGACTTGCCGACCGCGGCCTCGTAGTCCGGCACCGGACGATCGACCGACGTCGTGTCCTTCGGGTCATGGCCCGCCATCGAGCGCATCAGGATCGCGGTATCGCGCACGGTGCGTCCGATCGGTCCGGCCTGATCGAGCGAGGACGCGAACGCAACGATGCCCCAGCGCGAGCAGCGGCCATAGGTCGGCTTCATGCCGACGGTCGCGGTGAACGCGGCCGGCTGGCGGATCGAACCGCCAGTATCGGTCGCGGTCGCGCCCATGCAGAGCGTCGCAGCCACCGCGGAGGCCGATCCGCCGGAGGAGCCGCCCGGCACCAGCATGGTGTTAGTGCCCTCGCGGCGCCAGGGATTGGCGACCGGGCCGAAGCACGAGGTCTCGTTCGACGAGCCCATCGCGAACTCGTCATTGTTGAGCTTGCCCAGCATGACCGCGCCGTCGCGCCACAGGTTCGACGTGACGGTCGAATTCATAGGTCGGCACGAAATTGCCGAGGATTTTCGAGCACGCCGTGGTGCGCACGCCCTTGGTGGCGAACAGGTCCTTGATCCCGAGCGGAATGCCGGCGAGCGGCCGCCCGCCCCTTCCCGATCTTGCCGTCGGCGTCCCGCGCCATGGCGCGCGCCTGCTCCGGCGTCTCCAGCACGAAGGCATTGAGCGCGCGCGCGGCTTCCATCGCCTTCAGATGGGCGTCGGTCAGTTCAAGCGAGGTGAAAGACTTTTTCGCCAGGCCCTCGCGGGCCTCGGCGAGCGTCAACGATGTCAGATCGGTCATTTTTATTGATCGGGCTGCAGAAGAACGGAGACAAGGTCTTGTCGTTGGCCGGGTCGTCCTGCTTCGGACGCGTGCGCTCGTTGGCCTCGAGCGCGTCGAGCACGGCGTCGATCGCCTTGTCGGGATCGGCAGCCTTGCCCTGCCGCTCCATCGCGTCGAGATAATTCATGTAGGCCGCGTAGGCCTTCTCATCGTCGCAGAGCAGACACATGTTCTCCGCACTTTCTTGTTTGACGCGTTTTCTTCACGCGAACCGGTACCCACTTCGCTTGAAAACGCTATGTTACTCGATGACCTTCGGCACCAGGAAGAAATGCCCTTCGGTCGCCGGCGCATTCTTCACGATGTCGTCGGCGATATTGCCGTCGTTGACGACGTCGGCGCGCTTCTTCATCTCCATCGGCGTCACCGAGGTCATCGGCTCGACGCCGTCGATATTCGACCTCGGACAGTTGCTCGACGAACACCAAGCATGGCGTTGAGCTCGCCCTCCAGATGCTGGATTTCGTCGTCCCGGACCGCAATCCGCGCCAACTGCGCGATGCGCCGGACGGTAGCGGCATCAACCGACATTATATATGGCCTCAAAACGGGGTTTCAGCGGGTATAGCAGAGGCCGCTTTTGCACTGCAACCGGCGCGGAACCCTTTTGACGGCGGCCAATTCCGGCCGTCAATCGATGACGTTATCGGCGGTGAACAGCAGGCTCGGCGGCACCGCTATCCCCAATTCGCGCGCAGTCCTGGGGTTGATCGCCAGACGAAACTTGGTCGGTTGTTCGACCGGCAGCTCGGACGGCTTTGCGCCCTTCAGGATTTTGCCGGCATAAAGGCCCATCTGCCGATACACGTCGGCAAGGCTCGACCCGTAGCTGATCAATCCGCCGGCATTGGGAAACTCGTCCTCGAAATAGATCGACGGAAGTTTTTCGCGCGCCGCGACCGTCCACGAGCAGTGCCCGCTGCGTATCGAAGAACGGATCGGCCGATACGATCATGCCCTGAACCTTGGAGCTGACCGCCGCGGCAAATGCCGCGTTGATTTCCGGCAACGGTCGATGCATTGAAGACCGACAACTGCACGTTCTTCGCTTTCGCGGCTTCCGAGGCGCCGCGGATCGAAGGCTCGGCCGTCGGACTTTTGGGATTGACCAGCAGACCGATTGTCTTTGCACCGGGCAACAGATCGCAGAGCAATTCGAGTCGCTTCGCCGTCACCTGGACGAACAGGATGCTCAGACCGGTCGCATTGCCACCGGGTTCGGCCAGGCTCGCCACCAATCCGGCCTCCACGGCATCGTTGCCAACCTCGAAGACGATCGGAATCGTGGACGTCGCATTCTTCGCCGCCTTGGCCGGAGGCGGACCGAACGCGGCGATCAGATCGACGCCTTGTGCCACGAGTTCGGCGGCCATCGCCGGCAAGCGATCATATTCGCCCCCGGCCCAGCGATATTCGAGCGCAATGTTTTGCCCGTCGACATAGCCGTGCTCTCGCAAGCCCTGCAGAAAGGATTCCGGCGCCGGGATGTAGTCCGGTGATGCAAAGTGAAGATACCCGATGACCGGTATCGCTTTTCGCTGGGCGTGAACCGCGAGCGGCCACGCCATGGCAGCGCCCGCGAGCGCAATGAATTGACGTCGTTGCATGTGCGACGTCGGCTAACACGGCGCGACCAAGTCTGTCATTCGCTGCGACTATCAGCAGCGAAAGTTCCGGCTCGCGGAACCTAACCCGCCAGCCGCCGCATCCGCGCCAGCGCATCGTTTGCCAGCGCCCGGGTCAGTTCCGCTGCCGGGATGTCGCGGCCGAGGCCGACCGCCTGCCCCGCCCATAGATTGGTGAAATCGACCTTGCCGAGTTTCTCGGCGGCCGCCTTCAGCGGAGCCAATGCCGTCGCCGCATGGGGAAAGGCCGGCGCGTCCGGCGATATCGGTCCGACCTCGCGCATGACGCGATTGACGAGGCCCCGCGCCGGCCGCCCGGTCATCACATTGGTGAGGACGGTCGAGTCATCCCTCGCCTCGGCGAGCAGCGCACGGGCGGGCGCGCTGACCTTGGACTCGGGGCAGCGCAGATAAGCGCTGCCGATCTGGACGCCGGCAGCGCCAAGCGCAAATGCGGCGGCAATCCCGCGCCCGTCGGCAATGCCGCCGGCCGCGATGACCGGCACCTTCACCGCATCGACCACCTGCGGCACCAGCGCGAAGGTGCCGGGCTGCTCGGCGATATCGTCGGTCAGGAACATGCCGCGATGGCCGCCGGCCTCGGCGCCTTGCGCGATGATGACATCGGCGCCGTGCGCCTCGAGCCACAAGGCTTCCCGCACGGTCGTCGCCGACGACATCACGATAGCGCCGGTCGCCTTGACGCGATCGAGCAGGCGCTGCTCCGGCAGGCCGAAATGAAAGCTGACGATCTCGGGTTTCAGCTCCTCGACGATGTCGCAGGACACATGGTCGAACGGCGCACGGTTGGCGGCATTGAACGGCGCCGCAGGATCGAGGCCGTATTCCCTGTAGTACGACCCCAGCCGCTTTCGCCATGCCGCTTCGCGCGCAGGATCGGCTTCGACGGCATGGTGGCAAAAGAAATTCAGATTGACCGGCGCAGAGACACGCTGGCGGATGATCTTGATCTGCTCACGCGCCTTTTCCAGCGAGAGCATCGCACAGGGCAGCGAGCCCAACGCGCCGCCTTGTGCCGCGGCCATCACGAGGTCGGCGTCCATCACGCCGGCCATCGGCGCCTGTATGATCGGAAATTCCGTCTTGAAGAGGTCGATGATTCTGCGATCGGGCCACATCGTCTGTTCTCGTGGGCTGGCGTTTCAGTGGGCGCGTTGCGCCTGAGGGAAGTTGCGCCGCCCGGCCAGGATCTGGTCGGCTTCGGATGCGATCCGCTCGACGATCTCGGCCGCGGGCGGAATGTCGTGGATCAGGCCGACGCCGTCGCCGGCAAACACACCCGCGATATCGAAATTGCCGGCGTCTCTGGCCGCCGCATATTCGATGGCGACAGCCTCCACATTCTGCACCAGTTCGACCTCGCGTCCCATCCAGCGGCGCGCGTGATCGTTGACCAGGCGCGGCCGGTGAAAGGCGCCGGCCACCAGAGTTTTCGCGAGACGTCGAAGATGATGCTGCGCACGGTCTCGCCGCTATCGGCAGCGCAAATCCGTTTCTTGGCCTCCTCCGCGCCATCACATTCGAGGCTGGCATAGAAGCGCGTGCCGAGCATGACGCCGCTGGCACCCAGCATCATCATGGCCGCCATCCCACGCCCGTCGGCAAGGCCGCCAGCGGCAACGACGGGCACCCGTCCGGCCGCGAGATCGATCACCGCGGGCACGATGTCGATCAGGGTGCGCGAAGCGCCATGGCCGCCGGCTTCAGTGCCCTGCGCGATCAGGATGTCGGCGCCGGCATCGAGCGCCTGCCTCGCCATGTCCTCGTTCTGCACCTGGCAGATCAGCAGGCTGCCGGCCGCCTTGATGCGCGACGCATGCGGCTTGGGATCGCCGAACGACAACATGATCGCGCGCGGCTTTGCCGCCAGCGCGATGTCGAGCAATTCCGGTTGCTTCGCCATGCTCCAGGTGATGAAGCCGATGCCGAACGGCGCTTTGCACTTTGCGCAGCTTGGCGGTCTCCTGCTCGAGCCAGGCCTTGTCGCCGTAGCCGCCGCCGAGGATGCCGAAGCCGCCGGCCTCGCCGACCGCCGCAACCAGCCGGGCGCCGGCGATCGTGGCCATCGGCGCCGAGAGGATCGGGTGGGTGATGCCGAGAAGCGATGTCAGCGGCGTGGTGAGTGGCATCCTTTTTCTCCTCTGGACAGCAATCGTAGCTGAGCTTACCTTTCTTCAAAAGTGAATATTAGAGAAGCTAGCCATCTCTAAATGAAAACGGAGCATTCGCCCGTGGAACTCATCGATCTCCTGACCTTTTCGGCCGTCGCGCGAAACGGCGGCATCACCCGCGCCGCCGAAGAGCTCAATACCGTGCAGTCCAACGTCACCCAGCGCGTGAAGGCGCTGGAAGCCGAGATCGGCACCGCGCTGTTCGAGCGGCACAGCCGCGGCATGACCCTGACCGGCGCGGGGCGGCGGCTGCTTCCCTATGCGCAGCGGATGGCGGCGCTATCGCGCGAGGCCATGCTCGCCGCGCGCGACGACGGCGAGCCGAAGGGCCCGCTTGCGATCGGCTCGATGGAGACGACCGCCGCGGTGCGCCTGCCCGCGCTACTCGCCGAATTTCACCGCCGCTTCCCTGCGGTGCGGTTGACGCTGAAGACGTCGACGACCGCCGATCTGGTTGCAGCCGTGCTCGACGGCGCGCTCGATGGCGCCTTTGTCGCCGGTCCCATCGAGCATGCCGACCTCACCTCGACCCTCGCGTTCCGCGAAGAGCTGGTGCTGGTGTCGGCCAAGCGCTTCAACAACCTCGCCGCACTTCGCGCTGGCACGCCTGAATCCGGCCCGACCGCGCTGGTGTTTCGCACCGGCTGCACCTATCGCCAGCGGCTGGAGCAGCTGTTTTCCGATTTCGGCTGGCCATCCGCCGCGCGCTTCGAGCTCGGCACGCTCGACGGCATGATCGGCTGCGTTGCCGCCGGCATGGGGGTCACGCTGCTGCCTCGCGCGGTGGTCGAACGCAGCGACCAGCGCAAGGAGGTCAACATCCACGGCCTCGATACCTCCTGGTCGCGCGTCGATACGCTCTTCATCCAGCGCCGCAGCGCGCATCAGTACAGCGCGCTGAGCGGATTTGTGTCGTGCCTCAACGGTGCGGAACGCGTCATCGCGGCGTGAGGTACCGGTTTGCCGGCATGGCGTTGCGATGTTATGCGCATGCCATGCCCGCCCCTATCCTCCCCCTGATCGAAGCCGTCGCGCATTGGCCGGCGCGCGGCGCGCTGATCGGCCTCGATCTCGGCACCAAGACCATCGGCGTCGCCGTCTCCGATCCCGATCGGAAGCTGGCGACCGGCGTCGAAACCATCCAGCGCAAGGCGTTTAGGGCGGACGCGGCGCGGCTGTTCGCAATCGCTGGCGAACGCAAGGCGGTCGGCTTCGTGCTGGGCCTGCCCATCAATATGGACGGCAGCGAAGGCCCGCGCGCGCAGTCGACCCGCGCTTTCGCCCGCAATCTCGCCAGCCTCACCGATCTTGCAATCGCACTGTGGGACGAGCGGCTCTCGACCGCAGCGGTGGAACGCGAGCTGATCGCCAACGACGTCAGCCGCGCCCGCCGCGCCGAGGTAATCGACCAGCACGCCGCGATCTTCATCCTGCAGGGCGCACTCGACCGCCTCGTGAATCTCGGGAAAGCCTGATGGCGATCGTGATTGCGGCGCTCGCGCCGGTGTTCATCCTGATCGTGCTCGGCGTGGTCCTGAAGCGCACCCTGATCCGGCTGGAGACGCAATGGCACGGCCTTGAGCAACTGACCTATTACGTCCTGTTCCCGATGCTGCTGATCCAGACGCTGATCAAGGCCGACCTCAGCAAGGTGCCGATCGCCGGCGTCGGCGGCGCACTGTTGATCGCCATGCTGATCGTGTCGGCGCTGTGCCTTGTACTGCGGCCGTGGCTCGCGCGCCGGGGCGTCGACGGGCCGGCCTTCACCTCGGTGTTTCAGGGCGCGATCCGCTGGCAGACCTATGTCGCGCTCTCGGTCGCGCGCAATCTCTATGGCGCCGACGGGCTGGCGCTCGCTTCCGTCGCCATGGTCGCGCTGATCCCGCTCGGCAATGTGCTCAGCGTCCTCGTGCTGGCGCATTACGCCTCGCCCGAGAAGCAATCGGCGCGCGCGATTGTCATGACCGTGGTGAAGAACCCGCTGATCTGGGCTTGCGTCATCGGTCTCGGCGTCAATGTCGCCCATCTGCCGTTGCCGAAAATCTGGCATGAGGTCGCGGACGCGCTCGGCGCCTCCTCGCTCGCCATCGGCCTGCTCGTCAACGGCGCGGGGCTGCATCTGCAGGGGCTGCTGCGGCCGAGCCTTGCCACTGCTGCCGGCGTGATCCTCAAGCTCGCGGCGATGCCGGCGCTCGCGATTGGGTTCGGCATCTGGTTCGGCGTCTCCGGCACCGGACTTGTGATCGTCGCGGTCTGTTCGGCGGTGCCGACCGCGCCGAGCGCCTATGTGCTGGCGCGCCAGATGGGCGGCGATGCGCCGCTCTTGGCGCAGATCATCACGCTGCAGACGATACTGGCTGCGATCACCATGCCGATTGCGATTGCCTTCGCTGCGGGAAATTAGCTCGCCAGCACATAACTCTGCACCACCGCCGCAAAATTGTTCAGCGCATGCAGCACGATGGTGAGCCAGGTCGATTGGCTTCGGTAGCGGATGTAGCCGAACCACAGTCCGATGCAGAACACCTCGCCGAAGAAGAACCAGTCATATTGCAGGTGCAGGCTGGTCCAGACGATCGACGAGACCAGGATCGCGCCGGGCACGCCGAGGAACGACTCCGCCAGGCCGCGATAGAGGAAGCCGCGTGCGAAAAGTTCCTCTGTCATCGGCGCCGCGGCGCAAAAGGCCAGCACCAGCAGCCACAGCGCATCGTCTGATCGTGCCGACTTGAACACGTCGATCATGAAATCCGGCGAGACTTCCTTGCCGATGGCGCGCGACAGCAGGTCCCAGCCCGCAACCAGCACGGCGAGGCCGACCACACCAAGCGCGACATTGCGCCAGGAGGTCCAGCGCAGCGCAAGGTAATCGGCGAAGGAGACACGCGTAAAACCAATCGCAATCCACAGCGCCAGCAGAACAGCCGGCAGTCCGGCAATGACCGACAGCGAGATCACCGATCCGCTGGCGGCGGTCCGGATCACGGTAGCCGAGTCAAGCCCACCTCCCCGCGCCAGCGCGAAGAGCACGATGACGCCGATCTGGCCGACGAACATCGCGACAAACACGATCAGTCCCCAGAACACGGTGCCCCAGAAACCCCAGACATGCGGGGTGCGGGGCGCCGGCACGACTGTCAGCGGCGGGTTGGCAGGATCGATTGCGTCCATCAATCAGCTTTCAGCGGCGCGGTTCGATCGGGAAATCATAGGCCGCTCCGCCCGCGCCCGGCAGGGAGAAGTGCCACCATTCCCGCCAATAGTTGACAAAGCCTTGACTGGCCATGACGGCGGCCAGCTCGCGCCGCCACTTCCGCTGTTCCGGCGTGATCGCGTTCGAATTGGTATGACCCTTCAGGTCCGTGCAGTCGTAGCCGGTGCCCATGTCGACGCTGCCTTCGGGCGCGCGTTTCTCGACCGGCGCGGTGCAATCGGCGTAGGTCCTGGTGGGATCGAAGGTGGCGGAATTATCGGCGGTGAGGTCCACCAGGGTGAGATCGAGCGCGGCCCCGGTCGAATGCTGCGAGTATGGCGAGATGTAGCCGAGGGCGAACAGGTCGCGCTTGCTGATCGCCGGATTGAAGCGGCGCCCGGCGTCCTTGCCGTCGCGCGACCACGCCAGCATGTCCGCGGTTGCGCGCGCGGGCCGATAGCAGTCGAACATTTTCAGCGACAGTTTTCGCTTGGTGAGTTCCTGCTGGATCGCCTTCAGGCGGAAGGCGACCTCGCGCTTGACCACGCATTCGCCGGCCCGATAGCCGGCCATCGGGTGACCGACGAAATTGTTCGACGTGGCGTAGCGGATGTCCTGGATGATGGTGGGATCGATGTCACGCAGATAGACGAAGCCGCCGGGCAAGGTCTGGGCGTGGGCGGTGGACATCGACACGGCAACAACAAGTGCGGTGATGATCGCTTTCACTAGGTCCTTCCACTCGCCGGCCTTTAGCCCCGGTCGGGGCATGACGACCGAGAATTTGGCGCGCTTTTTCGCTACCCCATTTACCTTGCCGGCGAACCGCCGGGGGATAACTTTTTCGAGGGCCTTTCACCCTTGCCCTGCCCGAAATCCGCGCCTATAGCTCTCGCTTTAATGACATCTGCATCGAAATCGAGCTTCGTCCTCGGTCACCGGCATCTGCTGGGAATCGAGGGGCTTTCGGCTGCCGACATTACCGGCCTGCTCGACCTCTCCGAGGAATATGTCGAGCTCAACCGCCAGATCGACAAGAAGCGCACCAGCTTGCGCGGCCGCACCCAGATCAACCTGTTCTTCGAGGCCTCGACCCGAACCCAGTCCTCCTTCGAGATCGCGGGCAAGAGGCTCGGCGCCGACGTCATGAACATGTCGGTGTCCTCGTCCTCGATGCGCAAGGGCGAGACGCTGATCGACACCGCCGTCACCTTGAACGCCATGCACCCGGACATCCTGGTGGTGCGCCACCACGCCTCCGGCGCGGTGGAACTGCTGGCGCGCAAGGTCGACGGTTCCGTGATCAATGCCGGCGACGGCAGCCACGAGCATCCGACCCAGGCGCTGCTGGATGCGCTCACCATCCGCCGCAACAAGGGCCGGATCGAGGGCCTGCTGGTGGCGATCTGCGGCGATGTGCTGCATTCGCGCGTCGCGCGCTCCAACATCATCCTGCTCAACACCATGGGCGCGCGGGTCCGCGTGGTCGCGCCTTCGACCTTGCTACCGCCAGGCATCGAGCGGATGGGCGTTGAGGTCGCCCGCGACATGCGCGAGGGACTGGAAGGCGCCGACATCGTGATGATGCTGCGGCTGCAGCGCGAGCGCATGAACGGCTCATTCGTGCCGTCATCCAGCGAGTACTTCCACTATTACGGGCTCGACCAGAAGAAGCTCGCTTATGCCAAGCCGGACGCGCTGGTGATGCATCCCGGTCCGATGAACCGCGGCGTTGAGATCGACTCCAGTGTCGCCGACGGCGCGCAGTCGCTGATCCGGGAACAGGTGGAAATGGGAGTGGCGGTGCGGATGGCGGTGCTGGAAGCGCTCGCCCGCAACCTGCCAAATGCGTAGATCATGTTAACCGACCGACGCCCGATCCTGCTCGCCAATGCGCGCGTCATCGACCCGTCCCGCGATTTCGACGGCCCCGGCGACGTCCTGATCGTCGATGGTGTGATCCGGGAAGCGCGGCGCGGCATCGGTGCCGCCGGCGTGCCTGAAGGCACCGACATCGTCAGCTGCGCCGGCAAGATCGTGGCGCCCGGCCTGGTCGACATGCGCGCTTTCATCGGCGAGCCCGGCTACGGCCATCGCGAGACGTTGGCATCGGCAAGTCAGGCCGCTGCCAGCGGCGGCATCACCACCGTCATCTGTCAGCCCGACACCCAGCCGGCGATCGACAATTCCGCCACCGTCGACTTCATCCTGCGCCGCGCCCGCGACACCGCGATCGTCAACATCCATCCGATGGCTGCGCTGACCAAAGGTTTACGCGGCGAGGAGATGACCGAAATCGGCCTGCTCAAGGCCGCCGGCGCGGTCGCGTTCTCCGACGGCAACAAGAGCGTTGTCAATGCGCAGGTGATGCGCCGCGCGCTGACTTACGCCAGGGATTTCGACGCGCTGATCGTGCACCACACCGAGGATCCCGATCTGATCGGCGAAGGCGTCATGAACGAGGGCGAGTTCGCTGCGCGTCTCGGCCTTGTCGGCATTCCCGACGCCTCCGAAGCCGTGATGCTGGAACGCGATGTCCGACTGGTCGCGCTGACTGGTGGGCGCTATCACGCGGCGTCGGTGAGCTGCGTCGCCTCGCTGGAAATTTTGAAGCGCGCCCGCGATGCCGGCCATGCCGTCTCGGCGTCGGTCTCGATCAACCATGTCACCCTCAACGAGAACGACATCGGCCCATACCGCACCTTCCTGAAACTGTCGCCGCCGCTGCGCACCGAGGACGATCGCCGCGCGCTGGTCGAGGCGCTCGCCTCCGGACTGATCGACGTCATCATGTCCGACCACAATCCGCAGGACGTCGAAGTCAAGCGGCTGCCGTTCGCGGAAGCCGCCCCGGGCGCGGTCGGACTGCAAACCATGCTGCCGGCGGCGCTGCGGTTGATCCACAATGGCGAGATGGACTGGAAGACGCTGATCCGCGCCATGTCGACCCGCCCCGCCGAGCTGCTCGGCCTGCCCGGCGGTAGCTTGCGTTCGGGCGCGCCGGCCGACATCGTCGTGATCGATCCCGATACGCCGTGGGTGCTCGATCCCGCCGACCTGAAATCGCTGTGCAAGAACACGCCGTTCGACGAGGCGCGCTTCTCCGGCCGCGTCATGCGCACCATCGTCGGCGGCCGGACCGTTTACGAGCACGTGTAATGCGCGGCAAGGTCGCGGAAGGAGCATTGCAAATGGGACCTGACGCCTTCCTGCCCGTCGCCTTCATCATCGGCTATCTGCTCGGTTCGATTCCCTTTGGCCTCGTGCTCACCAAACTCGCGGGCACGACCGACATTCGCTCGATCGGCTCCGGCAGCATCGGCGCCACCAATGTGCTGCGTACCGGCCACAAGGGACTGGCCGCGGCGACGCTGCTGCTCGATGCGCTCAAGGGCACGGCCGCCGTCGTCATCGGCGGCTACTTCGGCGGGCCAAACGCGGCGATGCTCGCCGGTCTCGGCGCTTTCCTCGGTCACCTCTTCCCTGTCTGGCTCAAATTCAAGGGCGGCAAGGGCGTTGCCGTCTATATCGGCATCCTGCTCGGCCTGTTCTGGCCGGCGGCGATCGTGTTCTGCCTGGTCTGGCTCGCGATGGCCTTTTCCTTCAAGTATTCCTCGCTGTCGGCGCTGGTCGCGAGCTTCGTCACGCCACTGTTCCTGTGGTGGTTCGTCGGTGATCCCAAGCTGACATCGCTGTTCGTCGTGCTGACGCTTCTCGTGTTCTATGCGCATCGCGAGAACATCAAGCGGTTGCAGGCGGGGACCGAGAGCCGAATCGGGCAGAAGGGCTAACCCGAATGCCGCGTGCGACGCGCGTGATTTCTTGTTCGCAACTCCTTCACATAGCTGGCGAAGCATCCGGCCGCCTGTCATGTTGGCCATGGGGTAGTTAGCGCCAAGTGGGGCTAACTGAAATGACCGAGTCGAGTGACGCACGGACTGGTTCCGTGCAGACGTCAGCGAGCAAATTGCTGGCTGCCGCTGATATCTGGTCGACGGAAGCACCGCCTCCACCTCCTTCGCTTGCAACGTCCGAGACGCGCGCGCCTGAACCGCTTCCTGCGGGGCCGCCGGCGCCCGGTCGCGTACGCCCGCGCGCGTCGGAAATCATGGCCGCTTTCAAGTCAGCAAGCTCCTATGACCGCCGCGCGAGCGATCCGACACTGGTTCCAACAACACCTGCGACCCTTCCGCGAAAAATCTCGCTGGCCTTGCAAGGCGGCGGCTCGCTGTCCGCCTTCACCTGGGGCGTGCTGGATCGGTTGCTGGAAGCGCCGGATTTCGACATCGGCGCGATCAGCGGCGCCAGCGCCGGCGCCATCAATGCCGCGTTGCTGGCCTCGGGCCTCGTCGAGGGCGGTCGCGAAGGCGCACGCAAGGCGCTTGCGAAATTCTGGAACCACCTGATCGAGGAAGCCTCGTTCCGCGCGCTGATGCTGATCGGCGCGTTCTCGCCGGCCGGCAGCTCGGTGGCCTTCAGCCCTGCTCTGCAATTCGATCCCAGCGATCTCGACCCCTTGCGCGAGATGCTGTTCAACCACATCGACTTCGTGGCGCTGCGCAGGCCGACCTGCCCCAAACTGCTAATCGCGACCACGCGGGTGCGCGACGGCGCTCTGCGTATCTTCCAAAATCGCGAGCTCACCGCCGACGTCCTGCTGGCCTCGACCTGCCCGCCGCTGGTGCATTGCGCGGTCGAGATCGAGGGCGGCTCCTATTGGGACGGCGGTTTCGCCGCCAACCCGCCGCTCGCAGGCCTGATGCAGGAAGGAGCGGACGTGCTGCTGGTGCAGGTGACGCCGAGCCGCGATTCCTTCGTGCCGATCACCAGGGCCGCAATCGACCGGCGCCTCGACCAGATCGCCGCGAATGCCGTGCTCAACGCCGAGATCGCGATATTGTCCGGCAACGCCGACACGCGGCTGTTCCGGATTGCTGCGGAGGACGAATTCGACGAGCTGGCCCAACGCAGCGCCGCCGATCTCGGCCGGGGCTCGGTGATGCTGCTGCATGCGCGCGGGCGCGAAGCAGCCGAGCGCTGGCTACGGCAAACCAGCGCGCGTAGCGCACAGGCAGAGCCAGCTTTGGCGCTATGACCTCAACGCGCGCTCGAGGAAGCGCGCGCCGGCCAGCGCCTTGGCGTCGTCGCCATAGTCGGCGATGATCTGCACGCCGATCGGCAGGTTGCCGTCGACGACGACAGCGGGCACGTTGACGCAAGGCGTGCCCATCAAGGTCCACAGCCGGTTGAAGGTGGGATCGCCGGTGGAGTCGAGGCCCTTCGGCGGCGCACCCGGCGCCGACAACGCCAGCAGCACGTCGACCTCCTTCAAAATTTCTGTGACCGCAGCCCGTGCCTTGGCCGCGATCTTCCGGGCCGCGTCGTAATCGCCGGCAGGAATGTTTTTGCTCTCGTCCATCCTGCCGCGCAGCAGCGGCGCCATCGCATCGTAGTTCTCGCTATACTCCCAGGCAAAGGCCTGGTGCGCCTCATATTGCTGCAGGGTCGGATGGATGCGCCAGGCTTCCGCGACGATGTCGGGCATGTCAAATTCGCGGACCGATGCCCCCGCCTTTGCCGCGGCGCGCGCGGCCGCCTGCAGCGCGGCGGCGCCGGCGGCTTCCGGCTGACCGGCAAACTCCTGCGTCACAACACCGATGCGCGGGCGCCCGAGCGCAGGCGCCAGCAATTCCGGCCGGTTGGTCATCGCCGACAACCCAATCGCGACGCTCTCGACGTCGGCCGCGAACAGGCCGACGGTATCGAGCGTCCAGGAAAAACATTTCACGCCGACGGTCGGCAGCAGCCGATAGGACGGCTTGATCGCGGCCGCGCCGCAGAACGAGGCCGGCCGGATCACCGAGCCGCCGGTCTGCGTGCCCAGCGCAAGCGGGATCATGCCGCCGCCGACGGATGCCGCCGAGCCCGACGACGAGCCGCCCGGCGTGTGCGCATGATTGTGCGGATTGCGGGTCGGCGTCGGATCGTTGGCGGCAAACGCCGTGGTCGTGGTCTTGCCGACGATGGTGGCGCCGGCCTTTTGCAGCAGCATCACCACGGGCGCATCCGCGCGCGGCTGATGGCCGCGATAGATCACCGAGCCCATCTCGGTCGGCATATCGGACGTGTCGATGATGTCCTTGATGCCGACCGCGATGCCGCGCAGCGGTCCTTGGTCTTGCGCGCGCGGGTTCCTGGCGCGATGGGCGAAGGCGCCGATGGCCGGCTCGAGGGCGTCGATGGCGGCGATTGATTCCGCAAGCGCAGCGTCGGGCGAAATCTCACCCTTGTCGATGCGGCGCTTCTGGTCGGCGAGCGAGATCATGTTTCCCCCGTCTTCTGTTTGACCTACGCCTAGCAAGACGCCGATGGGCGGGACAATACTTTTGAAGACGCGCTTCGCGCTTTTGCCCCTTCCCCGCGCCCTCAGGTTGATCCATTCTGGTGCGCAAGGAGACCGCGTGGACGCCATCAACCCCACCATCACCGAATCCGACCGCATAGACCGGCTGCGGCTCATACGCTCGGAGAATATTGGGCCCCGCACCTACCGATCCCTCGTCGCGCATTGCGGCGGCGCGCGGGCCGCGCTGGAGCGGCTGCCCGAAATCGCCAGGCGCGGCGGCGCGCGCCAGATATGCATCGCCGGCGAGGACGAGGCCCGCGCCGAGATCGCGGCTAGCAAAAACCTCGGCGTCAGCCTGCTTGCGCCCGAAGAGACCGGCTATCCGCCGCGGCTCGCCACGATCGACGACGCCCCGCCTCTGCTGGGCGTGCGCGGATCGCACGACACCTTGATGCGGCCGATGATCGCAATCGTCGGCTCGCGCAATGCCTCGGCCGCCGGATTGAAATGCGCCACCCAGCTCGCGCACGATCTCGGCCAGGCCGGCTTTGCCGTCATCTCCGGGCTGGCGCGCGGCATCGATGGAGCGGCGCATCGCGCCAGTGTCGGAAGCGGCACGGTCGCGGTGCTCGCCGGTGGCCATGACCGCATCTATCCGCCGGAGCATGTGGACCTGCTCGCAAAAATCCTCGATGCGAACGGTGCTGCGATCTCGGAAATGCCGCCAGGTCACGAGCCCCGCGCGCACGACTTTCCACGGCGCAACCGGCTGATCTCGGGCGCAGCACTCGGCGTGGTCGTGGTCGAGGCCGCGAAACGCTCGGGCTCGCTGATCACGGCGCGGCTGGCCAATGAGCAGGGCCGCGAGGTGTTCGCCGTGCCCGGCTCGCCGCTCGATCCGCGCGCGGCCGGCACCAACGATCTGATCAAGCAGGGCGCGACCTTGGTGACGGAAGCGTCCGACGTGATTGGGATGGTCGCGCCGATCATGGAGCGGCCGCTGTCGCTGCAGGAGCCCGATGGCGATCCCTTCGCGGGCGAGCCCGAAGACAACGAGCGCGCGCGCATCGTCGGCCTGCTCGGACCTGCCCCGACCTCGATCGACGATCTGATCCGGCTCGCCGATACGTCGGCGGCAGTCGTGCGCACCGTGCTGCTCGAGCTCGAGCTGGCGGGACGGCTCGAAAGGCACGGCGGCGGATTGGTATCTTTGATCTAGAACCAGACGGCTCTAGAACCAGGCCCCCTGGATGCCGAACAGGACCGCGGCAAGCGAAATCAAAAGGCCTATTCCGCAAAACAAGGCAATTGAAACGAATTGGTACGAATTGGACTTCTTGGAAACGTCGTCAGACTTCGAAATCGGTGTCGAGACACGAATGGCAGTTGGCATGTCGGGCTCCAAAACATTTGCGTTTAATTCCCCGCCCAATGAAGGGTCTTGGCAGCTGCGACAAAGGTTCAACGCCAGAATCGAGAATGCAAAAATTCAGCCGATGACTTCGATCGGAAGCCGGCGCAACCACACCTTGAATTTGAGCGATAAAGCGCTGACCGGATTTGCTGATTTTAAAAAATGGAACCCGCGTTCCGCCGCCACATCTGCGGCGGCGGAAGGCGCATGCACGTCAGAGCCAGACGCCGGGTTGGCCGAACACGAACGCAACAGTCAGGGCTAACAGGCCCAGGCCGGCGAACAGGATGGTGGGATCGAGCGGACGCTCAACGGTCTTTTGCGACGAAGCGGCGGACGGAATGAGCGAGGCATGGGTGGTGTCAGACATGTTTGAATTCCATTCATTGTAACCCACCCGCACCGGAGTCGCGGCAAGCGCCGCGATGGTTCGACGTCTCACTTGCATTTCTCACACACGCTCGTGATTGAAGTGTGGAGCAGCCCACACTTCGCGATTGGCGAGACTAGCGATAGATCGGCGCGCCCGCAGGTGACGCCGTGGCGCCGCCGTCGACGAACAGCTCCTGGCCCTGGATGTGCGCGGCATCGTCGGAGGCGAGGAACAGCACGGTCTTGGCGATGTGATCGGGCTCGCCTAGACGCCCGAGCGGCGTGGTGCGGCCGATTCGCGCTTCGAAAACTTTCTCGGCTTCCGGGGTTGCGGTCGCAGCACCCCAGATCGGTGTGCGCACCGCGCCGGGCGCCACGACATTGACGCGGATGTTGCGCGGCGACAGTTCGGAAGCCATCACCCGCGCCATCGCGCGCACGCCGGCCTTGGTCGCCGCATAGGCGGCGTAGCCGGGATTACCGAGCACCGAGATGACCGAACCATTGAGGACGATCGCGCCGCCGTCATTCATGTGCGCGACCGCGGCCTGCACGGTGAAGAACACCGCGGTCAGGTTGGTGCGGATCACCTGCTCGAACGCTTCGAGTTTCGTGCCGCCGACCGGCGTGCTGCCTGGAATGCCGGCATTGGCGAACACGATGTCGAACTTGCCGAATTTGTCGACGCCCTGCTTGATGGCGGCTTCGGTCGCCGCAATGTCGTTTGCGTCTGCAACGACCGCGAATGCGTTCGGCCCAAGCTCTTTCGCTGCCGCGTCGAGCGTCGCCCGATTGCGCCCGGTAATGACGACGCGCGCACCCTCGGCCACGAACAGTTTTGCGGTCGCCAGCCCAATGCCGCTGTTGCCGCCGGTAATCAACGCCGTCTTGTTGGCGAGCCTCATGAACACTCCCTGTGTGGTTGCATTATTAAACCTGATGGACGAACTACGGCATACGGTTTAATATTGCAACCACACAAAGCCGTGATCCCGCAGCCTTCGTCAGGGGTCAAGGAGATGCGCCATGGTGAAACGCACGAGCCTGGAACATGCGGATTGCCCGATCGCGCGCGCACTGGATGCGATCGGCGACTGGTGGTCGCTGCTGATCATCCGCGACGCTTTGCTGGGGCGCCGCCGCTTCGGTGAATTCCAGAAGAGCCTCGGGCTCGCGAAGAACATCCTCACCGTGCGGCTGCGGGCGCTGGTCGACCGCGGCATCCTCGCGTTGGCGCCCGCCTCCGACGGCAGCGCCTATCAGGAGTATCTGCTGACGCCGAAGGGCCGCGAGTTGTTTCCGGTGCTGGTCGCTTTGCGGCAATGGAGCGAAGAATTCGACGAGACGCCCGAGGAGATCGCGACCATCCTGGTCGATCGCGAGAGCGGCCGGCCGGTCAGGAAACTGGAGCTGCATGCCCGCGATGGCCGGCTGCTCGGCGCCGGCGACACGGTTCTGAAGCCGAAGACACCCACCAGGGCAAAACGGCGCGCTTCATAGACGGCCGCGATCATCGCAGTTGCGCATGGCGGCGCTGCATCGGCGCGGATGTGGTTGTGATCCCATGACCGCAAAGGTAGTCTGAAGCTTTCAAGCCCCATGCCTGGCTGCAACGTGCCTCCCCACATCGAATCTCTCCATGCGTTCCTTTGCACCGATCTCGTCCGTGCGATGCATCTCGCTCGTGAAGGCAAACTGAGGAAATGAGAATCATGCAGAAAAAGAATTGTCTGGCCGGATCGCGCAGCCGTTTTCCTGCGATTGCCATCGCAGCCTTCGGCGCCTTGATCGTCACCTCCCAATCGCCGGCATTTGGCCGGCCGGGAAATCCGATCAATTTCATGGCCAAGGCCGGCGTGGGAACCATCACCTTGTCCTGGCATGACACGACGAAGCGCGGTGAGGGCTCATGCCACGACATCGAGATTCGGGGCCCGGGAAACGTGAATGAAAATATCGAAGTCACCGGCGGCGTCTGCCTGCCGGGCGGGACCGACGGACAGTACGTCGTCAATGCGCTGGCGTTTGGGGAGCAATATTGCTTCCGCATCAGGACCAGGGATCATGCAAACGCGGAGGGCAGCGTGTCGCTGAAATGGGCGGGGCCGGTCTGCGAGACGCCGCTTCCGCCGTCCGGCCCCGGTGTGGGCCAGATCTCGGAGTTCATGCCCGGCATCGATCTGCCGGGTTCCGACATGCCCGACACGCAGAACGGCCGTACGCCCCTGTTGGCGATCGCTAATCAGCCGTTCGATCAGAACGGCACTGCCGCGCAATGCCGGCAACTCTGCAACAACGCGCCAAGATGCGTGGCATGGACGATGGTCAAGCCGGGCGTGCAGGGACCGCAGCCCGTTTGCTATATCAAATCTGAGGTGCCGACGCCCGTGAAGTCCGACTGTTGTGTATCCGGCAACAAAGTCATGGAGAACACCGACCTGCCCGGCGGAGACATCAATCACCTCAGCGTCCCCTCGCTGACCTATGTCGATTGCGAGAACAAATGCGCGGCGAACCGTCGCTGCTCGACCTGGACTTACGTCAAGGCGGGCGTCCAGGGTGCAAATCCGGTGTGCTACTTCAAGAGCACCGTACCGGAGAAGAAAGCCGGCAACTGCTGCACCTCCGGCCGCATGCGATAGATTAAGGAGGATGGGCCGCGATCCCGGGATCATCGGCCCGCCCTCTCCTCACGAGAGCTTCCGTCAACTCGACAAGCGGACATGCTCCGCCGCTGGCTGAGAGTATCTTTATACCTCGATATATACAATTATAACTGGTATTACACAACTTATTGGATAGGGAGTCGCGGCCGAAAGGCGGCATTTCAACATCTGTCGATTTGACAGCGGGCCCCCCAGAACCCATGTTCGCCGCGAAGGCTGGCCTGCGAATCTCGCGAAATCAGCTCCAAAATTTCCCGTAAGCTACTGGAATTACATGAATATCGTCATTGTTGAGTCGCCGGCGAAAGCCAAGACGATCAATAAGTATTTGGGCTCGTCCTACGAGGTTCTGGCCTCCTTCGGCCATGTCCGGGACCTGCCGGCCAAGAACGGATCGGTCGATCCCGACCATAATTTCCGGATGATCTGGGAGGTCGATCCCAAGGCCAATGGCCGGCTCAACGATATCGCCAAGTCGCTGAAGGGCGCCGAGCGCCTGATCCTCGCCACCGACCCCGATCGCGAGGGCGAAGCCATCTCCTGGCATGTGCTGGAGGTGTTGAAAGAGAAGCGCGCGCTGAAAGACCACAAGATCGAGCGGGTAGTGTTCAACGCCATCACCAAGCAGGCGGTCACGGATGCGATGAAGCACCCGCGCCAGATCGACGGCGCACTGGTCGACGCCTATATGGCGCGCCGCGCACTCGACTATCTCGTCGGCTTCACCCTCTCCCCCGTGCTCTGGCGCAAGCTGCCGGGCGCGCGCTCCGCGGGGCGCGTGCAATCGGTCGCGCTGCGACTGGTCTGCGACCGCGAGCTCGAAATCGAGAAGTTCGTCGCGCGCGAATACTGGTCGCTGGTCGCCACTCTGCTGACGCCGCGTGGCGACGCCTTCGAGGCCCGCCTGGTCGGTGCCGACGGCAAGAAGATTCAACGGCTCGACATCGGTTCCGGCGCGGAAGCCGAAGATTTCAAAAAGGCGATCGAGGCAGCGAACTTCACGGTCACCACGGTCGACGCCAAGCCGGCGCGGCGCAATCCGCAAGCGCCCTTCACCACCTCGACCCTGCAGCAGGAAGCGAGCCGCAAGCTCGGCTTTGCGCCGGCGCATACCATGCGCATCGCGCAGCGGCTCTATGAAGGCATCGACATCGGCGGCGAGACCACCGGCCTCATTACCTATATGCGAACCGACGGCGTCTCGATCGACGGCTCCGCGATCACCCAGGCGCGCAAGGTGATCGGCGAGGATTATGGCAACGCCTATGTTCCGGAACTCACCGCGCCAGTACCAGACCAAGCAGAAGAACGCGCAGGAGGCCCACGAGGCGATCCGCCCGACCGATCTCTCTCGCCGTCCCGACACCATGCGCCGCCGGCTCGATAACGATCAGGCGCGGCTTTACGAGTTGATCTGGAAGCGCACCATCGCAAGCCAGATGGAATCCGCCGAGCTCGAGCGCACCACCGTCGACATCACGTCGAAGGCGGGTTCTCGTGTGCTGGAATTGCGCGCTACCGGCCAGGTCATCAAGTTCGACGGCTTCCTTGCGCTCTACCAGGAAAGCCATGACGACGAGGAGGACGAGGATTCGCGTCGCCTTCCCGCCATGAGCGAAGGCGAGCCGCTGAAGCGTCAGGACCTCGCCGTCACGCAGCACTTCACCGAGCCGCCGCCGCGCTTCTCCGAGGCCTCGCTGGTCAAGCGCATGGAGGAACTCGGCATCGGCCGTCCCTCGACCTATGCCTCGATCCTGCAGGTCTTGAAGGACCGCGGCTATGTGAAGCTGGAGAAGAGGCGGCTGCATGGCGAGGACAAGGGCCGCGTCGTGGTCGCGTTCCTGGAAAACTTCTTCAAGCGCTATGTCGAATACGATTTCACCGCCGATCTCGAGGAGCAGCTCGACCGCGTCTCCAACAACGAGATTTCCTGGCAGCAGGTGCTGAAGGATTTCTGGCAGGGTTTCATCGGCGCGGTCGACGAGATCAAGGATCTGCGCGTCGCCGAGGTGCTCGACGTGCTCGACACGATGTTGGGCCCGCATATCTATCCGCCGCGCGCGGACGGCGGCGATGTCAGGCAGTGTCCGACGTGCGGCACGGGAAAGCTCAATCTCAAGGCCGGCAAGTTCGGCGCTTTCGTCGGCTGCTCGAACTATCCGGAATGCCGCCACACCCGCCCGCTCGCCGCCAACTCCTCGGAAGGCGCCGCCGATCGCGTGCTGGGCAAGGATCCCGAGAGGGGCCTCGACGTTACCGTCAAGGCCGGCCGGTTTGGGCCGTACATCCAGCTTGGCGAGCAGAAGGATTATGGCGAAGGCGAAAAGCCGAAGCGCGCGGGCATTCCCAAGGGCACGTCGCCCGGCGATCTCGAGCTTGAGCGCGCGCTGAAGCTGCTGTCGCTGCCGCGCGAGATCGGCCGCCATCCCGAGTCGGGATTGCCGATCACCGCCGGCATCGGGCGCTTCGGGCCCTTCGTGAAACATGACAAAACCTATGCCAGCCTGGAGGCCGGCGACGAGGTGTTCGACGTTGGCCTCAATCGCGCAGTGACGTTGATCGCGGAGAAAGTGGCGAAAGGCCCGGGCCGCGGCCGCTTCGGCGCCGATCCCGGCAAGCAGCTTGGCGATCATCCCTCGCTTGGCGCAGTCGACCGTGAAGAATGGCCGTTATGGCGCCTACGTCACAGCAGGCGGCGTCAATGCCACCATTCCGAGTGACAAGGACAAGGACAGCATCACGCTGCCGGAAGCCATTTCGCTGATCGACGAGCGCGCGGCCAAGGGGGGCAGTAAGGGCGGCGGCAAGAGAGCGAAGAAGGCCAAGGCTGCAAAGCCTGCAAAGGCCGAGGCCGACGCTGCTGCGCCAAAACCCGCGAAGAAAGCGGCCGTGAAGAAGGCCGCGAGCAAGCCGAAGTCGGACGCTGTCAGCAAGGCGCGCGCGCCGGTCGCTAGCTCAGCCAAGACTTCGGCAGCGAAGCCGCCGGCAGCTGCGAAAGCAACGCCCAAGAAAAGCGTCGGAAAGGCACGTGGCTAAGTGAAGCGACAACACGACAATGGCTTTCCGGACCGGGACGCCATCGTCGCCTTCATCCGCGCCAATCCCGGCAAAGTCGGAACGAAGGAGATCGCGCGCGAATTCGGCCTGAAAAATGCCGACCGCGCCGAGCTCAAGCGCATTTTGCGCGAGCTTGCCGACAGTGGCGCCATCAAGAAGCACGGCAAGAAGGTCACCGAGCACGCGCAGCTGCCGGCGACGCTGCTTGCCGACATCACGACGCGGGACGCCGACGGCGAACTGATCGCAACGCCGGCAGAGTGGGACGAAGCCGAAGGCGGCGAGCCGCCGCGAATCCGCATCCATATTCCGCGCCATGCCCGGCCGGGCACCATGGCGGGGGTCGGCGACCGTGCGCTGCTGCGCATCGAGCGCGTCAGCGGCGATGACGTCGGCTATCGCGGCAGGATCATCAAGGTCATCGATCACGCCAAGACGCGCGTGCTCGGCGTGTTTCGCAGCAATCCCGACGGCGGCGGCCGGCTGATCCCGGTCGACAAGAAGCAGGCCGGGAAAGAGTTGAATATCTTGCGCGCCGATACCGGCGGCGCAAAAGACGGCGATCTCGTCAGCGTCGACCTCGTGCGGAGCCGCGGCTTTGGGCTCGCCTCCGGCAAGGTCAAGGAGCGACTCGGTTCGATCGCGAGCGAAAAGGCGATCAGCCAGATCGCGATCCACGCCCACGACATTCCGCAGGCGTTTTCGCGCGACGCGATGGCCGAGTCAGAGGCCGCCGAACCGGCCACGCTGAAAGGGCGCGAGGACTGGCGTAGCGTGCCGCTGGTCACGATCGATCCGCCCGACGCCAAGGATCACGACGACGCCGTGCATGCGGAAGCCGAACTCCGATCCAAACAACAAAGGCGGGTTCATCGTCCATGTCGCGATCGCCGACGTCGCCTTTTATGTGCGCCCCAACTCCGCACTCGACCGCGACGCGCTGATCCGCGGCAACTCGGTCTATTTCCCCGACCGCGTGGTGCCGATGCTGCCCGAGCGGATTTCCAACAATCTGTGCTCGCTGGTACCGGGCGAAGCGCGCGGCGCGCTCGCGGTACGGCTGGTGATCGCGGCCGACGGCCGCAAGAAGTCGCACACATTTCACCGCGTGCTGATGCGCTCGGCGGCAAAATTCGATTACGCGCAGGCGCAGGCCGCAATCGACGGCAAGCCTGACGACACCACGGGTCCCCTGCTCGATCCGATCCTCAAACCGCTTTACGCCGCCTATCACGCGGTGAAGCGCGCCCGCGACGAGCGCAATCCGCTCGACCTCGACCTGCCCGAGCGCAAAATCTTGCTGAAGCCGGACGGCACCGTCGACCGCGTCGTCGTGCCCCAGAGACTCGACGCGCACCGGCTGATCGAGGAGTTCATGATCCTTGCCAATGTCGCCGTCGCCGAGACGCTGGAGAAGAAGGCGCTGCCGCTGATCTACCGCGTGCATGACGAGCCGTCGCTCGAGAAAGTGCATGCGCTGCAGGAATTTTTGAAGACGCTGGACATCCCCTTTGCGAAAGCGGGCGCGCTGCGGCCTTCGCTGTTCAACCGCGTGCTGGCGCAGGTCTCGGGGCAAGACTACGAGCACATGGTCAATGAGGTGGTGCTGCGCTCGCAGGCGCAGGCGGAATATTCTTCGGAAAACTACGGCCATTTTGGACTGAACCTGCGCCGCTATGCGCATTTCACCTCGCCGATCCGCCGTTACGCCGACCTCGTCGTGCATCGCGCGTTGATCCGCGCGTTGGGTCTCGGCGACGGCGCGCTGCCAGACGGCGAGACCGCGGAACATCTGAGCGAAGTCGCAGCCCAGATTTCATTGACCGAGCGGCGCGCCATGAAGGCCGAGCGCGAGACCGCCGACCGGCTGATTGCGCATCATCTCGCCGATCGCGTCGGCGCCTCTTTTCAGGGCCGCATTTCCGGCGTCACCCGCGCAGGTCTGTTCGTCAAACTCAGCGACACCGGCGCCGACGGCCTCGTACCGATCCGCACGATCGGAGCCGAGTACTTCAACTATGACGAGACCCGTCACGCGCTGGTCGGCTCGCGCAGCGGTGCTATGCACCGGTTGGGGGATGTGGTCGATGTCCGTCTGGTAGAAGCTCAGCCGATCGCGGGCGCGCTTCGGTTCGAACTGCTGTCGGAAGGACAAAGCGTTCCGCGCAGCGGTCGTTTCAAGCAAGGCAATCGCCGCGCCGGGGCGCGGCCGGGCCGCAGCCCAGCCGAGACAAAGCGCAAGCCGGAGACAAAATCCGGCAAGGCCGGAAAAGCCGGCAAGCGAGGCAAATCGTGGAGACGGTGACGAAAACCTGGACGCGTGAGACCGGTCTCGTCGAGAAGCGCGACGTCTGGACAGCGTTGAAGCGCGGCTTTCGCGGCCGCTGCCCGCGCTGCGGCGAAGGCAAGCTGTTCCGCGCCTATCTCAAGGTCGCCAACAACTGTTCGGCCTGCAGCCTCGACTTCACGCCGCACCGCGCCGACGATCTGCCGGCCTATCTCGTCATCATCATCGTCGGCCACATCGTGGTACCGACCGCCCTTCTGATCGAAACCGATTTCTCGCCGCCGGTCTGGTTGCAGCTGTCGATCTATTTGCCGCTCACGCTGGTGCTATCGCTGCTGTTGCTGCAGCCGGTCAAGGGCGCGGTGGTCGGATTGCAATGGGCTCTGCGCATGCATGGCTTTGACGAGAACCCGCCGGATGGTATTCCGCCGGTCTAGTTCAGAAGAAACGCAGTGGGGATGAAATGAGCGACGCCGCGGCCGCAATTGAGAAGCCGGAAGAAAAGGAAGCCGATCACCATCCCTACTACCGCCCTAGGGACGCCGCCACGCTGATCCTGGTCGATCGCGCAGGTCCCATTCCGAAAGTGCTGGTCGGCAAACGCCACGACAAGGTGGTGTTCATGCCCGGCAAATTCGTCTTTCCCGGCGGGCGCGTCGACAAGGCGGATAATCGCGTGCCGGTCGCGGCCCCCATTACCAGAGAGCTGGAACGAAACCTGCTCAAGGGCAGCCCGAAGATTTCATCGGCCCGCGCCCGCTCGCTCGCCAATGCCGCGATCCGCGAAGCCTGTGAGGAAACCGGCCTCTGTCTCGGTCGCAAAGCGGACGGCAAGGCGCCGAAGCTCGAAGGCCCCTGGAAGCCATTCGCCGATGCCGGCCTGCTGCCCGATCCCTCCGGCCTTTACCTGATTGCGCGCGCGATCACGCCGCCCGGCCGCGTGCGGCGTTTCGATACGCGCTTCTTCACCGCGGATGCCTCGGCCATCACCCATCGCGTCGAAGGCGTGATCCATCCCGATGCCGAACTTGTTGAACTCGTCTGGGTCGAGATCGGCTCAAAACCGCTTGCCGACCTGCACAACATGACCAAGAATGTGCTGGGCGAGCTGCATCGGCGTCTCGCCACCGGCCCGCTGCGGCATGACGCGGAGGTGCCATTCTATCACTTCTACAGCGGCAAGATGCATCGGGATATTCTGGGACAAGCGAAGGCGGACAATGCTCCCGCCGTCGAACCGTAGCCCGCATGAGCTGTGATTGGAGGACTCCATGAAACGTTTCCTCGCTCCCCTCCTCGCCTCTGCCGCACTTTGTCTCGCACTCCCAGCGCATGCCGAGCTTGATGTTCCGGCACTGAAGAGCGCGATCGAAGCCTCCGTCGAGAGTAACTACGACCATCTCGACGCGCTCTACAGGGATATCCACGCTCACCCCGAGCTCGCCTTCCAGGAAGTAAAGACCGCGGCCAAGCTCGCCGCCGAAATGCGCGCGCTCGGCTTCGAGGTCACCGAACAGGTCGGCAAGACCGGCCTCGTTGCGATCTACAAGAACGGCTCTGGCCCGACCATCATGGTGCGCACCGAGCTAGATGCGCTGCCGATGGAGGAGAAGACCGGCCTGCCTTATGCCAGCCGCGACAAACAAAACTGGTACGGGCGCGAAAGTTTCGTCGCGCATAGTTGCGGCCACGACATCCACATGGCGAGCTGGGTCGGCACGGCGAAGACCCTGGTCGGGATGAAAGACAAGTGGCAGGGCACGCTGATGTTCATCGCCCAGCCGGCCGAGGAAGAAGTCACCGGCGCGAGGGCGATGATCGACGACGGTCTGTTCACACGCTTCCCGAAGCCAGATGTCGGCTTTGCGCTACACGATGGCGAGGGTCCCTATGGCTGGATCTTCTATCGGGTCGGGATCGGATCGTCCAACGTCGACGGCCTCTTCATCAGGTTCAAGGGACGCGGCGGCCATGGCGCCAGACCGCAGACAACCATTGATCCCGTGATGATGGCGGCGCGGTTCGTCGTCGACGTGCAAAGCGTGATCTCGCGGGAAAAGGATCCGACCGAATTCGGCGTTGTCTCGATCGGCGCGATCCATGCCGGCACGGCCGGCAATATCATTCCCGACGAGGCGCGCGTGATTGGCACGATCCGTTCATTCAAGCCGCAGGTCCGCAAAAAATTGCTGGCAGGGATCGAGCGAACGGCGAAGGCGGTGGCCGCCATGGCCGACGCGCCTGCCCCTGAAATCAATCTCGGCGAAGGCACCAAGTCGGTGGTCAACGATCCCGCCGTCGTCGGCACGGCCGAGAAGGTGCTGAAGGCGGCGTTCGGCAACAAGTTCATGACCACCCCTGCGAGCACGACCAGCGAGGACTACTCGGAGTTCATCAATGCCGGCGTGCCCTCGATGTTCTTCAACATCGGCGTCTATGAGCCCGAGCGCGTCGCAGCCGCCCGTAACGGCAGCGGGCCGCCGCTGCCCTCCAACCATTCGCCGGAATTCGCGCCGGTGCCGAAGCCGACCATCACGACCGGCGTCACCGCGATGACGCTGGCGGTGTTGTCCGCCTTCGACCAGCGCGCGAAGGGGCAGTAACGCCATCGTCATTGCGAGCGAAGCGAAGCAATCCACCTTTCCCGCTTGTTGCGCCATGGATTGCTTCGTCGCTTCGCTCCTCGCAATGACGACGGAGTTGTCCTTCCAGCTCCATTCAAATTGCAAAAATCTTGCTGATGACGTGGCGTCATCCCCACCCTATCTTGGATAGATCGCCTCCCTCTTCCGGACCCGCTCCCATGGCCCCTCGTCAACTCAAGCTCGGCGCTTTCATGCGGCCGGTGTCGATCCACACCGGCGCGTGGCGCTATCCCGGCGCCTGGCCGGACGCCAATTTCAACTTCCCGCATTTGCGGCAGCTGATCCAGAAACTCGAGGCCGGCAAGTTCGACGCTTTCTTCATGGCCGATCACCTCGCCGTGCTGAACATGCCGGTCGATGCGCTCAAGCGCAGCCACACCGTGACCTCGTTCGAGCCGTTCACCTTGCTGTCGGCCTTGGCCGGCGCGACCGAGCGGATCGGGCTGATCGCGACGGGTTCGACGACGTTCGATGCGCCCTATCATGTCGCCCGCCGCTTCGCCTCGCTCGATCACATCTCCGGCGGGCGCGCAGGCTGGAACATCGTCACCACCTCGAATCCGGACGCGGCGCTCAATTTCGGCCTCGACGACCACATGGAGCATGCCGAGCGCTACAAGCGCGCACGCGAGTTCTACGACGTGGTCACCGGCTTGTGGGACTCCTTTGCCGACGACGCCTTCGTGCGCGATGTCGAGCAAGGCCTGTATTTCGATCCTGCGCGCATGCACGTACTCGATCACAAAGGCAAATATCTGAAAGTGCGCGGGCCGCTCAACATCGCGCGTCCCCCGCAGGGCTGGCCGGTGATCGTGCAAGCCGGCGCCTCCGACGACGGCAAGCAGCTCGCGGCCGAGACCGCGGAAGCGGTGTTCACCGGCGGCGGCCCCCTGCCCGGCGCGCAGGCGCTGTATGCCGACATCAAGGGCCGCGCCGAGAAGGCCGGCCGCAACCCCGATCATATCAAGATCCTGCCCGGCGCGTTCGTCGTGGTCGGCGACAGCGTCGATGAGGCGAAGGAGAAGCGCGCCCTGCTTGACAGCATGGTGCATTACGACTCTGCGATCGCCTCGCTGTCGGTGCAGCTCGGCACCGATGCGAGCGGCTTCGATCCGGATGGACAGCTGCCGCCGATTCCCGAAACCAATGCGTCGAAGAGCGGCCGCCAGCGGCTGGTCGATGCCGCCACACGCGACCACCTCACGGTGCGGCAACTGGCGCAGCGCGTCGGCGGCTATGGCGGGCTGTCGTTCGTCGGCACGCCCAAAACCATTGCGGACGCGATGGAGGAATGGCTGACGAGTCGCGGCAGCGACGGCTTCAACATCATGTTCCCGTTCCTTCCCGCAGGCCTCGACGATTTCGTCGATCGGGTGGTCCCGGAACTGCAGAAGCGCGGGATTTTCCGCAAAGAATACGAAGGCCCGACCCTGCGCGAGAATCTGGGCCTGCCACGGCCGAAAAACCGCTTCTTCGAGGGCTAAACCCCCCAATTCATAGGCCCATTCGGCCCCAAAACCTTGACTTTGGGCGCTTTCTGGCTAGGTTGCCGGCCTAACGACGCCCCCGGTTTCGGCCGGCGTCCACCCCCTTTTCAGAGGTTTCGAACATGGCCAAAGCGGTCACCATCAAGGTCAAGCTCGTGTCCTCGGCCGACACCGGCTTCTACTACGTCGCCAAGAAGAATTCGCGCACCATGACCGACAAGCTGGTCAAGAAGAAGTACGACCCGGTCGCGCGCAAGCATGTCGAATTCCGCGAATCCAAGATCAAGTAACATCGCGGTAGTTATGACTTGAACGGGGCCTCGCGGCCCCGTTTTTATTTGGACTACGCCGTGCGCAACACCGGCGGCGGTGATGACGGCCGGATCAGCGCGAACGCGATCTGGATGATGCCGCCGCAAAGTCCCAACGCGACACCGATGCGCCAGGCCATGGTGTAGGAGCCGAGCGAATCGTACAGCAGCCCGCCGCCATAAGCGCCGAGGAAGCTGCCGAGCTGATGGCTCATGAAAGCCAGCCCCTGGATCATCGCCTGCCAGCGCAGCCCGAACATCTCGGCCACCGCTCCCGCCACCAGCGGGCCGACGCCCATCCAGAGGAAACCCATGATTGCGCCGAACACGAGCGTGGACGCCGGCGTCGGCGGCAGTGTGAAATACCAGGCCAGCGCCAGCGATCGGGTCACATAGATCATTCCGAGCAGCGCCATCTTGTTCCAGCGGCCGCCGGCCCAGCCGAAAAAGAGGCTGCCGAGCACGTTGAAGCCGCCGATCATGCCGAGCGTCTGCGCTGATAGCATCGGGTCCATGCCGCAGATCGCCAGATACGACGGCAGATGCGTGGTGAGGAACACCAGCTGCATGCCGCACACCATGTAGGCGCAGGTCATCACCACGAACGGCGCGTTGCTGAACGCGGTCTTCACCGCCGCAGACGCGCTGGCATCGCTGATGTCGTCGGCAGCCGGCTTCGGCAGCGGGATATTGTCGACCTTGCCGGCATACCAGGCCGCCGGCAGCATGAAGATCGCGAGCACCACGAAGCCGGCAAGCCCAATGCGCCAGCCATAGCTTTCATTGAGCAGTTGTCCGATCGGCGCCGACAGCAGCGCGCCGAGCGGGCCCGCCGCCGAGACCATGCCCATCACGGTGGAGCGCACCGTCTCCGGCACCGAGCGCGCCGCGACCGACATCGCGATCGCCGCCGCGGTGCAGGCGAGAGAGATGCCGATCAATATGCCGCCGCCGATCAGCACGAAGACGAGGCCATTCGCGCTCGCCATCATGGCGAGGCCAGCGATGTAGAACACCGAGCCGCCCAGCATGATCGGCCGAAACCCGTAACGCACGGTCATGGCGCCCGCGAGCGGCTGCAGAAAGCCCCAGGCGAGGTTTTGCACGGCGAGCGCCAGCGTGAAGTCGGAGACGGAGATGCCGATGCCATGCGTCAACGGCTGCATGAAGATGCCGAGAGACTGCCGCAGGCCCATGCTCAGCGTCAGCATGATGGAGGCGCCGATCAGGATCGGAAGCGTGGGCCGCAGAATTTTCAGCAGGGACATTTTTTCTTCCTAAAGGCAATTCCGCAACACGGAACAGTCGCAACTCGCGTCTGTTTTGGGGTACACAGACCTGTGTAACTAGGCTATAGATGCCCCCACTGTCAAGCAATGAGGGTCCCGCGCGGCGCATGGCATCCTTGCAAGCCAAACCCGACATGAAAGAGCGGATTCTGGAGACGGCCGACCGGCTGTTCTACCTGCAGGGTATCCGTGCCATCGGCGTCGACACCATCGCGGCCGAAATCGGCATCTCCAAGCGCACGCTTTACAACCACTTCCCGTCAAAGGATGCGCTGATTGCGGCCTATCTCGATCGCCGCTTCGTGCAGGCGCGTCCGTCGGACAAGCCGCCGCTCGAGCAAATTCTCGCGACGTTCAATTCGCTGGAGCGGCGTTTTTCCGCAAAGGATTTTCGCGGCTGTCCGTTCGTCAACGCAGTCGCCGAACTCGGGCCGAAGGACCGCGCGGTGAAGAAGATCGCCATCGCCTTCAAGGAGAGCCGGAGGCAATGGTTTCGCGCGCGGCTGGAGGAGATCGGGATTGCCGAGGCCGATGCGCTCGCCACCCAGCTCCAGCTTCTGGTCGACGGCTCGATCGCGCTCGATCTGGTGCGCGACGATCCCGCGATGGCGCGCGCCGCGAAGGAAGCCGCGAAGGCGCTGCTGCGGGGTGCGGGCGTCAACGTCTGACGACTTGCCATCCCCGGCATTGGCCGAACGTCTCGATTTGTTCGCTCTGATTTGCGTTGCAAA
>CAWBTH010000024.1:0-80446 GCA_963791665.1 uncultured Alphaproteobacteria bacterium | reverse complement strand
CGGCATTTGCGACCCCTGGACCGCAAACTCATGTGAGTTATGCAAAAGGTACCACCGCGATCGTCATTGCGAGCGAAGCGAAGCAATCCAAACTATTGCCGCGGAGGCAGTCTGGATTGCTTCGTCGCGGAGCCTGTCATCGGGCGCGCATTCGCGCGACCCGTTGGCTCCTCGCAATGACGATTAAGCCGCGCGGATATTGACCAGGAAGGCGTCGATCTCGCTGCGCAGGCCGTCGGCCTCCTTGCGCAACGCCGCCGACGCATCCAGCACCTTGGTTGCCGCGGCGCCTGCTTCACCGGAGGCGGTGGAGACGCCGACGATGTTGCTGGAGACCTCGCTGGTGCCGCCCGCCGCATGCTGGACGTTGCGCGCGATCTCGCGCGTTGCCGCACCCTGCTCTTCGACCGCGGCCGCAATTGCCGTCGTCACTTCGTTGATCTCGCCGATGGTCTGGCCGATGCTCCTGATGGCATTGACCGCCGAGGTCGTCACCGACTGCATGCTGGCGATCTGGCTACGGATCTCATCGGTTGCCTTGGCGGTCTGGCTCGCGAGGCTCTTCACCTCGGAGGCGACCACCGCAAAGCCGCGGCCGGCTTCGCCGGCGCGCGCCGCCTCGATGGTGGCGTTGAGCGCGAGCAAATTGGTCTGCGAGGCGATCACCTGGATCAGGTCGACGACGACCGAGATGCGGCTGGCATTGTCGGCCAGGCCCGCCATGGTGGCGTCGGTGGCGCCGGCCTCTTCCACGGCCTTCCTGGCGATCTCCGCCGAGGTCACGACCTGACGGCCGATCTCGGCGATCGAGGACGACAGCTCCTCGGTACCGGCCGACACCGTCTGCACGTTGACCGAGGTCTCCTCCGCGGCGGAGGCAACCGCGTTGACCAGCGCACTGGACTGGTCGGCGGTCGTGGCCATGCTCTGCGCGGTCGACTGCATCGAGTTGGCGGAATGCGAGAGATTGTCGAGCGCATTGCGCACGGTCGCCTCGAACTCGGCGATGCGGGCCTCCATGCGCGCGGCCCGCTCGCTCTTGGTGGCGCGGTCCTTGTCCTGGTCGGCGGAAAGCGCGCGGGCGCGGATCATGCTGTCGCGGAACACTTGCAGCGTGTCCGACATCGCGGCGATCTCGTCGCTCTGGTGCGAATGATAGATCTCGCTTTCGAGATTGCCGTCGGAGAGCAGCTGCATCGAGCTCTGCAGGGCGCCGAGGCGGCGAAGGATGCTGCGGCCGACATAGAGCCAGACGAACAGCACCGAGCCGATCAGGGTCGCGGCGCCCATCGCCAGCATGATCATGGTTGCGAACGAAATCTCCTGGCGCGCGTGATAGGCGGCATCGTTGGTTTCTTTCTGTACGCCCTCGACCAGCTGCTGCACGCTGATGTCGAGGCCGACATTGAGCTTGCGCGCCTCATCGAGCACGGTCTGGCCGTAGTCGGCGGCGTCAAGCTCCTTCTGGCGCAGCTGGAACACGCCGGTCTTGCCGGTGCCGAGCGCGAGCAGCTTCTCGGCTGCGTCGCGCAACGCCTTGGTGCCGGCGTTCTCCGGCAACAGGTCGAGGTTGGAGCGCAGCCGTCCCTGCGCGATCTTGAATTCCTTTTCGATGTCGTCGAGCTTGTCGCTGGAATTGGCCGACAGCGTCGCGACCAGGTCGGCGGCGGCGAGGTTGCCGCTGGCGACGACGTTGCCGAGCTGGCCGACCGTCTGTACGCCTTCGGTGGCATCGCTGGCGAGATTGGCCGATCCCAGAATCGCATTGACCCGGGTCTGCGCATCCAGCATCGCCGGACCCGCGGCGGTGACGAAAGCCCCCTGTGCCGCGCGCAGCGCGTCGTAGAGTTTCTCGTGCTGGGCGGCCGCGACAAGCCGCTCGCGGGCGGCCTTGATCAGGCTTTCGGTGGCTTCCCCGATGTTCTTGATGGTCTCGGAGAGGGCGGAGACGGCGGCCCTGTCCTCGGCGAGCTCGATGATCTCGCCGAGTTTCAACTGCGTTTCCTGCTGAATCTCCTTCAGCTTCTTGATGCGCTCGGCCAGCGCATCCTCGCTCGGGGCTGCGAGCAGCGCCGGGCCCTGGGCTGCGAGGCTCGCCGCCTGCGCCGACAACTGCAGGCTGGTGGCAAGGCGCGGAATGTTCCGCCCGCTGAGGTCTTCCATGGTGCTGCCGAGGTTGCGCAGCACGAAGCCGGCGCCGGCCGAGATCACGATCGCCATGGCGGCAATCACGGCAAAGGCGGCAAACAGGCTGCCCCTGACCCCCCAACGCGGCCGCAAGAAGCCGAAAACCCTGCCCAGACCCAACGCCATGCCCGCCCCCAGCCACTTCAAGATGAAAGTGCGGCCGGCAGTATCGCGGTACGGGGTTAACAAAATCAGGAAATTTGGCGGGAAGCAGCAAAAAGGCCGGCTTCTCGCCGGCCTTTTCACGCCCCCCAACCGGTAATGGCGGATCAGTATCGCGCGACCATCGGCGCCGCCAGATTGAAGCGGTAGTTCACGCCGGCCTTGATGACATGGTCGTCGGTGGTGAAGGTGCCGGTCGGCACCAGCGCCGCGGGCGCGGTGAAGCGGGCATCGCCGAAATTGTAATACATGTACTCGGCCTTGGCCGACCAGTTCGGCGCAAACATGTATTCGACGCCGAGGCCGACGGTGTAGCCGTTCGTGTGATTGGTATCGGTGGCAAAGAACACAGGCGTACCGAAGGCGGTCACGCTCTCGTTGTTGTCGGAATAGGCGTAGCCGCCCTTCACGTAGAGCAGGCCCGGACCCCAGGTGTAGCCGACGCGGCCGGTGATCGAGCCGAGCCCGCGCTGGTTGTTGGTGTAGGTGAAGCCGCCGGGGAACACGGCGCCGACATTGCCGGACAGCCAGCTGTACTGGGCCTCCGCGCCGACCACCCAGTTCGGCGCGAACTGCCAGTCGCCGCCGGCCTGCAGACCGCCGACGAAACGGCCGTTGCCGTTGTTGCCGGTGCCGAGTCCGGAGAAGTTGTTGTCGCTGGAGAACGCGCCGCCGGCATGGGCGCCGATGTAGAAGCCGGTCCAGTTGTAGAGCGGCGCGGCGTAAGGCGCCGCCTTGTAGGGCGCGCGATAGCCGAGGTCGGCGGCATGCGCGAACGACGCGGCGCCGAGCACCGCAATCGCTACCGTGGTGAGCAAAAATGTCTTCATCGATCGACTCCAACGCGAGATCCGTGAGGCGCTGCCTGCAGCGTCCCCCTTGGGGTCGAGATAGAGCGCATTTGAATAAAATGCTGTCACCGCCGCGCGGCAGCAGCATTCAATCCGCCGTATGGTGATGCAAACGTTTTGTTGTGATTAATGTGGCGTTAAGAGGCGGTAAAGAAAGGCTTAAGAGCGGCAAGCCTTACGCGAGGCGCCGGCGCACCTCGTTGCGCATCTGCTCGCGAAACTCTTGCCGGCGCGCCGGGCGATCCTGCTCCCGCACATTGTAATGGTCGATCACGTTGAAATTCTCCAGGATCGGATAGCGATCGCTCGCCATGGCGAGGATACGCAACAGTTCGGACGCGGGCCCGCTCGGGCCGGTGACCTCCCAGCGGCGGACGGTGTCGGCGCTTTCCGCCGGCAACCCGCACAGCTTCGCCATGTCGGCCGCTGAGAGCGCGCGGCCGATCGCCTCGCCGAGATCCTCGCGAAGCCGCTTCAATTCCGAACCCGTCATTCCCATCCTGTTCCCGCGTGCGATGCGAATCGTGCGGACAGGCTCAACGACAGGTGCGGCGAGAAGATGATGGCGTCCGCCGTGTCGACGCCGACCGGCTTTCGCGTGGAGAAGCCGTGCCAGTCAGCAAGATTACAACCGGGGCCGGATTGCATTAGTCTCCTCGCGGGGGGCGCCATGGCAGGGGCTGGCACGAATCCGGGGAGCGTTTGGTATCTTTGGGTCAACGATGAGGCGTTTGGCCCAATTGATATCCCCCAATTGAGAACGCTCAGGGATAAAGGGCTTTTGCAGTCCGATCATTGGGTTCGTCGCGTTGGCGACGAAGGCTGGATTCGCGCGGCCGGTGTCGAAGGCGTTTTCGACACCGAGCCTCCAGGCGCGGCTGCCGTTCCCACTGAGCGCGCTTCGGCGCAGCCTCCGCCGCTGGAGAACGTCATTTCAAGCGACAAAACCGACAATGCAGCGCCGCCGGACCATCGGCCCGGCAATTACGTTGCACGGCACTGGCGCGGCGAGCTTTCGCTTCCGGTGTCGTATTGGATCAACGGATTTCTCGGGAACGTCGGCGCCCTCGTCGTCATCATGCTGCTGGGTCAGGGCCTGGACTTCAAGCAAGAGTTCCGGCCTGCCATTGCGTTGCTGGTCGTCACGGCGATTTGGGCAACCGTTCTCGTCGTCGCCATTTGGCAATACGTGGGCGTATGGCGTTCAGCAACGAATTACGCCAACAAGAATGTTCGCAGCTATTGGGGCGGAGTGGCAAAGTTCATGGTCTGCATCGCCGCGCTGCGCGTCGGCATTCAGATTTTTACGGCGGGAATCCCGCAGATAACGGAATTCGCCAAAATCTACGCCGGCAATGACGATGTAGGGACATACAAGTTTCAGGTCCTGAACGGTGGCCAGGAACTGGAATTCACAGGGGGTATTGCATTCGGGGCGGCCAAGGCCTTCGAAGGCTTTGCCGATGCCTCGAATGGACTCAAGACCGTGCGCCTCACGTCGATCGGTGGAAGGATTTCCGAGGCTCAGCGCATTGCCGATCAGGTCAAGCGGCGCGGCCTGAACACTTACGTGCCGGATTATTGCGTATCGGCGTGCACCATCATCTTCCTGGGCGGTCGACAACGCTTCATCGATTCCGGCACGCGTCTGGGTTTTCACCAACCCGACTTTCCCGGCATCACCGATGAGGAGCGCAAACAGATGATCGCCGACGAAGAAAGACGGCTGACATCCATGGGCGTCAGTCCGGCTTTCGCCAAAAAAGCGAATTTAGCGTCGCCGAAGAACATGTGGTATCCGAACGTCGGGGAATTGCTGGCCGAACATATCGCGACGAGGGTGCTGGATGTGGGCAACAGCGCGGTGGCTTATGCGCCGTTCGTAAGCCCGGATGGAAGCTTTTCCGTCGATTTCGGCGGCGTGCCGAAGCTCAAGAAAGAGCTTGGCATTCCCTTGAAGACCCTTTCCTACGACTCGTACATATGGTCCGTCGAAAGCCGCACGGCTTACAAGGCCGTCTCGATGTTTGTTTACTCAAAGGTCCCGTCGTTCGACTATGACGCCGCCGTGGCCGGCGCGGCAGAATCCACCAAGGCCAGGGTGGTTAGCCAGAAGCGCATCACGCAAGGCGATCTCGACGGCAGGGATGTGGTGTTGGAAGCGCCCAACGCGATGGGAATGAGGATGCGACTGTTCTTCGTGCGCGGGCGCTTCTATCAAATCCTGTTCGTCGGGAAATCCGGTGAAACCAGCGCGCCCGGTGTCGATGAATTTCTGGCTTCGTTCCGCATCAAGCCGTAGCAGCGCGAGGCCGATCGCCTCGCCGGGATCAGTGCGCCATTTGGCTGAATCGGTCGCTCGACAAAATTCGACGCGGCGAACGTTTCCTCAGGCTTGCATGGCTTCAACGGTTGCGCTCTTCTCATGACACGACCTGGTTCAGGTCGATGCAAACAGGGGGATTGGAAATGACCATAAAGCTGTTCCTTTCGATTCTTGGAGCGCTCGGCGTTCTTCACGGTCTCGCCTTCGTCATCGTGCCCGGCACGGTCGATACGCTTTACGGCCTGGCCGGTTCGGAGCCGGTGACGTTGATGAGCAGGTTCTTCGGCGGGGCGCTGATCGCCTGGGGTGGAATCCTCTGGGCGACGAAGAGCTTTCGCGATGAGTCCGCGATACGCGCGGTGTTGCAATGTACGGCCGTTGCCGATGCCGTCGGCTTCCTGACCGCGATCATGGGTACGACGGCGGGCACGCTCAATGCGTCCGGCTGGATGCCGGTGGCAATCTACGCGTTCGGAACGGTGGGTTCGATCTACTTCCTGGCTGGCCAGAAAAAGCTTGTGGCCGCTTAGCGAGCATAACACGGCTCCCGGCCGGGGTTAGAGCCGGGCTGGTCGTGTGAAGCGCTGCGCTCTCGCATTGCCAGTCGACGCCCTTCGGCATGAATTGCATCGGTTCGCGAAGTTGTTGTTTCACGATAAAGCTGGTGCTGCCGCACAGGATTGAACTGTGGACGTCTCCCTTACCAAGGGAGTGCTAATAAGCTGTATGTTACTGAAGACAATTATTTTCTTAATTTCGGATTTTCCATACACGGATTTTTTGCACGGAATTTTGCGGAGCGCTCGGAAGTTCCTTGCGAGTCCCTTCTCCCCGGAGGAAGCATTAAGGTTTTGCGCGCTTCGCTTGTCGTTCTTTGAACTCTTCATAGCGTTCGGCCAAGTCGTAGACGTATTCGGTAATCGCATACACGAATACCTGAAGGTCTTCAGCATCCTCGCGTGTGATTGAATCCGCCTGCATATCGGGATGGGCAGCAACGTTTCGGAATGCGTGGAGGTGCTGACTCCAATCGTACAAGCGGCTGTCAATGATGTTCTTGTCTCTCAGTCGCTGGATTCCGTCCGCTAACATCAGCCGCTTCTTGCTTGTACCCGCACGAATGGCCTTCTTTTCCTCGCGGGTAAAAAGAACGTCCCTACAAAGACCCTCAAGAGCGCGTCCGAACATCACGCATGCTGCGTGACTAGCGCCGCCCTGCAAAGCAATGTCTGCCTCTGTTAGAGATTTCGTTACCACGCTCGGAATGCGCCAGCTCGAAAATGTTTTTGGTGGCTTCGGATGTACCCGGACGGGGTCTGACCAAACATTTTCGTCATCACCCTCCCATCCCTCGAAGCGAAGTTGTCGAGATTTTGCAGCAATAAGATTGGTGCATCGGGGGCATTTGCCAACAAACAAACGCCAGCCGTACGGCTCGCCTACTTCGTTATCGAAGCCTGTATCCTCTGCGCGCCCAGTCTCCTCCGCAGCGACCTTGGCCTTGCAAGTTGGGCAGTCAACAATGAAAGTCTTGGCGGCCACACTCGCCTCCAAACAATTGAGCCGGTTCGCGCCTAAATTGCTTATCATATTCTTGTCGAGCGACATCCCTTAATCGTCGTGATCGTAACGGGGTATCTCACCACGATTTGCCAGATCGATCAGTTTGAGTAACTGGTGGGTTGTTGCATCCACCACGTCCTCATCGTTCATTAGCTGGTTCGTTTCACTAGCAGACCAACGCAGACTGCGTTTGAAGTCGAGCTTCGGTCTAAAGACGCGCCGCTCTAGCTCATGCGGCTCTCGTGTGTTGAAAAATCGCTCGCCATGCAAGAAGAGCCGCGCGCTGAGACAGCGAATACGAAGCTCGGCATCGTCAATTACATTTATGAACTGCTGTGTCCAATGGACGTGAACCGATGCGCCGCTGTAGCGAATGACACACTGGCTGTCGCGTACGTGTGTGTCGATTGCGAACCCAGCGCTCTGAGCAATCTCATTCGCCTTTCGGACGATTTCGTTTAGCAGTGCATTCACCTGGGGCTTGGCTGTTTCCGTGATAAAGCGTTGGTCTCGAAAGAGCCGCTGTTCGTCTGCACGCAGATCGGCTTCCGCCCTCATCCGCCTTGCTGTGACCAGTGCGTCCGGTTTAGAAATTTCGCCTCCGTTCTCTTGGACGCGCATCTTAATCGCGCCGACCAACTCCTCTAGAGGATAATCTTGACTGCTAAATCGGATGTGTGTGTTCGGCAGCCAGACCGGTAGCGGGCTTGTCTTGTCGAGCATAACGAAGAGCAGCGACCCCCACCCCTTGGCGAGGCATCGGTCTTTGATTGCGGTCTCTTCTACACGCGTCCAAGGCGTCTCACCCCACGGTTGACGAAACAGGATAATTGCTACCCTGGTTTCTAGAAAAGGGGCGCGCATCGATTCGAGGCCATCCGTCCCGGCTAGGTCTTCCTGCTGCCTTGGGAAGAAGAACACTTTCAGGGTCTGCTCTAGCCTCGCGTAAAGCTCAGCCGCAAACGGTTCATCTTTGGCAAGGAACGAAATCGCCGCATCGAATTGGGGTTTCATAGGAACAGCCTAGCCGATTCCCGATTGACCTGTTTCTCATGTGATTGGTGTTTCGTGGACGGGCCTTGCTGGTGCTGCCGCACAGGATTGAACTGTGGACCTCCCCCTTACCAAGGGGGTGCTCTACCACTGAGCTACGGCAGCATGCCGCGGGCAAGTCAGAATCGGAAGGAAACGCGCCTCGCAGGCGGCCGGTTCTTGCCACAAGGTCCCCGCATGCGCAAGCACGCTTGGTTGCGCCCAGCCGAGAAAATCGCCGCAAAATCAAGGGCGGGCGCGACCTGGCCGCTTTTCGGAAGGCCGATCGGTTCCCCCTCGGCGGGAGGCTGCCTTGAACGAGGCGAGCGCGCTATGCTGGGAGGAGAAGCGGCATCATCGTTGCGAATTTGAGAATGGCTGAGAAGAGCGGCAAGGACCAGGTCACGGCGCGGACGAAGAATTCGCGGGCCGATCGCCTCAAGAACGCGTTGCGCGAAAACCTCAAGCGCCGCAAGACGCAGGCGCGCGAGCGCGGCAAGGGACCCTCGACCGGCGAGAAAATCTCCCTACATGAGGCCGGCGGCGACGATCCGGACGCCTAGCAAGCGGTCGGATATCGCGGAGACATGAGGGCGGTGGAATGGCGGCCGACGGCGGATCGGGCAACGGCAGCAATATCTTCGTGCGATCGACGCGCGCGTTCGCGCGTCCGGAGCAGACTTTCCCGACCCTGACCGAAGCCGAGATCGCGCGCATGCGCCGCTTCGGCGAGCTCAAAACCTTTTCCGACGGCGAACTGATGTTCGAGACCGGCAAGCCCGGGCGCGGCATGTTCGTCGTGTTGTCGGGCCATATCGCGATCACCGAACGCGACGGCCTCGGCCATGTCACGCCGATCGTCGAGCAGGGGGCAGGGCAATTCGTCGCCGAGGTCGGCCAACTCTCCGGCCGCGTCTCGCTGGTCGATGGTCATGCCGAGGGCCGCGTCGAGGCGCTGGCGATTCCGCCGGACAAATTGCGCGCGCTGCTGGTGGCGGAAGCCGATCTCGGCGAACGCATCATGCGTGCGCTGATCCTGCGCCGCGTTGCGCTGTTTCAGGGACATGTCGGCGGTCCGGTGCTGATCGGGCCGCCGAATTCGGCAAGCGTGGCTGGCCTGCAGAATTTCCTCAGCCGCAACTCTTTTCCGCATCATCTGCTCGATCCCGAACGCGACGGCGACGCCGCCGAGATCATCGCGCGTTACTCGCCGTCGCCCTCGGACTGGCCGCTGGTGGTGACGGTCGACGGCACCGTGCTGCGCAACCCCGGCGAAAACGAGCTTGCGCGTGCGCTCGGCATGATCGGCGGTCCGCGCGACAGCAAGATCTACGATGTCGCGGTCGTCGGTTGCGGTCCGGCGGGTCTCGCGACCGCGGTCTATGCGGCCTCCGAGGGTCTTTCCGTCGTGGTGATGGATGCGCGCGCCTTCGGCGGCCAGGCCGGCGCCAGCGCGCGCATCGAGAACTATCTGGGCTTTCCCACCGGCATCTCCGGACATGCGCTGGCCGGGCGCGCCTTCAGCCAGGCCCAGAAATTCGGCGCCGAAATCATGATCCCGATGAGCGCGGCTTCGCTGGATTGCTCGCGCAAGGACGGCAATTTCCGCCTTGCGCTGGATTGCGGCGACGAGGTGCGCTCGCGCGCGATCGTGGTCGCCAGCGGGGCACGCTATCGTCGCCCGCAAATCGAAAATCTGGAAAAGTTCGATGGCCGCGGCGTCTGGTACTGGGCTTCGCCAATCGAGGCGCGGCTCTGCACCGGGCAGGACGTGGCGCTGGTCGGCGCCGGCAACTCGGCGGGGCAGGCGGCCGTATTCCTTTCGGGCCATGCGCGAAAAGTGCGCATGATCATTCGCGGCGGCGGGCTTGGCGCCAGCATGTCGCGTTATCTGATCGAGCGCATCGAGGCGACGCCGAATATCGAATTGATGTTCAACACGGAGGTGACCGGCCTCGAGGGCACGCCGGGCGCTTCGCTGGAGCGCGTGCGCTGGAAGAGCCGTCTCGGCGGGGAGGAGATCGCGGCCGACATCCGCAATCTCTTCCTGTTCGTCGGCGCCGATCCGGCGACCTCCTGGCTCGATGGCTGCGGCGTGACGCTCGACCGCGTCGGTTTCGTCGTGACCGGCGCGCAGTCCGATCTCAATCTCGGCCGGCGGATCTCGCAGCTCGAGACCTCGGTGCCCGGCGTATTCGCGGTCGGCGACGTGCGGTCGGGCTCGGTCAAACGGGTCGGCGGCGCGATCGGCGAGGGCGCGCAGGTGGTGGCGGCGCTGCACGGCTTTCTCGGCGATGCCGCCAAGCCGGCGCTGTGACGTTTCGAATGTGACAGCCCGGCGACGCGATCATGCGTTTTTGAAAGAGGCGGCGGGCCGCGCTTGTTATGTGGTGCTTTGTCCGGCGGCGATGTAACATCGGGCACCAGCACTTGAACGGGGGATCCATCATGATGCTTGGCTTGAGCCTGTCTGCCTTCACCATCCTTCACGTCATCATCAGCCTGATCGCGATCGTCGCGGGCCTGATCGTGATGTTCGGCATGCTCGGTTCGAACCGGCAACCCGGCCTCACCGCGGTCTTCCTGCTGTTCACGATTCTCACCAGCGTCACCGGCTTCATGTTTCCGAACAGCTCGGTGACACCGGGGATATTGATCGGCATCCTGTCGATGATCCTGCTCGTGATCGCCTGCCTCGCGCTCTACGCCATGCATCTCGCCGGCGCCTGGCGCTGGATCTATGTGGTGACCGCGCTGGTCTCGCTGTACCTCAACGTGTTCGTGCTGGTGATCCAGAGCTTCCTCAAGATTCCGCCGCTGCATGAGCTCGCGCCGGGCAATCCGCCGGCGGGCGCGGCCTTCGCCGTGGTGCAGGGCATCGTGCTGGTGTTCTTCGCCGTGATGATCTTCCGCGTCTGGCGGGGCTTCAGGCCGGCATGAAGGTCGTCCTGTTCGGCGCGTCAGGCATGGTCGGGCAGGGCGTGCTGCGCGAATGCCTGCGCGATGGCGCGGTCACGCAGGTCCTGAGCGTCGGCCGCAGCGCCAGCGGCCGGCATGATGCCAAGCTCACCGAGATCGTGCGCGACAATTTCCTCGACTACTCCGATATCGAACCGCAGTTGACCGGCTTCGACGCGTGTTTCTTCTGTCTCGGCGTGTCCTCGGTCGGGATGGACCCCGAGCGCTACCGGCATCTGACCTGCGACATCACGCTGGCGGCGGCGACAGACGCTGGCGCAGCTCAATCCGCAAATGACGTTCGTCTATGTCACCGGCGCCGGCACCGATTCCACGGAGCAGGGCCGCGTGATGTGGGCGCGGGTCAAGGGCAAGACCGAGAACGACCTGCTCAAGCTGCCGTTTCGCGCCGCCTACATGTTCCGTCCCGCGGCGATCCAGCCGCTGCATGGCGTGCGCTCGAAGACCGCCTGGGTGCAGGCGATCTATGTCGCGACCGCGCCGCTGCTGTCGTGGCTGCATCGGATTGCGCCGAAATACGTCACCACCACGGAACAGATGGGCCGCGCCATGATCAAGGTCGCGCGCGACGGTTTTCCGAAGCCGGTGCTTGAAAGCGCAGATATCAACTCCCTTTGAGCTTGCATTCCATGAGCAAGCGCCCCATCAACGCCTTTCCAGATTGAACCTCCACACGAGCGGAACCGATGTCGCCGCAGTTAAAACTGATCGCGCTGGACGCCGACGATCTCGCGGTAATCTCGACCCATGTGCAGGATGCGCGCGTCCAGGCTTCCGACATCGTCTGGCGGCAGCAAGAGAAGCGGCTCGTCATCGGCATGAACCGGCTGGACTGGGAACAGACGCTGGCGGGCCAAGCCGAGCCGCGACGCCTGGTCGCGGCGCTCCGCTTCGATCGCGTACTGGCCTGCAAGTCGCGCAACATCGATCTCGAAAATCCCGATCACGCGATCGACCTGGTCGGCATCGAGTTTCATGAGGCCGACGCACCCGGCGGCAGCGCGGTCTTGCTGTTTGCGCAGGGCGGCGCGCTGCGGCTCGACGTCGAATGCCTGGAGTGCGAGCTGACGGATCTGGGGCCGGAGGAATTGGCGGGGGATGCGGAGGACGTCGGGTAGCCCCTTCCGTCGTCCCCGCGAAAGCGGGGACCCATAACCACAGGCCGTAGTGATTGCGACGCGCTGTGGCTCTATCCTCTGGAAGCACTGCGTCCTGTGGTTATGGCTCCCGGATCGCGCTCGCTGCGCTCGCTTGTCCGGGACGACAGGCTTTTTGAGGGCGCCATTAGGGTTGACGGGACCAGCCCCCCGCGCCATTGCAATAGCTGCCGAATCCTTTTCAATCGAAACCCATGCCCGTTCGCCTCGACCGCTCCAGCGCCGATTTCGACGCGCGATTTACCGCATTCCTCGCCGCCAAACGCGAGGTGTCCGCCGACGTCGAGGCATCCGCGCGGGCGATCGTCGACGACGTCGCCAGGCGCGGCGATACGGCGCTGATCGAGGCGACCCAAAAATTCGACCGGCTGACGTTGGAGGCGAAAAACCTGCGCGTCAGCGCGGCCGAGATCGATGCGGCGGTGAAGGCCTGCGACGCGCCGACCCTGGATGCGCTGAAATTCGCCCGCGACCGCATCGAGACCTTCCATCGGCGGCAGCTGCCGAAAGACGAGCGTTTCACCGACGCCGCCGGCGTGGAGCTCGGCTGGCGCTGGAGCGCGGTCGAGGCGGTCGGCCTCTATGTGCCCGGCGGCACCGCGGCCTATCCGTCGTCGGTGCTGATGAACGCAGTGCCGGCCAGGGTCGCAGGCGTATCGCGACTGGTGATGGTGGTGCCGTCGCCCGGCGGCAAGCTCAATCCGCTGGTGCTGGCGGCTGCGCAACTTGCAGGCGTTTCCGAAATCTATCGCGTCGGTGGTGCGCAGGCGATTGCCGCGCTCGCCTGGGGTACCGCGACGATCGCGCCGGTGGCAAAAATCGTCGGCCCGGGCAATGCCTATGTCGCCGCCGCCAAGCGGCTGGTGTTCGGCAAGGTCGGCATCGACATGATCGCCGGCCCGTCCGAGGTGCTTGTGATCGCCGACGAAGGCGGCAATGCGGACTGGATCGCCGCCGATCTTTTGGCGCAGGCCGAGCATGACGAGAGCGCGCAGTCGATCCTGATTACCGATTCGGCCCGGCTGGCCGACGATGTCGTGCGCGCGGTCGAGGCGCAGCTCAAGACGCTGCCGCGGGCAAAGATCGCGGGCGCGTCGTGGAAAGACTTCGGCGCAATCATTGTTGTGAAAAACCTCGACGATGCGGTGCCGCTGGTGGATGCCATCGCCGCCGAGCATCTGGAGATCATGACGGCGGACGCCGAAGCCTTCTCCAGGAAAATCCGCAATGCCGGCGCGATCTTCTTAGGGCCCCACACGCCGGAGGCGATCGGCGATTATGTCGGCGGTTCCAACCACGTGCTGCCGACGGCGCGCTCGGCGCGGTTCTCCTCGGGCCTCGGCGTGCTTGACTTCATGAAGCGAACGTCGATCCTCAAATGCGGCCCGGACCAGCTGCGTGCGCTCGGACCCGCGGCCATGACGCTCGGCAAGGCGGAGGGGCTCGATGCCCATTCGCGATCGGTGGGACTGCGCCTCAACCAGACATGACCAAGCCGACGCCCAAGGACAACTCCACCAATCGCCTCGTCGCGGTGACGCTGGACGAGGAGTTGATCGGCCGTTCCGGGCCCGACATCGAGCATGAGCGCGCGATCGCGATCTACGATTTGATCGAGCAGAATCTGTTTGCGCCCGACGGCCACGACGGCAAGGGGCCGTTCACGCTGCATATCGGCATGTCAGGCAACCGGCTGATGTTCGACATCCGCCGCGAGGACGGCGCGCCCGTGGTCGCGCATCTGTTGTCGCTCACGCCGTTCGGCCGCATCGTCAAGGATTATTTCATGATCTGCGACAGCTACTATCAGGCGATCCGCACCGCGACGCCCGACAAGATCGAGGCGATCGACATGGGCCGCCGCGGCATCCATGACGAGGGCTCGCGCACGTTGCAGGAGCGGCTGAAGGGCAAGGTCAAGGTCGATTTCGAGACCGCGCGGCGGCTGTTCACGCTGATTACCGTCCTTCATTGGAAGGGGTAATAGCGCATGGTCCCGAAAAGTGGGCACCGGTTTCCCGCCTGCGCGAAGCCGTGGCGCGGCCGGTGCCGGCGGCTCGATGCTTCGGCGGGCGAAGCCAGGTCGGATGAGACCATGCGCCAAATAAAGAGAGCGTAAGCGGATGGTCGCGGCTCCGCGCGTGCGCAACCCGCAGGCCGTGTTGTTCGCGTGCGCCCTGAACGCGGTGCGCTCGCCGATGGCGGCGAGCCTCTTGCAGCAGATGTTTCCGCAGCTTTATGTCAAGTCGGCCGGGGTGCGGAAGGGTGAGCTCGATCCGTTCGCGGTCAGCGTCATGGCCGAGCTCGGCCAGGACATCTCCACCCACAAGCCGACCACCTTCGAGGAACTGGAGGACTGGGAGGGGCTGAATTTCGACCTGATCATCACGCTGTCGCCGGAGGCGCATCACAAGGCGCTCGAGCTGACGCGCACGCTCGCGGCCGACGTGGAATACTGGCCGACGCACGATCCTTCGACCGTCGGACGGCAACCGCGAGCAGAAGCTTGATGCTTATCGCGAAGTCTGCGACCAGCTTCTGCTGCGTATCCGCCGCCGCTTCGCCAGGGTCGGCGCGGCGAGCGGATAGTCTCGTGCCCCGGACGCAGCGCAGCACTTCTTCAGTGTTGCGCTGCTGATCCGGGGCCCGTGAAATTGTGGGTCCCGGATCAGCGTCGCGTCATTTCATGCCGCGCCGCATCCGGAACACGAGAGGTTTGCAGATGACACAAACCCGTCACTAATTCGGGTCATGGCCGGGTTGTGAAAGCCCGATCCTTCCGATAGTTTCCGCGCAAATTTCCTCCGAATCCCCCCTGAAAAACACCGCATGCTCGGCCGCCCCAAATTCGTACTTGCTTCCGGTTCGCCGCGGCGACTGGCGCTGCTCAACCAGGCCGGCATCGACCCCGACGCGCTGCGCCCGGCCGATGTCGACGAGACCCCGCGACGAGGCGAGTTGCCGCGCGCCTGCGCCAACCGCCTGGCGCGGGCCAAGGCCGACGCGGCGCTGAAATCGGTGCAGCTCGACGACGAGTTGCGCGGCGCCTACATCCTTGCCGCCGACACGGTGGTGGCGGTCGGCCGCCGCATCCTGCCCAAGGCAAACCTGGTCGACGAAGCCTCGCAATGCCTGCGGCTGCTGTCGGGCCGCAATCATCGCGTCTACACCGCGATCTGCGTGGTCACGCCGAAGGAAGCTTTCCGCCAGCGCCTGATCGAGACCCGCGTTCGCTTCAAGCGGCTCTCCGACGACGACATCCAGGCCTATATCGGTTCCGGCGAATGGCGCGGGAAGGCCGGCGGCTATGCGGTGCAGGGCATCGCCGGCTCGTTCGTGGTGAAGATGGTCGGCTCCTACACCAATGTGGTGGGCCTGCCGCTTTATGAGAGCGCGACGCTACTCGGCGGCGAGGGCTTTCCGATCCGCTTCGGCTGGCTCAATGCCGGCGGCGGCTAAGCCCCCGCCGACGGTGGGGCGCTGCCCGATCTGCGGCAAGCCGGCGTCCGCGGAGCGGCGCCCGTTCTGCTCCTCGCGCTGCAGGGACGTCGACCTGCACCGCTGGCTGTCGGGGCGCTATGTCGTTCCGGGTTCGGAAAACGACGAGGAAGAGCAGAAGTAGCGGCGCATGATCCGGAAAAGTGGGTACCTTTTCCGACTAGATCATGCGCAATCAAAAAGGCTTCCTGCCATATCGTCGCATTGATTTCGGCAGCACGCCTCCGCACACTCGCTTGCAATGATACGACCTGAGTCAATCGGGCGATCAGTTCCAGGGAGATTTTGTCCATGCTCGATCGCCGCCGCTTTCTCACCGCTGCCACCGCACTCGCCGCGCCCGCCGTTTGGCCGTCGCGCGCACGCGCCGCCGACTACCCCAACAAACCCGTGCGCATCGTGGTGCCGTTCACGGCGGGCGGCTCGACCGACATCACCGCGCGGCTGGTCGGCAACCGCCTGCAGGAGATCTGGGGCCAATCCGTCGTGGTCGAGAACAAGGGCGGCGCCGGCGGCAACATCGGGGCCGACAACGTCGCCCATAGCGACGCCGACGGCTACTCGATCCTGATCTCCGGGCCGGGCATGGCGACCAACCAGTTCCTCTATCCGTCGCTGAGCTACGATCCCGTCGGCGACTTCGCGCCGGTGTCGATGCTGATCCTGCAGCCCAACATGATGTGCGTGCCGAACACCTCGCCGGCGAAATCGGTGAAGGAGTTCATCGATTTCTGCAACGCCAACAAGGGCAAGGTCACCTACGCCTCGTCCGGCAACGGCACCACGCTGCATCTGTCGGGCGAGCTGTTCAAGCGGATGGCGAAGGTGGAGATGACCCACATCCCCTATCGCGGCGGCGCGCCGGCGATCAACGACCTGATTCCCGGCCGGGTCGACGTGATCTTCGACAACATGCCCTCGATCATCTCGCATTTCAGGAGCGGCACCGTGCGCGGGCTCGCGGTGACGACGAAGGACCGCGTTGGCATCGTCCCGACATGCCGACCATCGGCGAGACGGTGCCGGGCTTCGACGTGGTGTCGTGGTTCGGCTTCTTCGTGCCGAAGAAGACGCCGAAGGAGATCGTGGCGAAGATCAACGCCGATACCAACGCCGCGCTGCTCACGCCGTCGGTGAAGACACGCTTCGAGGAACTCGGCGCGGTGCCGAAGGGCTCGACCGAAGCCGAGCTCGCCTCCTTCCTGAAGTCGGAGACCGACAAATGGGGCCCGGTGATCAAGGACGCGCAGATCAAGCTGGACAATTGAGGGTGGAGGACAGCCGCGCGCCGGGCCGAAAATCCTAGATTCCGCAGATATTTGCGAAAACATTGGGGTCGGGCCGCGCCCGGTGGTGCCGAAGGCGACGCCGGGTGGACAGGCCTGCCGCACCTCACTATAAACCGCCCGCTCGCTGGCCCGTTGGGCCTTCCGTGGCACGCCCAGGTAGCTCAGTTGGTAGAGCATGCGACTGAAAATCGCAGTGTCGGTGGTTCGATCCCGCCCCTGGGCACCAGCCCTTTCTACTCACAAACCTGTCCGCAGTTCGGTTCCTATCTATGCCCGGCTTGTCATGCCATGCGGACTATGAGCGACCACGGTGTGAGTAGAAGTGAGAGTAGGACGATGCAAGACCGGACTGGTCCTACTCACACCTGTGGCACCGAACCATCGCACGATTTTCAATCTGTTTGGATGTGCACACGCAATGCTTGCGTGAAGGGTGTGGCGTGATTCAATCAAGACATATCAGCTAGTGCGTTCGAGAGTGGTGGTCGTCACTAGCGCGGCCATGTTCGAGCAAAAGAATTCGGTATGACGCCTGCTGAGAGCGAAAGACCGTCCGCCGCTGAATACTGCCTTGGCAGAAATCTCTTAGGGGCGCGTAGGCGTCCACAAGCGCTTTGGCCCCATTTACCCCCATTTGCTGTCCTTTGACCCGATTCGGCATGAAGCGTCGCGAACCTGCACGAACCTGCATTAGCCTGCACCAACCTGCACGAACCTGTATGAATCGCTTTGCCCTCAGCCGAACGACCCGTGGAAATACCTTTGCAAAAACAACCAACTGGTAACCATGCATCGCTTCATGGGGACCGGAATTGGGTCGGACCCGATAGGGAAGGGTTCGGAGGTTCCGCCGACTATCCCAAGGCAGAATGATGTGCCTTGACGATTCTACCGGCGTTCAAGGACCGACAGATGACGGATAGGCTGATAATATCGATTGGAGATTGGGCCACGCTCCAAGCCGAGGGTTCGTATGCGCTGAGCGCGGCACTTCTCGGCGCTGCGTACCTCGGCGCGGTATGGCTCGCGGTGTCGTGGATTAAATTCAAAAATCCGCGTTCCTAATTTTTGGTGCGATCCTGATGACCATCAAAGAACAACTCCCTTCGTTTCCCGAACTGATAGGTTTTTATTGGGTCATGTGTGAAGTGGCACATGGCACCAGTGATGAGAAACACTGGAATTATCATTCCTTCGCCGAGCGAAACTACGCTGAAGAACTTGCCACCGCGAAGGTGATGAGTCTAATCCGCGACGGGAGCATCCGCACTACGGGACGGATGAGCGAAATTAAGAAAGGCCCAGCGAAACGCTGGGAAGCGCAACAATATAAGCAACACTCTAAAGTACGAACCTATATCGACGCAGAGTTCTGGCGTACTGCTGCCGTTGTGAAATCTCATATTGGATTTAACACCGCCAGAACCGATGGGCAGGAGTACACGGATGTATTGCTCGTACTTGATGATTGTATAAAGCACTTGGCTGATGAGGTGGCAGCGCATGGGCAGGATTCGAAAGCCGATACTAGGGGTGCCTCACAGCGGTCCGACTATTCGACGCCGTATATTGACTTGATGTGGCAAGCCATCGACCACTTCAAAATCTCAGGCGAGAACCAACCCATCAAAGATACTTTGGTTGAATGGTTTCGGTCTCAGGAGATAGCTGGACAAAAAGTTTCGCGAGCAACGGCGGAGTACCTGGCTTCATTTGTCCGACTCCCCGAATCTCGATTGGGAGGGAATCGGCCATGGAAGGTCCGCGCTCAGCAACCTCAACAACAATAATCTTCTTTAGGTTGGGTCACCTCGTCTCATACCGCCTCATGGCTTCTCCAAGAGGTGCGAGTTCCCGTGAGTAGGAAACATGAGCTGAAAAAATCGCCAACAACGCCAACTCGTTTACAAGAAGTTCGGTTGTCGACCTTGGGCACCATTCTCTAGCGCTTCGCAGCCGCCTTCTCTCCAAGCACAAGATTGATCGTCTGCGCCGCAATCCCCCGCAATTGCCCCTCATCGCCGAACGCCCGCTCCAGCACGGCAAGGCCCCGCGTCACGGTAACGATGTGGAGCGCAGCCGCCTCGGCGTTTCCGTTGAACTCGCCGCGCCCGGCGCTTTCGGACAAGGCGTCCCGAACCAGCGCGGTGATGCGCTCGATCAAATCCGCGAACGCCGCCCGCGCGTTGTCGTCCAGCCCTTCGCCTTCTGCCGAACCCAACTCCATCAGGCCCCGCGTGGTCGGACATCCTCGCGCCGGCGAGCCTGCGCACATGTTCTTGATGGTCATGTCGAAGAACGCGGTGAGGCGCTTGCGCAAGGTGCCCGCGCCCAACGCCTTCCGAACGGATTTCAGATAGTCGTCCGCGTAGCGCTCATAGGCGACGAGGAACAGCGCCTCCTTGCTGCCGAACGCATTGTAGAGGCTGCCGCGCTGCACGCTCGCCTCGCGCGCGATATCGGCGAGCGACGTGCCGCGCACACCGTTGCGCCAGAACCGGTCGAAGGCGATGCGCAGCACCTCGTCGTGGTCGAACTCGCGCGGCCTCAATCGTCCTCCGCCGTCAAAAAAGTATTTGACACGATGTCAAGAACGGGGAATCTATTCTTTACATCATGTCAAGAACTATCGATCCGCGCCCGTTCCGTCAATGCGCCGGGTCAGGAGGTCCACATGCCGCTGCTTCACATCTCGCTGCGCTCGGGCAAGCCGGCGGCCTACCGCAGGCGATCTTCGACGGCCTCTACCGCGCCATGCGCGAGACGCTGAACGTGCCGGAAGACGACCAGTTCATGACCATCACCGAGCATGATCCGGCCAATTTCCGCACCGGCACCGGCTACGGCGTCGCCCGCAGCGAGAACGTCGTCTACATCCAGATCACGGTGTTCGACAGCCGCACGCCGGAGCAGAAGAAAGCGCTATATCGGCGCATCGCCGAGCTGCTCGGCGAAAAACCGGGCATCCGGCCTGAGGACGTGTTCGTGCAGGTTCTCGACGCTCCCAGGGAGAACTGGTCGGTCGGCCACGGCATCGCGCAATTCGCATGAGAGGCTGTTCTTGACGTGACGGCGCTCAAGAACCTTAGGATGAGAGACCGAGAACGCGCTGTACAGCATCAGGACAACAGTCTACGGTTCCACGATCGGGTGACAGTGGTCACCTCTTAGCTGTCCGCGGAGCTGCTCGTCGTTGCAGCAGCGGAAGCGCCACCGGAAAGCGCAATCTCTTAAGGTCAGGCACTTCTGCCAGGCGCGGATGCAAGCGGCATCCGGCGCCGCGATCGCGCGCGTGCGCGCAAAAAGGAAACCACCATGAATATGCCCGCAATCTTGCAAGGCGAGGCGCGGACGCGCGTCCTCCAGGGAATCGCTTTGGGCGCTGTTGCGACGATCGCGATCGGATTTATCTGGGGCGGCTGGGTCACCGGCGGCACGGCGAGAGACATGAGCGCAACGGCCGAGAACAGCGGCCGGATGTCGGTGCTGGTGCCGATGTGCGTCGCGCAGTTCACCGCTTCCGACGGCGCCGTCGTCAAGTTCAAGGCGGCGAGTTCCTATTCAAAGGACACCGTCGTCGGCGAATACGTGAAAACGGTTGGCGCCACGAACATGGACTATTCATTCGCCAGGGCCTGTGCAGCCGGCGTGGACGCCGAACTCGCCAAGACAGCCGCGAAAAGCTGAGCGGCGGATTTGCAAGGGCTTAAGGATCTTAGAAAATGATTATCAGCAGGTCCGGGCGGCCCTCCTTACTGGGATATTGCCTGTTGGCAGCCATCCTGCTCGGCTGTTTCGTGCTGTACACGCGCGACGACGACAGCTCCGCAACCATGGCGCCGAACCTGGTCTTCCATCGCTGACGTCGCGCAGCTTTTGTTTGAGAGCCTTCCATGTTTGTCGCAAAGACAATGACTGCAGTGCCGGTCTACAAGGCGTTCGGGTCGTCCAGGGCGGCGCAACGATGGGCGGAGATTGACGCCTGGCGCGAGCACGACGCCCAGCAATGCCAGATCTATCGCACCATTTCCGGCCTGAACCCGATGCAGGCCATCGCAGCCGTCAAGATAGGAAAAGGCGAGAGCCTGTTGACCGTTCGTCGCCGCGGCGGTGACGGCACGAGCCTGTCGACGAGTCCAGGCGAGAGCTAGCGAGGCTCATCTCAGAAATTTGCCGCAACCAGATCGTATGTTCCCCTGCTGCCGCGGACGTACACCCTGGCGGCGGCGGCACATATCAAGTCACGATTGCAATCGAAGGCGTTCAGGAAACCCGACTCATCGGAATCAACATCCGGCTGAATGCGCTTCAACGCGCCCTCGCTTATGAAAAACGATGCCTCGATCGCGCTATCGTGCCCCCAAAACCGCACGGCGTGCCGCGTGCGGTCATATGAACGGCTGTGATTTGGAAATTCGATCATTGGGGATTGATCCGTTGCCGGTACACGGATTCCGTTCCGGCGCGGCCGGCTGCGCGGAGACTCAAGGTGGCTAGTCCGCAATCGGATTACAACCCCGCCGATCGTCGCGGGCTTGCAGTGCTATCGCCGGCAGACGGGCGAGCCGGGCGGCGCTCGTGTCGGCGGTGCGCGTCTATTCGATCACCTCGACCGCCGTCGCCAGCAGCGACGGCGCGATCGCGAGTCCCAGCGCCTTCGCGGTCTTGAGGTTGAGCACGAGATCGTACCTGATCGGCGCCTGCACCGGCAGGTCGCCGGGCTTCGCGCCGCGCAGGATGCGGTCGACATAGCCGGCCGCGCCGCGCCACTGCTCGACCTGGTCGAAGCCGTAGGACATCAGCCCGCCATCGACGGCGAAATAGCGGAACGGATAGATCGCGGGCAGGCGATGCCGCGCCGCCAGTTCGCTGAGCAAGGCGCGGCTGTCGATATTGCGCGGATGCGGCAGCACGATCAGTCCGCCATTCGGCGTGCCGGCAAATCCGGCAATGCCGCGTGCGAGGTCATCGGCTTCGCGGACGGCGATGGCGGACGCCTCGATCCCGAGCGATGGCGCAACCGCCTCGATTGCGCGCATGAATTCGGAATGCACGGCCGTGTCGGGATAGACCGTCACCGCCGCTCGCGTCAGCGTCGGCGAAACCTCTTTCAACAGCCCGAGCCACTTGCCGCCGACCGCCGGCTCGAAATTCTGAAAGCCGGTGACGTTGCCGTCGGGCCGCGAGAGGCTCTTGACGAAACCGCCTCCGAGCGGATCGGAAATCTGGACGAATACCACCGGTATACGCGTGTCGATCTTGAACAGGGCGGTCAATGCCGCATTGGCGCTGATCACGATCAGGTCCGGTGCGGAAGCGACGAGCGCGGCCGTGTCTGCGCCGATCTGGTTATCACTGTTGGGCCAGCGTACCTCGAGGCTGACGTTGCGGCCATCGCTCCAGCCGAGCTTGGCGAGCGACTCGCGCAGCGCATTGATGCGCGCCTGGCCTTCCGGGTCGCTCTGCCGATAGCCGGTCGGCAGCACGCCGACGCGCGGGATCTTGCCGGACTGTTGCGCGCGGGCAGTGAGCGGCCAAACCGCCGCGCCGCCGAGCGCGGCCAACAATCGCCGCCTTGCGATGTCGGTCGGCATTACCGATAGGGATCCTGCATGCGGATAGTCGGCGCCGAACTCCTGATGCGGCGCAGCGTGATCGGCGTGCCGTCGGACTCGAAGGTCAGCTCGTATTTCTTGCCGGTCTTGTCGGTCGCCGAGCAGGTGACGCTGGAGACCTCGCGGCTGGCGAAATTGCCGAGCTGCCGGCAGACGCCGTCGGAGGCCTGCTCAGCGGGGATCGGCAGGCCGTCGGCCTTCGGCCGGTTCTTGTTGGACAACAGCATGCGGTCGACGGCGAGCACGTAGAGATTCTCCTCCGTCCTGCGGCCATATTCGCCGGAGAAGGAGATGACGTGGTTGTCGTCGGCGGGATCGTCGAGCGCGACGGTGAAATTGGCGCGGCCCTTCTCGCTGTGGAAATAGGCGACGATCTTGCAGCCGAAATCGCGGCCCGCGACTGAAAGCCGGCTGCACTTTCCGGTCATCAGCGCGTAGAGATCGACGTCGGGCTTGAGCGCTTCTTCGGCTGCAGCCGGCATCGCCAGCAGCAGGCCGGCTAGCGCGAGCGTGCCGCAAAGCCGCTTTGTCGTGGAGGCAAGCCGTCCCCGGCGCATGCCCATCCGCCCTTCTGATTCCTGCCCGTGCTCCCTGATAGCACGGTTCGAATCCCCTTGAGTGGGGAACACGGCCTTGACTTTTTCGTGGCGGCTTCAGGCCGCGGCACGACCAGCCAGCGCGTATCGCGGGGCGAGGGGCGGCGGTGCAGCCGCTTGTCGAGCAGGGACCGCGCCCGCGCCAACTCGCCCGAGCGGATCAGCGCGACAATGAAGGTGTCCTCGATGATCTCGCGCTGGGCGTGGCTGCCGCCGATGCGGACGACCTCGTGCAGCACACCATCCAGCGCGGCGACGCAGCCGGCGTAATCCTGGCGGGCAAAGGCATTCAGCCCGCGGCAGATTTGCGGCACCACCGGACCGGCGGGCAACTTGCCGTCGGCCAGCCGCTGCTCGATGGCCGCGCACCGCTCCTCGAGCGCGGCATGGTTGCCGGTCGCGGCCGCCAGCAGCGCCATATGCATCTCGACAAAGGGCAGGCTCATCTTCGGGAAATAGCGGCGGGCATAGGCATCCACGTCGTCCCAGAGCAGCCGCGGCACGGCGTGGCCGTGGGCCGAGAGTCGCCACAGCAGCGCGGCGCCGTCCGACATCACGTTGAGGGGCGGCGCCGCCGACACCGAGGGATGCAGCGCCTCCGCATAGATCGCCAGCGCCTTGCCGGTATCGCCAGTCTCGATTGCGCCGAGCGACTGATGCCAGCGGATGTGAGCGTAGAGGAGCCCGGCACGGTCATAGCTGCCGATCCATTGCTCGACCAGCGCGTCGGCGTCGGCAACCGAGCCGTCCTCGAACATCGCGTGCAGCAGCGCATGTGCGCAATGGGCGTTGTTGCGGCGGAGCGCGAAGGCGCGCTCGGTCATGGCGCGGCCTTTTGCGACTTCGCCGTTTTCGGTCATCGACCAGCCGTAGTTGGTGAGGAACCACCAGTCTTCGCCATATTGCGACGCATAGCGCGCGCAAAGATCCTGACGCGCCCGGTCGTGGTCGGCCATGCCGGAGAACGCGAACAGGCCGAAGGCGCCAAGCGGCATCGAGAGCACCATCGCATCGCGCGGCCAGCTTTCCAGATGTTGCAACGTGCAGGCCAGCGCCGCCGGCAGATTGCCGTCGATGGCGAGCGACAGTGCCGCGACATGGCTCTGCTCGCGCTCGGTGCCGTGCTTCCCGACGAGCGCGCGCGCCGTCGCCGCGCCCTTTCGCGCGGTTTCGCCCTGCTGGTAGAAGCTGTGGATGCGGGCGCGGGCGATATGCGCCAGCGCAAAATCCGGATCGGCCGCGATCGCGCGGTCGAACGCTTCCGCCGCCCCCGTCCAGGCCGACAGCATCAGGTCGACGCCGTCGCGATAGGCGGAGGCCGCCGCAGCCGAAATCGTCGACATCTTCAGGCCGTAGCGATCCTCGAGGTTCATAGCTGCCCCACGATCTCCTGAGGTGTGCAATGATGATCCGAAACGAGCCGCTGTTAAAGATATTTCCGCCGGCACCCTTGCAATCGCCGGGAAATGCCTTATGTAGCCTGCAATTCGATTTGAACGCCTTCCCTTGTTGATTGCGGCCTCAGCCTCCTTCCCCGAGACATCGTTGAGATTGAATGGAAGCCTGCACGGAGGTCGTGCGGGCATGTGGCGTTATGCGCCCTTGGAGAGTGATATGGCTACCGGTGTTGTGAAGTGGTTCAACGGTCAAAAGGGTTTCGGTTTCATTCAGCCGCAGGATGGTGGGAACGACGTGTTCGTTCACATCAGCGCGGTCGAACGGGCCGGCCTGACCGGCCTGGGCGAAGGACAGAAAGTGTCCTTTGAGCTCAAGACCGACAAGATGCGTGGCAAGACCAGCGCGGAAAATCTCGCGCTGATCTAAACCGCAGCCGACGAATATTTCACGGATGTACTGAAGTATTTTTCGAAGAAGAACCCCGCCGGAAACGGCGGGGTTTTTTGCTTGGATGATTGCCGCTCAACCGCGACTTCACCCCGTCCGCGCGCGCCGTCCCTCGATCGGATATTGCGGGTCGTTGTAGCCCGGTGTCGAGGGATGGCCCGAGGCGACCAGGCGATCGACCAGCGCCTCGTCCTCGGCGGTGAAGCGATAGTCGAGCGCGCGGATGTAGTCGTCCCAATGCGCCTCGGTGCGCGGGCCGGCGAGCACGGCGCTGACAAAGGACGAATTCAGCACCCAGGACAGCGCGAACTGGCCGGCCGTGATGCCCTTGCTCTCGGCGTGGCGCTTGATCTCCTGCGCGAGCTTGAGCGATTCCGGCCGCCATTCCGTCTGCATCATGCGGCTGTCGTTGCGCCCGGCGCGGCTCTCCTTGTCGGGCGCGGCATCGGGCGCGTATTTGCCGGTCAAAACGCCGCGCGCCAGCGGGCTGTAAGGCACGATGCCGAGCCCGTAGTAACCGCAGGCCGGAAAATGCTCGACCTCGGGCATGCGGTTCATCGCGTTGTAATAAGGCTGGCTCGCCACCGGGCGGTCGATGCCGAGCCGGTCGCAGATATTGCAGATCTCGGCGACGCGCCAGGCGCGATAATTCGAGACGCCGAAATAGCGGACCTTGCCGGCGCGGATCAGTTCGGCCATCGCGCGCACCGTCTCCTCCAGCGGCGTCGCATGGTCTTCCTTGTGCAGATAGTAAATGTCGATGGTGTCGGTGCCGAGCCGCTTCAGGCTTTCGTCGCAGGCCTGCAGCACCCAGCGCCGCGAGAGCCCGCCGCGATTGGGATCGTCGCCCAACTGGTTGGCGAGCTTGGTCGCGAGAATCCAGCTCTGCCGGCTGTTGGAGATGGCGCGGCCGACCACCTGCTCGGAGTTGCCCTTGTTGTAGGCGTCGGCAGAGTCGATGAAATTGATGCCGGCCTCGCGTGCCTTCGCGATGATGCGCGAGGAGGTCGCCTCATCGGTCGGGCCGCCGAACATCATGGTGCCCAGGCAAATCGGCGAAACCTTCAGGCCGCTGCGGCCGAGCTGACGGTATTGCATTGTGTCCTCTCAACTTTCGTTCTTCAGAAATTCTTGAACACGCCGCTCGCCATCGCGATGACGCGCTTGTCGACGGTGACCTCCGTGGTGAGGAAGATCAGGCTCCGCGTCGAGCGCACCACATGCGGCCGCGAGATCAGCACCTCGCCGATCTTGCCGGCCTCGACGAAATGCGTGTCGAGCTGCACGGTCGCAAGCGTCGTCTTGCCGGAGGCGTAACGCGCGGTCATGCCGCAGGTGCGGTCGGCGAAGGTCATCAGCACGCCGCCCTGCACCAGGCCGCGGCGATTGTGATGCTTGTCCTCGGCGATCAACGCGTATTCGTGAATGCCGTCGACGAGACGCTGCCAGAGTGGGCCGATCAGTTGCAGGAAGCCGGTGTTCTCGACCGTCTTCCAGCCGTCGGATTTCAGCTTGGCGGCGGTGTCGATCATATCAGGGTTTCTCTACCGAAGGTCTCAGGTCATTTCATCCGAGACAGGAGTGTTGTAGTCAAGTCGAATGAAGCGCCCATTCGACGATACCACACGACTGAAAATCGCGGGGCTCTGCGCCGCATTCGCGCGGGTGCAGGGCGAGGAAGCCGCGCCCGGGCTGAAGCGTGCCGCGGTCGCGATCGCCTTAACCGCTGCCGACGGTGCTGATGAAACGTCGCTGCTGCTGACCCGCCGTGCCTCCAGCCTGCGCTCGCATCGCGCGCAATGGGCGCTGCCGGGCGGGCGCTGCGACGCCGGCGAGACGCAAATCCAGTCGGCGCTGCGCGAGCTGCGCGAAGAGTTGGGGCTTGCGCTCGGCGAAGACGCCGTGCTCGGCCTGCTCGACGATTATCCGACGCGCTCGGGTTATCTGATCACGCCGGTCGTGGTATGGGCGGGCGCGGAGCGAACGATTGCGCCGAACCCGGCCGAGGTCGCCTCGGTGCATCCGGTTCCGCTCGGAACGATCGAGCACAAGGATGCGTTCGACTTCATCAGCATTCCCCAGAGCACGCGGCGGGTGATCCGATTTCATTGGGAGGAGCGGCTGATCCATGCGCCGACGGCGGCGATGATCTATCAGTTCCGCGAGGTGCTCGGCGGCCGCGACACCCGCGTCGCCGATCTCGAGCAACCGGTGTTTGCCTGGAAGTAGGCTCTTTAGTGGGGCATGATCCCCGCGCGAACGCGTTTCGCGTTTGTCGCGACGGAAAACCGCTGCACACTTTTCCGGATCATGCGCTAGAAGAGCGCGATGCTGCGCTCACCGATTCGCCGTGCCCTGATCCTGTCCGCGCTTGCCTCGCCGGTGCTGGCGTGGGGCGCGCGTGCTGCGTCGGCGTCATGGACGGAATATCTGGCCGCGCGCGCGGCGTTCAAGGCGGAGGTCGAGGGCTACTGGACCTCGATCGCGGACAAGCGGCGCGGCCGCAACGCCAAGCGGCGCGAGCGCCAGCAGATCACGCTTGACGACTATGTGCTGACCCAGCCGCCGGTCTATCACGGACCGGCGCGTCCGCCCGGCCCGTCGCCCGAACCGGTGCCGGAAGTCAAGCCGCGCGTCACCAAGCCGATTCCTGTGGTCTCCGATCTCGTCGCTGCTGCGTCGCAAGTCTACCAATGGACGCCGCAGCGCCCACTGAACGAGATGGATTTCAAACGCGCCTATGCGCGTTACGCGGTCAACGCGGGCCTGACGCCGGAACAGGCGGTGCGCGTCTATGCGTTCGAGACCGGCGGCAACGGCACGCACGCGTCGCAATCCGGCTTCCGCAATGGCCACGCGATTTCGACCGCGATCGGTTACAACCAGCTGCTCACCACCAACACCGTCGAGCTGATCGCCGAGCAGGGCGATGAACTCGTCAAGGAGTTGAAGGCGAGGGCGGCCTCGCTGAACGGCCCCGCGCGCGCGGCGATGGAGCACAAGATATCGGTGCTGAAGAAGATGGTCGCGCTCGCCACCTCGATACCGGACGAATGGGCGCAGCACGAGAAGATGGGCGACACGCCGCAGGGCTGGGCGATGCACGCCATGGTGCTCGACATCGACGTCGGTCCGATGCTGCAGACCCACAAGCTGCTGACGTCGGTGATCTTCGCCCGCCAGAAGGGCTACACGCGCCCGCTCACCGCGGCCGAGCTCGAAATGATGAATCTGACCGGTGACGGCACCGGGCTCGACATGGTGACGATGCCGCAGGCGATGCGCGAGCAGGTGCCGACCTCGAATTTCTTCGTGCGCCTCGGCTATGAGCGCAATCCGGTCGCGGTCCGCAACAACACGGTGGCGAAACTGCTCGCGGTGACTGATTCCTGGATGGACTCGCACAGCGCGCTGCCCGGCGCGAAGGAGCTGGCGGCGGCGTTTTAGTTCAGCTGTCGTCCCGGCCAAGCGAAGCGCGAGCCGGGACGACAACCTAATCCGACCCGAACATGAACTTGTCGCCTTCGAGATACGGCCCGGTGCGCATGTAGAGCTGGCCGTTGTGGCCGATGAAGAACAGCGTGCCCTTCGGCACCTTCTTGGCGCCCTTCAACAGCGAACCGGCATTGTTGGTGCCCATCTTGTAGGAGAACATCTTGCCGTCCTTGTCATAGCCGTAGCCGGTATCGGGTTTCAGCTCCCATGGCGTCGGCCCCGAGCCTTGCGCAAACGCCGATGTCGCGCCGCCGAGCGCTGCTGCCAACACCAGCACGGGAATTGAAAATCTCGTCATCTTTTGTCTCCACCGCATCTCTTTTGAACAAATCACGAACGTCAATATCGGGTCAATATGAAGCGCTGTCGCGCGGCATCAAACCTCGCGCATGACTTTGTGATTTCCCGTCGCGCCCATCGCGACTATCTTCCGCTTTCAGATTAGAACCAATTCGACAAAAGCAGATAGGATGATTCGGATGAACGTCGTGAGGATGGGCCTGCTGGCCGCGCTGTCGGCGCTCGCGTCGGTTTCGCTTGCGCAAGCCGAGGAGCTGTTCAAGCTCTCCAACAACCAGCGCATCGCCTGCAGCCGCGGGCTCGCCGCCGGCAAGCTCAACACCGCGACCTGCAAGTCCTACACCTACGTCTTCAACACCAAAACGAGCGAATACTTCCGCTGCCAGGTGTCGCTGGCGCTGACCCGCGACAACAAGGAAGTGATCAACGTGCAGGCCGACGGCAGCTGCAGCAAGAAGGCGCGCATCTTCGACAACGATTCCAACTACACCTTCGACGCCACCGAGACCGAGCCGCCGAACACCAACTCGTTCTTCGGCAGCGGCGGCTATGCGATCTGGGCCGCCGACACCACGCAGCAGAAGGTGCGCGGCTGCATCACCATCTCGTCAGGTCTCGGCTCCGACATCACCAAATGCCTGGACATGACCTTCCAGTGATCTGATCCGAGGGAGCGCACGCTACGGGTGTGGTTCGGGTAAGTCCGATTTTGCCGCTCCCGAAACCTCGTATGTGTTGGGATGAAGCACGGCGGCATACATTTTAACCGGGGCTAACGCATTGGTTTCGCTTGAAGTTGCGTTCGGGAGTTACCCTGTTCCGGCGCGCAAAAAAATATGCGGCTCTCTCGTGACTTAATGGCAATGCGCCAAGCACCATTTGGAAAATTTGATGTCGCTGTTGGCGTTTATGAACGCGATGTGACTTTTCTTTTTCATTTCGACGGAATTGTCACAGTCGCCGCGCGCCTGAAATTCGCGAAGTAAATCAGAGATTTGGATTTGCGCGGCAAACAACGGGCTGGCTGCAGCGCGCGGCGCGCGGTCGTTGGCGCGAAGATTTTCAAATCAATTTCATTGCCGTCTGCGCGGCCGGGTGTATTTCTTGAATCGCTCGCGGCGCCCACGAATCTCTTGACCAGACGCGGTTCTAGATGCGGGGCGGACGTGCAAATCGGCGGCGGTGTGCGCGTAGGCGACGCTTTCCAGCGATTGGCGGACCGAGACCTGTCAGCAATACGGGCAACGGAGAACTGCGTTCAAATTTCTCAAGGGAGTTGGCCTCGCCGATGATCAAAGAGAAGGGACAAAGTGACGGCATGCGCGACGAAGGCGACAAGACCGAACGAAACTCGATGTCGTAGCCGACGCGGCCGTGCCGGGCGATGCGCCAGGACAACAGCATAGACTATGTAGGCGAGTTGTGCACGTGCAGTAAGCAGTGTGGCGGCAACCGGACGCGCTGAAGCACAATGAAGAGATGACACCTGGCGCGAGCAATCGCGAGAATTATGGGGAGGTCAAATGGTACACGTCCCACCTTAAGCGTGCTGATCTCGCGGAGAATCTTTCGCTTCTGACATCCATAGTCTGTTCGCGGCATCCCTGCCGAACGGCGGAACTTTGTCCGAAGCAATCCGCTCGAGTCGCGACGTGGCAGGAAACCTGCAACGGCAATTCCAACAACGTCGCTTAACCCGCTTTGAAAAGTTTATCGCGGTGACAAATTCGGAGAAAGGATCTCGTTGCGATGCAAAAACGATCAAGCCGTCGACCGGAGTACTCATGTGACAGAAGGAAGATCGTCCCAAGTCGACGTAACGGTAACCGTAACCGTTAGGGGTCTTGAACCACTGGTCGCTAACGTGACGCCGATCGAACAAAGATTACCAAATTCAGACGATCAGCCTGTCAACTACCTCGCCGAGATCACTCGCTTGTGCCTTTCGTGGTTGCCTTGGCTCGGCAGATGGTTGCAACCTCCCAGCTAAGAACAAGTATGGGAGAGTTTTATGGATCGGCTCAAGGGCAAAGTTGCGATGGTGGTCGGCGCCGGCTCGATCGGCCCGGGCTGGGGTAACGGCAAGGCCACGGCGGTCACCTTTGCGCGCGAGGGCGCGCCAGTGTTCTGCGTCGACCGCAATGCGGCTGCGGCCGAGGAAACCGTAAAGATCATCACCGGCGAGGGCGGCAAGGCGATGGCGCACACGGCCGACGTCTCGAAGGCCGCCGATGTCGAGGCGATGGTCGCGGCCTGCATGAAAGCCTATGGCCGCATCGACGTGCTCGACAACAATGTCGGCATTGCCGAGGTCGGCAGCGTGGTCGACGTCGCCGAATCGGAATGGGACCGCGTCTTCGCCGTCAATCTCAAGAGCGCCTATCTTTCCATGAAGCATGTGATTCCGATCATGGTGAAGCAGGGCGGCGGCTCGATCATCAACATCTCCTCGATCGCCTCGATCCGCCATGTCGGCATCTCCTATGTCAGCTACAACGCCTCCAAGGCGGCGATGAACCAGATGACGCGGTCGACCGCGGTCGAGTTCGCGTCCAAGCATGTGCGGGTGAACGCGATCCTGCCCGGCCTGATGAAGACGCCGATGGTCGAGCATTCCGCCGGCCTTGCGCAGAGCTATGCCGGCGGCGATGTGCAGGCGATGTGGCGCGCCCGCGACGCGCAGGTGCCGATGGGGCACATGGGCGACGGTTTTGACGTCGCCAACGCCGCGCTGTTCCTCGCCTCCGACGAATTCGAAATACGTCACCGGCATCGAGCTGGTGGTCGATGGCGGCATCACCTGCAAATCTGGTCACTAGAACTCGGGCCACTAAAGCGCCGTCATTGTTAGCCACGGAAGCGAGCATGACGCCTGACATCGCATTCCGCGGCTTGAGCCTCGCCATCGTTCTGATGGCGGCACTGCCTACCGTGTGCATGCCGCGGGCGCGGATACCGGCACCTTGCCGCCGGTCGATCCCGCCGCCTGTATGGCGGCGATATCAGCCAATGACGACGACAAGGTTGCGAGCGATTGCGGCGCGTTGATCGACAATGAGAAGACGGCGAAGGCCGACCGCATCAAGGCGCTGGTCGGCACGCGCGGCCGCTTTGCGCGCAAGGATCAGCTCGACCGCGCGATATCAGATTATGACGAGGCGCTGCGGCTCGAGCCGCAGGCCGACATCCATAACAGCCGCGGCGAGCTGTGGTGGAAGAAGGGCGATCGCCCGAAGGCGCTTGCCGATTTCGCCGCCGCGATCAAACTCAACCCGGATCATCCGACCGCGAAGGGCAATTACAAGCGGCTGGCGCAGGAGCTGGAGCGGCTCGGCGCGCTGATGGCGGTCGCGGGCAAGCCGGCCTTTAATTGTTCGACGGCAAAACGTCCGGTCGAGAAGGCGATCTGCGCCAGTCCCGATCTCGCCAATCTCGATCGCCAGATCAACGCGGTGAACAGCAAGGTCGTGCACGACGCCATGGCCGACAGCCCGCGTGCCGGCCGCGCCCTGCAGCAGGCGCAGGATGATTTCCTGGCCCGCCGCAACGCTGATTTCGGCCGACCCGACTATGATTTGCAGAAGGCCATGCGCGAACGGCTGCAACGCTGCTGGAGATCGAGCGGTACTGAAGGTCCGCGACGATCTTCATCCCTCCCCCCTGCGCGAAGCGAGTGGTGGGGAGGGTGACGGTGTTCGTTGAACCACATCGATAGGGACCGCGACTACAGGGAAACCCCATACGGAATTTCCCGTGATGTCCGCCCTGCGTCATTTCGCGCGCCTTTTTTCCGCGACCTCGTCTGCCTTGCGCGCCGGCCTGCTCGGCTTCGGCCTCGCCTTTGCATTCACCGATCCGACCCTCGCGGGCGGCGCAAACGTCGATTGCGTACTCGGAGCCAAGGAATTGCCGCTCAAGATCGTCGCCGCCTGCAGCGCGATCATCAACGATCCCGCGACCTCGCGCACCGGCCGCGCCGCGGCGCTGGTGGTGCAGGCCGACGCGCACGCCCACATCTCCGGCAGCCTGACCCAGGCTTTGGCGGAAGCCGATCGCGCCATCGAGCTCGATCCGAAAAACGGCGACGCCTGGCGCATGCGCGGCGATTTGACGCGCGAGGCCGGCGGCAATCTCGCCCGCGCCGAGGCCGACCTCACCAAGGCGATCGCGCTCAATCCCAACGACGCCGAAGCCTATGAGCTGCGCGGCGTGATCTACACCAACCAGCACCGCACCGACCGCGCGATTGCCGACTACGATCGCGTGATCAAGCTGCAGCCCAATAATGCGCAGGCCTGGTCCGATCGCGGCGTGACCCGGTATATCGCCGGCGACTACGACAAGGCCATTGCCGACAGCAACGAGGCGCTGCGCCTCGATCCCACCCGCGACGCTACGCTCGCCAATCGCGCCGCCGCCTGGAAGAAGCTCGGCAAGCTCGACAAGGCGCTCGCCGACGAGAACGAGGCGATCCGGCTCGATCCCAAGGTGGCGCAATATTACGACAATCGCGGCCTGACGTATTCCGACATGAAGGAATACGACAAGGCGATCGCCGATTACGATCAGGCGATCCGGATGGAGCCGCGCGCCAATTTCTACACCAACCGCGGCGACGCCCATCAGTTCAAGGGCGAACTCGGACCTGCACTCGAGCGATTACGGTTCGGCGCTGTGGCTCGATGCGAATTTCGCCAACGCCTATAACAATCGCGCGGTGCTCTACAAGAAAATGGGCGAGCGCGCCAAGGCGCTGGCCGACTACGAGGCGGCGCTCCGCCTCGATCCCGGCAACGAGAACGCCGCCGGCGGCCGCCGCACCATGAAGGCCGAAATCGCCCGCTTCGGCAGTGAGGCCGCGCGTCCGCTGACGGCACCCGACGCCCATCCGTCCTTCGATTGCGGTTCCGCGCGGCTTTCGGTCGAAGAAGGCGATTTGCGCCGATCCGCAACTCGGCATGCTCGATCGGGAGATCGCCGACACCTATGCGCGCCTGATCAAGATCAAGGACGGCCGCAGTGCCGGCGCGCTCCGCCAGGCGCAGCGCAATTTCATCGCCACGCGCAACGCCCGTTTCGGCAAACCGCGGCTACGACCTGCATGTCGCCCTGCAAGAGCGCCTCGGTGCGCTCGAAGACGCCGTCCGTTAGCTTGGGAGCGACTTGCCCCTAGCCGACTTTCCGGCTTGAATCGCCACTGGCGGTGCGTGAATATGGCGTCCAAAGTCGCGGGCCTCCGGGCCGCGGGAGGACGCCATGAACATCCACGACAAAAGCCGGTATCACGAGGTCCACGCGCGCTCGCTGGCCGACCCCGAGGGTTTCTGGGCCGAGGCCGCAGCCGAGATCGACTGGATCGAGCCGGCGAAGAAAATCTTCGATCCCTCTGATGGCGCCTATGGCCGCTGGTTCGCGGGTGCGGTGGTCAACACCTGTTACAACGCGCTCGACCGCCATGTCGCGGGCGGACGCGCGAATCAAGTGGCGCTGATCCATGACTCCCCGCTCAACAACAACACGGTCACGAAGTTCACCTACGCCGAGCTCCTGAAAGAGGTGCAGACGCTCGCCGCTGTCATGGCCGACTTCGGCGTCGACCAAGGGCGACCGCGTCATCCTCTATATGCCGATGGTGGCGGAAGCCGTGGTGGCGATGCTGGCCTGCGCGCGCATCGGCGCGGTGCACAGCGTGGTGTTCGGCGGCTTCGCGGCGAAGGAACTGGCAACGCGCATCGACGATGCCAGGCCGAAGTTGATTTTCTCGGCAAGCTGCGGGCTCGAGCCCGCCCGTATCGTGCAGTACAAGCCGCTGCTCGACGAGGCGATCAGGCTCGCTTCCGCAAAGCCTTCGGCCTGCATCATCCTGCAGCGGCCGCAGCACGGCTGCGATCTCGTCAAAGGCCGCGACCATGATTGGGCGTCGCTCCGTAGCGCCGCGCTCGCCGCCGGCAAGAGCGCGCCCTGCGTGCCCGTGCTCGCCACCGATCCGCTCTACATCCTCTACACATCGGGCACGACCGGAATCCCCAAAGGCGTGGTGCGCGACAATGGCGGGCATCTCGTCGCGGTCAAATGGTCGATGTTCAATCTCTACGGCGTCAAGCCCGGCGAAATCTGGTGGTGCGGCTCCGACATCGGCTGGGTGGTCGGCCACAGCTACATCATCTACGGCCCGCTGTTTCATGGCGCGACCTCGATCATGTATGAGGGCAAGCCGATCGGCACGCCCGACGCCGGCGCGTTCTGGCGCGTGATCTCGGAGCACAAGGCGGTTGCCTTCTTCACCGCGCCGACCGCGTTCCGCGCCATCAAGAAGGAAGACCCCGACGGCAAGCTGATCCGCAAATACGATCTGTCGAAATTCCGCACCCTGTTCCTGGCCGGCGAGCGCGCCGATCCGCCGACGGTGGAATGGGCGGAGCAACAGCTGCAGGTGCCCGTGATCGATCACTGGTGGCAGACCGAAACCGGCTGGTGCATCGCCGGCAATCCGATCGGCCTGGGGATGCTGCCGGTCAAGCACGGCTCGCCGACGGTGGCGATGCCGGGCTATCAGGTCGACGTGGTCGATGAAGCGGCGAAGCCCGTGCCGGCGGGCACCATGGGCTCGATCGTGATCAAGTTGCCGATGCCGCCCGCCTGCCTGCCGACGCTGTGGCAGCAGGACCGGCGTTTTCGCGAGGCTTATCTCACCGAATTTCCCGGCTACTACAAAACCTCCGACGCCGGCTACAAGGATAAGGACGGCTACATCTTCGTGATGGGCCGCACCGACGACATCATCAATGTCGCCGGCCACCGGCTCTCGACCGGCGGCATGGAGGAGATCCTCGCCTCGCATGCCGATGTCGCCGAATGCGCGGTGCTCGGCATCGCCGACAGCGTCAAGGGCGAGGTGCCCTGCGGCTTCCTGGTGCTGAAGGCCGGTGTCGCGCGCGACCCCGCCGACATCGAAAAGGAGATCGTGGCGCTGGTGCGCGAGCGGCTCGGGCCGGTCGCGGCGTTCAAGCTCGCCATCACGGTGGCGCGGCTGCCGAAGACGCGCTCGGGGAAAATCCTGCGCGGCACCATCAAGAAGATCGCCGACGGCGAGGCCTGGACCATGCCTGCCACCATCGAGGACCCCAAGGTGCTGGACGAGATCGGCGAGGCCCTGAAGGGGAGGGTGTAATCGTCTGTCGTCGGGGAGGTCGCACAGCGGCGACTTTGTCAGGAGTCCTGAGAACAGCCCTCAACGAATGACGACGATCCTTGGCGCGACTGGCACTTCTTGCCGGCAAACGCCTCGGACGCTGAGAGCGAAACCGAGGCGAAGACGGCCATTCCCAACAACGCCAGAAGGTATTTTCGAAATTTCATGGCTTCATCTCCGTGATGGCTACTCGATGCACGCGGTCGCCGAATTGAATACAATTACCTGGTTAGACAAACTGGCAGGTAGAAACGGTTTGGCAATTTCGACAGTGCCTGTCTCAGGTTTCAGAACGCCGAAAGCGGTAAACTGAACGCAACTATTGCCGAGGAGAGCAATTTCCGCGTCGCTCAATTGCTTCTCAAGGTTGCTTTGGTTCGCTATCGAATAGGGACCAATCATCAGGTCATATTGGCCTTGACCCGCAGCAATGACATCCTTTTTTCGTACGCCGATGTAGACGGAATATTTGCTCTTGAGGGCAGGAGCTACGTATCCGGCAGTGTCGACACGGTTTTCCTCGAAACCAAAGCCGATTTTCTTGATCTCGGGAGAGTACTCCCAGTCCGTAAAGCGGACACGAGATAGGTCGTTCCGCAAAATCGACTGGTTTACGGCAGCAAGCAGGGCCGGACCTTGCGATAGGAAGAACTCGAGGAGAGCGCCAACAATCAGGAATGTGAGTGCAGCCCGGCGGAAACTACCGATTGCCGTCAGAAATTGAGGACGTGGCTCGGCTGGATTGCCATCCTTGTCTCTTAGATTTTGCTCGTTCCTCAAAAGCTGAAATGAAAGATACAGGAATGCGAGGCTTGCGCCTATTGCCCCAAGTTTGACTAGATCAACCAGAATGCTCACGGCGACCTCTCAAGAAAATTGGATAGAAAGCCCTATTTTGGCAGCAAGCAGCGCGGTTTTCAACCTTTACTAGAGCCGGACAGCCTTAGTTGAGCCCACCCGGCAAGTAATCCTTCAGGTGAATCTGCCATCATTTCGTTCGATTGCGGGCTCATCGCGACCGGATGGGACAGGTCCCATGACGAAACCACGAACGGTTTGAATATGCGTCCCCATTTGGCATTCGTTCTTATTGCCCCCCTGCTTGCGGGCTGCCTCGAGCGCGGCGAGCCGCTGCCGATGTCGAGCGTCAGGACCGAGGACGACGACACCTATTGCCGCGCCGGCGGCAAGAACGCGCCGGGCTCGCCCGACTATGTCTATTGCCGAAAAGATCGCGACGCCCAGCGCAACGCCGCGGTGGTGCGCGCCGACAAGAAACAGCGTGACCTCGGCGAGTACATGCTGAACAATCCGACCAGATGACGCATGATCCGGAAAAGTGTGAGCGGTTTTCCGAAAAGATCATGCGCAAACAATGGAGGCTGCAATGAACGAGGATGTCTTCAACGGCAGTCTGCGCCGTTTCCTGAAGAAGGTCGGCATCACCTCGCAACGCGAGATCGAGAAGGCGGTGCGCGACGCGGTCGCGGCCGGCCGCCTCAAGGGTCACGAGAAGCTGCCGGCGAAAATGGTGCTGACGATCGGCGGGGTCAGCCTCAGCCACGAGATCTCCGACGAGATCGAGTTGGGTTAGCCGCGGGGAAACCCTCTCCCGAAATGGGACAGGCCGGCATGTGCTTGCAGCGCATTGCCTTTTTCTCGCCTTGGACGATGGGGAACATGCGTATAGCGTTAATCAGGGATTCGCGCCGCGGAGCGGGGGCAATGAAGGCCTTTCTGGCGACCTGCATCGCAGGTGCCATTGCATTCTCTGGGATGATCTACCTGGTCGGTGGAAGCACACGACGCGTGACCGTGCCTGACGTGGTGCCGGTCGCGATGCCTGATGTCGCTGCGAGTTTCACGCCCGCGGTGCCCGGCCGCTTCCCGATGTCAGGCTTCCCGGACGATCGCGTCGCGCAGCCTTCGCATCAGGATGCCGCGCCCGATGCCGGCGCCGAAAAGGCCGCCGCGCCTGTGCTCGCGTCCGTGGGACCGGAGCCAACTGCCGCACCTCAAACAACGCCAGCAGCGGAGCCTGTATCGCTGCCTGCAGCGGTTTCCGGTCCGTCGTTGACGACGGTCGAATACGTGCCGACAAATTGCAATGCGTCGATCGATGCCTCCAGGGCAGCGCAGGGGACGCAGGATTTCCGGTATCTCATTTGTTACGTCTGGTCCGAACTTCCGCCCGCCGAGAAGCCCGCGGCGACTGTCTTGCGTTCACTCAAGGACATTCCGGTCGGAACGCCGGTCGAGGAGATCAAGCGCGCGTCCGACGCGTTCGGCCTGGATTTCAATTTCATGAAGGCGGTTGCCAAGATCGAGTCCGGTTTCGACCCCAAGCAACGCACCGGCTCGTATATCGGCCTGTTCCAGCTGAGCAAATACGAGTTCGGCAAGTTCGGCTCGGGAGACATTCTCAATCCCCGCGATAATGCCGTTGCGGCAGCCTACAAGATGATCACCGAAGGCATTCTGTTCGGGTGGGTGACGCACAGGAAGCCGGACTTGAACGATCTCTATTTGATCCATCAACAGGGTTGGGAAGGCGCCGCCGAGCACCTCAGCCAACCCGATCGCATCGCCTGGAAATCCATGTGCGCCACCGGCGAAGGCCGGGAGAAGGGCGAGAAATGGTGCCGGCGCGCGATCTGGGGCAACACGCTTCCGGCCGTCAAGGAGGCGTGGAAATCGGTGGAGAAGCTGACATCGGAGGCGTTCGTCGGAATGTGGCGCGAGCGGGTTGCGCATTTCCAGGCGAAATACATGGGCGCCGCGACCGCGACCGCCGACGCCGCGCGGGGGAAGTGACGAGCGCTTCCTGGGGAAACTTCTGCTGAAGGCCTGGATGCCTGAATTCAAAAGAACAAGATTTTCTCGTCAGCGCCGATTGACATAATAATTAGTTACCACTAATCATTCGCTACAACTAATTATTTGTCGACCGAATAGCAAACCCCTCAGGCATGGCCGGCAGCGGTAAAGCTATGGCTAAAGATAGCGTGCAACTGGCCGCCTTGGGCGATCCGACTCGCAGGCGGATATTCGAACTGGTGGGTGCACGGCCTCGTACGGTCGCCGAAATCACGCGAGAACTGACCGTCTCTCAGTCGGCCGTCTCACAGCATCTCAAGGTGCTGCGCGAGTCTCGCCTGGTTCGTGCTGAGCCGAAGGGTGCCAGCAACGTCTATCACATCGATCCGGCAGGGCTCGGCCAGATGCGCGCGTGGCTCGACCGGTTCTGGAGCAGCACGCTGGCAGCTTACAAAGTGGCCGTCGAAAAAACCGCGAGAGAGGACTAGCAGATGAACACACGTATTTCGGCTGCGCCCATCAAACAGTCCATCGTGGTCGAGGCGCCTATCGAGCGCGCGTTCAAGGTCTTCACCGAAGACTTCGGCAGCTTCAAGCCGCGCGAGCACAATCTGCTTGCCGTTCCGATCGCGGAAACCGTGTTCGAAGCTCGGGTGGGCGGAAACATTTATGATCGGGGCATCGACGGCAGCGAATGCCGCTGGGCGCGTGTGTTGGCCTTTGAACCGCCTCATCGAGTTCTTCTCAGCTGGGATATCAGCCCGCGCTGGCAGATCGAGACCGATCCCGACAAGACCAGTGAATGGGAGGTGCTGTTCATCGCAGAGACGCCAAACCGAACCCGGTTGGAGCTGGAACACCGCCACCTGGAACGGCATGGCGAAGGCTGGGAAGGCGAGCGCGCAGGCGTTGAGGGCGATCAGGGCTGGCCGCTCTACCTCCGGCGGTTTGCCGAGCTGATTGCCCACGGGGCTTGACACGCGGCTGTCCAGCGCGGGGTGATTGAATTGTGGAGGTCCGTATGGCTGGCTACTCGCTTAGCATCGCAGGAGTGCTTGTCCTCTGCCTCGTGTCCATCGCGCTCGCGGTTTATTCGGGGTCGTCCAAAGGGCGGGCGGGGGCGCTCTCCGGACCTGTTCTGCCGGCGGATGACAACAACCTGCTTTACCGCATCGATCGCGTGCACATGAACGCGGTGGAGGCGTTGACGCCATTCGTCGTCCCCGCCGTATTGGCGATGATGGTCCGAGTAAGCCCGGCCACACTTGCAACGCTCGTATGGGTCTATGTCGCAATCCGCGTGATCCACATTGCGGTTTATTTGCGCGGTGGCAACGCCGCCAAAGGCGGCAGCGTCAGGACCATTCTCTATGTTTCAGGAGCGCTCGTTACCATCGTTCTCATTGCCGCGACCATGGTGGCGGCCATCCACTGATGGTGCGATTTCGACCTTTGCGGCCCCTCTGACGGCACCGCAGTCCAATATCCGCCATGGATCATTCGCGTCGATTGTCGCAGGTCCGCCGCATGAGCGTACCCGCGAGCTGGCGATGCCGCCTTCAACGGGGCTGGGTTTGCTATTGGAACTAAAGCACCCCGGTTCAATTGGCTTCACGACCAAACGAGGGATGAGATGTCACGCCACAACGCAATGCCGCCGGTGCCGGCCGCCAATCGCAGTAACAAGGGAACGGGAGATCACTCCGACGTCAAAAAGGTGCGACGGCTACGCGCGGCTCGGTGCGCCGTCAACCAGGTCCAGGGATTTGAGCGGTAACTTTGGATCGTTAATTTGCGATTGGATCCATGATCGGAACACGGGTACCCAAGGAATGCCGGCGACACGCTGCTGACGCACAAAAGGCAGCAGACCGGGCACGCAACGATCCAGACCGCGCTGCATGGCTCTGCGTTGCTCAGGGCGGTCGTGGCGCGAGCCAGTTGCACATTTCCAGGCGAAATACATGGGCGCCGCCGACCGCCGACACTGCGCAGGGGAAGTGACAGACTTCTCTCCCGCATGGGGAAGAGCAGACCTGCCCCGGCTAGCGCGTCAGGGTTTGCAATTGACCTCAGCGGACTCTGGCTGCCAGCCCAGAAACTGCGCGCGCGGCTCCTTTTGACCTCGTACATGAAGCTCAATTGGGCCTAGGATGCGGCTCGATCCGAACATGAGGCGGGCATGAGGCGGCGGGATTTTATCGGTGTTCTCGGTGGAGCAGCTGCGTCGTGGCCTTTTGCCGCGCGAGCACAGCAGCCATCGATGCCTGTCATCGGCTTCCTGCACGCGGGTTCACCCGAGCAAAACATCCAGCGGGTGGCGGCCTATCGCAAAGGGCTAAGCGACGCGGGCTTTGTCGAAGGTCAGAACGTGACAATCGAATTTCGCTGGGCCGATGGGCATGTCGACCGGCTGCGCGACATGGCTCTCGATTTGAGCCGCCGGCAGGTCGCCGTGATTGCAACGCCGGGCAGCACGGATGCGGCACTTGCTGCCAAATCTGCAACCACGACGATCCCGATCGTGTTCGCAGCGGGCGGCGACGTGGTCGCTCTTGGCCTTGTAGCAAGCCTCAGTCGACCGAGCGCCAATGTCACCGGCGCGACTTCCTTGAATGCCGACATCGGAGCGAAACGGCTTGACCTTGTTCGCCAGGTAGCTCCAAAGGGAGCGAGCTATTTCGCGCTGGTCAACCCGAACTCGGTATTGTCTGGCTCCTATCTCAAGGATCTGCAAGTCGGCGCGGCGAGCCTTGGTCTTCACGTTGAAATAGTCAACGCCAGCACGGACGCCGACATTGATGCGGCCTTTGCAAATCTGCCCCAACAGCCCGGCTCCGTCCTCCTTGTCAGCACCGATGCGTTTTTCTTCAGCCGTCACGAACAGATCGTCAGGATGGCGGCGCGCTATCGCGTGCCCGCGATGTTCGACAATCGAGAATATCCGGTGACCGGCGGGCTGATGAGTTATGGGGCGGATTTTTATGTCGTCATGCAACAAGCTGGTGTCTACACCGGACGGATTCTGAAGGGCGAAAAGCCGACCGACCTGCCAGTGATGCAATCGGCAAAATACGAGTTTGTCATCAACACGAGCACTGCAAAAGCTCTCGGTCTATCGGTGCCGCCCACGCTCCTTGCCCTCGCCGACGAGGTGATCGAATAAGTCACCCGCTGCTGCGGCGCCATGGATCGCTTCGTCGCTACCAGCCCGGCCCACCGCATTGCGATGCGAGGCGTAAGGTGAGGTTCACTCGGGCATCCCGGCCAGGCGATAACTGTCGCCTCCACGCCCCGAAAACCCGCCGCCTGTTTTGCCCGACGAGTCAAGCGCGCCGCGCAAAAATATATCTCTTTCCGAAATAGAGAAATTATGATTTAAAGAAGCCATCCCGCCCGCATGAGGGGCGAAACGCGTCGTCACGATTCGTGGTGCGGGCTGCGATGGACGCGTGCGTGCCGCAAGGCGTGCGGTGCGCCGCGTACGGTCAAGCCGTGTGGTCCTGTCCCCCCGACGCTGGGGTCAAGCCCCGGGTCAAAAGCCCGGAGCGACGGAGGCTAAAAAGCCCGGTACTCCGAGGAGAGCGCGGAGCAGCCGTAAAACCATTGCGCAGGGAGTGCCGGAGTGATTTCGGCGTACCTGTGTTGGCCTGCGTGCGTTCTTTTGTTTTGCACGCGTGGCAGTGGGTGCGTTCGTGCACCCGGCATTCCCTGCGCCCTCTGTGTTCTGAGGGAGCGACGGTCAGAGCAAAGCTCGGACGCAAAATCGCGCCGCGGGAATGCGAGCGCTCGTCATTGCGAGGAGCGCAGCGACGAAGCAATCCATGCTTCAGCGTACGCGGTGCGATGGATTGCTTCGCTTCGCTAGCATGACGAAAAACACACTGTCGTCCCGGGCAAGCGAGCACCGCGAGCGCGACCCGGGACCCATAACCACAGGATTTCGTTGTGCGAAGATTGGCAGCTCCCCGCGCGTCGCAGCGACTCCGGCCTGTGGTTATGGGTCCCCGCTTTCGCGGGGACGACAGAGCGAGCCGCTACTCCTCCTCCTGCTTCTTCCCGCCGATCGTCTTCAGCTTGGCGAACACGGCATCGACATTGAGATCGTCGCTGCTCTTGCCGGACTGCTCCGCGTGCTCCACCTCCGCTTCCTTGCGGGTGGTCTCGGAGGCCGGCAGCAAGGTGGCGCCGCCATATTGCTGGTCGATCGGCTTCTCCTTGGCCGCGCGCTGCACCTCGAAATCGAGTTCGATCTGCGAGCACAGGCCGAGCGTCACCGGGTCCATCGGCGTCAAGGTCGAGGCATTCCAGTGGGTGCGGTCGCGCACGCTCGCAATCGTGGTCTTGGTGGTGCCGACGAGGCGCATGATCTGCGCGTCCTTCAATTCGGGATGATTGCGCACCAGCCACAGGATCGCGCTCGGCCGCTCGTGGCGGCGCGACACCGGCGTGTAGCGCGGGCCCTTCTTCTTGGCGGCGGGCGGCAGGATCACCTTGCTCTCCTCGAGCTTGAGGCGGTGCTCCGGGTCCTTCTCGCCCTTCTCGATCTCCTCGCGGGTCAACTGGCCGCTGGCGATCGGGTCCGATCCCTTGATGCCCTGGGCGGCGTCGCCGTCGGCGATGGCGCGGATTTCGAGGGGATGCATCTTGGTGAAATCCGCGACCTGGTCGAAGGTCAGCGCGGTGTTGTCCAACAGCCAGACGGCAGTCGCCTTGGGCATCAGCGGTGCGTTGGTCATGGCAAATCTCCTTTGCGCTTCGCCCGCCCTTCCAAGCGAAGCCGATGGTCATCAATGGCGGGAATTCGCGCCGTTATAGGCCCTTTGAGGCCTTCCGTGCAATGGTTTACTAAAGTGCCTTGACATGAGCCCAAACCGGTCCCAAGTCCTAGCTGGAATTGGACCTTTCCCCGCCGCCGGCGAGGGCCGATTCGCCCCCGAGAATGCTCAAAATGACAGTTTCTTCGGCCGCAAAACCTGACCTCAGAATCGTGCTTTGTTCGCCAAGGGGCTTTTGCGCGGGCGTGGTCCGCGCCATCGACACCGTGGAACGGGCGCTGATCATCTATGGCGCGCCGGTCTATGTCCGCCACGAGATCGTTCATAACAAATATGTGGTCGACAGCCTGAAGAAGAAGGGCGCGATCTTCGTCGAGGAACTCGCGGAAATCCCCGACAACACCAACGCGCCCGTGGTGTTCTCCGCCCATGGCGTGCCGAAGTCGGTTCCGGCCGAGGCCAAGGTGAAAAATTTCTTCTCGCTGGATGCGACCTGCCCGCTGGTGACCAAGGTGCATCGCGAGGCCGCGATCCATTTCAAGCGCGGCCGCGAGATTTTCCTGATCGGCCATTCGCATCATCCCGAAGTGGTCGGCACGCTCGGGCAGTTGCCGCCGGGCGCGGTCACCCTGATCGAGACCGACGAGGATGCGCGCACCATCGCGCCAAAGGATCCGAACAACCTCGCCTTCGTGACGCAAACCACGCTGTCGATCGACGACACCGCGCATATCGTCACGATCCTGAAAGAGCGTTTTCCGAACATCAACGGGCCGCACAAGGAAGACATCTGCTACGCCACCACCAACCGCCAGCTCGCGGTGAAGAAAGTGGCCCCTGTGGTCGATGCGCTGATCGTGGTCGGCGCGCCCAATTCGTCGAACTCGCAACGGCTGCGCGAAGTCGCCGAGCGCGAGGGCTGTCCGATTTCGGTGCTGGCGCAGCGCGCCGCCGACATCGATTGGCAGCGCTTCGAAGGCATCAAGAGCCTCGGCATCACCGCGGGTGCGTCGGCGCCGGAAGTGATCGTCGAGGAGATCATGGGCGCGTTCGCCGAGCGCTTCACGCTGCATGTGGAGACGGTCTCGGCCGCGGAAGAGAACGAGTTCTTTCCGCTGCCGCGTTCGGTGCGGCCCGACGCAGCCTAGAGCGCGAACATGGCGGTCTATACCGACGTCGCCGCCGAAGAGCTTGCGGAATTCCTCAGTGAATACGACATCGGCGAGTTGCTCTCCTACAAGGGCATCGCCGAGGGCGTCGAGAATTCCAACTTCCTGGTCCATACCAGCAAGGGCGCCTACATCCTCACGCTCTATGAGAAGCGTGTCGCCGTGGGCGATCTGCCTTATTTCCTGTCGCTGATGGCGCATCTCGCCGAGCGCGGCGTCAGCTGCCCGCAGCCGGCGCGCAATCGCAAGGGCGAGGTCTATGCGACGCTCGCCGGGCGGCCGGCCGCGATCATCAATTTCCTCGAAGGCATGTGGCCGCGGCGGCCGAGTGCGACGCATTGCGCCGGCGTCGGTCAGGCGCTGGCGAAGATGCATCTGGCAGGCCGCGACTTCCCGCTTGTCCGCAAGAATCCGCTGTCGGTGTCAGGCTGGCGGCCGCTGTTCGATCAGGCCGCGGCGCGCGCCGACAGCGTGCAGGCGGGCCTGCGCGATTTCATATCGCGCGAGCTCGATCATCTCGAGGCGCGCTGGCCGGGCGATTTGCCCGTGGGCGTCATCCATGCCGATCTGTTTCCGGACAACGTGTTCTTCCTCGGCGAGCGGCTGTCGGGCCTGATCGACTTCCCGTTTTCCTGCAACGATATCCTCGCCTATGACGTCGCGATCTGCCTCAATGCCTGGTGCTTCGAGATCGACGGCGCCTTCAACGTCACCAAGGCGCGCGCGCTGCTCAACAGCTTACGGCCGTGAGCGGAAATTGTCGGAGGCCGAGCAGGACGCGCTGCCGCTGTTCTCACGCGGCTCTGCGTTGCGGTTTTTGCTGACGCGGCTGGTCGATTTCCTCAACGTGCCGCCCGGCGCGCTGGTGAAGCCAAAGGACCCGCTGGAATATGTCCGCAAGCTGCGCTTCCATCAGGGCGTCGCCAGCGTGCGCGACTATGGGCTCGCCACGGGAATGGTTGCGTGAGCGAGAAGCCGCTGGTCACGATTCACACCGACGGCGCGTGCTCGGGCAATCCCGGGCCCGGCGGCTGGGGCGCGATCCTCAAATTTGGCGAGGTCGAGAAAGAGCTGAAGGGCGGCGAGGCGCACTCGACCAACAACCGCATGGAGTTGATGGCCGCGATCTCGGCGCTGGAAGCGCTGAAGAAGCCGTGCTCGGTCGATCTCTACACCGACAGCCAGTATGTGCGGCAGGGCATCACCGGATGGATTCACGGCTGGAAGAAGAATGGCTGGCGTACCGCCGACAAGAAGCCGGTCAAGAACGCCGAACTGTGGCAGCGCCTCGATGAAGCGTTGAAGCCGCATCAGGTGCGCTGGCACTGGGTCAAGGGCCATGCCGGCCATGACGAGAACGAGCGCGCCGATCAGCTCGCGCGCGACGGCGTCGCGATGGCGAGGTTGAAGGGGTAGGACTCGTCAATTGGCGAGCGAAGCGAAGCAATCCAGCGTGTAGCTCCGCAGTGACGCGCTGCGACATGCGGGATCGCCCGGGTGTCGCTGTCGCTCGCCCGGCGCTACGCGCCTTGCAAAGGCGACTACAGCTGCCCCAGCAGCGTGTCGCCGCCGGACACCTCGACCTTGCCCGGTGCCGGCTCGACGTTGAACTTCTTCACGGTGCCGTCTTCCACCACCATGGAATAGCGCTTGGAGCGGATGCCGAGCCCGTTGCCGGAGGCATCGAGCTCCATGCCGATCGCTTTCGCAAACTCGGCATTGCCGTCGGCGAGGAAGATCGCCTCGTCGCGCTGGTCGGTGTCACGCTTCCAGGCGTTCATGACGAAGGCGTCGTTGACCGAGACGATGGCGATGGTGTCGACGCCCTTGTTCTTGATGGCGTAGGCATTGAGGAAAATGCTCGGCAAATGCATCTTGTGGCAGGTGCCGGTGTAGGCGCCGGGCACCGCAAACAATGCGACCTTCTTGCCCTTGAAGATGTCGTCGGTGGATTTGACCTGCGGGCCTTCCGCAGTCATCACGCGAAACTTCGCTTCGGGCAGCTTGTCGCCAACTTTGATCGTCATCGTGGATACTCCTTAGGGAATGTGCGGGTTGGTCTTAGACCGGGAGGGCAGCCGGCACAATATTCGGGCGCCGAAAAACGGCAACGGCCTTCACCGGGATGTCATCAGCCCGAAAAGCCTCCGGCGTCCAGAAACGCCTGCTCATCCGGGGTCGTCGCGCGGCCGAGCAGCCGATTGCGATGCGGGAAGCGGCCGAAGCGCCGGACGATGTCGGCATGGCGCTCGGCATATCCCAGATTGTCCGCGTTGCCGGCCTTGCGAAAGAGTTCGACGCAGCGAAGTTGGTCCGCCAGCGCTTCCGAATGCATGAGCGGCATGTAGAGAAATTCGACCAGCGCCGGATCGATCCGCGCATCCACTGCCGCGGGCGATGGCGCGACCGGCCACCTCGTGCGCCAAAGCGTCGCTCGCATAGGTGCGCATATCGCCGCGAAACATGTTGCGCGGAAACTGGTCGAGCACGATTGTCAGCGCCAGCGCGCCGTCGTCGCTTGTCTCCCATGACGAGAATCCGCCGGCTGCCGCCTCATGCCACAGGTCGAGATAGCGGCGGCGCACCTCGGCGTCGAAGCCGTCGTCCTTCTCGTACCAGCGGTCGCGGCCGGCCTCGCGCCAGAACGCGAGGATGTCGGCAGGCGTCGCCACGGCCCGGCAATGCCGCGCGGCTCAGGCCGCGGCGGCCTTCTTCTCGTCGCGCAGCTCGCGGCGCAGGATCTTGCCGACATTGGTCTTCGGCAGGTCGGTCCTGAACTCGATCAGCTTCGGCACCTTGTAGCCGGTCAGGTTCTCGCGGCAGTACTTGATGACGTCCTCGGCGGTGACGTTGGGGTCCTTCTTCACCACGAAGGCCTTCACCGCCTCGCCCGACTTGTCGTCGGCTATGCCGATGACGGCGCATTCCAGCACGCCGGGATGGCTCGCGATCACTTCCTCGATCTCGTTCGGATAGACGTTGAAGCCGGAGACCAGGATCATGTCCTTCTTGCGGTCGACGATCTTGGTGTAGCCGTTCTCGTCCATCACGCCGACATCGCCGGTGCGGAAATAGCCGTCCGGCGTCATCACCTTGGCGGTCTCGTCCGGCCTGTTCCAGTAGCCCGCCATCACCTGCGGACCCTTGGCGCAGATCTCGCCGGCCTCGCCGATCGGCAACTCGTTGCCGTCGTCGTCGCGAATCGAAAGGTGAGTGGAGGGCAGGGGCAAACCGATCGTGCCGGAGAACTGATCCGTATCGGCTCGGTTGCAGGTCAGCGCCGGCGAGGTCTCGGACAGCCCATAGCCTTCGGCCAAGGCGCAGCCGGTGACCTTCAGCCACTTCTCGGCGACCGGCTTCTGCGTCGCCATGCCGCCGCCATTGGAGACTTTCAGTTTCGAGAAATCGAGCTTGTCGAAGCCCGGGGTGTTGAGGAGGCCGTTATAGAGCGTGTTGACGGCCGGGAAGAAGCTGACCTGGTATTTCGACAGCTCCTTGACGAAGCCGGCCATATCGCGCGGGTTGGGGATCAAGAGATTGGTGGCGCCGGCGCGCAATCCCAGCAGGTTACACGCGGTCAGTGCGAAGACGTGATAGAGCGGCAGCGCGCAGACGATGATCATGTTGTCGACGATTGGCGGCTTCTTCAGCGCCGGCTGCAGCCAGGCATCGTTCTGCAGCACGTTGGAGAGGATGTTGCGATGGAGCAGCGTCGCGCCCTTGGAGACGCCGGTGGTGCCGCCGGTATATTGCAGGAAGGCGACGTCGTCGGCGCCGAGCTTCGGCTTGTTGAACTTGGCGGCGCGGCCCGCGGCGAGCGCCTGGTTGAAGGTGACCGAGCCCGGCAGCGAATAAGCCGGGATCATCTTCTTGACCTTGCGCAGCACGAGATTGACGACCACGCCCTTCAGTCCGAGCATCTCGCCGATGCTGCCGACGATGACGTGCTTGACCTGAGTGCGCGAAATCACCTGCTGGACGGTGTGGGCAAAATTCTCCAGCACCACGATCGCTTCCGCGCCGGAGTCCTTGAGCTGATGCTCGAGCTCGCGCGGGGTGTAGAGCGGGTTGACGTTGACGACGGTAAAGCCGCCACGCAGCACTGCGGCAGTCGCGACCGGATATTGCAGCACGTTCGGCATCATCAGCGCGACCCGCGCGCCCCTCGGCAATCCCTTGCTCTGCAGGTACGCCGCAAGCGCCTTCGACATCTCGTCGAGATCGCGGTAGCTGATGGACTTGTCCATGCAGATGAAGGCCTTGCGGTCGGCGAACTTCGTAAAGCTCTCCTCGAGCAGGTCGACCAGCGAGGCATATTGATTGGTGTCGATGTCGGCCGGCACGCCGGGCGGATAATGCTTGAGCCAGATGCGCTCCATGGTCTTCCCTCCAAAGCTGACCTGTCCGTCTTCTTCCGCGGGACGGACTATTTGGGTCAACATTGGTCCATGCCGCCGTCGATGGCAAGCGGGCGCGGAGGGCCGGAATCGAGGACGTTTCGCCGCAAGCGTCGAGGAGACCGGGCGGAGTTAACCGGCCGGCTTGGTGTCGCTGCGCTTCGGCTTGGCGGCTGTCTTGGGCGCCGGCTTCGCTGCGCCAGGGGCCGCCGCGGGCTTCGCCGCCTCAGGCTTGGCGCTGGCATGCCTGACGGGCTTCGCATCGACCGATCCGGCATCGGGCTTCGCCGCGACGCGCGCACGTTTTCCGCGCCGGCCCGTGGCCCGCTGACTGTCGGAATCGGCCGCGACGGCCGCGACCAGCGCCGCGCCGCTGCGGGTCGGGCCGGTATAGACCACGATGGGCTCCGAGGGCGAGGGATTGGCGGCGAGCCATTCCGACGGTTTCGGCATCGGCGGCTTCAGGCCGGCGGCGAGAAACACCGTGCCGTTGGCGCCGGGCTCGCCGCTGGTCGATGCCGATGAACCGGCCGCAGCAGCCACAAGCGGCGCATCGTCGTCGTCGCTGGCCGGCCGATGATGCTTGCCGCCGCAGACTTCATCGCGCAGGTTCGGCGGCGAGGCGTCGATCGGCGGCAGGCTGTTGACGGTGCCGAGCGAGGGCCTGAGCCAACTGAGACCGTTGCTGGAGGCAAAGCCGCGATCGAGCAGTTGCGCGGCGCGCACCGCGCGCATGGTGCCGGAGGAGGCGCCGAGCACCACGGCGATCAGCCGCTTGCCGTCACGCGTGGCCGAGGCCACCAGATTGTAGCCGGAGGCGCAGATGAAACCGGTCTTGAAACCGTCGGCGCCTGGATAACGTCCGATCAGGCGGTTGAAATTCTGGGTGATCCTGCGCCCGAACCGGATCGCGGGGATGTGCACGAAATATTCGTACTCAGGCAGGTCCTTGATGATGCTGCGGGCAAGGATGGCGAGGTCACGCGCGGACGTGATCTGCTCGTCCGCCGGCAGGCCGTTCGGGTTGACGTAGTGGGTCTGCGTCATGCCGAGCTTCTGCGCGGTATCGTTCATCATGACCGAGAAGCCATCGATCGAACCGCCGACGCCTTCGGCCAGCACCACGGCCATGTCGTTGGCCGACCTCACCAGCATCATCTTCAGCGCGTTGTCGACGGTGACTTGCGTGCCGGGCCGAAAACCCATCTTCGCCGGCGATTGCGAGGCCGCGGTCGGAGAAACCGTGAGCAGCGTGTCGAGGCTGATCTTGCCGGACTTGATCGCGCTCAGCGTGACATAGGCCGTCATCAGCTTGGTGACGGAGGCGGGATACCACGGCACGGTGGCGTTCTCGGCCTCGATGACCTTGCCGCTGTCGGCTTCAATCACCAGTCGCGCTTCGGCATGCACGCGCGGGACAAGAATCGCGAGCGCGGCGAGGACAACGACGGCGGTCAGCGAATGGCGAAGCAGCGGGCGAAAAAGATGCACTGGTCCGATTCCGGTCCTTTGAGACCCGCCTTTGCAGGTGGGTTGAGTTGCAACGTTCGGGTTTCAAGCGTGTCCGGCGCGCCGTCGGTTCCGGCGGTGCAAACCTATACCGGAGAGGCGTTCGAGAACAGTGCTTTTGCGCCTCTCAATCAGCGCCGAATGCGGCGAAAATTATGCCTTGACAGCTGCTTCGCCCGCGGCGCGCGTTTGCATGCCGGCATGCGCATTTTCCTGCACCATGAACTGGGCCTTCGCGAGTTCCGCGAAGCGGCCGCCTTTCGCCACCAGTTCATCGAAAGTTCCGTTCTCGATCACGCGGCCATGATCGAACACCAGGATATGCGTGGCATTGCGAATCGTGGAGAGACGATGGGCGATCACGAAGGTGGTGCGGCCTTTCATCACTTCGTCGAGGGCGGCATTGACCTTGGCCTCGGTGACGGCATCGAGCGCGCTGGTGGCCTCATCGAGAATCAGGATCGGCGGGTCCTTGAGAAGTGCGCGGGCGATCGACAGTCGCTGGCGCTCGCCGCCGGACAGCATGCGTCCGCGTTCGCCGGCATTGGTGTCGAAGCCGCGCTCGGCTCGCTCGATGAATTCCAGCGCCTGCGCGCGGCTGGCGGCGATCCTCATCTCCTCCAGCGTGGCGTCGGGCTTGCCGACCCGGAGATTGTCCGCGATCGAGCGATCGAACAGCAGCGCCTCCTGGAACACCACGCCGATGTTGCGGCGAAGCGCCGCGAGCTTCAAGCCGCGCACGTCCATGCCGTCGATCCTGATGAAGCCGGATTGCGGATCGAACGCACGGTGCAGCAGCGCGATCGCGGTCGATTTGCCTGCGCCGGTCGGTCCGACCAGCGCGACGGTTTGCCCGGGCAGCGCGGTGAAGGAGAGATCCTCGACCGCGGGCCGCTTGCCGTCATAGGAGAACGACACGTCATGGAATTCGACGAGGCCCGACAGCCGTCCGACCTCGATCGCGTCGGGCCGGTCGCGCACCGCGGGCACCGCGTCGAGCACGTCGAAGAACTCCTTCAGCCGCGGCGCCTCCATGAACACGTTATTGATGAAGGACACCACCTGCTCGAGCTTCTGGATCAGCATGGTGGCAAAGGACACGAACATCACGATCTCGCCGACCGTGGTCAGGCCCTGCTCATGCAGCGTGATGCCGACAGTGAAGATCAGCAGCACCGTGATGGTGGTGGAGGCGCGGGTGATCACGGTGACCAGCGCCCACCACGACAACACCGGCATCTGAACCGCGAGCAGCTTGCTGGCAACGAGGCGCAGACCCTGCACCTCATCGCCGATGCGCACAAAACTCTGCACCAGCGCGACGTTGCCCAGCGCGTCGGAGGCGCGGGCGGAGAGGTTGCTGTAATGCTCCTCGACCTCGCTCTGCATGCCGTAGGTCTTGCGCACCACGAAGGTGGTCAGCGCCGTGAACACCACGCAGAGCACGAACAACAGGATCGCCAGCCGCCAGTTGATGTAGATCGACAGCGGCAGCAGCACGACGACCGACATGATCGCGGCGAAATGCTCGCGGAAGAAGCCGAGCCAGAGCCGCCACAGCGCGTCCGTGCCGTTCAGCATCACCTTCATCAGCCTGCCGGAATGCGTCCCGCTGTGGAACGTCATCGGCAATTGCATGATGTGCTCGAAATAGCTCGCCAATACGGCCTGGCGCTGGCGGTGCGCGAGGCGGTCGGCGTGCAGCGCGACGAGAGCGCCGATGCCGATGGTGAACAGGCCGAAGGCGGCCCAGGCCGCGAGCAGCGGCCAGGCCGAGCCGCCATTCTTGCCCGAGAGCACGTCGACGATGCGGCCGAACAGCACGGGCTCGGCGAACTGCGCCGCCGCCAGCAGAAGATTGGCGACGGCGAGGATCCAGCCGAGCCGCGCTTCCTTGCCGAGCAGTTCGAGAACGCGGGTATAGAGGCGGAGCAGGGACACTGTGACGAACTCAAGCCCACCGCCGGGTGGGTTATGGAGACATACTAATCGGGGATTGTGGCCCGGCGATAGCTCAATTGATCAGCCGGCCGCCGACGGGGGGCAGGAAACTGTCGTCGAAAATATCGGCTGCCGTCGGGCGCTTGTGAAACTTGAAGTCCTCGGCGATCTGGCCGATCGAGCGCTCCAGCCGGGCGGGATCGACGCCGCCAAGGCCATCGTGCCGGACTTCGCCGGTCAGGATGTTGTCCGATATCACGGTGCGCAGCCGCGCCAGCTCGAGTTCGCGCGAGCCACCTTCCATACGGCTGACCACCTCATCGGTGGCGCGCGCCGGATCGCGGATCGCGGCATGCGTACCCGCGATGACCGCGCGCACGAAGCCTTTCACCGCCTCGGGCTTTCCGGCCGCAAAAGCCGGATTGACGATCACGGCAAAGCCATAGGCCTCGCAGCCATAGTCGTTGTAGCGCAGCACGGTGAGGTCGCTGGCCGGTACGCCGCGGTCGCGCAGATTGACGCCGGCGAGATAGGAAAAGCCGGCCACCGCATCGACCTGCCCTGCGGACAGGATCGGCTCGCGCACCGATGCGCTCATCTTGTAGATTTTTGGGCTGTCCGCCTTGATGCCGTTCTGTTTGGCGAGCGCCGGCCACAGCTTGAATGAAAAGTCGCTGTCGGCGACGCCGACGGTCTTGCCCGCGAGATCGGCGAGCGAGCGAATGCCGCGGCTCTTGCGCGCCACGAAGGAGTAGGGCGACTGGTTGAACAGCACGAACATCGCCTTGATCGGCGGCGCGCCTGATGTGTCGCGCCAGCGGATCAACTCGTTGATGTCGACCAGCGCCATCTCGCTCTCGCCCGCGGCCACCTTGGCGATGGCCTCGATCGAGCCGTTGACGGAATTGGTGGAGACGTTGAGCCCTTCTTTGGCGAACAGGCCGCGGTTGGCGGCGACCACGAAGGGCGCCATGCTCGCTTCCATCGGCCGGTCGAAGGTGAACTGGAGCGCAAGCGGCGGCTTTGCATCCTCGGCGCGCGCCTCGCCTGTCGCGAGGCACAGCAATCCGGCAAGGCCGATCAGGACGGCCATCATGCTGCGGAAGGCGCTGGTCTTGTTGTTACGCATCTGACGACGCCGGACGAGATCGAACGAACAGGCGGCATCCTCCGATGACATCGGGATGCGCCGGCAACGGTACTCTGGCCCATCCAAAATGAACGGTCCATGACCGGTTGATGTCAGGATTAACCGCAGCATCCGGGTTGTATTCCCGGGCATGGAACCCGACATGGATGGAGGGGATTAACCAGCAACGGCCTTGGGGCCGCTTGTCAGGAGGATACTCGAATGATTGCCCGGAAAGCTGCGTTTCCGTCCGCGCGCGCGACCGCGCTTGGTGTCGCGACAGCGCTTGCTCTGACTGCCATCGCGCCGACCGCTGCCTCGGCTGCGTCGCACGGCAAGGGCCCCATTGCCACCGTTGGTGGCATGACCGATATCAGCGCGCGCCGCCGCGGCTTCAATCCAGGTGCAGCCGCCATCGCCGGCGTTGTCGGCACCGGACTTGCGATTGCCGGCGCCGCTGCCGCCTCCAACGCCTATTATGACGATGGCTATGGCTATTACGGCGGCGGAGGCCCGGTCTATGTCGCGCCCGCGCCCAGCCCGTATTACTACGGCGGTTACGGCGGCTATGGTGGCTATAGATCGGGAGTGCCCGCCGATCAGAACGGCCACCCGCTCGCGAGCTGGTAAGCGCTTAACTTTGATTGCGCCTGCCGGTCGCAAAATCCGCGGCCGGCGGGTATACTGCTTTCGGCTAGCGGCGTTAACACGCTGCCAAGCGGTTTGAACTAGTGTGTTGCGTATGAGTGATTCGCTCGAACGGCTTTATCTCGCAGTGCTCGCGGCCAAGGACCTCGATCCGGCCGACTCGCGCACGGCAAAGCTGTTTCAGCGCGGCCCGGCCAAGATGGCCAAGAAGCTTGCCGAAGAAGCGATCGAGGTCGTGATCGACGCCGTGCACGGCGACGCCGATGCCGTGACCCGCGAGAGCGCCGACCTTCTGTATAATCTCACCGTGCTCTGGGCCTCCGCCGGTGTGCGTCCGGCCGACGTCTGGGCCGAGATGCAGCGGCGCGAGCACCTGCTCGGGATCGCCGAGAAGATGCCGAAGTCGACTCTCAAGATGGCCAAGACCGTGGCGCCGCGGGCCGCCCGGCGACCAATTGTCGCCCTCGACAGCCGCCGCCTGCGCAAGCGGCACTGAATCTCCCCCAAATCCGTCGCATCCGCCCATGGACAAATCCGGTCCATGATGGTTCATCGCCGCCATGCTGAAACGGATTTACGACTGGTGCGTCGGCGCCGCCGACAAGCCCTACGCGCTCTGGATCCTCGCCGCGGTCAGTTTCGCCGAAAGCTCGTTTTTTCCGATTCCGCCCGACGTGATGTTGGCGCCGATGTCGATGGCGCGGCCGAAGCGAGCCTGGCTATTTGCCGGTGTCTGCACGGCGGCCTCGGTACTCGGCGGCATCTTCGGCTACGCCATCGGCGCGCTGCTTTATGATTCGGTCGGACACTGGCTGATCCAGATCTATCATCTCGGCGACAGGGTCGAGACTTTCCGCGAACAATACGCGCGATGGGGCGCCGTCATTATCCTGGTCAAGGGTGTGCTGCCGATCCCTTACAAGCTCGTCACCATCACCTCGGGATTTGCCGGCTACAACATCTGGCTGTTTATCCTGCTCTCGATCATCACCCGCGGCGCCCGCTTCTTTTTCGCGGCGCTGTTGATGAACCGCTATGGCGACTGGATCAGGGCGTGGGTCGAGAAACATCTTGGGCTTTCAGTCGCGATCCTGACCCTGGTTTTGGTCGGGGGCTTCGCCATCGTCTATCTGCTGATTTGAGCCTGCTTTGCGGGTCCGTCCCGTTCGGCTACGCTTGAAGCCATGAGGATCGCGCTGCCATTCCGAAAGACCGTTGTGACTGTTATCGTCGGGCTGTCGATGCTGGCGATCGCGATCGACGCGGCGTTGCCGCAAGCATCCGCGCCCTCGCTCGGCCTGCAGGAGCAGGGCCCGCCGCCGCAAGCAGCGCCGACGCCCGAGCCTTCGCCCTCGCCGGAGACTCCCGGCCTGATCAACGAGATGGGCAAGCTGTTCAAGCAGATCATCCCGCCGATGAAGAGCCCCGGCGAGGCGATCGATGATCTCAACGCCCGCGCCAAGGACAGGATGAAGGATGCCGGCGACGCGCTGTCGCGGCTCAAGCCTGGCGCGATGGTCAAGGGACGCATTGCCTGCCCGATGATGGCGGGCACGCCGGATTGCAAGTTCGGCGCCGACAAGCTTTGCCAGAGCAAGGGCTACAAGGAAGGCAAGAGTCTCGGCACCGATTCCGCCGAGACCTGCTCGGCGAAAGTCCTGATCCCCGGGCGGCAGCGCAAACCCGACGACTGTCGCACCGATACGTTCGTGACGACGGCGCTGTGCCAGTAGCACGCGTCGTGCCTCAACTTCCAAAGTAAGGAGCGCATATGAGCCGCACGGAGCACGACTTCCTCGGAGCGCGCGAGATCGCCGACGACGTCTATTACGGGGTCCAGACCATTCGCGGCCGGGAGAATTTCCACATCACCGGCATTCCCATGAGCCAGGAGCCTTACTTCGTGAAGGCGCTCGGCTATGTGAAGAAGGCGGCGGCGATGGCCAACCGCGATCTCGGCGTGCTCGATGCTGATATTGCGGACGCCATCATCAATGCCTGCGACCGCGTCATCTCCGGCGAGATGATGGACCAGTTCGTGACCGACTACATCCAGGGCGGCGCCGGCACCTCGACCAACATGAACGCCAACGAGGTGATCGCCAATCTCGCGCTGGAAGCGCTCGGCCACAAGAAAGGCGAGTACCAGCACGTCAGCCCGAACGATCACGTCAATTACGGGCAGTCGACCAATGACGTCTATCCAACCGCCTTCCGCCTCGCGCTGATCCTTCGCCTCGACAGCTACATCACGGCGCTGCGCCAGCTGCAGGACGCCTTCTTCGCCAAAGGCCGCGAGTTCGATCGCGTGCTGAAGATGGGCCGTACCCATCTGCAGGACGCCGTGCCGATGTCGCTCGGCTCGGAATTCCGTGGCTGGGGCACCACCATGGGCGAGGAGGTCGACCGCATCTACGAGACGCGCAATCTGTTGCGCGAGATCAATCTCGGCGCCACCGCGATCGGCACGTCAGTCACCGCCGCAGCCGGATACCCCAAGGTCGCCGTGCGCCATCTGACCACGCTGACCAATGTCGAGTTCATCCTGGCGAGCGATCTCGTCGAGGCGACCTCCGACACCGGCGCTTATGTGCAGTTGTCCGGTGTGCTGAAACGCACCGCGGTCAAGCTGACCAAAATCTGCAACGACATCCGCCTGCTGGCCTCCGGCCCGCGCACCGGCTTTAACGAGATCAACCTGCCGCAGCTGCAGCCGGGCTCCTCGATCATGCCGGGCAAGGTCAATCCGGTGATTCCGGAAGTGGTCAACCAGACGAGCTTCCTCGTGATCGGGCTCGACACCACGGTGACCCTGGCGGCCTCCGCCGGCCAGCTGCAGCTCAACGTCATGGAGCCGGTGATCTCGTTCGCCTTGTTCTTCTCGATCAGAACCATGGAGCGCGCGGTCAACAGCCTGCGCGAGAACTGCGTCGTCGGCATCACCGCCAACGACGAGCACACCCGCAACATGGTGCTGAACTCGCTCGGCATCGTCACGGTGCTGAAGCCGCTGCTCGGCTACAAGCAATGCGCCGAGATCGCGCGCGAGGGCTACGCGCAAGGAAAATCCTTGCACCAGATCGTCGTCACGGAGCGCAAATTGCTCACGCAGGAGAAGTGGGACGAGATGTTCTCCTTCGAGCGGCTGATCAATCCCGACCTGGTCGAGGAGTAGCGGGCAAAGGAGAATTGCTTCGGCAGCCGCCTTGGTATGATGCATGCCATCTTTATGGCTGCCGTATCTTTACAATGTAAAGTTATGCCATTACAGGTACCGGCCAGCCTCGTCCGGAATAGCCCAAGGAAATCCGCCAATGTCCATGCCCGCTCTGTTCAAGGGCCGTCTGTCGCTTCCGGTGATCGGGGCGCCGCTGTTCATCATCTCGGTGCCCGATCTCGTGATCGCCCAGTGCAAGGCTGGTGTGGTCGGCGCGTTTCCGGCGCTGAATGCGCGGCCCGCGGCGCTGCTTGACGAATGGCTGGCGCGCATCAAGGAGGAGCTTGCAGCGTATGACAAGGCGCATCCGGATCGGCCGTCGGCGCCGTTCGCGGTCAACCAGATCGTGCACCGCTCCAATAACCGGCTCGATCAGGACATGGCGCTGTGTGAAAAGCACAAGGTGCCTGTCATCATCTCCTCGCTCGGTGCGCGCGAGGAGCTGAACCAGGCCGTGCACAATTGGGGCGGCATCGTCTTTCACGACGTCATCAATCAATTTTTTGCACACAAGGCGATCGAGAAGGGCGCCGACGGGCTGATCCTGGTTGCGGCCGGCGCCGGCGGTCATGCCGGCACCATCTCGCCGCTCGCCTTCGTCGCCGAAACGCGGGCGTGGTTTGACGGGCCAATTGCGCTCTCCGGTGCAATCGCCAACGGCCGCGCCATCCGCGCGGCGCGCGTTCTCGGCGCCGACTTCGCCTATATCGGCTCGGCGTTCATCGCCACCAAAGAGGCCAACGCGGTCGAAGGCTACAAGGCGATGATCACGTCGTCGGCCGCGGAAGACATCGTCTATTCCAATCTCTTCACGGGCGTGCACGGCAATTATCTGAAACCCTCGATCGTCGCGGCCGGCATGGACCCCGACAATCTGCCGACCTCGGATGCATCCAAGATAAGCTTCGGCACCGACGCCTCAGGCGAGCGCGCCAAGCCGAAGGCCTGGAAGGAGATCTGGGGCTCGGGGCAGGGGGTCGGCAGCGTCGGCAAGATCCTGCCGGCCGCCGAGCTGATCGGCCACTTCAAGCGGGAGTATGACGAAGCCCTTGATCCGGCGTTGTAAATCCGAGGGCGCGGCGAGATGTCGCGCCCCCTTCGCTGAGGGGTGGTCAACCCACTGACTGGTTCGGTCGAGTTCGCTAGTCTGCCGGCCGCACGCAGCAGAGCAGGGGGCCCGGTGAACATTCTCGGAATCAACGCGGTGTATCATGAGTCCGCAGCAGCGCTGCTCATCGACGGCAAGCTGGTCGCCGCCGTCGAGGAGGAGCGCTTCAATCGTATCAAGCATGCCAAGGAAGCGCATTTCGACAATCCGCATCAGTTTCCCGAGCGCGCGATCCGCTGGTGTCTGAAACATGCCGGGCTGACGCCTGACGATATCGATCACGTCGCCTACTCCTTCGATCCAAAACTGCGCCGCACGAGGTTCAAGCCCGAATGGTGGTTTCCGCAATGGGAGGAGACCTTCCTGCTGCGGCTCGGCCAGGTGCAGGGCGTCGCCGAGGAGCTGCTCGGGCGGAAGCTCGCGCAAAAATTTCACTTTGTCCCTCATCACCTCTCGCATGCGGCGTCCGCCTATTTTCCGTCCGGCTTCGATCGCGCGGCGATTCTCGACATCGACGGCATCGGCGAGGCGGCAGGCTCCGAACTCGCAAAGGCCGAGGGCATGCGGATCACGCCGCTGGAGACCTTCGACTATCCGCACTCGCTCGGTTTCCTCTGGGAGGTGATGAGCGGCTATCTCGGCTTCTCGAGCTACGACGCCTCGAAGGTCATGGGGCTCGCCGCCTACGGCAACCCCAAAACCTTCCGCGGGCAATTCGAGCAGATCATTCGCGTCGGCAAGGAGGACTATGCGATCTCGCCCGAGTTCATCGGTTTTCACGGCCGCCAGATCGACAGGCTGGGTGCCATGGTCGGTGCCGGACGCTTCTCCGAAGATGAACAACTCTTGCCGCATCATGCCGATATCGCGGCAGCTCTGCAGGAGGCGACCGACGCCGCGGTGCTGGCGCTGGTGCGGCGGCTTAAACGTAAAGTGAAGTCGGACAATCTCTGCATTTCCGGCGGCGTCGCGCTCAATTGCGTGACCAACGAGGTGGTGCGGAAATCCGGCGAGTTCGCCAATCTGTTCATTCCCTCAGCGCCGCATGATGCCGGCACCGCGATCGGCGCGGCCATGATCGTGCATGGCGCCAAGGACAAGAAACCACTGCAACGCGGCTATTTCACGCCCTATCTCGGCCCCGCCTTCAGCCGTCGCGACATCCTCGCAGCCGTGAAGTCCGCCGGGCTGAAGGCGCGGCAAAGCAAATCGCCGGCGCGCGATGCGGCAAAAATGATTGCCGACGGCAAGATCGTCGCGTGGTTTCAGGGCCGCATGGAGTTCGGCCCGCGCGCGCTCGGCAATCGCTCGCTGCTCGCCGATCCGCGCCGGCCGGAGATGCGCAACATCCTCAATCAGAAGGTCAAGCACCGCGAGGATTTTCGCCCGTTTGCGCCGAGCGTCATGGCCGAGCATGCCGACGACTGGTTCGAGACCGGCAAGCACTCGACCAGTCACGAGTTCATGCTGTTTGCGCCCCGGGTGAAGCCGGATCGCCGCGATCGCATCCCGGCCATCGTGCATCAGGACGGTACGGCGCGGATACAGCTGGTCAGCCGCAAATCAAACCCGCGCTTTCACGAGCTGATCTCGGCTTTCCATGCCATGACCGGCGTGCCCGTCGTCGTCAACACCTCCTTCAACGACAGCGAGCCGATCGTCTGTACGCCGATGGATGCGATCGTCACTTTCCGCAAGTCAGGCATCGACGCATTGGTGATGGACGACGTGGTGCTGACCGCGTAAGGCATGATCCGGAAAAGTGTGAAGCGGTTTTCCGAATAGATCATGCCCAGACAAGGCGGTGTGTCCGCCTTTTTGCAAAGCTGACACATCAAGAAAAGTCCCAGGGAGACAGCATGAAAATCGACCACGCGAGACTGCTTGCGCTCGCCAACAAGATCGTCGCGGCCGGCGGCAGCTCGCCGGCGGAAGCCGACATCGTCGCCGAGCATCTGGTCGAGGCCAATTTGCGCGGCCATGACAGTCATGGCGTCGGCATGCTGGTCGCCTATGTCAGGGATTTCGAGGCAGGCCACCTGAAGGCCAACCAGAAGCCGGAGATCGTCTCGGACACCGGAACGATCTCGGTCTGGGACGCGCATGGCGGTTATGGCCAGGTGATCGCGCGTCAGGCGGTGGAATGGGCGATCGAGGCCGCGCGCAAACACGGCGTCGCCGTCAACGGCTTGCGCAACGCGCATCACATCGGCCGCGTCGGCACCTATGGCGAGATCGCCGCGCGCGCCGGCATGGTGGCGCTGCACTTCGTCAATGTCGCCTCCGGTTCGCCCGGCGTCGCGCCGTTCCGCGGGCGCGAGGGTCGCTTCCTGACCAATCCGGTCTGTGTTGCCATTCCCGGCACCGGCACCAACGAGCCGATCCTGCTCGACTTCGCCACCAGCCGCGTGGCGCTGGGCAAGGTGCGCGTGGCGCACAACGCCAAAAAGCCGATGATCGATGGCGCGCTGCTCGACCATGCCGGCAAGCCCACGACCAATCCCTCCGTGATGTACACCGAGCCGCGCGGCGTGGTGTTGCCGTTCGGCGAGCACAAGGGCTCGGGTCTGGCGCTGGTGTGCGAACTTTTGGCCGGCGCCATCGTCGGCTCGACCAGCATCACCACCAGCACGCCGCCCGAGCGCGGCATCCTCAACGGCATGCTCTCGATCGTGATCGATCCGGCGCGGCTGAATGCGCGCGACAGCATGATGGCGGAGATCGACGCCATGATCGCCTGGGTCAAGTCGGCCAAGCCGAGCGATCCGGATCTGCCGGTGCTAGTGGCCGGCGAGCCCGAGCAGATCGCCAAGGCCGAGCGGCTCAAGAACGGCATCTATGTCGATGACGAGACCTGGAGCCAGTTGTCGGCGATCGCCGAGCGCTACCAGATTCCGGTCCCGCGTTGACGGTCTCCCTCCCCACCACTCGCTGCGCTCGTGGGGGGAGGGATAAGCGCGACGTCAGATGTTGATGTTCATCGCTTCCGGATAGTAGTGGTAGCCCTCGCCGGTCTTGGCGATGTGACCGATGCCGGGCCAGGCGTAGTGATAGGCCATCACCGCGACCTTGTCGGCGGCGAGCCGCTCCAGCAGTTTCACGCGCGTCTCGGCGGCTTGCGCCGGATCGGTGTCGTAGGAGAACTGCATCCGCGGCTTTTCCAGCAGCAGGATCGGGTGATGGCTGAGGTCGCCGAGGAAGCAGAAGGATTTCCCGTTCGACGTCACCATGAAGATGGTGTGACCCACGGTGTGGCCGGGCGCCGCGATCGCCTGCACGCCAGGCAGGAATTCCTGGCCGTCCTTGTAGAACACGATGCGGTCGCGCACCGGCAACAGGTTCTTGCGGGCGTGAACCACGAAGTCCTTCAGCGCGCCGCTCTGCTTGCTCTCATCGGTCCAGAAATCGAAGTCGGCCTGCGAGATGTAGTATTGCGCGTTGGGGAACAGCACCTTGCCGCTTTCGTCGACCACGCCGCCGATGTGGTCGATATGGGCATGGGTGAACACGACGGCGTCGATGTCCTCCGGCTTGATGCCGGCTTCCTTCATGCTCTTCTGCTGGCGGCCGGTGCTCGGGCCGAAATTCTTCGCCGTGCCCATCCCGGTGTCGAACAGGATCAGCTTGTCGCCGGTGTTGACGATCGGCGAGTTCTGCTCCAGCACGACATTTTCCGCCGAGAGGAAATTGTCGGTCAGCATCTTCTTCACCTCATCGTCCGATACGCCGACGAAGGTGCCCTTGGGCGGGCCGAGCGGCAGCTGGCCGTCGGAGACGACGGTGACCTCGGCGTCGCCGAGACCGAAGCGGTAGAAATAGGCCGGCTGCGTGCCGACCTTGGGCGCCTTCGCCAGCGCGGTTTCGCCGAGCATGGCCGATGCGCCGAGGCCCGCACCGAGAGCGAGCAGCGACCGTCGCGATACGTTTGGTGTCATGGGGTCTTCCTCCACTCTTGAAGTCTTTTGAGTTTGGATTTGCCCAAGGCAGACCGAAGCCAGATCAAGTTTCCCGCTCGCTCCGCCGGGCAATGACAAGCTGCGCTCGCTTTGTGAAGCTAGCAAGAAGAATTGGTTTCTTTGAAAGCGGCGTGACGCCACGAAAAATTTCGGACAGAGAATCTGTCGGATTTTCTGTCCGAATGCCGCGCGTCTCAGTTGGGCGTGATGTCCGCTGTCAAGGCAGACACCGGTTGTATGTCCGTCAATCCAGCTCCAGCGGCGTGTACTTGCCGTTCTCGTCGATCGCCGTGCCCCAGATCTTGTGCGAGGCCTGATGCTCGGAGCGGCCGAAATTGAGCGCCGTGCCGAGGCCGAGGTCGAGGTTGCGCGTCGCCTCGAGATTGTCGATCAGCTTCTCGGTGTTGAGCTCCGGACCGGTCTGGCGGATGGCCTGGATCAGCACATTGGCGGCGATGTAGCCTTCCAGCGAGACATAGTCCGGCGCCTCGCCCGGGAAATATTTGGCGAGTGCGTTCTTGTACTCCATCACCGCGCTCGAATAGCCGCCGACCGCCGGCACCACCTGGGTCACGATCACGCCGTTGGCATAGCGCGGCCCGAGCAGCATCAACTCGTCGGCGAGCGCCGTAGAGCCGACGAACGACACGTTGGAGTAGGTCATGCCGGGATAGGAATTGCGGGTCCGCTCGATGAATTTTGCCGCAGCCCGATAGGTCGCGACCATCACCACGGCGCGGATCTGTCCCTTTTGCGCCTTGAGCGTGCTCACCGCATCGTCGACGTCGACGGTGTTGCGCTTGTAGTTCAGCCGCAGGATCGAGGCATCGTTGATGCCGAGCGTGCGGAACGCCTTCGCGACGCCGGCAAAACCGGCATCGCCATAGGAATCGGCCTGCGCGAACACCGCGATTTGCCGCGGCTGCAGCTTCCTGATCCTGATCAGATAGTGCACGACCGCGTCGGTCTCCTCCGCATAGCTGGCGCGATAGTTGAACACGTAACGGTCGGGCGGATCGTTGCGCAGGATGTTGGAGCCGGTGAAGGCGCCAAAGAACAGCGCGCGACGCTCCAGCGCGAAGGGAATTGCGACCGCGGCGGTCGGCGTACCGACATTGCCGACGAAGCCGAACACCTGGTCCTTGTCCCAGAGTGTCTTCATCGCATCCAGCGTACGCGACGGCTCGTAGCCGTCGTCCGCTGCGGCGAGGCGCAGCATGCGCCCGTTGACGCCGCCGGTATCGTTGACGCGGTTGAACGCGGTGTCGATGCCGAGCTTCATCTCCCGCCCGAGCTCGCGCGACGCGCCGGAGAAGGGCGCGACGATGCCGAAGCGGATTTCCTTGTCGGTAACGCCGCGCACCGCCGGCAGCGTCCCGAGCGGGACAGAAGGAGCCACTGTCGGCGTTGCCGCCAGCGCAACGGTGGTTTGCGCGGGCTGCGGCGGCGCAGGAGGCGCGGCTGACGCGGTCGGCGCCGGCGCGGCATTGGCCGACGACGGCCCGATCACGGACGCGAGCGACGGACCCGAGATCGAGGTTTCGAGATCGGTGAGTTGGCGGTCGGCCGATTTGCAGTCCATGCGGCCCGCGGCGACGCTGCCGCGGCCGTCATTGACGTAACGGTCGAACAGCCGCGAAATGTCGTCGCGTTCGGCCTCGTTGGTCGAGACTTCGCGGATCACGGCGCGGAACTTGTCGGCGATCGCCTGGATGCGTGGATGATTGATGTCGGGACAGGCGAGCGCCGATCCGACGATCGGGCCGACCCGGCCTGCGAGATCGCGCACCACGCTCACATTATCGCCCGGCGCGGCGGCGCCTGCCGCGCTCGTCAACAAGACGCAAGACAGCGCGATCGCCCAGCGTGCGGGCGAGCGCATTTTCATTCCAACCCCATGATGAGACATTGCGATGCTCCAGAGAGATTTAAGGCTTGATTGCAGCGGTCTTCTGTCGCCACTGCACGAATTGCTGCAGCAGCCGTTCTGACTGCTCGTGGGTGAAATTCTGGCCGCCGCCATTGGCGTTGACCAAAGCGCGGAATTGCGACAACGCTCCCTTGTCGTCGGCGTGAGGCGGTTGCGCCGCCAGCGGCGTGGCCGCGAACGACCGCCCGGCGTCCTGCTCTTTCGGATAGACGGTGACGAACAGCAGCGCCGCGACGGAGGCGAGCGCCAGCGCTGCGCCGACCCCGCTTGCGATTGCGATCAGGGTGCGGCGCGTGCCCAGGCGTTTGTAATCATTCGGTTCGGGCACGATCTCGGGCTCCGTGTGACGGCGCAGGGATTTGTAGACGGCGCTTTCGAGCCTGGCGCTCAGCGCGGCCGATGCCGGCAGCGTGCGCGATGTCTCCGCCCTGGCGCGCTCGTTGACCGTCGCCAGCCGCGGCTCGACGCGTTCGGTCGGACGTCGCGGCGCGTAATAGCGGGGATCTTGCGGATTGCTGGTTGGCGGCAGCGGCGTCTCTTCACTCATCGCACTCATACGCTACTCCTCGGCTACTCACCTCTTACGCATCTGACGCATCCGGTGCCGCCGCACCCGGCAAAGTGACTAAGACAAAGTTCGTGTGAGACATTCGGAACGCGAGCCGCGCAACGTGCCGAGCACGAGCGCGGCATGTGCAACGTCAACTCGCAGGAAAAACTGTTATGCCTGCGCGTCCCGATCGTTCGCATTGCCCATCCCCGGCAAATGCCGCCCCTTTGAAGGCGGCGAGCGAAACGGTTCCTCCGTCTCAAGCGAACGTGATGCGCCTCGCGCGCGTCATTATTGAGCCTGAATCAGGGCGGGACTTCGTTGAGTTTTTGGCTGCCGACAAGCAGCGTGTGTCATTCCCAAGGCAGCGAAAGACGATTTGTCGAGAGACGACAGGCATTAACGGAGCGTTAACCAATCGCGCTCTTTGGTTAACCATTCCTTGAGAAACGTGCCGAGTTGACGCCATGGACGCTAACGCCGAGCCCACACGACAACTCGTTCGCCTGCGCGGCCGCTCCTATGTGGCCTTCGTGTTTTCACCGGTCGTGCCGGTCATCGAATGGCTTTCCGATATCGACGCGACCCTGGCGCGCTCGCCGGACTTCTTCGTCGGCAAGCCCGTCGTGCTCGACCTCTCCTCGCTCGATCTGTCGACCTCGGCGATCGCGCACCTGATCGTCAGCCTCGAGAAGAAGAACATCCGGGTGCTTGGCATCGAGGGCGTTGAGCCGAGCCTGTTGACGCCGACCATGCCGCCGCCGCTGTCGGGCGGGCGGGTCTGTGCGATCCGCGAGGCCGAACCCGAGAAGCCCGAGGTGAAGCCGCTGACCTCGCTGCTGCTCGACCAGCCGGTGCGCTCCGGCCAGTCGGTGGTGTTTCCCGAAGGCGACGTCACCGTGCTCGGATCGGTCGGCTCCGGCGCGGAAATCGTCGCCGGCGGCTCGATCCACGTCTACGGCACGCTGCGCGGCCGCGCGATGGCGGGCGTCAACGGCAATTCGGCGGCACGGATTTATTGCCAGAAGATCGAGGCGGAGCTGCTGGCGATCGACGGCTATTACCAGACAGCGGAGGAGCTTGACGCCGCTCTCCGCGATCGACCGGCGCAGGCGTGGCTCGAAGGCAGCATCATGCGGATCACTCCGCTCAACTGATATCGAAGGAGATATGAAATGGCCAAAGTGCTGGTTGTGACGTCGGGCAAGGGCGGCGTGGGCAAGACCACGTCGACGGCCGCGATCGGAGCGGCGCTCGCGCAAAACGGCAAGAAGGTCGTGGTGGTCGATTTCGACATCGGCCTGCGCAATCTCGATCTCGTCATGGGCGCCGAACGCCGCGTGGTGTTCGATCTCATCAACGTGGTGCAGGGCGTCTCGAAACTGTCACAGGCGCTGATCCGCGACAAACGGCTGGAAACGCTGTGGCTGCTGCCGGCCTCGCAAACCCGCGACAAGGACGCGCTGACCGAGGAAGGCGTCGGCCGCGTCATCTCCGAGCTGCGCGAGACCTATGACTGGATCATCTGCGACAGTCCGGCCGGCATCGAGCGCGGCGCGATGCTCGCGATGCGCTTCGCCGACGAGGCGATCATCGTCACCAATCCCGAAGTGTCGTCGGTGCGCGATTCCGACCGCATCATCGGCATGCTCGATGCGAAGACCGTGAAGGCCGAGAATGGCGAGCGCGTCAACAAGCACGTCCTGATCACGCGCTACGATCCGGCGCGCGCCGCGCGCGGCGAGATGATCTCGATCGACGACATCCTGGAAATTCTCGCCACGCCCTTGCTAGGGATCATCCCGGAGAGTCAGGACGTGTTGCGCGCCTCCAATGTCGGCTCGCCCGTGACCTTGAACAATCCGGCGAGTACGCCGGCGCGCGCTTACGCCGATGCGACGCGGCGGCTGCTCGGCGAAACCATCGAAATGATGGTGCCGGCCGAGCGCAAGGGGTTTTTCAATCTGCTGCTCGGACGGAGGGCCGCATGAGCATGTTCCGGCTTTTTTCCAGCCGTCCCGCGCAGGTCGCCGCCTCGGCGCCGATTGCGCGCGAGCGGCTGCAGATTTTGCTCGCGCATGAGCGCGGCCTGCGCGGTCAGCCCGATCTGTTGATGCTGCTGCGGGAGGAGATCCTGTCCGTGGTGTCGCGCCACGTTGCGCTCGATCCGGAAAAGGTTATGGTCCGGATGGAGAGGGGCAGGAACGTCTCGACGCTCGAGGTCGACATCGAGCTGCCCAACGGATTTGAGCCGGCGCTCGCGGCGACGGGCTGATCGCAAAGGACATCCGCCGCGGCATTGATACCGAGTTGATGGAAGCCATCTTTCGTGTCGACGGCGGCCGCGTCGAGGTCAGCCCCAATGCCGCAGGGCCGTGGGACCCGCGCATGCAGCACGGCTCAGCGCCCGCGGGGCTCGCGGTCTGGGCCGCGGAATCAATTCCCACATCCGTGCCGATGCGCGTGGCGCGCGTGACCGTCGATTTGATGCGCCCGGTGCCGCTCAAAACCCTCATCCTGGAGACCGAGGTGCTGCGCGAGGGCCGCAAGATCCAGCTTTGCGCGGTGCGCATCCGCGCCGACGGCGTGCCCACTGTCAGTGCGACCGTGCTCAGGGTGAAATTGACGGTAGAGACGATGCCGCCAGATGTCGGTGGACCTGCGGTCACTTTGTCCGGGCCGGACGCCTCGCCCGAGGACCCCGCGCAGTTCTCCAACAGTCCGTTCGTTACGGGCATGCAGCTTCGCGCGGCGCGCGGTGCTTTCGGCGTGCGTGGGCCGGGCGCGATCTGGTATCGCGTCAAGCATCCGTTCGTGGAAGGCGCGGCTGTTTCGCAAGCGATGCGCGCGGTCATCGCCGCGGACTTCTGCAACGGCACCTCGGCCGCGCTCGATTTCCGCGACTGGACGTTTCTCAACGCCGACCTCACGGTCAGCATGACCCGCGAGCCCGTCGGCGAGTGGATATTGCTCGATGCCGAAAGTTGGATCGGGCCTGAGGGCGCGGGGCTGGCGATGGCGAGGCTTGCGGATACATCTGGCTATTTCGGCCGTTGCGTGCAGAGTTCTCGTGATCGAGAAGCGGCGGGCGTGAGCCCCTGATACCCGAAGTGACACGATGCGCATTGTCGTCTTGCTGTTGAGTTTGTTTCTGGTTGCGCCGGCCAGCGCAGAATGGCCCGAACGTCCGGTTCGCTGGATCGTGCCGTTCGGTCCTGGTGGCGCCAACGATCTGATCGCACGTGTGGCAGCCGAGGCTGTCGGCAAACAAATCGGACAGCCGATCGTCATTGAGAATTGACCTGGCGCAGGCGCGGTGGTCGGCACCGCCGCGGTCGCCAAGTCGGTGGGCGATGGCTACACTTTTCTGATCGCCGGACAAGGCGTGATCACCAACACCCTGCTGCTGAAGAACCTGCCTTACGCGGATGCGGAACTCGTTCCGGTCGGAATGATCGCCGTGGCGCCTTCGATCATCGTGGTGCACCCGTCCATTCCCGCGAACAATATCAGCGAGTTTGTCGCCTGGTCGAAAGCTCAAGGCGGCAAGCAAGTCGCCTGGTCGACCGCCGGGAGCGGCAGCACGCCGCATTTCGTCGCGCAGATGATCAAGGATGCCACCGGGGTCGATCTGAACATCGTACCCTACCGCAGCGGCGGCGATGGCGTGAATGCGGTCCTCTCCAACAGCGTTTCCGCGACATCCGAGGCCAGCATTGTCGTTCTGCCGCAAGTCGAGGGTGGCCTTTTGAAGGCGCTTGCGACGACGTCGCCAAAACGCATGGCGGCGTTTCCATCGCTGTCGACGACGACCGAGCAGGGCTTCTCGACTGTACTCATCGGTCATTGGGCCGGGTTGTTCGCTCCCGCCGATACGCCGCGGCCGATCATCGAACGCATGAATGCCGAGCTACAGGCCGCCCTGAAGACGAGCGCCGTCAAGGATCGTCTTGATCCCACCGGAATTGAGACGGCCGAAGGTTCCATCGATGAGTTTACGCGCTTCGTCACGTCGGAGAGAAAACGTCTCGGCGACCTCGCGGCGCGCGGAAATATGACTGAGGCAAAGTAGCGCCAATGAATTCCGAGGAGCCGCAATCCATGAGCGCGACCAAGCCATCGTTGCCGATGGCCGGCGGTTGCTCCTGCGGCGCGATCCGCTACGAGATCATGTCGTTTCCGCTGCTCGCCTACACCTGCAACTGCACCAACTGCCAGACCGCGTCCGGCAGCGCCTTCGCGCTCAACATGCCCGTGGCAACGAAGGGCTTTCGCATCACACAAGGCGAGCCGAAGGGCTGGCATCATCGCTCGCCGTCGGGCGCCGAAGTCTGTTCCTGGTTTTGCGGCGACTGCGGTGCGCGCATCTACGGCTCGCGCAAGATGCGGCCGGACTCCGTCAACGTTCGCGCCGGCACGCTCGACGACACCAAATGGCTGACGCCGGTCGCGCATATTTTTTTGCGGAGCGCGCAGCCGTGGGTGAAATCCGCCGATGGCGCAGAATGTCAGGACGAGGAGCCGTCCGACTTCATTCCTTTTGCGCAAAAATGGCGCGCATTGTGGCCGGAGTTTTTTCCGCCGAAATGATGCGGAATCAAAAAGGCCGCTGAAGGTGATGTTCAGCGGCCCTGCGGGCACAAATTGATGCGGAATGAAATTCCCCCTGCCCCGGTGTTTGAGTAGGTGAAAATCCCGCAGCTGTGGATTCCGGGAGACTACGGTGTTCCCTCTTCATCGCTCCCCGCGTGCTCTCTGTCGGTTCACGCGCCGCGCACGCGGCTTAACGCGCCGTTAACCATCGCCGCCCGACAATCCCGCCCACGGCCTGCGACCGTCCGCGGGCCGCCGGCCAGGGGAGTTGCGGGATGGAGTTCGAGACGCTTTTCGCCAGGACGCCGGCCACGCTGGACGAGATCAGGGCGCGCGTTGCCTTTGCCCTGCAGCGCCATCCGCTTTGCCGCAAGGTGCAATTCGATGTCGTCTCCACGCCCCGGACCCGGCGCGGCAGCAACTGGACGGTCAGCCTGAAATCGGTCGAGCCGGGCGCGCTCTGGGAGGCCGGTGACATCGTGGCCGACATCCAGGACGCCTACGAACTGGCGATTGCTTGATTTATCAAATTATTACAGTGGCTTATAAGGTTATCACCAGCGGCGTTATTGGCCTTAATTAACGCCAGATTTTCACGATGCTTGTGACGCGTAAGCCCCATGGGGAGGGAACCCGGTTTGACCAAGGCGATCACCATCATCGCGCTGACCTGCTTTCTGGTCGCGGGCGCCGCAGTCACCAGCATCCTGTCGCATACCAGCATGGAAGCCTCCGTCGCCGCGATGCCCGCGCCGGTCGTGAAGAATCCCGTCGCCAATCGCGAGGCCAAGCAGGACCGCCTGTCGATCGTGCGCTACGCGCTTGCCGCCGTCGAGCCGTCGCGAACCCTGAGCGAGCCCATCCGCCAGGCCTATGCGTCGTCCTCGACAGCCGATGTCGAGGCTGCGAAAGCGGTCGCAGCGTTGCCGAAACTCGCGCCGCAGCAGGCCACCGGGGCACCGCCCGACAATGCGCCGGTCGGGGCCGTGCCCGCGTCGCAGAAGCCAAATTTCCGCCCGCGCCAAGCCGGCCCCGCAGAAATCCTACGCACTGCTGTCGGATGCGCAGATCGCCGGCATCAAGGAACGGCTGAAGCTGACCTCCGACCAGGAATATTACTGGCCGGGGATCGAAAACGCGCTGCGCGGTATCGCACGCAAGATCCACGTCGCGCGCCAGCACGATCCGAACGCGACTGCGGCGCAGATCGACCCGGACTCGGCCGAAGTGTCGCAGCTCAAATCGGCGGCGATGCCGCTGTTGTTCCAGCTGCGCGAGGACCAGAAGGACGAGGTCCGCAAGCTCGCCCGCATCATCGGGCTGGAGAAGGTCGCTTCCGCGATCTGAGTTTCTTTTTCCAGGCAATCACGAACGCTGCATCGTCAGCGGTTCCCGGAACGCGCGCTGCTTTCCGGCGTTTCCTCGCGGTACAAGAGGAGCCGAACCATGCGCGCGCCAATCGCCTATTTTGCAGGGGCTGGAACCGTCATTGCCGCCATCGGCCTCGGCCTCGGCGGTGGTCTCACCATCGCCAATGTGATGAGCCCGCATCAGGACAAGCTCGAGCAGACCAAACTCGAGCAGCGCATGGCGGCAAAGCCGATCCCCTCCGTCGGCGGAAGCGGATCAGCCGAAACAGCAGGCCGAACAGGCAAAGCCGGCGCGTGCCTTACGTGGCAGCGACGAACGCCGCGGTCAATGCCAACGCGGCACCTGCGCCGAGCCAACCGCAAACACAGGCCCCGGCGCCGCAGCCGACAGAGCCAAGGTCGCAAACGATCCGCCCGCAAAGCCGGCCGAACCGCAAATCGCAAAGACTCAAGCCGCCCCGCGCGAGCAGGCCGCCTCATCGTCTGACGACGCCAATGCCAGGGATACCGACAAAGCCCGCTCGCGCGAGGATGCCAATGCCAGTGCGCGCGATTCCGACCTGAAGCGGCTTGCCGCCGAAAAGCGCAAGGCCGAGCGCCGCCAGCAATGGGTGGATCGCAAGAAGGCCCAACGTGATGCTGAATTGCGCGATATCGACACCGGCGCGCCGCGCGATGCCGATGCGCCGCGGGTCTTGCGGCGTGACCCTGACGGGCCGCGGATCGTGCGTCGCGATACCGACGGACCGCGCGTCGTGGTGCAGGATGATGACGATTTCGATCGCCGTGGCGATTTCGACCGCCGCAATCGCGGCGAGCGGCCGTTGGGCTTCCCGATGTTCAATCTGTTCGGCGGCGACCGCGACGATTGATTGGCAACAGCAGCCGCGGTCAGCGCCGTGAAGCCGCCCCGGTCCGCGTCCATGATCGTATCGGGATCGTAGTCGGTCAGGTTCGGGCCCATGCCCTGTACGATGGCGGCGCGCCCTTCGGCGAGGAACTCGCGGTATGCGGTCCAGTCCGGCGCGTTGGCGAGCCAGCCTTGTCGCAGCCGGCGGTGTCGAGCGCGGCCGCGCAGGTGGCGCCGCAGCCATAGGCGCCGATACGATAGGTGCCGCCCATCGCCTGTTTCGCGGCCTGGAAATACGGAATCACGTAGGCGTTGATGTCATCGTTGTTGTCGACGTCGTGTCGACCGTGAAATAGCCTTGTCGACCGCGGGAAAAGGCGGCTGTTTGGCCGCCTTTCTACCGCTCCTGGTGAAGCGCCGGGCCTTTACAAAAAGGAACCAAGCCGTGTGGTCCTGTCCCCTCGACGCTGGGGTCAAGTCGATCGAGATGCGATTTCGGCCTTGCGCCGAAACGCAGAGATCGATCGGCGACGGAGGCTAACAAGCCCGAACTCCGGGGAGAGCGCGGAGCAGCCGTAAAACCATTGCGCAGGGAGTGCCGGAGTGATTTCGGCGTACCTGTGTTGGCCTGCGTGCGTCTTTTCGTTTTGCACGCAAGGCAGTGGGTGCGGCGTGCACCCGGCATTCCCTGCGCCCTCTCATTCGGAGGGTGGAATATGCATCATCCGGGCGGAAACGCGCCGCGGGAACGCGAAGGTGTGTCTGCGGCGTTCATTGCGGTATCTTTCATGCCTCAACCTTCTCGACCGAGCTTTCGTCCGCCGATGCAATGCAAGTGAAAATGAAACACTGTCTGGTTCGCGTCGGGTCCCGTGTTGGTGGCGAGACGAAAGCCGCTGTCGGCAATTCCTTTTCGCCGCGCCAGCTCGGCCGCGACCGTGAACAGCCGTCCCGCCGTCGCTGCGTCGTCGTCCGTCAATTCGAGCGCGCTCGCGACATGCTTGTTGGGGACCACGATGAAATGCACGGGGCCGAGATGGTGTTCGGAGTGACTAGGAACGTCGGTCGCATAAACGAATTCGTCGCGATAGAGCAGTTTGACCGGGACGCTGCCGTCGCGTATGCGACACAAGATGCAGGAGCTGGTCATGTGAACTCCGGGCTGGCCGTGTCGTCCGGCTTCGCCAAGAGGCTTCGATACGCTTCGACCTTCCGTCTTGCGTGGCTGCGCCACGCGTAGCCCGAAGGGCGAAGCGTGGTGCCCCTGGCCGGAATCGAACCAGCACTCCTTGCGGAACTCGATTTTGAGTTCGAGCGCGTCTACCAGTTCCGCCACAGGGGCATTCGCGTGCGCCGGCCCCTGAGAAGCGCGGCAGCTGCGAAGCGGGCGGACTATAGCGGCCGGCCTTTTGGGGTCAACCCGCGCGGATGTGATTTCGCGCCGCCTCGACAGGCTCGTGCGCGCGCGATACCAGACTTTCCACGACATTCATCGCCGGGATGATCGATTTGAGCACGCAGACTTCAGCTTTTCCGCACGCCGCGAGACATTCGCAAAATCCCGCGCTGATCGCGGCCGCAGCGATCGCAGCTGTAGCGGCCGCGACCATCGCCGGCGCCTGGTTCTTCCAGCTCGTGCTGGACATCGTGCCCTGTCCGATGTGCCTGGAGCAGCGCTATGCCTACTACGCCATCATTCCGCTTGCGCTCCTGATTCGATCGCGGCGAAAGCAGGCGCCCCGCGCAGCCTGCTGCTCGCGGGCCTTGCGCTGATCGCGCTCGCGGCGCTCTGCAATGCCGCCTTCGGCACCTATCACGCCGGCGTCGAATGGAAGTTCTGGCTCGGCCCGTCGAGCTGCACCGGCGCGCCGTCGCTCGGTCTCGGCGGCGGCAGTCTTCTGGATCAGCTCGACAAGGTCAAGGTCGTGCCCTGCGACGTCGTGCAATGGCGCTTCCTCGGCATTTCGCTGGCCGGCTACAACGCGCTGATCTCGCTGTCGATGGCGGCGCTCGCCGCCTGGGGCATCGCGAAGCGTTAGCGCATGATCCGGAAAAAAGCCCGCCCCGCACTTGATGCGGGGCGGGTACCGGTTTTCCGACAAGATCATGCGCAAGACATCGATTAGAGTGCGATCGCGATCGCGCTCTAATCGTCCACGTCGTCCTGGGTGCGTCCGAACAGATGGACGATGCCGGGCGTCGCGATGCTGACGAACACGAAGCGCGACAGATGATGCGCGCCGACGAAGATCGGATCGATGTGCAAGGTCAGCGCCAGCGCCAGCATGGCGTCCATCGCGCCCGGCGCGAATGCCACCACCACGTCGGAGAGCCGCACATGCGTGGTCAGCGCGATGATGCCGACAAAGACGGCGGTGATCAGGATCGCGACCGCGAACGAGCCCAGCGCCGCCTTGATATGGCCCGCCAGCACGCGCAGCTTCATGCGCGCGAACCGCGCGCCGATCAGCGCGCCGACGCCGACCAGCGCCACGTTGCGTACCCAGGGCGGCACGCCGCCGTCGACGAGTCCTGCGCCATGCAGCACGCCGGAGGCGATCATCGCGCCGAACATCCAGCTCGCCGGAAATTTCATGATTCTGAGCAGCAGCGCCGTCGCGAGCGAGGCTGACACCAGCGCCACGAGATGCCAGGGCGGGGCGGCCGTGAGCGTAAACCCCTGCGCCGAGGCCGGCGCCACGCCGGTCAGCGCCAGCAGCATCGGCAGCGCGGCGGTCAGGATGATCACGCGCATGGTCTGCACCACCGCGATCGCCGGCAGGTCGGCGCCGCGCTCCACCGCGAGAATCGTGATCTGTCCCATCGCGCCGGGCGATCCTGCGAGAAACGCCGAGGTGCGGTCCCAGCCATGGACGCGCTGCAGATAGAGGCCGGATCCGAAGGTCGCGCAGAAGGTTGCGCCGGCGAGCATCGCGATCGTGAAGGGATACGCGGTGGCATGCTGGATCAGGTCGCGCGACACCACCGCGCCGATGGAAATTCCGAGCACGACCAGCACGGCCTGCGTGAGAACTGCCGGCACCGTCAGCGGGCGGCCCGCGATGGCGGCAATGCCGGTTGCAATCATGGCGCCGGTGATCAACCCGCCGGGCAGGTGCGCCCACAGAAACAGCAGTCCGCCGACCGCGCCGATGCCGAGCGTTTCAAGCGCGGTCAGAATTTTGGAGCGGGTGGGAAGAGTGAGGCCCAAGGAGGCAGTGATGGATGCGGTGATTTGCTTCACGGCGCTTTATCGCAAATCCGCACGCCGCCTACCAATGCGCTAATGCGGTGCAGCAATGCGCGTCTTTACCCTCCCCCTTGCGGAGAGGGTCGGTTGAGCAAAGCGAAACCGGGGTGGGGGTCCACACGAACAGTGTTCGCCGTCGACCCCCACCCGGCGCTACTCGCTTCGCTCGCACGCGCCACCTCCCCGCAAGGGGGAGGGTAAGAACGCACACTACTTCTTCGCGTCGGTCGCGCCGCCCTTGGCCTTCGCGTCCTTTTTGCACTGGCTCATGAATTTCTTGCGATCCTTGCCGTGGATGTTCTTGTCGTCGGCTTCCTTGGAGCAGGCCAGCGATTCCGGCGAACGCGGCTTCTCGGCCTTCTTGGCCGGGGCAGCTGCGGCCGGGGCTGCCGCGGGCGCCGTGCCCTGCGCAAGTGCTGCGCCGGCAAAAAACAGTGAGGCGATGGCGACGGCGGCGAGGCGGGAGGAGATTTTGATCATGGAAGCACCTTTGAGGAGGGAAAGAGCGACAACGTCGCGTTGCAATGCTGAACCGTGGATGAATGGCAGAGCACCGCGATGCAGTATATTTTCAGGACCGCCTTGCCGGCAGCCTTGTCGCGAATGGCTCCTTGGCTAGGATGTTACCCCCGTTACAATCCCTGAAGGGAGATCAAGGATGAGCTTTCAAACCAGGTTGTTGTGCGCCGCCGCTGTGTCGGGTCTGACTGCGTTTGCGATGAGCGCGCCCGCCCAGGCATTGAGCATGCAGGAGTGCAGCGCGAAATACCAGAATGCCAAGACCGCCGGCACGCTGAATGGTCAGGATTGGAAGACCTTCCGCAAGACCCAGTGCGCCGCGGCGGAGGCCACTCCGGCCGCAGCGCCCGCTGCCGCACCGCCATCGCCCGCGCCGACCACCGCGGCGAAGAAAGAAGCTGCTCCTGCGCCTGCTCCTGTTGCGACCGGCAACCCCGTCTTCCCGTCCGCGGTCGATCCGAAATATTCCGCCTTGAGCCCCGGCAAACAGCGCTTCAAGACTTGCGACGATCAGTACAACGCCAACAAGGCGACGAAAGCGAATGGCGGCCTGAATTGGATCCAAAAGGGCGGCGGCTACTATTCCGAATGCAACAAGCGGCTGAAGGGGCCAGCTTGATCTGAAATAATCAAGGGCCCGGCCCAAATCGGTCCGGGCCTTCCTGTTTGAACGTGGAGAAGGCATGAAAATTTCGGCAATCGCTATCGTCACGGCGCTCATGCTGTCGTCGCCGCTCGCGATGGCGCAAACCGACAAGCCGGCGAACTCTGCGGCGCCGGCGCCAACGCCGAGTGCATCCCCGCCGTCCACGCAAGAAGGAACGGCGATGAAGTCGGCGATCTCGACGCCGGCCTGCTATGTAAAATTCCTCGAGACCAAGGTCGCCGGCAAATTGAACGGCAAGAAGTGGACCGACTACCGCCGCGATGTCTGCGGCGCACACGAAACCACGGCGGTGTTTCCGACCGCGATCGCGCCGAAATACGCCAGCGAAAACGATCTCGACAAGGCGCTCACCAAGACCTGCGCCGATCAGTTCACGGCCAACAAGGCGGGCAATGCCAATGGCGGGCTGAAATGGGTCGAGAAGGACGGCGGCTATTATGCCGAGTGCATCAACCGTCTGAAGGATGGCTGACCCTCAGCGATCGCCCAACAGCATCTCCGCGGATTTCGCAATCAGTGCGCTGCGCCGGCGCTGTCCCCGCTCGAGGAAGAGCAGACTCTGGCCGAACACGAAGCAATAGAACAGGAAGGCGCGGGCGTCGGCTTGCTCGGCCTCGAGCCCGGTGGCGCGGTAGAGTGTCGCGACGTTTTTCAGCCGCGCCGCATCGACGCCGGCGACCGCTTCCGCCGCCGCCTCGTCGCTGCGCGCCCACTGCCGGATCGCAAGCTCGATAGCGATCGCCTCGGTGTTCATGCGCTCCGAATAGAGTCGGATCAGGCCCGCCAGGCGATCGCGCGCGGTCTCGCCGTCGAGGCTCGCCTGCTGCTCGATCGCGGCGATGCGCGCAGCGCTCCATTCGGCGAGCATCCCGTTGAGCAGCGCGGCGCGATCCCTGAAGCGGCGGTAGAAGCCGCCTTTGGTGACCCCGAGGTTCTTGGCCAGCACCTCGACCCGTACGCCCTCGACCCCGGTTTTTGCCAGCTCGGCAAATCCGGCCTTGATCCAGGTGGCGGCCCTGTCGTCGGTCATATCCTCACCAAGTCTTGATACGGTGCCGTATTGCTAACCCCTCGCCGCTGTGATACGCTACCGTATCAAAATCAAAAAGGCGGGGAATGACCATGGCGGAAGCGACCTATCGCGGCACGGTCTATCCGTGGCAGTGCGACCATGTCGGCCATATGAACATCATGTGGTACGTCGGCAAATTCGACGAGGCCAACTGGAATTTCTTCGCCCGTCTCGGGGTGACGCCGTCCTATTTACGCGAATCCGGCCGAGGCATGGCCGGCGTCCAGCAGAACATTTCCTACAAACGCGAATTGTTCGCCGGCGACATCGTCGAGGTCAGAAGCTCGCTGCTCGAGATCAAGGATAAGTCGATCCGTTTTCTGCACGAGATGCGCAACGCCGAGACCGGCGAGACCGCGGCGACCTGCGAGATCACAGCCGTTCATCTGGACCGTGAGGCGCATAAGTCGATGCCGTTTCCGCCGGCGATCCGCGAGACCGCGATGAAGCATCTGGTGACGTTCCAGCCCGCGATGGCGTGAAGAGGATGCCGCGCTTTCAGCCGAAAAACCCGGACTTCCGCCGCGACACCGCCGCCGTGTTCGATGCGCAGCCGGCGATGCGCACGCTCGGCATCTCGATCGCGCGGCTGGAAGCGGGCGAGGTCGAACTGTCGATGGCCTATTCGGCCGCCTTCGCCCAGCAGAACGGCTTCGTCTATGCCGGTATCATCACGGCGGGCCTCGACAATGCCTGCGGGATTGCCGCCTACACGCTGATGGCGCCGAACGCTGCCATCCTCACCGTCGAGTTCAAGACCAATCTGCTTGCGCCCGCGAAAGGCGAGCGCTTCCTGTTCCGGGCGCAGGTGCTCAAGCCCGGCCGCACGCTGACGGTTTGTGAGGCGCGCGCCTATGGGATCGACGGGGGGACGGAAAACCTGATCGCCAGCATGACCGGCACGTTGATGGCACTCATGCCGCGCGACGAGCAGGCGGAGATCGAGAGAACGCGGACAGCGGTGGCCTGAGGCGTGCGCTGCCCCCTGTTGCAGTGCGGTTCTGTTCTATCAGCATGGCCACGGAAAGAAATTTCTTCTATAGGGCTCACTGTGAAGGTGAGTCCGTCGATTTGATTATCTCCGCAACGCAGAGCCTGCTCGGACTGGCATCGGGAATGCTGGTCGGATTTTCGCTCGGCCTGGTCGGCGGCGGCGGATCGATCCTGGCAGTGCCGTTGATGGTCTATGTGGTCGGCGTGCCCGAGCCGCATGTCGCGATCGGCACCAGCGCGATCGCAGTCGCCGCCAACGCGGCGATCAATCTCTCCAACCATGCGCGCGGCGGCACAGTGGTGTGGTCCTGCGCGCTGATGTTCGCGGCCGCCGGCATCTTCGGCGCCTTCTGCGGATCGATCCTCGGCAAGATGCTGGACGGGCAGAAGCTGCTGGCGCTGTTCGCGCTGGTGATGCTGGTGATCGCGCTCCTGATGTTGAAGACCCGCGCGCGGGTCGGTGCATCCGACGTCAAGATGGATATGTCGAATCTGCCGGCGATCGTCGGCCTCGGGCTCGCAACCGGCTCGCTGTCCGGCTTCTTCGGGATCGGCGGCGGCTTTCTGATCGTGCCGGCGCTGATGCTGGCCACCGGCATGTCGATCATGAATGCGGTCTCGTCCTCGCTGGTCGCGGTCACCGCCTTCGGCATGACCACGGCGCTGAGCTATGCCTGGTCGGGTCTGGTGTCGTGGGGATTGGCCTCGCTATTCATCGCCGGCGGCGTCGCCGGGGGACTGGCCGGCACGCGCTCGGCGCGCCATCTGTCGGAGCGGCGCGGCGCGCTCAATATCGTGTTCGCCGCTGTCATTATCGCAGTGGCAATCTATATGTTGGCGCGTAACTTGTCGGCCTTGTGAAACGTACCAGCTCCGGGCCTCATTGGAACGACACATGCGTAAATTGGACGATTTCACCCGCCGCGACGCGCTGGCCCTGCTTGGCGCCGCCGCGGCTGTCCTCACCATGCCGCGCGCCGCATCGGCCGAGCCGACCGAAGCGTCGGTGCTGCGCGACCCCGACAGTCCCGTATTCGGCAATCCCAATGGCGATATCAGCATCGTCGAATGGTTCGACTTCAACTGTCCCTATTGCCGCAAGATCGAGCCGGAGATGCGCCAGGTGATCCAGGACGACGGCAAGATCCGCCTGGTGCTGAAGGACTGGCCGATCCTCGGGCCGGTCTCGGTTGTCGCCGCGCGCATGGCGCTGGCGTGCAAATATCAGAACAAATACGACAAGGCGCATGATGCGATGATCGGTGTCAGCTCGAAGCTGACCGAGCCGCGCATCTATGAATTGCTTGCGGGCGCCGGCGTCGACGTCGACCGCGCCAGGGCCGATCTCGCCGCCAACGCCAAGGCGATCGACGGCATTCTCGCGCGCAACAATGACACGGCCGAAGGACTGGGCTTCCGCGGCACGCCGTCCTTCATCGTCGGCAAATTCCGCGTGCCGGGCGTGCTGACCATGGATCAGTTCGAGCAGGTGATTGCCGACGCGCGCAAGGCGAAGGCGGGCAACTGACAAGGCAAAGCCCTCGCTTGCGCGAGGGCGCTTGTCTCAAGTCAACGACGAAGCCTGATTACTTCGACGAGATCCTGACCCAGTCCTCGTGGGCGCGGGTCTTCAGTCTGTCCCAGTCGGCTGATGCGACATCCCAGTTCACGATGGTGCGGTTGGCCGTTGCGACCTGGCCGTTGGCGACGCTCGATGTCTGCATCGAGTCATAGACATAGACGCCGCAAACCAGCAGCAGCGCACCCAAAATCATTCCCAAAAACGTCTGCATGACGAAATCTCTCCGGTGACGGCCAATAACGCGAGCGGGCAGGGATGGTTCCGCGGTCGCCCAAGGCCGCGACATCGTAGAAAATGACCGCGAAATCGGCTAG
>CAWBTH010000023.1:0-112361 GCA_963791665.1 uncultured Alphaproteobacteria bacterium | reverse complement strand
GGTCTATGTCCGCCATGAGATCGTGCATAACAAATACGTGGTCGAAAGCTTGAAGAACAAGGGCGCGATCTTTGTCGAGGACCTGTCGGAGGTTCCGCCGAAGGCGGTCACGGTGTTCTCCGCCCATGGCGTGGCGCGCAGCGTCGAGGAGGAGGCCGCCGCGCGCGGCCTGCCGGTGCTGAACGCCACCTGTCCGCTGGTCACGAAGGTTCACAATCAGGGCAAGCGCTATATGTCCAAGGGGCGCGCCCTGATCCTGGTCGGCCATGCCGGCCATCCCGAGGTCGAGGGAACCATGGGCCAGGTTCCCGGCCCCGTCCTGCTGGTTCAGAACGTCGACGAGGTCGCCGCACTGCCGCTGCCCGCGGGAACCCCGGTCGCCTATATCACCCAGACCACGCTTAGTGTGGACGACACCAAGGACATCATCGCGGCTCTTCACGCGCGTTTTACAGACATTCAGGGTCCGGATATCCGCGATATCTGCTATGCGACCCAGAACCGCCAATCGGCGGTCAGGGACCTGAGCAAGCTTGTGGATGTGATTCTGGTGGTGGGTGCCGCCAATAGTTCCAATTCCAACCGTCTGCGCGAAATCGGCACCGAAGCCGGTGTCGCGAGTTATCTCATCGCAGACGGAAGCGAACTCAATCCGGAATGGCTCGAGGACGCCCGGACTGTCGGCATCACCGCCTGCGTTCGGCGCCCGAAGTTCTGGTCGACGACGTCATCGCCGCGCTCAAGCGCATAGGGCCGGTGTCGGTATCGGTGCTTCCCGGTCGGGAAGAGAACATCGAGTTCCGGTTGCCGGCAGAGCTTGCAGCGGGCTGATCCAACAAAAAGAAAGTATGTAATGGCAATACCCTATTTCAAGGAACTGCGCATCGGCGGTTATATGATCAAGCAGAGAACTGCTTGGCCGCAAGCGCTACCCGCTGGTTCTGAGCTGGAACCGTTGTTTCGCTGCAATCTCGCCTGCGTCGGCTGCGGCAAGATCGACTATCCCGATGCGATCCTCAATCGCCGCATGAGCGCCGCAGGAGTGCTGGGACGCAGCCGATGAATGCGGCGCACCGATGGTGGCGATCCCCGGCGGTGAGCCGCTGATTTACAAGGAGATCGGCGAGATCGTGCGTGGCCTGGTGGCGCGCAAGAAGTTCGTCTCGCTCTGCACCAACGCGATGCTGCTGGAGAAGAGCTCGACCTGTTCGAGCCGTCGCCCTATCTGTTCTTCTCGGTACATCTGGACGGCCTGCGCGAGCACCACGACAAGGCGGTGTCGCAGAAGGGCGAATTCGACCGCGCGGTCTCCGCGATCAAGGCCGCGAAAGCGCGCGGCTTCACCGTCAATGTCAACGCCACCATCTTCGACGGCCATCCCTCCGACGAGATCGCGAAATTCCTCGACTTCACCACCGAACTCGGCGTCGCCGTGTCGATGTCCCCGGGCTATGCCTATGAGCGCGCGCCCGACCAGGAACACTTCCTCAACCGCACCAAGACCAAGAAACTGTTCCGCGACGTCTTCGCGATGGGCAAGGGCAAGAAGTGGAATTTAATGGATCCGGCCTTTCCTCGACTCTTGCCGGCAATGAGGAATATCCACTGCACGCCATGGGGTATGCCCGCCCGCAACATCTTCGGCTGGCAGAAGCCCTGCGATCGGCACGGCGAAGGCTACGCCAAGACCTTCAAGGAGCTGATGGAGACCACGGATCTGGGATGTCATCGGCACCGGCAAGTACGAGAAGTGCGCCAACTGCATGGCGCATTGCGGCTACGAGCCGACCGCGGCGCGTGGATGCGGTTGCCCATCCGTTGAAGGCGATGCGGGTGGCGCTGCGCGGCGTCAGGACCGAGGGGTAGATGCCGCCGAGATCGATCTCTCAAAGCAGCGACCGGCGCAGTACATTTTCGCCGAGCAGGTGCAGAAGAAGCTTTCAGACATTCGCCGCGACGAGGCCCTCGCCGCCCGGCAGAAAGCCTTTCCCGACAGCCGCGTAGCGAGCGCAGCGCGCGGTTGAAATCGATCCCCCGTTCGAGACCAGGGCCCCGCAGGCTGCGCGTGATTGCGCCACAACGCTGCCCATGGTACCCGGACCAGGTCGAGATCGCCGTTCGGCTTGATCGCCCGCGCGCGCAACCACCGGCAACGCACGATGGGCGGGATCGGAGATTACCCGCAGCGCCGCGAAAGGGAATGCCGGCCTCGGCGGCGTAGGCTGCGGCAATATGGCTTTCCATGTCGACGGCGGCTCCCCTCGTCTCCGAGTGCAGCGCGGCCTTGCAGGTACTGGCCGCCACTACCTTCTTCAATGCCTGGCGAGCAGGCCCCTGACCACCCTGGCGGCGGCCCAGCGCAATGCTCGCGATCTGGTCTTCGGTGAGCGAAAGACCGGCAAGCCATCGGGTGTCGCCCGCCATGACTTCGGTGGCGACCACGATGTCGCCGGATTTCAGGGAGGGATCGAGCCCGCCGGCGAGCACCGAACGAGATCACGCCACGGACCGAGGTCGGATCCAGAAGTTGTGAGCAGCGCGCGCAACTGGTTGGGATCGCTGGATGAGCAAATCACGGCCATGCCGGGCCCAGCCGCGATGCGGGCCTCCTGCACAAGACCGGTCACGATCAAGATCGGCCGCGGGTCCACCCTACCCCCGGCCGCGCCGTCCCTCGCCCCCAACCTCACATCCCGACCCCTGCCACCCTGTTGTTGGTGTTTTTCAATTTCGATACCGCGCCAGCGCCCAAAGTGGAAAGAACTTTGGATAGCCATGATAGCGTAGGTAAAACACCCGAGGAAACCCTGTTGCCGTATAGCGTTGCTCATCCCACAGCCCTTTTTCGGTCTGTGTGGCAATTAGGCACTCGACACCCCGTTTAACCGCGGGGTTTTCGACCTCACCTGCCGCCATCAACGCAAGCAAAGCCCATGCCGTTTGCGATGCGGTGGTGGGCGTGCGTCCAACCCTTTGTAGTCGAGCCGATAGCTGATCGCGTCCTCGCCCCAGCCGCCGTCCTGATTCTGCACCGAGACCAGCCAGTCCACGGCCTTCCGGATCATCGGATCATTGCGGTCGACGCCTGCGACATTCAGCGCACACAACACCGACCAGGTTCCATAGATGAAATTCATGCCCCAGCGGCCGTACCAGGAGCCTTCAGGGTGCTGAGTGCGGCGCAGATATTGATCGCCGCCGCCATCCGGCTGTTGCCGGCCGCGGTCTCGCCGAGCTGCGCCAACATCGAGACGCAGCGTGCGGTGACGTCCTCGGTCGGGGGATCGAGCAGCGCGCCATGGTCGGAGAACGGAATGTTGTTGAGATAATATTCGAGATTGTCGACGTCGAAGGCGGCCCAGCCGCCGTCGCGGCTCTGCATGCCCTCGATCCATTCGACGCCGCGCGCGATCGCCTCGTCGTACGCTTTGGTGCCGGTGTCGCGCCGCATCCGGTCCATCGACATGACGACAACGGCCGTGTCGTCGAGATCGGGATAATGCGCGTTGTTGTACTGGAACGCCCAGCCGCCCGGCCGCACCTTCGGACGCTTCACTGCCCAGTCACCCTTGAGGTCGAGCACCTGCTTGGGCAAAAGCCAGTCCAGGCCCCGCTTCGCGGCCGCATTGGCGGTCTCGCCGCCGGCCTCCATCATGGCGTGGCAGGTCAGCGTGGTGTCCCACACCGGCGAGACGCAGGGCTGGCAATAGGCCTCGGTTCTCGTGAATCACCAGCAGCTTGTCGATCCCGCGCCGCGTGATGGCGCGCGGCGGATAATCCTTCGGTTTGCCGAGCGCATCGTAGACCATCACGATATTGGCCATCGGCGGATAGATCGCGCCCATGCCGTCTTCGCCGTTGAGCCGCTCTTCGATGAAGGCGAGCGCTTTCTCGATGGCGCGGGCGCGCAGTTTCTTCGGAAACAGCGGTTCGAGAGACGCGCAAGATGCGGTCGAGCGCACTGAACAGCGTGAACCAGGCCCAGCTCTGATGCGGCGCCTTCGCCGACGTGCCGATGCTTTTCGGATCCTGCAGGAACAACTCGTCGATGCCGACGCCCTTCGCATTGCGCGCGAGCGGCTTCAGGACCGCCAGGATCATCAACGGAACGATGGTGGTGCGCGCCCAGTAGGAGATCTTGTTGAGGTGGAACGGCGACCACATCGGCAACAGCATGATCTCGATCGGCAGCACCGGCACGCTGCGCCAGGTGGTGACGCCATACATCGCAAGCATGAAGCGGGTGAAGACGTTGCTGTGGATCGCGCCGCCGCGGGAGCGGATCGCCTCGCGCGCCCGCGCCATATGCGGTGCGTCGATGGAGTGGCCGATCATCTTCAGCGCGAAATAGGCTTTCACGCTGGCGCTCATGTCGAACGGGCCGCCCTCGACCAGCGCCCAGCCGCCATGCGCGCCCTGCCGGCGCATGATGTAGTTTGCGATCTTGCCTTCCAGCACGGTATCGACGGGCTCGCCGATATGATGACGCAGCAGCACATATTCCGACGGAATGGTGTCGTCGGCCTCGAGCTCGAACACCCAATGGCCGTCGGCCTGCTGCAAGCCGAGCAGCGCGTCGGCTGCCGACGCAATACTCTTTTCGAGCGCGCTGCTTGCGGTCGCGGTGGCCTGGTCTGCTGCTTGAATCGACATCGACAAAACCTAGCGCATGGCGAGGACGAGATCGGCGGCGCGGTCTCCCGATCGCACCGATCCCTCGATGGTCGCAGGCAACCCCGTATCAGTCCAGTCGCCGGCGAGGAAAAGATTTTTGAACGAGGTGGCGGCCTTCGGCCGCAGCGCGTTCTGTTCCGGCGTCGCCTCAAATGTGGCGCGGCGCTCGCGCACGATCTGCCAGGGCGGCAAGTCGCCGGTGACGCCGCCGGCCTTGCAGACGTCGCGCCAGATCGCTTCGGCGAGTTCCTCGCGCGGCATGTCGATCAGGCGATCACCCGCGCTGATGGTCACTGACAGGCGCCCGGGGAATGCGAACAGCCATTCGACCAGGCCGCCGACCACGCCCAGGATCGGCGGCGCGTCGCGCGGCGGGTCGAAGCGGAAATGCGCATTGACGATGGCGCGGAACTTGGTCGGCGTCGGCAATCCCGGCAGCAGCGTGGCGGCGCCGCGCGGCGGCACGGCCATCACGACCGCATCGTCGGAACCGAGCGCGATCTCGTCGCTGCCGAACTTCAATCCGGTGATGCGATCACCGCTCATTGCAAGCTCGCGCAATTCGTGACTGAGCGAGACGCTCGCGCCTTTGTCCTGCAACAGCTTCACCGCGGGCTCGATCAGGATCGCGGACAGGCCGTCGCGCGCAATCAGCGGCCGGCAGGCCTGCCCGCCCGCCAGCAGCGTTTCGCGAACGATGGCACCGGCAAGTCCGGCCGACCCGATCGGGGGATCGACATTGAGTGCGGCGAGCAGCAGCGGCTGCACCAGCCGCTGATACAGCGTGCCCTCGCAGCGGATGGTGTCGCCGACCGTCTTGCTGACGGGCGCCCAGACCAGCGGCGCGAGGCCGAGATAATCCAGCATGCCGGTGTCGGGCACGCGGCGGCTTTCGTCGAACACCCAGAGCGGCAGCCGGGAATCTCCGAGGTCGAGCAGCCAGCGCTGGCCGGTCGCGAGATCGACGAAGGGAAACTGCGCGGATCTCGGTCCGATCAAGCCGGCCTCGGTGCCGATCGATCTGGCGTAAGCCAGCGCGTGGCGGTTGCCCGACAGCAGCAGATGATTGCCGTTGTCGATGATGAGATTGGTCGCGGCGTCGAAATAGGAGCGGCAACGGCCGCCGGCCTGTTGCGTGGCCTCGTGGACGTGCACGCGATGGCCCGCATTGGCGAGCCGCACGGCTGCGGACAGGCCCGAAATTCCGGCGCCGATGATGTGAATGGTCTTTGACATCAGATGAAAGCGTAGCGAAGGACGATGGCGAGCTTTGTGACTTTACTCACGCGGACGGGATCGCGCGGCGGCGCAAATCCCCGTGCGATCAAACGTTGCAGGATCGAGCTGTAATATTTCGACATGATGCGCGGGGCGCGCACGATGCGGCGCGGGTTACGCGCCATGATGTCGTCGGACTTGGCAAAGTGCATGCGCGCACGCTCGACCAGCGGCGCGCAGACATCAGGCAGGCGCGGATCGTCGGCAACATCGAGCGGATTGGTCTCGGTGATCCCGGCCTCGTGGAGCAATTCGCGCGGCAGATAGAGCCGGCCGAGACCGGCGTCCTCGTCGATGTCACGCAGGATGTTGGTGAGCTGCAGCGCGCGGCCGAGATGATGCGCGAGTTCGATGCCGTCGTCCTCACGCAGGCCGAACACGCGCACGGACAGGCGGCCGACCGCGCTCGCCACCCGATCGCAATAGAGATCGAGCGTTGCGAGGTCGGGTGCCCGGATATCCTGCGGCACGTCCATTTCCATGCCGTCGACGATGGCGAGGAAATCGGCGCGCTGCAGGTCGAAGCGTTTGACGGAGGCGACGTAGTCCGCAAGCCGTGCCGGAGGCTGTCCGCGATAGAGCGCGTCGATGTCGTCGCGCCATTGCTGCAGCGCTGCGAGCCGTTCGTCGCGCGGCCCGTCGGAATCGGCGATGTCGTCGACGTGGCGGCAAAAGCTGTAGATCTGGAACATCGCCTGCCGCTGCTCGGCGGGCAGGATGCGCATCGCGGCATAGAACGAGCTGCCGGACGCAGTGGTGCCGTGATCGGGGCTGGCGGTGGCCTGCAGCGTCATGCGCCGGCAACCGGGTTCGAGACGGGATGCTGACCGGCCGCGCGCCGCGCGGCTTCAGTGGCGACGGCAGCCAGCGTAAAGGCGAGCAGTTCGCCCTTGCCGAGATGGACGCGCTCGCTCAAGGGGTCGCGCGCCTTCAACATGCGCACGATCCTGTCGGCGAAGGCCTGGATGACGGCGATCTCCAGGCCAAGCCGGAAATCCCTGACCTGTGAGGCAAGTGACCTGCCCTCGTTCAGCAGTTGCTCGGTCTTGCCGGCCAGCACATGCAGGCATTGCAGCAGCGCGGGCGGCGCCTGCGCCAGTCCCAGCATCTCGACCGACGCGCCGGCGGCTTCCAGCGTGTCGCGCGGCAGGTAGACGCGGTTGAGATCTCTAAAATCCTTGCCGCAATCCTGCAGATGATTGTTGACCTGCAGACCCGCGCAGATCGCGTCCGAGGCCGCCCAGGTCGATGTGCTCTCGCCATGAACGTCGAGCACGAAGCGTCCGACCGGCATCGCCGAATAGCGGCAATAATGGATCACCTCGTCCCAGTTCTCGTAGCGGAGCTTGGTGACGTCCATGCGGAATGCGGTGAGAAGGTCGAGTGCGTGGCGCGGCGGCATCGACCGTTCGGCAAGCGCGGTCCGCAAGCTCACCGCTTCCTTCTGGCTGTCGCCTTTGCCCAACAACTCGGCCTCGAGCAGATCGAGGTAGCGCAGCTTCTCGGCTGCCTCGAGCGTGGCATGGTCGGCGATGTCGTCGGCGGTGCGGACGAAATTATAGAAAGCGAGGATCAGCGCGCGGTGGCGCGGCTGGATCAGCCATGACGCAACCGGAAAATTCTCGTCCCGGTGTGTCTTGCCGGATCGCAATTCGCTCGCTGACGTCATCGGGGAACTGGAAACTCAAACGTGGTTCGGAGTTCCCCATATAGGCGAAGACGCCGCCAAAACCAATGTTTTAGCGGCGTCGAAAGGGCCAGCCCTCGCCTGGTGCTTACTGGCCGTGGCTCCTCAGCACGGCGTCGCAGGCGCGGCTGATCTTGGCGCGGTTCTGCTGGAAGCAGGCAAGCACCGCCATGTCACCCTGGGAGATCACGGTGCGGCAAAAGCGCTGCGCATCGCGCGAGCACGCCGCTTGCTCCTGAGGCGTGCCCATCGACTGAGCGAAAGCCGCGGTGGACAGCGAAAGCGACGACAGGGTGATGGCGAGGAGAAGTTTACGCATCGTGTTCCTTCATTCTGACAACAGGGCTCTCAGCCCCGGTTATGCCGGAGGCCCGGCACGGATCATTTGGGATGGCGAAGCCCGCGAACCGCGCGGACGACCGAGTGCAGAAACACCGCGAAATGCGGCCAAATTTACGATGGCTCGCGATTGCGTGCGGCGGCGCTTCCATCGGGCGTTGCTTGGCACATATAAACGCCTGATACTAGGAGGTAATTTGACGCGCAGCGATTTTCGCTGCGGGCTGTTGCAAGCCTGCACAGGCCCGCTACAAGTTCCTTTGAACCTAACAGTTTAACGGCAACACTAAACCATCGATGTGGCGAGACGTACCTCGATTGAGGCGTCATTTTGAACGGGAAACCCAAATGAAAGTGTTTGGCTTCAGTCTGTCTGGACAGGCTATCACGGCTGCGGGCGTCGGCGCTGCGCTGATGCTCTCGGTGGCGGCCGGTCATGCCCAATCGGGCGGCCCGTTTGCCGGCTTCGACGGCGCGTGGACCGGCACCGGAACGGTCTCGCTGTCGGATGGCCAGACCGAGCACATCCGCTGCAAGGCCGAATACAAGGTCAATCCGAACGGCTTGAACCTCAAGCAGAAGCTGGACTGCGCGAGCGACAGCTACAAGTTCGACCTGGTGAGCGACGTCACCTCCAACGGCGATCGCATCTCCGGCAACTGGAGCGAAAAGAGCCGCAACATCTTCGGCAACCTGCAGGGCACCGCAGGCGGCGGCACCATCGAGGTGTTCGTCGAGGCCAACGGCTTTGCCGCCAATTTGACGCTGCACACCAACGGCACCAAGCAGACCGTGCAGATTTCGTCCAAGGGTGAAATCCGCGGCGTCAGCATCACGATGACGAAGGGCTGAGCCCGAAACGCCAAAGTTAAAGTGAAGCTTCAAGCCCCGGTCTCGCACCGGGGCTTTGCTTGTCGCGCGATTCAATCAGGCTGCCTTCACCCGCATGTCGACATGCAGTCCCGCGGCCGCAATCATATTGACCAGTGTGTCGAGACCGAACAGCTCGATCTTGCCACGCATGAGGTCGGAGATGCGCGGCTGCGTCACGCCGAGCAGCTTTGCCGCCTCCGACTGACTCAATTCCATGTTTGCGATGTGATCCCTCAACGCCATGACCAGCACCGAGCGTAACTTCATATTCTCGGCCTGCGCGGGTGTGTCTTCGATTGCGTCCCACACGCTGGAGAAGCGCTTCTTCTTCATCGGCCGAGTTCCTTCACCAAATCCCGATAACGGCGACCCGCAACATCCAGATCTGCCTTTCGTGTTTTCTGTGTCTTCTTCTGGAAACAGTGCAACACGTACACGGCATCCTCGAACCTCGCGAGATAGAGCACCCCTGAAGGCCCCGGCGGCATCGCGAACTCTGATTTCCTTCACTCCAGGCCAATGCTGTTCATGGGCTTCCAGTCATCGGGCTCGCGTCCGCGTTGTACATGATCGAGCTGAAATCCCGCCGCACGCCACTTGCGGAAACGCGCGCAAATCTTCGAGTGCGCTACCTCGAAATTCGATTGGCCTTGAGCCCAGCATCGAAGCTTAACTATACATATTTTTGTATATTTGTCAAGATGGTCCCTGTGTGGGCACATCAGACTTCCGTCGCATCCAGCAGCTTGCGCACCATGGCGCCGAGCCGCTCGGCGGCGACCGGCTTCTGGATCAGGTCGACGCCCGGATCGAGCCGGCCCTGATGCACGATCGCGTTGCGCGAATAGCCGGTCATGTAGAGCACCTTCAGCCGCGGCATCGCCGCAAGTGCGGCTTCCGCCAACTGCCGTCCGTTCATGCCGGGCATCACGACGTCGGTGAGCAGCAGCTTGACGTCCGGATGCTCACGCAGAAGACGAAGCGCGGCGTCGCCGTCTGGCGCCTGCAGCGCCTTGTAGCCAAGCGAGTTCAGCGTCTCGGCGATATAGGCGCGCACGTCATCGTCGTCTTCCACCACGAGCACGCATTCATGGCCGCCGGCGGGCGGCGCGCTCACACTCAAATCATGATCGGGCATCGCACCATAGTAGCGTCGCAGATAGAGCTTGATCGTCGTGCCTTCGCCCGTCTCGCTATAGATGCTGACGTGGCCGCCCGATTGCTTGACGAAGCCGTAGACCTGACTGAGCCCCAGTCCGGTGCCCTGTCCGGCCGGCTTGGTCGTGAAGAACGGCTCGAACGCGCGGGCCATGACATCCCTGGTCATGCCCGAGCCGGTGTCGGATACCGAGATAACAACATATTGTCCCGGCTGGATGTCGGCCTTGTCGCGGCAATAGGCCTCATCGAGGAAGCAATTGCTCGCCTCGATGGTGAGCTTGCCGCCGGTCGGCATGGCATCGCGGGCGTTGACCGCAAGGTTGAGAAGCGCCGACTCCAGCTCCGCCGGGTCGACCTCGACCAGCCACAATCCGCCGCCACCGACCACTTCCAGTTCGACCTGCTCGCCGAGCGCCCGCCGCAGGAAGTCGGACAGGCCCTGCATCAACTGGTTGACGTTGACCGGCGCCGGGCTCAGCGGTTGCTGTCGCGAAAACGCCAGCAATCGCTTGATCAGCGTGACGGCGCGCTGGCCGCCATGAATGGCGTTCTCGATGCGCCGCCTGATGCCGGCATCGGCATCGCGGAGCTGACGCTGCAATCCCTCGAGGTTGCCGAGGATGATGGTGAGCAGATTGTTGAAGTCGTGGGCGACACCGCCGGTCAACTGGCCGATGGCATCGAGCCGCTGCGATTGCCGCAACGCCTGCTCCGCTTTGGTGCGGGCATCGACCTCGACATAGAGCGTTTGGGTTCGCCGCAGGATGAAGAACAGCATCGCGAACATCAGGAGGGTCGCCGGCAAGCCGAAGATCAGGTGACGGGCCATGTCCACCATCCATTCCCGGCGCAAGGTTGCGTCTTCGATTTCGGCGCTCAGATAGAGCGAGGTGCCTTCGAGCCGCCGGATGATATAGCGGCGCTCGATCTGGTCGATGGGAGAGCGCGACCGGTAGGCTCCGCCCTCCGGATGGGCCGCGATCAAGCGATGAAAGCTCGTGTTCGGATCGAGCTTGTCCGGTGCGCCCGGCGGGACTTTCGGATAGCGCGCCAGAAACGTCCCGTCGCTCCTGATCAGCGCATATTGCAAACCCTGCGTATAGGCGAGCGTCGAATAGAACTGGAAGAAATTGCTCGGCAGCACCGAAACCTCGAGGATGCCCGCCACCGATCCGTTGACGACCAGCGGCCGGCTCATCGTGAAGAACGGTTCGGCGCCGAAGAAGGAAGGATAGACCCGGCCGTAATAGACGCTGCCGCCACTGCGCAGCGGGCCCGCGATGAAGTCGCGGTCGGCGAAACTTTCCGGCGGCGGCGGATGACTTGCCGAGGTCGCAAGCACATGTCCGTCGGCAGCGTAGACCGCGATTGCCTGCACGGCGGCCACCGCGTTCGCGAGATCGGCGAAACTGTCGTGGATCCGCTCCTCATGTGCGCGCAAGGCCTCTGCGTCCATTCCGGCGACCAGCTCGGCCGCGCGGCGCATGATGAGGCCGACCAGTTCGAAATCCTTGGCGGCTTCCTCCTGCTGGATGTCGAGCGAGCGCGTCAGGCGCTCATCGGCGAGTGCCGAGATGCTGCGATAGGACGACCAGGAGGCAAACAGGAAGAGAACCAGCGGAAAGATCAATGCCGCCGCCATCGCCAAACGGATCAGCCGGATCGTCAGCGCGCGTGACTGCACACGCCCTCCCAAAACGAGTTGTTAGTGGTCTCGGCCCAATTTGAAGCCCGGCACGAGTGAATGCAACAGCACGGGAGCGCCGGGAACCCGTCGTCATAAACTCAGTTTCAAAGAGCTGGGCAGGCTACCCCAGCGCGTTGCCGCTTTTGCCGTGCAGCTTCTCCCTGAGATTGATCAGCCACATCGCGGTCGGCCGCAGGATGAAGAGGTCGGCAACGAGGGCTGCCACCATCGAGAACGCGCTGAGCCAGCCGAACAGCCGCAGCGACGGCAGGTCGGAGAACACGGTCACCACAAGTCCGCAGGCCAGCACCAGCGTGGTGAGGATCAGCGCGGGGCCGACCAGCACGGTGGCGCGTTCGACCGCAATGTCGGAGGTGACGCCCGGCTTGCTCTCCAGCCGCAGGCGGTTGAGGAAGTGGATGGTGGCGGAAAGCCCGAGACCGAACGACACCGTCAGCGCGACCACGCTTGCAAATTGCAATCCCTCCTTGAGGAGGTAGAGCAGCGTGCCCGACATCACGACCGGGAAGATGCCCGGCAGGATGCAGGCGAACAGCACCACCCACGAGCGGAACGCAAGCCCGATGAAGATCGCGACCAGCGCGAACTCGACGGTGAGGCCGCGGTTCAGCTTCTCGATCATGCCGGCCGAATTGCGCGCGGCGATCGCGGCAAGACCGGTGACGGCAATCTCGTAGCCGGGATGCTTCTGGCGGATCGCGTCCAGTTGATGATCGAGCTTGTCCACCACCGGCAGCAGTTGGCTGGAATTCGAGGTCGGGCACGCGGCCTGCGACCACGACCGCGTCCTGGTTGGCGTCGATGAAACGCCTTATCAAATGCTCGGGAATGACGCTGACGTATTCCTTCAGCGTCGCGACATCGTTGGTGCCGGCCTTTTCGGCGAGCCACCGGCGCAGGCTTTCGAGCGACCAGACGTTACCAACGCCGGCCTCGTGCTCGACGGTGGCATGCACGTCGGCAATGGTCTGCAGCGTCTCCGGCGAATACAGCGATTCACCCTTGGGGAAGGTGATCAGCACGTTGACCGGATTGGCGCCGGTCAGCTTGGCATCGAGTTCGATTGCTGGCGGCGACCGCCTGGCGCTTGTCCGGCACCTGGTCGGCCAATCGATAGCGCGGCTCCAGATGGGCGTAGATGATGCCGAGCCCGGCGACGAAGACGACCGCGATCAGGCTGAACAGGCCGGGCCGGCTCACCATGCGCACCGCGATCCAGTAACAGAAGTTGCGCAGCGCCTGCACGCCGGCATCGGCGCCCTGGAACTTGACCGCCATGACCTTCTCGTTGCGCACGAGCAGGATGCCGAACACCGGCACCAGCGACAACACCGCGATCAGGGCGATGATGGTGGCGGCCAGTCCCGCCTCGCCGAACTTGCGGATCAGCTCGGAGTTGGAGAACTGCAGCGCGATAAAGGAAATACCGGCGGTGCCGTGGGTCAAGACGCAGGCCGGTCCCACCACCAGCACCGCGTTCTTGAAGGCGGTGAACTTGTCCTGGCCGGCGATCAGCCGGTCGCGCGCGGCAAATGTCAGCTGCATCGAGTCCGAGAAACTGATCACCATGATGAGCGGCGTCATCACGTTCAGGAACATGTTGAGATTGAAATTGGCCCAGCCGAGCCCGCCAAGCGCCAGCATGATCGCGATCATCGGCGGGAACGCCGCCACGATCATGAAGGAGATTTTGCGGAAGAAGATGATGGCGATGATGCAGCCGGCGAGAATGCCGAGGATGTTGTAGGTCAAGCCGTCGCGCTCGACGGCGTTGCGGATCTCGAGCTGCATGACCGGCACGCCGGACAGCTGCACGCTGAGGCCGGTGGTCCCGAGATCGTCCTTCACCAACTTGCGGATGTCGCCGATGGTCTTGGTGAGCTTGTTGGACGCCACCACCTCCGGCTCGAGCGACAATACGATGAGCGCCAGCGTGCCGTCTTCCGACAACAGCTTGCCGCGGATGATCTCGTTGGCTTTGACGGTTTCGATGAACTGATCGTAGGCGGCGCCTTCAGGCAGTTCGGCGGGGAACAGCGCCGCCGGAAGCTTGCCCGGTGCCGGCGATTGCCGCGCGGAGAACAGGGAGACGAGGCCACGGGTGCCGTCGACCAGTTGCGTATCAGTGACGAAGTCGCGCAGCTTCTCCAGATTGTCGCGCGCCAGCAGGTTCTTGCCCTCGACCACGACCAGGACGTCGAATTCCTCCGCCGGGAATTTCTTCGTCACTTCTTCGTACTGGTGGAATTCCTTGGTGTTGGACCGGAACAGCTGGCTGAGCGAGTTGTCGATCTTGATCCGGTCGATGCCGATGACGGCGCCGACCATCAGGATCGCGAGGACGATGCAGGACAGGATTGGCGCCTTCATCGGGATCAGGCCGAGCCTCTCCAGCCCGAACGCGATGCTCTTCGCCGGCGGCTCCTCCACCATCTCGACGTGGATCTCGTTGTCGCGGGTCTTTTCGAGCATGCGGCTTGTCCAATCCTGGGCTTATTCTGAATAGCTTAGGTCGCTAGCGCGCGAAAGCAGCCGCGCCGACTATCTTTGATCGGTGCTAACCCTTGAAAACATGAAGAAAATCGCTGGGCGCCGGTTTAGCAGGTCCCACTCCCCTCTCGCAAGCGCGGCGCTCCGCCGAAATCCTTCACGATTGCGCTGATTCCGGCTGTCGCTGATTTGTCACACCGAGTCGCTCAGGGGGTTCGGAAGGTGCGACGTTCCGTCGCTCTCGTCTTTCAGAGCGACACCGGTCTCCCGCCGCGTGAGACCTTCACGGACCAGCCACGCGATCTTGAGGGCGGCCTGGTCATAGCTCAGGCCCTCGCGATGGATGTTGGAGACGCAGTTGCGGTCGGCGTCGGTGCGGCCGATCGCGGGAGCGAATGTCAGATAGGCCCCGAGACTGTCGGGCGCAGACAGGCCGGGCCGCTCGCCGATCAGCACGAGAACCATATTCGCCTCGACGATGGCGCCGATCTCGTCGCCCAGCGCGACCCGCGCGCTTGAGGCAACCACGACAGATCCGAGTGCAATCTGCGCGGCGGCAAGCCGCGGCAGGAGGTGCCGCATCAGTTTCGCGGCATGCGCATGCACAGCCGATGGCGACAGCCCGTCGCCGAACACGATCGCGAGCTTGCCGGCGTTTGCCTCCGCGCTCGCGAGTTGCGCGGCGGAAACCTCATCCAGCCGCCGTCCGAGATCGGGACGCCGCAGATAATCGCGGCGATTGCCGGCGCGGCTGTGAACTTCGCTCGCGGCGACGCCGAGGCCCGCAAGCTGCGCAACCAGCGCCTTGGCATCGAAAGCGGCATGAACGGCGTCGCGCGCCCGCGCATGATCGAGGGTGAAGTCGAGCAGTGCGCTTGTGGGCAGGCTCGCACCAGCACGACCCAGCGCAACGCGCGCGGGAGTCAACGTCCGGAGATCGCGCGTCAAGCGAGGGGGCTGGATGTCATTCGGCAGGAACGGAGGCCTCGCGCAGCCGGACCGAATAGTTGGACGCGTTCTGCTGGCCGGACGAGGCCGCGCGCGCGAACATGATCAGATGATGGCCGATCAGCACCGATCCGATGAAGCCCTCGAGATCACCCCGGCGCAGCCGCTCAAACGCGAACTTCCAGAACACGCGTCTGTAGGGACCGAGCACGCCGACCTGCCAGAAGATGTTGCGCAGCATGATCAGGCCGCGCCTGATGTTCTTCCAGGATTTCATCTCCGGGCTCACAGGCACTTTCAGGCGGTTCGCATAGGTGTACTCGCACTGATAGGTGTAGCGCGCGAACAGCTTTGCGGGCTCATAGGCCAGCTCCATGGCGCGTTTCCAGCTGCGCACGACGTCGTCATAGGGCAACAGGAAATCGACGTTGGAGTTGCGCGTGTCGTCGTCGAGCACCAGCCGCTTCTCGCGCGCCAGCCTGTCCCACAGCGGCGTCTTGGGCAGCGCCTGCAGCAGGTTGATGGTCAAGAGCGGAATCTTCGAGTTGTCGACGAACGACGACAGCGCATCCGCCGTGCCCGGCTTGTCGGTGTCGAGCCCCATGATGATGCCCGACACCACCTCCATGCCGAAGGAATTGATGGTCTTCACGCCGTCCATGATCGGGACCATCATGTTGTGGTCCTTGTGCATCGCTTTCAGCGCGTCGGGATCCGGCGTCTCGATGCCGCAGAAGATGGTGATGAAGGCAGCCTCGCGCATCTTCTCCAGGATTTCGGGTCGCTTGGCGATGTTGAGTGTCGCCTCGCAGGCAAACCGCGTGGCGTAGAGGGTTCTCTTCTGCCATTCGATCAGATGCGGCAGCAGGGTGAGCGCGGCCTTGCGGTTGCCGATGAAATTGTCGTCGACAAAGTAGACGGTGTCGGCGATGCCGAGTTCGCGCATCTTGTCGAGTTCGGCGATGATCTGCTGCGGCGTCTTCAGCCGCGGATTGCGGCCGTAAAGGCCGGGGATGTCGCAGAACTCGCACTCATAGGGACAGCCCGACGAATATTGCAGGCTGCCGAGCATGTAGCGGCGGATGTCGGCAAGCTCGTAGGCGGGAATCGGGAAGTCGCGCATGTCGACGCGATCCTTGGTCGTGAACACGACCTGGCCCTCGGGCCGCGTCACATCCTCGGCGAGACGACGAAGCAGCGCGTCGGTGGCGTCGCCAAGTTCGCCGACATGCAGATAGTCGAACGAGGGATAATAGTCCGGACAGGCGCTGACCGAGGGGCCGCCGATCGCGACGGGGAGATCGAGCTCATGGGCGCGGCGGCAGATGTCGTTCATCTGCTGGCGCTGGATGTGCATGCCGCTGACGAACACGACTTCAGCCCACGCGAAGTCCTCTTTGGTCGCGGACGTGAGGTTCTCGTCGACGAAACGGACCTGCCATTGGGCGGGCAGATAGGCCGCGAGCACCAACAGCCCCTGCGGCGGCATGAAGGCTTTCTGGCCGTCGGTCAGGGGATATGCGTATTCGAACGTGCCGAACGACGACGTATATCGCGGAAAGACGCATAGAACGCGGCGAACCGCCTCGATGCCCTCAACTCTCATCGAAATTCCTCTGCGATATCCTGCAACTTCCAGGGCCCAATTTAAGCATGCGCCACAATGCTCTGCCAGAAAATGTTCCGCATTGTGGCAACACAGCTAACCCATAGGACGCCCAATTGGTTGCTTCGGTTCGATCTTGCCAGTGCCTTCGATCAACCGCGAGGCAAAATCGGGCAAAAGCCCCGCATTTCCGGCCAGACGGAAGGCGGAATCCGCCAATCCCATGCGCACCAGCCAGTCGTCGAATTCGGGCGCCCGCTTCAGGCCGAAGAGGTCGCGGACATAGAGCGCGTCGTGAAACGAGGTGGACTGGTAGTTCAGCATGACGTCGTCGGCGCCCGGCACCCCCATGATGAAGGTGACGCCGGCGGCCGCCAGAAGCGTCAGCAGATTGTCCATATCGTCCTGATCGGCCTCGGCGTGGTTGGTGTAACAGACGTCGACGCCGAGCGGCAAGCCGAGCAATTTGCCGCAGAAATGGTCCTCCAGGCCGGCGCGGATGATCTCCTTGCCGTCATAGAGATACTCGGGGCCGATGAAGCCGACCACGCTGTTGACCAGCAGCGGCCGGTAGGCCCGCGCCACGGCATAGGCGCGCGCCTCGCAGGTCTGCTGGTCGACGCCGCCATGCGCATTGGCCGACAGCGCGGAGCCCTGCCCGGTCTCGAAATACATCAGATGATCGCCGACACTGCCGCGCTTGAGCGCACGACCCGCGTCGTGCGCTTCGCGCAGCAGCGCGAGATCGACGCCAAAGCTGCGGTTGGCGGCCTCGGTACCCGCGATCGACTGGAACACCAGATCGACCGGCAGGCCCTCGCCGATCAGTTTCAAGGTCGTGGTGACATGGGTCAGCACGCAGCCCTGTGTGGGGATTTGAAGCCGAACGATGATGTCATCGAGCAGCCGAAGCAGCCCGCCGATGATTGCGGGATCGTCGCTCGCCGGGTTGATGCCGATGCAGGCATCGCCCGAGCCGAGCAGCAGCCCGTCGAGGATCGAGGCGGTGATGCCTTTGGCATCGTCGAAGGGATGGTTCGGCTGCAGCCGCGCGCTCATGCGGCCGCGCATGCCGATGGTGTTGCGGAACGCGGATGTCACCTGGCATTTCTTCGCGGCCAGGATCAGGTCCTGGTTGCGCATCAACTTGGAGACGGCCGCTGCCATCTCTGCCGTGATGCCAGGCGCAAGCCGCTTCAGAACGTCGCAGGTGGCGGCATCCGACAACAGGAAATCCCGGAAGCTGCCGACGGTTTGCGAAGCAATCGGCGCAAAGGCGCTGATGTCATGGCCATCGATGATCAGGCGGGTGACCTCGTCATCCTCGTAAGCGATGACGGTCTCCTGCAGAAACTGCGTCAGCGGCGTGTCTGCCAGCGCCATCCGTGCCGCGATCATCTCTTCGGCACTGTCGGCGGCGATCCCGGCCAGCCGATCGCCGGAGCGCGGCGGGCTAGCCTTGGCCAAGAGCTCGCGCAGGTCGGCGAAGACGTAAGAGGTGGCATCGATGGTGTGGCGATAGGCCATGGAGGAAGGAATTTACCACCACGCCCGCTCGGAGCGATGACGGTTAAGCTCCCATATCCAAATACCTCTCACGGTCCAGGGCTGGCCGTGCATCAGCCCGCCACAAAGGCCTGAGTGGACAGGGAAATCGCGCGTCAACGACGGGAGTTTCGGGCTACCGCCATTAATCCTTTATCCATGAAGATTCTGCATGATTTTTAGACGGTTGACGGGTCCGGGGGCATTCAACGCGACGCGTTTACCTTCTGTCATTTCCGAAAAGGCTGGTTCTGAAATCATGGCATCCAGGCTCTCGCTGGCGGCAAGGCTGTACTCGATCTTCGCGCTGTTCGCGCTTTTGACCGCCGCCATCACCGTTCTGTCCGACTACAACTCGCGCCGGGGCGCGGAGCTGATCCACGCCATCGAGACGGCCAACATGGCCGCGCTCAATGTCGAGCGCGTCAACTCGCTGGTCTATGCGGTCGTGATGGAGTTGCGCGGCGTCTACATGTCGACCGATCCGGCGGTGGTGAAGAAATACGGCGAAGGGCTTTTGAAGTTCAACGACAGGATTCTCGGCGTCGTGAAGGGCTGGGAAGCGATCGTGCAGGCCGACGATGCCGAGCAGTTCGCCGCCTTCAAGAAGCGCATCGAGCAATTCGTCGAGTTCCGCAAGGAGCTGGTGCGCCGCGCCAACGAGATCAGCCCGGCCGCAGGCCGCGAATGGGGCGATAACGACGCTAACCGCTCGGTGCGCACGGCGCTGAACAAGGATCTGGAAGCGCTGTCGAAGGTCTATGGCGAGCGCGCCAAGCGCATCGCGGCGCAAAACGAGGTCGACCGTCAACTGTCGCTGGTGCTGACCTGCCTCGGCGGCATCGCGCTGCTCCTGGTGGTTGCCGGCATCGTCATCATCGCGCGCTCGATTGCCCGGCCGCTGTCGGTGATCACCGCGACCATCAAGCAGGTCGCCGAAGGCGCCGACAATATCGAGGTGCCGCACACCGCACGCGGCGACGAGATCGGCGCGCTGGCGCGTGCCATCCAGATTTTCAAGGAAGCGATGGAGCGCAACCGCAATCTGAACTCGCAGGTGACGGCGGATTCGGCGGCACGCGAGGAACGCAGCCGGCATATCGAAGCCTCTGTCGAGGAATTCCGCGGGGCGATCGGCGCGGTGCTGAACTCGGTCCATCAGAATGCGTCCGCGATGCGGCAGACCGCGGAGAGCATCACCCGCGTCACCTCCGACGCAAGCGACCGCGCCACCGACGCGACCGGCGCGACCACCAAGGCCGCAGGCAACGTCTCGGCAGTGGCGGGCGCGGCGGAAGAGCTGTCGGCATCGGTTCAGGAGATCGGCCGCCAGGTCCGCCAGTCCGCCGGCGCGGTCGAGCAGACCGGCCTGCGCACCGAAAAGTCGATCTCCGAGATCGAGAGCCTCGCCGCGGCGACCCAGCGCATCGACGGCGTGCTGCAGCTGATCCAGGCCATTGCCGAGCAGACCAATTTGCTGGCGCTGAACGCCACCATCGAAGCCGCGCGCGCGGGCGATGCCGGCCGCGGCTTTGCCGTGGTGGCGCATGAGGTGAAGGCGCTCGCCGGCCAGACCGCGAAAGCCACCGAGGAGATCGGCCAGAATGTCGGCCTGATCCAGTCCTCGACCAAGGGCGCCGTGGAGGCCGTGCGCGAGATCGGCACCGCCGTGCGCGAGATCAACGACATCACTTCCGCAATTGCCGGCGCCGTCGGCCAGCAGGACGCCGCGACCCGCGAGATATCGGTCAACGCGCAGTCGGCCGCTCAGGGCAACGAGACGCTGGTCAACAACATCGTGTCGCTGCGCGACGCCATCGGCGAGACCAATACGGCCGCGGGCTCCGTGCTGTCGGCCTCCAACGAGCTCAACGCCATGGCGGAGACGCTGTCGCGCGAAGTGGAAAAGTTCTTCCACAACCTGCGCAGCGGAGGAGAGGCGCGCGAGAGCGCCTGAGCCCAAACAAAAGGCCCGGCTGTTCGCCGGGCCGAGTTGCTTAGTGGTGGGCGTGGATGAGCCAGAAGGCTCCGCCGCCAACCACAATCAGCGTGGGAATACCCCATAACAAAATGACGGGCATCGTTTCCTCCTCCAGTTCAAGCATTGCCCATCTGATAACCAGCAATTGCCGCCGCGGTTCCGGGGGAACTCCAGAAGAGCCAGCCTTGTCACTTCCGATTCTGCTCCTCCAGATCCGGCGGCTCCGGAATCTGGATCATCTCCTGCAAGCGCTTGTTCAGTTCCTCGTTCGACATCGGAGCGGCCGGCAGGCGCGTCGAGTCCGCCGCCGACTGTCCGCTGTGGGTCAATTGCGGGAACGCCAGCACCACCACGAGCAGCAGCCACTGCGCCGCGAGGAACGGCGCCAACGCCCTCAGCAGCGCGCGAATAGCCACCGGCTCCTTCAGCACGCCGCGCACCATCATCAGGGCATAGCCGAACGGCGGCAGCAGGAAGCTCGCCTGCAAGGTCAGGAGCACCAGCACTGCGACCCAGCGCGCGTCCGCAACGCGGATCAGGAGCGGCGGGATCACGATCGGCACGATCACGAAGATGATCTCGAAGGCGTCGAGCACGAAGGCGCTGAGCCCGATCAAGGCGAGCACGCTAGCGACCGCGGTGATTTCGCCGCCCGGGATCGCGGCGACGATGCGGCCGACCAGATCGGCGGTGCCGAGCAGCCTCAGCATCATGGTGAACGTGGTGGCGGCAAGCAGCAGCGCGAACAGCGCGCCGGTCAATGCGATGGCGTCGGCCAGCAGCTTGCTCAGGGCGTCGAGATGCAGGCGGCCCGAGCCGAGGCCCGTGACCAAGAGCGCGAAGGCACCCATCGCGGCAGCCTCCACCGCGTAGAAATAGCCGAAGGTGACGCCGCCGAGCAGCAGGATCAGCAGCGCGAGCGCAACCGCCGCAAGCAGCGCCTCGCCCGCGCTCAGCGGCTCGCGCTTCGGCAATTCCGCCGCGTTGCGTCCGGCGATCCAGGACAATCCCAAACACAACGCAAGGAAGATTGCGCCCGGCAGCAGCGCGGCGTGGAAAATATCCTGGGTGTTGATGACGCGGTCGTTGCGCCCGGTCGCGGTCACCGCGATCGTGTGTGCCGACAGCATGGCGTCGCTGAGCAGGATCAGCACCAGCGACGGCGGCACCAGCACGCCGAGCGTGCTCGCCACCGCGACCAGTGCATGGCGGTTGGCTGCGGGAATGCCTTCGGCGGCAAGCCGCGGCGCGACGACGCGCGACAGGCCGAGCACGCTGGCGCCGACCGAGCCGTTCATCGGCCCAAGCAGCGCGCCGAGCAGCATGCCCGAGACCAGCGGCGCGGCGGGCTTGCGCGGCAGAATGGCGTTGGAGGTCCGGTACAGCGCGTCCGCAACCGGGAGCCGGTCCAGCAGCAGGCCCATGGTCACGTAGAGCGGCAAAGCCTGCAGCAGGTCGTTCTCGAACAGGTTGATCAACCGGGTCGACAAGGCGCCGAGCGTGGCGAATTCGATCGCGCCTGATGCGATGCCGATGATCGCACCGAGAGTGGCGACGGCAAGCAGCACCACTGCGGCCGGCAGCCCGGTCAGGATAATGCCCCCTCCGACCACAGCCAACAGCGCGAGGCCGACCCACTCCATCAGCGCCGATCTCCGCGGAAGATGTCGACCAGCGCCTGGCCGATCACCGCCAGCGCCATCAGCCAGAGCGCGAGCTTGATCAGGAAATAGCCGGAATTGCCGGAATCCTGAAAAGCCTCATGGACACGCACGCTGGAGATCACGGATGTCCGGCTCGCGATCAGCACGAAGACGGCCCATGGCAACAGCCCGAACGCGGCGCCGGCCCGCCCAAGCCACGCGCGCGTCCGCTCCGAATAGCGCTGCGCCACCAGATCGGCGGCGAGATGCGTGTGCGCCCGCGTTGCGGCCGTGACGCTGACCGCCACGAACAGCGCAAAGGCGATCTGGCCGAAATCGTTCGCCTCGCGCGACCAGCCGCGCACGATGTCGCGCAGCGGCCATTGCAGGAATAGCGCCGCGATCAGCGGCAGCGCCAGCCATTTGGCTGAGGCCACCAGCCAGCCGATCGTGCGATCGAGACTGCGCAAGAATATCGTCACGTCCCCGCCCTGCCCTGGATTCGGGCGGGATTGTCGGGAGTTCCCGCGAGTTCGGCAAGCCCCGTTGCGGCTTCCGTAGGGCTAACGACTATTTGACCGCGCCGCCGGTGATGCCGGCGATGAAGCGATCGAGAAAGAAATTATAGGCAATCGCTACCGGTATGCTGGCGATCAATGCCCCCGCCATGATCTCTCCCCAGTAGAAGATGTCGCCGCGGACGAGGTCGGTCGCCACGCCAAGCGTGATCGGCTTCTGGTCGGTCGAGGAAATGAAGGTCAACGCGTAGACGAATTCCTGCAAGGTCAAGGTGAAGGTGAAGATCACCACCGTCAGGATGCCCGGCAGCGACAGCGGGAGCGCCATCTTGATGAAAGCGCCGAACAGGCTGCAGCCGTCGACGATCGCGGCTTCCTCGATCTCGGGCGGCAGCGCCTTGAAGAACCCCATCAACAGCCAGGTGCAGAACGGGATCGTGAAGGTCGGATAGACCAGCACCAGCGACCACATCGAATTCTGCAGCCCGAGATTGGCGACGACTCGCGCCAGCGGCAGGAACAGCAGCGTCGGCGGCACCAGATAGGTCAGGAAAATGCCGATCCCCATGGTTTCGCCGTTGCGCCCGGTCATCCGTGCCAGGCTGTAGGCGGCCGGCAGCGCGGTGACGAGGGTGATCACGACGACGCAGACTCCGATGATCAGGGAATTCAACAGCCAGGTCGTGAACAAGGTCTCATGGAACAGATAGCGGAAATGCTCGAGCGTCGGGGGATCGTTGAACCAGAACGGGATGTTGGTGACGCTGTAGAGATCGCTGTTGGTTTTGAACGACGTGATCACCATCCAGTAGAATGGAAACGTGGAAAGAATGACGAAGAACGCGACTCCCGCATAGAACGCGACTTCTCCGGCAACCCTGGTGACCACACGCTGCATGTCAGATCTCCCGTCGCTTGATGAAGCGCAGCATGAAGATCACCACGACAAGCAGCACCGGCAGCATGAACAGCGAGATAGCAGCGCCGTGGGACACGTCGCCGGACAGGATGCCGACCTGGAAGCCTTCAAAGCCCAGCACCGAGGTAGCACCCACCGGACCGCCCATGGTCATCAGAAAGACAATGGAAAGATCGGTAAACGTAAACACGATACCGAAAATCAGGCCGATGGTCATGATCGGCAGGATCATCGGCAGGATGATCTGGTAGTTGCGGCGCCAGAATCCGGCGCCGTCGACCGTTGCCGCGTCGATCACGTCCTGCGGGACCGCGGTGATGCCGGCGAGGAAGATCACGATCGCAAACGGGAAGAAACGCCAGGCGTTGACGACGATCACGCACAACATCGCCAGTTGGGGGTTGCCGAGCCAGTTCGGCGCATCGGAACGTTCGATGACACCGAGCGCGATCATGGTCCAGTTGATCACGCTGTAGAGCGAATCGAACATCCATTGCCAGGCGACGGTGGCGAGCGCAATCGGCACCGCCCATGGCAATATGATCAGCGCCCTGACGATCTTGCGCCCCGGGAACGGCCGCAACAGCAACAGCGCTCCGAACTTGCCGAGAACGAGCCCGAGAAATTGCGATCCGAACGTGAAGACAAAGGTGTTGCCCAGCGTCCGGAGAAAGTCCGGATTCTCCACGATCTGCGCGAAGTTCGCCAGGCCAACGAAGCGCCACGAGGGATTGTAGATCGTGTAGGCGCTGACCGAGTAATATATCGAGAGCAACAACGGCACGCCAACCAGCAGCAGCACGTAAAGGATCGCCGGAGCGACGAAGACCGCGCCGAGCACGTCGCGCCGGTCCAGAATGAACCGAAAACGCGAGGCCGGCTTGGCAATGGGTTCGGCAATTGAGGCCATGGGTGAAAACTCGTTTTCAGTGACGACTGGTCCGCTTGCCATCCTTGTCGAAATGTCGCAACGCGCTGTTGCGCACGGCGTAGGGATGCCATTCGCCGGGCCTGATGCTTTCCTCGGCGACATGCGCCGGCGGCAGTTTCGCGGTCACCACCTGGTTTGGATCGAAGCCTTCGATCGCGCCATAGACGATCCGCTCGGAGCCGAGATATTCGGAACGATCGACGCGGAACGAAAATTCGGTGAAAGCACCGTCGTCGATCATATCCTTGGGCAGAAAGTTTTCCGGTCGGAAGCCGAGAAACCCGCCGTTACGCGCGAGCAGGTTCATCGGCGGCGTGCCGACGAAGGTCGCGACGAAGCGGTCTGCCGGGTCGTCGTAGATCTCCGTCGGCGTTCCCACCTGACAAATCCGCCCATGATCGATGACGGCAATGCGGTCGCCCATGCCCATGGCCTCGACCTGATCGTGGGTCACATAAATGGTGGTGACGCCGACCCGCTGCTGGAACTGCTTGATCTCAAGGCGCGCCGAGGCGCGCAGTTTAGCGTCGAGGTTCGAGAGCGGTTCGTCGAGCAAGAGCGCAGTCGGCTCGCGCACGAGCGCGCGCGCCAGCGCGACACGCTGACGTTCGCCGCCGGAGAGCTGACGCGGCCGGCGGTCGAGCAGATGGCCGATGCCGAGCAGTTGCGACGCCCACTCGACTTTCTTTTCAACCTCGCCGTTCGGAACGCGCTGCGTCCGCAACGGAAAGGCGATATTCTTGCGTACCGTGTAATGCGGATAGAGGCCGTAGCTCTGAAACATCATCGCCACGCCGCGGGCGCGCGGCGGAATATCGTTGACGACATCGCCGCCGATCAGGAGGTCCCCGCTGGTCTGCTTTTCAAGCCCGCAGATGATGCGCAGGAACGTCGTCTTGCCGCAGCCCGACGGCCCCAACAGCACCATGAACTCTCCGTCCGGCACCGTCAGACTGATGCCGTTCACAGCGGGAACTTCGTCAAATTTCTTGACGATATCCCTGGTCAATACCGAAGCCATCAGGTCCCCCCGGAATACAACACACCCGCCCCCGCCCGATCTCTCTCGGCGGCATATCACTAGTGCGGCGACTTTGAAGTTCCGATCAGTTGTTCCGTACACTCCCCATCGGAACTTCAAAGTCAAAGCCGCACTAAAATCATAGATTTGCTGGTGCTCCTTTGATTCCGAAGTTCGCAAACGAGGACGCCGCATATGATGCGAACTTCGGAATCGGAGCACCAGTGTCTGCTCCATTTGGCCGGTGTCCCGTCGCGCCGGGCATAACCCGGACCGCGCGAGAACCCACGCGGTCCGGTCGCCGGCGATCAGGCCGCCGCCCACTTCTTGAATACGGCCTCGCACTGCTGCGTGGCCCACTTGACCGAATCTTCGGCGCTCATTGCACCCGTCGCCGTCTTCGCCAACATGTCGGGGATTGTGAAGTTATTGTAGATTTCGTCAATGGCGGGCGAAGCCGGCCCCGGATAGCCGGGAATGGCGGACCACCGTTCTGAATCTTGCAGGAGCGCCAGCTTGTCGCGCGGCGTCGATGTCGGATCGTCCGACAGGATCGGCATCGGCTTGGGCACAAGATTGGCAAAGCACGGATTGTTGTAGCCTTCGCTCGCCTTGAAGGCCTCGGGCCAGTTGTCGGTGTAATATTTGAGGAATTCGAGCGCCGTCTCCTTGTTCTTGGCAAACTTCCAGATTCCGTAGAACTCCGAGGCGCCGCCCATCATCTGGCGCACCGGACCTTTCGGCGGCTCCATGACGAAAATGTCGTCGGCTATTGTTTTATTGAGCGTCTGGGCAGTCCGATACGCCGAGATCGGGTTGACGATGTACGAGCCCACTCCCGAAGCGATGTACTGGTTGTTGCTGGCGTCGTTCCACGAAAGGACGTCGGTCGTCATCGCCTCCTTGTAGAGCGCGGCGGCGTACTTGACCGCCTCGATCGTCTCCTTGCTGTTGAGGACGACTTTCTTGCCGGCCTCGTCCTGGACCGCGCCGCCAAAGCTCCACAACAGGCCGCGCCAGGTCGTGTTCGGATCGTTGCTGTGACCGAGCGAAATCCCCACCGGGTTGCCCTTGGCTTTCAGCTTGGCGCCCCCGATCCGCAGATTATCCCACGTGTCGGGCTTCATCCCGATCCCGTCCCACAGGCTCTTGCGGTACATGCTCGGGAAATTGATGTAGTAATCCGGAAAGGCGGACCATGTGCCGTCATCCTGGTTGAAGCCGAGCTGCCGGCCGATGGTGCTGACCTTGCCGTATTTTTTCTCGACGGATTTGACGAGATCGCCCATATCGATCAGAAACTTGCGATACAGATGCGCGCCTCCTGCGCCGTTCCAGCCGAACAGATCATGCCCCGATCCGGCCGACGCCTCGGCGGCCGCGCGCGCGGCGACGTTCTGCACCGGGATGTGGTCGACCGTGACCGAAATCTTGTTCTTCTCACCCCAGTCCTTTGCGAACGCGTCGAACCACTTGTCATAAGCGGGGACAAAGTGGCTCCACTGCACGATGGACAGCGATTTTGTGTCGGCCAGTGCGCTTGACACAAAGGGCGCGGACAGCAGCGGCGCCGAGCCGGCAGCAAGAAGGGTTACACCCGTTTGTTTCAAGAAGCGGCGGCGTGAGACGCGCGAAAACCTGCGAACGCTCATGTTCGATTCCTCCTCCGTTGATTGCGCGGATGAGGCAAAATCCCGATGAGGATTTGCCTCACCCATTGGATTTTCTTGATTGCCGCCACGATAACGTGCGATTCCGTGCAGCGCCTCTTGGTCTTTAGTTCGTAGTCTTTCGGAGGGGACTTTCGCCCGGACGGGTCAGAGAGACTGACCTATCGTATCACAATAGGTCACCGGACCGCGCAAAGAACGACACGCCATCATCAGCGAGGGCAGCAGAAAGAAGATCAGCCTGCGCTCAGTCGTTGCGGAATAGCTGCCAGCTCGTGCTCGCCCTGCGCGGTCTCTTGGGCCAACGTCGTTTTACTTCCGCGTGACGCGAGGATGGCAGCCGCGATCAGTATCCCGAGGCAGGACGCGAGAGGACGATACGTGATCCAGGAATGAATTTGTGTGTGATTGGACAGGATCTCAAACCACACAAAAGGGATCAGAAGGGGCGATGACAGGAGCGCGAACTGTCTCAGGTTCGGCCACCGTACCGGCAGCAGCAGTGTCGGCAGCAAAATCAGGAAGAGCATTGCCGAATGCGTCTGATGGAAGAGATAGCTCAGCACCTTCCCGGTCGGTGCAAGGAAGTGATGCCGGACAAAACCCGGTGCATCGCCGTTCAGGCGATAGAGGATCACTTCGAAGATATCACTCCACGACGCGCCGGCCGCACAGGCGATCGCCCATTTCGATGCCCATGTCAGAGAATATCCTGCGAACCATGCCACAACAATGCCAAGAGCCTCAGGCCCGCGCCGACCGGCGGCGAGCGCGACAAAGGCGATCAACAGCGGTTGCCACGGCACGTTGATGAGGAAGTCGACGTAGTTGAACAGGCTGCCGAGCACAGCGGCGATCAAGATCAGGTCGCTCTCGGCGCGACGAGCTTTCCGGGCAACGACGGCGCTTCCGGCGAAGATAGCGATGATAGGAATCGCATGCACGCCATAATTCCAGGTGCCCCAGAGATCGGTGAGGACCACGGTCGGCACGATCAAGGCAGTAGCAGCGTCAGCGCCGACGAGAGACCGTAACTCGAAGGCGAACCAGGTGAGTGCGGCGATGATCGCCGCCAGCATCACGTAACGATACGGATACATCGGAAGCCACGCCGTCAGCGGATCCATCACCACACGGTAACCGTGCCAATAGCGCGGATAAGGCAGCCAGGTGACGTCAGGCTTGTTCGCGATCGCCGCGGAAAGCGATTCGCAGTTATTCCTCTCGAGGATTACCGGCCGCGCCGCCCAGATCGCATTATGCCAGCCGACACCGCCGGGCTCCAAGCCGACACCCAGGCCGACGCAATCTTCGGTCGCGACATCCGGTGTGGACGGAATCTTCTGCATGCGTTCCCGCCTTGCATCGGGCGGGGCCACGTAATCCGTCGCGACCAATGCAAGCAGATAGATCGGCTGCAGCGCAAGCACCAGCAGGGCAGCACGACACAGCCGTTTCAATTGAAGTTTCATGAAGCAGCCTATTTTTGGAGTCTTGCGTCAATCAACTACTGTGGCAGCGCGCACAAGTCACGGCTTGTCCATGATCTGCTTGAGCAGGACCGCCAGCAGGCCAAGGCCGAAAATGATGACCGAGACCATGGCGGTGCCGACGGCCAGGATCACGCCGGTGACGATCGCAAAATAGAACGACACCGCCATCATCAGGGCGGAAGCCACCAGACAGATGATGCTGAACAACAGGAATATCTTCAATGGATTGTAGTAAAGGATCGCTTCCACGACATATTGCAGCGTTCGCAACGCATCGCGGAACAGCCGCACCTTGCTGCGGCCGGCGCGCTCGAAATAGTGGATCGGGGTATAGGCGACGAAGCGCCCCGTCATCAGATAGGCCAGCGTCATCGACGTCGTGAAGCTGAACGTATCGCACAGGTGCGAAAAATACTGCATCACGGCGGTTCGGCTGAACACGCGCAGGCCGGAATTGATGTCCGGGATATGACGGCCGGCGGTCCACTCGACCAGGAAGCGCAGCAGCGCCCGCATCGGCATTTTCAGGAGCGATTCGCGGTAGTGAGGCCCCTGACGCTGGCCCACCGCCATGTCGTAGCCGTCGCGATGGAGCCGCACCAGTTCGGGAATTGCGGACGCCGGATAGGTCCCGTCGGCGTCGCAGATCGCGATCATGTCGTACTGCGCGGCCGCGATGCCATTCTTAAGCGAACGGCCATATCCGATGTTGTGGGGATGGCGGATCACCTTGGCGCCTGCGCCGGCTGCGATCTTGCCGGTCTGGTCGCTCGATCCGTCGTCGACGACGACGATCTCGAAGGGCACCAGATTGGCCGCGGTAAGCTCCCTGGAAACAGCCGCAATCGTCGCGCCGATCGCGATCTCCTCATTGAGCGCGGGGATGACGACCGAGATCATCGCCGCCTTGCCACGCAGATCAGCGACTGGCCGAAGAAGCCGCGGGTCAAGGGATCGACCATCCTGGAGAAAGGCAGGATGTATTTGTCGAAGATCCTAACCTGCGCATTGACCGCATCGTCATCGAGCGTCTGATGCTTGGCAAACCGATTTACCCACCAGGCCAGTCCTCCTATCGGATTGAAATAGCGGAGCTCTAGAATCTCGATCGGCGCTTCCGCGCAGGCCTTCAGCATCATCGGCTTATCGTAGCGGCGGTGGTGCCCGGCAAGGCGATCGAGATCACCATAGAGCTGCTGCAGCGCAGGCACGAGGATCAAAAGATGACCGCCGGGGGCGAGCGCATTGGCCATGTTGGCGACCGCTCGATTATCGTCCTCGATATGCTCGATGACGTTGCAGCATAGGACCGTATCGACACTGCCGGGCGGGAAGCGCCGCTTGAACTCGTCAGAGCAGACGTCCGAAAGAGCGAAATCGCCGCCCGGAAACCTCGCGCGCGCACGCTCGACGTGGGCAGGATCGAGGTCGACGCCGCGGTAACCGCCGAGCTTGCCGAGGTATTCGTAATAGCCGCCGTAGCCGAACCCCACTTCGAGGATCTCGCGTCCCAGATACGGACGCAGCGTGCCCACGATCCAGTCCACATAGTTGCGGGCATCAGCGACCGCGCTGGAGAAAGTCGGTTCGGTTTGAACAGTACAAGCATTCATGTTGTAGACCGTTCAACGGACACCGACACCACTGGAACGGCGGTGCGTCGCCACTTCGCAAGGAAACAAGGATACATGCTCGGCAACGGGATGCTTCCAAGCGCGATCTCGACGGGTTTCACGATCGGCCAGATAATCGGTTTCGCGGCGAGAGGCACACGCGTAATCAGGCTGTTGAAGATCAAGAAGTAGGCCAAACCGCCGAAATACCGAACGCCGTCGCCCTCGAAGTAAGGCGCGGCTTGCCTCAGGATCACATTGTGCGAGAGTGCCTCTTCGGTAGGAGCGTCGAAATAACTGTCCGCTGCATACCACTTGTCGCGCACGACGTTCAACGCATAGTCGGCGCTGGGCTCCATCATCAGCAGATAGCCGCCGGGCTTGATCATCGCGGCGATGTTGCTGAGCGTCTGCGCCAGATCGACGACGCAATGATGCAGTCCGCCCACCACAAGCGCACCATCGAATGTTTGCTGAATTTCGGCGGGACGGGTCAAATCGACGACACGCGCCTCGTTGCCGGTGACGCGGCGGTACGACGCGCAAGCCGGCTCCGAGATGTCGAAGCCGACCGTCTCGATGCCCTCGAACCGTTCTTTCAGCGCGAGCGAGTTATATCCGCTGCCGCAAGCAAGGTCGGCAACCCTGGCGTTGCGGAAATCGACGCCCTCGAACAACCAACGATAGATGAAGCGCGCACGGTACTCCATCGACGTCGAGTCGTAGTAATGCGCCTCGAAGGCGTCGTGGATTTGCGTGTAATGCTGCTTCTGTCTGGAACTATCCATACCGCCTTAAGTCCAAGAATTTGTTGAAAGAAGTAGGTTGCCCCGGCTGCATTGCGCGGGGCTCACGAGTAGTGCATATCTCCCCCGCTTGCAACCTCGGCACCGCGAACATTCTCGGTATTTTCCCGGATACCCTATGACACTTCGAAGACTGGCGGGCTGCCTCGTGGCCCTCGCGGTGCTCCTCGTCTGGCTGCATTCGCTGGGATTGCGGATGCCCTATATGGACCAGGTTCCGGTCTTCGATGCCGATTGCACGACGTCGGAGGCCTCGATGTGGGCTCGCATCTGGTGGAACGAAGGTCCGTTGCGGATGTGGTTCTCCACGCCGGTCGCGCCGCGTACGATCGAAGCTCCCGTGCACACGCTGTATGAATCCTGGCCGCCCGGATCCTTCGTTCCGATCTACCTGACGGCGTTGCTGCTCGGCATCGAGCCGAGCGTTCCGATGGTGAACTGGATCAACACCTGCGAGCACGGGCTGGTCGCGCTCGCCGCCGCCTTCATAGCTTTCAACATCGCGCTGATGAACCGGCTGGGAAAGGTCGCAAGCGGCCTGATCGGGGTCGGCGTCACGTTGCCGATCCTGCTGTCTCGCGGACCGATCTACGTGTTCTCGCAGGTCTACGACGTCACCAGCGCCGTGTTGATCTATACCACCGCGTTTCTCATGCTCGAGACGCTGTTCTACAGCGTGCAATCGGAGCGCGACAAACGGATCATCACCGCGCTCCAGCTCGTCACGATCTGCATCGCGTTTTTCGTCGACTGGCTGTCCTACACGCTGTTCGCCTTCTGGATCGTCAGCCGCGCCGCTGCGGGCTATTTCGGCGTGGAGAAGCGCATGAGATGGCGAGGCGTGATCGCCCTCTGGCTGATCCCTCTCGGGAGCTTCGCGTTGTATCTGGTGTGGCGCTTCGGTGCGCCCGATTCCGCTGCAAGGAAGGCCGGCGTGTCCGCTTCAATCAGTCAGCTCGTCGACAAGATCATGGAGCGGATGAATGTAGGGGAGGTGTCCCACATCTCGGGCTTTTCGGATGTTTTCTTCGGGGAGATGCATTCGCTCTATTATTCCCAGTTTACCTTTCCGTTGATTGTCGGATCGGCGTTGCTGACTTTGCTGCTGGTGGCGATCGCCTTTCGCCGCGCCCGCGACCCGGCGGAGCGCCGCGCCATCTTCGCGACCGGATCGATGCTGGTCCTCGTCACCGTTCCCTTCTACACGCATATGCTGGTGCTCTATCAGCACACCTTCATTCATCGCTGGGCGATCATGAAGGCGATGTTCGCCTACGCGCTTGTACCGTTCGCCCTGCTCCCGGTCGTCATCTTCACGCTGGTTCGGCTGTCTGTGGGCGAAAACGCCGCCTGGCGCAGGTTCGGCCGACCGGCGCTTGCGCTGGTGCTTGCGCTCGGCGCGATCCTCTCCGCCAAGGCCGTCGCGGATGAGCACTATTATCCGCTCGGCCGCGTCAATCGCACCGCCTATCTGATGTGGGACGATATCGGCCGCAACACGCGCTACCAGGACGTCGTGGTGTCGCCGGTGCTGGAAGCCAATCCCATCAGCGCCCAGGTCGGCGCATCCTTCAAGCTCGTTCACCTCGCCAGGGATTTCGGCGACGTCGACAAGGCTCGTCGACCACGTCTGCGGCGATTTCAACGTCGTGCTCGCCTTGCCGGAAGGCACCGACGCGGGCGCGTTCGCCGCCCGCGAGCCGACCGAAACGGTCGACACGGGCAGGGTCCGCCTGCTCCGCTTTGCACATTATCAGGGCAAGCGGGTCAGTTGCTCGTGAATTTGATGTAACCTCTGAACTTGATGTAACCTCAGCGCATGTTTGGCATTGCGGGACTTTCATGACACTTCGACGACTGACGGGCTGCCTCGTCGCCCTCGCGGTACTCCTCGTCTGGTTGCATTCGCTCGGGCCGCGTTTGCCGTACCTTGATCAGGTCCCCGTGTATGACGCCGACGCCACGACTTCGGAAGCTTCGATGTGGGCCCGAATGTGGTGGCTCGAGGGGGCGCGAAAGATGTGGTTTGCCACGCCGACCGCGCCTCCCTCGATCGAGGCAGTGCGCACGCTGTACGAATCGTGGCCTCCAGGGGCCTTCGTCGTCGTCTATCTGACCGCAAGGTTTCTCCGAACCGAGCCCAATGTCGTGATGGTGAACTGGATAAACACCACCGAGCATGGCCTGATCGGATTGGCGGCGGCGTTCATCGCCTTCAACGTCGCGCGCCTAAACCGGCTGGGAAGAATCAGCAGTGGCCTGATTGCGATCGGCGCCAGCTTTCCGATCCTGCTTTCGGGAGGCCCGATTTTCGTCTTCTCGCAAATTTACGACGTAACCAACGCCGTTCTGGTTTTCACCACGACGTTTCTGCTGCTGGAGACAATGTTCTACCGCATGCATTGCGCGCGCGACAAATGGATCATCACCGCCCTTCAGATCGTCGTGATCGCGATCGCGTTTAGCGTTGATTGGCTGTCCTACACGTTGTTTGCGTTCTGGCTCCTGAACCGTCTTGCCGCTGGCTATCTCGGGGTGGAGACGCAGATGACGCGCCGTAGCCTGGTCGGTTTTGCGCTGCTGCCCGTCGCCGGGTTCACCCTCTACCTGGTCTGGCGTTTCTTCGCACCCGGTTCACTCGCGCAATCGTACGGCATCATGGCTTCGCTCGATTTCCTCAAATTCAAGATCTTGGAGCGCATGAATATCGGCGAAGTCTCCCACATCACGGGGTTCACCGAGGTCTTCACCGGTGAAATGCACTCGGCTTACTATTCGTGGATCGCATTCCCGTTGATCGTGGGATCTTCGCTGGTAACGCTGGCGTTGGTCGTGATTTCGTTTCTCCGCGCTCACGATCCGGCCGAGCGCCGGACCGTCTTTGCAACCGGTTCGATGTTGTTTCTGGTCACCGTTCCCTTTTATCTGCATATGCTGATCCTGTATCAACACACGTACATTCATCGCTGGGCGATTATGAAGGCGATGTTCGCCTACGCCCTGGTGCCGTTCGCCCTGCTTCCGATCGCAATTTTCACGCTGGCGCGGTTATCGATTGGTGAAAATGCATCGTGGCAAAGATTTGGCCGGCCAGCCCTCGGTCTCGTGCTTGCTCTATGCGCGATCATTTCTGCCAAGGCCCTTACGGCCCAGCCATGGTCCATGATGGCTCCCACCAATCGGACCGCCTATCTGATGTGGGACGATATCGGCCGCAACACGCGCTATCAGGACGTCGTCGTTTCGCCGGTCCTGGAGGCCGAACCGATGAGCCTGGGGATCGGCGCATCCTTCAAGCTCGTTCACCTCGCCAGGGATTTCGGCGACGTCGACAGGCTCGTCGACCACGTCTGCGGCGATTTCAACGTCGTACTCGCGCTGCCGGAAGGCACCGACGCTGGCGCGTTCGCCGCCCGCGAGCCGACCGAAACGGTCGACACCGGCCGGATCCGCCTGCTCCGCTTTGCCCATTATCAAGGGAAGCGGGTCAGTTGTTCCTGAATCTGATGTAACATCAGCGCATGTGTGGCATTGCCGGCATTTATCATCTCGACGGCCGCGGCGCCGATACCGCCGTGCTGGAGCGGATGAATGCCGCGCTGGCGCATCGCGGGCCGGACGCGGGTGTCATCTGGCGTGACGGTGAAGTCGGCTTCGCGCACCGCCGGCTCGCCATTCGCGACCTGACCGACGCGGGCCGGCAGCCGATGAGCGACCCGAGCGGGCGGATCACGGTCACTTATAACGGCGAGATCTACAACGAGGCGGAGCTCCGCGCCGAGCTCACGCGCGATTTCGGAACGGTGTTCCGCTCCCATTGCGACACCGAGCTGCTGCCGGCCGGTTATCTCGCCTGGGGCGACGATCTCTTCGCCCGCCTCGAAGGCATTTTTGCGATCGGGCTCTGGGATAGCGTCGGCAAGCGGCTGGTGCTGGCGCGGGATTCGATCGGAACCAAGCCGCTGTTCTTTTCGCGTGTCGGCGACACCGTGCGCTTTGCCAGCGAGATCAAGGGCATTCTCGCCGATCCCTCCCATCCGCGCGCGTTCGATGCGGAGGGCCTGCATCGTTTTCTTGCCATGGGCTATGTCGGACCTGACGCGACGACGATGCGGCACATCCGCCAGGTCGAACCCGGCTCGCTGACGGCCTGGCAAAACCGCACCGAGACGTCGCGGCGTTTCTGGCAGCCGCGCCGATCTTACGGATTCCGCGGGCTGGACGAAGCGGTCGATGCGTTCCTGCCGCTGTTCGACCGGGTCGTCAGCGACCAACTGATCAGCGACGTGCCGGTCGGTATCCTGCAGAGCGGCGGCATCGACAGCTCGCTGGTCGCCTGGGCGGTGGCAAAGCGCGGAAAGTTTCCGCTGCTGACGGCGTCCTTTGCGGAAGAATCTCATGACGAGAGCAAGACCGCGGCGCTGGTGGCGCAGCAAACCGCGCTGCCGCATCATATCGTTCCGATTCATGAAGACCCCGACCCCGCCGCGACCTTGCGGCGCGTCGTGCATCATTTCGACGGCCAGGTTGCCGATGAAAGCGCCGGTCCCCTTCTGCTGCTGACGGCCGAACTGCGCCGCAACTCCACGGTGGCGCTGTCCGGCGACGGCGCCGACGAGTTCTTCGGCGGCTATCCGACCTACAAGGCCACGCGCATGGCCGAGCGTTTCGGCGGCATGATTCCGCCAAGCGTGGCGAGAACTTTGGGCCGCATGACCTACGCGGCGTCGGCTGCGAACGAGACGCGGTTGCCTGCGACCGCGCTGTTGTCACGTTTCATGCTCGGGCTCGCCGCCGGCGGGGCGCTCGCCCATGCGGAGTGGCGGCGCTACATCCCGGAATTCCTGCTGCCCCGGCTCTATGGACCTGCGCTGCGCGATCTCGCCGATACCAGCCCGATGACGGGCTATCGCGCCGCGATCGAACGCGCCGACGGCCCGGCCCTGCTGGATCGCTGCCTGATCGCCGACCAGAGCTATCATCTGCCGGCCGGGCTCCTGATGAAGACCGACGCGATGAGCATGGCCAATGGCGTCGAAATCCGCGTGCCGTTTCTCGATCGCCGCATCATGGAGCTGTCGGGCGGATGCCACCTCGATCTGATCGTGCAGCCGGGCGGGCCGACCAAGCCGGTGCTGCGCAAGGCGTTGCGCGACGAGGGCGCCGCTGAGACGATCTGGGCAGCGCCGAAGCGCGGTTTCAACAATCCGCTGTCGGGATTGTTGCGCGGCGCGCTGCGGCCTCTCTCGCAGACGATCTTCGAAAATTCGCCCGACCTGTTCGCGCCCTGGCTGCAGCCGGACGCGGTGCGCGCGTTATGGCGCGAGCACGCCGGCCGCAAGACCAACCACGCCTATGCGCTGTGGCCGCTCCTGACCTTCGCGCTGTGGCGATCGGAGCTCGAAGGCGAAAAGCCGGCGTGATCACATCGTCGCGCCGAGCACCCAGGGCGCGAACTCGGCGCCGCCGAAATCGAAGCCTTCGCTCTTGGTCGGCTGGCCCGAGGCAGTTTTCAGCATGAGATCGAAGATGCGCTGGCCGCAGTCCTGCACGCTCTCCTCGCCGTCGAGGATGGTGCCGCAATTGACGTCCATGTCGTCTTCCATGCGCTTGTACATGGGCGTGTTGGTCGCGAGCTTGATCGAGGGCGCGGGCTTGCAGCCGAACACGCTGCCGCGTCCGGTGGTGAAGCAGACAAGATTGGCGCCGCCGGCTACTTGGCCGGTCGCCGCGACGGGGTCGTAGCCGGGCGTGTCCATGAACACGAAGCCCTTCTTGGTGACGGGTTCGGCGTAATTGAGCACATCGACCAGATTGGTGCTGCCGGCCTTCGCCATCGCGCCGAGCGATTTCTCGAGGATGGTGGTGAGCCCGCCGGCCTTGTTGCCGGGGCTCGGATTGGCGTTCATCTCCGCGCCTTCGCGCCTGGTGTAGTCTTCCCACCAGCGCATCAGGCCGACAAGTTTTTCGCCGACCTCGCGGCTGACCGCGCGTCGCGTCAGCAGATGCTCGGCGCCGTAGGTCTCGGGCGTCTCCGAGAGAATGACGGTGCCACCATGCCGCACCAGGAGATCGCTGGCCGCGCCCAGCGCCGGATTGGCGGAGACACCGGAATAGCCGTCGGAGCCGCCGCACTGGAGCGCAACCGTCAATTCGCTGGCCGGCACCGGCTCACGCTTGACCTTGTTGGCGTCGATCAGCGCTTCCTTCACGAAGGCGACGCCGGCTTCGACTGTCTTGCGGGTGCCGCCGACCTCCTGGATGTCCATTGCGCGCAGACGGCCAGCGAGTTTCTGCTCCTGCATGAGGCCGCCGATCTGGTTGACCTCGCAGCCGAGGCCCAGCACGATCACAGCTGAGAAATTCGCGTGCCGCGCAAAGCCGCCGAGCGTGCGGCGAAGCAGTGCCAGCGGCTCGTCCTGGGTCATGCCGCAGCCGGTCTTGTGGGTCAGCGCGACCACGCCGTCGACATTGGGGAAATCGGCGAGCGGATTGTCGCCGGTGAACGGGTTCTTCTTGAAGATATCGGCAACGAGCCCCGCGACATGCGCGCTGCAATTCACCGAGGTGAGGATGCCGATATAGTTGCGGGTCGCGATGCGGCCATCGGGACGTCGAATGCCGTCGAAGAACGCGGGCAGATCGTAATTCGGCAGCGGCTTGACGTCGACGCCATAGGCATAGTCCTTGTCGAAATCGCCCATGCCGCAGTTCTGGGTGTGCACGTGCTGGCCGGGCGAGATGGCTTGCGTCGCAAAGCCGATGATCTGGCCGTAACGGCGGATCGCCTCGCCCGTCGCGATCGGCTTGATCGCAACCTTGTGGCCCGCCGGAATACGTTCGCTCGTGGTGACACCCTCCGTCACGACCATGCCGGGCGGCAGGCTCGAGCGCGCGATCAGCACGCCGTCGTCGGGATGCAGGCGGATGACGGGTGCCGGGGCCATGGGGATCTCCTCTTCGAAATTATCGTGCCCCGGACGCTGCGCAGCGCACAAGCGATGCGCTGCTGATCCGGGGCCCACGCAGGCAACGCAGTGTCAATGGGTCCCGGATCTGCGGTGCACCGCTGAAGACGCGCTGCACCGCGTCCGGGACACGAGAGCCTTACGCCTTCCCGCCGGAATCCTTCCGCGTCGCGTTGACCTGCATCTTGGCGTAGGTCGACATCAAGCCGACCTCGTTCGACAGCGTCACCAGCTTGAAGCCCATGTTGAGCGCACGCACCGCGCCTTCGGCACCGCTGCAATGAATGCCGGGATTGAGCTTGCGCTTTTCGCACTCCTTGATGATCTTCTCGTAGATCGCGAGGATTTCAGGCTCGGTGCGATCGAGCTTCGGCTCCAGCCCATAGGAGAAGCCGAGATCCGAGGGACCGATATAGACGCCATTGATGCCTTCGACGTCGAGAATCGCTTCCATGTTCCCGACCGCCGTCTTGGTCTCCATCATCGGCAGCAGCACGATGTCCGCGTTTGCCGTCTTCTGGTAGGAGCCGGCCGTGCCGTACATGCCGGCGCGGATCGGGCCGTTGGAGCGCACGCCCATCGGCGGATATTTGGAGTAAGCGACAAGGTTTTTGGCTTCCTGCGGCGTGTTGATCATCGGGCAGATCACGCCATAGGCGCCGCCGTCGAGCACCTTGCCGACGATGCCGGGCTCGTTCCAGGGCACGCGGACCATGGGCGTGATCGGATGCTTATCCATCGACTGGAAGCATTGCACCATCGAAAGGTAGTCCTGCACGCCGTGCTGCATGTCCACGGTGACGCTGTCGAAGCCGCATTGCGCGATCATCTCGGCGGAAAAGCCGGACGGGATTGCAAGCCAGGCGTTCACCACCGCTTTGCCGGAAGCCCAGATTTGCTTGACTTTGTTTGGCATTGATCGCGTTTCCTCTTGTCGTTTGTTGGGAATGCTGGCTCGTGGCCTTGTCGCGGGCACTTTGAGCGAAAAATCAAGTTGATGTCCATGGCTTGGACCCAGATGGCATCATGCAAATTTGCCCTCACTCACCGGCCTCTCCGGCGATCTCCAGGCCCGCAAGACTTGTCTCCAGCGTGCCCAGCATCTCCTGCAGCTCGGCGAGCTTCTTCGCGCCAAAACGCCTGGTGATTGCGGCATAGATCGCCTCCGACGACGGCGCGACCACCTCCATCAACCGCACACCCTTCTCCGAGATCGACACCACGCCGCGGCGCAGATCGGTCTTGGCGGTCTTGCGCTCGATCAGCTTGCGCGCTTCCAGGTCGCGCAGGATGCGCGACAGGCTGGGGCCGAGCAGGAACGCGGTGCGCGCCAGTTCCGTCACCTCGATGGCGTCGATCGCGGCAAGTGCGCGCAGGATGCGCCATTGCTGCTCGGTCAGGTCATGCTGGCGCAGCGATGGCCGGAATTGCCGCATCACCGCCTCTCGCGCGCGCAAGAGCGACATCGGCAGTGAGCGGGAAAACTCGCGCATGGGAACGCGATGCGCCGCCCTGCCCGCCGCCGATCCCTGAGCCGATTTCCTGCGTGCCATCTTCGGTCAGTGCTTCCGGGTTTGCATTGCAGCAAGTCTCAAGGGGGTTTACCCCCAACCATTTAACATGTTAATCATCTCCGCGTACACCCCTTTTGCGTAACCCCGCATGGCCCTTTCCCGAGAAGAGATCCGCGTCGCCGCCGAAAGCCTGCATCGGGCTGAGCAGACGCGCACGCAAGATCAAGCAGCTGTCGATCACCTATCCCTCGATCACGCTGGACGACGCCTATGCGATCCAGAAGGCGTGGATCGAGATCAAGGTTGCCGAGGGCCGTGTCATCAAGGGCCACAAGATCGGGCTGACCTCGAAGGCGATGCAGAGCGCGCTTCTGATCGACGAGCCGGATTCCGGCATCCTGTTCGACGACATGTTCTTCGCCGACGGCGGACTGGTGCCGTCAGATCGCTTCATCGCCACGCGGGTGGAAGCCGAGCTTGCCTTCGTGATGGCGAGGCGGCTCGCGGGGCCGGACTGCACGATGTTCGACGTGCTGAACGCGACCGACTTCGTGGTGCCCGCGCTTGAAATCCTGGACACGCGGGTCGAGCGCGTCGATTCCGTGACCAAGGCCACGCGAAAGATCTACGATACCATCGCCGACAACGCGGCCAATGCCGGCATCGTGCTCGGCGGACGGCCGATCCGCCCGCTGGATGCCGACCTGCGCTGGATCGGCGCGCTCTGCTTCCGCAACGGCCAGCTGGAAGAGACCGGACTTGCGGCCGGCGTGCTCAATCATCCCGCCACTGCGGTGGCGTGGCTTGCCAACAAGATCGCGCCGCACGGGCTGGCGCTCGAGCCGGGCCAGGTCGTGCTCGCCGGCTCCTTCATCCGTCCGATCGAGACCCGCAAGGGCGACACAATCCAGGCCGATTATGGCGCTTACGGCTCGGTGAGCTGCTATTTCGCCTGACAGACAGGAGCGATCCCATGCCGCATTTCACCATCGAATATTCCGCCAATCTCGACAAACGCGTCGACATGGCAAGCTCGTCGAGGTCGTGCGCAAGGCCGCGGTCGAGACCGGCATCTTCCCGCTCGGCGGCATCCGCGTCCGCACCGTCAGGTGCGAGCACTACGCGATTGCCGACGGCAACCCGAATCTCGGTTTTCTCGACATGGTGCTGCGGCTCGGCGAAGGCCGCGATCTCGCCACCCGTAAAAAAGCCGGCGAGCATGTCTTCAAGGCCCTGTCGGCTCATCTCGATCCTGTGTTTGCGCAGAGCAAATTTGCGCTGTCGTTCGACATGCAGATCAACGACAAGGAGACGAGCTGGAAGCGCAACAACATTCATGAAGCGCTGAAAGCGGAGGCCGTTCATGGATAAGATGACGCCGAAAGCCGATATCTACAAGGCCAATCTCGACCGCGCCGCGCCGCTGCTGAAACAGCTGCGCACTGAGGGCATCGGCCATTTGATCGACGGCAAGATCGTCCCCTCGATCTCGGGCGAAACCTTCGAGACGAAATCGCCGGTCGATGGCTCGGTGCTCGCGACTGTTGCGCGCGGCAATGCGGAGGATATCGACCGCGCCGCAACTGCGGCGGCGCTCGCCTTCAAATCCTGGCGCGACATGTCGGCGGCGATGCGCCGTAAGCTGCTGCACCGCGTGGCCGATGCGATCGAGGACCGTGCCGACGATATCGCGGTGCTGGAATGCATCGACACCGGACAAGCCCATCGTTTCATGGCCAAGGCCGCGATCCGCGCCGCCGAGAATTTCCGCTTCTTCGCCGACAAATGCGCGGAGGCGCGCGACGGTCTCAACACGCCGAGCGAGGAGCATTGGAACATCTCGACCCGCGTGCCGATCGGTCCGGTCGGCGTCATCACGCCGTGGAATACGCCATTCATGCTCTCGACCTGGAAGATTGCGCCTGCGCTGGCGGCCGGTTGCACGGTCGTGCACAAGCCGGCGGAATGGTCGCCGGTCACCGCTGACATGCTGGCGAAGCTCGTCAAGGAAGCCGGCGTGCCCGACGGCGTGCTCAACACCGTGCACGGCATCGGCGAGGAAGCAGGCAAGGCGCTGACCGAGCATCCCGCGATCAAGGCGATCGGCTTTGTCGGCGAGAGCGCGACGGGATCGGCGATCATGGCGCAGGGATCGAAGACGCTGAAGCGCGTGCATTTCGAGCTCGGCGGCAAGAATCCCGTCATCGTGTTCGACGACGCCGATCTCGACCGCGCGCTCGATGCCGTCGTGTTCATGATCTACTCGCTGAACGGCGAGCGCTGCACCTCGTCGAGCCGATTGCTGGTCCAGCAATCGGTCGCCGACAAGTTCATCGGCAAACTCACCGCGCGGGTGAAAGCGTTGAAGGTCGGTCATCCCCTCGATCCCGCTACCGAGATCGGCCCGCTGATCCATGAGCGGCATCTCGCCAAGGTCTGCAGCTATTTCGACGTGGCCAAGATGGATGGTGCCACGATCGCCGTCGGCGGCAAGCCGCATGACGGTCCCGGCGGCGGACATTATATCCAGCCGACGCTGGTCACCGGCGCCGATCGCAGGATGCGCGTCGCGCAAGAGGAGGTGTTCGGGCCGTTCCTGACCGTGATCCCCTTCCGCGACGAAAGGGACGCGATCGAGATCGCCAACGACGTCAATTACGGCCTGACCGGCTATGTCTGGACCGGCGACATGGGCCGCGCGCTCCGCGTGGCGGATGCGCTTGAAGCCGGCATGATCTGGCTCAATTCGGAGAATGTGCGCCATCTGCCGACGCCGTTCGGCGGCATGAAAGCGTCCGGCATCGGCCGCGACGGCGGCGACTATTCGTTCGACTTCTACATGGAAACCAAGCATGTCTCGCTGGCGCGGGGCACGCACAAGATTCAAAAGCTGGGAATTTAACCCTCTTCCTGAGGAGCCGCGAAGCGGCGTCTCGAAGGATGAGGCCGAGACATCAATCACGAGGGCCTCATGGTTCGAGACGCGCCTTCGGCGCTCCTCACCATGAGGGTCAACACGTCCAAGGCTGGGAAACACGATGCCCGTTCCGAAACACGTCTTTGATCCGCCCTTCAACATCATCCGCTCGAGCCACGTCGTGCTTGACGTGACCGACCTGAAGGCGAGCCGCGATTTCTACGAGACCACCGTCGGCCTGCATGTCGAGGACGCCGACTCCAGCGCGGTCTATTTGCGCGGCAGCGAGGAGCAACAGCATCACTCGCTGGTGCTGCGCAAGGCCCAGACAGCCGCCTGCAATCGGCTCGGCTTCAAGGTCGGCAATGACGGCGATCTCGACAAGGCGGCGGCGTTCTTTTCGGAGAACGGCGTGCAATACAAATTCGCCGAGCAACCGTTCCAGGGCCGCACCCTGCAATTCACCGATCCTTTCGGCTTCCAGATCGAACTCTACGCCACCATGGAGAAGCGTCCGCACCTGCTCAGGCGCTACGACCTCTATCGCGGCTGCCATCCGCAACGGCTCGACCATTTCAACATCTTTGCCGCCGAGGTGCAGGACACCATGGATTTTTATGCCCGGCTGGGCTTCCGCCTCACCGAGTACGCCGAGGAAGATGGTCCGAACGGGCGCATCGCGGCGGCCTGGCTGCATCGCAAAGGCAACGTGCATGATCTCGCCATCACCAACGGCAAGGGCCCTCGCCTGCATCATTTCTGCTACTGGGTGCCGACCGCGATGAACGTGCTGCATCTCTGCGACGTGATGGCGGCGAGCGGTTTCCTGAAAAATCTCGAGCGCGGTCCCGGCCGCCACGGCATCTCGAATGCGTTCTTCCTTTACGTGCGCGACCCCGACGGCCATCGCCTCGAGCTCTACACCAGCGATTATTTCACGGGCGATCACGACCATGAGCCGTTGCGCTGGTCGCTGAACGATCCGCGCCGCCAGACGCTGTGGGGCGCGCCCGCGCCGCGCTCCTGGTTCGAGCAGGGTTCGCCGTTCTCGGGCAGCAAGCTGCGCGAGGCCGCCTTCGCCGCCAAGGTCACGGTTGCGGATTAAGGGGCGCACATGAAACGGATCGCGATCGCACTGGGATTGATGATGACCACCATGACCGCAAGCAGCGCCTCCGAACTCAAGCTCATTGCCGGCGGCTCGCTCGCGCCCTTGTTCAAGGAGCTTGGCCCGCAATTCGAGACAGCGAGCGGGCACACGCTCTCGATCCATTTCGATTCCACGCCGAACATCATCAAACGCATCAACGATGGCACGCCGTTCGATGCCGTGGTCGTGCCCGCCGACGTCTTCAAGGACGCCGCCGCGAAGAGCCATCTGGCGGAGCCCACGGTCAATATCGCGCGTGTCGGCTATGGCGTGATCGTTCGCGCCGGTGCGCCGAAGCCCGATCTCTCCACGCCGGACGCGTTCAAGAAAGCGCTGCTCGCGGCCGCCTCGGTCTCATCGACGCCGTCGAGCGCGGCCGGCGCCACCATCGCCAAGGTCTATGAGCGGCTCGGCATATCAGACCAGATGAAAGCCAAGACCAAGGCCGAGGCGTTACCGACCGCGATTGCGCCTGTTGTCGCCAAGGGCGACGCCGAGCTCGGCATCTTCCTGACCAACGTCTTCAATGCGCCGGGCATCGAGCTCGCCGGCCCCTTCCCCGCCGACCTGCAGCAGGAGCTGGTCTTCCCCGCTGCGGTCGCGACCGACGCGAAGGAGCCGGCCGCGGCGAAAGCGCTGATCGATTTCCTCAAGACGCCCGCGGCGCTTACCGCGATCAAGGCTGTCGGCATGACGCCGGGCTGAAGGATTCCCATGAACCATCGCATCGCGACCTATTCGGCCGGCGGCAAGACCGCTTACGGCTATGTCACCGACAAGGGCGTCGTCGATCTCTCCGCGCGCTTTGCCAGCGATTATCCGACGCTGCGCGAGGCGATCGCGGCCGGCGCGCTGACGAAGCTCGCCGACGGTGGCGCCAAACGCGCGCCGGATCATCCGCTCGATGCCATCACCTGGTTGCCGCCGATTCCCTCGCCGGAGAAAATCATCTGCATCGGTGTCAACTATCCCGACCGCAACGCCGAATACAAGGACAACTCGGACGCACCGAAATATCCCTCGATGTTCATGCGCACGCCGCGCTCCTTCGTCGGCCATAACACGCCGATCGTGCGGCCGCATGCCTCGCCGCAGCTCGACTATGAAGGCGAGGTCGTCATCATCATCGGCAAGCCCGGCCGGCACATCCCCGAGCGGAGCGCGCTGGATCACATCGGCGCGGTGACGCTCTGCAACGAGGGCACCATCCGCGACTGGCTGCGGCATGCCAAGTTCAATGTCACCCAGGGCAAGAATTTCGATTCCACCGGCAGTCTCGGGCCGTGGCTCGTCCCCTACGCGAGCGAATCCCAGATCGCCGACATTCGGCTGACGACGACGGTCAATGGCGAACTGCGGCAGGAGGATCGCACCTCGCGGCTGATCTTCGGCTTCCGCTATCTCATCAACTACATCTCGACCTTTGCGACGCTGGTGCCCGGCGACGTCATCGTCACGGGCACGCCGACCGGCGCCGGCGCCCGGTTCGATCCGCCGCGCTGGCTCAAGCCCGGCGACGTCATCGAGGTCGAGGCCGAGGGCATCGGCATGCTTCGCAACGGCGTGGTCGACGAACAATAACGAACGGACAACACAAATGACTGCAATGACCGGCGGCGAAGCGATTGTCTCTGGCCTTGTCGCGCACGGCGTCAACACGGTGTTCGGCCTGCCCGGCGCGCAGGTCTACGGCCTGTTCGACGCCTTCCATCAAGCGCAACTGAAAGTGATCGGCGCGCGGCATGAGCAGGCCTGCGGCTATATGGCGTTCGGCTATGCGCGCTCCTCGGGCAAACCCGGCGTATTCAGCGTGGTGCCCGGCCCCGGCGTGCTCAACGCGGGTGCGGCAATGCTGACCGCATTCGGATCGAACGAGCCGGTGCTGTGCCTCACCGGTCAGGTGCCGACGCAATTTCTGGGCAAGGGCCGCGGCCATTTGCACGAAATGCCGGACCAGCTCGCGACCTTGCGCACCTTCGTGAAATGGGCCGACCGCATCGAATACCCCGATATCGCGCCGTCGATGGTGTCGCGCGCATTCCAGGAGATGCTGTCGGGACGGCCCGGGCCGGTGGCGCTGGAAATGCCCTGGGACGTGTTCACCCAACGCGCCGAGGTCGGTGCGTCCCGAGTGTTCGATCCCTTCCCCGCGCCGCAGCCGGACGCCGACCGCATCAGGGATGCCGCCGCGCTGATCAAGGCCGCGAAGCGGCCGATGATCCTGGTCGGCTCCGGCGCGATTCATGCCCGAGAAGAAATTCTGGAATTAGCCGAGATGATCGACGCGCCCGTGGTGGCGTTTCGCAGCGGCCGCGGCATCGTCTCGAACGCGCATGAACTCGGGCTCACCATGGCGGCGGCTTACCGGCTTTGGCCGAAAACGGATCTGATGATCGGCATCGGCACGCGCATGGAATTGACCACCATGACGCGCTGGCCCTATCGGCCGGACGGCTTGAAATCGATCCGCATCGACATCGATCCTGTGGAGATGCGGCGCTACGTCTCTGACGTCTCCGTGATCTCCGACAGCAAAAGCGGCACGCGCGATCTTGCCGCGGCGGTGAGGAAGGCCGGATACAGCAAGAGCAGCGGCCGCCGCGCCGAGATCCGCGAAGCGACCGCGGCCGCGCAGGAGGAAATCCAGAAGGTGCAGCCGCAGATGGCTTACCTCAACATCCTGCGCGAGGTGCTGCCGCATGACGCCATCGTCACCGACGAGCTGTCGCAGGTCGGCTTCGCCTCCTGGTACGGCTTTCCGATCTACCAGCCGCGCACCTTCATCACCTCGGGCTATCAGGGCACGCTCGGCTCGGGTTTTCCGACCGCGCTCGGCGCCAAGGTCGCCAATCCCGACAAGCCCGTGGTCGCAATCACCGGCGACGGCGGCTTCATGTTCGGTGTGCAGGAACTCTCGACCGCCGTCCAGTACAACATCGGCGTGGTCACGCTGGTGTTCAACAACAACTCCTACGGCAATGTGCGGCGCGACCAGCGCACGCGCTTCGACGGCCGTGTGGTCGCGGCCGATCTGGTCAATCCGGATTTCGTCAAGCTTGCGGAATCGTTCGGGGTCGCGGCGAGCCGCGTCACCGCGCCCGATCATTTCAAGCCCGCGCTGGAAAAGGCGCTGGCCAACCGCGGACCTTCACTGATCGTGGTCGAGGTGCCCCGCGATTCCGAAGTCACGCCCTGGACGTTCATCCACCCGGCAAGGAACTAGACGCGCCGCAGACCCTGTAGTTTCGCAGCCGCGATCACCAATAGGCCCGCGCCCGCAACCGACCAGCAGGCGACCGGCGCCCAGTGCAAGCAGCGGCGCATATTCCGGCAGCTTCTGCAGGCCGCCCGCAACCGCGGCCATCCGCGCGAAGGTGGCGAGCGCGAGCGCGGAGAAGACGAGGCCGGTGACCTTGCCTTCCGCGCCGGTCTCGCCGATCGCAAGCGCGGCCGAGATCGCGCTCATCAGCATGCAGCCCCAGGCCGCGCCCGCGATGAACTGCGCCGCGATCAGCATGTTGAGCCCGCCCGCGAACTCCGCGACGATGATCGATGACCGCGCCGAACAGCCCGGCCGCGCCCATCACGATCAATCCGCCGCGATGCTTGACGATCAGGCTCGCCGGAAACATCGCGAGATTGAAGCCGATCCAGAACACCGGCATCAGCCATTGCAACTCGGCCGGCTTGGCAAAGCGCAAATAGAACGGCGCGCTGTTGAGCGAGAAATGCAGCTGATAGCCGAGCGCAAGGATCACCATGGCGGCGATGAAGATCACGGGCATGGTGCCGAACGGCTTTGCCGCGGCGGCCGGTTTCGCTGATGCGGCTTCTTCGGCCACGGCGCGCTCGACCTTCGACAGCGCAAGCGTCGTGATCAGGAGCACGACGCTGGAGATCACGAAGGGAATCCGCGCGTCGACATCGCGCAGCACCACGCCGAGATAGGGCGACACCGCGCCGGCGATGCCGTAACCGAGCATGACGAGCGCGGACAGGAACGGAATCTCGGGCTTGGCGCGATATTTGCCGAGCAGGACCAGTGGCGGCGCGCGCAGCGCGGACGAGGTGATCGCCCAGACCACGATCGCCGCGATGAAGAACGGCTGCGCGTCATGGCCTGCACCGGCGATGAAGGGTATCGCGAGGAAGGCGGTGCAGGACAGCGCCGTCAGCACGCCGACATAGATGCCGAGCCGGCCGACCAGCCGCGCGATACGGTCGGCGGCGACGCCCATCGCGGTATCGGTGATGGTGAAGATCGCCTGGTCCAGCATCAACAGCCAGGATCACGGCCGTCGGCGCGATGCCGACCTCGGCCGCAAGCTTGGGCAGGTAGATCACATAGGTGGTCCAGCCCAGCGTGAACACCAGTTGCAGGAACGCGAGATAGAGCCCGGTGCGGTTGCCGGTCGCGCTGGTATCCGCGGTGATCTCGGTCGTCGTCATGCCGCCAACATAAGCGCAGACGAGCGTTCGAGGGAATGCGGCTAACGCGCCTTCCGGAAGGTCAGGTTGATGCGCTTGCGGCCGAGCAGCGCGTGTTCGCCGTCGGCGAGCGGCGCCACGCCATGGAAGAACAGCCGCGAAGGACCGCCCCAGACCACGACATCGCCATGCTCCAGCCGGTAGCGCGCCGGCTTGTCCGATCGCTTCAGCCCGCCGAACATGAAGATCGCGGGCAGGCCCAGCGACACCGAGACGATCGGCGCGGCGAAATCGGTCTCGTCGCGGTCCTGATGCAACGACATGCGCGCGCCGGGCTCGTAACGGTTGATGAGGCAGGCATCCGGCGCGAAGCCGGCAAAGCCGCCTTGCGCCGCCGCCTGCTCCGCCAGATCGCGAAAGGCCGGCGGCATCGCCGGCCAAGGCTGGCCCGAGACGGGATCGTCGGCGCCGTAGCGATAGCCGCTGCGATCGGTGATCCAGCCGCAATTGCCGCAATTGGTCATGGCCACCGACATCTCGAAGCCGCCCGGCGTCGACATATGGCGGAACGGCGCCTGCGCCGTGATGTCATCAAGCGCCTGCAAGAGGTCATGTTGAACCGGACGCGCGACGCCACGCAGCAGCACGGCACCATCAGCCATCGCCTCGCGCGACGGCAGCACTCCGCTGACGCTGTCAAATAAATCCGCAGTCATTTTGCATCGTGGAAGATCACGCCGACGGTGTGGCGCTTGCCGGAACGCAGCCGGCTCACGCCATGACGCAGATTAACGCGGTAAGTGCCGCGCGTCCCCTGCACCGGACGGTGATGCACAGCAAAGGCGACGGCGTCGCCCTGTCTCAAGGCGACCACTTCCGCCCGCGATTGCATGCGCGGACGCTGCTCGGTCAGCACGAACTCGCCGCCTTCGAAGTCGCGGCCGGGTTCCGACAGCAGGATCGCCACCTGCAGCGGAAACACGTGCTCGCCATAGAGGTCCTGGTGCAGGCAGTTGTAGTCGCCGGCTTCATATTGCAGCAGCAACGGCGTCGGCCGCGTTTGGCCGGCGTCGTGGCAGCGCTTCAGGAAGGCCTCGTGTCGGTCGGGATAGCGGATATCGATGCCCATCGCCTCGTTCCAGCGATTGGCGATGCCCTTCAGCCGCACATACAGCACGGGCCGCAAGCCCGCGATCAGGTCCGGCAGCGGATAGCTGAAATATTTGTACTCGCCGCGGCCGAAACCGTGACGGCCCATCACGATGCGGCTGCGGAAATTGGCGTCTTCAGGATAGAGCGCGGCGAGTGCGCGGCACTGATCCGGCGTCAGCAGGTTTTTCAGAACCGCGCAGCCCTGCGCGTCGAGATCGTGCTCGGCTTGCGTCCAGTCGATGGCATCGACGCGGGCGGCGATGGTGGGTTTGGGAACTTCGCGGATCGCGGCTTTGGCTGTCATGCGGCCAATGTGGCGGTTTGTGCCGCCCGCCGCCACCCGATTTCCGGGAATTATCCCCTCACCGGCAGTGTGATTACATCATAGGTATTGCGGATGCTGCGCTTCAGCACCGGATCTTCGAACTCGCATTCGAAGCGATCGGCGGGACGGATGCCGCCCTTGGCGGCGAAGGTGCCGCCGAACATCAGGCAGCCATCCGGCAGCCTGCCGCCATCGAAGCCGCGCTTGAGAAGTTCTGCAATCGGCAGGATCGCGTCGAGCGTGCCCTCCTGGTAGAGCTCGCGCTTGCCGTTGATCGTGGCCCAGGAGCGCAAGATCAGCTTGTCCCAGTGACCGGCGACATCCTCGAGCTCCCAGAGTTCGGAAGCAATCGGCTTGTCGCACATCTGCTTGGAGACGGTGACGCTGTAGCTTTCGACCTTGCGGTCGGTATGGTCGGAGCCGAGGCCGACGAAAGTGCGGCCCTGCCAGCCGACCAGGAAGAACTCGACCTCGCCGCTGGAGTTGGTGCCGCAGACCTCGATCGAGTCTTCCATGGTGAGCCGTCGCGCCGAGCAGCGGTAATAGATCGGCGTGGAGGCCGGCCGCGCGATACCGAGCGCTTCCAGCTCGACGATATGCTTGTCGCGCGCGACGGGATCGCGCCCGGTCCAGCCGGCGATCACGACCTGATCGATCGCCAAGGTCAGTGGCGTTGCGACGCCCTTGTCGTCGACGCGAAAGGTCAAATCAAACACGGATGGCGCCCTCCATTGCGGCGGCAAGCTCGAAGATGCGGCGATCCGATCCGCCCGCTCCTGCCAGCATCAGCCCGACCGGCACCTCGCCCTCGCGGTGCGCCGGCAGCGAAATCGCGCAGCCGTCGATCATGTTGAGCAGCGTACAGTTGCGCAAGCTGCGCAGGTTCTGCACCGTGAACGCCTTGTCGTCGGCGAGATCGGCAATGCGCGGCGGCGTATTCGCCGTGGTCGGCAACACAAGCGCGTCATAGGGCGCCAGCCGTGTATTGGCCCGCGCGATCAGCGAGCGCCGTGCATTCACCAGGTCGATATAGTCGGCTGCGCTGATGTGCTCGCCGCGCAGGATGCGCAAGGAGACGCGGGGGTCGTAGACATCGCCCTTGCTGGTCAGGAGATAGCGGTGCCAGGCGTAGCTCTCGGCCGCGGCGAAACCGCCTTTGGCGTTCATCACCCCGACATCGAGGAATTCCGGCACCTCGATATGCTCGATCAGCGCGCCAGCGCGCGACAACGTCTCAAGCGCGCGCTCGAAGGTTTTGGCAACCGCTTCGTCGAGGTCGTCGAGCGCGACCGTCATCGGCACCGCCAGGCGCATGCCCTTGACCGGGCGCGGCGTGATGGTCGGCAACGGCTCGTCGGCGAGCACCGCATCGAGCGTGGCACAGCATTGCGTGGAATTGGCGAGCGGCCCAAAACTGTCGAGCGTGAACGACAGCGGCACGCCGCCATCGAGCGGCACGCGCCGCTGCGTCGGCTTGTAGCCGGTAATGCCGTTGTAGGCCGCCGGAATCCGGCAGGAGCCGCCGGTGTCGGTGCCAAGCGCGCCATAGGCCATGCGATCGGCGATCGACACCGCCGCCCCCGAGGACGAGCCGCCGGGCACGTGGCCGACATCGCGCTGCCAGGCGCTTTTCGGCGTACCGTAATGCGGATTGATGCCGATACCGGAATAGGCGAACTCGGTCATGTTGGTGCGGCCGATCACGACAAAACCTGCGCGACGCAACCGCGCCACGACAGGCGCATCGGCTGAGGCCGGCGCGGAATCCTCCAGTGCGCGCGAGCCGGCGCGGGTCACCTGCCCCTTGATGTCGAAGAGGTCCTTGATCGACACGGGAATGCCGGCAAAGCGCGACGGCGCGGCATGCGCCTTGCGCAAACGATCCATCGCGTCGGCGGCCTCCAGTGCGGCTGCTTTGTCGACATGGATGAAAGCGCGCTGGCCCTCGCCCGCGGGATCGGCGATCCGCGCGATGCATTCCTCGACCAGCTTGCGGGCAGTGGTCCGGCCACCTTCGAGATCGTCGGCGAGCGCGGCAAGGGTCGGGTTCGGCATGATGGTGTCGCCTGACTATTTGGAGCCGATAATCTCGAGATCGAGCAGCGCGGAGCTGAGCGACTTGCCGTGGGCATCGAGCGCCAGCGAGCGCGTCACCCCGCCGCCCAGCGTATTGCTCATGACGAAATTCAGCGCCGCGATGTTGGGCAACTCATAACGCACCACCTCGCCCTCGACAACGCCGGTAAAATGCGCTTTCACCCGATCAGCCGTGACCTGCTCCTTCAGCAGCGGGAAATGTTTCGCGTCATAGGCGATGACGGAAATGTTCGACGTATTGCCCTTATCGCCGGTGCGGGAATGGGCGATCTCACGCAGCTTCATCTATGTCTCGACGAAATGCACACGGGGCCTGGACAGTTCGCGCGGCAGCAGGACCGAGGCGACCGCAACCACGTCGCGCGCCGACTTCCAGGCGCCGCCGCCGCCAGCGGGCCCGTTGGTGTAGAGCGTCTCGACCTCGTTGCCGACGCGCACGGCCTCGCGCAAATTCTCGGTGCGGCCGGTGACGCGTACGCGAACCTCATAGGGCTCGTTGGCATGCGCGGAGACCTGCGATCCGTGCAGCGCATCCACGCCGATCAGGTCAAAGCGCAACTCGCTGGTGGAAACGCCGGTCAGCTTCAGCCGTTCGCGCACGATATCGAGCGCCAGCCGGCCACGCGCGAGCGCGCCGGGACCAGCATAGGAAATCTGGCCCTCGCCGATAAAGCTGTCGACGTAGCCGACCGAGACTTTCAGCGTGCCGGTGCGCTTCGTTCCGCGCCCGCCAGAGACGCGCACGCGATCCGGCGCGATCTCCTCGACCGAAACTTGCGAGAAATCGGCGACCACATCCGGCTGGAGATATCGCGTGGGGTCGTGCACCTCGTAGAGCAGCTGCTCCTTGCAGGTCTGCGCGGTGACTGCGCCGCCCGAACCCGGCACCTTGGTAATAACGAGCGAGCCATCCTCGCCGACCTCGCCGATGGGAAAGCCGAGCCGGGCGAGATCGGGGACGTCCTTGTAGGGTGGGTCGGCGAAATAGCCGCCGGTGATCTGCCCGGCGCATTCCAGCAGGTGGCCAGCGACCGTGCCCTGCCCCAGCAGATTCCAGTCGTCCATCGCCCAGCCGAAGGCATGGATCATCGGCGCGAGGAACAGTGCGGGATCGGAGGCGCGGCCGGTGATCACGACATCGGCGCCGCCCCGCAACGCCTCCGCCATCGGCTCGGCGCCGAGATAGGCATTGGCCGACAGCAGCTTGTTGCCGAGCTGCTTGATGCTGCCTTCGAACTCCATGATCGGCAGGTCGTTGCTCTTGCAGGCATCGAGCACATCGTCGCCGACGATGGCCGCGACCTTCAGGCGCGACAGCCCAAGCGAGCGCGCGATCTCGGCGGTCTTCTTCGCGGCCGCTTCCGGATTGGCCGCGCCCATATTGGTGACGATCTTGATGCCCTTGGCGGCGCAGAGCGGCAGCGCCGCGCGCATGCGCTCTTCGAGCAGCGGATCGTAACCAGCCTCAGGGTTGTTCATGCGCGCCTGCTGCGCCAGCGCTACCGTGCGCTCGCCGAGGCACTCGAACACGAGATAGTCGATCTCGCCCTTCTCGGCGAGCTCGACCGCGGGCTCGATGCGGTCGCCCGAATAGCCTGCGCCTGACCCGATCCTGATCGTCCGCATCATCTCAGCCCAAAACAGGCGCCCGTTCTACGCGCGAGGTCCGGACGGCACAAGCGCTCCCGGCTCATCCATTGTGCGTGCCACGGAATGGGGCCATGCGTGCAGAGACGGCTCGCCCGTTGACGCGCATCAGGCGATGTCGCATCAAGATTGCCAACGATATCGGGAGGAACAAAAATGGCCGAGCCCGCGCGCGCCAAGCCAAAGCCGACGCCTGAGACCCAGCATTTCTGGGACGGCACGCGAGACGGCGAATTGCGCCTGCAGCGCTGTGACGCCTGCGCCAATGTCTACTTTCCACCGCGACCGTTCTGCCCGAAATGCGCCTCGCGCAAGGTCAGCGTGTTCAAGGCGAGCGGCAAGGGCAAGCTCTACAGCTACGTCATCAATCATCGTCCGGCCGCACCGGGCTTCACCCCGCCCTACTCCATTGCCGTCGTCGAACTCGACGAAGGCCCACGGATGATGAGCAATATCGTCGACTGTCCGCAGACGCCGGAAGCGCTCGAACTCGACATGAAGGTCGAGGTCAAGTTCGAGAGGCTCGACGACAAGATCACCCTTCCCCTGTTCCGTCCGGCGAAAGGGTAAAGCGATGCGCAGAAACCACGTCGCCGTCGTTGGCGCGGCTGAGACCACCGAACTCGGCGTCATTCCCAACGTCTCGCAGATCCAGCTGCATGCGGATGCGGCGCTGAATGCAATCGCGGATGCCGGACTGAAACTCTCCGACATCGACGGCTTCGCCACCGCAGTGGAGACGCCGCAGCAGGTCGCACACTATCTCGGTATCACGCCGACATGGGTCGACGGCACTTCGGTCGGCGGCTGCTCCTTCATGCTGCATGTCCGTCATGCCGCAGCCGCGATCGAGGCGGGTCTGTGCAAGACCGTGCTGATCACGCACGCCGAGAGCGGCAAGTCGATGATCGGCAAGCAGCCGCGCTCGACCGCGCCGGACAGTCTGAACGGGCAGTTCGAGTCGCCGTTCGGCGTCTACGGGCCGCCCAGCATGTTCCCGATTCCCGTGCTGCGCTTCATGAAGACCTATGGCATCACCCATGAGCAGCTTGCCATGGTCGCCGTGGTGCAGCGGGAATGGGCCGGGAAAAATCCGCGCGCCACGATGAAGGACCCGATCACGGTCGCCGACGTCCTCAATTCGCGGATGATCGCCTATCCCTTCCGCTTGTTGCAGTGCTGCCTCGTCACCGACGGCGGCGGCGCGCTGATCCTCACCTCTGCCGACCGCGCCAAGGATTTCCCGCGCAAGCCCGTGTACATCCTCGGCACCGGCGAAAGCGTGGAAACGCCGATGGTCAGCCAGATGGAGACCTTCAACTCCTCGCGCGCCTTCAAGGTCGCGGGTCCCCTCGCCTTCAAGGAGGCCGGCATCGCCCACAAGGACGTCGATCATCTCATGATCTACGACGCCTTTGCGCATCTGCCGCTGTTCGGCCTCGGCGATCTCGGCTTCATGCCCTATGAGGAGACCGGCAAGTTCATCGCCGACGGCCACACGCGGCCGGGCGGCAAGCTTCCGCTCAACACCAATGGCGGCGGCCTCTCCTACATGCATTCGGGCATGTACGGCATGTACGCGCTACAGGAGAGCGTCCGGCAGATGCGCGGCATTGCGCCGGCGCAGGTGCCGAACGCGAAGATTTCGGTGTGCCATGGTGTCGGCGGCATGTTCGCCGCATCGGGCACCATCATTTTCACCAATGAGCGCTAAGGCGCGGTCAAACCACAGGAGACAACTTTGGCAAAATCGCTGCAGGACAAGGTCATCATCGTCACCGGCGCGGGCCGCGGCATCGGCCGCGAGATCGCGCTGCTGTGCGCCGCCGAAGGCGCCAAGGTCGTGGTCAACGATCCCGGTGGCTCCTCCGACGGCGCCGGCTCGTCGGCCGCGCCGGCCGAGGAAGTGGTCGCGGAGATCAAGAAGCGCGGCGGCACCGCCGTTCCCAATTTTAAATCGGTGGCGGAAGCCATTCCGGCAAGCAAAATCGTCAAGACAGCGACCGATCATTTCGGCCGCCTCGACGGCGTCGTCAACAATGCCGGCATTCTGCGCGACATGATCTTCCACAAGATGAGCGTGGAAGCGTTCGAAGCCGTCATCAAGGTGCATCTGATGGGCTCGTTCTATGTCAGCCACGCGGCCGCGCGCATCTTCCGCGAACAGGAAAGCGGCGCCTTCGTGCACTTCACCTCGACCTCGGGCCTGATCGGCAACTTCGGCCAAGCCAACTATGCCGCGGCCAAGCTCGGTATCGTGGGCTTGTCGAAGTCGATCGCGCTCGACATGGGCCGCTTCAACGTGCGCTCCAACTGTGTCTCGCCGTTTGCCTGGACCCGCATGATCGGCACCATCCCGACCGAAACGGAAGCGCAGAAGGCCCGCGTCGAGAAGATCAAGCAGATGGGCCCCGAGAAGATCGCGCCGATGTGCGGCTTCCTGCTCAGCGATCTCGCCAAGGACGTGACGGGACAGATCTTCGGCGTGCGCATGAACGAGATTTTCCTGTTCAGCCAGAACCGTCCGTTGCGCTCGGTGCATCGCGGCGAAGGCTGGACGCCGCAAAGCATTGCCGAGCAGGCCATACCGGCGTTCAAGGATTCGCTCTACAAGCTCGACCGTTCGGGCGATATCTTCACCTGGGATCCGATCTGATCGGCGAATGGCGAGCAGGGAGTAGGGAATAGGAAATTCCATTCGCTACTCGCTATCAGCTATTCGCTCGCGCGAAAGTTGTTTTCGCACAATCCGCCTGCTTTATGCCGGATTGCGTGCGCATGATGTCCTCCCAACAAAAAACTCTGGGAGGAAATCATGACAACTCCACTGACCTTTCCTGACCATCCCCTCAACCGCCGCAGACTGATCAAGGGCGCGGCGGCGCTGGCGGCGACCGCCGTGACGGCAAGCGCCGCAGTTGCCGAGACGGTCGCGCCGCTCGGCCAGACCGGCGCGCCGACCCGCTCGACCGACAAGTTGCCGCTCGGGCCATTGCCCGGCAGCCGCTATCCGGACTCGCATCTGGAATCCGCCAAGAAGGGCGGCAAACCGACGTTCGGTCCGGACGGCTTCCCGGCGTTTGCCGGCACCATGGCGGTGGAGCGCGTCGCAACCGGCATGCGTTGGGCCGAAGGGCCGGTCTACTTCCCGGCCGGGCGCTACGTGCTGTTCTCCGACATCCCGAACAACCGCATCATGCGCTTCAGCGAGGATGACGGTCACCTCAGCGTCTATCGCCAACCCTCGATGAACTCTAACGGCAACACGATCGATCGCGAGGGACGGCTGCTCACCTGCGAGCATAGCGGCCGGCGCGTCACACGGACCGAACTCGACGGCTCGATCACGATCATCGCCGACAAGTTCAACGGCAAGAAGCTGAACTCGCCGAACGACGCAGTGGTCGCCTCCGACGGCTCGATCTGGTTCACCGATCCCGCCTACGGCATCGGCGGCTATTACGAGGGCATCAAGGCCGAGCAGGAGCAGGCCAAGCACAACGTCTACCGGGTCGATCCGAAGTCCGGCGATATCAAGGTCGTCATCGACGACTTCGTCGAACCGAACGGACTGACCTTCTCGCCCGACGAGAAGCGGCTCTACATCCTCGACACCGGCTTCACCGACGGACCCGACAATCCCTCGCATATCCGCGTGTTCGACGTGAAATCTCGCGCAGGGAACGCTGACAAACGGCAAGGTGTTTGCGGAAATGCCCAAGCCCAGCATCACCGACGGCGCGCGTTGCGACCGTGAGGGCCGGGTCTGGTGCTCGGTCGGCTGGGGCGATCCGAACGAGGACGGCGTGCGCTGCTACTCGCCGGAGGGCGAGCTGCTCGGCAAGATCCACATTCCCGAGACGGTCGCCAATCTCTGCTTCGGCGGCCAGCAGCGTAACCGACTCTACATCTGCGGCTCGACCTCGCTGTATGCGGTTTACACCAGCGTGCAGGGTGCGATGAAGCCATAGAGAAGGCTCATATGCGGGAGTAGCGAGTAGCGAATAGGAGCAGATCCATTCGCTATTCGCTCATTCGCTTGACTCACCCCGTATTCCGCAGCCCCGCCGAAATGCCGTTGATGGTGATCTGGATGCCGCGCAGCACCTGCTCGTCGGGATTGTCAGCGCGATGCGCCTTCAACAGCTCGACCTGCACGTGATTGAGCGGATCGAGATAGGGAAAGCGGTGACGCACCGAGCGCTCCAGCAGCGGATTGCCCTGCAACAGCCGGTTCTGCCCCATGATGTCGAGCAGGATCGCGATCACGAGATCATATTCGCGCCGGATACGACCAAAGATCCGTTCGCGCAGCGCAACGTCAGGCACGAGCTCGGCATAGCGCGAGGCGATCGCGATCGAGCTTTTCGCCAGCACCATGTCCATGTTCGACAGCAGCATGCGGAAGAACGGCCATTCGCGATACAGCTCCTTCAGGAACGGCATGCCCTTGTCCGGATGCGCCTTGATCCAGGTCTCGACCGCGTGGCCGAAGCCGTACCAGCCCGGCAGCATCAGCCGGCATTGCGCCCATGAGAACACCCAGGGGATTGCGCGCAAATCCTCGATCGCGCGGGTCTGCTTGCGCGAGGCCGGCCGGCTGCCGATATTCAGCGTCGCGATTTCGTTGATGACGGTCGAGTTCCAGAAATAGTCGACGAAGCCGTCGGTCTCGTAGACGAGCCCGCGATAAGCCTTGAAGGCGAGATCGGACAACTCATCCATCGCGACGAGATAGTCGGGTTTCGGCGCGGGCTGACGCGGATGCAGGAGGCTCGCCTCCAGCGTGGCGGCGGCAAGGATTTCCAGATTGCTACGGCCGACCTCGGCATTGGAATATTTCGACGAGATGATCTCGCCCTGTTCGGTGATCCTGATCTGGCCGTTCACGGCGCCGCCCGGTTGCGCAACGATGGCCTCATAGCTCGGGCCGCCGCCGCGGCCGACCGAGCCGCCACGGCCGTGAAACAGCCGCAGCCGCACGCCGTGGCGCTCGAACACTTCGACGAGTCCGATCTCGGCCTTGTAGAGCTCCCAGCCCGAGGTGATGAAGCCGCCGTCCTTGTTGCTGTCGGAATAGCCGAGCATCACCTCCTGCACGCCACCGCGGCTGTCCACCAGCTTGCGGTAATCGTGCAGCGACAGCATGCGGTCCATGATGCCGGATGAGGCCTGCAGATCCTCGATGGTCTCGAACAGCGGCACGATGTTGATGGCGCAGCGGCCGGACGGATGGACCAGGCCGACCTCTTTCAACAGCAGCGCCACCTCGAGCATGTCGGACATGCCCTTGCACATCGAGATGATGCATTGGGGGATCACGTCGTGGCCGAATCGCGCATGCGCCTCGGCGGCGGCGTGAAATATCGCGAGCTCGCCCGCGGTCTCCTCGCTGTATTTGACGAAATTGGAGGCCAGCGGCCGCGCATTGCGCAGCTCGTTCGACAGCAGCGCCACCCGCGATTCTTCATTGAGTGCCAAATACGACATGCCGGGCATGGCGGCATCGAGCAGCTCGGCGACGGTGCGCTCATGCACGGCGGAGTTCTGGCGGATGTCGAGACGGGCGAGATGAAAGCCGAAACAATCCACCGCGCGGCGCAGCAGCCGCAGGCGTCCGCGCGCGATCACCCGCGCATTGTTTGCGATCAGCGAACGGTCGAGCACGTCGAGATCGGTCTGGAGTTCCGTAACGCTGTCATAAGGCGCGACCTCGCCCACCGGCCGCCTCACGACCTGGACGTCGAGCTTCCTCGCCGTAGCCGACAACCGCGCATACATGCCCGACACGGCCAGGCGATACGGCTCGCCGCTCCGGTGCGGCGAAGTGTCCGGCGAGCGCTCGGCCAGCGCGCGCAGCTCGGCCGAGACATCCGCGAGATGCGCGGCGATCGACAATTCGGCGCCGAGCGCGTGCAGCTCTTCCAGATAGAATTGCAGCACGCGGCTCGATTGCAGCTTCAAGGTGCCGCGCATCACATCTGCCGTAACGAACGGGTTGCCGTCGCGGTCGCCGCCGATCCAGCTTCCCATCCTCAGGAAAGAGGCGATCTCGCCCGCCGCCTCATCACCCGCGTTAAGCTTGTCTTCCAGCGCGCAGACCAACCGCGGCACTTCACGAAGGAAAGTGTAGTCGTAGAACGACAAACCGTTCGATACCTCGTCGAGCACGGTCAGTTTGGTCCGTCGCAACAGGTTGGTCTGCCACAGGGTCAACACCTCGCGACGCAACTGCTCGTCACTGGCCTCTGCTTCATCAGGCGTGAGCTGAACCCGCTCGCGCCGGTCCAGCAAATCGGCGATCTCCATCTCGCGGTCCATCGTGCTCTTGCGGCGGACCTCGGTCGGATGCGCGGTGAGCACCGGGCTGACCAGCGCCGTCTTGAAGAATTGCCGCAGCTCGGCAGGCTTGAGGCCCGCGGCCTTCGCCATCGCCAGCGTATCCGACAGCGCACCGGAACGCGGCGCGCCCTTCGCAGCGCTGCGGGTGCGCATCTGGCGGATGGTGTTCTGGTCTTCGGCGATGTTGGCGAGGTGGGAGAAATAGCTGAAGGCGCGGACAATCAGCACGGTCTTCGAGATCGACATGCCGTCGAGGATCTGCTCGAGCTCGCCGCGCGCGGCGCGGTCCTCGTCGCGATGGAACCGGATCGAGGTCTGCCGGATGCGCTCGACCAGGTCGAACACGTCGGCGCCCTCCTGGTCGCGCACGGTGTCGCCGAGGATGCGCCCGAGCAGCCGGATGTCGTTCCTGAGCCGGGTGTCCTCCTCCAGCGCCTGGGCGTCGTCGGTGCGCCTCGTGTCGGCGGCTTCCGGCATGGTCTGGGGTGACATGTTGCGCTCTCCAGAAAATGCCCGGCAGGCCAAGTCTGCAAGTTTTTTGCCGCAGCGCAAGATGAAGATGGAGGCGGCGGTTGCCCTTTCCTCATCCCGAGGAGCCGCGAAGCGGCGTCACGAGGGATGGCCACGGGGGCCTCATGGTTCGAGACGGCGCTAACGCGCCTCCTCACCATGAGGGTTAGATCCGCCGCCCCGCCCGTTCCCACCAGGGATCGCGCAGGCGCCGTTTGAAAATCTTGCCGGAATCCTCCCGCGGCAGGTTGGACTGGATTTCGACGTGTTTCGGCACCTTGTAGTCGGCGAGCGACGCCTTCAGCCGCGCACGGATGTCGGTAACCTCCAGCGTCACGCCTGGCTGCGGTTCCACCACCGCCATCAGCACCTCGCCGAATTCCGCGTCGGGAATGCCGAACACCGCGCAATCATGCACGCCGGGCATGGCCTGCAGCACCGCCTCGATCTCGGCGGGATAGATGTTGACCCCGCCCGAGATCACCATGTCGCGCTTGCGGTCGCAGATAAAGACATAGCCGTCGGCGTCAATGTAGCCGACGTCGCCGGAGGTGATGAAGCCGTCGCGCTCGATCTCGCCGCGCTTCTCCGGCTTGTTGTGATAGGTGAAGTCCGGATTGGCCGATATCCGCGAATAGATTTCGCCGATCTCGCCCTGCGGCAGCACGCGGCCGTCATCGCCGACGAAACGCAGCTCCGCGCCCGGTGAAATCTTCCCGACCGTGCCGGGCTTCTTTAGCGCATCCTCGGAATTGGCGAAGGTCACCGCGCCCGATTCGGTCGAGCCGTAGAATTCGTAGATGACGGGTCCCCACCATTCGATCATGGCGCGCTTGACATCGGGCGGACAGGGTGCTGCGGCATGAATGATATGGCGCAGTGACGACATGTCGTATTTTTTCCGAACCTCTTCCGGCAGCCGCATCAGGCGAATGAACATGGTCGGCACCATGAAGATGGTGTCGATCCCTTCGCGCGCGATCAGGCGCAGGAAATCTTCCGGCTCGAAGCGCGGCATGATGACCAGCACGCCGCCGAGCCGGCCGGCGCGAAGCCCGAAGGAATTCGGCGCGGAATGATAGAGCGGTCCCGGCAGCAATGCGTGTGCGCCGGGCTTCAACCCATAGATCAGGCCGCGCATCCGCTCCGCCGCCGCCGTCTGCTCCGGTGTCGGCGCATCGCGCCGGACGCCCTTGGGATTACCCGTCGTGCCCGAGGTGTAAATCATGTTCGACGGCTGCGGCACCACCGGTCCGTCGTAAGGGGTCTGCTGCGCAAGCCAGGGCTCGAAATCGGTTGCGAAGCCGGGCGTCGCCAAATGATCGCGATCGATCCTGTACGTCGCAAGGATTTCCGGCGGGGTCGGCACGCTGAGCACGGTGACGCCAGGCGGGATCGCCTCGCGCAGATGGTGCAGCATGTCGGCATGTGCGATCAACACCGCGGTCGCCGAATCCTTCAGGATGTAATTGATCTCCTCCGGCTTGAAATGCCAGTTGACCGGCACGCCGTAGGCGCCAAGCCGCATCGCCGCATAAGCCGCCTCGATGAAAGCGATGTCGTTGCGCATCAGGATGCAGACGCTATCGCCCTGCTTGACGCCGAGCTTGTGCAGTCCGCCGGCGATCCGCGCGACGCGGTCGGCGACTTCGGCATGCGTGCGCCGGCGATCGCCCGAGACGATGCCGAGGAAGGGAGGATCGTTTGACATGATGATTTCGGTTTCTTGGTCGTCATTGCGAGGAGCGAAGCGACGAAGCAATCCAGTCTTTTGCTGGGCTCTGGATTGCTTCGCGGAGCCTGTCATCGGGCCGGCCCAAGCGGGCCGGACCCGTTGGCTCGCAATGACGAATTGGGGCCTAGTGCTGATCGTCAGGCATCCGCAAAGCGTGGGACTGCGCTTCTCGATATTGGCGCGGACGGCCTCGAGCTGATTGACACTGCCGAGCAGTTTTTGCTGCTCGACGGATTTGGCGAGCAGCGCCGGGCCCGGATCGACCGAGAGCTTGTTCAGCATGCGCTTGGCGGCGCGGATCGCGTCCGGGCTCTTGTTCGCCATTTCGCGCGCCATCGCGAGCGCCACGGTCCTGGGATCGTCGCAAATCTGCGTCGCGAGGCCGTAGGACAGCGCCTCCTGCGCCGAGAAAATCCGGCCCGTATAGGTGAGCTCGCGCAGGATGTCGTCGCGCACCAGTGAGGCCAGGATCGGCGTGCCCGCCATGTCGGGCACCAGCCCCCACTTGATCTCCATGATCGACATCCGCGCATCGGGCGCGAGCAAACGGATGTCGGCGCCGAGCGCGAGCTGGAAGCCGCCGCCGAAGGCGACGCCCTGGATGGCCGCAATCACCGGCACCGGCAGCTGCCGCCAGCCCCACACCGCCTGTTGCGGGAAATTCGCCAAGCCGTGCGTGCGCTTGGTCAAATCGCGGCTTTCCGCGCCCGGCACGCCATGACCGCCGCTCTCCTTCATCGCAGCGAAGCGGCCCATGTCGAGACCGGCGCAGAAGGCGCGGCCCTCACCGGACAATACTACCGCCCGCAGGCCCTTCTCCTTGCCGAGCCGCTCGGTCGCGCCGACCAGCGCGTCGAACATCGCGGCATCCAGCGCATTCATCTTGTCCGCGCGCACCAGCCGCACATCGGCGACGCCGTCCGTGATCGTGATCGAGACGCGTTGCTCCATGATGGTTCTCCTCGAGGCTTATTCTTCTTTGCGGCTTTACAGGACGGGTTGGGGCGGTTTTAGTCAATTCAGCAACGAACACAATCCGGGTGGAAACGATGTTCAGGGATCAGCTTCTGGCGGGCCGCCGCATCCTCGTGACCGGCGGCGGCACCGGCCTCGGCAAGTCGATGGCCGCGCGCTTCCTCGAGCTTGGCGCCGAGGTCCACATCTGCGGCCGCCGCAAGATCGTCTGCGACGAGACCGCGACCGAACTGATGGACCAATATGGCGGACGCGTGGTCAGCCACGGCGTCGACATCCGCAATGCGATGGCCGTCGATGAGATGATCGAGCAGATCTGGACCGGCGGCCCCCTCACCGACCTCGTCAACAACGCCGCCGGCAATTTCATCTCGCGTACCGAAGAGCTGAGCCCGCGCGGCTTCGACGCGGTCGCCAACATCGTCATGCACGGCACGTTCTATGTCACGCATGCGATCGGCCGGCGCTGGATCGCCAACAAGCTCAGGGGCAATGTGGTGTCGATCACCGTGACCTGGGTGCGCAACGGCTCGCCCTATGTGGTGCCCTCAGCCATGAGCAAGTCGGCGATCCATGCCATGACCATGTCGCTTGCCACCGAATGGGGCCGCTATGGCATCCGCCTCAACACGATCGCGCCTGGCGAAATCCCCACGGAAGGCATGAGCAAGCGTATCAAGCCCGGCGATGAGGCTGGCGCCCGCACCAAGGCGATGAACCCGATGGGCCGCGTCGGCTCCATGGAAGAGTTACAGAACCTCGCGGTGTTCCTGATCTCCGGCGGCTGCGACTGGATCAACGGCGAGACCATCGCGATGGACGGCGCGCAGGGCCTCGCAATGGGCGGCAATTTCTATCAGCTGCGCGACTGGAGCGATGCCGACTGGACGAGTGCGCGCGAGTTGATCAAGGCGCAGAACGAAAAGGACCGCGCGGCGAGAGGTTAGCTCGTGTCCCGGACGCGGCGCGGCATGAAATGACGCGACGCTGATCCGGGACCCATCTCGTCGAACAACTGGACCCCGGATCAGCAGCGCACCGCTTCGCGCTGCGCAGCATCCGGGGAACGCAAACCAAACCGCGGGAGAACCATGTCCGAGCTGCCGAACAACCTTGCCGAAACCGTGCGCATGCAAGCCAAGAGTTGCGGCGATGCCATCGTCTTCGAATTCGAGGGACGGAAGACTACCTTCGCGCAATTCGATCGCAACACCAATCGCGTCGCCAATGCGCTGAAGGCCGCCGGCGTCAGGCACGGCGAGCGCATCGCCTATCTCGGCAAGAACAGCGACATCTATTTCGAGCTGCTGTTCGGCGCCATGAAGGCGGGCGTGGTGATGGCGCCAGTGAACTGGCGTCTCGCCGGTCCCGAGATCGCTTTCATCGTCGAAGATTGCAAGGCGCCATTGCTGTTCGTGGGCCCGGAGTTCGTCACCATGGCGCGCGGCCTCGAGGACAAGCTGCCGAGCGTGCGCGCGATCATCACCACCGAGGGCGGCGCTCCGGAATGGCAAGATTTTTCCGCCTGGCGTGACGCTGCGAGCGCCGACGATCCCGGTGTCGCGATCAGCCGGAACGATATCGGCATACAGCTCTACACCTCCGGCACAACCGGCAAACCCAAAGGCGCGATGCTGGCGCATGGCAACATGCTCAACCTCGTGCAGTCCGGCAACGAGGCCGAGAAGCCCGAATGGAACAAATGGACCAACGACGACGTCTCGCTGGTGGCGATGCCGATCTTCCACATCGGCGGTTCCGGATGGGGCGTGATGAGCCTCTATCACGGCGCCCGCGGCGTCATCGCGCGCGAGTTCGATCCGACAAAAGTGCTCGACTTCTTCGAGCAGTCCGGCATCACCAAATTGTTCATGGTGCCGGCGGCGATGCAGTTCGTGGTGCGCCAGCCGCGCGCGCGGCAGATGGATTTCTCGCGGCTGAAATACATGCTGTACGGCGCTTCCCCGATTCCGGCGGCGCTGCTCAAGGAATGCATCGAAGTCTTCAAATGCGGCTTCGTGCAGATGTACGGCATGACCGAGACCACCGGCACCATCGTGGCGCTGCCGCCGGAAGATCACGTCGAGGGTCTCGACCGTATGCGCTCGGCCGGCAAGGCGCTGCCCGGCGTCGAACTCGCGATCCTCGACGCGGACGGCAAACGCTTGCCGCCGGGCGAGGTCGGCGAGATCGCGACACGCTCGGGCTCGAACATGGCGGGCTACTGGAACCTGCCGGAAGCGACCGCGAGCACGCTCGGCAAGGACGGCTGGCTGCGCACCGGCGATGCCGGCTACATGGACAAGGACGGCTATCTCTACATCCACGACCGCATCAAGGACATGATCATCTCCGGCGGCGAGAACATCTATCCGGCCGAGGTCGAGAGCGCGATCTGCGATCATCCCGATGTGGCGGAAGCCGCCGTGATCGGCATTCCCGACGACAAATGGGGCGAAGCGGTCAAGGCGATCGTGGTGATGAAGCCGGGCAAGTCGGCCAGCGCCACCGACATCGTCAATTTCACGCGCGAGCGCATCGCGGGCTTCAAGACGCCGAAGACGGTCGAGTTCATCGCGGCGCTGCCACGCAATCCGTCGGGCAAGATTTTCAGGCGTAATCTTCGCGATCCCTATTGGGCGGGGAAAGACAGGCAGGTGAATTAGTCTATTCCTTTTTTGCTGTCGTCCCGGACAAGCGAGCGTAGCGAGCGCGAGCCGGGACCCATAACCACAGGCAGATGTGCAATTGAAGGCTGGCAGTGTCGGCTTGCCGCAACGACTCCGGCCTGTGGTTATGGGTCCCCGCTTTCGCGGGGACGACGACGAAATGAATCATGCCTTCGCCGCCTTCGCTTTCTCGCGCATGATCTTGCGCCGCGCCTTGGCCTCGTCCGACCAGACCTCGTCGAGATCATAGAACTCGGCCACCACCCTCTCCGTCGGCCCGAAGGTCACCCAGGGCTGCTTCGACGAGGTGAAGATGTGGATGTCGGGCGGACACTGGCTCGGATCGTCCATGGCACCGACGCGCAGGAAGCGCACGGCGGGGCCGGCCTGCGGATAGTTGCTCCACAGCGAGACCTTGCATTTCGGGCAGCGTGCGATGCGCTGGCCCTTGCCGCTGGCCGACGGCGTGTCAATGATCTCCGGCTCGCCCTTCAAATGCACGACGCGATCGGCTTCATACAGCGCATTCCAGCCATGCGCGGTGCCGGTCTCGCGCTGGCACCAGGTGCAGTGACAGGCGTGAACGATCAACGGTTTGCCGTTGAGGCGATAGCGGACATTTCCGCAGGTGCAACCGCCTTCCATTTCCGTTTCCTCAATGTTTGCCCGTGCCCATATAGCCGAACAGGAATCCCGCGACCTTGCGCTTCTGGATCTCCTCGCTGCCCTCGGTGATGCGGTAGCGGCGATGATGGCGATAGATGTGTTCGAACGGCTTGTGGCGCGAATAGCCCATCCCGCCGTGCACCTGCATGGCGCGGTCGGCGGCCTCGCAGCAGAGCCGGTTGGCCCAGAAGTTACACATCGACACCTTGTCGGACAGCGTGTGCTCAACCTGCGCCTGGGTCAGCTGGTCCATCTCCCATGCGGTCTTGCGGATCAGAAGGCGCAACATCTCGGCCTGCGTCGCCAGCTCGACCAGCGGCCACTGAATGGCCTGGTTCTCCGCCAGCGCCTTGCCGAACGGCTTCCGCTGTCGCGCGTATTTGACGCTCTCATTGATGCAGTAGACGGCAGCGCCGAGCGAGCTCGCCGCCTGGCGGATGCGATTCTCGTGCACAAAACATTGCGCCAGCGACAGTCCCTTGCCGACCTCGCCGAACAGCGCATCCTCAGGCACGAACACGTCGGTGAAGCTGACGCGCGGATGATCGGTCGGCATGTTGAACGTCCACATATATTGCTCGACCTTCACGCCGTCGCTTTTCGCCGGCACCAGGAAGCAGGTGATGCCACGCGCGTCGCCGTCATTGCCCGACGTGCGCGCGAACAGCGCGCAGTGGGTGGCGACGTGCATGCCCGTGGTCCACATCTTCTCGCCGTCGATGAGCCAGCCCTTGACGTTGTCGCGGGTCGCCGGTTTCGCCCTGGTCTCCATGTGCGTGGCGTCCGAGCCGTGCTCGGGCTCGGTCAGACCGAAGGTGACGCGGTACTTGCCCCGGATCGAGCCGTCGATCATCGCCTTCTGCTCGTCGGTGCCGTAGCGGTCGAGCATGGTGACGATCGGAAGGTTTCCGACGATCGAGTGCTCGTTCTGCAGATCGTTGTGCAGGCCGAGACCTTGCGAAGCGAAATGCTCGCGGATCACGGCCATCCAGAGATTGGAGCCGTCCTTGCCGCCATAGCGTTTCGGAATCGCAAAGCGCAGATGACCGGCAGCGTCGGCGCGGTCTTTCGCCTTGCGCAGCAGCGCTTCCCATTCATGCCGCGGCAGGCCGCCATTGTCAAAATCGGTGCGCGCCCATTCGCGCCGATGATCGAAAAAGCGGATGTTGTCGTCGGCCTCTTCCAGCGGCTTGATCTCGGCTGCGATGAAGCGGTCGAGTTCCGAGAGATAGGCGACCAGGTCGGCCGGCAGGTTGAAATCCAAGGCGCGTCTCCCGAGGTTTATTGTGTTTGCGGCGGATTAAGGTGACCGCGCCGGGCCAAGTCAAGCGAGCGCCGCTTGCCGCGCGCGGCGCCCTTGCGTAATGGGATGACACGGGCACTTGGAAGCGAGCTATTGTGACTCAAGCATTCCACGCCGCAGAAATAATCCCGGGAGGACCAATGGACCTGAAATTTTCCAAGGTGACGCGCAAAGGACCGGTCACGATCGTGACGCTGTCGCGGCCCGAAGTGTACAACGCGCTGCATATCGACGCGCATTTCGAGCTCAACAAGGTGTTCGACGACTTTTGCGCCGATCCCGAGCAGTGGGTCGCGATCGTCACCGGCGCCGGCGACAAGGCGTTCTGCGCCGGCAACGATCTGAAATGGCAGGCCGCGGGTGGAAAACGCGGTTGGGACAAGGGCGGCTTCGCCGGCCTCACGACGCGGTTCGACTGCGACAAGCCGATCATCGCCGCCGTCAACGGCGTAGCGATGGGCGGCGGCTTCGAGGTCGCGCTGGCCTGCGACCTCATCATCGCCTCGGAGAATGCGACTTTCGCTTTGCCCGAGCCGCGCGTCGGCTTGGCCGCGCTCGCCGGCGGCCTGCAACGCCTGCCGCGGCAGATTGGCCTGAAGCGCGCCATGGGCATGATCCTGACCGCGCGTCACGTCTCGGCCAAGGAAGGTTTCGAGCTCGGCTTCGTCAATGAGGTGGCGCCGGCCGGCGGCGCGCTCGCCGCCGCCGAGCGTTGGGCGGAGACCATTGCCAAGAACTCGCCGATGTCGATCCGCGCCTCCAAGCAGGCGATCCGGATGGGCATGGAGGTCTCGCTGGAGAAGGCGATGACCGACCAGCGCGACTATCCGGCGGTGAAGGCGATGGCGGCCTCGCAGGATTACATCGAGGGACCGAAGGCGTTCTCCGAGAAGCGCCCGCCGAAGTGGCTGGGGCGGTAACACGCTCGGTGTAACTCCCCTCCCCCTTGCGGGGAGGGGTTGGGGGTGGGGGTACCACACGCACCGAACTTGCGGTTCACCCCCCTCCCCGGCCCTCCCCCGCAAGGGGGGAGGGAGCGCACTTTCGGCGCTGAGGCAGCTCAACCTCACTTCCGCTCCAACTCCCGTTTGTACGATCCATAATTCGGCTGATCGACCGCGAGCTTGGCCATCGTGGTCTGCCAAAGGTGCTCCGATAGCCCAGGCGTCGACAAATCGACCTCGCCGCTTGCGATCTTCTCCGCCAGTGCGCGGTTCGTATCGATCAGCGCGCCATCGACCCCGAGCAGCTTCCTCAAGCTCCCCGCCTCGGCCGCATCGCTCGCTTCCGTAAGCGTCAACTGCCTCGCGACGAGGTCGAGCGCATTGATGGCGACGCGAAGCTTGAAGGCATTGTGACCGGAAATGGCAGGCGTGATGTCGTTGCGGAGGAAATCCGCGACCGCTTTGGTCAGCTCGATCGGTGTCGGTTCGTCCTGCATGTCAATCACTCTTTCTTTTTAGGCATGACCCTTATCCGAAAACCGGTTCCCACTTTTCGGGGGTCATGCCCTCGGAGCCAATAGCCGCAGCAAATCGATTTCCGTCTCGGAAGCGCGGCGGCCGATCATGGCGCGCTCCATCGAATGATCCGGGCCCATCCGGAACCGCTGCATCATGCCGCAGCACATCACGCCCCAGCGCAAGGTGCCCATCACTTCCCAGAATTTAACCCGCGCAACGTCGACTTTCCGGCCGGACTCCTCGTAGCCGGCAAACAGCTCCTCCCGCGAACCAAAACCGCCGACCGGCTTGTCGATCTCGCCGAACCGCCAGGAGTTGACGCAGATCCACCCCAGGTCTTCCATGGGATCGCCGAGATGCGCGAGCTCCCAGTCCAGCACCGCACGCACGCCGTCGGAGCCGATGATGAGATTGCCGTGGCGGAAGTCGCCATGCACCAGCGTCACTTCGCGCGAAGGCCCGGGATCGTTGCGGCTAAGCCAGCGCAGCGCCAAAGCGAATACCGGACGCGGCCAGCCGAACCCGCGATATTCGCGCCCGAGCTCGGCGATCTCCGCAGTCGACGAGCTCTCACGCAGTTTCGGCAACGCCGCACGCGGCAGGGCGTGAATGCCGGCTGCGACCTTGCCGAGCTGGCGCGCCAGGATCGGGCGGGCCCTGGCGAACTGCTCGTCGCGCAAGATCTTGCGCGCGATGGTCTCGCCCTCGACCCGGGCCATGATGAAGCCGGTGCCGAGATCGTCCTCGGGTTTGAGCAGATACATCACCCGGGGCGACGGCAGGCCCGCGTCATACGTGAGCTGCATCAGCCGCGCCTCGGCAGCGAGGCCGGCTGCTCGGGTCGGCGCCGCACCATAACCCTTGGGCGAGCGGCGCAGGATCGCGCCGACATGACCGTTCGGGCGCACGATGTCGAACGACCAGGTCTCCTGGCTCGCGCCGCCCGACAGTCTCGTCGCATCCGTCACACCGGTGGCGGCCGGATCGAACGACGCAACACAGCGGAAAAGCTCTTGCTCGATCATTTGCCTTTGAATTTCGCCGGCCGCTTCTCGAGGAACGCGGTGACGCCTTCGCGGAAATCTTCCGCCGCGCCCGCGACGCGCTGCGACGTGAACTCGAGATTGAGCTGCTCCTCGAAGGAATTGTCAGGGCTCTCCCAATAGAGCTGCCGGATCAGCGACAGCGCCACCGTCGGTCCGTTGGCAAGCTCATGCGCGAGCTTCATCGCCTCCCCCATCAGCGCGGCATCGTCATAGACGCGATTGATCAAGCCCCACTCCAGCGCCTTCTCCGCCGGCAGCCGCTCGCCCATCAGCGACAGCTCGATCGAGCGCGCCTTGCCGACGAGGCGCGGCAACAGCCAGGTCGAGCCGCAATCCGGCACCAGGCCGATGCGGCGGAACGCTTGCAGGAAGTAGGCCGAGCGCGCGGCGAGGATCATGTCGCCCATCAGCGCGAAGCTCATGCCGGCGCCCGCCGCAGGGCCATTGACGGCAGTTACCAGCGGGCAATGCAGATTGCGCAGCTTGCGCAGGAACGGATGAAAGCCGGTCTCCAGCGCCGCACCGGCATTGCTGCGCTTGCCAGTCGGCGCATTACGGCCCTGCAAATTGGCGCCGGTGCAGAAGGCGCGGCCCGCGCCGGTCAGCACCACGCAACGCACCTCGTCGCGCTTCTCGTCGATCGTATCGAGCGCCTCGGCGAGGCCGCCGAGCATGTCCATCGAGACCGCGTTCATGACCTCCTGATGGTCGAGCCTGAGGACTCCAACCGGTCCGTCGATTTCGAGCGTGCAGTGCCTGAATTGCATCGTTTCCTCTTGTCTCTCTGGGCGCCTTGGCGCGGCGTTATGCGTTGGCGTCATATTTGATTTTTGAGGCCGTCTTGTCCATGCTCGCGCACGTCATACAAGGAAACGCCTCATGAACATTTTCGATCTCTCCGGCCGCGTCGCCGTGATCACCGGCGGCAATGGCGGTATCGGGCTCGGCATTGCCCAGGCTCTTGCGTTGAGTGGCTGCAACGTCTCGATCTGGGCTCGCAATGCCGACAAGAACAAGGCGGCGGCCGCGACCATGGCCAAGGGGCCGGGCAAGGTCGATACCCGCATTTGCGATGTCAGCGATCCCGCTTCCGTCAAGGATGCGATGAAGGCGACGCTCGACGCATTCGGGCGCGTCGATGGCTGCTTTGCCAATGCCGGCATCGGCGGCGGCGGGCGCAAGGCGTTCATCGACCGCAGCGAAGAGGACTGGCGCAAGATGTTTGCGACCAATCTCGACGGCGTCTTCCATGTGTTCCAGGTCGCCGCGCGGCACATGACCGAGCGCGCGCAGGCCGGAGATCCGTTCGGCCGGCTGGTTGCGACCTCCTCGCTCGCCTCGCTGTTCGGCACTGCGCGCAACGAGCATTATGCCGGCACCAAAGCCGCGATCAACGCGCTGTGCCGGGCGCTGGCGGTCGAGCTTGCGCGTTACGGCGTCACCTCCAATGCGATCCTGCCCGGCTGGATCCGGAGCGACATGACCGCGCGTGCGCTTTCGGACGAGAAGTTCGTCGGCGCGGTGATGCCGCGCATCCCGGTGCGCCGGTTCGGCGAGCCCTCCGATTTCGGTGGCATCGCGGTGTATCTGATGAGCAAGGCGTCGTCGTATCATACGGCCGACACCTTCGTGATCGACGGCGGCTATACGGCTTTTTGAATCTCACCTTGCCCTCGCGCGAAAAAGACAGGAAACGCCCCATGGAATACGACCCGAGCAAGCTGCCGCCCCGTGAGCGCTACAAGCTGCTGGCCTCCTTTGTGCTGCCACGGCCGATCGCCTGGGTGACCTGCATGGGCCCGACCGGCGTGGTCAATGCCGCCCCCTACAGCTTCTTCAACGTGTTCTGCGAGGACCCGCCGCTCTGCATGTTCGCGGTCAACCGCCGCGCCGACGGCCGGCTCAAGGACACGCTGACCAACATCCAGCGCACCGGCGAGTTCGTGGTCAACATCGCCGACGAACAGCTGGCGCGCGCCATGCATGAGTTCAGCGGCGACTTTCCCCCCGACATCGGCGAACCCGATTATCTCGGGCTCAAGCTCGCGCCCTCGCGCAAGGTCGCGGTCCCCCGGCTCTCCGACACGCCCTGGGCGATGGAGTGCAAGGTCTGGAAGGAGATCGACGTCAACGGCGACCGGGTGCTGATCATGGGCGAAGGCATCCACTTCTACATCCGCGACGAGCTTTGGGATACGGAGGCGATGCGCGTGCACATGGACCGCTATCACCCGATGGGACGCATGTTCGCCGACCGCTATTGCCGCACCGACGACCGCGTGATCTTCCCGGCGGCGGAAGGCGCGGTGACCGCAAAGGCCTAGCCTCCGTTTTCCAAGCTATTTTCGATCCTCCCCCGCCGCCACCCGTTGGCAAACAGGCTTCGGCCCGTTAGGCGTTTGTCGGGGGCGGACGGTCCTTCCGCCGGCTTTCGACAGGGGCTTCCATGACGTCGGTTTCCAACACTCTGATTGCGTTCTTCCGCTCCGGCAGGTTTGCCGCCACCATCGCGCTGCTGGGCCTGGCGATGACGTTCGTCGCGCCGGCCTTTGCCGCCACGCAAATCCCTGATGACGACGACCAGGACGTGTTGATCCGCACCACGCTGATGACGTTCAACGACGCCAACATGACCAATAACTATTCGGTCTTCCTCGCGAAGGCCTCGAAGGAATTCCAGACGCAGCTCACCACCGACAAGGTCCAGGCGGCGTTCGAGACATTCCGGGCCAAGGAGCTGTTCTTCGAGGACGTCGTCACCGCGGACTATGCGTCCTACGAGAAGGCAACGATCGACAATGACGGCGCGCTGGTGCTGAACGGCGTGTTCAAGACCGACGACATGGAAGTGAAGTACCGGTTGCGCTTCATCCAGAACAACCATGTCTGGAAGATGCTCGGCCTCAATGTCGACGCGACCAGGAAGAAGCAGTAGCTAACTCACCGTCGTCATTCCGGGGCGCCGCGAAGCGGCGAGCCCGGAATCCATATCCGCCAGTCGTGGTTATGGATTCCGGGCCTGCGTGCTAACGCACGCATCCCGGAATGACGACGGAGGGATTGTCGCACCTACGCCATCGCAGGCCGGTGCGCGCGCAGGAACGAGCGGATCTGGCGCACCGCGAGCGGCACCCGCTCCTTCGGCTCCTTCCACGGAAACATGCTGACCTCGGCATTCGGCGCCAGCATCGCGCTTTCCATGGCGACCGCATAAGGGTGCGCCGGGACGTCGTCGGGCAGGATCAGCACCGGCGTCTGGCACTCCCGCACGAAGTCGCGCGACACCGTGAATACGAAGTCCGGGTCGGTGCGGTACATCCGGGCTAAAAATTTCTCCGCCATCTCCATGGTGATGTCGGGCCTGCCTGCAACGAGCTGCGGCGCCCATTTCTCCATGTTGTTGTCGTAGAACAGGTCGCGCTTTTCGGGGCGCGAGCCCGAAGGCATTGCGAGCACGGCGGCAACGACGCGATCGGGAGCACGCTTGACCAGATTCCAGATCAGCGGCCCGCCGATGCAGAAGCCCATCACCATGAACTTGTCGAAGCCGAGGTGATCCATCAGCGCCAGCTGATCGTCGGTATGGGACTCCCAGGGCCGGTCGATCTCGAGCGGACCGGTAGACTGACCCGGCGGGGCATTGCGCAGGTCGAAGGCGACGCAACGGTACTCGTTGCCGAACTCCTTCATGGCGTGGAACGGCGGATAGGCGCCGGTGATGTTCCGGATGTTCGAGTTTAGCCCGCCGCCCGCGATCAAGAGCAGCGGGAAGCCGTTGCCGGCTTCCTCGTATTGGATACGAACGAGACCTTTTTCGAAGAATGGCATGGCTCAAGCCGTCATCGGGCGGTGGGCGCGCAGGAAGGAATGCACCTGCCGCAGCGCCAGCGGAATGCGCTCCTTCGGCTGCTTCCACGGGAACATGCTCACCTCCGCCTTCGGCGCCAGCATTGCCGCTTCCATCGCCACCGCATAGGGATGCGCCGGGATGTCGTCGGGCATGATCAGCACCGGCGTCTGGCATTGCTTGACGAAGTCGCGACTCACGGTGAATACGAAATCCGGATCGGTGCGGTACATTTTGGTCAGGAACTTGTCGACCTGCTCCATCGTGATCTCGGGCCGCCGCTTCACCAGCTCCGGACCCCACCCCTTCATGTTGTTGTCGTAGAACAGGTCGCGCGCTTCGGGCCGCGAGCCGCTCGGCTGCGCCAGCACGGCGGCGACGACGCGGTTGGGGGCGCGCTTGAGCAGATTCCAGATGAAGGGCCCGCCGATGCAGAAGCCGTGCACCATGAACTTGTCGATGCCGAGATGATCCATCAGCCCGAGGTGGTCGTCGGTATAGGAATCCCAGGGGCGGTCGGCCTCGAGCGGACCCGTGGACTGGCCGCCATTGGCATTGCGCAGATCGGCGGCGATGACGCGATACTCGCCGCTGAACTCGGTCAGCGGATTGTACGGCGACTGCTCGCCGGCGAGCCCCGCGATAGTCGAGTTCAGACCGCCGCCTGCGATCACCAGCAGCGGAGTGCCCGAGCCCTTCTCTTCGTAATGAATGCGAACCGGACCTCTTTCGTAAAAGCTCATGGCGGCTCCTCCGTGTCCTTGCGCCAGCACCTTCGGTGTTGCGGCCATTGCGGTAGCTGCTACGCCCGTGGCCAGTATGTCGCGTCGCGTTGAATTGATCATGGACGTTCCCTCCAGTAAGATCGTCATTGCGAGGAGCGAAAGCGACGAAGCAATCCAGACTGCATCCGCGGCAAGATTCTGGATTGCTTCGCTTCGCTCGCAATGACGATTAAGAAACCATCATGTCTTTGCCGGCTCTCCGATCTTGTCTTGCGTCTTGGTGTCGAAATCGCCGGCGTCATGGCGTTCGTGCAGCTGGCTCGCGGGATCGCCCTGGACACGGTTGACCATGCGTCCGCGCTTCACTGCCGGGCGCTTGGCAAGCTGGTCGGTCCAGCGCTGCACGTGCTTGTATTGGTGCACGGCGAGGAATTCGCCCGCGCCGTAAATGAGCCCCTTGGCGAGCGCGCCGTACCACGGCCAGGTCGCCATGTCGGCGATGGTGTACTCGCTCCCTGCGAGATATTCGTTGTCGGCGAGGCGGCGGTCGAGCACGTCCATCTGGCGCTTCACCTCCATGGCATAGCGGTCGATGGCGTATTCGATCTTGCTCGGCGCATAGGCATAGAAATGGCCGAAGCCGCCGCCGAGGAACGGCGCAGAGCCCATCTGCCAGAACAGCCAGGACAGGCACTCCGCGCGGGCTTGCCCGCCGCTCGGAATGAATGCGCCGAATTTTTCCGCAAGATGCATCAGGATCGCGCCGGACTCGAACATGCGGATCGGCGTCTGGACCGCTGCGATCCATCAGCGCCGGGATTTTCGAATTGGGATTGACCGCGACAAAGCCGCTGCCGAACTGGTTGCCGTCGATCCTGATCAGCCAGGCGTCGTATTCCGCGCCCTTGTGGCCGGCCGCGAGCAGCTCCTCGAACATCACGGTGACCTTGACGCCGTTGGGAGTAGCCAGCGAGTAGAGCTGGAACGGATGCTTGCCGACCGGCAGCTCCTTGTCATGGGTGGGACCGGCGATCGGCCGGTTGATGGCGGCGAAGCGGCCGCCGCTTTCCTTGTTCCAGGTCCAGACTTTCGGGGGTTCGTAGCCGCCGGTCGGAGGCGCGTCAGTCATCGGGTTCGCTCCCGCAGAACGCGTGGGAACGGTCCTGCTTTCTTATGTTGTTCTTTGCAGCCGCCGGGGGAGCGGCCCGCCGCTTACGATGTAGACGCCTGCGGAGATCAAGACAATGGCCACCCAATCCGGTTTTTGCGGCCATTCGCCGAGCACGGGGATCGCCATCAGCGCCGTCATCGCCGGACACAGGGCCGCAAAGGCGGCGCCGCTGGATGCGCCGAGGATGCTGACCGCCTTGCCGTACAGCATCAGGGAAATGACGGCCGTGAGGATGCCCTGCACGAAGGCCTGCAGGGCGATGTCGAACCAGGGCGCTTGCGCGATGCCGGTGCCCGGCAAAGCCGCAGTAGATCGGCAAATACAGCAGCGCAGAGCCGACGGCCGAAATAGCGGCGGCATGCAGGCCGTCGAGCCGGGCTCCCCGCAATGCGACGGTGTAGAACGCCCAGGCGAGGCCGGCGCATAGAAACAACGCGTGGCCGAGGTTTTGGGCCGAGCCGACCTCGCCGCCTGACGCCAGCGTGATCACCAGCACGCCGGGCAGGATCAGCGCAAAGCCGAGCATCTTGGTTCGCGTGAATTCCTCACGCAGCATAACGGCCGCCATGAGCGCGACCATCAGCGGCATGACGCCCGGAAATAACGCCCCGGCATGCGCCGCAGGGGCAAATGTCAGCCCCCAATTGGCCAGAAACACCGGCGCCGCGCCGCCGAGCACGATCGCAGCAAGCCCTCCCCAGCCGAGACGATCGATCGCCCAGCCCTTCGCAAGCACGAGCGGCAGCATAGCGAGTCCCGCGACGCCGAAACGCAGCGCGGCAATATCCCACGGCGTGAGACTGCTGCTGCGCAGCCCAAGCCGCGCCACCACGATCCAGCCGGCCCAGATGCTGACCGCGGCCAGCCCATAGGCCGCGCCGCGCAGATATTGGCCGAGGTCGCGAGACTCTGGCATCAACCTTTCTCGATCTTTCATAACCTGTCAAATCTGCTTTATAAGGTTACGTGGCAAACCGTGCCGAGACAAGCGGAATGCATGGCAAAAGAGCACTGGACGATTCGACTGGAGTGGCGGCCATCCGGCGCTCGATTTCGTCAATACGCTCGACGAGCGGCCGTTGCCGAAGCCGATCGAGAATCTGGTGAGCTACCCGGACCTTGTTGGCTTCGCCGAACTCGGCGGGCTGATCGAACCTGCGCAGGCGAGAGTTTTGCGTGGGCTTTCTGGCGTTGCACCTGCCCGCGCCGCGCAACGCGCCCGAAAGCTGCGTGAGGATTTATTTGAGGCGCTGACTGCACTGCGCCGCCGGAAGGCAATTCCCGCCGCTACGCTCCGCAGGATCACGGCCGCCATTCGCGGCGCTCATGCCGCCAGAACGCTGTCGGTGTCGCCAGGCCACAGCTTTGCCTGCCATAGTTGGGGTTCGCCGCGAGCGGTGGACGTGCCGCTCCATGCCTGCGCGCTGGCAATCGAGGACCTGCTCACCAGCGCCGATCGCAGCAGGATTCGAAAGTGCGGCGCGCCCGACTGCGCGGTCTATTTTCTCGACAGGAGCAAGGCGCGGCGCCGGCACTGGTGCAGCATGACGAACTGCGGCAATCGCGAAAAGCAGCGGCGCTGGCGCGCGACCTGACCTCTCAGGACACCGCCGCAGCCTGCTTCTGTTCCGCGCGCGTCATCGCAAAGCCTTCATAGCCCTTGGCGGCGACGTCGTTGCAGATCTGCCGGTATGGCCCGACGCCGCCGATATAGGGCATGAAGATGCGCGGCTTGCCGGGGATGTTGGCGCCCATGTACCAGGAATCGGCCTGCGGATAGAGCGTGGCGTACGCGACCTCGTTGACATGGGCCACCCACTTGTCCTCGGCGCCCTGCTCCGCTTCCATGGTGTCGAGCTTGCGGTCGCGCATGTAGCCGACGACATCCGTGATCCAGTCGACATGCTGCTCGATCGAGACGATCATGTTCGACAGCACCGACGGGCTGCCGGGCCCGGTGATGACGAAAAGGTTCGGAAAGCCCGTGGTCATCAAGCCCAAATAGGTCTTCGGCCCTTCCGCCCATTTCTGGTTCAACGTCCGCCCGCCACGGCCGACGATGTCGATCTTCGCGACCGAGCCGGTCATGGCGTCGAAGCCGGTCGCCAGCACCAACGCGTCGATCTCGTAGTCCTTGCCGCCGCGCGCACCACATGCGCAGTGACTTCCTCGATCGGATTGGCCTTGATGTCGACCAGGGTCACATTCGGACGGTTGAAGGTCTCGAAATAATCGGTGTCGATGCAGATACGTTTCGTGCCGATGGGATAGCTGGCCGGCTTCAGCAACTGCGCTTTTTCCGGGTCTTTCACGATCTCGCTGATCTTCTCACGGACGAAATCGGCCGCGGTGTCGTTGGCGGCCTGGTCCAGCGCCAGATTGTTGTAGACCGACATGAAGGTCAGCCCGCCATACTGCCAGCGCGCCTCGTATCTGGAGCGGCGCGCGTTGTCGCCGTCATCGAGCGCGCCGCGATCGGGCATCTCGGCATAGATGCCGTTCTTCGCGTCCTCGCGTGCGAAGCGCCGGATCTCAGGATAATTGTCGCGGAAATATTTGCGTTCGTCGGCAGTGAGCGGCTTGTTGCGCGCCGGAATCGAAAATTGCGGCGTGCGCTGAAAGACCGTGAGGTGCTTCGCCTGCGCGGCGATCACGGGCACCGACTGGATGCCCGACGATCCCGTGCCGATGATGCCGACGCGCTGGCCGGTGAAATCGACCGGATGATGCGGCCAGTTGCCGGTGTGATAGACCGGACCCTTGAAGCTATCGAGGCCCTTGATGTCGGGCTTGCGCGCATTGGAGAGACAGCCGGTCGCGAGCACCACGAACTTCGCCGCTGTCGTCTTGCCGTCGGAGGTCGTCACGGACCAGATATTGTCGTCCTCGTCGAAGGTGGCGCGCTCGACACGGGTCGAGAACTGGATATCGGACCGCAGGTTGAAACGGTCGGCGACATGGTTGGCGTAACGCAGGATTTCCGGCTGCGGCGCATAGCGCTCGCTCCAGTCCCATTCCCGCTGCAGCTCGTCGGAGAAGGAGTAGGAGTACTGCATGCTCTCGACGTCGCAGCGCGCGCCGGGATAGCGGTTCCAGTACCAGGTGCCGCCGACGCCGTCGCCCTGCTCGAACACGCGGACCGAAAATCCCTGCCCGCGCAACCGGTGCAGCATGTACATGCCGGCAAAACCGGCGCCGACCACGACGACGTCGTAGGCACCCTCGCTTGTGGCCGGAGCGGATTGCAACGCAGGCATGGATCGGCGTTTCCTCGTGAGGCTTTGGTTGAAGCTTTCTCCCGGCGGCCGCCAAAGCGCAAGGGGCCATTTTGGCATACCAAATCGCCCCCCGTTGCAGCGCCTGTACGCAATTTCACCTGCGCCAAAGCCGCTTGGCGCGGAGACGCCTGATGGGCTAGCGTTTGAACAGAACGAACGCCTGCCGGGAGAGACTTCTCATGAAATCGCCGATCTGCGACATGCTGGGCATCGAGTTTCCCCTGCTCGCCTTCAGCCATTGCCGCGACGTGGTCGCCGCCGTCAGCCGCGCCGGAGGTTTTGGCGTGTTCGGCGCCACCGCCCATTCGCCGGATACGCTGGAGCAAGAATTGAGATGGATCGACGCGCATTGCGACGGCAAGCCCTATGGCGTTGATGTGCTGATCCCCGAGAATATCTCGACCGCGGGCGAGAAGAACGTCACCTGGAAGAGCCTGGAGGCGCGGGTCTCGCAGCAGCATCGCGACTTCACCCGCAATCTCCTCAAGAAGTACGACATCGAGCTCACGAGCAAGAACGTCGCCGACAACCAGCCGCAGCCGTTCGACGCCGAGACCGCGATGGAGCTGCTGGAGGTCTCCTTCCGCCATCCGATCCGGCTGATTGCGAACGCGCTCGGCGTGCCGCCGAAAGAGATGATCGCGCGCGGTCGCAAGCACGGCGTGCCTGTGGCGGCGCTGGTCGGCGCCAAGGAGCATGCGCTGCGCCAGGTCGCGGCCGGCGTCGACATCCTGGTGGTGCAAGGCACGGAAGCCGGCGGCCATTGCGGCGAAGTGTCGACCATGGTGCTGGTGCCCGAGGTGATCAAGGCGATCAAGCCGATCCGCGACGTGCCGGTGCTGGCGGCGGGCGGCATCATGACGGGACGGCAGATGGCGGCCTGCATGGCGATGGGCGCGGCCGGCGCCTGGACCGGCTCGGTATGGCTTGCGACGGTGGAGTCGGAGACATCGGAGATTTTTCGCGAGAAGATGATCGCGGCGTCCTCGCGCGACGCGGTGCGCTCCAAGGGCCGAACGGGAAAGCCGGCCCGGCAGTTGCGCTCGGTCTGGACCGACGCGTGGGATCGCGGTCCCGACAGCCCCGGCGCGCTGCCGATGCCGCTGCAGAGCATCATCAGCCGCGACGCCTTCAATTCGATCGATCGCGCGGCTGCTGCCGGCAATCCCAAGGCGCGCGATCTCGTCAGTTATTTCGTCGGCCAGGGCGTTGGCCTGATCGACAGCGTGAAGTCGGCGACCGCGGTGGTTCAGGAATTCAAGGAAGATTTCATCGAGGCGGTCGAGCACATGAATGCGCTGGTCGCGGAATAGACAGGGACAACAACAAGAACAATGGCACTCAACGAAGACCGCATTCCCGTCATCGTCGGCGTCGGCGAGATCGTCGACCGCCCCAAGGAAATCACCGACGGCCTCGAGCCGCTGACCTTGCTCGAACAGGCGTGCAAGCGCGCGGAAGTCCGACTCCGGCGCGAAGCTGCTGCATGAGCTCGGCTCGCTCGACGTGGTCAGCTTCCTGAGCTGGCGCTACCGCGATCCGCAAGTGCAGCTGGCGCAGCGGCTCGGTGCCAAACCAGCGCATTGCTACTACGGCCCGGTCGGCGGCGAGAGCCCGATCCGCTATCTGCATGAAGCTGCGCAACGCATCGCGCGGGGCGAATGCGAGGTCGCTGTGATCGCCGGCGCCGAGGCGCAGTCGACTGCGACCAAGGCCGAGCGCGCGGGCGTCAAACCGCGGTGGACACCGTTCGCAACCGATGTGGAGGAGCCGAAACGCGGCGCCGCATTCCAGAAGCCGCTCGCGGTCAAGCTCGGCGTGTTCCGCCCGATCACGGTCTATCCGCTCTATGAGTCCGCGACCTCGGCGCATTGGGGCCAGATCCCCGCGCGAGGCGCTCGCCGAGTCCGGCGAGCTGTGGTCGACCTTCGCCAGCGTCGCCTCCGACAATCCCAATTCCTGGTCGAAGAAACGCTTCGCGCCGGAGCAGATCACCACACCCTCGCCCGAGAACCGGCTGATTGCGTGGCCCTACACCAAGCTGATGGTGGCCAACCCGAGCGTGAACATGGGCGGCGCGGTGCTGATGACGTCCTCGCGAAAGCACGCGCGGCCGGCGTGCCCGAGGAAAAGTTGGTCTATCCGCTCGGCGGCGCCGCGGCGGAAGAGCCGCGCGACTATCTCCTGCGCGACCAGTTCTACGAAAGCCATCCACAGAACGCGGTCTTAACGCGGTGATGGATCTGGTCGGGGACAAAAAATTCGACGCGATCGAGCTCTACAGCTGCTTCCCCTGCGTGCCGAAGATGGCGCGGCGAACGCTCGGCCTCGGCCGCGACGTGCAGCCGACGGTGACGGGCGGGCTCACCTTCTTCGGCGCCCCGCTCAACACTTATATGACGCACGCGGCCTGCGCGATGGTGCGCAAGGTCAGGGGCGGCGCCAGGCTCGGCCTGCTCTATGGTCAGGGCGGCTTCGTCACCAAGCATCATGGACTGGTGTTGTCGCACGAAGCGCCGTGCGAGGCGATGAGTTCAAACGACTTCCGTGCAGGGCGTGGCCGACCGCAACAAGCGCGCGGTGCCGGAGTTCGTCGATCAAGCCAGCGGCAAGGGCAAGGTCGAGGCCTTTACCGTGATCTATCGCGGCAATGGCGAGGTCGAGCACGGCGTCGTCATGCTGCGCACCGAGGACGGCCGGCGCACGCTCGCGCGCATTCCCGCTGACGATGCGGCGACGCTGGCGCATCTGCGCGACATGGAGCGCACGCCGGTCGGCTCGCTCGGCGACATCACGATGGCCGACGACGGCGCGCCGGTGTGGCGCGTGGGTTGATCTCGTGTCCCGCGCGCGGTGCAGCAAGTGATGCATCGCAGATGCGGGACCCATAACGATCATCGGTAGGAAAAATGGGCCCCCGATCAGCAGCGCACCGCTAACGCGCTGCGCAGCGTCCGGGGAACGGAGAGCGGTCAGCCCTTCACATCCTGCTTCTCGGACACCTTCGCCGGCTGCTTGTCCTTCGCCGCCGCGCCGGCGATGCGCACCTGATCGCCATCGGCGATACCGTCCGGCGGCGTAACGACGATACGATCGTCCGGCGCCAGCCCCGAAGCAAGCTCGATGGTCTTGCCGAGATCGCGCGAAATCGCAACCTGCTTGAACAGGATCCTGTCGTTGGGACCGACGGTCGCAACCCGCAGGCCGTTCTGGTTGAAGATCAGCGCACTTGCGGGAATGTTGAGCGGCACGCCGTCGCGCTGCAGGATCAACTTCACATTGGCGTAGCTGCCCGGCATCAATTCACTCTTCGCATTGTCCAGGCCGAGCTGCATCCGCGTCGTGCCGGAGGCCACATCGACCGACTGCGCGGAGGCCTCCACCGTCGCCTCGAAGCTGCGGGTCGGATATTCCGGCACCGTGATGACAGCCTTGGCGCCGATCTTGATCGACGGCACGAAATTCTGCGGCACGTTGACATAGACGCGGAGCTTGCGGATGTCGGAGATCACGAACATCGCGGGTCCCGTGCCGCCGCCGGCATTGATCAGCGCGCCCACATCGGTGTCGCGCGCGGTGACGATGCCGTCGAACGGCACGGTGATTTTCTTGTAGCCGGCCAGCGCTTCCAGCCGCTCGACATTGGCCTGGCCTGCCTTGACCGCCATGTTCTTGTTGGAGAGGTCGGCCGTGCGCTCGTCGATCTCCTGCGCCGAAACGAAATTCGAGGCAACCAGCGTCTTGCGACGGCCCAGGGTCGCTTCCGACAACCTGGCGCTGGCCTGCTGGCTGGCAAGATCGGCGCGCGCCTGCAGCAGCTGCTGGTCGAGATCGGGCGCCTCGATCTCGGCGATCACGTCGCCAGCCTTGACGCGGGCGCCGATGTCGGCGCTCCAGCTCTTCAGATAGCCCTGCACGCGTGCGAAGATCGGCGCGCGCTGATAGGCCTCCAGCCGTCCCGGCAGGTCGATGGTGGGATTGGTGATCTTGGCTTCTGGCAGCGTGACCGCGACGGTCGGGACCGCCTGATCGTCGGTCCATTCGCGCAAGCGCGCATTGGCTTCCTCGCGCGAGCGGATGCCGGTGATGACGACCACAATCAGCACGATGCCGGCGAGCATGCCGAATAGCCCCAGCTTCCGGCGCGACACCGGCGGGCTTTGTTCAGTGGGCATGCTGCATCTCCGACGGGGCGGCGACTTTGGCGCCTTGCTTCTTGTGTACCATACTGAAAACGACGGGAACAAACATTAACGTCGCAGTGGTGGCGAAGATCAGCCCGCCGATCACCGCGCGGCCGAGCGGCGCGTTTTGCTCGCCGCCTTCGCCCAATCCCAGCGCCATCGGCGTCATGCCGATGATCATGGCGAGTGCCGTCATCAGGACGGGGCGGAAGCGGACGAAGCCGGCTTCGAGCGCGGCCATCACGGGATCGCCCAGTTCTTCATAGCGCTCGCGCGCGAAGGAAATCACCAGCACGCTGTTGGCGGTCGCAACCCCCATGCACATGATAGCGCCGGTCAGCGCAGGCACCGATAGCGTGGTCTGGGTCGTGAACAGCATCCAGACGATGCCGGCGAGTGCAGCCGGCAGCGCGGTGATGATCACGAACGGATCGGACCACGACTGGAAGTTCACGACGATCAGGAGATAGATCAGCACGGCGGCGGCAAGCAGGCCGAACAGCAATCCGGAGAACGCCGAGTTCATGGTCTGAACCTGACCGAGCAGCACCACCGAGGAACCCTTCGGGACGTCGCTCGCGGTTTCGGCCATCAGTTTCCTGATGTCGTCGGACACCGCGCCGAGATCGCGGCCTTGAGGCGTGGCGAAAATCTGCACCATCGACTGGATATCGTACTGCGAGACCACCGCACTCGATGTCGTCCGCTTGACGTCGGCGATGCCGCCGAGGATCGGCGATTGCGGATTGCCGGTCGCGGTGATCGGCAGCGCCTGCAGCGCGCTCAGGGAATCGATCTGGTATTGCGGCGTCTGCATCACGATCGAATAGGACACGCCATTATCAGGATTAAGGTAGTAGGTCGGCGCGACCTGCGCGCTGCCGGCGAGGTTGACCACGAGGCTGTTGGTGACGTCGCGCTCGGTCAAGCCGACATATTGCGCACGGGTGCGGTCGACGTCGATGTTGAAGGTCGGCGCGCTCGGCGACTGCTGGATGCGCGCATCCGCAACGCCGGGGATACGGCGGATGCGGCCGAGCAGCTTGTTGGCATAGGCGAAATTGGCGTCGAGATTGGCGCCGCGCACCTGCAGGTCGATCGGCGCGGGCGCGCCGAAATTCAGGATCTGGCTGACGATGTCGGCGGGCAGAAACGCGAAGGTCATTCCCGGAAACAGCTGCGGCAAGCGCTCGCGGAGCGCCTGGACGTGCTCGGCGGTCGGGCGGTGATCCTCCTTCAGCTTGATCTGGATGTCGCCGTCCTGCGGCCCGATCACGCCGGTGTTGTTGTAGGTCATGTTGATGCCGGAGATCGGCATGCCGATGTTGTCGGTGACCGTCTCGATCTCCTGCGGCGGAATGATCTTGCGGATCGCCTTCTGCACGTCGGCGAGCTGGCCGGCCGTTTCCTCGACGCGGGTGCCGATTTGGGTGCGGACATGCATCAGGATATTGCCGGCGTCGACCGCGGGAAAGAAGTTGCGCCCGAGGAACGGCACCAGCAGGAACGACACCGCGACAAAGGCGAGGAATCCGGTGACGAAGCTCGGCCGGTGCGCCAGCGCCATCGATAGCAGCCCGCGATAGCCCTGGCGCAGCCGCTCGAACCGTGCCTCGAAGCCGCGCTGGAACATCACGAGCGGATTGCGCGTCGGCGGCGGCCCCTCCTCATGATGGACGTGCGGCTTGAGCAGATAGTTCGCCATGGTCGGCACCAGCGTGCGCGACAGGATGAACGACCAGGTCATGGCGAACATCACCGCGAGCGCCATCGGCACGAACAGGAAGCGGGCGACACCCGTGAGGAAGAACATCGGCACGAACACGATGCAGATGCAGAGCAGCGAGACGAAGGCCGGCGTGACGATCTGGTTGGCGCCGTCGAGGATCGACTGCGTCACCGGCTTGCCCTGCTCGAGATGATAGTTGATGTTTTCGATGGTCACGGTGGCGTCGTCGACGAGGATGCCGACTGCGAGCGCCAGCCCGCCCAGCGTCATGATGTTCAACGTCTCGCCGATCGCCGACAGCATGACGATGGCGCCCATGATCGACAGCGGGATCGACACCGCGATGATCACGGTGGAGCGCCAGCTGCCGAGGAACAAGAGGATCATCAGGCTGGTCAGGCACGCGGCGATCACGCCTTCATTGGCCACGCCGCCGATCGCACCGCGTACGAACACGCTTTGATCGCCGACAAAGCCGATCTTCAGCGTCGCGGGCAATTGGTCCTTGATGTCGATTACCTTCTGCTTGATGCCCGCGATGATGTCGAGGGTCGAGATCGCGCCGGCCTTCAGCACCATCATCAGCACCGAGCGGTTGCCGTCGACATGCACGATGTTGGTCTGCGGCGGGTTGCCGTCGCGCACATCGGCGACGTCGCGGATATAGACCATCGCGCCGTTGACGGTCTTGATCGGGAGATCGCCGAGTTCCTCGATCTTGAGCGGCGAGTTGTTGAGCTGGATGTTGTACTCGAACAGTCCGATCTTCTGGGTGCCGACCGGCGTGATCAGATTTTGCGCGGCCAGCGTATTGGCGACGTCCTGGCCGGACAGGCCGCGGGCCTGCAAGGCGGTCGGATTGAGATCGATCTGGATTTGCCGCTGCTTGCCGCCGAAGGGATAGGGAATCGCCGCGCCCTGCACGGTGACGAGCGGCGTGCGCAGCTGGTTGATGCCCATGTCGGCGAGGTTCTGTTCGGTCAGTCCCTCGCCCGACAGCGCGAGCTGGATGATCGGAACGGTGGAGGCGTTGTAATTGAGAATCAGCGGCGGCGTCGCTCCCGGCGGCAGCTGTTTGAGCATGGTCTGCGAGATCGCGGTCACCTGCGCGTTGGCGGTGCGGATGTCGACATTGGGCTGGAAGAAGATCTTGACGATGCCGACGCCGTTATAGGAATTGGCGACGATGTGCTCGATGTCGTTGACGGTCGTGGTCAGCGCGCGCTCGAACGGCGTGGTGATGCGTCCAGCCATCTGGTCCGGCGGCAGCCCGGTGTAGGACCAGACCACGCCGATCACGGGGATGCGGATGTCGGGGAAGATGTCGGTCGGCGTACGCAGCGCGGCGAGCGGTCCGAGCAGCATCAGCAGCAGCGCGAGCACGACGAAAGTATAAGGCCGGCTGAGCGCGATGCGCACCAGTGCGATCATGGCTTTCCCAGGGATCCGGACAGCGCAAAACCCCCACCGGCTGCCGGTGAGGCTGTTTACCTGAACCGCTGGCAATGAGCCAATGCCGGGGCGCAACGCGCCCCTTCACTTCCGCGATAGCTGAGTTCCGTCAGCGCATGAGCGCCAGCGCGTCCGAAAAGAACTCCGGTCCGCCGAAATTGCCGGACTTCAGGGCAATCAGCATGTCGCCCTGCTTTGCGCCAACGGCGCGCAGCACCGGCACGCCGGCAGCGATCTCCGCGCCGACAAGGAAGCCGGGGATACCGAGGCGGTCCACCACCGCTCCAGAGGTCTCGCCGCCCGCCACCACCAGCCGGCGCACGCCGCCGCCAACAAGGCCTTCGGCAATGTCGGCCATCGCCTGCTCGAGGGCGTGACCCGCGGCGTCACGGCCGTGCCGGGCCTGAAGCGCCGCCACCTGGTCCGGCGCCGCACTGCTGGCGATCACGACCGGATGGCTGCCGAGACGTTCGCGCGCCCAGGCCAGCGCCCGACGGGCCTCGTCCTTGCCCTCGATGACCCGATCGGGATCGAGATGCAGCACCGGCATGATCTTCTCGGCGCTCGCGATCTGGCCGAGCGTGGCCTGCGAACAGCTGCCGGCAAGACACGCCGCGGGACCGCCGACCGGCTTTTCCGTGACTTCAGCCGCTGCGCTCTGCGCGGCTGCGCCGGCCAGCGCCCGCGCCAGACCGAGTCCGATACCGGAGGCGCCGACCGACAGGCGGTGCTTGACCGCGACCTTGCCGATGGTTTCGAGATCGGAATCGAACACCGCGTCGATGATGGCGGCGCCGATGCCCTGTTTGACGAGATCGGCAAGACGCGTGCGCACCGCATCGGCGCCCCGTGACAGCGTCGCGAGTTCGACCAGGCCGATTTTGCTCTTGCTCTGCCGCGCCAGCACCCGCACCAGATTGGAATCGTGCATGGGATTGAGCGGGTGATCCTTCAGCGGGCTCTCGTTCAACGGCACCGCGCCGACGAAGAGATTGCCCTTGTAGACGGTGCGGCCGGTTTCCGGAAAGGCCGGCGTCACCAGCACGATAGCGTCGCCGCTGGCCGCGCGCAGCGCATCGGTGACCGGGCCGATATTGCCCTTGTCGGTGGAATCGAAGGTCGAGCAGATCTTGAACAGCACGTGATCGGCGCCGCGGCCGCGCATCCATTTCTCGGCCGCAAGCGAGCGCTCGACCGCGATGCTGGCCTCGATCGATCGGCTCTTCAGCGAGACCACGACGGCATCGACCTCGGGCAGCTTGAGATCATCGGCGGGCACGCCGATGGTCTGTACAGTCCGCAATCCTGCGCGCGTCAGCGTGTTGGCGAGGTCGGAGGCGCCGGTATAGTCGTCGGCGATGCAGCCGAGTTTTAGCGTCACGGCTTGATCCCCGCATACTTCTTGAACCAGCCGAGGCCATCGGTGGTCTTGCCGCGCGGATTGTACTCGCAGCCGACGAATCCGGTGTAGCCGAGCCGGTCGATCTCCTCGAACACGAAGGGGTAGTTCAGCTCTTCGCCGTCGGGCTCGTTGCGGGAGGGAATACTGGCGATCTGCATGTGGCCGATGATCGGAAACATCTCGCGCAAATGCATCGTCACGTCGCCATGGATGATCTGGCAGTGATAGATGTCGAACTGCAGCTTCAGGTTCGGGATTTTCAATTCGCGGATCAGGTCGCGCGCGAAGAAGAAGTTGTTGAGGAAATAGCCGGGCACGTTACGCGGATTGATCGGTTCGATGACGAGGTCGAGACCGTGCGGAGCGAAAAACTCGGCCGCCGTCACCACCGACTTGCGGAAGGCGGCGACCGCTTTGGGATCGCTGCGTTCGGCGAGACCCGCCATCAGGTGCAGCCGCTTGACGCCGGTTGCCTGCGCGTAAGGCAATGCCTTCTGCAGGCTCCGTTCCATGTCGGCGAAGCGATCCGGCAGCGCCGCAAATCCGCGTTCGCCGGCGCCGAAGTCGCCCGGATAGAGATTGAACAGCGCCTGCGTCAGGCCGTTGCCGTGCAGGCGCTTGCCGACTTCCTCGGCCGAATGCTCATAGGGAAACAGGAATTCGACCGCGGTGAAGCCGGCCTTGGCCGCCGCCTCGAAACGGTCGAGGAACGGCACCTCGTTGAACATCATCGACAGGTTGGCGGCGAAACGGGGCATGCGGTGTCCTCTTGTGATTTACTTCGGTTCGCCCGGAATCTTCGTACCGCTGATACGCGCATAAAGCCGCGCCACCGAGGCGTCGTCGTCGCGGCCCATGCCGCTCCCCGCTGCCGCCAAGAACATCTGCAGCGCGGCGGCGGCGACCGGCGCCGGAAACCGCGCGTTGCGCGCCATGTCCTGGACGATGCCGAGGTCTTTGACGAAAATCTCCACCGCGCTGCGTGGCTTGTAATCGCCTTCGAGCACCTGCTTCATGCGGTTCTCGAACATCCAGGAATTGCCGGCGGACGCGGTGATGACGTCATAGACCTTGCGCAGGTCGAGCCCCTGGCGGGCGGCAAATGCCATCGCTTCGGATGCCGCGACGATGTGCACGCCGGCAAGCAGCTGGTTGACCATCTTGAACGCGGCGCCCTGCCCTGGTTCATCGCCGAGCTCGTAGAGCTTGGCCGCCATCGCATCGAGCGCCGGCCGCGCCTTGGCAAAGGCTGCCGCGCTGCCCGAGGCGAGGATCGTGAGTTCTCCCTGCGCGGCGCGCTGCGCGCCGCCGGAGATTGGCGCATCCAGATAATGCCGGCCGGTCGGCTCCAATTGTTTGGCGAGCCGCCGCGCCACATCGGGGTCCATGGTCGCCGAGGAGACGAACACCGCGCCCTTCGCGAGCGTATCCGAAACGCCGTCCTTACCGAACAGGATGGTTTCGGTTTGCGCAGCGTTGAGGACCACAGAAATGACGATGTCGGCGCCCTTGGCCGCCTCGGCCGGCGTCGCCGCAGCCTTGCCGCCGTCCTTGACGAAACGCGCCACGGCATCTGCGGCCACATCGCAGCCGGTAACCTCAAAGCCCTTGCCCTGAAGCGAGGTCGCCATGCCAAAACCCATCGAGCCGAGCCCGACGACGGCCATTTTCGGTTTTGCGCTGTCGGCCATGGCGTGTCCTGTTCCCTGTTGTCCGGTTTTGAGGTCTTGCCTATCACGGCTTGGCCGCGCTGCCAAAGCGTGAGAGAAACACCAGCCATGAGTGAAACGAAGCTCCGCGAGGACATTTGCCGTCTCGGCCGCTCGCTGTTCGAGCGCGGGCTGACGCCGGGCTCATCGGGCAATATCAGCGTGAAACTCGACGACGGCGGCTGGCTCGTGACGCCGACCAACGCCTCGCTCGGTTTTCTCGATCCGGCAAAGCTGTCGCGGCTATCCGCCGACGCCAGGCTGGTCTCGGGCGACGCGCCGACCAAGGAGGTGCCACTGCACAGCGCGCTGTACCAGACGCGGCAAGCGGCGCGCGCGGTGGTGCATCTGCATTCCACCCATTCGGTCGCGCTCTCGATGCTGCCGGAGATCGATCCGCGCGCGGTGCTGCCGCCGATGACGGCCTATTACGTGATGAAATGCGGCGCGACCGCGCTGGTGCCGTATTATCGGCCGGGCGATCCCGCGGTGGCCGACGCCATCAAGGGACTGGCCGGAAAGTATTCATCCGTGCTGCTCGCCAATCACGGGCCGGTCGTCTCAGGCGACACGCTGGAAGCCGCCGTGTTCGCGATGGAAGAGCTGGAGGAGACCGCGAAGCTGTATCTGCTGTTGCGCGGACTTGATCCGCGGTTCCTGTCGCCGGCGCAGGTCGCCGATCTCGTCAAGGTATTCGGCGTGGAGTTGCCGGAGCACGAACATTGATCTCGTGCCCCGGACGCAGCGCAGCGCGCAACAGCGCGTTCACGCGCGTCTTCAACGTAAAAGCGGTGCGCTGCTGATCCGGGGCCCATTTGCATTTTGTTGATGGGTCCCGGATCTGCGTAGCGGCATTTCATGCCGCAACGCGTCCGGGACACGAGGGAGTCACAACACCGCCAATTCCCTGTTCTGCAAATCCGTGATCAGCATCAGGCCCGGCGCATGCGTGATTGCAAACGGAATCTTCGCCGCAGATATCACCGATTGCGGCGTGACGCCGCAGGCCCAGAACACCGGGATCTCGTCGGCCGCGATCGGCACCGCATCGCCATAGTCGGGCTTGGCGATATCGGCGATGCCGATCGAATGGGGATGGCCGAGATGGACGGGTGCGCCATGCACACTCGGAAACCGCGAGGTGATCTGCACCGCGCGGATCGCCTGCGCCGGCTTCAACGGCCGCATCGACACCACCATCGGCCCGGCGAACGGACCGGCAGGGCTGCAGGCTATATTGGTGCGATACATCGGCACCCGCACGCGCTGCTCGACATGGCGGAGCGGAATCCCCTCCGCCATCAGCGCCTCTTCGAACGAAAACGAGCAGCCGAGCACGAAGGCGACGAGGTCGTCGCGCCATTGCGCAATGATATCGGTCGGCTCCTCCACCACCTCGCCGTCGCGCCAGACCCGGTAGCGCGGCACATCGGTGCGAATGTCGAGATCGGCGCCGAGCGAGGGGATCATGGGATTGCCGACGTCGGACATGCCGATGATCGGGCACGGCTTTGGATTGAGTTGGCAGAAGCGATGGAAGGCGGAAGCGAACTTCTCCGGCAGGACGACGAGATTGCCCTGCACATAGCCGTTGGCGACGCCCGAGGTTGTCTCCGCCAAACCGGCGCGATATGCGAGCCGCGCCTGATGGCTCGGCAGGATGGCCTCGCCCTGTTCTTTCCTGTTCAGACCGACATTCATCTGACCGCTCCGTGCCTCGACAGACAATGCACGATGGTTCTACCATGTCGGCGCACTCCACGCACCCACGCAATTCCGGACACCTGAATGGCCAGAAACGCATCCAACCTGCAGATCGATTCCGTCCGGCTGTGGGACACCATCCATGAAACCGCGAAATTCGGCCTCACGCCCAAGGGCGGCGTACGCCGCCTGACCCTGGGGCCCGAGGACAAGCAGGTGCGCGACTGGTTCCGGAAAGCCTGCGAGGCGGCGGGACTGGAGGTGCATGTCGACAGGCTCGGCTCGATGTTCGGCGTGCGGAAAGGACGCGACAATTCGAAGCCGCCGGTGGGCCTCGGCTCGCATCTCGACACCCAGCCGACCGGCGGCAAGTTCGACGGCGTGCTCGGCACGCTCGCCGCGCTCGAGGTGGTGCGCACGCTGAACGATGCCGGCATCGAGACCGAGGTGCCGCTCTGCATCTGCAACTGGACCAATGAGGAAGGCTCGCGCTTTGCGCCGGCAACCATGGCGTCCGCGGCCTATGCCGGCGAATACACGGCCGACAACATTTTGGCGCGCAAGGACGCCACGGGCATGACCGTGGGTGAAGCGCTCGACGGCATCGGCTATCGCGGCGACGAGCCGGTGGGACAGCGCAAGTTCTGCGCCTTTGTCGAGCTGCATATCGAACAGGGACCGCTGCTGGAGGCCGAGAACAAGACCATCGGCGTGGTCGACCGCGGCCAGGGCATCATCTGGTATGACGGCAAGATCGTCGGCTTCGAGAGCCATGCCGGCACCACGCCGATGCCGCTGCGCCGCGATGCGCTGGCGACATTATCGGAGATCGTGCTGGCAGTGGAAAGCATCGCGAAGAAGCATGGCCCGCATGCGGTCGGCACCGTCGGCGAGGCCGTGATCGCGGCACCCTCGCGCAATGTCATTCCCGGCGAGATCGCGTTCACCGTGGATGTGCGGAGCCCGGAGTTGACGACGCTGGATGCGATCGACGCCGATCTGCGTGCGGCGATTGCCGAGATCGCGCCGCGGCGAAGAGCGCAGATCGAGCTGACAGCGATCTGGCGCAAACCGCCGACGATTTTCGATCCGAAACTGGTCGATGCGGTCGAGGCATCCGCAAAGATGCTGGGCTACAGCCATCGCCGCATCACCTCGGGCGCTGGACACGACGCCTGCAATCTGGCGACCGTCATTCCGGCGGCCATGGTGTTCGTGCCCTGCAAGGACGGCGTCAGCCACAACGAACTGGAAGATGCGACGCAACTCGACTGCGCCGCCGGCGGCAACGTGCTGTTGCACACCGTGCTGGCGCTGGCCGGCGTCGCGTCGTAACGACGAGAAAATAAAGGGAGGCTTTCGTGCGCGGAGTTTTTGTCGACGCCAATGATTCACTCGCGGAGATTTTCGAGCGCCAGCGCAGGGATGGCGACCCGCCGATAAAGGTCCATCTCGACCCCGATATCAAGGCGCAGGCCTGGCCGGCATTGCTCGGCGGCGCCGAGATCGGCGTGGTCGATCACACCGCACTGCCGACCGATGTGGCGAAGCAATGCAAGGGCCTGAAGCACGTCGTGTTCCTCGGCACCGGCGCGCGCAGCTACATGAACCCGGAAGAGCTCGCCGAGCTCGGCATCGACGTGCACCTGATCAAGGGTTACGGCGACACCGCTGTCGCGGAATGCGCCATCGCGCTGATGTGGGCGTCAGCGCGCACACTCGCCGAGATGGACCGCGAGATGCGCGCGCGGCAACTGGCTGCGCGAGGCCGGCATGCAACTCACCGGCAAGACGCTCGGCCTGATCGGCTTCGGCGGCATCGCCGCAGAGGTCGCGCGTATTGCGTCGGGCGCGGGCATGAAGGTGATCGCCTGGAACCGGACGCCGAAGAAAGCGGCGAATGTCGAGTTCGTGCCGCTCGAGAAGTTGCTGGCCGAGAGCCACGTGGTCTCGATCCATCTGCTCCTCAATGATGAAACGCGAGGTTTCCTTTCGCGCGAAAAAATCGCGGACATGCGCAAGGGCGTGATCCTGGTCAACACCGCGCGCGGCGCCATCGTCGACGAGGCCGCGATGATCGATGCGCTGAAGTCGGGCCACATCCGCCATGCCGGTCTCGACGTCTTTAACGTCGAGCCATTGCCTGGGGATCATCCGTTGACGAAGATTCCCAACGTGACGCTGTCTGCGCATTCCGCGTTCCGCACGCCCGAGGCGAGCGAGAATTTGATCCATGCGGCGTGGGAGCATTGCCGGCGGATCGTGAAGGGGTAACGCCGTCGTTGCTGAACAACGTATGACGGGAGCACGGCATTGAAGCTTGGTATCTACCTTAACTCGCAGCACCCGGCAGGCGACGATGCTGCCCGTCGTTTCGACGAAATACTGGAGCAAGTGCGCCTTATTCGCTCGCTCGGCTTCAACTCGATCTGGGCCGGCGAGCACCACATCACCCCGGGCTTCCATTTCTTTCCACAGCTGCCGCTGCTGCATCGACTCGCCGGGGAGGCCGAGGGCCTGTGGATCGGGACCAACGTCACGTTGCTGCCGTTGCACAATCCGGTCGAGTTGGCGGAAGACGGTGCCTTCCTGGACGTCGTCACGGGCGGCAGGTTCCTGCTCGGCGTCGGACTCGGCTATCGGCCGGAAGAGTTCCAGATATTCGGCGTTCCCATGACGGATCGCCTGAGCCGATTCACCGAAGGCGTCGAGATCATTCGGCGGTTGTGGAGCGAGGATCGGGTCACGCATTCCGGGCGCCACTGGCAATTCAGCGATGCCACGATTGCACCGCGCCCGCTGCAGACGCCGCGTCCGCCCATCATTATTGGCGCGCAGGTGCCCGCAGCCATCGCGAGGGCGGCCAGGATCGGTGACGGCTGGCTTTCTGTGTCGACGTCCACGCTCGACAAGGTTGACGCTCAGATGTCAGCGTTCAAGTCCGCGCGCTCGGCGGCAAAGCTGCCGCCGGCGCAGCATTTCTGCCGGTTGCTCGAGGTCGGCTGCGCGGCCGATGACGAGACCGCGATGCGCCGCTCCGCCCCATTTCTCATGGAGAAGTATAAATCCTACGTGTCATGGGGCCTGGAAGGACTGACCCTCGATCCGAATGCCACCCCCGAGCAACAGTTTCGCGCGCTGGCGTCCAACAGGTTCGCGGTGGGCGCGCCCTCAAGCGTCATCGATATGCTGGTCGCTCAACATCGCAGCGGCATCAACCACCTTTCGATGCGCGTGAGCTGGCCGGGGATGGGCCAGAACGAAATTCTCGCCAGCATCGAGCTTCTCGGCCGCAAGGTCCTGCCCGCGGTGCGGCAACAAATTGCAGCCGCGGGGCCTTAGCGCTGCGAAGCAACCTTCTCCCACAAGAGAGAGGGCAAGAGCACCTTAATCCACCATCTCCGCGACCGCCTTGCCGCAGGCGCCGGTATCGGCATTGCCGCCGAGATCCTTCGTCCGCAACGTGCGCTCCCCGAGCGTGCGCTCGATCGCGCCGACGATGGCTTCGGCCGCCTGCTTCTCGCCGAGATGCTCCAGCATCATCGCACCCGACCAGATCATGCCGATCGGGTTGGCGATGCCCTGCCCCGCGATATCGGGCGCCGAGCCATGCACCGGCTCGAATACCGAGGGGAAAAGCCCGGGAGGATTGATGTTGCCCGACGGCGCAATGCCGATGGTGCCGGTGCAGGCCGGACCAAGGTCCGACAAGATATCACCGAACAGGTTGGAGCCGACCACGACGTCGAACCAGTCCGGATGCAGCACGAAGTTCGCGGTAAGAATATCGATGTGGTACTTGTCCCACTTCACCTTCGGAAACTGTTTCGCCATCGCCTCCACGCGCTCGTCCCAATAGGGCATGGTGATGGAGATGCCGTTCGACTTGGTCGCCGAGGTCAGGTGCTTCTTCGGCCGCGACTGCGCCAGCTCGAAGGCGAATTTCAAAATGCGGTCGACGCCGACGCGGGTCATCACCGTCTGCTGCGTGACGAATTCGCGGTCGGTGTCGGGGAACATGCGGCCGCCGACGGAGGAATATTCGCCCTCGGTGTTCTCGCGCACCACCCAGAAATCGATGTCGCCGGGCTTGCGGCCCGCCAGCGGCGACGGCACGCCCGGCATCAGCCGCACCGGGCGCAAATTCACATATTGATCGAACTCCCGGCGGAATTTTATCAGCGAGCCCCACAGCGAGATGTGATCCGGAATCTTCGCGGGCCAGCCGACCGCACCGAAATAGATCGCATCGTGCTTGCCGATTTGTCCCTTCCAGTCGTCCGGCATCATCTGGCCGTGCTTCTCGTAATAATCGTAAGACGCGAAGTCGAAATGATCGAAGGCGAGGCTCACGCCGTGCTTCTTCGCCGCCGCCTCGATGACGCGCAGGCCCTCCGGCATCACTTCCTTGCCGATGCCGTCGCCGGGAATGACCGCGATGCGATATTGTTTCTTGCTCATCGAGAACGTCCTTGTGATCCTGCACGCCTGTTCCGGCGCTTGTTTCCTCGCCCTGCAATGAACCAAACTGAGAGCGAGATCAACGCTGCAGTGCAGTGTTGACCGCGATAAGTCCTCCCGCCTAACAATCCACCCCCGCCTGTTCTCCAGCCAGCGAGTATTGCCATGGACCTGCATCTGCGCGGCAAGCGCGTTCTCATCACCGGCGCCTCGAAAGGCATCGGCGCCGCCGCCGCCGAAGCCTTTGCCGAGGAAGGCTGCCATCTGCGGCTTGCCGCACGCAGCGGCGACGCGCTGAAGGCGCTGGCCGAGCGCCTGCGCTCGGCGCATCAGATCGACGCATCAGCGCATGCCGTCGACCTGCGCAAAAGCGAGGACATCCAACGGCTGGTGAAAGACGCCAGCGATATCGACATCCTCGTCAACAATGCCGGCGACATTCCCGGCGGCTCGATCGACAAGATCGACGAGCCGACCTGGCGGCATGCCTGGGAACTGAAGGTGTTCGGCTACGTCAACCTGACGCGCGCGATCTACGCCCAGATGAAGGCGCGCGGCGGCGGGGTGATCGTCAACGACATCGGCGCGGCCGGCGAAAAATTCGACGCCAACTATATCTGCGGCAGCGCCGGCAACGCCGCGCTGATGGCTTTTACCCGCGCGCTCGGCGGCAAGAGCCTCGCCGACAACATCCGCGTGGTCGGCATCAATCCCGGGCCGGTCGGTACCGACCGCCATGTCACGCTGCTCAAGACCCGCGCCAAACATCAGTTCGGCGACGAGAACCGCTACAAGGAATTCCAGAAGGGCATGCCGCGCGGCCGGCCCGCGCATGCGCGCGAGATCGGCGACCTGATGGCGTTCCTCGCCTCGGAACGGTCGGGCTACACGTCGGGGGTGATTTTCACGGTCGATGGAGGAATTGCGGCGGGGTGGGGGTAGGTCTCTCCCCGTCATTGCGAGGAGCGAAGCGACGAAGCAATCCACAGCGCCACAAGCGGATCAATGGATTGCTTCGCTTCGCTCGCAATGACGAGTTATCCCGTCGGTGTGTGTCCGCAGCGGTTAGCGGCTTGTGGGCGCTGTGGATCTGGGGGCTGTTGTTGTTGCTGAGACGGGTTGGGAGCAGGGGTGGACGCGGGTGGCGGCCTGAGCAGCCCTCTACAAACCTATGACCCACGCGCAAACAACTGTCGGATCAGCATGGTGATCCGGCCCATCGGCGAGGCCATCTCGTTCATGATCGAGAAGTGGTCGGCGCCGGGAATTTCCTCATACGTCACCGGCAAGCCATGCCTGGCGCGATGGCCGGCAAAATCCGCGGTCTGCTTGCGTAACAGCGGCAGCTCGGCTGAACCCACGACCAGCGACAGCGGTTTCAGCGCGCCGCCTGCCATCATGACAGGCGAGTTCCTGCGCGACATCGCCTCGTCGAGCCCGAGCTTGACGTTGAGATAGGACGTGCGGATCGGCTCCAGATCGTAGATGCCCGATATGGCCATGCCGGCTTTCACATAGGGATGCGAGAGCGCCATCGATGTCAGATGCCCGCCGGCCGACCAGCCCGACACCACGAGGCCCTTGCCGTCGCCGCCGAGCGCGGGCAGTTCGCGCGCGAGGTAATCGATGCCGGTATGGATCTCGCCGACGATCGCATCGAGCGTCGCCTCGGGTGCGAGCGTGTAGCCGATCAGCGCGACATTGATGCCGTAGCCGAGCGGACCCTCGGCAAACATCGTGAAATTCTCCTTGGCCCGGTTCTGCCAGTAACCGCCGTGGATGAACAGCAAGGTCGGCGCGTCGTCATGCACCTTGAGAAAGTCGATGCGATTGCGCTCGCGCGGGCCATAGCGGAGATCCAGATGGTCGGCGTGGCGCTTGCGCAAGTCCGCCGACTGCCGCTCCCAGCCGGCCACGATCTCGCCGCTGCCGGCCACGGCCTCGCCATTGTTGAGACCGCGGTCGAGCTCGGCCCGGCTCAGTTTGCGCCAGTCCGGCGCGTCAAACGGCGTCGTCATGCCAATCCCCATCCCTGCGTTGCCACCGCGGCACGAAATGTTCTAGACCATCAGGCAAGAACAAAATACCGACGGGGGATATTCCATTGGCTGGCCAGGAACTGGTGCGGGACACCGCCAATGCGGTCGTCAGCAAGCTCAAGAAGGGCGACGTCACGCCGCTCGACCTGCTCGACGTACTGGAAAAGCGCATCAGTGAGGTCGATGGCGCCGTCAACGCGCTGCCGACGCTGTGCTTCGAGCGCGCCCGCGACCACGCCAAGGCGCTGATGCAGAAGAAGCCGGCCGAACGCGGCCTGCTCGCGGGCCTGCCGATCCCGATCAAGGATCTCGCCGACGTCGCCAATGTCCTGACCACGCAGGGCTCGCCGATCTACAGGGATCGCGTGCCGGAACATTCCGACATCCTGGTCGAACGGCTCGAGGAAAACGGCGGCGTGGTTTACGCCAAGTCGAACACGCCGGAGTTCGGCGCCGGCGCCAACACCTTCAACGAAGTGTTCGGCGCCACCCGCAATCCCTGGGACACGTCGAAGTCCGCCGCCGGCTCTTCCGGCGGCGCGGCCGTGGCGCTCGCAACAGGCATGGCCTGGCTCGCCCATGGCTCCGACATGGGTGGCTCGCTGCGCAACCCCGCAAGCTTCTGCGGCATCGTTGGGCTGCGTCCGAGCATTGGCCGCGTCGCGCACACGCCGCAATTCGCGGTCGACCGCAATCTCGGCGTCCAGGGCCCGATGGCGCGCAATGTCGAGGATCTCGCGCTGCTGCTGGACGCGATGAGCGGCGAGCATCCCGGCGATCCGCTGTCGCTGCCGAAGTTGCCGACCTCGTTCCTGTCGGCGGTATGGTCGCGCAAGCGGCCGAAGCGCGTCGCTTATTCGCACGACCTCGGCATCACGCCGGTCGATCCCGAAGTGGCGCGCATCACCCGCCGCGCCGCGGAGCGCTTTGCCGATGCCGGCGCGATCGTCGAGGAAGCGCATCCGGATTTTTCCGAGGCGCATGAGTTTTTTCACGTGCTGCGCGCCTTCGATTTCGCGATCAGCAAGGCAGAGCTGTTGCGCACCAAACGCGACCTGCTCAAGCCCGAGGTGATCTGGAATATCGAGGAAGGGCTGAAGCTCACGGTCGACCAGTTGCAGCGCGCGCTGGCGCAGCGCACCGCGCTGATGGAGCGCGCGCTGGAGTTCTTCAGGACATACGACCTGCTGCTGTGTCCCGCGACCATCGTGCCGCCCTACGCCATCGAGAACCGCTATGTCGCCGAATGCGACGGTCACAAGTTCGACAACTACGTGCAGTGGCTCGGCATCGTCTATGCCATCACGCTGGCCTGCTGCCCGGCGTTGTCGCTGCCCTGCGGCTTCACCGAAAGCGGCTTGCCCGTCGGATTGCAGATCATCGGCCCGCCGCGCGGCGAGGCGCAGCTGCTCGCCGGCGCCAAGGTGCTCGAGGATATTTTCGGCGTGCGCGGCTCCACGCCGATCGATCCGAAGGCGCCGAAGGCGAGCTAAACGCCCGCCCTCACCGCGACGGCATAGGCAAGCTCGGTCTGCTGCACGATGCCCTCGACCAGTTCCTCGATGCTGAGATGGGCGGCCTCGCCGGTCAGGATGCCCTGCTCCGTCAGCATCACCACGCCATGCACCGCAGTCCAGATCGTCAGCGCGTGGCGCTCGCGCACGTAACCGGGCACGGGAGAACCGAGCGTTTCCAGCAGCAGCGCAAAGGTTTCGCGCGCCGCCTGATGCAATTCGCTGCCCGCGGGCGCGCCGGCCTTGGTGCGTGAGACGAACATCAGCCGGTAAAGGCCGTTGCGCGTCAGGCCGAAATCGAGCGTGGCACGCGCGATTCGCGACAGTTTTGAGCGCTTCGACGGCTTTCTCACCGCTTCGCGCAGCACCGCGGTGAATTGCCTGAAGGCCTCGGCCGTCACCGCGACCAGCAGCGCCTCGCGGTCGGCAAAATGCCGGTACGGCGCCGGCTGGGAAACACCGAGTTTCTTCGCCAAGGCCTTGATACTGATGGCTTCCGGGCCGCCACGCTCGGCTTCCGCCAGCGCCGCCCGGACCATCGCCTCGCGCAAATCGCCATGGTGGTAGGTATTGACCGGCTTGCGCTGCAGTTGCGACGGCATCTGTTTGTCACGATCTTTTCGCTTGACGGACGGGCCTCGTCCGAATGTAATAGCATATAACTTAACGGCGCCGCCCGAAAATTGCCAATGAAATTTCGCGCCGGGATTTGAGGGAACGCAACGCGCGGGGCGCATCGCTCGCGCGAGATGAAGGGAAGCAGCTCATGGGAAAGCTGAAGATCCGCGTCGACCAGGACAAGTGCCAGGGGCATGCCCGCTGCAAGTCACTGGCGCCCGAGCTGTTCGAGCTCGACGAATACGGCAACGCGCATGAAATCGGCGACGGCAGCGTGCCCGCGGGCCTCGAAGACAAGGCCTGGCTGGCGCAAACCAACTGCCCGGAAATGGCGATCGAAGTGACCGAGGACTAGGCGCGCAGGCGCGCCCTGCAACCGTTTCGACGAATCTTTCAAGGGATTGACCAATGTCCGACGCCGCGAGCTATCTGCCCGAACATCCGCCCGTCACCGACTGGGTGAACGATTTCGACCACACCGATCCGCGCTGGACCGAAGACCCATTCCCGATCTGGGAGGAGTTGCGCGCGCATTCGCCTGTGGTGCACACCGAGCGTTTTCTCGGCTGTTACCTGCCGACAACCTATGAAGCGGTGCGCGCGATCGCCAACGACAGCGAGCATTTCTCCTCGCGCCGCATCATCGTGCGCGACATACGCCCGGAGCAGACTGCGAAGGCGCCGCCGATCACCTCCGATCCGCCCGAGCACAAGCCCGCCAAGCAGGTGCTGCTGCCGCCATTCACGCCGGACGCAATGAAGAAGCTGGAGCCGCGGGTGCGCGCGATCTGCAACGAGCTGATCGACGAGTTCATCGCCGACGGCAAGTGCGACGCCGCCGCGCGCTACACCAAGCATATCCCGGTGCGCGCCATCGCCCACATGCTCGGAATTCCGGAGAGCGACGGCGACCTCTTCATCAAATGGATTCACGAGATCCTCGAGCTCGGCATCAAGAGCCAGGAAACCCTGGTGCGGGCCGCGACCGAGATGGACACCTATTTCGCCGGGCATATCGAGCACCGCAAGACGCATCAGACCGACGATCTGATCTCGACGATGATGAACGCGAGGACCAAGGACGGCCGGCCGTTGAGCGACGAGCATGTGCGCGGCTCGCTGCGGCTGCTGCTGATCGCCGGCATCGACACCACCTGGAGCGCGATCGGCGCCTCGCTGTGGCACCTCGCGAAGGTTCCTGCCGACCGCGAGCGGCTCGTGCGCGAGCCCGCGTTGATGCCGTCGGCGGTCGAGGAACTCCTGCGCGCCTATTCGCCCGTCACCATGGCGCGCGAGGTGATGAAGGAAGCTACCGTCAGCGGTTGCCCGATGAAGCCGGGCAACATGGTGCTGCTGTCCTTTCCCGCCGCCAACCGCGATCCCGCTGTCTTCCCCGACGCCGACAAGGTGGTGCTCGACCGCAAGGAGAACCGCCATGCCGCCTTCGGCCTCGGCATTCATCGCTGCATCGGCTCCAACCTCGCGCGGATGGAGATGACGGTAGCCCTGGAGGAATGGCTGAAGCGAATTCCGGATTTCCGACTCGATCCGGCCGGCAAGGTGACGTGGTCCGAGGGCACCGTGCGTGGACCGCGCCAGCTTCCAGTGCTATTCGGAAAGACGGCCTGAATTCGAAAAGCTACATAACAGGCCGCCTTTGAGGGAGGCCTGTTATGACCGCGCAAGCCGCCAATTCCGATCATCTCGATATCGCCGACGTCGAACGCCGCATCAAGGCGATCTTCATCGGCTCGGTCGGCAATCTCGTCGAGTGGTATGATTTCTACGCCTATACGGCGTTCGCGCTGTATTTCGCGCCGGCCTTCTTCCCGAACAGCGACCCCGTGGTGCAGCAGCTCAACGCCGCCGTGCTGTTCGCCGCCACCTTCCTGATGCGCCCGCTCGGCGGCTGGCTGTTCGGCTATCTCGCCGACCATTACGGCCGCCGCCTCTCGTTGACGCTCTCGGTGGTCTGCATGTGCTTCGGCTCGCTGATGATCGCGGTGACGCCGACCTACGCCTCGATCGGTTTTGCCGCGCCCGTCATCCTCGCGCTCGCCCGCGTCATCGAGGGATTGAGTCTCGGCGGCGAATATGGCGCCAGCGCCACTTATTTGTCTGAGGTCGCCGACCCCAAACACCGCGGCTTCTATTCCAGCTTCCAGTATGTCACCCTGATCGGTGGCCAGCTCACCGCCATCATCGTGCTGCTGCTGCTGCAGAAGGTGTTCCTGACGCCGGAAGAGTTGAAGGCCTGGGGCTGGCGCATTCCCTTCGTGATCGGCGCCTGTTTGGCGGTCTTTGCCGCTGTGATGCGACGCAGCCTGCAGGAAACCGACGCCTTCGTCGAAGCCAAGAAGGCCGTCAATCCGACCGGATCGATCGTCACACTGTTGAACTATCCGAAGGAACTGCTGCTGGTGGTCGGGCTCACCGCCGGCGGCACTGCCGCGTTCTACACCTTCACCACCTACATGCAGACCTTCGTAAAACTGTCGGTCGGCCTCACCGAGGATGAGACCACGCTTGTCATCTTCGGTTCGCTGATATTCGCAACCATCCTGCAGCCGATCTACGGCATGATCTCCGACCGCATCGGCCGCAAGCCGCTGCTGATCTTCTTCGGCGTGGTCGGCACGCTTTCGACCGTGCCGATCCTGATGACGCTGAAGGAGACCAAGTCGCCGCTGATCGCATTCCTCTTGATCTGCGCCGCCTGGATTTTCGTCGCCGGCTACACCTCGATCAACGCCATCGTGAAGGCCGAACTGTTCCCGACCAATGTGCGCGCGCTCGGCGTCGGCCTGCCCTATGCCATCACCGTGTCGATCTTCGGCGGCACCGCGCCCGCGGTCGCGCTCTCCTTCAAGAACGCCGGCCATGAGCAGTGGTTCTACTACTATCTCAGCGGCATGATCTTCCTGTCACTGCTGATCTACTCGACCATGCGCGACACCAAGCACGAATCCGCGATGCATCGCCACGAGTGACTGATGGCCGAAGAAGAGCCGCCGCCGGATTCCAAGCTGACGCGCAGCAAGCAGCGCTGGGCAGCGGAAGGACGCTTCCTGACCGGCAAGACCGCGCGGCCTGAGGAGCAGCGATTGCCGCCGGGTCAGCATCTGACGCGGGACTGGCCGACGCTCGATCTGGGCGTTATGCCGGAAATTTCGAGCGAGCGCTGGCGACTCGACGTTTATGGCGCGATCGATAACCCGATCTTCTGGGATTTTGCGCAATTTTTTGCGCTGGCGCAGACGCGAGTCGTCTCGGACATCCATTGCGTGACCACATGGTCGCGTTACGACAACCAATGGACCGGCCTGCCGACGCGGCAATTGCTGGACGCCTGCCAACCTCACGAGGACGCGCGCTTTGTGGTGCTGCATTCCTATGACGGATACACCACGAATTTGTCGCTGGAGGATTTCGCCGCGGAGAACGCGCTGCTGGCTCACAGTTGGTCGGGCAAGGCGTTGAGCACGGAGCATGGCGGCCCGGTGCGGCTGGTGGTGCCGCATCTCTATTTCTGGAAGAGTGCAAAATGGCTGCAGGCGATCGAGTTCGTCACATCAGATGCGCCCGGCTATTGGGAGGTGCGCGGCTATCATAACCGCGGCGATCCCTGGGCCGAGCAGCGCTATTCCGGGGATTGACGCTTCACCTCCGCTGGAGGGTAAGAATGGAGATATCCGTGCCCACCGAACGTTTCCAGTTCACCGGCGAAGGCGGCCACCAGCTTGCCGCCGCGCTCGATCTGCCCGACGGCGAGCCGCTGGCGTACGCGTTGTTCGCGCATTGCTTCACCTGCGGTAAGGACGTGCTGGCGGCGAAGCGGATCGCGACGGCGCTCGGAACGAAGGGCATTGCCACGCTGCGCTTCGATTTCACCGGGCTCGGCTCCAGTGAGGGCGATTTCGCCAATGCGACCTTCTCGTCGAATGTCGCCGATCTCGTCCGCGCCGCCGATCACCTGCGCAGCGCACGAAGAGCGCCGGCAATCCTGATCGGCCACAGCCTCGGAGGCGCGGCGATCCTTGCCGCCGCCGAGAAGATCCCCGAAGCGAAGGCCGTCGTCACCATCGCCGCACCGTCCGATCCCGTCCATGTCACGGGGCTTTTCAAGGATCATGTCGACCGCATCCGCGAGCAAGGCAAGGCCGAAGTGTCGCTGGCCGGCCGGCCCTTCACCATCAAGCGCGAGTTCCTGGATGACGTTGCCGAGCAGCGTCTGCTCGACCAGGTCAAACAGCTGCACAAGGCATTGCTGGTGATGCAGTCGCCGACCGACGACACCGTCGGCATCGACAATGCCACCCGTATCTTCGTCGCCGCGAAACACCCGAAGAGCTTCGTGTCGCTCTCGGGCGCGGATCACCTGTTGAGCCAGCGTCGCGACTCCAGCTATGTCGCCGATGTGATCGCCGCCTGGGCGACACGCTATGTCGATCTCGCAGCAGCGTCCGTCGCTGAGGCGCCGGACAAGCCGCGGCAGGTCGTGGTGCAGGAAACCCGCAACGGCAAATTCCAGAACGCTGTTGCGATCGGTCCTCACCATCTGCTCGCCGACGAGCCGCATTCCGCGGGCGGCGACGACAGCGGACCCGGGCCTTATGACTTCCTGCTGACGGCGCTCGGCGCGTGCAAGTCCATGACCATGCGGATGTATGCCGACCGCAAGTCGTTTCCACTGGAGCGCGCCACGGTGACGCTCAACCACAGCAAAATCCACGCGCAGGATTGCGCGGAGTGCGAGACCAAGGACGGCATGCTCGACCAGATCGAGGTCGCGATCGGCCTCGAGGGGCCGCTCGATACCGATCAATACAAGCGTATCATCGAGATCGCGGACAAGTGCCCGGTGCACCGCACGCTGACGTCGGAGATTCGTATCGTGACGAAGGCCGTGACTTAAGCCGCAGGCAGCGACCGCACCCGCAGCGCACCGCGCAGGCCGATCGCCGTGCCCAGCACGATGCCGGCCACCGCGATGAAGGATGCGACCGACAGCGTCGATAATCCCGTGAGCCCTTGTCCGACCGAGCAGCCGAACGCCATCACGCCGCCGGTGCCCATCAGTGCCGCGCCGCCTGCCGAGCGCAGCATGTGATGCGGCGAACGGTAGCCTTCGAGCTCGAAGCGCCCGGTCGCGAGCGCCGTGATCAGGCTGCCCGCGAACACGCCGCCGACGGTGGCGATGCCGAAGTTGAGGGTCGAGCCCGTCGACAGCATGACATATTGCAGAGCGTCCGCGATCGGCGCGATGAAGGTGAGCGAGGTCACCGGCACCGGATTGAAGTCGTCGTTGGCAAGAGAGCCGGTCGCATACCAGCCGGCCGCGACCAGAAGTCCCACGACCATGCCGGCCGCGATCTGTCCGAACGAGCGGCGGAACGGCGCATGCGCGAACGCGAAGATGATGAAGGCCGCCGATATCACGGAAGCGGCCAGCATGCGCGCCAGCGATTCCGTCAGGCCGAAGCTCGACAGCAATGATGGAACCGACACCAGCCTGGTCGTGATTGTCGAAAGCTGCACCCCGGCGATCCGCGCCGGCGCGATCAGGCCCTTCAAGGTCATCTCGGCAAAAATGCCGAGCACGATCACGACGACGAAGGAGCGCAAATTGCCCCGGCCGAGCAGTACCAGTGCGCGGGAGCCGCAGCCGTTGGAGAGCACCATGCCGTAGCCGAACAGGAGGCCGCCCAGGAACATCACCGGCGCGGAGAATGATGTCTGCAAGTAGATAGATTTGCCGAGATCGACCGTGCCGCGCGCCGCCAGCAGTTGCGACGCAGCAATCGCAACGCCGATCGCCAGTGCATAGGTGCGCACGAGCCGGCCGTCGCCCTCCGCCCACCAGCCGCGCAGGCCGCTCATCATGCAGAAGCCGCTAAGCAACCCGACTGAGCCGTAGACGAGGCCAATGACGAGACCGGAGAGGACGGCGATTTGAGTGGGGTCCATCATTGTTCCTTCGTCATTGCGAGCGAAGCGAAGCAATCCATTCTTTCTTTCCGCGGAGGGATGGATTGCTTCGTCGCTCCGCTCCTCGCAATGACGGTGGTTAGGGTTTGAGTATTACGCGATCGCGCGAGGAGCCGGAAACCGCGACAAAGGCGCGCTTGGACTCATCGAGCGAAAACACCGACGCCGGATTGATCGGAAACGGTCGCAAATGTCCACTGGCAAAGCCAGGTGCCAGTTCGCGCAGGACATCGCCGGTCGCGAGCGACGACAGACCGAGCGTGTCGATGCCGAAATAGCTGTGTTGGCCGCGATAGAATTCGAGGATGTTGAACTGCACGATGCGATCGATCGCGGCGATCAGGATCTGGCGGCCGCGCAAGGCAAGCGACTTGTGCGCGGCCTGGAAATAGGGATCGCCCACCGTATTGAAGACGATGTCGGCGCCCTTGCCATCAGTCAGCTCGTGTACGCGGGTGGCGACATCGACGCTTGATGCGTCGATCACCTCGACTGCGGCATTGGCATGACCTTCATACGGCTCCTTCTTGCGCACCACGCCGATCGCGCGCGCGCCATGCCAGGTCGCGATCTGCACGGCGGCCTGGCCAACCTTGCCGTTGACGCCCATGACAAGCACGGTCTCGCCCGGCTTCGGAATACCGGCGCGGCGAAAGCCTTCCATCGCGGTGACAAAGGGCACGCCGATGCCGGCGGCCTCTTCCCATGAAATACTCTTCGGTTTCTCGACGGTGGCCTCGAGCTCAACGGAAAGATGCGTCGCATGGGTGCCGTCGCGGCGAATGCCGAGATCGCCGGAGGAGCCGAACACCTCGCGCCCGACGCTGCCGGACGGACCATCGATGATGACGCCGGCATAGTCGCGACCCGGCGTGCGCGGGAACACCGCATAGGGCATCAACCCCGTCGCGGCCTTGACGTCGGAGGGATTGACCGCGGCGGCCTTGATCTCGATCAGCACTTCGTTGGAAGCACGCGAGATCGAGCGGCGCTCGACCGCAGGCGCGAGCGCGTCGGCATTGTCAGCCTTGGCGTTCAGCCGCACACAGCGCGCGTCGACGGTGCGCAGTCGAGCTTCCGCGTTTTGGGCAACTTGCATTCCCGACTCCCGTTGGGAGTGGTTACCCCTTCGGGCGCTTGTCGTAAACCCGCTTGGCCTTGCCGAGCGAGCGTTCCAGGGTCTCCGGCGCAACGATCTTGACGCCGGCCGATATGCCGATGGTGTTCTTGATGAAGGTCGCGACCTTCTCGGCATGCGCTGATAATCCGCTGCCGTCCCAATGCTCGTGCCGCGCTTCGGCGAGCACGACCATCTCGTCCATGCGGCCCTCGCGGGTCAGCTCGATGATGAAGTGCCCGCCGCACCAATCGGTCGCGAGCAGCGCCTCCTCGATCTGGGTCGGGAACACATTGACGCCGCGCAGGATGATCATGTCGTCGGAACGGCCGGTGACCTTTTCCATGCGCCGCATGCCCGGCCGCGCCGTGCCCGGCAGCAACCGCGTCAGATCGCGGGTGCGATAGCGGATCACGGGGAAGGCTTCCTTGGTGAGCGAGGTGAACACCAGCTCGCCCTTCTCCCCGTCGGGCAGCACCTTGCCGGTCTCGGGGTCGATCACCTCGGGATAGAAATGATCCTCCCAGATGTGCAGGCCGTCCTTGGTCTCCACGCATTCCTGCGCGACGCCGGGCCCGATCACCTCGGAGAGGCCGTAAATGTCGGTGGCGTCCATGTCAAAAGTCTGCTCGATCTCGACGCGCATCGCATTGGTCCAGGGCTCGGCGCCGAAGATGCCGAACTTCAGCGACGATTTACGCGGATCAAGCCCGCGCTTCTTGAACTCGTCGAGGATCGCGAGCATGTAGCTCGGCGTCACCGTGATGATGTCGGGCCGGAAATCGTTGATCAGCTGCACCTGGCGTTCGGTCATGCCGCCGGAGATCGGCACCACGGTGCAGCCGAGCTGCTCGGCACCGTAGTGGACGCCGAGGCCGCCGGTGAACAGGCCGTAGCCATAGGCGTTGTGGATGATCATGCCGGTGCGGCCGCCGGCGGCGCGGATCGAGCGCGCCATCACCTCCGACCAGACGCCGATATCGGCGCGGGTGTAACCGACCACGATCGGCTTGCCTGTCGTGCCCGAGGACGCATGCACCCGCACCAGATTCTCGCGCGGGACCGCGAACATGTTGAAGGGATAGTTGTCGCGCAGATCCGTCTTCACCGTGAAGGGAAATTTTCCGAGGTCGGACAGTTCGCGGAAATCGCCGGGATGCACGCCGGCGACGTCGAACGCCTTTTTGTAATGCGCGACATTGTCGTAGGCATGCTTCAGCGACCAGGCGAGCCGCTTCGTCTGCAGCGCCATGATCGCGTCCCGCGAGGCGCGCTCGGCGTCGTCAAGCTCGGGCGTGTAGCCGCTTGCCTTGGTCTTGAGATTTGTCGTGGCCATCCTGCGTTTCCCTAAATCTTATTTCTTCTTGGTCTTGGTCTCGCCCGCGGGCAGCCATGTGCCGCCGATGGTGCGGGAATGCCCGCGAAACTCGGCGATGACATCATCGCCTGATGTGACCCGCACGTCGTAGATGCCCGAACGTCCGCCGCGCGAAATTTCGCGCGCAGTCGCGGTAAGCCGATCGCCGAGCTTGCCCGGCTTGATGAAGGTGATGTTGCCCTGGGCCGCAACCGACTTCTCGTTATGGCTGTTGCAGGCAAAGGCGAAGGCAAAGTCGGCCAGCGTGAAGATGAAGCCGCCATGGGCAATGCGCTGGCCGTTCACCATATGCGGCTGCACGATCATGGTCAGCGTCGCCCGGCCCGCGCCAATGTCGACGATTGTCATGCCGAGGCCGCTCGACGCGTCGTCGTCTTTCCACATCGCGTCGGCACAGGCGCGCGCGAGATCGTCAGGGGAAAGTGCGGCCTTTACGTTCACTCTGTTCTCCGTTCACACGTGATCGTAATCGACCACGACCTTGTCCGAAACCGGCTTGGCCTGGCAAGTCAGCACAAAGCCCGCCTTCAATTCCCACGGCTCCAGCGAATAGTTCACGTCCATCTCGGCCTTGCCCTCGACCAGCTTGGCGCGGCAGGTCGAGCACATGCCGCCCTTGCAGGCGAACGGCAGGTCCATGCCGGCGCGCAGCGCGGCATCGAGGATGGCTTCGCCCTCGGCGACCGGAACCTCGCGGCGCTTGCCGTCGATGATCAGCGAGGCGAACGCCTTCGGCGGCGCCGACGGCGCGATGACAGCCTTCGGCCGCGGCTTGCCGCCGAGGCCTGAGACGAAGCGTTCGACATGGATGCGGTCTTCGGTGATGCCGATCTCGCGACAGGTCGCCTCGATGTCCTCGCTCATGGCGGTCGGACCGCAGACGAAAACGTGATCGACGACCGCGGCCGGCACCAGCGAGCGCAGTAGCACCCTCACCTTCTCGCCATCGAGCCGGCCGTGCAGGATCGGAAGGTCCTGCTCCTCGCCGGAAATGACATGGAACAGCGAGAAGCGCTGCAGGAAGCGATCCTTCAGCTCTTCCAGCGCCTCTAGGAACATCACGCCTTCGGTGACGCGGTTGCCGTAGAACAGGAAGAAGCGGCTCTTTGGCTCGCGCGCCAGCACGCCCTTGACGATCGAGAGAAGCGGCGTGATGCCGCTGCCGGCGGCAAAGCCGACATAGGTCCGCGCCTCCGCAGGCGCGGCCGCGATGCCGAAACGGCCGGTCGGCGTCATCACGTCGAGCTCGTCGCCGGATTTCAATTCGTCCGCGGCCCATGACGAAAACGCGCCGCCATCGACCTTCTTCACGGCGATGCGCAGCTCGCCGTCGTCGGGACCGGAGCAGATGGAATAGGAACGGCGCACTTCCTCGCCGTCCATGGTGGTGCGCAAGGTCAGATACTGGCCGGGCGCGAAGCTGTAGTCGTCCGCGAGTTCGCTCGGGATTGTGAACGTCATCGACACCGCATCCGCGGTTTCGCGGCGCAGATCGTTGACGGCGAGACGATGGAAACGCGGTGCGGCGGCTGACATGGGTCTCTCCTGCCGTCATTGCGAGCGAAGCGAAGCAATCCAGACTGCCTCAACGGAAAGATTCTGGATTGCTTCGTCGCTTCGCTCCTCGCAATGACGACACACGGCTAGTGACACTTGAAATAGTCGAAGGGTTCGCGGCAGCTCCTGCAGCGCCATAGCGCCTTGCAGGACGTCGAGCCGAATTCGGACAGCAGCTCGGTATTCGCAGACCCGCATTGCGGGCACGCCACCTCCTGCACGCCGAACAGCGCGCGGCGCGACGATGCGGCCAAAGGCGGCGCGATGCCGTAGGCGCGAAGCTTGCGGCGGCCGTCCTCACTCATCCAGTCGGTGGTCCAGGCCGGCGACAGCACGGTGCGGATTTTCGGTTTGGCAAAGCCTTCGCGTTCCAGCGCGATTTCGATCTCCAGCGCGATCATGTTCATGGCAGGGCAGCCGGAATAGGTCGGCGTGATCGCGACCTCGACATGGCCGTCGCTGACCTTGACCTCGCGCAGCACGCCGAGATCGGCGATGGTCAGCACCGGAATCTCGGGATCGACGACCCGCGCAGCCGCATCCCAGGCCCGCCGGCGCAGATCGGCATCGCTGAGCGCAGCCATCACCATGTCGCTCCCGGAAAGGTTCGCTGCAGCGACTGCAGTTCGGACAGAAGATGGCCGAGATGCTCGCTGTGACGGCCGACGCGGCCGCCCTGCTGCATCCAGTCGGTCTTCGGCAGCGTCAGTGTCGCCTCGGCGATGACGCCGGTCACGGTCTTGAGCCAGTGGCCTTTCAGGCCTGCGGGATCGATGGCAATTCCAGCGTCGATCAACGCACGCTCAGCGTCATCGACCGCGAACATCTCGCCGGTGAAGGCCCAGAGATCGTCGATCGCGGTTTGCGCGCGGGCGTGACTTTCCTCGGCGCCGTCGCCGAGCCGGACGATCCATTCCGAAGAATGCCTGACATGATAGGCGCTCTCCTTCTCGCTCTTGGCGGCGATTGCGGCCAGCGTCGGATCAGAGGACTTCATCATCGCGCGCCAATAGAGGTCGGCGAAGGCCGAATAAAAGAATTGCCGGACCATGGTGCGGGCGAAATCGCCGTTTGGCTGCTCCATCAGCAAGAGATTGCGGTACTGCCGGACATCCCTGAGGTAAGCGAATTTGTCCTCGTCGTTATCCTTGCCCTCGACTTTTGCGGCGTAGCTGTAGAGCTCGCGAGCCTGGCCGAGCAGGTCGAGGCCCATATTGGCGAGCGCCATGTCTTCTTCGAGCATCGGCGCATGGCCGCACCACTCCGACAGTCGATGGCCGAGGATCAGCGCATCGTCGGCGCGGCGCAGCACGTAGAGCACCAGCGGCGTTTCCTGGACTTTGATTGACGGTGTAGCCATTACATATGCCCGACTTCTTCAGGCACGTCGTAGAACGTCGGATGCCGATAGATCTTGGATTCCGCCGGCTCGAACATCATGCCCTTCTCGGAGGGATCGGAGGCGGTGATCGCGTTCGACGGCACCACCCAGATCGAAAGTCCCTCGCCCCGGCGGGTGTAGATGTCGCGCGCGGCCTGGATCGCGAGCGTGGCATCCTCTGCATGCAGCGAGCCGCAATGCTTGTGCGCGAGCCCGTTACGGCTGCGGATGAATACTTCCCAGAGCGGCGTGTTCGGCGTTGCCATCATGATCTCCTTCACTCCGCGGCCTGCGCAAGTTGGCGCGCCTTGCGCTTCTCGGCATAGGCGGCGGCCGCCTCGCGCACCCAGGCGCCGTCGTCATGCGCCTTGCGCCGCGCCGCCAGCCGATCGCGATTGCACGGGCCGTTGCCGGCAAGCACCTGATTGAATTCGGTCCAGTCGATCGCGCTGTAGCGCCAATGGCCTTCCGCGTCCTGCGTCATGGCGGGATCGGGAATCGTCAGCCCGAGAAACTGCGCCTGCGGCACGGTGGCGTCGACGAATTTCTGGCGCAGCTCGTCATTGGAGAAGCGCTTGATCTTCCACTTGGTCGAGGTGTCGCTGTGCTGGCTCGCCTTGTCAGGCGGCCCGAACATCATCAGCACCGGCCACCACCAGCGATCCAGCGCGTTCTGCGCCATCGCCTTCTGGTCCTCGCTGCCGCGGGCGAGCGTCAGCATGATCTCGAACCCCTGGCGCTGGTGGAACGACTCTTCCTTGCAGACGCGGATCATCGCGCGCGCATAGGGACCGTAGGAGCAGCGGCACAGCGGAATCTGGTTCATGATCGCGGCGCCATCGACCAGCCAGCCGATCGCGCCGATGTCGGCCCAGGTCAACGTCGGATAGTTGAAAATCGAAGAGTACTTCGCCTTGCCCGCCAGCATCGCGTCGACCAGTTCCTCGCGCGAGGTGCCGAGCGTCTCGGCGGCGGCATAGAGATAAAGCCCGTGGCCGCACTCGTCCTGCACCTTGGCGAGCAGCGCGGCCTTGCGGCGCAGCGACGGCGCGCGCGTGATCCAGTTGCCTTCGGGCAGCATGCCGACGATTTCGGAATGGGCGTGCTGGGAGATCTGCCGGGTCAGCGTCTTGCGATAGGCCGCGGGCATCCAGTCGTTCGGCTCGATGCGCTCGTCGGCATCGATGCGGGCTTGAAAGTCGGCGGCTCGGCCAGCATCCTCGACCTGGCGATCGTCGCCATCGGACGTGTTCAGCGCCTGCGTGTACATGCCGACCTCCCTTGCATTGATTGGGA
>CAWBTH010000022.1:0-41232 GCA_963791665.1 uncultured Alphaproteobacteria bacterium | reverse complement strand
TGTCGCCCTTCTTGATCTTTCGGCCGTGCAGATCGAAATCTTCCAGCGCGGTGCGGCGCATGTGGGCGAGCGGCGTCTGCCAGCGGATCACCTCGGGAACGAAGGTGTCGAGCAGCGCGGGATTATCGCGCAGCTTCTTGTACTGGTCGGGATGCTTGTGCAGCGCATAGACGCTGCCCGACATGGTGTTACGCGTGGTGTCGTTCCCGCCGACGATCAGCAGGATAAGATTGCCGAGGAAATTATTCGGGTCCATGTCGCGCGTGGCGTCGTTGTGCGCCATCATCGACAGCAGATCAGCCTTCGGCTCCTGATTCATACGCTCCTTCCAGAGCCGCGAGAAATAGCCCGCGCATTCCAGCAATTCCTGCTGGCGCTCCTCCTCTGTGGCGACGACGCCGTCCGGTCCCGGCAACGTCGTCGCGACGTCGGACCAGCGCGTCAGCTTGCGGCGGTCCTCCCAGGGAAAGTCGAACAGCACCGCCAGCATCTGCGTGGTCAACTCGATCGAGATCGTATCGACGAAATCGAACACCTCGTTGACCGGCAGATTGTCGAGACAACTCGCCGCGCGCTTGCGGATGTTGATCGCAAGCTCGTCGAGATTGGTCGGCGTGAACATCGGCGCCACGGTCTTGCGCTGCGCGGAGTGGCGCGGCTGGTCCATGGCGATGAAACTCTCGCGGCGGACTTCCACCGGGGCGTCGCGGATGGTGATGCCGCCAAGCGACGCCGCCGACGAAAACACCTGATGGTTGGTGTCAACAGCCATGATGTCGTTGTAGCGCGTCACCGACCAGTACGGGCCGAACATCGACTCCTTGCAGTAGTGCACCGGGTCTTCCTTGCGCAGCCGGTCGAAATACGGCCAGTGCGTGTCGGAGCGGAACAGCTCGGGATGGCCGGGATCGAACTCGGCAAGCGGCAGCGAATAAGCGCGCTCGCGCGCGGCGTCCTGGCTGGACCTGGTGTCCAGTTCGATCGTTCCATCCATGAGCGGCTCCCGTCTTGCCCTTCCGAAATTGGGTCCGGAGGGCGACCTTGTTGGCGGGAATTACACCCCGTGGGGAACGCGCCCGCAAGGGCGCTTTTGGCGCTTTTGGCCGCATCTCACAGGCGCGCTTCCCAGCGCTGATACGGTACCGTATCATTTCTCGTGACAAGCGTCTCGCCACGGGTTATGGCTGATCAACTTGCGTTAAGCCGCCGGAGGCCACGACCATGATCCCAAACGCGCAGCGGATGCTCAATTTCGATCTCGGCGAGACCGCGGATGCGATCCGCGACACGGTGCAGGACTTCGCCGGCAACGAGATCGCGCCGCGCGCCGCCGAGATCGACAGGAGCAACCAGTTTCCGCGCGACCTTTGGCCGAAGATCGGCGCACTCGGGCTGCATGGGATTACCGTCGAGGAGGAATATGGCGGCGCGGGCCTCGGCTATCTCGAGCATTGCGTGGCGATGGAAGAGATTTCGCGGGCGTCAGCCTCGGTCGGCCTGTCCTATGGCGCCCACTCGAATCTTTGCGTCAATCAGCTTCGCCGCAACGGCAACGAGGCGCAGAAGCGCAAATATCTACCGAAGCTGATCTCGGGAGATCATGTCGGCTCGCTCGCGATGTCGGAGCCTGGCGCGGGCAGCGACGTGGTGTCGATGAAGACGCGCGCCGAGAAGAAGGGCGACCGTTATGTGCTCAACGGCAGCAAGATGTGGATCACCAACGGGCCGGTCGCCGAGACGCTGGTGGTCTACGCCAAGACTGATCCGACCGCAGGCCCGCGCGGCATCACCGCCTTCATCATCGAGAAGGGCATGAAGGGATTCTCCACCGCGCAAAAACTCGACAAGCTCGGCATGCGCGGCTCCGACACCTGCGAGCTGGTGTTCGAGGATTGCGAGGTGCCGGCCGAGAACGTGCTCGGCGAGGTCGGCCGCGGCGTCAACGTGTTGATGTCCGGCCTCGACTATGAGCGCGCGGTGCTGGCGGCGGGGCCGCTCGGCATCATGCAGGCCTGCATGGACGTGGTGCTGCCTTACGTGCACGAGCGCAAGCAGTTCGGCGAGCCGATCGGCAGCTTCCAGCTGGTGCAGGGCAAGATCGCCGACATGTACACCACGATGAACGCCTCGCGCGCTTATGTGTATGCAGTCGCCAAGGCCTGCGACCGCGGCGAGACCACGCGCGAGGACGCGGCCGGCGCGATCCTCTATGCCGCCGAGAAGGCGACGCAATGCGCGCTGGATGCGATCCAGCTGCTCGGCGGCAACGGCTATATCAACGACTATCCAACCGGCCGGCTGCTGCGCGACGCAAAACTCTACGAGATCGGCGCCGGCACCAGCGAAATCCGCCGCATGCTGATCGGACGGGAACTATTCGAGAAATCGGTTTAAAGCCGATTTAACCCGATCGCATCAGGGTTGACGCGTGTGCGAATTGCAATTCCACTGCGGTAATCTCTGATGCCTGGGGGTTGATCAGTGAACGAGATGGGTTCCGTGCCGCAGCATCCGCCGCCGGCACCGCCACTGCCCGTGTCATTTTACGGCGACCGCGGCGAATTCCGCCGGCTGGTGATGCGCGGTACGGGCCTCGAGGTTCTCACCGTCGGGTTCTACCGGTTTTGGCTCGCCACCGACATCCGCCGCCATCTGTGGTGGAACATCGATATCGCCGGCGATGGGCCGGAATATACCGGCCGAGGCAAGGAGCTGCTGCTCGGCTTTCTGTTCGCGCTCGCGATTCTCGTACCGATCTACCTGGCCTACTTCCTCGTCGGTCTCGAGGTGGAGCGCGCCAAGGCATTCGCGGGCGTGCCGCTGTTCCTGTTTTTCTATGTGTTCGGCCAATTCGCCATCTACCGCGCGCGCCGTTATCGCCTGACCCGTACGGTGTGGTGGGGCGTGCGGTTCTGGATGAGCGGCTCGGGATGGTCCTATGCGGCGCGATCGTCGCTGTGGGCGATCGGGGTGATCCTCACCCTCGGCCTGTTGCTGCCATGGCGTGAAGCCGCGCTCGAGCGCTACAAGATGCGGAATTCCTATTACGGCGATCTGCCGGGGGACTTCGATCAGCGCGGCTGGGAGTTTTTCAAGCAAGGCTGGTGGGTATGGCTGCTTGCGCTCGCCATTTTCGTCCTGCCTTTCCTCGCTGTTCCCCTGGTAAAATCGTCTCCCGGCATTCTACTGACCGTTGTCAAAGTCCTTCCCGGCGCCCAAGGGCTGCTCGTGCTGCTGGCGGGCCCGTTCCTTTACGGCACATTCAAAGCCATCGAGTGGCGCTGGTGGTTGTCCGGCGTCCGGTTTGGCGACGTCTATTTCGAATCGTCATTGTCGCGAACGGCGCTGATCGGTCTCTACTGGAAGGTGGTCGGCTGGGGGCTGCTGCTGGTGATAGTTTTCTCGGCCTATATCACCGGCGCGATGAGTTTGATAGCGAGCGTGAACCATGTGCCGATGGCAAAGCTTTTTGTGCCGGGTCAGGCAAACATCCCGCTGGTCGCACTCATGGCGGTGGGGTATCTGGCGCTGATACTGGCGATGAACGTCGTCATGCGGATGTATCTGTTGCGCGATGTGTGGGCGCGGGTCGTGACATCGGCGACCGTGCATAATCTCGAAGCGGCGGCGAATGTTTCCGCGAAGGGCGAGATGGCGAATGCGCTCGGTGAAGGCTTTGCCGACGGACTCGATGTCGCCGGGTTTTAGCGCATGAGCGTGTCTCGACATGGATAGCAATCCTGCGCCCGCTGCGGCGCCTTCGACGCCGGGCGATTCCGCGATTTATTTCGACGGGACGTCGAGCCGCAGGCATACGGTCACGCTCGCCTACAATGGCGCACTGCGGATCACCGAGGATGGGCAGCAGCTGGCAGCGTGGCCGTATGCCGACATCCGCCGTGCCGACAGTCAATCCGGCACTCTTCGCCTCTCCTGCCTGACGGCGCCCGCGCTGGCGCGGTTGCAAATCCGCGACCCCGCGCTTGCAGCGGAATTGATCTCGCGCTGCAGCCGGCTCGACGAGGGCGTTCCCGGCAAGGGTGGTGCCGGGAAAATCGTGGGCTGGTCGATCGCGGCGGTGGTTTCGATCGTCGGGGTGATCTGGTTCGGGGTCCCGCTCGCGGCGGATCGCCTGACGCCGCTGGTGCCTCAGGCGCTCGAGCGTCGTCTCGGCAGCGTGGCCGACCGGCAGATCACGACGCTGTTTGGCGGGAAAACCTGTACCGGTGCTGCGGGCCAGGCCGCCTTCAACAAGCTGATCACGGCACTGCGCGAGGCGGCCGCGATGGATACCTCGGTCGAGGCCGCCGTGCTGGCGACGCCCGTCCCCAACGCGCTCGCGCTGCCCGGCGGCAAGCTCTATTTGTTCGAAGGGTTATTGGCGAGAGCCCAAAATCCGGACGAGGTCGCGGGCATCCTCGCGCATGAGCTTGGACATCTCAGGCATCGCGACAGCACGCGCAATCTGATTTACAATGGCGGCACATCGTTTCTGATCGGATTGTTGTTCGGCGACATCACCGGATCGAGCACGTTGATTTTCGCCTCGCGCTCGGTCTTGACGGCGTCCTATACGCGCGAGGCCGAGCAGAACGCCGATCTGTTTTCGATCGACCTGATGCAGAAGCTGGGCCGGCCGACCAAGCCGATGGGTGAGCTGCTGTTTCGCGTGACCGGAAAGCAGGGCGAGAATCCCCTGTCGATCCTGGCGAGCCATCCCCTGACCGAAGACCGGTTGAAACGGATGAGCGAGGTGCAACAGACCTCCGACGGGCCGCCGGTGTTGACGTCGCAGGAATGGACTGCGCTCAAGGCGATCTGCGCGTCAAAGGGCTGATCGCTATTCCGGCAGCTTGTTGATCTGCCTTACCCAGGCGCGGACATCGGCGAGCACGGCGGGCAGCACTGTCTTGACCTCGTCGACCGTCATGCCGGCCCTGATGCGGGGATCGTAGAGCAGATTGAGGATGTACTGGTCGTAGACGTCGAAGAAGCCCATGGAAACCTTGTCGTTGAACATGGTCCAGGGCACCGAACTCGTGTCGTTGATCGGTCCGAGCGACTGCAACAACTCCTCATAGGCGCAATCGAGGAAGACGAAGTCGCCGTTGTCGACGGTGAGGATGACGTTGGATCGCTCGATCTCGTAGGCGTCGTTCTTGCGGAATCCCGAGAGGCATTGCGGATCGAGCGCGGTCTTGATCTCGTGTGCGCGTTCGTTGCCGTAGTCTTTTGCGATGGTGCGGGCGAGATCGCGGTCGCGCACCAGCTTGACCGTGACGTTGGCATCCTCGGCGCGTGCGACAATCGCGATGTCGAGATGCTGCACGCGTTTGCCGATATCGGCGATGACTTGCGCCAGCTGCGCTCTTCGATCGCTGCGATTGCCGTCGGCGAAGACGCGCACTGGCGTGACATATTTGCGGATGCGATCGACCCGGCCAGCGAGCTGGAATTCCGCACCGAAGGCGGTCTTCATGAAGCCTTCGACGATCTCGGCGTCGGTGAAGGTCTTTTTCTCGGCGCGCTGGCGCGCGGCAATGGCGGGAATTTCCGCGGTTGCCGGCCAAGGAAGAACGACCGCGCCGAGCACGATCGCATATAGAGCCCAGGAAGCGGCGGCCTTCAGTTCCTCACCACCACGGTCGCGCCGACGTGGACGCGATCGTAGAGATCGCTGACGTCCTCGTTGGTCATGCGGAAGCAGCCGGACGACACCGCCTGTCCGATCGTCTCCGGCTCGTTGGAGCCGTGGATGCGGTACAGCGTCGAGCCGAGATAGATGGCGCGCGCGCCCAGCGGATTGTCGATGCCGCCGGCCATGTGGCCCGGCAGGTCCGGCCGTCGCCGGCGCATCTCGGCGGGTGGCGTCCAGCCCGGCCATTCCCGTTTCGCGGACACCCGATGTACACCGCTCCAGCGAAAACCGTCGCGGCCGACGCCGATGCCGTATTGCAGCGCCGTGCCGTTGCCCTGCACCAGGTAAAGCCGGCGCTCGGCGGTGTTCACGATGATGGTGCCCGGTGCATAGTTGGCGGGATAGTTGACGGTCTGGCGCGGGATCGGCCCGCCGCCTCCGCCATAATAGCCGCCGCCCTGATAATAGCGGCCGCCACTGGCACCGCCCTGCTGGGTGCCGCCGCCTTGATTGCCATAGCGGTAGAACGACGGCCCGCCACCACCCATCAACTCGCGCATGTCGACGCCCTGGGCGCGCGAGGCGGCGCTGCCGCTTACCAGAGCCACGAACGCCACGAGCAATGTCACTACTCGGGTCATTGTTCTTCCCTCGAAAATTCCGTTTCTCGTCAAGCTGGCCATATCGACCGTCCCTGTGCAAGCAAACCGTGTGTGATCGCGACCTTTAGCCGTCACTGCGGTTAAAAAACGGCTCTGCTTTACAATGATGGCTGGTTTGCCATGCCGTCCCTTTGACTGCGGACCCGAACAATGGTTGATCTGCCCACCAGAAACGCAAACGGGGTTGGAACGATGAACGGTGCGGAAAGCCTGGTACGGACACTGGTCGCGGGCGGCGTTAACGTCTGTTTCACCAACCCCGGCACGTCGGAAATGCATTTCGTCGCCGCGCTCGACCGGGTCGAGGGCATGCGCTGCATACTCGGCCTGTTCGAGGGCGTGGTGACGGGCGCCGCCGACGGCTATTACCGCATGAAGGGCACGCCGGCCTCGACGTTGCTCCATCTCGGTCCCGGCCTCGCCAATGGCCTCGCCAATCTGCACAACGCCAAGAAAGCGCGCTCCGGCATCGTCAACGTCGTCGGCCAGCACGCGACCTATCACATCGGCCTCAACGCGCCCTTGACCTCGGATATCGAGGGACTGGCGCGGCCGATGTCGGATTGGGTCAAGACTTCGCCCGACGCCAAGTCGGTCTCCGCCGATGGCATGGCTGCAATCGAAGCCGCCAGCAGCTCACCGCCCGTGATCGCGACCCTGATCCTGCCGGCCGACACTGCCTGGAACGAGGCCGACGGCATCGCAAAAGTTCCCGCACCCAAGCAACAGCCGGGCTTTTCGGCTGAAGCGGTCGAGAAGGCCGCCAAGGTGCTGCACTCCGGCGGCGACACCAATCTGTTGCTCGTCACCGGCGGCGCGCTGACCGAAAAAGGCCTTGCGCTGGCCCAGCAGATCGCCGGCAAGACCGGTTGCAAGGTGATGGGCCAGACCTATCACCCGCGCATGGCGCGTGGGAGAGGCCGCTTCTCGATCGATCGCATTCCCTATGTGATCGAGTCCGCGCTGCCGATCCTGAAGAACTTCAAGAACATCGTGCTGGTCGAGGCGCGCGACCCCGTCGCCTTCTTCGCCTATCCGAACAAGCCGAGCATGCTCAAGCCCGAGGGCTGCGAGGTGCACCAGATGACGTCGTGGGGCGAGAATTCCGTGGCGGCGCTGGAGGCGCTTGCGGATGCACTCGGCGCCAGGCCCGCCGACGTCAAGCCGCAAAAGCTCACCGAACTCTCCAAGCCGACCGGTGCGCTGACACATGCCTCGATCGCGCAGGCGCTTGCGCTGGCGATCCCCGAGAATGCGATCGTCGTCGACGAATCCATCACCACCGGCCGCGGCTTCTTCCCGCCGACGGCAGCAAGCGCGCCCCATGACTGGCTGCAGAACATGGGCGGCTCGATCGGCTTCTCCACGCCGGTTGCAACCGGTGCCGCCGTTGCCTGTCCCGACCGCAAGGTGATCTGCATGGTCGGCGACGGCAGCGCGATGTACACCATCCAGTCCTTGTGGACGCAGGCGCGCGAAAATCTCAACGTCGTCACAATTGTGTTCGCCAATCGCATCTATCAGATCCTGCGCGGCGAGTTCGACGGCGTCGGCGCCGGGGAACCCGGCCAGCGCGCCCAGGACATGCTGAAACTCGACCGGCCGACCATCGACTTCGTCGCGCTCGCCAGGGGCATGGGCGTCGAGGGCAGCGCGGTCGCCAATGTCGACGATTTCAACAAGGCCTTGGCGGAGTACGTCGCCGTAAAAGGCCCGCGACTGATCGAAGTGCAGATGGCATAGTGTTGCGATAGGGGCGCGGGGGCGCCGGGCGACAGGGGACAGCGACATGCAGAACGAACTGGGCAAGGTCGTCGCTGCGCTCCAGGAGTTCTTTGCGCGCGAAGGCTTCCTGATGGAACGCGACCTCGGCGAGCGCGCGCTGACCCATCGCCTTGCCGTCTACATCGAGAAGCAGTTTTCCGGCTGGGAAGTCGATTGCGACTATGACCGGCTTGGCGATCGCACCATGCGGCTGCCGCACGGTTCGATCGTCTCGACCGACGATCACTACGGCAAGTCGGTCTATCCCGACATCGTCGTGCACCAGCGCGACATCCCGAACAATCTGCTGGCGATCGAGGTCAGGAAGACCTCGAACCATCAGCCGATCGAGCACGACCAGCACAAGCTGAAGGCGCTGACCGATCCGCATCTGTGGTTCGCCTATTCCATCGGCGTCATGGTGACGCTTGCGCCCCGGCATGTCACCCACGCGGAAGTCTATGCCGGCGGCGTGATCGAACCTCACGGTTCAGTCTGGTTCGGCCACGCGCTGAAGGAAGCGGGCTTGAGCGGGCAGCCAAAACGAAAAAGGCCGCCGGCCATTTGATGGCGGCGGCCCGTTGGTTGTCGCGGGTGCGCCTACTGCTTGGGCATCGCGGCGTCGTCGCTCTTCTTCTTTGCCGTTTTCTTGGCCTTCTTCGGCGCCTTCTTCATGGTATCGCCGCCCGTATCGGCGGTACCAGCCGCGGGCGCGGCACCCTTGTCGGCGCCAGCCTTGTCCTGGGCGAGGGCGGGAGTGGCGATAAAGGCGAGAGCCGTGGCCGCGATGATCAGTTTGCGCATGCGAAAACCTCCGTTGTTGTTGTTGTTCCGGCGCGCGCACCATAACGGAGCGCCGCCGATTTCGGCCCAACTGGTCCGATCAGTTGTTCGTGAGTTTGGTTGCCATGCAATCGGCCCTTTCCGCGCGGCGGTAGGGATCGGGGAACCCCCAGACGATGGGGGCGTTGTTTCGGCGGCAGGGCCTTTGGAGATGAGGCCATGGACTGGAAGAGCGCGATGGTGCGAACCGAAATGCCGCACGCGACCCCCGAAGATGACGCCGCTTACGCGGCCGGCTGGACCATCTCCGGGCTGGCGACGCTCGGCACCATCATCGCGGTCTGGATGTTCGCGATCTGAGGCTTCAGCGTTTGTGACGCGACGGGCGGTCGCATCGCCGCGTGGCCAGATCTATCGTACCAGCAGCTCACGAGGTGAGGCATGCTGCGTCCGTTACTCCTGATCATGGTTGTCTTTGCTGGCGCGACTACCAGTCACGCGGCGCAAATCTGCAACCGCAGCGGGCGCTATCATCTGTCCTATGACGGCAATTTTCCGATGTCTATCCGCGCCCATTCCGGCGAGACCTGCGAGGCGACGTTTTCGAACGTCAACGGCAGCAACCTGACATTCAAACAACTCCTGCTGGTCACGCCGCCGGCCCACGGCAAGATGAATCTGCGGCAAGGCGGCTACTACATCTACTCCGCGCCGGCAGGCTACAAGGGCAGGACACTTTTACACTCAAGGTCTGCGGCACCGAGGACAACAAGCCCGGCTGCGCGACGCTGAATTATCAGGTGACGGTGGAGTGAGGGCACGGCTAGGCGCGTTAACGCTGATTTCCGCATCCCTGCCGCGCAAGATCGCCAAATCTCGAGTGGTAGAATGCCGTGCTCGGGGCTTCTTGCATGGCAAAACCACCAATCATTTTCGACCCAACCGATAAGCTTATCGTCGACGAAGTCGGCCCGTGGTCCGCCGAAAAACACGAGCGGCTGCGAAGGTATATCGATATTTCGAGCGGTGCCCGCGCGAAGTATATTCCACCCCGCGGGACCGGCGGCGCGAGTTACATCGAACTCTTCTGTGGTCCCGGAAAATCGATGATCCGGGACACAGGAAAAATCGTCCCTGCCAGTCCGCTGGTTGCATACGAAGCTGCGCGGGCCAGCAAGGTACGGTTCTCGGAGATCTATCTCAACGATCTGGATTTTCACAAATCAGCGGCCGCAGACAAGCGCATCAGAGCTTTAGGCGGAGCGGCAATCTGCTTCGCCAAGCCGGCCGACGCCGCGATCGACGATGTTCTCGCGGCTGTGAATCCTGCCGGGTTGCATTTTGCTTTTCTCGATCCCTACAATCTGGAACACATCCCGTTTCGAATTATTGAAAAGCTAGCAAGGCTCCCGCGCGTCGATATGCTGATCCACGTCAGCGTCCAAGATTTGCAGCGCAATCTCGATCGCTACAGTGTGCCGGTCGGCGTGCTTGACGATTTTGCACCCGGCTGGCGCCACTACGTCGACGTAAATCAATCGATTGCGGCTCTTCGGTCGGCTTTGCTTGCATACTGGCTGCAAAAAATCAGAAACTTGGGTACGATGCCGGCAGAAGGTGTCGAACTGGTGACTGGTCCCGGAGGGCAACGTCTCTACTGGTTGGTATTCGTAAGCGCTCACGAACTCGCCCAAAAGCTTTGGAACGCGATCCGCGATCTGCGCGGTCAAGCCTCGATGGATTTTTAGACATGGCTGAAACGACAATCGAGTGGACCGACGCGACATGGAATCCAGTTGCTGGTTGCACCATCCTCTCTCCAGGTTGCACCAATTGCTACGCCATGAGGATGGCGGCGCGTCTTGATGCCATGGGTATGGAGAAGTATCGCGGCCTCACGCGCAGGAGCGCCGGCCGCGCCAAATGGACTGGCAAAATCAAGCTTGACCGGAAGGTGCTTGCGGTCCCAGCGCAATGGCGGCGACCGCGACGCATCTTCGTCAATTCGATGTCGGACTTATTCCATGAATCCGTACCGATTGAGTTCGTCGCGGAAGTCTGGGCCGTGATGGCGTCAACGCCGTGGCACACCTACCAAATCCTCACCAAACGCCCGGCTCGCATGGCTGAGATAACTTCCGGGATGAAAAAGCTTCAAAACGTTTGGCTAGGTACAAGTGTCGAGAGTGCTGATTATCTTGATCGCATCGATGAGCTGCGCAAAGTACAAGCCACCGTTCGATTCATTCTCGTTCGAACCGTTGCTCGGCTCGGTTGCTGGCGCAGATCTTCGCGGTATCCAATGGGTGATCGTCGGGGGCGAGAGCGGTCCGCGCGCGCGTCCTATATTGGAAGAATGGGTCGACGAGATCGAGGCTGCATGTCGTGAAGCTGACAGTACCGCTTTCTTCTTCAAACAATGGGGGGCGTCCGGAAAAAAGCGACCGGCCGGATGTATCGCGAGCAAACCTTCGACGAGATGCCAACGCCTGTCTGATCTCGCCCCGCGAGCGAAGGCATGGTGGGCGCACAAGGGATCGAACCTTGGACCTCTCCCGTGTGAAGGGAACGCTCTCCCGCTGAGCTATGCGCCCGGGATCATGACCGATCCGGCCACTCCCTTTCTGAGCATGACCTTTTACGGAAAACCGGTATCCACTTTTCCGGGGTCATGCTTGAAGCCCGCGATTTACGAAGCGCGGGCTAGTCGTGTCAACCTCAAATGCCTGATTTTATGCGCCCTGTTGCCGGGCGCGGGAGGCGTGCGACTGCAGCGCCCGGATGCGCTCGGCGAGCGTGCCGCCGGAGGACGGCGCGCCGGCTGAACCCAGATCATTGGCCGGCGTGTTGGCGCCATTGGCGACCTTGACCGGTTTTGCCGTTGTGGAATCGGCGGCGAGCAGCGCCTCGATCGGCGAGTTCGGCCCTTCGAGCTGCATTGCGAGCTTGGCCACTTCGGCCGCGATGTCGTTGATGCGCTCGCGCAGCAGCGCATTTTCCATGCGCTCGGTCGCCCAGTTGCTTTCGGCCTGCTGCTGGATCGCGTTGATGTCGCGCTGCAGCTTGGAGCGCTCGTCGCGGGTGACGCGCAGCTGCTCCTCGAGCGCGGCCTTCTCGGTCTTGAGCTTCTCCAGCGCCGGCAGCTTGCCGCTGTCGCCTTGCGCGATCTGCTCGCGCAATTGCTGCATGGTGCGCTCGCCGGCCGCGTGGGCCTGGCGCAGCTGATTGTTCTCGAACTCACGCTCGGCAAGCAGTTTGCCCTGCGTGGCAAGCCGCGCTTCCAGATCGTTGACGCGGTTGCCGAGCATCTCGGCTTCCTTGACCTGCACGATCAGCTGGCGGTCGAGATCGGTGACGCGCTGGCTCAGATTCTCCACCCGCGCGCGCGCATCGCCGAGCTCGCGCGTCGCATTCTCGGAGTCGCGCGTCTCCTGCGTCAGCCGCGCTTGCGTAGCGGCAAATTCCTTCTCGGCGTCGCCGACGCGATTTTTCAACTCCGCGATCTGGGCATGCACGGCAACCAGCTCGACCTGGCGGCTGTCGGCCATCATCGAGCGGTCGCTTAGCTCGGCATTGATCTTGGCGAGTTCGCCCTGCTTGTCGGTCAGCGCCTGCTCGGCGCCGCGCAGCGCCTCGGTCTTGGCCGCGAATTCCTCTTCCGTTGCGCGCAGCTGCTCCTTCACCGCCTTCTCGCGCGCCTCCAGCGCGAAGATGGTGGCGTTCTTCTCGCCGAGCTCCATCTTCATGCGGTTGATCGCGTCGCTCTTCTTGCCGAGTTCGGCGAGCTGGCTGGTGGTCTTGTTCTTGAGCTGCTCGACATTCATCTCGAGCCGCCGCGCCGACATGGCGAATTCGGCGCGGAGCTGGTCCTTGTCGGCCTGGATTTCCGCCATCGACAGCGGCGTTGCGGCCTCCAGCCGGCGCGTGGTCAACCGCACGGCGCGGTTGTGCACCAGCGGCACGATCATCAGCCCGCACAGCATCGAGACCAGGAAACCGATCGCCAGATACATGATCGGTTCGATCATGGGGTACTCCGCACAATTCAGAAATCGTTAACGAACAATGCCACGGAGCGCGGGCAAAAGGCCAGCCTATTGCCGCGTTAACGTGAATCCCGCACAGCCTGCCGCGAAAGATGCCCGGATCAGAACGGGTTCCAGGTCGCGCGCGGGGTGTATTTCAAATAGCCGATATTGGCGCCCAGCCGCAGTCCAATGCCGGAGCGGATCGGCACCAGCACGATATTGTTGGCGGTCAGCGCCGTCATGCCGAAGCCGCCGACAATATAGGCAGAGCCGTCGATGCCGACGAAGCGCTGGTAGATCGCATTGGTCGCCGGCAAATTATAGACCAGCGTCATGGTGCGTGCGCCGTCGCCGCCCCAGTCGAAGCCGACCGACGGCCCCTGCCAGTAGACCCGCAAATCCCCGGCGTTCTTGGTGTAGAGCGTGCCTTCGCCGTAGCGCAGCCCCGCGACGAAGGCGCCGGAGCCTTCCTCGCCCAGCACATAGCCGTTCGGCAGGCCCCACTGGCTGACCGCGCGCTCGATGATCGAGGCGAGCCCGCGCGAGACATTGCCGAAGAAGCGATGGCCGGCGCCGACCAGTTCGTCGGGCCCGTAAACGTTCGGACCCGCTTGGCGCTGCGGCGGCGGCAGGTTCTGCGGCGGCGGGCCCGGTGGCGGCGCCTGCTGCGCCGAGGCGGGAAGCGACCAGCACAAGAGTGCCGCGACCGTCACCGCGGCAAGGCGCGAAACGAGTTTCATGAAACTACCCCTGATATCGAATTCCCGGCCGCCGCCTTTAACCTGACGCCAACATGCAGGGCAGTAGGTTGCAGCCGAGTGTCCCCTCGACTTGAATGTTATCGGCACCAACTATGACGGCACAACGGCAGACGGCACAATGGCTGACGGCACTTTGGCAAGAAAGTTACTGCCGGGCGCCCCAAATGGTCTTTTTGGCCTTTTTGGCCGGCATTTGCGCGGTTTGGACCGGTATTGCCGCCGGCGCCGCCACCACCGAACGGGTGGTGGTCAACCGCTTCTCGGGGCTCGCGATCGAAGGTTTCGACCCCGTGGCCTATTTCGTCGACCGTCATCCCGTGTTGGGGCTGCCCGAGTACGAGGCGGCGGAAGCCGGCGCGATCTGGCGTTTCCGCAATGAGGGCAACCGCGCCTCCTTTGTCGCCCATCCGGACATCTATGGCCCGCAATTCGGCGGCTACGACCCGACCGACGTGGCCCGTGGCGTCACCTTTGCCGGCAATCCCCGGTTCTGGGTGATATCAGGCGAGCGGCTCTATCTGTTCGGGCTGGAAGCCAGCCGCGACGCCTTTGCCGCCGACCCCGAGCGGTACCTGCACCAGGCGGTTGCGCGCTGGCCAGAGCTGGAGCAGGGGCTTTCGCGGTAGGCCTTTCCAGCCCTATCCCCGTCATTGCGAGCGAAGCGAAGCAATCCAGACTGTCTCCGCGGATACAGTCTGGATTGCTTCGTCGCGCTTGCGCTCCTCGCAATGACGAGGGTCAGGACGCGTCTGGATCGCTCCAGGCAATGAACGCCGGAATGATGAAGCTGTCGGACCGTTCGCCGAATTGCAATGGCCGCCCGTCGGCATCCGTCACCTTGCCGCCGGCCGCAGTGACGACCGCGCAACCGGCCGCGACGTCCCATTCCGAGGTCGGCCCGAGCCGCGGATAGATGTCGGCGCCGCCTTCGGCGAGCCGGCCGAACTTGACCGCCGAGCCGAGTTTCGTCCGCACCGCGCCGGGCCGCGCATCGATGAAGGCTTCGGTTTTGGCATCGCCATGCGAGCGGCTGACGGCCGCGATCCAGGGCTCGCCGGGTTTGGGAAAGGGACGGGTGTGGATCGGCTCGGGTGCGCCGAGGCCCGTCTCCGACAGTGTTAGCCGCTCGGCGCCGCGGCCGACCACGCCGCGCCACAGCCAGCCGAAGGCGGGTGCGCCGATGATGCCGAGCAGCGGCAGTCCATCCGTCACCAGCGCAACGTTGACGGTGTATTCGGCGCGCCCCGCGACGAACTCCTTGGTGCCGTCGAGCGGATCGACCAGGAAGAAGCTGCCGCGAAACGGCGGTTGTGCGGCCTGCACGCGCTCTTCCGACAGCGACGGCACGCCGGGCGCGATCTGCGCGAGCCCGTCCGCGATGATGCGATCGGCGGCAAGATCGGCCTCGGTCACCGGCGAGCCGTCGTCCTTGCCATGAACCTTCATGGCGCGGCGGTTGACGCCAAGGATGGCTTCTCCCGCCTTCACCACGAGATCGGTCAGCGGATCCATCAACGCGGCGGCTTCGTCGCGACCGATGATGCGCGGCTTTGGAACAGTCTCAGTCATTGTCGCATCTCATCACAATCCGCCGATTCCAACAGGAGCAAGACCGATTATCCCGCTGTTTGCAAATCTTCATAGCCGGTAGCGGTCTGCCAAACCCCAGTGTATCAAGCGTGCAACGCAAAATGTGATTCGCCTCGCTCCCGCGGATTCCTGGGAAATCGCTCATGTCCGGCACTTCGTCCGCTCCCGATCAACTCGAACTCGCGGCGCTGCTGTGCTCGCGGGTCTGCCACGATCTGATCAGCCCGGTGGGCGCTATCGTCAACGGCCTCGAGGTTCTCGACGACAATCCGAAGCCCGAAGACCGCGACTTTGCGCTCGATCTGATCCGCAAGAGTGCGAAGACCGCCTCCGCCCGGCTGCAGTTCTGCCGGCTTGCCTTCGGCGCCGCCGGTTCCGCCGGCGCCCAGATCGATCTCGGTGACGCTCAGACCATGGCGCGCGGCCACATTGAAGACGCCAAGACCACCATCGCCTGGAACCTGCCGCGCCTGCTGTTGCCGAAGAACCGGGTCAAGCTGCTGCTCAACATGCTGGTGATTGCGCAGCAGACCATTCCGCGCGGCGGCGTGCTGACCATCGATCCGATCGGCGACGGCGAGACCATGAGCTTCCGCGTCACCGCGACCGGACTCAACGCGCGGGTGCCGCAAAACATCGCCGACATGCTCGCAGGTTCCGCGCATGCCGCCGATGCCCACGCAGTGCAGCCGTATTATACGCGGCTGCTTGCAGAAGCCTGCGGCCTCAAAGTGAAGCTTGCCGCCGAAGGCGAGGCCGTGGTCGCCACCGCTTCGTAAACGCGCGCTTAAGAAACAGGCTTAACAAAAGGTTGAGACAGCTCGCCGCGTAATTCTGCGGGGCGCGTTATCTCCTTGTTCAGACCGTTCATTTCCGTTTCCGCAACTAAACTTAAACGCTTTGCAGAGAAGCTGGCCGGACGTTGAGAGGCGCGTTCTCGCGTGCCCGGTGCTGAAGGCTGGTTTTATGGACGATCTGCTGCGGGAGTTTCTGACGGAGACGAGCGAAAGCCTCGACACCGTCGACAATCAGCTCGTGCGGTTCGAGCAGGAGCCGAACAACGCCAAGATTCTCGACAACATCTTTCGCCTCGTTCACACCATCAAGGGCACCTGCGGCTTCCTCGGCCTGCCGCGGCTGGAAGCCCTCGCCCATGCCGGCGAAACGCTGATGGGAAAATTCCGCGACGGCATGCCGGTGACGGCCGATGCGGTGACGCTGATCCTGGCCTCGATCGACCGCATCAAGGAGATCCTTGGCGGGCTCGAGGCGACCGAGGCCGAGCCGGAAGGCAATGATCGCGACCTGATCGATCAACTGCACGCGATGGTCGAGCGTGGCATGGCCGCCATGGCGGCTGCAGCTCCGCAAGCCGCCGCGCCTGAACCCGCGCCCGTGGCGAAGGTCGAGGAGCCCAAGGTCACGCAAGGCAGCCTCATCGCGCAGACGCTGGAGCGGCCGCTGCGTCCGGGCGAAGTATCGCTGGACGAACTGGAGCGTGCTTTCCGCGAGACGGCGATCGAGGTCGCGCCGGCGCCTGGCGCCCGCCGCCGCCGAAGCCGGAAACGAAGGAAGCCAAGGCGAAGCCTGCGAAGTCCAACAAGCTCGCGGCCGAAACCGAGATGCAGGAATCCGACAAGGTCGCCAACCAGTCGATCCGCGTCAATGTCGACACGCTCGAGCACCTGATGACCATGGTCTCGGAGCTGGTGCTGACCCGCAACCAGCTGCTCGAGATCAGCCGCCGCAACGAGGACACCGAATTCAAGGTGCCACTGCAGCGCCTCTCCAACGTCACCGCCGAGTTGCAGGAAGGCGTCATGAAGACGCGGATGCAGCCGATCGGCAATGCCTGGCAGAAGCTGCCGCGCATCGTGCGCGATCTCTCGGGCGAACTCGGCAAGCAGATCGAACTGGAGATGCACGGCGCCGACACCGAGCTCGACCGCCAGGTGCTCGACCTGATCAAGGACCCGCTCACCCACATGGTGCGCAACTCCGCCGATCATGGCCTCGAGACTCCGGCCGAGCGCGCTGCCGCCGGCAAGGGCGAGCAGGGTACCATCCGCCTGTCCGCCTATCATGAGGGTGGCCACATCATCATCTGCATCGCCGACAACGGCCGCGGCCTCAACACCGAGCGGATCAAGGCCAAGGCGCTCTCGAATGGTCTCGTCAGCGAGGCCGATCTGGAGAAGATGTCCGAAGCCCAGATCCACAAGTTCATCTTCGCGCCGGGCTTCTCCACCGCCGCACAGGTCACCAGCGTGTCCGGCCGCGGCGTCGGCATGGATGTGGTGCGCACCAATATCGATCAGATCGGCGGCGCCATCGACATCAAGTCGGTTGCCGGCGAGGGCTCCTCGGTCACCATCAAGATCCCGCTGACGCTCGCCATCGTCTCGGCGCTGATCGTCGAGGCCGCCGGCGACCGCTTCGCCATTCCGCAGCTCTCGGTGGTCGAGCTGGTGCGTGCGCGCGCCAACTCGGAGCACCGCATCGAGCGCATCAAGGACACCGCGGTGCTGCGCCTGCGCAACAAGCTGCTGCCGCTGATCCACCTGAAGAAGCTGCTCAAGATCGACGACGGCTCGACCTCCGATCCCGAGAACGGTTTCATCGTGGTGACGCAAGTCGGCAGCCAGACTTTCGGCATCGTGGTCGACGGCGTGTTCCACACCGAGGAAATCGTGGTCAAGCCGATGTCGACCAAGCTGCGTCACATCGACATGTTCTCCGGCAACACCATCCTCGGCGACGGTGCTGTCATCATGATCATCGATCCGAACGGCATCGCAAAGGCGCTCGGCGCCTCCGGCTCGGACGCGCATGCGATGGCGGAAGACACCGCGCATCATGTCGGCTCCGGCGAGCAGCTGACCTCGCTGCTGGTGTTCCGCGCCGGCTCCAGCCAGCCCAAGGCGGTGCCGCTCGGCCTCGTCACCCGGCTGGAAGAGATCGCGGTCGAGAAGATCGAGCTCTCCAACGGCCGTCACATGGTGCAGTACCGCGAGCAGCTGATGCCGCTGGTGCAGATGAACGAGGTCGAGATCCGCGCCTCCGGCGCGCAGCCGATCCTGGTGTTCGCCGACGACGGCCGCTCGATGGGTCTCGTGGTCGACGAAATCGTCGACATCGTCGAGGAGCGCCTCAATATCGAGGTCGCGGGTGCGCAGGACGGTATTCTCGGCTCCGCCGTGATCAAGGGCCATGCCACCGAGGTGATCGACGTCGGCTACTTCCTGCCGATGGCGTTCGCCGACTGGTTCAGCCGCAGGGAGATGCGGCCCTCGGCCGCCGCGCAATCGGTGCTGCTGGTCGACGACTCCGCCTTCTTCCGCAACATGCTGGCGCCGGTGCTGAAGGCGGCCGGCTACCGCGTGCGGGTCGCGCCCAACGCACAGGAAGGCCTTGCCGTGCTGCGCTCGGGCCAGGCCTTCGACGTGGTGCTGACCGACATCGAAATGCCCGACATGGACGGCTTCGAGTTCGCCGAGAGCATCCGCTCCGATGCGCATCTGAAGGGGATGCCGATCATCGGCCTGTCCGCGCTGGTGTCGCCGGCGGCGATCGAGCGCGGTCGCCAGGCAGGCTTCCACGACTATGTCGCCAAGTTCGACCGTCCCGGCCTGATTGCGGCGCTCAAGGAGCAGACCGCCGAGATGGCGCGGGCGGCCTAGCGCATGATCCGGAAAAGTGTGCAGCGGTTTTCCGAAAAGATCGTGCGCAAAACTTTAGAGAGAGTTTGATGACCAGCAAGACACAGAGCAGCGAAGGCCTGGTTTCAGAATACGTCACCGCCGTGATCGGCGGGCAGTTGTTCGGCCTGCCGATTTCCCGCGTGCAGGACGTGTTCATGCCGGAACGGTTGACCCGCGTGCCGCTGTCGAGCCGCGAGATCGCCGGCGTGCTCAATTTGCGCGGCCGCATCGTCACTGTGGTCGACATGCGCGCGCGTCTCGGCCTGCCGAAGGAAGAGGACGGCAGGCCGCCGATGGCGGTCGGCGTCGACCTGCGCGGCGAGTCCTATGGTCTGCTGATCGACCAGATCGGCGAGGTGCTGCGGTTGGCCGAAGACAGCCACGAGGAAAATCCGGTCAATCTCGATCCGCGCATGGCCAAGCTCGCCGGCGGCGTTCATCGCCTCGACGGCCAGCTGATGGTCGTGCTCGACGTCGATCGCGTGCTTGAAATCGCGCCCGAACTGAAGGCGGCGTAGACGGGCGGCCGCGTCAAGAAGAGTCGAAATGAGAATCTCCCGGGACGGGAACTGTATCGAGGTGCTGAAATGAGAACATGTCTTGTTGTCGATGACTCCAGCGTCATCCGCAAAGTCGCACGCCGCATTCTGGAAGGGCTGGATTTCCAGATCATCGAGGCCGAGGACGGCGAGAAGGCGCTGGATGCCTGCAAGCGCGGCCTGCCCGATGCGATCCTGCTCGACTGGAACATGCCTGTCATGGACGGCTACGAGTTCCTCGGCAATCTGCGCCGCATGCCCGGTGGCGACGTGCCGAAAGTGGTGTTCTGCACCACCGAGAACGACGTCGCGCACATCGCCCGCGCGCTGCACGCCGGCGCCAACGAATACATCATGAAGCCGTTCGACAAGGACATCGTCACGGCCAAGTTCCAGGAAGTCGGCCTGATCTGAGCCGTCGCGATTGCGGCGGTCTGTCAGCCATCTGGGTTGTTGTGTTCTGCGTCATGCCGCTCGGCGGCAGCTGGTGATGTATGAGTGTTGCGTTGGCGAGTTCTTCGGCCATGTCCGCCCGGGAGGCAAAGCTCCGGGTCATGGTGGTCGACGATTCCGTTGTGATCCGTGGGCTGATCTCGCGCTGGGTGAACGCGGAAGCAGACATGGAAGTCGTGGCCTCGCTGCGCACCGGGCTTGACGCCGTCAACCAGCTCGACCGCATCAAGCCCGACGTCGCCGTGCTCGACATCGAAATGCCGGAGCTCGACGGCATTTCCGCGCTGCCCCAGCTGCTCGCGAAAAAGCGCGACCTCATCGTCATCATGGCGTCGACGCTGACCCGCCGCAATGCGGAGATCAGCTTCAAGGCGCTGTCGCTCGGCGCCTCCGATTACATCCCGAAGCCCGAGAGCACGCGCGAGGCGTCCGCCGCCGAGACCTTCCATCACGACCTGATCCAGAAAATCCGCGCCTTCGGCGCCAAGGTCCGCCGCGCTCGGCCGGCGACTGCCAGCCCCTCGCTCGCGCCCGCGCTGCCTGCCGACAGGCACGCACCGGCGGCGCGCGCCGCTGTGGCGCATCCGGCGCTGATGAAGCGCGCCTTCGGCCTGCAGGCGCCGCGCGTGCTCGTCATCGGCTCGTCCACAGGCGGGCCGCAGGCGCTGATGACACTGGTGACCGAGCTCGGGCCCGTGGTCGACCGCTGCCCGGTGCTGATCACCCAGCATATGCCGCCGACCTTCACCACGATCCTCGCCGAGCATCTGGCGCGTTCGAGCCGCCGTCCGGCCCATGAGGGGATCGACGGCGAGCCCGTCAAGGCCGGCACGATCTATCTCGCGCCTGGCGGACGCCACATGCGCGTCGTGCGCCGTGGTCTCGATGCCGTGATCGCGCTCGATGACGGCCCGGCCGTGAATTTCTGCAAGCCCGCGGTCGATCCGCTGTTCACTTCCGCGATCGACATATGGCAGGCCGGCGTGCTCGCCGTGATCCTGACCGGCATGGGCTCCGACGGCATGCGCGGCGGCAAGGAGATCGTCGCCGCCGGCGGCAGCGTGATCGCCCAGGATGAGGTGTCCAGCGTCGTCTGGGGCATGCCGGGCGCCGCGGCCAATGCCGGCATCTGCGCCGCCATCCTGCCGCTCAACCAGATTGGACAGAAAGTCGTTCGCGTGTGCGCAGGAGATCGTTCGTGACCCCCCTGGACTATGAGTTCCTGCGCAAGATCCTGAAGGATCGTTCGGGTCTCGACCTCTCCGCCGACAAGCAATATCTGGTGGAAAGCCGCCTGGTGCCGCTGGCCCGCAAGGCCGGGCTTGCCGGCATCCCCGAGCTCGTCGCGAAGATGAAGAGCGGCGCCGAGGCGCTCGCCTCGGACGTGGTGGAAGCAATGACCACCAACGAGACGTTCTTCTTCCGCGACAAGATACCTTTCGATCATTTGCGAGACACCATTCTGCCCGCGCTGATGCAGACGCGCGCGAACCGCAAACTCGTCCGGATCTGGTCGGCGGCGTCCTCGACCGGCCAGGAGCCGTATTCGATCGCGATGTGCCTGAAGGAAAAGGCGGCGCAGCTGGCCGGCTGGCGTTTCGAGATCGTCGCCACCGACCTGTCGCAGGAGGTGCTGGAAAAGTCGAAAGCCGGCATCTACAGCCAGTTCGAGGTGCAGCGCGGCCTGCCGATTCAGCTGCTGGTGAAACATTTCACCCAGACCGGAGAGCTCTGGCAGATCAATGCCGACATCCGCGGCATGGTGCAGCATCGCCCGCTCAACTTGCTCGGGGATTTCTCCCATCTCGGCAAGTTCGACGTGATCTTCTGCCGCAACGTCCTGATCTATTTCGACCAGGAGACCAAGGTCAACATCTTCGAGCGCATGAGCAAGATCGTCGAGCCCGACGGCATGCTGATGCTGGGCGCGGCCGAATCCGTGGTCGGCATCACCGATGCGTTCCGGCCCTATGCGGACAAGCGCGGGCTGTACCAGCCGAACCCGGCGCGCGGCGCGCGCCCCGGTGGCGGCGCCATGCTGCAGGGCCTGAAGGTCGTCGCCGCGCGCTAGCGCGATCTCAGATGATCGCGTGCGGCAGGAAGCGCGAATTGTTGCCGGTGATGGGGCCTTCATCCTCGCGGATCGACAGCCCGCACGGCGTGTGATCGACCAGCCAGCTTCCGAGCACCGGGTATTGCCCTGAAAAATTGCGCATTGGCGCGAACGCCTGGCGGATGAATCCCTCAGCCCCATACGGGCCTTGCTGCTCCGCCAGCGGCACGCCCTGGCTGATCAGCGCGACATTGGCGCCCTCGCGCGAATAAAGCGGCTTGCGCACATAGGATGCGCCGAGCTCGGCACAGCGCGGGTCGCCCTCGAAAAAAGCCGGCAGCAGATTGGGATGGCCGGGAAACATCTCCCATAACAGCGGCAGGATGCCCTTGTTGGACAGCACGGCTTTCCACGGCGGCTCGATCCAGCGCGTCGGCGCCTCGGCAAGCCTTAAGCCGAAGGCGTCGCGGAACATCCACTCCCAGGGATAGAGTTTGAAGGCGAACGCGATGTCGCGATTGTCGAGATCGACGAAGCCGCCCGCCTCGCGCCAGCCGATCTCCTCGATGTCGATCAGCGTGGTCGATAGTCCCGCTTGCGTTGCGGTGTCCTCGAGATAGGCGAGCGTGCCGAGATCCTCGCTGTTGCCGGTGGTGCCCGTCAAATGCAAGATGGCGACCCGATCCAAGCTTCTTCCAGCCTTCGATCAAGCGTTCGTGGATCGAATTGAACTGGTCGGCGTCCTTCGGAATGATGCGGCGCTCGATCGACTGCTCCAGCCAGCCCCATTGGAACACCGCGGCTTCGAAGATCGAGGTCGGCGTATCGGCGTTGTATTCGAGCAGTTTCGCCGGCCCCGCGCCGTCGAAGGACAGATCGAGCCGGCCATAGAGGCTGCCTTCGTCGCGCTCCCAGCTGTCCGCGATCAGCGGCCAGAAGCCTTGCGGGATTTTCAGCCGTTTCAGATATTCCTCGTCGCTGATCGCTTTTGCAACGAGCGCGAGGCACATCGCGTCGATCTCGCCGGTCGGCGCCTCGATGCGGCGCTCGATCTCATCCAGGCGTGAAGGCGTAGTAGCCGCGCTCGTCCCAGTAACGCTCGTCGTCGATGGTGTGGAAGTCGAAGCCGCAAGCCGCCGCGCTCTCGCGCCAGTCGTCGCGCTCGGGGCAGACGATGCGCTGCACGTTTGGAGCTATCCGCCGCCGCCATGCATGCCGCCACCATGGCCGCCATGGCCGTGGACATGATGCAGCGTGCCGCCGAAGCCGCCGTACCAGGTCGCGCCGCGGCAATAGAGGCGGCCGTCGCCGCCGGGCACCGCGGTCTCGCCGGGACCGCAGCCGCGCCGCGGCGCAAATCCCATCGAGACGGCGCCGACCGCCGCCGTTCCCATCATCGTCAGCACGACGCGGCGTGAGCGTTTCATGAGTGTCCCCTCCCAAGGATGCGCGATCCTCGCTCAGGGCCCCCGCGCGCGCAAGCAAAACGCTGTCATCTCACGGCAACTTGCTTGACATAGCGTTTTCAAGCGAAGTGGGCACCGGTTCGCGTGAAGAAAACGCGTCAAAACAAAAAGGCTATCCGCCGCTGAAGCCGAACGCGCGCGCGAACGAGCCAAAGCCGCCGCGGGTGACGCCGCCGGATGTTTCCGATGCAGACGGCGACGATCCGGAACTGCCGAAGAAGCCAAAGCGCGAGGAGCGGCTGTATCCGCCACTCCCGCCGCCCGAGCCGCCGCGCGATGTGCAGCCTGCATTGGCCTGCGGCATGCCCGGCGCGGTCGCGCCCGGCGGCGTCGGCTGGCAACCCGCGCTTGGCATCAGTGCATAGGCGCCGCCGCCGACCGCAAGCGAGCCCATCACAAGCAGCGCCACATGATTGCTGCGCTTGGGCCCGGGCGCGGGCGGAAGCGGCGCGGGCGCGCGCTTGCCGAATTCGGGAGTGAGGCGATTCCCTGTCGTCATCAGATGATCATGCAGGCGGCGTTCAGCGCGCCGGCTGCGAGCGAGGCGAGCCCGAGCCAGATCGCCGGCGCAAGCTGGCCCTCGGCGATCCGCCGCGACAGGTCCGGCACCGGAATCTTGACGAGAAAATAGACCGCGATCTGGACGATCAGCGCGATCAGGCTCCAGACCAGGCAGTCCACCACATTGGCTGAATGCGCGATCGCGCTGACGACCGGGAGCACGAAGCCGAGCAGGCTCAACCCGAGCGCAATCGCGGCCGCCGGATCGTTGTCGCGGATCAGCTGAAACTCGTTATGCGGCGTGATGCGGGTGTAGACCAGCAGATACAGCACGACCGCGATGATCGCGGTGCAGAAATAGACCAGGAAGGCCGGCAGCCCGGCGAGCGATTGCAGGATCATGGTTCGCGTCCCGACTCAAAGCTCGCACCAGCTTGGCACGATCCTTTGGTCGGTCCACCGCGAAGAGCGGTTCATCCAAACAAAAACCCCGCCATTTGCGGCGGGGTCCAGTCTGGGAGGAGCGAGCGTACGGCTCGCGGGTAAAACCAATCAGGCGGGGATGCGCTCGTCGATGTCGTGCGGCTCGCGCAGCACATAGCCGCGGCCCCACACCGTCTCGATGAAGTTGCGGCCTTCGGAGGCGTTGGCGAGCTTCTTGCGCAGCTTGCAGATGAAGACGTCGATGATCTTCAGCTCGGGCTCGTCCATGCCGCCATAGAGATGGTTGAGGAACATCTCCTTGGTCAGCGTGGTGCCCTTGCGCAGCGAGAGCAGCTCCAGCATCTGATATTCCTTGCCGGTCAGGTGCACGCGCTGACCGCCGACCTCGACCGTCTTGGTGTCGAGATTGACCACGAGATCGCCGGTCTGGATCACCGACTGGGCGTGGCCCTTGGAGCGGCGCACGATCGCGTGGATGCGGGCCACCAGCTCGTCCTTGTGGAAGGGTTTGGTCATGTAGTCGTCGGCGCCGACGCCGAGACCCTTGACCTTGTCCTCGATGCCGGCAAGGCCGGAGAGGATCAGGATCGGTGTCTTGATCTTGGAGACCCGGAGCTGCTTCAGCACGTCGTAGCCGGACATGTCGGGCAGGTTCAGGTCGAGAAGGATGATGTCGTAGTCGTAGAGCTTGCCGAGATCGACGCCTTCTTCGCCCAGGTCGGTCGTGTAGACGTTGAAGCTCTCGGACTTGAGCATCAATTCGATCGACTGCGCGACGGCGCTGTCATCTTCAATCAGCAAAACGCGCATGCCAGTTCCCCATAGTCGCCGTTCCGGGCGTCAGGTCGGCCGCACCTCGCGGCAACACAACAACGCCTTTGACAACTGATTCGGACCCTGACGAGATATCGTTAACAAAATCTGATTCTGTTCCGCAAGGTCTCTCGGTGCAATTTTTGTCGAATCGCCCTAAGATATTGCGTCAAAGCAGCTTTTCGTACCCGTATCCGCTCAAGTTCCACATTAAGAGTCTTAACTAACCGACTCTCGCGACTCACGGTTCTCTAACGAACAGCAAGCGCGCACAGCCATCAAAGACAGTGACGCAATGATTAACGATGCGGGTAAACACGAAGTTAAGCGGACGGCGGAAATGCGTGAAAACTTAAGGTTTTCGCAATGAAGGATTCGACGTGAAGGCGCTGGCCGAACAAATCGGCGATATCGACGGGGTCAACATCTATGGCCGCGTCGTCGGCGTGCGCGGCCTGATGGTCGAGGTCGCGGGTCCCATCCATGCGATGTCGGTCGGCGCGCGCATCGTGATCGAAACCGGCGCTGCGCGGCCGATCCCCTGCGAGGTGATCGGCTTCTCCGGCAGCAATGCGGTGGTGATGCCGTTCGCCGGCCTCGAAGGCGTGCGGCGCGGCTGCCGCGCGGTGATTGCCAATGCATCGAACCAGGTGCGCCCGTCGCAGGCCTGGCTCGGGCGCGTGCTCAACGCGATGGGGGAACCGATCGACGGCAAGGGGCCGCTGGAGCAGGGCGCCTCGCCGATGCCGTTCCGCAACACGCCGCCGCCGGCGCATGCGCGCAAGCGCGTCGGCGATCCGCTCGATCTCGGCGTGCGCGCGCTCAACACCTTTCTCACCTGCTGCCGCGGCCAGCGGCTCGGCATCTTCTCCGGCTCCGGCGTCGGCAAATCGGTGCTGCTGTCGATGCTGGCGCGCAATGTCGACGCGGCGATCTCGGTGATCGGCCTGGTCGGCGAGCGCGGCCGCGAGGTGCAGGAATTTCTGCAGGACGATCTCGGCGAGGAAGGTCTCGCGCGTTCGGTCGTGGTGGTCGCGACATCGGACGAGCCGGCGCTGATGCGGCGGCAGGCCGCGTATCTGACGCTCGCGATATCAGAATATTTCCGCGACGAGGGCAAGGACGTGCTGTGCCTGATGGACTCGGTGACGCGCTTTGCCATGGCGCAGCGCGAGATCGGCCTGTCCGCCGGCGAGCCGCCGACCGCCAAGGGCTACACGCCGACCGTGTTCACCGAGCTGCCGAAGCTGCTGGAGCGCGCCGGCCCCGGCACCAACAACGGCACCATCACCGGCATCTTCACGGTGCTGGTCGACGGCGACGACCATAATGAGCCGATCGCGGACGCCGTGCGCGGCATCCTCGACGGCCATGTGGTGATGGAGCGCGCGATCGCCGAGCGCGGGCGCTACCCCGCGATCAACGTCCTCAAATCGGTCTCCCGCACCATGCCGAAATCGGCCGACCCGGCCTATCTGCCCGTCATCACCGAGGCCAAGCGGGTGATGGCGACCTATGCCGACATGGAGGAACTGATCCGGCTCGGCGCCTACCGGCCGGGTTCCAGCGAGGAGGTCGACGCCGCCATCAAGCTGCATGAGCCGCTGGAGGCCTTCCTGCGCCAGGAAAAGGACGAGGTCACCCAACTTGGCGAGGGTTACGAGCGACTTGCACGAATCCTCAAGGGTTTGGAAACGGAACGCTAACTTTGTCAGGCCATGATCCCCGAACGATTTAGTGCCGCCGGTGGGGCCCTGCGGGGAGCCGGCCTTGTCCCGCGTCTGCAGGGACTTCTGGGGAGTATGAGTCGATGAAGTCACGCGAAACGCTAATCCGCCTGAAGAAGTTTCAGGTCGATGAGAAGCGCCGAAGGGTCGCCCAGATCGAGGGCATGATCGCCGACTTCCAGCGCATGTCGGTCGATCTCGAGCGCGAGATCCTCGCCGAGCAGGAGCGCGCCGGGATCAACGATCCCTCGCATTTCGCCTATCCGACCTATGCCAAGGCCGCGATCCAGCGCCGCGAAAACCTGACGCGCTCGGCCGACGAGCTGCGTATCCAGCTCGAGGACGCCAAGAGCCTGTTGGCCGAAGCCTATGAGGAGCTCAAGAAGGTCGAACTGCTCGACGAGCGCGACCAGGCCCGTGAGCGCGCCGAGGAGAGCGCCCGCGAGCAGGCCGACCTCGACAGCATCGGTCTGATGCGCGCCCGCCTCGGCGTCGCCTAAAACCCTTTCAACCCATCTCAGCACCGTGGAAGCCCGGTCCCGCAAGGGGCCGGGCTTTTGGTGTCGGGTGGGCGGGTTTCATCCCTAAAGTGCCGTGGCATGCGACTTTTGACGGCTGAGGGCTGGACCGGGGGGCTGCAAAATATGCTACCAAGTATCCTCGACTACTCCCGGCAGGAGCATGATCAGGTCATGCTCGGAAAGAGCGATGGGGGATCGCGATTTTGGGGAAGGTGAATGCTGACGCCGGCTGAGCTGGTCTGGCTGATTGCCGCGGTTGCGAAGGGCGACGAGGCCGCTTTCGAGCGCCTCTATGCCGCCACGCGCGCGAAACTCTACGGCGTCGTGCTGCGTATCTTGCGCAGACAGGATCTCGCCGAGGAGGTTATTCAGGAAACTTACGTCAAGATCTGGAACAGCGCCGGGCAGTTCAATCCCGGCCTGTCGTCGCCGATCACGTGGATGGCGTCGATCGCCCGCAACCGCGCCATCGATCTCGTGCGCAAGCGGACCGAAAGTCTCGATCGAGGAGGAGCCGGCAGCGATGGAAGTCGCGGCCGACAGCCCGGACCCGCTGGCTCGCCGGGAAATGACGGAGGAATTGAAGCGCTTGCTGGAGTGCGTGGGACGGCTCGAGCCGGACCGCCAGAAACTCGTGCTGCTCGCTTACTACAACGGCTGGAGCAGGGAGCAATTGGCGGCGAAGTTCGAGGCGCCGGTGAATACGGTGAAGACGTGGCTGCGGCGGAGCATGATGGACATCAGGGAGTGCCTTGGTCTGTAAGGACCGGATTTGAGAGCGATGGAATACAGCGAAGACCAAATCGCGATCGCGGCGGAATATGCGCTCGGCACGCTCGATGCCGACGAGCGCGCGCAGGTCGAGACCATGATGGCGGCGGACCCCGAGTTCACCGCGATGGTGCAGTCCTGGGAATTCCGTCTCGGCGTGCTGAACCAGATGGTCGGCTCGGTCGAGCCGCGGCCGGAGCTGTGGGAGCGCGTGCGCGACGCGGTCGGTCATTCCTCGCAGCAGGCGCCGCTGGTGTTGCCGGAGGCGCCGCCGCCGCCTCCGCCGTCCTCGCAAACCCAGGCTTTTGAGCCGATCGCGCCGGCGCCGACATTCGACCCGATCGCCCCGAGCGGACCGATCGCCCCTGTCGCCGATAATTCCAACGTGATCCGTCTCTCCGTCGCAGGCGCGACGCGCGCGCGGCGTCGCCTCGGTCATGACCGCGCTCGCAGCCGCGCTGGTGGCGATGATCGGCGTGCAGCTGTTCGCGCCGGACATGCTGCCGGCAGGCTTGCGCCCGAAGCCGCGCACGCAGGTGGTCGAGGTCAAGACGCCGGCCCCGCCCGCGGCGCCTTCCGCGCAATATGTCGCGCTGCTGCAGGGCTCGGCCGGCGGCCCCGCCTTCATTCTCACCGTCGACGGCGCGACCAGGAATTTCACCGTGCGCAAGGTCGGCGCGCCGCCGGTCGAGGCCGGCAAGAGCTACGAGCTCTGGCTGATCTCCGACAAGCTCGGCGGACGGCCGCGCTCGCTCGGCGTGATCGGGGCCAACGACTTCACCGCGCGCACGGTGCTGACGAGCTTCGATTCCGACGTGATCAATGGCGGCGTCTACGCCGTCACCGTGGAGCAGGCCGGCGGCTCGCCCGACGGCGCGCCGCACTCGACGCCGGTGTTCGCCGGCAAGCTGATCGAGACCGTGCCGGCGAAGTAGGCGTCCCGGTCGGTGACAGCGAAGACTTCGTAGGGCGGATTAGCCGGAAGGCGTAATCCGCCATCTTCTATTGTTTCTTGGTCGGAGCCTTCGGGCCGCGGCTCTTGCGCAGGCCACGGAAAACGTTCCTGAACGGTTTGGCTCTCGCAAAGTCGACCTCGGTCCATTCCGGATTTCGCTCACCACGCGCAAGTCTCTTGCGGTGTAGCCCTTTCTCGTGGCGGTAGTTCGCTTCACAGGGAAGGTGCCTAAGGTGATGCAATGGCGGATTACGCCTTCGGCTAATCCGTCCTACATTCTACGTTCTTCGTTCGATCAAACACCCCACAAAAAAGAAAACGCCCGTGGGGAGCGGGCGTTTTCCATAGTCAACTTGGGGTAGTTGGGGTCTTCTACATATCCACGTGGCGACTTTGGGGGGCTGGTAAAGAGCCGCGTGAATTCCTTAAATTCCTCTGTTAGCGCACCGTCGCTGCGTTGCTGGTGACGGTGACCGGCTTGCCGGCCTTGATCACATGTGCGGTCTGCGCGTAGCCATCGTCCGACGTTGCCCGCGCGGAGATGCCGAGGCCGGCGACCACGATGCCCGCAACCAGCGCCACGACCACGATCTTGAGATGGGTCGAGCGATCTGCGCTGTAGATCGAGTGGTTCATCGAAGTCTCCTGCCGCCTTCCGTGAACTCTGCCGGTATTTGTCTGTCGCTTCCGGCGACGGGTTCAACGTCCTGCTTTGCAAACGTGGATATCCGGGGTTTGGTCCGTAAGGGGCGATCACAAGGCGGTGATAAGACTTGAAAGCCCGCGATTGGCCGATGCGCGGATGCGCCGAATACCGTTGGTCGCACAGTTGGTTACGCCATACCGGCTCGCCGCGGCGCAACACGCCGCCTGGATGAATGGAAATTAAGAAATCGGTTGCCTGTGGCGGAAAAGCACAGCCGGAACCGAGCCTTCGTTGGCGCATCATCTGTTCGGAAAACCGGTGCCCACTTTTCCGGATGATGCGCTCTACACGCTGCCGACCGTCTTCAGCCGGGCGCGCGGATGGATTTCCGCCTGCGACAATACCGTCGTTTGCGAGCGGAACCGCTCCACCAGCGAACGCACGAAGGGCCGGATGCCGGCCGAGGTCACCAGCACCGGCGCCTCGCCCTCGCGCGCGGCGCGCTCGAAGGCGTCGCGCACCGCCGCCATGAACTCCGACAGTTTCGACGGCTGCATCGCAAGGCTGCGCTCCTCGCCGCTGCCGACCAGCAACTCCGCGAAGGCCTGCTCCCATTTCGCCGAGAGCGCGATCAGCGGCAGATAACCGCTGTGCGAGGTGTTTTGCGCGCAGATCTGCCGCGCCAGCCGGGCGCGGACGTGCTCGACCATGGTGGCGGGATTGCGGGAGAAAGCGAGCGCGTCGGCGATGCCTTCGAGGATGGTGGAGAGATCGCGGATTGAAATACGCTCGGCGAGCAGCAGCTGCAGCACGCGCTGGATGCCCGAGATCGTGACCTGGGTCGGCACGATGTCCTTGACCAGCTCGCTCTGCTCCTTCGGCAGCTCCTTCAGCAGCTTCTGCACCTCGCCATAGGAGAGCAGGTCGCTCATGTTGTTCTTGAGCAGTTCGGTCAGGTGGGTCGACAGCACGGTCGCGGCATCGACCACGGTGTAACCCTTCAGCGACGCCTCTTCCTTCAGCGAGGCATCGACCCAGGTCGCGGGCAGGCCGAAGGTCGGCTCCGTGGTGTGGATGCCGGGCACGCCGACCTGGTTGCCGGCGGGGTCCATCACCATGAACTGGTTCGGCCAGATCTTGCCCGAGCCGGCGTCGACCTCCTTGATCTTGATGACATAGGTGTTGGCCTCGAGCTGGACGTTGTCGAGGATGCGCACCGCCGGCATCACAAAACCCATCTCGATCGCAAGCTGGCGGCGCAACGCCTTGATCTGGTCGGTGAGCCGGTCCTGGCCGTCGGGGCCGTTGACCAGCGGCAGCAGCGCGTAGCCGAGCTCGATCTTGAGATCGTCGATCTTCAACGCGGAGGCGATCGGCTCTTCGGCCGCAGGCGCGCCCGGTGCACGCCGCAGGCTGCCGCCGCGGCGCGCGCGTCGGCAACCGCCTTCTGCCGCTTTTGCTTGTGCGCCTGCCAGGCGAGTGCCCCCGCGCCGCCCGACAGCGCGAGGAACGGGATCATCGGAATGCCCGGCAACAGCGCCAGCACGAACATCACGGCGGACGCCATGCCCGAGCGCCTGCGGATAGCCGGAGAACTGCCTGATCAGCGCCTTGTCGGCGGCGCCGGAGACGCCGGCCTTCGACACCAGGAGGCCCGCGGCGGTCGAGACGATCAGCGCCGGCACCTGCGTGACCAGGCCGTCGCCGACGGTCAGCACGGTATAGGTGCGCGCGGCCTCGCCGAACGAGAGGCTCTGTTGCGCGACGCCGATGATGATGCCGCCGATGATGTTGATGAAGACGACGAGCAGGCCTGCGATGGCGTCGCCGCGCACGAATTTCGAGGCGCCGTCCATCGCGCCGAAGAAACCGCTTTCGTCCTCCAGCGCCTTGCGGCGCTCGCGCGCCGCCTTCTCGTCGATCAGGCCGGCATTGAGATCGGCGTCGATCGCCATCTGCTTGCCGGGCATCGCGTCCAGGTGAAAACGCGCCGCGACTTCGGCGATGCGGCCCGAACCCTTGGTGATGACCACGAAGTTCACGATCACGAGGATCGCGAACACGATGATGCCGATCACGAAATTGCCTGACATCACGAAGTTGCCGAAGGCCTCGATGACGTGGCCGGCCGCATCGGTGCCCTCGTGGCCGTGGGCGAGGATCAACCGCGTCGAGGCGAGGTTGAGCGACAGCCGCAGCATGGTCGAGATCAGCAGGATGGTCGGGAACGACGAGAACTCCAGCGGCGCCTGGATGAACAGCGACGTCATCAGGATCAGGATCGACAGCGTGATCGAGATCGCCAGAAACAGGTCCAGCACCAGCGCGGGCAGCGGCAGGATCAGGACGACGAGGATGGTGAGGATGCCGAGCGCGAGCGCGATGTCGCCGCGCTTGAGGATGTTGCCGATCTCGCTGAGCGTCAGGGCGTTGCCGGTTGAGGCGCCCTGACCCGCCGTGACGTCGACCATGGTAGCTGCGTCCCCCCGCGTATGCCGTTCACGCGCCCCAAGCGTCTGCGCGGCGGCTGTTGGGCCACCGGTTCGAAAGTGAGGCACCGCACTGGCGTCCACGGAGGTCTCCCCCGTTTTACGCGATCGACGACACTCGACTTCAACCCGGCAATTTTTGCCCGGTGTAACCGTCTTCAGCCGGGCGCGTGGATGGATTTCCGCCTGCGACAATACCGTCGTTTGCGAGCGGAACCGCTCCACCAGCGAGCGCACGAAGGGGCCGGATGCCGGCCGAGGTCACCAGCACCGGCGCTTCGCCCTCGCGCGCGGCGCGCTCGAAGGCGTCGCGCACCGACGCCATGAACTCCGAGAGCTTTGACGGCTGCATTGCGAGGCTGCGCTCCTCGCCGGTGCCGACCAGCGACTCCGCAAAGGCCTGCTCCCATTTCGCCGACAGCGCGATCAGCGGCAGGTAGCCGCTGTGCGAGGTGTTCTGGGCGCAAATCTGCCGCGCCAGCCGCGCGCGCACGTGCTCGACCATGGTTGCTGGATTGCGCGAGACGGCGAGCGCGTCGGCAATGCCTTCCAGGATGGTCGAGAGATCGCGAATGGAAATGCGCTCGGCGAGCAGCAGCTGCAGCACGCGCTGGATGCCCGAGATCGTGACCTGGCTCGGCACGATGTCCTTGACCAGCTCGCTCTGCTCCTTCGGCAGCTCCTTCAGCAGCTTCTGCACCTCGCCGTAGGAGAGCAGGTCGCTCATGTTGTTCTTGAGCAGTTCGGTCAGATGGGTCGACAGCACGGTGGCGGCGTCGACCACGGTATAGCCCTTCAGCGAGGCCTCTTCCTTCAGCGAGGCGTCGACCCAGGTCGCGGGCAGGCCGAAGGTCGGCTCCGTGGTGTGGATGCCGGGCACGCCGACCTGGTTGCCGGCCGGGTCCATCACCATGAACTGGTTCGGCCAGATCTTGCCGGTGCCGGCGTCGACCTCCTTGATCTTGATGACATAGGTGTTGGCCTCGAGCTGCACGTTGTCGAGGATGCGCACCGCCGGCATCACGAAGCCCATCTCGATCGCGAGCTGACGGCGCAGCGCCTTGATCTGGTCGGTGAGGCGGTCCTGGCCGTCGGGACCGTTGACCAGCGGCAATAGCGCGTAGCCGAGCTCGATCTTGAGATCGTCGATCTTGAGCGCGCTGGCGATCGGCTCTTCCGCCGCGGCGGCGGCCGCGGCCGCTGCTGCCGGCTGGGCCGCAGCCTTGGCGTCGGCGAAACCTTTGTCACGCTTTTGCTTGTGGGCTTTCCAGGCCAACCCGCCGGCGCCGCCGGCCAGCGCGAGGAACGGGAGCATCGGAATGCCGGGCAACAGCGCCAGCACGAACATCACGGCGGACGCCATGCCGAGCGCCTGCGGATAGCCGGAGAATTGCTTGAACAGCGCCTTGTCGGCCGCGCCGGAGACGCCGGCCTTCGATACCAGGAGGCCCGCGGCAGTCGAGACGATCAGCGCCGGAACCTGCGTGACCAGACCGTCGCCGACGGTCAGCACGCGTGTAGGTGCGGGCGGCCTCGCCGAACGACAGGCCCTGCTGCGCGACGCCGATGATGATGCCACCGATGATGTTGATGAAGACGACGAGCAAGCCTGCGATGGCGTCGCCACGCACGAATTTCGAGGCGCCGTCCATGGCGCCGAAGAAGCCGCTTTCGTCCTCCAGCGCCTTGCGGCGCTCGCGCGCCGCCTTTTCGTCGATCAGGCCGGCGTTGAGATCGGCGTCGATCGCCATCTGCTTGCCGGGCATCGCGTCGAGGTGGAAGCGTGCGGCGACTTCGGCGATGCGGCCCGAACCCTTGGTGATGACGACGAAGTTCACGAGCACCAGGATCGCGAACACGATGATGCCGATGACGAAGTTGCCGCTCATCACGAAATTGCCGAAGGCTTCGATGACGTGGCCGGCCGCGTCGGTGCCTTCATGGCCGTGAGCGAGGATCAACCGCGTCGAGGCGAGGTTGAGCGACAGCCGCAGCATGGTCGAGATCAAAAGGATGGTCGGGAACGAGGAGAACTCCAGCGGCGCCTGGATGAACAGCGACGTCATCAGGATCAGGATCGACAGCGTGATCGAGATCGCCAGAAACAGGTCCAGCACCAGCGAGGGCAGCGGCAGGATCAGAACGACGAGGATGGTGAGGATGCCGAGCGCGAGCGCGATGTCGCCGCGCTTGAGGATATTGCCGATCTCGCTGAGCGTCAGGGTGTTGCCGGTAGAGGCGCCTTGACCCGCCGTGACGTCGACCATGCTAGCTGCGTCCCCCCGCGTATGCCGTTCACGTGCCCCAAGCGTCTGCGCGGCGGCTGTTGGGCCACCGGTTCGAAAGTGAGGCACCGCACTGGCGTCCACGGAGGTCTCCCCCGTTTTACGCGATCGACGACACTCGACTTCAACCCGGCAATTTTTGCCCGGTGTATGGTTAGGAAAGGGTTAAGAGGCGTCGAAATAGGCGTCGTCCGGGGCGCGTCGTCCGTCGCATCGTCTTCCAGCGCTCCGCGTCCGCCGCGAACGCGGGAGAGGTGAGAGCGCGATTCGCGAACTCGACATGCTACATCCCGGAATTATTACACCCGCTGCGTTCCAGTACACGCATGCCTAATATCGCGGCAATGTGGGTTGACCGTGATCGCTCGAGCCACGATGTTTCGCGCCGTGCACGCCCCCTCGAAATCCCCCGATTCCCACGCCTTCGTCCCTGACTCCGGTCAGGCCTGGCTGCGGCTTGTCCTGGCTGTGCTGATCGCCTCGATCGGCGCGGTCGGCATGTGGTCGGCCGTGGTCGTGATGCCGACGGTGCAGGCGGAGTTCGCCACAACCCGCGGTGCGATTTCGTTCTCCGTCACCATGATCTTCCTGGGCTTCGGCCTTGGCGGCGTGATCATGGGCAGGATCACCGACAAGCTCGGCATCGTCGCGGCGATGGCGGTCAGCATCATCCTGTTGACGATGGCCTATGTGCTGGCGGGTCTTTCGACGGCGCTTTGGCAATTCATCGCGGCGTCGTTCCTGATCGGGCTCGGCGCGTCGGCGACCTTTGCGCCCTTGATGGCGGAAGCCTCGCACTGGTTCGAGCGCTATCGCGGCCTTGCGGTGACGATCGTCGCCAGCGGCAATTACGTCGCCGGCACGGTCTGGCCGCCGATCGTCAACTGGGGCACGCAGACCCATGGCTGGCGCGCCACCCATATCGGCATCGGCATTTTCTGCGGCGTGTCGATGATGATCCTGCTGATGGTGCTGCGCGCCATCATCGGCGTCGGAGGCGCGCGCGATCACGCCAATGCGCCGCCGCCGCGGGTCGATCTCAATCTCTCCACCAACACGCTGACCGTGCTGCTCTGCATCGCCAGCATCTCCTGCTGCGTGGCGATGGCGATGCCGCAGGTCCACCTCGTCGCCTATTGCGGCGATCTCGGCTACGGCGTGGCGCGCGGCGCCGAGATGCTGTCGATGATGATGGCGTTCGGCATCGTCAGCCGCATCGGCTCGGGCTTCATCGCCGACAGGTTCGGCGGTCTCGTGACGCTGATGATCGGCGCATCCGCGCAGGCTTTCGCGCTGCTGTTCTATTTGTTCTTCGACAGCCTGACCTCGCTCTATCTGATCTCCGGGATGTTCGGCCTGTTCCAGGGCGGCATCGTGCCGAGCTACGCCATCATCGTGCGCGAGGCGATGCCGGCGCGCGAGGCCGCGACCCGGGTCGGCATCGTGATCTTCGCTTCCGTGTTCGGCATGTCGTTCGGCGGCTGGATTTCAGGCGTGATCTTCGACGCCACCGGCTCCTATGCCGCCGCTTTCGCCAACGGCTTTGCCTGGAACGTGGTCAACATGGTGATCGTGCTGAGCCTGCTGTTGCGCGCGCGAGGCCGCGGCCGGCTCGCGGTGGCGTCGGCGCCATCGACCGCGCCGCCTGAAGGAAGGCGGTCGAGCGGTCAGTGTTCTCGAGCGCTACCTGCGCTTGCAGCCCCGCCGACTGTTTGGCCCTGCGGTTCGCGTCGAGGCGCCGGTCCACCCGCGCCACGATCTGATCCAGTGTGGGTGGCTCATGCCATGCTGCCTTGCGACGAGCTGCACCAGCTTGTCCGCGCGCTCGATGTTGACGGCGCCGTTGCTGAGCGCGCGGGCAGCGGAAGCCGGCCGGGACAGGTCGTTGGCTGCCGCGGCATATTTCTCGAACGGCACCAGATCGTCCCGCGAGGCGCCGATTTTGGTGCACACCTCGATCACGAAATCGTAGATCGCGCGCGAGGCCTCCGGATCGGAGTGGACCGCTTCCTTTGCGGTGCGCATCCCATCCTCGGTGATGCAGCGGTAGTTGCCGGCGAGCAGCATCGGCCACTTGGCGAGCGGCACGAAAACCGAATCGTAGAATCGCAGCTTGACCGGCAGTTCGAGCTTGCCTTCCGCGGCGTCGAACCTGATCGCATCGATTTCCTTTTCCAGCTGCCGGACGATCTCGTTGCCGCGTTCGACGTCGAAACGGGCCACCTTGAAATTCGTGGGCAACGTCACCTGCAACACGTTCAGCTTCTCGCCGGGCGGCCGGATCGCTTGCGGGTCGGGACTGCAGAGCGTGATCCGGCCGGGATCGAAATGGTCCCAGACACTCAGGCGCGGTGTAGGCCGGCTTGAGCAGATCCGAATTGAGGCCTGGTATCCTCCTCATATAGGCCAGCGGCGGCATGTTCATGATCGACATGCAGGGACCGCGACTTCGCGACCGCATCGAGCAGGCCGCGAACGCCGGGCGAGCCGTATTGCGGCTCCTGCATCGCAAGCCCGATCAGGTCGTAGTCGCGCGGATCGACCTCGTTCGCCCCTGCCGCGATACCTTGCCGGGCAATTTGCGAAAATCGATCTGACCTGTTCGGCGCGTCCGCGAACCGGCAAGCGCACGCGAAAACCTTCGGAATTGATAGGTTCGCTTCCTCCGGCAGGCAGACCAGCTTCACGGAGTGCCCGCCAAACAGGATTTTCGACGCGAGCAGCGAACCGTAGGAAGCGCCAAGAATGAGAATGTTGAATTTCGACATCGGATGTTTCCCCTTTTTGTTCTTTGTCATTACCTTCTACTCGATCTCGCTTGAATCGAGCGCGAGCTACGCTGCAGCGCGCAAGACGGTGCAATTGTTAAAAATTGTAAGCGCGATTGTAAAAATTGTAAAAGAGAATGCGGACGTGTCAAACAACTCCGTCATTGCGACTGCGAAGCGCGACCGATAAATCGTTCGCAAGCGCGAAAGAAAGTGGCCGACGACTACGACGTTAGACGGATTGCCCGGCCTTCAGCAGCGAGCAGCCGGTGATCTTGAAGCTGCCGTCGGCGTCCTGCTCCAGCGTGTACATGGCTTCCCAGGCCTCGCCGTCGGCATCGACGATGTGCACGGGCTGCGCCACCCATTTGCCTTCGATGCGCGCCTCGCCGAACTCGAAACTCTTGTGGCGCCATATCGGCGCGTAGGAGTTCTGCACCATGTACATGAAGATGTTGGCTTTTGGAAACAGCTTCTTGATCGCGGGCGAGGCATAGGAATAGGCCGCGGCCGCTCGCCGCGGGCGACGCCTGCTCCTGCGCGCGGATCACGCCTTGCGCGTTGGCCACGTCATCCGCGCCACTAGCGGGAGCGGCGAAGGCGGAAGGCAAGGAAGAAAAGGGCGACGAAGCGCATGCGGACATCGGCGGCTGATGGCACGTTCTTTAAGCTACGATGCTACATCGCCGCAGTTTCAGCGACAACGCCACCCTACTAGCCGATACGTCCCCGCAGCGCCCGCACGGTCGGGCAACCCTTGGCCAGAATGTCAGGCCGGAACGGCTGCTCGATCGTGATCGCCTCGCAATCGAGTTCTTCGAAACGTCGCGCGCCCTCTCTGCGACAGCTGCGTCGATGTCGCTGCCCGGCAAATGCGCGACGAACAGATCGGTGATGCAGAGTTGCCGCCGCAGGCGCATGTCGTTGTCGACGCGGTAGCTGAACAGTGCATGCACGATGCCGCGGCAATCGCGGATCGCGATCAGTCCGCTCTCGCCCGCGACCGCCAGGCACCGTTGGCGGACGAAGCGCAGCCACTGATCCGTGGTAATACTGGCGTCATGCAGATAGACCAGCGGATAGGCTGCCGGCGCGCGTTGGTCGTCTAGCGGAAGTGCCTGGAATTGCTCGTTCATTTTAGGAAATCCGGATCGCTGCCCAGACTGGCGCGCCCCGCTCAGGCCCGTCATTGATGTGGGTCAATGACGCCAGCTTTTGACCCAGATCAAATACGGCCAGGATATAATCGCCGGGCAATTAAAGGTGGTTCCGCCATGGCAGCCGCTCAACCATCCCTGGAAACCGCAGGACCAGGCCGGCGAATGCAGGCACGGTCGCGATAATGGCTGCCAGGACTGCAAGGTGCGGCTGTTCAGCGTCTGTGGCGCGCTGGATTCCTCCGAACTCGACGCGCTCGACCGCATCAGTCAGGTCAGGCATTTCCCGACGAAGACCATGCTGTTCGACCAGGGCGCGTTGGCTGGCAGCGTCTTCAACGTTACCGAAGGCATGGTGCGGCTGTACAAGTCGCTGCCGGACGGACGCCGCCAGATCGTCGGCTTCGCGCTGCCCGGAGATTTCCTCGGGCTGGCGCTACAGGACCGCTACGGCGTGGCGGCAGAAGCCATCAATCAGGTGCGCGTTTGTCGCTTCGTACGATCCGCTTCTCTGCCTTTGTCGACGACAAGCCGCACCTGTTGCGACGCCTGCACGAGTTCGCCGGCCACGAGCTGTCGCTGGCGCAGGACCAGATGCTGCTGCTCGGCCGGCGTAGCGCCGACGAGAAGCTCGCGGCATTCCTGCTCAACCTGCAAGCGCGCTATGGCCGCATCGGACGACGTCGGTGTTGGTGCCGCTGCCGATGAGCCGGCAGGACATCGCCGACTATCTTGGGTTGACGATCGAGACGGTGAGCCGCACCTTCACGAAATTTGCGCGCGACAAGCTGCTGGTCATCGTGCCCGACGGCATCCGGATCCTCGCCAAGGATCGGCTCGATCAGCTCGCTGCAGCCTGATTTATTTTTGATCCAGCGCAATGCGCGCGTGACCACCGCCCGCTAGCGTCGTCTCCATCAGATGATGGAGAGTGTGCGATGACCCTCGATGCGATTTTGGTCGTGATCGCTGTGACGATGATGTTCGCGACGCTGGCAATCGTGCTCGGCTGGGCCGAGCGCAAGACCAACAAGCCGTAAGCTTTGCCCGAACCGTCCGCCGCGCGTCAGTCTTCCGCCACCGCGTCGGCCCAGGGCTGGAAGGTGTCGGTCGCGCCGTGGTTGGTTGCGCCTTCGCGCAGCACCACGCTGGGGCAGGCATATTTGCCGGGGAAGGTCTGGATGCGGACATCCTCATAGTCGAAGCGGGAGCGCAACGTCTCGCGCACGTCTTTCTCCATGCGCACGTCGCCGAGCACGAGCGCGCCCTCGCTGGCGTCGAGCCGCGGCTGATGCATCGCGGTATCGAGATCCATGCCGTAATCCATCACGAAGGACAAGAGCTGCATTACCGCCGGCATGATGCGGCGGCCGCCGGAGGCGCCGACCGCAAGCCGCTGTCCATTGGCGGTCTGCGCCACCACCGGCGTGTAATTGCACAGGCAGCGCTTGCCCGGCGCAAGCGAGTTCGGCACGCCCTGGGTCGGGTCGAACCACATGATGCCGTTGTTCATGGTAATGCCGCTTTGCGGCGTGACGAAGCGCGAGCCGAAGCCGGACAGCGCGTCTGCGTGACCGCCGCCATGTTGCCATGGCGGTCGACCACGGAATAATGCGTGGTGCAGGCCGGCGCGAGATGCTCGGCGCCAAGCGAGCGGCGTCCATCGGCGTCGCCCATGTCCTTCAGCCCTCGCGATAGGCTGTCCGCATGGCGTCGCGTAACCGGCAGGGGCCAGGGCATCCGGGCGCGCGCGCGCCGGGTCCGAGTCCCTGCTGCAAGAGCCCGAGCGCATCGGGCCAGGCTCGGCCGGCCTTCAATCTGGTGTCGCAGTACCCGCGCCCCCCAAGGCAATTCATGCTCGGCCGATGCCCCCGACAGGCGGCGAGGTCGGCCGGCCGACAGCGCGCCTCCCCCGCCCTGCACCCCGGGGGTGTCACTCTGCCCGAGATCGCCCAGAACAGAGTCGTCCGCATCTGCTTGGCGAGATAGGACAGCGACGCCTTGAACTTGTCCTGCGGCAGGCGGACCTGCGTGCGCGTCGCCCAGGGCGGTGGCGGTGGCAGGCCGTCGACCAGATAGGCGGCCGCGCTCGACGGGTAACGCCGCAAGTCGATGGCGCAGCTTGCGATCATGAGTGTCGTCCACCAGTCGACCAGCAGGCCTTCGCCGGCGAATGTCACGCTCGGCGCCAGCAACTCCTTCCACGACATCCGGCCGTGACGGCGATGCGCCTCGCTGATGCCTGCGACCATGCCGGGCACCGCGACCGATCCGGGGCCATGAATGTTGCGGTCGTCCTTCACGCGCGGCCAGGGGAAGATGTCGGAGGCGGCACCTCCGTGAGCGGATAGTCCTCGACCCGCAAACTGTTCGGCGCGCGCATGCCGTAGTCGATCACCTCGATGCGATCCTCGCGCGCGCGGTAGAGCACCATCGCGCCGCCGCCGCCCGGTCCGTTCATCCAGGGCTCGACCACGCCGAGCGCAAACCCGGTTGCGACCACCGCGTCCATGCAATCGCCGCCGGCGGCGAGCACCGCTGCGCCGACCTCGGCGGCCTTGCGCGATTGCGCCGCAACAATGCCGCCCTTGCTCGCCACGGCGGGCTTGCGTATGATCTGGCTGTTGGAGAACTGGTCGTGCATGGTCCCCGTCACTTTTCTGGTTCTTTCGTGCTTGTTCTACTCAAGGCATATTCGCCGAAAACATCAAGGGAGC
>CAWBTH010000021.1:0-25828 GCA_963791665.1 uncultured Alphaproteobacteria bacterium | reverse complement strand
ACGTTCAAGAGCATCGGCTTCATCGGCCTCGGCGTGATGGGCGAGCCGATCTGCCGCAATCTCGTGAAGAAGAGTGGCGCTGCGGTGATCGCATTCGACCTCGCCGCCGAGCTGCTGCAGCGGCTGCGCGCCGACGGAGCCGAGGTGTCGCGTTCTGTTGCGGATGTCGTCGCCCAGAGCGAGATCGTGTTCCTCTGCCTGCCCAGCGCCAGGCACGTGCGCGCGGTGTTCGAGGGCGACGGCATTTTGCAGAACATTCGCAAGGGGCAGCTCGTGGTCGATCTCGGAACGTCGTCGGTCAGCCAGACGCGCGACTTTGCGAGGCAATTGCAGGCCAAGGGCGCGGCCTGGCTGGATGCGCCGATCGCGCGCACCCGGCAGGCGGCGCAGGACGGCACGCTCAGCGTCATGGTCGGCGGCCCGCGCGATCTCTACAGCGCGGTCGAGCCTGTCATCCGCTGCTTTGCCACCGACGTCACCCATTGCGGCGACGTCGGCGCGGGGCAGGTGACCAAGATCCTCAACAACATGGTGCTGTTCGAGACGGTCAATGCGTTGTCCGAAGCGGTCGCGGTGGCCAGGGCCGCCGGCGTCGATCCGAAGCTGCTGCTCGAAACCTTGTCGAAAGGTTCGGCCGACAGCTTTGCGCTGCGTAACCATGGTCTCAAGGCGATCGTGCCCGGCGTGTTTCCGGAACGCGCGTTCTCCACCGAATATGCGCTGAAGGATTTGTCCTACGCGCTGGAGCTGGCGCGCGAAGGCGGTTTCAAACTGCGCGGCGCAGAGCTGATCGGGACGATCCTGCAGGAAGCCGTCGATGCGGGATCGGGGGACAATTATTTTCCGGTGATCGCGAAGCACTTGGCCAGGAAATGATTCGTCATTGCGAGGAGCCAACGGGTCCGGCCCGCTTGGGCCGGCCCGATGACAGGCTCCGCGACGAAGCAATCCAGAATCTTTCCGAGGAGACAGTCTGGATTGCTTCGCTTCGCTCGCAATGACGAGCTTCTAATACGCCTGCTTGGCATCCGCCTCCGCGCTGGTCTGCACCAGCGCGAGACTCGTCTCGATCTTGCCGAGGAGCACCGCGAATTCCTTGCGCTCGGCTGCGGTGAGGCAGGCGAGGATGTCCTGCTCCTTGCGCAACAGGCGCGGGATCAGCTCCTCATAGAGCGCGCGGCCCTTGCGCGTCAGCCGCAAACGGAATTCGCGGCCGGTCCTCCGCATTCTCGACGCGCTCGACGATCTCGCGCTCCAGCAGCGCAGTCACCGCGCGGCTGATGGTGGATTTGTGGGTGCGGGTGCAGTCGGAAATATATTGCGCGCTGCAGGCGTCGTTACGAAAGCCGAGCGTCGCCAGCACCCGCCATTCGGGAATGTCGAGGCCGTAGCGCGCCTGATATTCGCCCGACAGCGCGTTGCTGACCTCGGCCGCGAGCCGGTTGAGCCGGAACGGGACGAACTTGAACAGATCGAGCCTGCGGCTGCTGTCTTCGCGGGTGCGGACTTTCAGCGCTGTCGCCACAAAAATCGCTCCGATTTGAGTTGACGGGGCAGCCTAGCGAATGCCAGAATAGTTGCAAGTGAAACTAATTCACGGTGGGAGGCCGCCGGCGTGAGCATGGCGCAGGCAAAGACCCAGTTCGGCTACCGCAGGCATCCCGATCAGGATCGATCCGGCGCCGATGTCGCCGAGCATCCGGTGGTCGTGGTCGGCGCAGGGCCGGTCGGGCTGTCCTTTGCAATCGATCTGGCGCAGCGCGGCCACAAGGTGGTGCTGCTCGACGACGCCGACCGCATCGGCGAGGGCTCGCGCGCGATCTGCTTCTCGAAACGCTCGCTGGAGTTCTGGGATCGACTCGGCATAGGCCAACGCATGGTCGACAAAGGTGTGGTGTGGAGCGTCGGCAAGATCTTTCACGGCGCCTCGCAGCTCTATCAGTTCAACCTGTTGCCGGAGCCAGGCCACAAGCGGCCGGCCTTCATCAACCTGCAACAGTTCTATGCCGAGGCCTATCTGGTCGACCGCGTCGAGGAGTTGCCCGATATCTCCTTGCGCTGGCGCAACAAGGTGAGCGGCTTGCAGCAGCGCAACGATCGGGTGGTGCTGACCATCGACACGCCCGAGGGTCCGTACGCGCTGCGCGCGGCTTACGTCATCGCCTGCGACGGCGCGCGCTCGTCGTTGCGGCAGATGGTCGGTGCGGAATTTGCGGGCCGGGTGTTCGAGGACCAGTTCCTGATCGCCGATGTGAAAATGACGGCGGCGTTTCCGACCGAGCGCTGGTTCTGGTTCGATCCGCCGTTTCATGCCGGCCGCTCGGCGCTGTTGCACAAGCAGCCCGACGACATCTGGCGCATCGACCTGCAGCTTCATCGGGATGCCGATCCCGTGGCCGAGAAGCAGCCGGAGAATGTGCGGCCGCGGATCGCGCGCATGCTCGGCCACGACAAGTTCGAGTTCGAATGGATCTCGCTCTACAAATTCCAGTGCCGGCGGATGGATCGCTTCCTGCACGGTCGCGTCATCTTCGCCGGTGACGCCGCGCATCAGGTCTCGCCGTTCGGCGCGCGTGGCGCCAATTCGGGACTTGAGGACGCCGAGAATTTGGCGTGGAAGCTCGATCGCATCCTGCGCAAGGCTTCGCCCGAAAACCTGCTCGAGAGCTATCACACCGAGCGCAGTGCCGCCGCCGACGAGAACATCCGCGAGTCCACCCGTGCGACCGATTTCATGGCGCCCGCGACGCGGCAGGAGGCGCGGCTGCGCAAGGCGGTGCTGGCGCTCGCAAAGGACACCGAGTTCGGCAAGCGCATGGTCAATGGCGGCCGGCTCTCGGTGCCGTCGGTCTACGACACGCCGTTGTCGACAGCGGATGCGGACAGCTGGCGCGGCGGCCCGCGGCCGGGCGCCTCGATGTTGGATGCTCCGATGGCGGCGCGCGGCGCGCCTTTGTTTCTGACCGAGGCTTTCATCCGACAGGGAACGCAGTTCACCCTGCTGGAGTTTGGCAATGGCGCCGCCGTCGAGGCGCCAAATGGCGTGGCCGCGATCCGGATCGGCGGCGAGGGCGGGCTGGTCGACTCGGAAGGGCTCGCGCAGACGCGCTACGACGCCGCGCCCGGAACGGCCTATCTGTTGCGCCCCGATGGTTATGTCGCAGCGCGCTTTCGCCACCCGACGCGGATCGCGCTCGATGCCGCGCTCGCCCGCGCCTCTGGCCTGAACTAGAGGGGTTGATCATGCCGCTCTCGACCGCCTCGAACTTTGCCAAGCCCGATGACGCCTTCCGCGCCGTCGTCGAAGCGCATCGCGGACTGAACGACGAGCAGAGCGCCGATCTCGATGCCGCACTGGTGCTGATCCTCGCCAATCACATCGGCGATATCGATGTCTTGCGCGAGGCGATCGCGCTGGCGAGGCAGCGCATGATCGAGGCGAGCCAGCAGCAACAACAGCAATAGAAATGCAAATGTTCATCGTCATTGCGAGCGAAGCGAAGCAATCCATGCTCTTTCCACAAGTGGAGATGTGGATTGCTTCGTCGCTTCGCTCCTCGCAATGACGGAGTGAGACTGAGAGGAATGAATTGATGGCCAAGGAGTCTGCGAAGGGTTTTGCGTCCACCACCGATACGGCTGAGAAGAAAATCACCTTCTCCGAAATCGGCACCGATCTCTATGCCTTCACCGCCGAAGGCGATCCGAATACGGCCGTGATCGTCGGCGAGGACGGCTGCCTCGTGTTCGACGCGCAGGCGACGCCCGCGATGGCGGGCAAGGTGATCGAGCGCGTGCGCTCCGTCACCGACAAGCCGATCAAATATGTCGTGCTGTCGCATTATCACGCCGTGCGTGTGTTAGGGGCCTCCGCATACAAGGCGCAGGCGATCGTCGCCTCGCAGGAGACTTATCGCCTGGTCGCCGAGCGCGGCCAGCAGGATTGGGACTCCGAATATGGCCGTTTTCCCCGCTTGTTCCAGGATGCGCAGAGCATTCCGGGCCTGACCTGGCCGACGCTGACTTTCGAAGGGGCGATGTCGATCTATCTCGGTAAACGCGAAGTGCGGCTGATGCAGCTCGGCGCCGGCCACACCTCCGGCGACATCGTCGCCTGGGTGCCCGATGCCGAGGTGATGTTCTCCGGCGACCTGATCGAATATCACTCGGCTTGCTATTGCGGCGACGCGCATTTGCGCGAATGGCCGATGACGCTGAACGAAATCCGCGAATTCAATCCGAAGGCGATCGCGCCGGGCCGCGGCGATGCGCTCAACGGCATCGCCACCGCGCGCGATGCCATCGCGATGACCCGCGACTTCGTCACCACGCTTTATGGCGCGGCCGAATCGTCCGTCGCGAAGGGCCGCAGCCTGAAGGACACCATGGCCGCGGCACGCGAGGTGATGGACCCGAAATTCTCGACATTCGCGATTTACGAACACTGCCTGCCGTTCAACGTCTCGCGTGCGTTCGACGAGGCGTCCGGCATCGACGATCCCGTGATCTGGACCGACAAGCGCGACCGCGAAATGTGGGCCGCCCTGCAAGGAGGATAGCGATGAACATCAACACTTCGCCCGACATCATCAGCCGCGCATCCGCGCAGGTCACGCCGGGCTACATGTCCGGCTTCCGCAACAGCTTTGAGACGGAGTCGCTGCCGGGCGCGTTGCCGATCGGCCGCAACTCGCCGCAGCGCTGCGCCTATGGGCTTTATGCGGAGCAATTGTCCGGCTCGCCTTTCACCGCGCCGCGCGGCAGCAATGAACGCTCCTGGCTCTATCGCATCCGTCCTTCGGTGAAACATTCCGGCCGCTTCACCAAGGTCGACGCGGGATTGTGGCGCTCGGCGCCGTGTCATGAACACGATCTGCCGATCGCGCAGCTGCGCTGGGATCCGACGCCGTTGCCGAAGGAGGAGACTACCTTCCTGGAGGGCGTGCGCACCATGACGACCGCCGGCGACGTGCACACGCAAGGAGGCATGGCCGCGCATGTCTATCTCATCACCAAATCGATGGTGAACCAGCACTTCTACAATGCCGACGGCGAGATGATGTTCGTGGCGCAGCAGGGCAACGTCCGCTTCGTCACCGAGTTCGGCCGCATCGACATCGAGCCCGGCGAGATCGCGGTGATTCCGCGGGGTGTGAAGTTCCGGGTGGAAATTCCGTCAGGTCCCGCGCGCGGCTATCTCTGCGAGAATTACGGCGGCGCGTTCACCTTGCCGGAGCGCGGCCCGATCGGCGCGAATTGCCTCGCCAATGCGCGCGACTTCCTCACGCCCGTCGCCGCCTATGAGGACAAGGACACGCCGACCGAGCTCTACGTCAAATGGGGCGGGTCGCTGTTCAAATGCGATCTCCCGCATTCGCCGATCGACGTGATCGCCTGGCATGGCAATTACGCGCCCTACAAATACGATCTGCGGCACTTCTCGCCGGTCGGCGCGATCTCCTTCGATCATCCCGATCCGTCGATCTACACCGTGATGACCTCGCCGTCGGAGACGGCGGGCACGGCGAATATCGACTTCGTGATCTTTCCGGAGCGCTGGGCGGTCGCGGAAAACACCTTCCGTCCGCCCTGGTATCACATGAACATCATGAGCGAGTTCATGGGGCTGGTTTACGGCGTCTATGATGCGAGACCGGTCGGATTCACGCCCGGCGGCATGTCCTTGCACAATTGCATGCTGCCGCACGGTCCGGATCGTCAGGCGTTCGATCATGCCAGCAACGGCGAGCAGAAGCCGGTGAAGATGACGGGCACGTTGGCCTTCATGTTCGAGACGCGTTTTCCCCAACGCGTGACGCAGTATGCGGCGACGTCGGCGAAACTGCAGGACGATTACGCCGATTGCTGGAAGGGCCTCGAGAAGAGGTTCGATCCGAACAAGCCGTAGTGATTGCAAAACTCGTCATCGCCGGGCTTGACCCGGCGATCCATCCACTTCGACAAAAGCTTACTTGCGAAGCTTGATGGATGCCCGGGTCAAGCCACAAGCGGGCATGACGATTTCTCGATTGGAGATTTTAATGCCCCATCCCAACGACCCCAAACTCCGCTCCTTCATCCCGGTCGATCCCGCCTCCGACTTCCCGATCCAGAATCTGCCTTACGGCGTGTTCTCCGCCCGCGGCTTCGCGCCGCGGATTGGCGTTGCGATCGGCGATTACGTGCTCGATCTCTGGGAGCTGGAGCAGGACGGACGTTTTGCTTTCGCTGAGATCGGCGTGTTCTCTCAAGATTCGCTCAATGCGTTCATGGCGTTGGGACCGAAGATGTGGGCGAAGACCCGGGCGCGGATCAGCGAGCTGTTGCGCCACGATCATCCCGAGCTGCGCGACAACGAGGAGCTGCGCAAGCTCGCGCTGGTGCCGATGCGCGACGTCAAGCTGCATATGCCGATCACGGTCGCCGGCTACACCGATTTCTACTCGTCGAAGGAGCACGCCACCAATGTCGGCGTCATGTTCCGCGGCAAGGACAACGCGCTGCAGCCGAACTGGCTGCACATGCCGATCGGCTATAACGGCCGCGCCTCGACCGTCGTCGTGAGCGGCACCAGGGTGAAGCGGCCGCGCGGGCAGTTGAAGCCGCCGAGCGCCGAAGTGCCGAGCTTCGGGCCGTGCAAACGGCTCGACTTCGAGCTGGAGATGGGTGTCGTGGTCGGCCAGGCTTCGGCGATGGGCGAGATGCTCAGCGAGACGCAGGCCGAGGAGATGATTTTCGGCTTTGTCATCCTCAACGACTGGAGCGCGCGCGACATCCAGCAATGGGAATATGTGCCGCTCGGCCCGTTCCAGGCCAAGGCGTTCGGCACCTCGATCAGCCCGTGGGTGGTGACGCGCGAGGCGCTGGAGCCGTTCCGCCTGCACGGACCGGCGCAACAGCCGGAGCCGCTGGCTTATCTGCGTCAGGCGCAGCCGAACAATTACGACATGGAGCTGGATGTTTCGCTGCGCGCATCGCAAATGAATGCGCCGCAAACGATCTGCCGCACCAATTTCAAATACATGTACTGGTCGTCGGTGCAGCAGCTGGTGCATCACGCCTCGAGTGGTTGCGCCATGAATGTCGGCGATCTCCTCGGCAGCGGCACCATCTCCGGTCCGGAGAAACATCAGCGCGGCAGTCTGCTCGAGATCAGCTGGAACGGCAGCGAGCCGGTCGCGCTCGATGGCGGCGTCACACGCACGTTCCTCGAAGACGGCGACTCGCTCGTGATGCGCGGCTGGTGCCAGGGTGACGGCTATCGCGTCGGTTTTGGCGAGGTCGAGGGGACGATTGTGGGGGCAGAGTGACTCGTCATTGCGAGCGAAGCGAAGCAATCCATTTATCCGCTTGCTGTGCGATGGATTGCTTCGTCGCTTCGCTCCTCGCAATGACGAACGGTTATCGCTGCTCTGGCGGAATTTCCTTCACCCTCGCGCAATGCGCCGCGACATCTTCATGGCTGTACTTCAGATGCACGCGCTTGTCGGACGGCGCATGCTTCGCGACGCAAACGCCCGGCCGCCACTCTTTCGACGGCCTCATCGGCCGCGGCACGAAACCGCCACCGCAATTCGGGCAGACGTTGAACAGCTTCGTCTCCACGCAGTCCGCGCAGAAGGTGCATTCATAGGAGCAGATGCGCGCATCCGTGGCCGACGGCGGCAGATCCTTGTCGCAATATTCGCAGTTCGGTCGCAGCTGCAGCGCCATGGAGTCGCTCCTCTTCAATTCGCATCATCGCAAAAGCGTGGGCGAAAGCGAATGGCGAATTTCCCTCGATTTGCGACACGCTCGCTCATTCCGGGATGGCCCGAAGGGCCAGACCCGGAATCAGTTGCGGCCGACGCTCGGCCTGACGGATCTCCGCGGTTCGCGCTACGCGCGCCCCGGAATGACGAGGGGAGAGATTAAGCTAAGCGCCGCAGCGGCAGCTTGGTGCTCTCCTTCAGCCGATCCAGCACGATCGAGGAGCGCACATGCGCCACGCTCTGGTGCGGCATCAGCACATTGTTGACGAGGTCGGACAGGCCCTTCAAATCGCGCAGCACCGCCTTCAGCACATAGTCGGCGTCTCCGGTCAGCGAATAGGCTTCCTGAATCTCGTCGACACGGCCGACCAACGCGCGAAACTTCTTGGAATTGTCGGGCGAGTGGGTCGCCAGCGTAATGTGAATGAAGGCGATCAGGCCGAAGCCGAGCGCTTCGCCGGCAAGATCGGCGTGATAGCCCGATATCACCTTCTCCTCTTCCAGCCGCATCCGCCGCCGCGAGCATTGCGACGCCGACAGTCCGACCAGGTCGGCGAGTTCCTGGTTGGTGAGCCGGCCATCATTCTGCAGCGCGGCCAGCATCTTGAGGTCGAAGGCGTCCACCGGGATCATGCGTCAAATGTCCATATCATGCACAAATCATGCATGATCATAGCCGATCGCGACCCGTTTTGCATGCTCCTTGCGCCGGATTTGGCAGAAACTGCACGAAACAGATTTCAGGAGTTTCCGCCATGGGTCCGTTCCCGCACGACGCGCCACCCGCCACGATCAGCGCCGACAATCCGATGGGCACCGACGGCTTCGAGTTCGTCGAATATGCCCATCCCGAGCCGGAGCAATTGCACGCGCTGTTCAAGCTGATGGGTTTTGCGCCGGTCGCGCGGCACAAAACCAAGAAGATCACGGTCTATCGCCAGGGCGACATCAATTATCTCGTCAGCGAGGAGCCCGGCACGCACGGTTTTGATTTCGTCGCCGCGCATGGCCCGTGTGCGCCGTCGATGGCGTTCCGCGTGGTGGATGCGAAAGCCGCGTACGACCGCGCCATCGCGCTCGGCGCGGAACCGGCGAATGTGTCACCTGCGCAAAAGACGCTCGACGTGCCCGCGATCAAGGGCATCGGCGGCAGCCTGCTCTATTTCGTCGATCGTTACGGCGCGAAGGGTTCGGCTTACGACACCGAGTTCGAGTGGACAGGCGCGCGCGATCCGCGCCCGGCCGGTGCCGGGCTCTATTACATCGATCATCTCACCCACAACGTCCATCGCGGGCGGATGGATGTCTGGACCGGCTTCTACGCAAAGCTGTTCAACTTCCGCCAGATCCGCTTCTTCGACATCGAGGGCCGCGCCTCCGGCCTGTTCTCCCGCGCGCTGACCAGCCCCGACGGCAAGATCAGGATTCCGATCAACGAGGACGCCGGCGCCTCCGGCCAGATCGAGGAATATCTCAACATTTATCGCGGCGAGGGCATCCAGCACATCGCCTGCGGTGCGCGCGACATCCACAGCACCATTGAGGCTCTGCGCGAAAGCCACCTGCCGTTCATGCCGTCGCCGCCCGCGACCTATTTCGAGAAGATCGACGCGCGGCTGCCGGGCCACGACGAGGACATCGCGCGGCTGCAGAAGAACGGCATCCTGATCGACGGCGAGGGCGTGGTCGACGGCGGCCACACCAAGGTGCTGCTGCAGATATTCTCGGCGAACGCGATCGGGCCGATCTTCTTCGAGTTCATCCAGCGCAAGGGCGACGACGGATTCGGCGAGGGCAATTTCAAGGCGCTGTTCGAATCGATCGAGGAAGATCAGATTCGCAGGGGCGTGCTGAAGGTCGAGCACGCGTAGTAGTTTGCTCTCGTGTCCCGGACGCGCTGCAGCGTGTCAACGCTGCTGCGCAGATCCGGGACCCATGCGAGATAGGCCCCGGATCAGCAGTGCACCGCTTGCGCGCTGCACTGCATCCGGGGCACGAGGCCCTACCGTCCCTTCCACTCCCCCACCAACTCCCCGAGATCCGCCGCGGCAGGATCGCGCGCGGCGGACGGCGTGCGCGAGAAGCGCGGCGCCGGTGCGGGCTGGGTCACGCCGTGGCGCTCAATGAACACGCCTCGCGCCGCGTTGTGGGGATGCTTTGGCGCTTCCGCCATGGTGAGGATCGGCGCGAAGCAGATGTCGGTGCCTTCCATGATCTTGCACCAGTCCTCGCGCGTTTTGCTCTTGAACACATTGCCGAGCTTCTCGCGCAGCGCCGGCCAGGCCTTGCGGTCCATCTGCGCGTCGAAATCGGCGTCCGTCAGCACGGCATGCTTGCGCAGCAGGGCGTAGAACTGCGGCTCGATCGAGCCGACCGAAATGAAGTGGCCGCACGAACACTCGTACACGCCGTAGAAATGCGCCCCGCCGTCGATGAAGTTGTTCTGGCGGCCCTCGACCCAACGGCCGGACGCGGTCATGTCGAAGAACATCGACATCAGCGACGCCGCGCCGTCGCACATCGCGGCATCGACCACCTGTCCCTTGCCGGATTTCGACGCTTCCAATAGCGCGGCCAGCACGCCGACCACGACATAGAGCGCGCCGCCGCCGAAATCGCCGACGAGATTGAGCGGCGGCACCGGCTTTTCCTTCGGGCCGATCGCGGCCAGCGCGCCCGTGATCGCGATGTAGTTGATGTCATGGCCCGCGGCCTGCGCGAGCGGGCCTTCCTGGCCCCAGCCGGTCATGCGGCCGTAGACCAGCTTTGGATTGCGCGCGAGCACGATTTCAGGCCCGAGCCCGAGCCGTTCCATCACGCCGGGCCGAAAACCCTCGATCAGCGCGTCGGCGCTCGCGAGCAGGTCGAGCACCTGCGCGATCGCCGCCTTGTCCTTCAGATCGAGCTCGACGACCTTGCGGCCGCGCACCGCGACGCCCTTCATGTTCTTCTTGGCGCCGACGCGGTCGAGCGTGACCACCTCGGCGCCCATGTCGGCCAGCATCATGCAGGCAAAGGGGCCGGGACCGATGCCGGCGAATTCGACGATGCGATAGCCGGCCAGCGGACCGGTGGCGCGGACGGCGGTGTGGGACGCGGGTTTGTCCAGCATGGTTTGTGCCTTGAGCGTTTCCTTGTCGGAAATTGTCATGCCAGACGGGCGCAGGAGCAAGTGGCTTTGTGCCGCAAACGCAAAACGGCGCGCATGGGTGCGCGCCGCTTGCAACAAGGTTTGTGTCCAGGCGCTAGCCAGCCGCGGCCACCGCGCGCTGCGCCATCACCTTGACCAGATTGGCGCGGTAATCGGCTGTGCCGTGGATGTCGCTGAGCATGCCGTCGGTCGAAACCTTGACATTGTCGAGCGCGCCGGCCGACCAGTTTGCCTTCAGTGCCGACTCGATTGCGCGAAACCCGCATCACGCCGTTCTGCGAGGCGCCGGTCGCGGCGACGCGGACGTCGCCGCCCGGCGTCTTCGCCACGAACACGGCGGTCAACGCGAAGCGCGATGCCGGATTGCGGAACTTGGCGTAGCCTGACTTAGCCGTGACCGGGAACGAGACCGCGGTGATGATCTCGCCGTCCGCGAGCGCGGTGGTGAACAGGCCCTTGAAGAACTCGTCCGCCGGGATCGTGCGCTTGTTGGTCTTGACGGTCGCGTTCAGCGCCAGCACCGCGGCCGGATAGTCCGCGGCGGGATCGTTGTTGGCGAGCGAGCCGCCGATGGTGCCCTTGTAGCGCACCGCGGGATCGCCGATCACGGAGGCGAGATAGGCGAGACCCGGGATCGCCTTCTTCACGTCATTGCTCTGCGCCACGTCGTAATGCGTGGTCGCGCCCTTGATCTCGAAGCCGTTGTTGGTCGCAATGATTCCGACCATGTCCTTGATCTTGGAGAGATCGATGACGTCGGACGGCGCGGCGAGCCGCTGCCGCATGACCGGCAGCAGGGTCTGGCCGCCGGCGAGATATTTGGCTTCGGTGCCCTTGCCGAACAGCGTGGCCGCCTCGTCGACGGAAGAGGCGCGATGATAGGTGGTGGAATACATGTGGCCTCTCCCTCTTAACCGTGGATCGCATGCCAGACGCGGTCGGGCGTCGCCGGCATTTCGAGCTTGTTGTTGCCGATCGCATCCGTGATCGCGTTGATCACGGCAGCGGAAGCGCCGATCGCGCCGGCCTCGCCGCAGCCCTTGACGCCGAGCGGATTGCCCGGACACAGCGTCGTGGTGTGGCCCAGCTTGAACGACGGCACGTCGTCGGCGCGCGGCATGGCGTAGTCCATGTAGACGCGGTCACGAGCTGGCCGTTGCTGTCATAGACGGTGCCTTCCAGCAGCGCCTGGCCGATGCCCTGCACGAGCCCGCCATGCACCTGGCCCTCGACGATCATCGGGTTGATCAGCCGCCCGAAATCGTCGGCCGCGACGAAGTTGACGAATGAGGTCTTGCCGGTGCCGGCATCGACCTCGACCTCGCAGATGTATGCGCCCGCGGGGAAGGTGAAGTTGGTCGGGTCGTAGAACGCACCTTCCTTCAGGCCCGGCTCCATGCCGTCGGGCAGATTGTGCGCGGTGTAGGCCGCGAGCGCGACCATCGGCAGCGCGATCGACTTGTCGGTGCCGGTCACCTTGAACTCGCCGTTCTCGATGACGATGTCGCCTTCGGACGCCTCCAGCGCATGTGCGGCGATCTTCTTGGCCTTGGCTTCGACCTTTTCCATCGCCTTGAGGATCGCGGTGAGACCGACCGCGGCCGAACGCGAGCCGTAGGTGCCCATGCCGAACTGCACCTTGTCGGTGTCGCCGTGCACGATCTGAACCTGGCTGATGGGAACGCCGAGGCGCTCGGCAACCAGCTGGCAGAACGTCGTTTCGTGGCCCTGGCCGTGGCTGTGCGATCCCGTGAGGATCTCGATGGTGCCGACCGGGTTGACGCGGACTTCCGCGGATTCCCACAGGCCGACGCCGGCGCCGAGACTGCCGACCGCCTTGGACGGCGCGATGCCGCAAGCCTCGATGTAGCAGGAGACGCCGAGGCCGCGCAGCTTGCCTTCCGATTTCGCCTTGGCCTTGCGGGCGGCGAAGCCGGCATAGTCGATCGCCTTCATCGGCGGAGTCGAGCGAGGCGCCGAAATCGCCGGCGTCATAGGCCATGATGACCGGGGTTTGATGCGGGAAGCTGGTGATGAAGTTCTTGCGGCGCAGTTCGGCCGGATCGACCTTCAACTGCCGCGCCGCGGTTTCCATCAGCCGTTCCACCACGAAGCTGGCTTCGGGACGGCCCGCGCCGCGATAGGCGTCGACCGGCGTGGTGTTGGTGTAGACGGTGATCACCTCGGCGAAGATGTTGGGGATGTTGTACTGGCCCGACAGCAGCGTCGCATAGAGATAGGTCGGCACCGAGGACGAGAACAGCGACATATAGGCGCCGAGATTGGCGTAGGTTTTGACGCGCAGCCCGGTGACCTTGTTGTCCTTGTCGAAAGCCATTTCGGCCTTGGTGAGGTGATCGCGGCCGTGGGCGTCGGTCAGGAACGCTTCGGTGCGATCGCCGGTCCACTTCACGGGCCGTCCGGTTTTCTTGGAGGCCCACAGCGCGACCATCTCTTCGGGATAGATGAAGATCTTGGAGCCGAAGCCGCCGCCGACGTCGGGCGCGATCACGCGCAGCTTGTGCTCGGGCGCGATGTTGTAGAATGCCGAGAGCACGAGGCGCGCGACATGCGGGTTCTGCGAGGTCGTATATAGTGTGAAGTGCTCTTCCGCGGTGTCGTAATCGGCGATCGCGGCGCGCGGCTCCATCGCGTTCGGGACCAGGCGGTTGTTGGTGATGTCGAGCGAGACCACGTTGGCGGCCGATTTGAACGCCGCGTCGGTGGCGCCTTCGTCGCCGATGGTCCAGTCGTAGATCACGTTGCCCGGTGCTTCCGGGTGCAATTGTGGCGCGCCCGACTTGATCGCGGCGCTGATGTTGGCGGCGGCCGGCAGTTCCTCGTAGGTGACGACTACGGCATCGGCTGCATCGCGCGCCTGGTTCTTGGTCTCGGCGATCACGACCGCGACCGCCTGTCCGACGAAGCGCACGGTCTCCGGCGCCATCGCGGGCCAGGCGCCCATCTTCATGCCAGTGCCGTCCTTCGAGGTGATGGCCCAGCCGCAAATGAGATTGCCGACCTTGTCGTCGACCAGCTCCTTGCCGGTCAGCACCGCGACCACGCCGGGCATCTTCGCTGCCTCGGCTGAATTGATGCTCTTGACCTTTGCGTGGGCATGCGGGCTACGGACGAAATGGGCGAAAGTCATGCCCACCAGCTTGATATCGTCGACGTAACGGCCCTTGCCTGTGATGAAACGCTTGTCTTCCTTGCGGACGACGCTGGCGCCAATGCCTTCAACACCCATGTCCTGTTCTCCCTACCGGAGTTCGTTTGCCGCCAATTCCATCGAAAGCGCGGCGATCTGATGTGAGCGAATACGAGTCTGTTGCGCGGCTATTCGGCGGCCTGCGAAACCTTCATGCGGCCGGCCGCATCGAGCACGGCCTTGACGATGTTGTGATAGCCGGTGCAGCGGCAGATGTTGCCTTCGAGCTCCTCGCGGAGCGTGGCCTCGTCGAGCTTGCTGCCGTGGCGATTGACGATGTCGATCGACGACATGATCATGCCCGGCGTGCAATAGCCGCACTGCAGGCCGTGATTGTCGCGGAACGCCGCCTGCATCGGATGCAGCTCGTCGCCCTTGGCGATGCCTTCGATGGTGGTGACGCTGGAGCCCGCGGCCTGTCCGGCCAGCACCGTGCAGGATTTCACCGCGCGGCCGTCGATATGGACGACGCAGGCGCCGCACTGGCTGGTGTCGCAGCCGATATGTGTGCCGGTCAGGTTGAGATTGTCGCGCAAGAGATGCACGAGCAGCGTGCGATCCTCGACGTCGACCGAGACGGCTCTGCCGTTCACTGTGAGTTTGACGGTAGACACGCGTAGACCCTCCCGAGATGATTTTTGAATTGGGCCGATTAGAGACAGGGGCTAAGGACTTTGCAACTGGGAATTTGGTAGCGGCGAGAGGGGCAAGAGGCGCGGGAATGAGCGGCGGCGCGCAGTGTTTCCGTCGTCCCGCGCCGTGTCCGGCCGCCGTCACCCAGCCTTCATGCTTAGGTCGTCACGGCCGCGACAAATTTACCGGCCCTTATCCATTCTGCCCTAGTTTTCGGCAAACGCGCCGGGGACCCGTTCCCGGCTCCGCGGGCTTTGGGGACATGGGGGTGGGGATGTCGAAGTGGCAGCTGATGACACGGAGGCTTCCGACCCTGCGCTTCCGCGCCAAGATCATCCTCGGCTTCGGCCTCGTGCTCGCGATCTCCGCCGTGAGCCTTTATATCGCCTATCTCGGCTTCGAGAAGGTGTCGTCCGCCGTCGCCTCCTGGCGCACCAGCGTGTCGGAAGCCGATCTCGCCCGCAACATCGACCGCGAGCTGATCGCCTATCGCGGACTAGCGCGCTACTACGTCGTCACCGCCAAGGACGATGACGCCAAGGCGGCGCAGGCCGCCGAGGCGCGCCTCAAGGACGCCATCGAGGCGTCGATGCGGGGCACCAGCAATCCGGCGCGGCTCGATCAGATCACGCGGCTGTCGAAAGAATTCCAGAGCTTCGCGAAGATTTTTGCCGAGATCGTCCAGGTCAAGAGCGAGAGCGCGCTGCTTGGTGCAGAACAAGCTGTCGCGCGACGGCAACATGCTGCGATACAAGCTCGACGATCTTCCCAGCAATGCCGACGACGCGGAGCTGCAGGCGATCCAGTTCGGCACCAAGAAAGTGATCGAGCAATTCCAGTCGGCCTCGGCGCTTGCCAACACCTTCGTCATCAATGCCGATCAGGCGATCGCCACCGGCGCGATGGCGCGGCTCAAATTCGTCGAGAACGCGCTCGGCGCGGTCAATTCGACGAACGAGCGGATCGTGGCCGGCCTGAAGGAGGCGGCGGGACTGCTTGCCGAATACCGGGAGACGCTGGCCAAAGCTGATCGAGAATACCAAGAAGGTCGATTCAGCTTGGTCGCCGATATGACCACTTCCGCGGACGCCATCGTCAAGGGCGCCGAGCGCAATGAAGGCCGACCTGTCGTCGGATCAGCAGCGGCTGGAACGGCAGTCGGATGCCGCCATCGGCGAGACCGAGCGTCTGATCGTCATGCTCGCGATCGGCGGCACCTTGCTCGGCGCCGTGCTGGCGCTGGTGCTCGGCCGCGGCATCTCCGCGCCGATGATTGCGATGTGCCGCGCCATGCGCGAGCTCGCGAACGGCAAGTTCGACGTGGTGCTGCCGGGCCTCGGGCGCAAGGACGAGCTCGGCGAGATGGCCGGCGCGGTCGAGGAGTTCAAGCTGCAGGCGGTTGCCAAGGCCGAGCGCGATGCCGCAGCCCAGGACGCGCAGAACAAGACCGCGGGCGCGGCGCGGCGCGCGGAGCTCATTCGCTTCGCCGACGATTTCGAGACCGCGGTCGGCTCGATCGTCTCCAACGTCTCGTCGTCGGCCGGGCAGCTGGAGCAGGCGGCCGGCATTTTGACCCGCACGGCTGATACCACCCAGGGCCTGTCGAGCCATGTCGCCGGCGCCTCGGAGGAAGCCTCCACCAACATCCAGTCGGTGGCCTCGGCCACCGAGGAGTTGTCGGCATCGATCGGCGAGATCGGTCGCCAGGTGCGCGAGTCCAACCGCATCGCGGAAGCCGCCGTGCAGCAGGCGCAAGCGACCGACACCCGCATCGGCAAATTGTCGCGCGCGGCGGCGCAGATCGGCGACGTCGTCAAGCTGATCAACGCGATTGCCGAGCAGACCAATCTGTTGGCGCTCAACGCCACCATCGAGGCGGCGCGCGCCGGCGAGGCCGGCCGCGGCTTTGCGGTGGTCGCGGCCGAAGTGAAATCGCTGGCGAGCCAGACCGCGAAGGCGACCGAAGAGATTTCCGGTCACATCGCGGGCATGCAGGATGCGACGGAGGAGTTGGTCGCCGCGATCAAGGAGATCGGCGCCACCATCGGGCAAATCTCGAACATCGCCTCGACGATCGCCAGCGCAGTCGAGCAGCAGGGCGCCGCGACCAGCGAGATCGCGCGCAATGTGCAGAGCGTGGCGATCGGCACCCGCGAAGCCGCCAGCAATATCGTGCAGGTCAATCGCGGCGCCACCGAAACCGGCGAGGCCTCCGCGGAAGTGCTGAGCTCGGCGAAGGCGCTGACCAGCGAAAGCGCGCGGCTCCGCGCCGAGCTCGACCGCTTCATGGGGAATATCAGGGCGGCTTGAAGCACTCGCTGCCGCCTAACTCCCTCGCGTCCTCGCGCAAGCGAGGATCCATAACCACAAGATGCTGTCGTTAGAGCAGGCTGGTGCCCCAGCCTTCGCAAAACCACTCCCTGTGGTTATGGATCCCGCGCGCTCGCACTGACGGCCTGCGCGCGAAGGTGCGCCGGGACGACGTAGGAAGACCGGGAGCGCGCTTACTCCCTCCCGAACTCCTTCTTCAACTCCACCTTGGCGCGCTCCAGCCGCGTCCGCTGCGGTCTTCGGCAAGTTCTTCCCCGCGCGGTTGATATAGAACGTCAGCATCGACAGCGCCGAGCGGTAGGCGCCGCTCTTGCGCCGCGAGCTGCGTTCCGCCGAGCGTTTCAGCGAGGACGCGATCTTCTTCGCACTGGATTGCTTGAACACGCCGCCCTTGAGATCGAGCGCGTCGCTCTCGCGGGTGACGCGCGCCGACCAGCGCTTGGTCGTGGCCTTGCGCGCCGATGTCTTGCGTGACGCCGTTCGCCGCGATGTCGTCCGTCGTGATGCCGCCTTCTTTCGCGCTGCCATGGTCATCTCCTTGTCATGCAATGGAGAAAACCGCGCGCGGTGACGTCGTTCCTAAAGCCGACCCGGAACTACAGCATGGACAAAACGTTATCTCGCCGTGGCAGGCCAGAGCTTTGCCGCATTCGCGCTTAGAAAACCCCGGGGCGCAGCGTTCCGGGGCCGTTTTTGCATTGGTTCGATCCAATGGCCCTGCAGGAGACCGCACATCTTTCCGAAGACGCGCCCGCCACGTGCACGCCGCCGCGCGACGATCGCCTGATCGAGACCGCGATTCCGTCGCGGCTGGATGCGCTGACCTGGAGCGGCTTTCACACCCGCGTGGTGCTGGCGCTCGGCATCACCTGGATTCTCGACGGGCTCGAGGTGACGCTTGCCGGCGCGCTGTCGGGCGCGCTGAAGCAAAGCCCGACGATGCATTTCTCCAATTTCGACGTCGGCCTCGCCAACTCGCTCTATCTTGCCGGCGCCGTGCTGGGCGCGATCTTCTTCGGCTGGCTCACCGACCGCATCGGCCGCAAGAAACTGTTCTTCATCACGCTCGCGGTCTATCTCACCGCCACCGCCGCCACCGCGCTGTCGTGGAATGTCGCGAGCTATGCGCTGTTTCGCTTTCTCACGGGTGCCGGCATCGGCGGCGAATACACCGCGATCAACTCCACCATCCAGGAGCTGGTGCCGGCGCGCTATCGCGGCTGGACCGATCTCGTCATCAACGGCAGCTTCTGGATCGGCGCCGCGATGGGCGCCGACCGCCGCGATCGTGCTGCTCGATCCCGCGGTCACCGGGCCCGACATCGGCTGGCGGCTCGCCTATTTCACCGGCGCCGTGCTCGGCCTGATCGTGTTCGTGATGCGGATGTGGATTCCGGAAAGCCCGCGCTGGCTGATGATCCACGGCCATCCTGATCAGGCCGCACGCCATCGTCGATGACATCGAACGCTCCGTGATCGGCCACGCGCAGGATGCGCGCGCGAACACTTTCACGAAAATCAAGCTGCGCATGCGCGATCACACGCCGCTTGCCGAAGTCGCGCGCACGCTGTTCGTCACCTATCGCCAGCGCTCGCTGGTGGGGCTGACGCTGATGGTGGCGCAGGCATTCTTCTACAATGCGATCTTCTTCACGTTTGCTCTTGGTGCTCGACCGACTTCTATCAGCATCGCGGCCGACAAAGTCGGCTGGTACATCCTGCCCTTTGCCGCCGGCAACTTCCTTGGGCCCCTTCTGCTTGGCCGCCTCTTCGATACGCTCGGCCGCCGCATCATGATCGCCTTCACCTATGGCGTCTCCGGCGTGCTGCTGGCGATCTCGGGTTATCTGTTCTCGATCGGCGTCTTGAGCGCGCAGACCCAGACCATCGCCTGGATGGTGATCTTCTTCTTTGCCTCGCCGGCCGCGAGCGCGGCATATCTCACCGTCAGCGAGACCTTTCCGCTGGAGGTGCGCGCGCTTGCCATCGCGATCTTCTATGCCGTCGGCACCGGCATCGGCGGCGTGATCGGGCCGGCGCTGTTCGGCGTGCTCATTGACACCGGTTCGCGCACCAGCGTGTTCGCAGGCTATCTGTTGGGCGCGGTGCTGATGATTGTGGCCGCCGGAATCGGCTGGCGCTATGCGGTGGCCGCCGAGCGCAAATCGCTCGAATCTGTCGCAACGCCGCTGGCTTTTGTGGAGTAGGATATGAACCAGGAAGTGGCCGAAATGCCCATGGACGACCTGTCGCCGGAGGATCTGACGCCGTTGCAGGAGAAGCCGGATGCCGTGCCGGTGCCGCATCTTCTTGTTCCCCATCTGAACAACACCGCGATCCTGCTCGACATCGACGGTACGCTTCTCGACCTGATGCCGACGCCGCGCGAAGTCTGGGTGCCGCCGGGCTTGCGCGAAACCCTCAACGGCTTGCTCGCGAAAACGTCCGGCGCGCTGGCGCTGGTCAGCGGGCGCTCGCTCAACGACATCGACCTGATCTTCGCGCCGCAGGAATTTCCCGCCGTCGGCGGTCATGGCGCGGAAATGCGGCTTGCGACGCGACAGCGAGGCGGTCGCCACCCACGCGCCGCCGATGGACAAGGAATTGAAGAAACGCCTTGCCGCCATCGCCGCGCTGAGCCCGGGCATCCTGCTCGAGGACAAGGGCTACTCGCTGGCGCTGCATTATCGGCTCGCGCCGCATGCCGAGAAGGCGATCTATGAAGCGGTGTCGCTGATCCACGCCGATCTGCCGAACGCGCCGATCGAGGTGCTGCCCGGCAAATGCGTCTGCGAGATCAAGCATTCCGGTTTCACCAAGGCGACCGGCGTGCGCGAGTTGATGACGCACGAGCCGTTCAAGGGCCGCAAGCCGCTGTTCATCGGCGACGACGTCACCGACGAGACGGTGTTCGCAATCATGCCCGATTTCGACGGCGCCGCCTTCTCGGTCGGCCGCCGCGCGCGCGGGGTCGATGGTCATTTCGATGCGCCGAACGACGTGCGCGAGTTCCTCGCGCGCCTGCTGGATGGCCAAAGCTTGACGTCCTAACGTCGGTTTTCCGATCCTCACGATCTCTTTGTGGCGCGTCAGCGTTTTTTCAGCGCCACGCGTGCTTTTGGCGCATCAGATCAATTCTTTTCGGCGTGGAACCCGGGTTCCCCGTCGAAAGTCCGATTTCCGTTTCAATTCATCGAAAATCTCACGGAAATGATGCCGTTACGCAGGGTCCGAACCGGGCACGGAATGCGGCGTCAGGAACCATAATGATGAACGGCAGTTAAACAGCGCGGACATCCCAGGAGGGGACATCCTGTGAATCTCGATCGTCGTTTCCAATCGTGTATCGCGTGGCAAGCCCAATGAGCCGATGACCGGCGGGTTGGCCGCAGCGCTGCTGCCTGTCGTGGAGAAATCCGGCGCGATCTGGGTCGGCTCGTCCGGCCGTGTGCGCGACGGCCTGCAGAAGGAACCGCTCGCCGAAATCGAGGCGCTCGGCCAGGGCGCGCTCGCCACGCTCGATTTGCCGGCCGCGCATTACGGCGGCTACTACGAAGGCTTCGCCAATTCGGCGCTGTGGCCGGCGCTGCATTCGCGCAGCGATCTGATCCGCGTCACGCAGGGCGACTATCTCAGCTATCGCGAGGTCAACGCCTTCATGGCGCGCGCGCTGCTGCGCTTCCAAAAGCCCGAGACCGCGTTCTGGGTGCAGGACTATCACTTCCTCTCGCTCGGCGCGGAGCTGCGCGATCTCGGCGTGAGCCGAGCCGATCGGCTTCTTCCTCCACACGCCGTGGCCGGCGGCTTCCGTCATCGAAGGCGTGCCGCATCATCGCGAGCTGGTCGAGGCGATGCTGGCCTATGACCTGATCGGCTTCCAGACCGAGGACGACTGCAACAATTTCGTCGCCTATGTGCGCGACGCGCTGGCGCTGCCGGTCGTCGGCGACGTCGCGATCTCGCAAGCACGGCCGCACGCGTCTGGCCGTGTTTCCGATCGGTATCGACGCGGACAAGTTCGCAGGCTTCGCGGCGAAATCGATCACCCATCCGGACGTGTCGCGGCTGCGGCGCAGCCTCAACGGCGAGAAGCTCGCGATCGGCGTCGACCGCCTCGACTATTCCAAGGGCCTGGTCAACCGCATCAGGGCGTTCGACCGGATCTGGACGGAGCGTCCGCAGCTGCAGCGCGCGGTGTCGCTGTTGCAGATCGCGACGCCTTCGCGCGGCACCATCGAGGCCTATGGCAAGCTGGCGGCCGATGTGTCGCGGCTCGTCACCGACGTCAACGGCCGGCATGGCGAGGTCGACTGGACGCCGATCCGTTATCTCAACAAGGGGTTCAGCCAGCAGGTGCTGGCCGGGCTGTATCGTACCGCGCAGGTCGGCGTGGTGACGCCGCTGCATGACGGCATGAACCTGGTTGCCAAGGAATATGTCGCCGCGCAAAACCCGGCCGATCCGGGCGTGCTGGTGCTGTCGAAATTCGCCGGCGCCGCCAACGAGCTCGACGCCGCGCTGCTGGTCAATCCGCACGACATCGACGGCATGGCGCGCAGCATCGCGACCGCGCTGTCGATGCCGCTGACCGAGCGGCGGCTGCGCTACGAGGCGATGATGGCCAAGCTTCGCCGCCACACCATCCACGACTGGTTTGCCGAGTTCACCGACGCGCTCGAGGATTGTCAGCCCGCGCGCGCCGCGAGCGAGCCGATTGCCGCCACCACGCCCTCGCTGTGGCCGCTGCGCACTGCGAACTCGAACGCGAGATATCACTGAGGCGTGATGTGAGGTCGCAGGTCATCACGCCGGGGTGAAGTCCGGACGCATCTGCCGCCTATCAGGCCATGACCCGGCGCCTATGATGCTTTGTTGTCCCTGATCCGGGGGGAAGCAATGAGGCGCCGCGACTTCGTCGCGCTGCTTGGCGGCACGATGATTTTGCCGCTGGCGGCGCATGCACAGCGTCCCGAAAAGATCACGCGCATCGGCGTTCTGATGGGGATCGGCGAGAACGATCCCGAGGCAGGACCTCGCGTCGAGGCGCTGGAGGGGGGACTTCGCGAACTGGGCTGGGTCAAGGGCCGCGATCTCCAGCTGGATTACCGCTGGACCGCCGGCGACCCCGACAACGCCGTGCGTTTTGCCAAGGACATCGTCGCACTCAAGCCCGACCTCATCGTCGTTCACAGCACGCCCTGCGTGAAGGCGCTGCGGCAATTGACGACGACCATTCCGATGGTCTTCGCCCTCGTCGCCGACCCCATTGGAAGCGGGTTCGTGCAGAGCCTGTCGCATCCCGGCGGCAACATCACCGGATTCATGAACGTCGATTTGCCGATGACCAGCAAGTGGCTGGAGCTGATCGTCGAGATCTCGCCGAACACCAGGCAGGTGGCGCTGCTGTTCAATCCCGATACCGCGACATTCTACAAGGACTTCCTGCGCAATTTCGACGAGGCGGCGCCGCGCTTCAAGGTGCGCGGGATGGCGACGCCGGTGCGGCATGCGGCCGGGATCGAGCAGGCGTTCGAGCGGCTGGAGCCCGACACCGCGCTGTTCGTGCTGCCCGACGTGTTCGTGCAGGTGCATCGCATCCTGATCACGAAGCTTGCGGAGCAGCATCGCGTGCCCGCGATCTATCCGTACCGGTTCTTTCCGACCAGCGGCGGACTGCTGTCCTATGGCATCGATACCATCGTCGTGTTTCGGCAGGCCGCCGGATATGCCGACAGGATCCTTAAAGGTGCCGCGCCGAACGACCTGCCGGTGCAGGCGCCGTCGATCTTCAAGCTGGTGGTGAACCTGAAGGCGGCGCGCGCGATCGGGCTGACGATCCCGGAGTTGTTTCTGCTGCGCGCGGACGAGGTGATCGAGTAGGCGAAGCGCGTCCTCTTTCGTCATTCCGGGGCGCGCCACTTGGCGCGAGCCCAGAATCCATACCGCGTGACGTCTCAAATGTGCGGGATGGTTGTCGCGACGGTCGTCGCCAAACAAACGCCAGTGGTTATGGATTCCGGGTCTGGCCCTTCGGGCCATCCCGGAATGACGAGCCCTCAATAACAATACGCCACGCCATCCAGCACGGGACATCGCGTTTGCGCGCTCGGATTCTCCATCGGCACCACGCCCTTGCCGCAGGGGCTGCCGACCATCACGCCCTTGCCGACGATCACCGACGACTTGTTGCCGATGATGACGCTCGGATGTTGCGAGGCGAGGTTGGCGCGTGTGCCGTCGGCCCAGATGATGGCGTCGCCCGTGAAGATGCCGCGCTTGCCGTCGTCGCAGGTGACGTCGTTGCCCTGGCGGGTGCAGGTCTGCGCCAGCGCAGGCGCGCGGAGAGAAGGGCGATCGCGATCGCCATGGCCGCGATGTTTTTGTCTGTCGGATGCTCATGTCGTCCCTTCGCTTTGCCGGCTGCGCCGCTCAAATCAGTCGTCGGCGCGGGCGCGGATTCGGGTTCACCGCGTCAGTGTTCCTCTCCCGCGCTTTTCACGCCGTCCCTCGCGCGCGGAGGGAGGGTCAGGGTGGGGGCGTTCAGTTGCCACGCTGAGTCATCAAAATACAACGATAATTCAATAGCTTGATCGAAATCCGCCGGCCACCCCGCCATCCGCTTGCAAAAACCCGCTCAGGCATTCAAGAGAGGGCATCCGGAGAGATGGCCGAGTGGCTTAAGGCGCACGCTTGGAAAGCGTGTGTGCGGGAAACTGTACCGTGGGTTCGAATCCCACTCTCTCCGCCACGTGTGACCATTTAAATATATTGTTTTTGCTACAAAATTACCGAAATCGCTCAGTCCCCAAATTGGTCCCCAGTTGCAGCATCCTCCCAGGGGCTGTAGCCGACCGATCGCAGCTTCTCGCATGGATTGTAATTATATCGGTTGCTACTCCGTGGTAGCACCACCTCAATCTTTATCCCAAATAAATGTTGCTTAATAATCAATGGCTTGGAGGTTGACTTCCAACGAGGTCTAGACCAAATGCGATGAAGCGGCGGCAACCTTTTGGAGGTTCGAAAATGACAGGTGAGATGGAAACCATTGTTTGGGGCCCCGACCACCCTGAATATGGTCTGACTGCCGAGGAGTTCTTTGGACGAGATCCCGCTGCCGAGATCGCTCGATGGGGCATTCTAGGACATTGGACCGTGGAGGAGGGGGTGGCGCTTTCATTTGGTTTCGATCCGCGCGCGGTCAGCATGGCGTCTATGGAAAACTCCGACCACCCCGCGGCCCAAGAATATGAAAGGCGTCTGGATCTTGCGCAACGCGCACAACGCGCTGGCCAGATCCGGAGACCCAATCTCACCGCTCGATTTTGTGAGGTGGTGGAAAAGGGTTGGCGTGGAATTTCACCCGGAACTGGCCAACTTGGTGCGGGAGCATGCAAAAAAAGCAGCTGCTGGCAAAAATCCCGCTCGCGATTTTGAAACTTCTACCGAAAGAACAAGCTTGCTGAAATTGGTACTTGGCATGGCGATCGAGCAATATGGGTTTGACCCTAAGGCGTCGCGCAGCCCTGTAGCCAAGAATATTGCTAGCGACCTCAAGCTCGCGGGACTTTCACTGGATGAAGCCACCATACTTAAATTTTTGAGAGAAGCCGCAGGTGAAGACCTTGATGAGCCTTCTCATAATAAAAATTTTGGTCGTGTCCCAGGTGGTGGTGTAGCTCGGTAGCAAGGCCGCGCTAGTTTCCGACCTGGCGGAATCGAAAGGGATTCCCTTACGGGACAAATCATGATTCACCCAGAGGGCTGGTGATGGAGGCCAGCCCCCATGGCTAAACCCCTCTCGCCGGACCTTCGCCTTCGCATTATTCGGGCCGTGGAAGATGAAGGCATGAGCTGCCGGGGCGCCGCAGGCCGGTTTGGCGTGGCGCCGTCGACAGCGATCGATCTGGTCAGCGAGTGGCGAAGCACCGGCGCCTGTGAGGCGGGAGCGCAGGGCGGAGACCGGCGTTCAGCTCGGATCGAGGGTCATGCTGCGGAGATCCTCTCCCTGGTCAAGGCCACGCCTGACACGACTCTGGCCGAGATCGCTGACCGTCTCTTCAAAGTCCACGGCGATCGCTTCGTGCCGAGCGTGCTCTGGCGGTTCTTCGATCGCCACAACATCACGTTCAAAAAAAACATCGCACGCCAGCGAGCAGGATCGGCCGGACGTGGCCGCCGAACGCGCCGCGTGGAAGGCATCTCAGCCTGAGATCGACATCCACCGGCTGGTGTTCATCGACGAGACGGGAGCCTCCACCAAAATGGCGCGGCGCTATGGTCGTTCGCCTTATGGCCAGCGCTGTGTCGCAGCGATCCCACATGGCCATTGGAAGACGACGACCTTCGTCGGTGCGCTCAGGGCGACCGGCATGACTGCGCCGATGGTCCTCGACGGTCCCATGGATGGCCTCGCGTTCGAGGCTTACGTGACGCAAGTTCTCGTGCCGACGCTCGAGCCCGGCGACATCGTGGTGATGGACAATCTCGCGGCACACAAGCGGGCCGAGGTCGGCCTCGCAATCGAGGCGGCGGGTGCCTGGCTCCTCTATCTGCCGCCTTACTCGCCCGACCTCAATCCGATCGAAATGGCCTTCGCCAAGCTCAAAGCCGCCCTTCGAAAGGCCGCCGCCAGATCAATCGAGGCTTTGGACGACGCTATCGCCCATGCCCTGGCCGCCTTCACTGCCCAAGAGTGCCTGAACTTCTTCGCCGCAGCCGGTTATGATCGCGTCTGATCAGAATCTGCTC
>CAWBTH010000020.1:0-70100 GCA_963791665.1 uncultured Alphaproteobacteria bacterium | reverse complement strand
CTGCCCTACAAGCAGACCGCCTGGGGCGAGCAGGTCGCCGAAGCCATTCTCTATTGCCTGTGGGACATGGGGCTGAAGGTCGGCCACGCCACCCGCTCGGTCGATGAATTGATCCGGCAGGCGCGCAACGACATGACCATCCGCACCGCGATCCTGGAGACGCGGTTCTTGACCGGCGACCAGCAGCTCTATGACGAGCTGGTCGCGCGCTTCGACAAGGAGGTCGTGCAGGGTTCCGCTTCGGATTTCGTCACCGCCAAACTCGCCGAGCGCGAGGAGCGTCACCGCCGCGCCGGCCAATCGCGCTATCTGGTCGAACCCAACGTCAAGGACGGCAAGGGCGGCCTGCGCGACCTGCACACGCTGTTCTGGATCGCGAAGTATGTCTACCGCGTGCGCGAGACCGACGAGTTGGTCGAGCGCGGCGTGTTCGATGCGCAGGAGTACCGCATCTTCCGCCGCTGCGCCGACTTCCTCTGGTCGGTCCGCTGCAACCTGCATTTCTTCGCCGGCCGCGCCGAGGAGCGGCTGTCGTTCGACATGCAGCGCGAGATCGCGGTGCGGCTCGGCTACACCAGCCATCCCGGCATGCAGGACGTCGAGCGCTTCATGAAGCACTACTTCCTGGTGGCGAAAGACGTCGGCGATCTCACCGCGATCCTGTGCGCCAAGCTGGAGGACCAGCAGGCCAAGCCGGCGCCGGTGCTGAGCCGCATGATGGCGCGGTTGCGGCCAAGCACGGTGCGCCGCCGCGTGCCCGACAGCGACGATTTCATCGTCGACAACAACCGCATCAACCTCGCCGCCCCCGACGTGTTCAAGCACGACCCGGTCAATTTGATCCGGATCTTCCGGCTGGCGCAGAAGAACAACCTCGCCTTTCATCCCGACGCGATGCGCACGGTGACGCGCTCGCTGAAGCTGATCAACACCGAGCTGCGCGACGATCCCGAAGCCAACCGGCTGTTCATGGAGATTCTCACCTCCAACGGCGCCGAGACCGTGCTGCGGCGGATGAACGAGACCGGCGTGCTCGGCCATTTCATCCGCGCCTTCGGCAAGATCGTGTCGATGATGCAGTTCAACATGTATCACCATTACACGGTGGACGAGCACCTGATCCGCTGCGTCGGCTTCCTGCAGGACATCGAGCGCGGCGGCAACGACGAATTCACGGTCGCAAGCGATCTGATGCGCAAAATAAGGCCGGAGCACCGTCAGCTGCTCTATATCACCGTGCTGCTGCACGACATCGCCAAGGGCCGCCCCGAGGATCACTCCATCGCCGGCGCCAAGGTGGCCCGGCGGCTGTGCCCTCGGCTCGGCTTCTCGCCGGTCGACACCGAACTCGTGGCATGGCTGATCGAGCAGCATTTGACCATGTCGACGGTGGCGCAGTCGCGCGACCTCTCCGACCGCAAGACCATCGAGAATTTCGCCGCCGTGGTGCAGACGGTCGAGCAGATGAAACTCTTGACCATCCTCACCACCGCCGACATTCGCGGCGTCGGGCCGGGCGTGTGGAACGGCTGGAAGGCGCAGCTGATCCGCACGCTTTACTACGAGACCGAGCCGGTCTTGACCGGCGGCTTCTCGGAAGTAAACCGCGCCAAGCGCGTCGTCGCGGCGCAGGGCGAATTCCGCGCCGCCTTCACCGAATGGCCGGAGGCCGAAATCACCGCCTATCTCGCCCGGCATTATCCGGCCTACTGGCTCAAGGTGGAGCTGCCGCGAAAAATGCGCCATGCGCGCTTCCTGAAAGCGAGCGAAGAGGCCGGCCACAAGCTTGCGATCAATGTCGGCTTCGACGAGGCGCGCAGCGTCACCGAGCTGACGATTTTCGCGATCGACCATCCCTGGCTGCTGTCAATCATCGCCGGCGCCTGCGCCTCGGCCGGCGCCAACATCGTCGATGCCCAGATCTACACCACGACGGACGGCCGCGCGCTCGACACCATCGCGATCTCCAGGGAATACGACCGCGACGAGGACGAGGGCCGGCGTGCGACCCGGATCGGCGAGATGATCGAGCAGGTGCTGGAGGGCAGGCTGCGGCTGCCGGACGCGGTGGCGCGGCGCGCCGCCGTGCGCGGCAGGAACCGCCCGTTCACGGTCGAGCCCGAGGTGATCATCAACAACCAGTGGTCGGACCTTTACACCGTGATCGAGGTGTCCGGCCTCGATCGCCCCGGCCTGCTCTATCAGCTCACCACCGCGATCTCGAAGCTCAATCTCAATATCGCCTCGGCGCACGTGGCGACCTTCGGCGAACGTGCCCGCGACGTGTTCTATGTCACCGATCTGCTCGGTGCGCAGATCAACGCGCCGACGCGGCAGGCCGCGATCAAGAGCGCGCTGCTGCATCTGCTCGCCAGCGAAGACGCGGTGGAAAAGCCCGCGGCCTAGAGTTCAACACCCTCATGCCGCAGCAGCCACGCCTTGCGATGCAGTCCGCCGCCATATTTGACCAGCGAACCATTGGCGCCGATCAGGCGATGGCAGGGAATCACCACGCTGATCGGATTCGATCCGTTGGCATGTCCGACTGCGCGCATCGCGTTGGGCGCACCAAGCCTCGCGGCAAGCGCGCCATAGCTCATGGTCTTGCCTGCGGGAATCTTCGGCAGTGCGGTCCAGACCTTGCGCTGGAACGGCGTGCCGGCGACGCGCCAGGCAATCGTCTTCAGCGCGGCGAAATCGCCGTCGAAATAGGCCGACAGCGCCGACCGCATCGCCTTCGGCGCCCGGCCATTTTCTAGCGTCACCGCACCGTATTGCAGCCGCAGCAGCTCCTTCATCCGCGCCTCGTAATCGTCGAAATCGAGCGCGCGCAGCACACCGTCATCGTCGGTCACGAGCAGCATCGCCCCGATCGGCGTCATCAGGCGATCGAATGAGAAGGTCTGCGCGGTTTTGGTCATCAGACATGTCCTGCAAGGTATCGCCGTACTTTGCCCTCTGGCATGCCAGCATCCACCCGAAATCAGACTTTCGCACAGGCACTTGAGCGGCCAAATGCGCCCTCAACGCGCATTGCCTTGCAACGCAACATCGAGTAACCCGGCCGCGCAAATCCACAAAAACCTTAGGAACGCACACGACATGAGGAACGGCTTTTTCCATCTGGCCACGGGGACCGCGCTCGCCATCGCGCTGGCCGCGTCGCCCGCTCTGGCGCAGAAGAAATACGACACCGGCGCGTCCGACACCGAGATCAAGATCGGCCAGACCAACCCCTTCAGCGGACCGGCGTCGGCCTATGCCACCATCGGCAAGACCCAGGCCGCCTACATCAAGATGATCAACGATCAGGGCGGCGTGAACGGCCGCAAGATCAACCTGATCCAGTATGACGACGCCTACTCGCCGCCGAAGGCCGTCGAGCAGGTGCGCAAGCTGGTCGAGAGCGACGAGGTGCTGTTGACCTTCCAGCTGCTCGGCACGCCGTCGAACGCCGCCGTGCAGAAATATCTCAACGCCAAGAAGGTGCCGCAGCTGTTCGCCGCGACCGGCGCCTCGCGCTTCACCGACCCGAAGAACTTCCCGTGGACGATGGGCTTCAACCCGAACTACTTCGTCGAGGGGCGCATCTACGGCCAGTACATCATCAAGAACCACGCCAACGCCAAGATCGGCATCCTCTATCAGAACGACGACCTCGGCAAAGACTACCTCAACGGCATCAAGGCCGGCCTCGGCGACAAGGCGGCCAGCATGATCGTGGCGGAAGCGTCCTACGAAGTCTCCGATCCCACCATCGACTCGCAGATCCTCAAGATCAAGGACGCCGGCGCGGACCTGTTCTTCTCGGCCACCACGCCGAAGCAGGCGGCGCAGGCGATCAAGAAGATCTACGAGCTCGGCTGGCATCCGGTGCACATCCTCGACATCAACGCCACCTCGGTCGGCGCGGTGATGAAGCCGGCAGGGCTTGATGCCTCGAAGGACGTGATCAGCGTCAACTACGGCAAGGATCCGCTCGATCCGACCTGGAAGGACGATGCCGGCATGAAGAAGTATTTCGCGTTCATGGCGAAGTACTATCCGGATGGCGACAAGGATTCGAGCTTCAACTCGTACGGCTACTCGACGACGCAGCTCCTGATCCACGTGCTGAAGGCGTGCGGCGACGACCTGACCCGCGAGAACATCATGAAGCAGGCCACCAGCCTGAAGAACGTCCAGCTCGACCTCTCGCTGCCGGGCATCGTCAACACCACCACGCCCGAGGACTATCGCGTCAACAAGCAGCTGCAGATGATGAAGTTCAACGGCGAGCGCTGGGAGCTGTTCGGCCCGATCCTCGAGGACACGGGTGCTGCGGGTTAAGCGCAAGCGCATAACGAAAGCGATCGGCGGCCTCCGGGCCGCCGATTTTTTTGAGTCGTCATTGCCGGGCTTGACCCGGCAATCCATCAAAAAGAAATCTTTCTGGATGGATGCGCGGGTCAAGCCCGCGCATGACGAGGGGAGAGCACAACGCTGGCCCCTACGCTGGAATTTCCCCAAACGTTTTCCCGACCGGCAACACCGCATGGCGGATCAGGCGGGAATCCTCCACCGCCGCCTGACGATGCTTCACCGCCTCGCGATAGACGGGGTCGCGGATCATCTCGACGAAAGCACCGACGCTCGGATACTCCGCGATGAAGCAGTGGTCCCAGCGCTCCTCTTGCGGGCCGATCAGCATCAGCTCGAATTTTCCCTGCCAGACGATGCGGCCGCCGAGGCGGCTGAATACCGGACCGCTCTCGCGGCCATAGGCCGCATAGGCCTCCTCGCCGGTCGCCTTGCGGCCGTCGGGATAGGCGGCCTGTTTGCGCAAGCGCACCAGATTGAGCATGTGGATCGGCCCGGGCCGATCGCTGTCCCGAAACTGCGCAAAAACTTCCTTGGTCGGATCGATATGCCCCATGCGGCGCTCCCTTATTTCAGGCCAGCTAATCACGAATTAACCTCTCCGTAACCGGCCCTTAAACCCTGCGGCGTTAGCGTGAGCCAGCAAAGTTGGGCGGCGTAACGCGTATGGCGTGGGGACGAAAAAAGAGCGGCGGACGCAAGGAGCCGCGGTTTGGCCTCGCGGCGGCGCTCGCCGATCTTCGGCTCGATCCCAAGGACCGCATTCCCGCCGCCGGCGATAAGCCGAAGAAGGCCGCCAAAAAACGCGTCGAAGAGGACGAGGATGAGCCTCCGCCTCCGCCGCGCGAGCGCAAGGTGAAAGAGAAATCCAGCAAGCGCCGATCATCCGCGCGAGGTTTCGGGCTGTCGCGCCTGGTCTATTGGGGCGCGGTGCTGGGCCTGTGGGGCGCGATCGCGGTCGTCGGTCTGGTGGTCTGGGTCGGCGCGCATCTGCCCGCGATCCAGTCGCTGGAAATCCCCAAGCGGCCGCCGACCATCGAAATCACAGGCGCCGACGGCAGCGTGCTGGCGCAGCGTGGCGAGATGGCCGGCGCCAACGTCTCGCTGAAGGATTTGCCGCCGTATTTGCCGAAAGCCTTCATCGCCATCGAGGACCGCCGCTTCTATTCCCATCATGGCGTCGACCCCTGGGGTATTTTGCGCGCAGCAGTCGCCAATGTCCTGCATCGCGGCGTCTCGCAGGGCGGCTCGACCCTGACGCAGCAGCTTGCGAAAAACCTGTTCCTGACCCAGGAACGCACGCTTGCGCGCAAGCTGCAGGAGGTCGAGCTCGCGATCTGGCTGGAGCGCAAACATTCCAAGGCCGAGATCCTCGAGCTTTATCTCAATCGCGTCTATTTCGGCTCCGGCGCCTATGGCGTTGAGGCCGCCTCGCAGCGCTATTTCGGCAAGCCGGCGAAGAGCGTGACGATTCCGGAAGCCGCGATGCTCGCTGGCCTCGTCAAGTCGCCGTCGCGGCTGGCGCCGAACCGCAATCCGGAAGGTGCCGAAGCGCGCGAGAGAATCGTGCTCGCCGCGATGGCCGAAGCCAAGTTCATCACCGAAGCGCAGGCGCAGGCCTCGATCGGCCATCCCGCCATTTCCGTGAAACCGGTCGGCGCCGGCACCGTCAACTATGTCGCCGACTGGATCGGCGAGGTGCTCGACGATCTCGTCGGCCAGGTGGAACAGTCGATCGTGGTCGAGACCACCATCGATCCCAAGCTGCAGAGCGTGGCGGAAGCCGCCGTGATCGACGAGCTTGCGGCCAAGAGCGTGAAGTTCAATGTCAGCCAGGGCGCGCTGGTGGCGATGACGCCTGACGGCGCGGTGCGCGCCATGGTCGGCGGCCGCAATTATTCCGAGAGCCAGTATAACCGCGCGGTCACGGCCAAACGCCAGCCGGGCTCGGCGTTCAAGCCGTTCGTCTATCTCACCGCGATCGAATCCGGACTGACGCCGGAGACGATCCGCCAGGATGGGCCGCTCAACGTCAAGGGCTGGACACCTGAGAACTACTCCAAAGAATATTTCGGCCCGGTGACGCTGACCCAGGCGCTGGCGATGTCGCTCAACACGGTTGCCGTGAGGGTCGGCCTCGAGGTCGGGCCGAAGAACGTGGTGCGCACCGCGCACCGGCTCGGCATCTCCTCCAAGCTCGAGCCCAACGCCTCGATCGCGCTCGGCACCTCCGAAGTCTCGATGCTCGAATTGGTCGGCGCCTATGCGCCGTTCGCCAATGGCGGACTGAGCGTCTCGCCGCATGTCGTGACGAAGATCAGGACGCTGGACGGCAAGGTGCTGTATCAGCGCCAGAGCGATGAACCCAATCAGGTGATCGAGCCGCGCAATGTCGCTGCCATGAATCAGATGATGGAGCAGACGCTGATCTCGGGCACCGCGAAGAAGGCGGAAATTCCGGGCTGGCAGGCCGCCGGCAAAACCGGCACCAGCCAGGATTTCCGCGACGCCTGGTTCATCGGCTACACCGCCAATCTCGTTACCGGCGTCTGGCTCGGCAATGACGACAACTCGCCGACCAGGCACGCGACCGGCGGCGGACTGCCCGTGGAAGTGTGGACGCGCTTCATGCGATCAGCGCATCAGGGCGTGCCGGTCGCGTATCTGCCGAACGCGCCGGCAGCGAGCGGCGGATTGACGACGCTGACCCAGATCGCCTCGCAGATCACCGGGCCAACGCAGCCGGCGCCGGTGCAGGCCGGCCCGGGCCGACAGCCGTCGCGCGGGTCAGCGCGGCCCGAACCGGCGGCGGGCCTCGATGGCTGGCTGATGGACCGGCTGTTTGGCGGACGAAGGTAGCTCGCACCGATGATCCGACTATGACGCCGGTTCGCGAGCTATCGTTACCGTGGATCGGAGGCGATATCAGAGTTATTTCGCGGATGGTGTGGTGGCGTTTCTGCCTCGCCAAGATCGTGACTGGTTTTTTCTGACGCGACCGCGATGCGCGCGTCGCAACGCGTCGATCACGATTTCGTCACGACGGCGTACGAAGCCACTTCGTCTCCCGAAACGAGGATGGTCAGCCGGTATACTCCGTCCGGGCCTCTCGCACGAGATGATCTCTGGTCGTTCGAATACCCGACGACATCCAAACAAGGCCGCTGTGCAATGCGTACTGTCGTGCTGACCATCGGCTCGTCGCTCGCGAAGATCGCCTTAGCATCGACCAACATGGCTGGCCGTGATCTGACTACACGCGTCGACCCCCAGCCGCTAATCCTCGATCCCGAACCGGTGCAGGTCGTTGCCGGACGTATCGAGCCACTTCTTGGCGCGCTCCATCGACGGACAGACTTTCCCGACCACGCGCCAGAACCGCGCCGAGTGATTCATCTCGACGAGATGGGCGACCTCGTGGGCGGCGAGATAGTCCAGCACGAAGGGCGGCGCGAGGATCAGCCGCCAGGAGAACGACAGTGAGCCCGCCGAGGTGCAGGAGCCCCAGCGGCTCGACTGGTCGCGGATCGAAATCCGTCTCACCTTCACGCCGAGCGCGGCCGCATGGTCCTGCGCCGACTTCTGCAGATCGCGGCGCGCCTCGCGCTTGAGGAAGTCATGCACACGCCGATCGGTGAAGTCGGGGTCGCCGGCGACGCAGATGATCTTCTCGCCGCTGTCGCGCGTCTCCGTCCACACCGTGCCGCGCTCGCCCGAGCGATGCACGATCCGGTGCGGCACGCCGCGCAGCGGCACCACCGTGCCGGGCTGGAACGGTGCGGCCTTCGGCAATCGGCCGAGACGCGCGGCGATCCAGCCGCCATGGAGCTCGGCGAACTCGCGCGCGTCCTTCAAGGTGCCGCGCGGCGGCATGGTGAGGATCGCCTCGCGGTCGGTGGGGTGGATGCGCAGCGTGTAGCGCCTGGCGCGCCGGTGCCTTCGGAGCCGGATCGCAAAGTGTTGCGAGCCGTGCCTGACGACGAGAGTCGCGGGTTCGGCGGGGCGCCGATAGAGGAGCGCACGGGTGGCCATGTCTGTCAGTCCGGGGAGGAGCAATTGCCCCGGAGACTGCCATAACCGCGACCAGTGAAATCGCTCGGCGCAAAAACAAATCATTTGCCCAATATACAGGGCTCAGGCGACCGTCAGACCCTACAGAATGGTCCCGAAAGCGGATTATTTGGAGGGAACCGGGGGTTCCAGATCGCCCGAAAAGGTGAGGTCACAATCACTCTTTCGAAGCGCGAATCGGGTCCAAAACGGCCCGTTTTGCGGCCTTCCGGATGGGCCGTTTCGGGGTCTTTTCACCCCGGAATCGGGGTCGGATGGGGCTGATCCGGCGGCCTATTCGGCGGCCAAAGCCAGCAGCGATTTCGGATTCGCCGCCGACATCATGAAGTCGTTGATGCGCGGCACGATCTCGGAGCGGAAGCGGGAACCGTTGAACACGCCGTAGTGCCCGACGCCCTTCTGCACATAATGCACGCGGCGATGATTGGGGATCGAGCTGCAGAGTTCGTGCGTCGCCTCGGTCTGGCCGAGGCCGGAGATGTCGTCGTTCTCGCCTTCCACCGTCATCAGCGCGACGCGCATGATCCTCGAGGGATCGACGGGCTTGCCGCGATGGGTCATCTCGCCCTTCGGCAGCGCGTGGCGCACGAACACGGTCTCGACCGTCTGCAGGTAATATTCGGCGGTGAGGTCCATCACCGCGAGATACTCGTCGTAGAATTCGCGGTGCTTGTCGACGAGGTCGCCGTCGCCCTTCACCAGGTTGGCGAACAGCGCCTTGTGCGCGTCGGTGTGGCGGTCGAGGTTCATGGTGATGAAGCCCGAGAGCTGCAGGAAGCCCGGATAGACGTCGCGCATGACGCCCGGATGCGGGAACGGCACCTTGGTGATGACGTTGTTGCGGAACCAGTCGATGCCGCGTTCGGCGGCGAGATCGTTAACCCCTGTCGGATTGCGGCGGGTGTCGATCGGGCCGCCCATCAAGGTCATCGACAGCGGCACATAGGGATCGCGGCTGGCCTCCATGATGGACACCGCGGCCACGACAGGCACCGACGGCTGGCACACGGCGATGATGTGCATGTTGCCGCCGAGCGCGTGCAGCATCTCGATGACGTAGTCGATGTAATCGTCGAGATCGAAGCGGCCTTCGGCGAGCGGCACCATGCGCGCATCGGCCCAGTCGGTGATGTACACTTCATGCGAGGGCAGGAAGGCTTCCACCGTGCCGCGCAGCAGCGTGGCGTAGTGGCCGGACATCGGCGCCACGATCAAGACCCGCGGCTGCGGGAAACGCAGCGGACGCGTCAGCTTGCGGTCGAAGTGCAGCAGGCGGCAGAACGGCTTTTCCCAAACGCTCTTGATCTCGACCGGCGTGCGGACGCCGTTGACCTCGGTGTCGTGGATGCGCCATTCCGGCTTGCCGTAACGGCGCGTGGTGCGCTCGAACAATTCGCAGGCCGCCGCGACCGATTTGCCGAATTCGGTATGGGACCACGGGTTCAGGGGGTTCTGAAACAGGATCTTGGTCGCATCCGTCACGGCGCGCGCCGGATTGAGCGACGCCTGGGCCATCTCGTACATCCAGTACATCGGCGTCGTCAGCGCCGGACTGCCCGTCGCCAGTGGCGGTGCCTTGCCAAACTCACCAATCGGCATTGATTTCAGACCCCTGTTTTGCGCCGCAGCATACTGTCGAATGGGTAATAATGCGTCAATCCAGAGATCGTTCTTTCCACCCCCCTCGGCTAGGGAAGCCCTCGGAATTCCACGCGAAAGTGACTTATTCGCCACCCCCGAGCAGCGAACCATGGCGTTTGGCGCTGCGCAAAAGGGCAAGAAACGCCGCAAAGGACGCCATAAGCAGGACGGCGTTCAGGGAAAGCGCTGTCAGCATCAGATCGGTGCGGAAAATACCGTCGATCAGCAGCGTGCGCATGCCCTCGAACACGTAGGTCGGCGGCAGCGCCCAGGAGATATGCTGCAGCCAGTGCGGCAGCACCCGCACCGGGTAATAGACGCAGGCGAGCGGCATCAGCGCGAACATCAAGGTCCAGACGATGCCCTCGGCGCCCATGCCGTTGCGCAGCACCAGGCCCGAGACGAAAATCCCGACCGCCCAACTCGTGAAGATCAGATTGCAGAAGAACGCGATCAACGGCAGGCCGAGGCTGAAGACGTTGAAGTGAAACAGCACCAGCGCCAGCACCACCATCGGAATCACGCCGACGGCGAGGCGAATGATGCTCATCACCATCAGCGCGATCAGGAACTCGATCGGCTTCAAGGGACTCATCATCAGATTGCCGAGGTTGCGCGACCACATCTCTTCCAGGAAGGAGATGGAAAAGCCGAGCTGGCCGCGGAACAGGATGTCCCACAGGATCACGGCGCCGATCAGCGTGCCGCCGGCGCGCGCAAAGAAGTTGGCGTTCTGCGCGATGTAGCTCTGCAGGAAGCCCCAGGTGAGGATTTGAAGCACCGGCCAATAGGCGAGTTCCAGCAACCGCGGCCAGGACGATAGCAGCAGGTACCAATAGCGCAGGATCATGGCGCCGATCCGATGCAGCGCGATGCCGCGGTGGGCGAGTTCGCTCATGGCATGGTCTCCCGTGAGGCCGCCCGCGCGCCCTTCGACGCAGGTTCCGAATTGGCCTGCGTTCCGCGCGCGACATCGAGGAACACCTGCTCCAGCGTGTCGCGGCTGTAGCGCGCCATGATGGCGTCCGGGCTGTCGTCCTCCTCGATCCGCCCGCGCTTGAGGATGATGACGCGGTCGCAGAGCCGCTCGACCTCCAGCATGTTGTGCGAGGCAAGCAGGATGGTCGCGCCGCGTGTGCGGCGATAGGTCTCGAGATGCTCACGCACCCAGTCGGCCGTATCGGGATCGAGCGATGCGGTGGGCTCGTCGAGCAGCAAAAGCTCCGGCGCATTGATCAGCGCCTTCGCCAGCGCGACGCGGGTCTTCTGCCCGGCGGAGAGTTTGCCGTTGGGACGGTCGAGGAAATCGTTCAGATCGAGATCGGAGGCCAATTGCGCGATGCGATCCTTGAGATGGTCGACCGCGTAGAGGCGGCCGAACACGGTGAGGTTCTGCCGCACCGTCAGCCGCATCGGCATGTCGACATAGGGGCTTTCGAAATTCATCCGGCCGAGCACCTCAGTGCTTTCCGCCGGCATCGGATGACCGAGCACCTCGACGGTGCCGGAGGTCGGCAGCACCAGCCCCATGATCATGGCGATCGTCGTGGTCTTGCCGGCGCCATTGCCGCCGAGCAGGCCGGTGATGCTGCCGCGCGCGATCGCAAACGAGACGTCGTCGACGGCGCGCACCGTCTTGTACTGCTTGACCAGACGCGACACGGCGATCGCGGCGGGTCCGACCGGATCCGCCGCGCTGGAAGCCGCCGAAGTTGCGTCACTTTGCGCCATGCGGGCCGTTCATTGAGGCATTACATGGCCAAGTGCAACTGCCGTTACCGGCGCTGGCGCAGATTTGTGATCGGGCTCACGCACAGTTAAGCTTCGGAAATGACTGACGTCACCGAGTCCGACTTCCGCCATCCGCAACGTTATGTCCGCCTGGACACCATCCTGCGGCTGCGCTGGCTCGCCGTGCTGGGACAGCTCGCCGCAATCTTCATCGTGGCCCAGGGGCTCGAATTCGACCTGCCGATCACCCCTTGCCTCGTCATCGTCAGCTTGTCAGCGGCGGTCAATCTGGGGCTACAGATCGCCTTCAACCCGATGGAGCGGATGGAGCCGGTCTATGCCGCCGCCCTGCTCGCGCTCAACATCGTCGAGCTTGCGGCGCTGCTCTACTTCACCGGCGGACTGCAGAACCCGTTCTCCTTCCTGTTTCTCGCGCCGGTGCTGATTTCGGCGACCGCGCTGCCGGTACGCTTCACCATCGCGCTCGGCCTGATCGCGGTCGCCTGCGCCTCGGCGCTCGGCTTTTTCTATCTGCCGCTGCCCTGGGACGCCGAGGAGCCGCTGGTGCTGCCGCCGATCTATCTGCTCGGCGTCTGGCTCTCGATCGTGCTCGCGATCGTGGTGACGAGCCTCTATGCCTTCCAGGTTACCGAGGAATCGCGAAAACTGTCCGACGCGTTGGCCGCGACCGAGCTGGTGCTGGCGCGCGAACAGCATCTGACCCAGCTCGACGGGCTCGCGGCCGCCGCCGCGCATGAGCTCGGCACGCCGCTGTCGACCATCGTGCTGATCTCGCGCGAGCTCGAGCGCACGCTCACCGGCAACGGCCAAACGGCTGCCGACATCAAGACGCTGCGCGAGCAGGCGCAGCGCTGCCGCGACATCCTGGCGAAAATCACCCAGCTGTCGTCGACCGGCGCGCCATTCGACAGCATGAAGCTCTCGACCCTGATCGAGGAGACGGTGGCGCCGCATCGCGACTTCGGCGTCGCCATCAAGGTACGCATCGCGGTGGCCGCGACCAAAGAGCCGGTCGGCACGCGCAATCCGGCGATCCTCTATGGCGTCGGCAACATCCTGGAGAACGCGGTCGACTTCGCGCGCAACGAGGTCGAGGTCAATGCGTGGTGGAATGCCGACACCGTGGAGATCGTGGTCTCCGACGACGGGCCGGGCTTTGCCCCCGAAATCATCAAGCGGATCGGCGAGCCCTATCTGTCGCGCCGGCGCAATATCGACGAGTCCCAAAACGAGCATGGCGGGCTCGGGCTTGGCGTGTTCATCGCCCGCACGCTGCTGGAGCGGACCGGCGCCACGGTCTCGTTCACGAACCGTATTTTCCCGGAGCATGGCGCGGTGGTGCAAATCATATGGCCGCGCCGGCGCTTCGAAGCCGGTGAAAGCTCCGACACACCAGCTACTTAACGCCCTGTTAACAGGGAGCGGCGTTCCGCCGCAGTCCTTTTGTTGAGCAGCAGTGGCCTTGGCAGCGCCACCATGTCGCGCCATATGTTTGAAGCAGCAGATATCGAGGCCCATTTTGACCACCATCGAACTGACCGGGATGACCGACCGTTCGCTCCTGATCGTCGAGGACGACAAGGCGTTCCTCGAGCGGCTGGCGCGCGCGATGGAAACACGAGGCTTCGACGTCACCTCCTGCGAGAGCGTCAACGACGGCCTGGCGCAGATCGGCAAGAGTGCGCCGGCCTTCGCGGTGGTCGATCTCCGACTCGGCGACGGCAACGGGCTCGATGTGGTCTCGGCGTTGAAGCGCAAGCGGCCGGATGCCCGCGCCATCGTGCTCACCGGCTATGGCAACATCGCCACCGCCGTGACCGCGGTGAAGATGGGCGCGGTCGATTATCTCGCCAAGCCGGCCGATGCCGATGACGTGGTGTCCGCGCTGCTGTCCACCACGACGGAGAAATCCGAGCCGCCGCAGAACCCGATGTCGGCGGATCGCGTGCGCTGGGAGCACATCCAGCGCATCTACGAGATGTGCAACCGCAACGTCTCCGAGACCGCGCGGCGGCTCAACATGCACCGCCGCACCCTGCAGCGAATTCTGGCCAAGCGCGCGCCGCGCTAATCTTCTCACCGTCTCCAGAAGCGTCTCAGACGTCCGCATGCCCCTGCGGATCGGTCAGCCGATTCATCCGCTGCGCCGAGGTCAGCGCAAACCGCACCGTCATCAGCTTGCGGGTCGGCGCCGGCAGCCGATGCTCGGGCGCGTCGCACACCATGTGCGCGCCATAGGCGTCGGCGACGATCAGGCCGGTGTCCTTCGGGAATAGCTCGCAGGGCATGTCCTGCGTGAAGGCAAAGAACAGCCGGTCGCAATGGGCGCGGTAGTCCTCCCATTTGTGGTCGGCGCGCAAATCCTCCACCGACGACTTGATCTCGACGATCCAGATCTCGCCGCGCTCGTTCAGCGCCACCAGATCGGCGCGCCGGCCTGACGGCAGCGCCAGTTCACCGATGCAGGCAAAGCCGAGCGAGCGCAGCAGCCGCGCGGTGCCGCGCGCCACCGCAAGCGCGGTGTCGGATTGGCGACCGTCGGTCGGCGGAACCAGGCCGACGTTGCGGAGAGGCGATTCCATGCCGCATTCTATTCGATCTCATGACAATCGCCATCTCGCATCCCTGGGATTCGGCCGGAAATTCGAGGTTTCGGCTTGGGAAAGCGAGCGGAGCGCGCTATCTATTGCTCAAGGGGACAACCTTTGACCGAGTTCAGTTTTTTTCCGGTGACGGAAGGGTTGAGCGTGGCGGACATTGCCGCGTTGACCGGTGCGAAGCCGACCGCCAGCGCCGATCTCAATCGTCGTGTCAGCGGCATCGCGCCCATCGATGGCGCAGAGCCCGGCGATCTTGCCTTCGTCAAGGACACCAAATTCGCGCATGAGCTTGCAGCGACCAGGGCCGGCGCAGTGCTGACCAGCGAACGTTTCGCCAGCCAGGCGCCGGGCCATGTCGCCGTGCTGTGCGTGGACAAGCCTTACGACGCCTTCGTCGCGGTTGCCCGCCACCTCTATCGGTCCCGCCCTGCGTCCGGCGTCGGCCTTCGGCACGGTCGGCATCGCGCCGAACGCGGCGGTGCATCCGACCGCGGAACTCGGCGAGGGCGTGACCGTCGATCCATTCGCGGTGATCGGACCGTCCGCAAAAATCGGAAGCGGCAGCCTGATCGGCGCGCATGCCGTGATCGGCGAAGGAGTTCAGATCGGCCGCGATTGCGCGATCGGCGTCCATTGCACGATCACCCATGCCCGTCTCGGCGACCGCGTCATCATCCATCCCGGATGTCACGTCGGCCAGGACGGCTTCGGCTACATCTCGAGCGCCGCCGGTCATGTCAAGATTCCGCAAGTCGGCAGCGTTGCGATCCACGACGACGTCGAGATCGGATCGGGCACGCGCATCGATCGCGGCGGCATCCGTGACACCGTCATCGGCGAAGGCACCAAGATCGATAATCTCTGTCAGATCGGGCACAACTGCGTCATCGGCAAGCATTGCATCATCGTCGCGCAGTCGGGCCTGAGCGGCAGCGTTACGATCGAGGATTTTGTCGTGCTCGGGCCGCGCACCGGCATCATCCCGCATATCACGGTCGGAAAGGGTGCCATCACCGCCTCGCGCTCGACCATCTACGACGACGTACCGGCGGGCGCGGTCTGGGGCGGCTTTCCGGCAAAGCCAAAGATGCAATGGATGCGTGAGGTGATGGCCTTGCAGCGTCTCGCCAGCCGCGCCAAGCCGAAGACGCCGGGGAACTTCCGTCTGAGCAGGCGCTTGATTGCAGGCGAGCTTTTGTCAGGCAGGTGGGCGCGCCGCACGATTCTTTCACTTGGCGGGCGGCCAAAAATCGGCATTGTGCGCCAATGGCAAACGAAACTCAGACGACTGCGGACGAAACCGAGACCCAGGCAAAGGCCGGCGCGATGATCGTGCCGGTGACGCTGTTCGAGCAGAACTGCACCATCATCTGGCACGAGCCGAGCAAGAAGGCCGTGGTGATCGATCCCGGCGGCGACGTGCCGAAGATTCTGGCCGCGATCAAGCAGACCGGCGTCACCGTGGAAAAGATCTGGCTGACGCACGGCCATATCGACCATGTCGGCGGCGCGGCCGAACTGCGCGATGCGCTGAAGGTGCCGATCGAGGGGCCGCACAAGGCCGACGCCACCATGCTGGAACATGTGGTGGACAGCGGTGCGCGGTTCGGCATGACCGGCGTGCGCAACTTTGCGTCCGATCGCTACCTCGAAGAAGGCGAGCAGGTGACGATCGGCGATCTCACCTTCGACATCCTGCATTGTCCCGGCCATTCGCCGGGCAGCGTGGTGTTCTTCAACAAGGAACTGCGCTTCGCCCATGTCGGAGACGTCTTGTTCAACGGCTCGGTCGGCCGCACCGATTTGCCGGGCGGCAATCACGCCACGCTGATCAAGTCGATCATCGAGAAGCTGCTGCCGCTCGGCGACGACGTCGGCTTCATCTGCGGCCATGGCGCGGGATCGAGCATCGGCCAGGAGCGGATGACCAATCCGTTCATCACCGGCGAATTGTAGCGCCTACTCAGCCGCCTCGGCGATCACGGCATTCTCGGCGAGATGCCGGTGCCCCCAGTCGCGGATCGTGGCGATGACCGGCACGAAACTCCTGCCCTTGCGGGTCAGGCGATATTCGACCTTGGGCGGCACCACGCCATAGTCCTTGCGGTCGATCAGCCCGCTCTCGGTCAGCGCCTTCAATTCCCGGCTCAGCACGCGCGGGGTGACCTCGGCGCTGCGCTCCAGGCCGCGCAACAGCCCGCTCCTGATCTCGCCATAGCGGCGCGGGCCGTCCTTCAAGTCCCAGACGATCCTGAGCTTGTACTTGCCGCTGATCAGCTTCTGGAATGCCGCGACCGGGCAGGTCCCCTCGCGCTTGGCCATGTGACGCCTCCGTGATTATCCTTCACGATAGGTGCAGCGGCGAAAAAGTCCATACTATCATTTTTGTCCATACTTGCGCGGATGCGCCTGAAAGCCAGATGATCGCGCAGGCTACGCAAGGGAGCGCTCCGATGAAATACAACATGATCAGATATCAGTTCGCCAACGGCACGCCGGAAGACTGGCATCGCGAGGTCGCGCGCTTCATCGCGGCACTCGACGGCGATCCGGAACTGAAGGGCAAGATCGGCTATCGCGTCATGAAGAACCGCGACGATTCCAGCTACTACCATATCGCTTCGGTGGCGGACGACGCGGCCGTGAAGACCTTGCAGTCGCGCGAGTTCTTCAAGGCCTATCAGGCGAAAACCCGCAGCGTCGCCGCCGACGGCCAGGTCACGGTGACGCCGATCGAGGTGATCGCGGAAACGGCGGGTTGATATCGACTGAGTCCGCTTGCGCGCTCTGCTCCCCTCCCCCTTGCGGGGAGGGGGCGGGGGTGGGGGTATCGAGAGGATGGTGCTCGTGGCTACCCCCACCCCGGCCTCGCTCCGCTCGGCCGACCCTCCCCGCAAGGGGGAGGGTGAAGGGCGCTACTTCATCAAGCCCGCAGCGGTGAGCGCGCGGGTGATAATCGCGCCGACGTCGACGCCAGCGCGCCCTGGCGTGGGCTTCGACCGTGGCTCGCGCTTCGGCGACGCGGGACGCGGCTGCAAGGTGGTCAACGGCCAGAGCACTTGGGAAAGATCGGGCATCGGTATGGGGGCGGGCGCCGGGATCGGCACGACCTTCGGAATCAGCTTCGCGCTCGGCGAGTCCGCTACCGACACCTTCGCCTCGGCCGCCTTGCGGTCCCGTATCCACGCCGTAAGGCCGAAAAATTTCGCGATCAGCCAGGACGAGGAAATGCCCGCCTCGATCAGAAACGCGCCCGCGGTGCCGTAGCGATTGTCGTTGTCGGCAAGACCGAGCGGCGTGCCATGCGCCATGTTGGTGATGGTGTAGGACTCGATCACCGTTTCGCCGTCGGCATTCCACCACACCCGGTGCGGATGGCCGTTGACGATGCCTTCCGACATCGGCGCCGCAGGCAGGCCATGCACGTCCAGCCATTGCTTGACGATCTCATCGGCATTGGCCGGATTGACCACGCGATCGACACTGCCGTGCCACACCGACAGCTTCGGCCATTTGCCCTTGTGATGCGAAGCCTTGCGGACGAGCTCACCGAGCTCATGCGGCGAATGCACGCGCGAACCATGCATTCCGGTGAGCGCTTCCCGCATATTGGAGGCGACGCCATACGGCAGGCCGGCGATGATGGCGCCGGCCGCGAACATTTCCGGATAAGTGGCGAGCATCACCGAGGTCATGGCGCCGCCGGCGGACAGACCGGTGACGAAGACACGCCGCGGGTCGATGCCGTGGTCAGCGCTCATGCGCGCGATCATCTGGCGGATCGAGGCAGCCTCGCCGCATTCTCGCGCGGCATCGTCGGGATTGAACCAGTTGAAGCAGCCATTGGCGTTGTTGGAAAACTGCTGCTCCGGCATCAACAATGCAAAGCCGCAATGTTTGGCGAGCGTCGACCAGCCGGCGCCGAGATCATAGCTTGCGGCGGTTTGGCCGCAGCCATGCAGCACGACCACGAGCGCAGGCGGTCTTTGCAGGGATGCGGGCACGAAGGCGAACATACGCAAGCCCCCGGGATTGGTTCCGAACTGCGTCACCTCGACCAGCGGGCTGCGCGCAGGCAATCGGGCGCGCGCGGCCATGCCGCCAAGGCCGCCCGGTTTTGGCAAGCGTTTGAGAAACTCGATATTGTCGGCGAGTGACATGACAGCTCCTGCGGAAAACTCACTCAGTTCAAATCCGAGGATGGACAAATAGTTGCTGCACTGCAAAATAAAAAGACCGTGCGCTGTCGATCCCCAAAAATACGAGGATTGCGCAACAAATGAGATGCGCGATGCGGCTTTTGCGCAACGCGCGATGAAGCGCGCCTAAACTTCAGGCAGATGCGCGGCGCATCCGCGACAGCAATGCGACGCGACGTTAACGAATTCGGCGCGGCGTCAAATCGCCTTCAGCTTGCGATAGGCGAACCAGACCATCTTCAACAAGCAGCCAGCCGTCGCGGAAGCGCGAGATCTGCGTCTCGCCGAAGGTGCGCGCCTTGTAGTGGATCGGCGTCTCGATGATCTTCAAATTCTGCTTGGCCGCGCCGAAGATCAGGTCGAAATCGCCGAACGGATCGAAATTGCCGAAATAATCGCGCTCGCGCGCCAGCGCCTCGTAGTCGCGTCGCATCAGCACCTTGGTGCCGCACAGCGTGTCGGTCAGCCGGGTGTTGACGAGATAGCTGAAGAGATAGGCGAACAGGCGGTTGGCGATGAAGTTGAGCGGCCGCATCGCCTCGTTTTCCATCGGGTAGACCAGCCGCGTGCCGTTGACGAAGTCCGCCTTCCCGCTCTCGATCACGGCGTGATATTTCGGCAGCGCCTCCGGCGGCATGGTCAAATCCGCATCGAGGATCATCAGCACGTCGTGCTTGGCCGCGCCAAAGCCCTTGCGCACGGCATCGCCCTTGCCCTTGCCGTCCTGCTTCAGCACCGAGATGTCCCACTGGTCCTTGTAGGCGTCGCGGACGCGCTCGCATTCGGCGAAGGTGTCGTCGGACGAATTGCCTTCGACGAACAGGATCTCCTGCGCGCTGCCGAAGCGCGGCATGCGCTGGATTGCGTTCTCGATGTTGCCGCGCTCGTTGCGGCAGGGAATCAAAATGCTCGCCGAGAATTTTCGCTCGGGAAACAGTTTGACGGGACGGCCGACCAGATAGGTGCGCAGCGCAAGTTTGCGGATGCCCGGCAAGGGCGCGATGTATTTGTTGACGAAGGTGCCGAGCCCGAACAGGCGCAACGGCAGCAGTTGCCGCTGCTCGCGATTGATCACCTCGAAATCGGCGAGGTCCATCAAATTCAGAAAGTCGGCGGTGGCGATGTAGTTGATGGTCGGCTGCTTGCGGCGCAGCCCGAGCGCTTCCGCCGTCTTCAGCACCGGCTCCCAGAGATGGGAGTAATAGGCGATGACGATGCGGGTCGACGGCGTGCAGAGCCGGTTGATCAGCCCCAGCGTGCCGTCGATGTCCTCCCACATGCCGATGGTGTCGGCGACCACGATGTAGTCGAACGGCCCCTCGATCGCCTTCAGCGTCGCCTGGTCCTCGGCATCGCCGAGCACAAAGGACAAATGCGGATAGCGCGCTTTGGCGCGATCGAGCGGCCCTTGCGCGAAGTCGATGCCGACGCCGTAAGACGGCGCGAGCGATGCCAGCAGCTCGCCGGTGCCGCAGCCGAGCTCGAGCACGCGCTTGCCCGGCGGAATCAGGAAGCGCATGAATTTGAGATCGTCGGCGTGATAGGCCGCGTTGATCTTGCGCCAGCGCTCGGCCTCGTCGAGGCCAGCCTCGATCTCCGCTCGCAATTGCTGCTTGCGGGCGCTTCCGAGTGGCTGACCTGGCAGCGCCGTATCCATGAAGCCTCTTGACGGTGGGCCCGGTTGGGCCGGGCAATGGCCCGCCTTTTAGACGGAAAACGGCGGCAGACAACACTGGATTTACCTGCTTTCGCGCCCAAAATCGGCGTCGCTTGGACCGCGATCCATCGCGTCTGCGCATGGCCGCATTCCGCCGGGCTCCGCGACGGCGCGGACGATTGCGCTGATGCCTGCCAGCACGTAGCCTTGTCCTCAAGAGCAATCACAAATTCCGCTTGGGAGAAAACTATGGCCCGCCTGAAATTCGGAGCCTTCCTCGCCCCGCATCATCCGATCGGCGAGCATCCGACCCTGCAGTTCCGCCGCGACCTCGATTTCGTGCAGCAGCTCGACGAGCTCGGCTATGACGAGTTCTGGTGCGGCGAGCATCACTCCTCGGGCTGGGAGATGATCGCCTCGCCGGAGATGTTCCTTGCCGCCGCCGGCGAGCGCACCAAGCGCATCAAGCTCGGCACCGGCGTGATCTCGCTGCCCTATCACCATCCCTTCAACGTCGCGCAGCGCATGGTGCAGCTCGACCACATGACCGGCGGCCGCGCCATTTTCGGCTCCGGCCCCGGCGCGCTCGCCTCCGACGCGCACACGCTCGGCATCGACCCGATGACCCAGCGCGACCGCCAGGACGAGGCGATCGCCATCATCCGCCGCCTGTTCAACGGCGAGCGCGTTACCGCCAGGAGCAACTGGTTCGAGATGCACGACGCCGCGCTGCAGATCCTGCCGCTGCAGGAGGACATGCCGTTCGTGGTGGCCTCGCAGATTTCGCCGTCGGGCATGACGCTCGCCGGCAAATACGGCATCGGCATCATCTCACTCGGTTCGATGTCGACGCAGGGATTGATGGCGCTGCCGCAGCAATGGCAGTTCGCCGAAGACGCGGCGAAGAAAGCCGGCACCACGGTGAGCCGCGACAACTGGCGCGTGCTCTTGAGCTGGCACATCGCCGAGACCCGCGAGCAGGCTTATCGCGAAGCAGGCCCCGGCCTGATGCGCTGGCACAATGAATATGTGGTCGGCACCTTGATGCGGCCAGGAATCGAGGCGTTCAAGTCGCCGGAGGACGCGATCGAGAAGACCGCGGGCGGGCCAGCGGCTGCCTCCACCATCGGTACGCCCGACGATCTCATCGCCACCATCAAGAACCTGGTGAAGGTGTCAGGCGGCGTCGGCACCATCGTCGGCTTCGCCCATGACTGGGCCAACCCGGAGAACACGCGCCGGAGCTGGGACATGGTGGCGCGTTATGTGATCCCGGAAATCCAGGGCCTGATCCAGCCGCTGCGCACGTCGCGGCAATTCGTGATCGACAACCGCGAGGTGTTCGAGCGCGCAGGCCAGGCCGTGATGGCCAAGATCATGGAGAACGAGAAGGCCGCCGCGGCGCTGCAGCACACCGGACCTGGCCGTGTCGCGATTCCGACCATCAACGCGCCGGACCTGCAGAAGGAAGCCGCCAAGCGCAAGAAGGCGTGAGCGCGCGCCGACCAGCGCGCCTACTCGATCACCTCGTCGGCGCGGGCGAGAAAGGTCGCCGGAAGTTCCAGTCCCAGCTCTTTCGCCGTCTTTGCGTTGACGACAAGCTCGAACCTCGTCGGCAGTTCGACAGGGAGGTCTCTCGGATCGGCACCGCGCAAGATCTTGTCAACATAGACCGCTGCACGCGCGTAATGGTCGCAATAGTTCAGGCCGTAAGACATCAGACCGCCCACCTCGACAAATTCCCGGATCTGATAGATGGAGGGAATCCGGCGAGCCTTCGCGAACTCGGTGATCTCTCTGATTGCCGCGAGCGTGACGCCTTCCTGAAGCACGACCAGGGAATCGCATCGTTGGCGGAGGATGTTGTCGAAAGCAACGGCGTGATCGGACGGTGATCTGAGTTCGATCGGCTCGATCGCCACGGACGCCTGCCGGCCCGCCAGCCGTAGTTCCTCCAGTTCAAACAGCTTGCCCGCATTGGCAGGGTTATGCAGGACGCCGCACCGGACTGCGCCCGTCGCAACTATCTTCAGCGTCTCAATCAGCTTCCCTGTTGTCGCTGGAAGAAAATTTGAAACGCCCGTCATATTCCCGCCCGGCCGGGCAAGGCTGGCGGCAAGGCCGCTCTTGACGGGGTCGCTTACGGCAATGAACACGACGGGCTTATCGGTAACCAATTTTCGCGCCGCCTGCGCCGCCGGCGTACTCGTCGCCACCATGAGATCGAAGCCGCGCCGGCGCAGATCGGCAGCGTCAGCCTCGTATTGAGCTTGGCCAACTCCGCCCCAGCGAATGTCGACGGACAAATTGGCGCCTTCCGACCAACCTAGCTCCGCCAGTTCCTTGAGGAAGCATCGAACCAAGGCCCTGCCGCCGTCAGTATCCGGCGTGCCGGCCAGATAGCCGATCTTACGCATGCCGCGCGCTTGCGCATGCGCCGATAGCGGCAACGCGGCGCTCACTCCAAGTCCCGCGATGAAGTCGCGCCGCATCATCCGATTTACCTTTCCAGAGACTACCAGGGGCGGATCGTTATTTCCGATAGTAATCCTGCACCGTATCCCAGGCGACCTGCTGCAGGAATTTCGCGGTCGGCTCGTCGATCCCCGCGTAGTAGGAATTGCCGACCGGCGAGCGGCCGGTCAACGCGGCAAAAGTCGTGCAGGCGGCGAGATAGGTGCCGGCGAGGCTCGGGTGCCGCTTGTCGGCCACATAGAGATTGAGCTCGGGCTGCTTCTCGCGCGCGCGCGCAAAGGCGAGACCCGCCGGGATCACCAGCGCATCATTGGCGTTGCCCGCTACCGTATAGGCCTCGGCGAGTTGCGCCGTCATCTCCGGCCTGTCGGCATAGGCCCATGACATGAAGAAGATCGGTCGCGTGCCATGGCTGCGAACGATGTCGGCGTCCTTCTTGGTGTATTCGGTGAAGACCGACTTCAGTTTGGGATGGATCGGACACTGGCTGCAATCCATCATCACGGCGGCGTCGAACAGCTTGTCGCGCTTGCCGAACAAGACGTTGTTGTTCTCGTCGAAGCGATAGCCGCCGATCGCGTTGGGCCGGAAATAGCTCTCGACGTCATGCCAGTCGAAGCCGGAGCCACCGATCGTCACCATGGTGTTGCCGTAGTCGCCCTTGTGCTCGGGGTCGGCGGCCTTCTGCAGCAGGCTGAGATGGCCGGGCATGCCGTTGTTGTAATAGAAGAAGCTGTTGCCGATGAAGATCACGGCCTTGGGATAATCGGGGCCGAGGCTGGTCACGGCTGGCCTGGTTTGCGCCTGCGCCATCGACGCACAGGCGACAAGCGCGAGCGCGGCCAGAATTCCCCTGATCATGTTCGTTTCTCCCTGCACCATTTTTTCCCAATCTAGCACAGCTTTTGCATTGGTGTGCCACCGATATCGGCGTAATTTCGCCGCAAGAATGTTGCCAGCCTTTGCCGCGAGCGGACAACAGGCTATTGACACTGTCCACGCTCGTCGCACCTCCCGGAGCCATCGCCATGTCGATGCAGAATGTGGCCTCTCCCGCAATCGGCTTCACGGCGCCGAAGCGCAACTCGCTGACGCATATTCCGGGCGACGAAGGCTGGCCGATCATCGGCCAGACGCTGAAGGTGCTGGCCGATCCCAAGGGTCATGCCGAACGGCACGCCAGGACGTATGGGCTCGTCTACCGCACCCATACATTCGGCGAGACCAACATCGTGCTGCTCGGGCCGGAGGCCAACGAGCTCGTGCTGTTCGACCAGGCCAAGATCTTCTCGTCCACCCATGGCTGGAATCCGATTCTCGGCCGGCTGTTTCCGCGCGGGCTGATGCTGCTCGATTTCGACGAGCACCGGCTGCATCGCCGTGCGCTGTCGGTCGCGTTCAAGGCCGGACCGATGAAGTCCTATCTCGCCGAGCTCGACAAGGGCATCGCCACGCGTGTCGCGCAGTGGCGGCAAAAGCCCGGCGAGATGCTGCTCTATCCCGCGATGAAGCAGCTCACGCTCGACCTCGCCGCGACCTCGTTCCTCGGCACCGATATCGGGCCCGAGGTGAACGAGATCAACCGCGCCTTTGTCGATCTGGTGGCCGCATCGATCGCTCCTCATCCGCACGGCCGCTGCCGGGCACGCAGATGGCGCGCGGCGTGGCGGGGCGCAAGCGCATCGTCGCCTATTTCCGCGAGCGGATTCCGGAACGCCGCGCCAAGGGCGGCGGCGACGATCTGTTCTCGCAGCTCTGCCACGCGACCCACGAGGACGGCGCGCTGTTGTCCGAACAGGATATCATCGACCATATGAGCTTCATGATGCTGGCCGCGCACGACACGCTGACGTCGTCGCTGAGCGCGTTCGTCGGCGAGCTTGCCGCGCATCCGGAGTGGCAGCAGAAGCTGCGCGACGAAGTGTCCGGACTTGGGTTGCCCGCGGACGCGCCCACCAGCTTCGACGATCTCGAAAAACTGCCGCTGTCGGAAATGGCGTTCAAGGAAGCGCTGCGGATGAAGCCGCCGGTGCCGTCGATTCCGCGCCGCGCGGTGCGCGACTTCACCTTCAAGGGCTTTGCGATTCCCGCCGGCACCGCGGTCGGCGTCAACCCGCTGTTCACCCATCACATGCCGGAGATCTGGCCGGAGCCGGAGACGTTCGATCCCTTGCGCTTCACCGAGGAGGCGCAGCGCAACCGCCATCGCTTCGCCTGGGTGCCGTTCTCAGGCGGCGCGCATATGTGCCTCGGCCTGCACTTCGCCTACATGCAGGCGAAATGTTTTGCGCGGCACTTCCTGCAAGGCCTCGAAGTGTCCCTGCCGCCGGGCTACAAGGCGGACTGGCAGATGTGGCCGATCCCGAAGCCGCGCGACGGCCTGCGGGTGATGGTGAAGCCGGCTTAATCCAGAAACGTCGTCAGCTGCGCGCCTTCATCGGCCACGAACACCGCGACCAGTTCCGCAGGTTCGGTGTTGGAGGCATTCGCCGAGATCATGTGCGTCGCGCCGGGCGGCTCGAAGAACGACTGCCCGACCTTGAACACTTCGACCGGCCCGCCGCCGAGCTGCGAGCGAATTTCGCCCTTGGTGATGTAGGCCGTCACCGAGCCCGAATGCTTATGGGGCCGGGTGAAGCCGCCTGGACCATAAAATACCCGCACGATGGTGACGCGCTTGCCCGGCACATTCGGGAGAGCGTAGGACGCGATCGGTTCGACCTTGTCGAGCGTCGAGCCGGTGGAGTCAGCCGACATACAAAGCGGTGCGACCACATTCGAGATTGCGTCGTATGTTGCGGGCAAAGCCTGCGCGACCGCCAGCGCGCAGGCAAGACCCGCGATCGCGGCAAGAAGGAAAGGCCGCGCATCGCTGCGCGATGGAGATAAGACTGATGTCGACATCTATTCCTCTTCCTCCCCTCGAGCGAAGCGAAGCAATCCATCTTTCCGCTTGTGGCTCAATGGATTGCTTCGTCGCTCCGCTCCTCGCAATGACGAAAAATCAACCCGTGTGCTGATCGAACGCCTTGCGCAGCGCGACATAGCCCTGCTGCTGCTGGCTCCAGTTGCGTCCCCCCGTGATGGCGCCGTCGACCACGAGATCATGGCCGTTGATGAAGCTCGACTCGTCGCTGGCGAGGAAGGCCGCGGCATGCGCGATGTCGTCGGGCAGGCCGGCACGCGGAATCGGCTGCGCGGTCTTGTAGACGTCGCGCATCACGGCGGGAGTCTTCTCGGCGGCGTCAGTGGAGAGCCCCAGCGCCTTGCCGAAGATACCGGTCGCAATCGCGCCGGGCGAGATCGAGTTGACGCGGACGCCGGCCTCGCCAAGCTCCATCGCCACGCATTTGGTAAGATGAACCACCGCGGCCTTGGCCGCGCCATAGACTACCGATGAGGAGAAACCGGCGAGCCGTCCGGCGATCGAGCCATTGTTGATGATACTGCCGGAGCCTTGTTTGCGCATGTAGGGCGCCGCGTGCTTCATGCCGAGCATCACGCTGCGCACAAGGGTGGCCATCGCCGCGTCGAAACGCCCGACCTCGAGCCCCTCGATGCCGCCGGTCTGCGCCGGGCCGCCGGCATTGTTGAACAGGCAATCGATCTTGCCGAATTTCTCGACCGCAAGCGCAATCAGCGCCTGCATCTGCGCTTCCTCGGTGACGTCGGTCTGACGAAAGACGCAAGCCGCGCCGAGCTTCCTGGCCAGCGCCTCGCCTTCGGCGACACGGCGGCCGGCGATGACGATTTTCGCGCCCTCGGCCACGAAAATCTCCGCCGTGCGGTACCCGATGCCGCTGGTAGCGCCGGTGATCACCGCGACCTTGCCGTCAAGCTTTCCCATTTGCTTCCCCTTCGATTGATCCGGCGGCCGCCAGAAGCCGCATCATTGGAACCGATATTGGCTGCCGGCTCAAGTCAGGGAGAGCTATGCTTGTCGCGCGCAAGCGCCTATTTTCGAGCGGGCGGCCATACTTTGGGTCCGCGGGTCGGGCTCAACTCAAGCGATGAAGAAACTCGTCGACGAATTCCGGCACGGCTGGCAGGGGATTTCCCAGCCGTCGACGGCGTTCTGCATCGGATTTTGCGCCCTTTGCCTGCTGCTCTCGACCTCGGCGCGCTGGGGACTGGCGCAAATCCGCCCCGACGTCTTTTTCACGCCCTATTTCCCCGCCGTGTTCTTTGCGACCGCCGTGTGCGGACTTCGGTTCGGCTTCGCCACGGCCTTGTGGGCCGGGGTGCTCGGCTTGGCCGTCAATTTCAGTGCCGCCACGGCGGACCTGGCGCGCGTCGTGCTGCTCGTGATCTTCTGGATCGTGGCCGCGCTCACGATCTGGGGCGTCGCGCATTATCGCGGCATGGTCGCCCAGCAGCGCGAAATCTCGCGAAGGCTGATCCAGGAGGAAGGCTACCGCAGGCTGGTGGTCGAGGAGTTGCAGCACCGGGCCAAGAACAAGCTGTCGACCATTCATGCCGTGCTGCATCAGGTGCTGCACAATCAACCGCAGGTCTGGTCCGTGATCGATCACCGGCTGCGGGCGCTGTCGGCCACCGACGACCTGATCCTGCGGGCCGACGGCAACGGCTGCGACATCGGCGACCTGCTGCGCGCCGAGCTCGGCCCCTACGGCCATGTCCGTTTCACGCTGAACGGCGATCCGCTGTTCCTGCCGGCCAAGCTCGCGGTCAGCCTCGCGCTGATCTTTCACGAGCTTGCGACCAACGCCGGCAAATATGGCGCGTTCTCCTCGCCGCGCGGCCTGTTGCAAGTATCCTGGACCCGCGCGGAAGATCGCCTCACCATCACCTGGGACGAGACCGAGGGACCGGCGGTCGAGACCGTCGGCGCGGCCGGCTTCGGCACGCGGCTTTTGAAATCCGCGCTGCTGGCCTTCGACGGCAAAACCGAGATCGCTTACCTGAAGACCGGCGTCCATTGCACCATGCAGTGCCGGATTCCGAAGAGCTGAGCCAACGTTGACAGTCTGTTAATGACGTCGCGCGGCGTGATCTGACGTCAAGCCTCACATGCGCGGGTGCGGCAAGGTTTACGTGAAGCGTTTAACTAAAATGAAGAGGGAACTGATCACAATCCGGCGCCATGCAAGGAAGTGCCCATCACGAGCTGCGGACGGACTCGAACGAGGCCGACGAGCAATCCCGCGCGCGACGCGGAACTGAGCTTTTTCAAGGACGTTCTCAAGCACCTGCCGGCCGGCGTCACCGTTCAGGACGCGCACGGCCGCCTGCTGCTGGTGAACGATGCCGCCGCCAGGCAGCTTGGAATGGATGGACCGGCGCCTTCAGCCTCGGCGCTGCTCGACCAACGCTGCGAAAGCGTCGGCGAACTGCTGCAAAGCGGCTGCGAATCGGTCCTGGAGGAATGCGTCGGCGACGGCGAGAAGCGGCAGGTGCTGCTGACAAGCCACCGCCCGGTCCGGATCGGCGGCCGCGACCTGCTGTTGTCGTCGTCGGCCGACATCAGCGAGCAGAAGGCATTCGAGGACCAGCTGTTCCGCTCGGCCTATTATGACGAGCTGACCGGCCTGCCGGCACGGCGGGTGATCGAGCACCGGGTCAACGGCCTGATGCGGCATTCCGACGGAAAGTTCGCGCTCGCCTTCCTCGACATCGACAATTTCAAGCACATCAACGACTATTACGGCCACGGCATCGGCGACCAGCTGCTCATCGAGCTTGCCAAGCGGCTCGGGCGCGAGCTGCGCGATACCGACATGCTGTCGCGCATTTCCGGCGACGAATTCCTGCTGCTGCTGGCGCCGGTCCAGAATCTCGCCGAGGTAGCGGAGTTCTTCGAATCGGCCCTGCAGCGCCTCAGCGCGCCGTTCTTCATCGACGGCTCCGAAATCTTCGCCTCGACCTCGGTCGGGGTCAGCCTCTATCCGGATCACGGCGACAGCTACGACGTGTTGTGCCAGAACGCCGACCTCGCGATGTACCGCGTCAAGAACGACGGCAAGGGCAAGGCCGCGTTTTTCGACGTCAGCATGGAGCACGAAGCCTCGGTGCGCATGAAAGTGGAGCAGTCGCTGCGGCTCGCCATCCTCGAAAAGCGGTTTTGCTGCGCCTTCCAGACCAAGGTCGATATCCGCACCCAGGAGATCAAGGGCATCGAGGCGCTGGTGCGGCTGCGCGACGACGAGGGCGTGATCCAGGCGCCCGGCACCTTCATCAATCTCGCCGTCGAGCTTGGCTTGATCGATGAGCTCACCCATCTGGTGCTGGCCGAGATCGTGAAATCGATCGACCTGATCAACGAAACCTTCGGCCCGACCGCGACCATCAGCATCAATGTCGCCGCCAAGCAGGCGGGCAACGTCGAGTTCATGCGTTCCTTTGCCGACGCGATCGAGGCGACCGGTTTCCCCACGGCGGTTCATGATCGAGGTGACGGAGGACGCGTTCGTCACCAAGACCCATTTCCAGGACGAAATCCTGCCGATCTTCCGCAAGCTCGGGGTCGGCATCTCCATCGACGATTTCGGCACCGGCTATTCGTCGCTGTCGGCGCTCGCCGACATCACGGCCGACGAGATCAAGATCGACCGCTCCTTCATCACCGACATCCATAAGCGGCCGCGCAGCCAGGGCATCCTGCGCGCGATCGAATCGCTCAGCGAAGCGCTCGGCATGACCGTGATCGCCGAGGGACTGGAGTCCTACGAAGAGCTCGCCTATTTGCAGGCGGCGACCCGGATCCGCTACGCCCAGGGCTTTTATTTCTCGCGGCCGATCTTCCTCGAGGAACTGAAGCTGACGACGCCGGTCGCGAGCGAAGCGCGCGTCAGCATGATGAGCCGTCCGGTGCAGGAAAATCGTTCGGCTTACGCGCGCGGCGACCGCTATCGGCGCTGACGAACATCCCACTTTAACCTGTCATTAAGCACGCGCGGGCGCGCCGTCATTCGCATGGCGTGAACCATAGTCTTGCAACCTGCGCACACATCATCCAGCCGGTACCGATTAAATCGAAAGTAACCCGATTTCCTAACGGGTTAATTCCCTTCTGCATTGTATGCCTTCGCCTCTTGGGAGCGGGGGAATGCACGGCTTGATTTCCAGCATTCGGGACAGGATGTCCGGTCGACAGGCGAGTGTCGCGCGCTGGCGCGATCCGATCCTGTTGCTGATCCTCTGCGGCTGCTTCCTGGTCGCGGCGATCTTCGCCGGCACCAGCATGATGGTCGGCGAATTCCGCGAGCGCGCCATCGCCAACAGCGAGCGCGAGCTGGAAAACACCGTGCGGCTCCTGACCCGCCATTTCGACCAGCAGTTCGACGATACCGAGGTCATCGCCACCGACGTGATCAGGGAGATGCAGGTTTCCCGGATCGGGACCGCGGCAGACTTCCGGGAGAAAATGTCGACCTTCGACGCGCATGAGATGCTGAGGTCGAAAGTGGCCGTGCTGTCCTATGTCGGCGAGGTCACCATCTTCGACGCCGACGGGCAACTGATCAACTCGTCCGGGCTGTGGCCGCTGCCCGACATCAACGTCTCGCAGCGCAGCCTACTTCCAGACCTTCAAGAACGATCCGCAATCCGATGCCGTGCTGGCCGAGCCGCTGCGCAGCTACATCACCGGCGGCTGGACCACCGTGATCGCGCACCGGCTGACCGCGCCGGACGGCACCTTTCTCGGCGTGATGGCGCGCCGGATCGATCCCGGCAGCTATGAGAAATTCTTTGCCTCGGTCGCGCTGGGTCCGAGTGCCGCGATCGCGCTGTTCCACGCCGACGGCACCATGCTGGCGCGCTATCCGCATATCGACGACCTGATCGGGAAGAAATTCAAGTCGGCGCCGTTGATGAAGGGCGTCGCGAGCAAGGGCGGCCTGCAGACCCTGCGGGTGAAAAGCCCCGTCGACGGTCAGGACCGGCTCGGCTCGGCCGCACCCTTGACCCACTTCCCGTTCGTGGTGGTCGCCACCAACACGGTGGAGGCCGCGCTTGCCGACTGGCGCGCGCAAACCCGGTTCATGGTCTCGGCGGCGACGACGTCGGCCGCGGTGGTCGCCATCATCCTGTTTCTGATCGTCAGGACGATCATGCGGCAGAACCGCGACGCGCAGCAGCGGCTGGCTGCGGAGAAGGACCGGCTGGATACCGCGCTCAACAACATGACGCAGGGACTGGTGCTGTACGACGCCTCGGCGCGGATCGTCACCTTCAACCAGCGCTACATCGACATGTACAACCTGTCGCGGGACGTGGTGAAGCCGGGCCTGCACTATTACGACCTGATCCAGCACCGCAAGGACACTGGATCGTTCGACGGCGACATCCGCGCCTTCTGCGATCCGATCATGCGCAGCGTCTCGCAGGGCAAGATCAACTCTACGATCATGGAGACCGGCGACGGGCGCGCCCATCTGGTCGTCAACAAGCCGCTCGCCAGGGGCGGCTGGGTCGCGACCATCGAGGACATCAGCGAGCGCCGCAGGCTCGAGCAAGAGCGCGACCGCAACCACGCCTTCCTGCGCGAGATCATCGACCACATCCCGACCCAGATCACGGTGAAGGACGCGCGCGACCGCCGCTACGTGCTGGTCAACGCGGTGGCCGAGGAGCAGTTCGGCGCTTCGAGCGAGGATATCGTCGGCAAGACGCCGTTCGATCTGTTTTCGAAGGAGATCGCCGCCCGGATCAATGCCGACGACGACCGCGCGCTGGAGTCGCGTGACACGCTGTTCATCGACGAACATCGCTGGGAAAGCCGCAACCACGGCACGATGTACATCACCTCCAAGCGGCTCGCGATCCGCGACGCCGCGGGCGAGCCGCGTTACCTCGTCAACGTCGTCGAGGACGTCACCGAGCGCCGCCGCGCCGACGAGAAGATCGCGCACATGGCGCATTACGACGCGCTCACCGATTTGCCCAACCGGGTGCTGTTCCGCGAGCAGATCGAGCGCGAGCTGAAGAAGGCCGCCGCGGGCGCGCAGTTCGCCCTGCTCTACATCGACATCGACGAGTTCAAGGGCATCAACGATTCGCTCGGTCACCATGTCGGCGACGAGCTCCTGAAGACGGTCGCCAACCGCATCCGCGGCTGCATCCGGCCGACCGACCTGATCGCCCGGCTCGGCGGCGACGAATTCGCGGTGATCCAGACCGGGGTCGGCTCGGTCGACGATGTCGAAAGCTTCGTCGGTCAGGATCTACGAGGAGATCCGCCAGCCCTATGAGTGCCTCGGCCATCAGCTGTCGACCGACGCCTCGATCGGCATCGCGCTGGCGCCGCAGGACGGCACCGAGCTCGACCAGCTGATCAAGAACGCGGACCTTGCGATGTATGCCGCCAAGTCCGGCGGACGCCGCATCCACCGCTTCTTCGAGCCCTCGATGGACGCGAGCGCCAAGGCGCGCCTCACCATGGAGCAGGACCTGCGTCAGGCGCTGGCCAATGGCAGCTTCGAAATCCACTACCAGCCGCTGCTCAATCTTGCGAGCGGCGAGGTCACCGGCTGCGAGGCGCTGCTGCGCTGGCGCCATCCCGAGCGCGGCATGATCTCGCCCGCAGAATTCATCCCGATCGCCGAGGATACCGGCCTGATCAACGAGCTCGGCGACTGGGTGCTGCGCACCGCCTGCGCCGAGGCCGCGACCTGGCCCGACCATATCCGCCTCGCCGTCAACGTCTCGCCGGTGCAGCTGAAATGCCAGACGCTGGCGCTGCGGATCGCCGGCGCGCTGGCCGCCTCCGGACTGAAGCCCGGCCGGCTCGAGATCGAGATCACCGAGGCGGTGCTGATCCGCGACGACGAGGCCGCGCTCGCCATCCTGCATCAGCTCCGCGACATCGGCGTGCGCATCGCGCTCGACGATTTCGGCACCGGCTACTCCTCGCTCAGCTATCTGAAGCGGTTCCCGTTCGACAAGATCAAGATCGACCGCTGCTTCGTCACCGACATCGAGGAGGCCGACGGATCGGCCTCGATCGTGCAGGCAGTGGTCAACATCGCCGCCACGCTCGACATGACGACCACCGCGGAAGGCGTGGAGACGCAGGCGCAGCGCGACATGCTGCGCAAGCTCGGCTGCACCGAGATGCAGGGCTATTTGTTCAGCGCGCCGAAACCGGCCGCTGAGGTGAAGCGATTGTTCAAGGCGGCCGGCGAAGCAATCGCCGTGGCGTGACATTTGGAAAGTGCGCGTTGGCGGCCCGGAGAAATCGGGCCGCGACAAGGATAAGGCCGCAAATGAAGCGGCGCCGGGGGATACGATGAGCAAGTCTGGTCCAAGGAGTTCGGAACTCGCGCATTCCTATGCCGTGCGGCTGATGCAGCATCTGGTGGTGCCGACCTTCGTGATCGATCCGAAGCGCCGCGTGGTGATCTGGAACCGGGCCTGCGAAAGGCTGACGGGCGTTGCCGCCTCCGAGGTCATCGGCACCACGCAACACTGGCGCGCCTTCTACGAGCACCGCCGCTATTGCCTCGCCGATCTCGTGGCGCTGGCCCGCCCCGACAAGCTCGCCGAGCTCTATTCCCAGCACGCCGTGCACAGCGAGCATGGCATCGGCTTTTCCGCCGAGAACTGGTGCGTGATGCCGAAGCTCGGCAATCATCTTTACCTCGCCATTGACGCCGGTCCGATCCATGACGAGGCCGGCAATCTCATCGCCGTCGTCGAAACGCTCCGCGACATGACCGACCAGAAGCGCGCCGAGATGGCCCTGAAGACGCTCGCCGCCAAGGACGGCTTGACCGGGCTTGCCAACCGCAGGGCTTTCGACCAGGCGCTGGAGAGCGAATGGCTGCGCGGACAGCGCAGCCGCAAGCCGCTGTCGCTGCTGTTCGTCGACGTCGACCATTTCAAGCTGTTCAACGACAAGCACGGTCACCAGAGCGGCGACGAATGTCTGCGCGCGGTTGCCGCCATCGTCGGCGCCCAGGCGCTGCGGCCGACCGATCTCGCCGCGCGTTACGGCGGCGAGGAGTTTTCCATCATCCTGCCCGAGACCGACGGCGACGGCGCACTCGAGGTGGCCGAGCGCATCCGCAAAGCCGTGATGGAATTGCGGATCGCGCATGGCGCGGCGCGCGCCGGATCGCATGTCACGCTCAGCGTCGGGGTCGCAACCCAGGTGCCGAGCCTCGACATCGGGCAGGACTGCCTGCTCGGACAGGCCGACCAGGCGCTCTATGCGGCCAAGCGATTGGGGCGCAACCGCGTCATCTCGGCCGAGACCATGCTGGCCGAGATTGCCCGGCTCAACGGCGGCAAATTGTCCAGCTCGCGCGGGCGGCGTACCGGAACGCGATAGGCATCACTTCCGCAGTCGTCGGCGCACGCCTATATTCGAGGCCTCGGTCGTCAGGCGCGAGGCTGCCATGCAACCCATTTCCATCCTGCTCAACGTGTTCTGGATCCTGATCGGCGGCGCCTGGATGGCGTTGGGCTGGCTGGTCGCGTCCGTCATCATGGCCATCACCATCATCGGTCTCCCTTGGGCGCGCGCGGCCTTCAACATCGCGGCCTACACGCTGCTGCCGTTCGGCTCGAAGGCGGTGCCCCGCTATGAGGTCACCGGCATGGAGGATATCGGCACCGGCCCGCTCGGCGTGATCGGCAACATCATCTGGTTCGTGCTGGCCGGCTGGTGGCTGGCGTTGGCCCATCTCATCACCGCATTCATCTGGGCGGTGACCATCATCGGCCTGCCCTTTGCTTGGGCGCATCTGAAACTTGCCGGGCTTGCGCTGTGGCCGATCGGCAAGGCCATCGTACCGGCGTAGCTTACGGAGAACTCGATCGTGCCCGCATTGTTTCTCGTCGTCTCAACGCCGCGCCCCGAGCGCCCCACCGAGCAGGCCGCGCGACGCCAGGGCTTTTGGCCGTGGATCGGCAAATACCAGGCATCAGGCATCTGCAAGCACATCTACCCGCGCGTCGGCCGCGGCGCGGTCGCGGTGTTCGAGGTCGAGAGCAATGAGGTGCTCCATCGCATCCTCAACGAATGGGCCGATATCATACCCGCTGAGTTCGATGTCTACCCGCTGGTCGATCTCGAGGCGACGCACAAGATGCTGGCCGCGCAGGTCGCGGCGAACAAATCGTAGGGTGGGTTAGGCGCGAAGCGCCGTAACCCACCTCTCTGTCGCCGTGGATTTGAAAGCGGTGGGTTACGCCTCCGTCCTCGCGCACGGAGCGACCGCGCAAGCGGACCGGCTAACCCACCCTACAATTCTTTCGCGCCTCAAGCCGCCAACCGCCCGCGATTGTTCGCCGCCAATATCGGCCGCACCAGTCGCCCGAAACGCTCGGCCTCCTCGTCATGGAGATAGCCGGACAGGCAGAAGGAGTGGCAGCCGGCGTCGATGAACTCTTGCAGCATGGCCGCGCACTGCGCGGGATTGCCGACCACCGCGATGCCGGCGCCCGGCCGCACCTTGGTGATGCCGGTCCACAAATGCGGCAGCAGCAAATCGCCGTGCTCGCGCGCCAGCTGCTGCACGCGCTTGTTGGCTTCCGAATTGTTGTAGAGCGTGGCGCGCTCCTGCTTCAGCCGTTCGGTGGCGTGGCGCACCAGCTGGTCGGCGGCCTCCCACGCGTCGCTCTCGTCTTCGCGGCAGATGATCTGCAGCCGCATGCCGAAGCCGATCTCTTGCTCGCGGCCGTGGGCGACGGCCATCTGCCTGATCTCGGCGATATTCTCCTCGATTTTTTCCGGCAGGTCGCCCCAGAACAGATGCACGTCGGAATGTTTCGCCGACATCTCCCAGGCCTGGCGCGAGCCGCCGCCGAGATAGAATTTCGGATAGGGCTTTTGCAGCGGTGAGGGGCGGATCTGCGCGCCGGAGAGGGTGTGGAATTGGCCTTTGAAACGTACGGGGCCGCGCGTGGTCCATAGCGCTTTGAGGATCGAGACCTCCTCCTCCATCAGCGCGTAGCGCGCTTCCTTGGGATAGCGCAGGCCTTCGGCCTCGACTTCGCTCTCATTTTGTCCCGCGATCAAATTGACGCAGATGCGCCCGCCCGACATCTGGTCGAAGGTCGAGATCATCTTGGCCAACAGCACCGGGTTGATGTAGCCCGGCCTTGCTGCGATCAGCGGCTTGATGTTTTTCGAGCGCGCCGCCATGAACGCGCCCGAGATCCACGCCTCCCAGCAGGTCGAGCCGACCGGGATCAGCAGATATTCGAAGCCGGCCGCTTCGGCGGCATTGACCACGCGCTCGCAGAGTTCCGGCGAGCCGGGAATCTGCGCATCCATCAAGCCATAGGCCGTGGTGTCGCCATGGGTCGGCAGGTACCAGCCGAATTCGAGCGGACGCATGCATGTCTCCTGAGGCGAACCTTTGCGGTCACCCAGTTTACAGACTGCGTGACGCCGGACAATCCGGTGCGGCGGGATGTTGCCGTGACCTGTCCAATCGGCTAAACGATGCGCAACGCGCCCGTAGCTCAGCTGGATAGAGCGTTGCCCTCCGAAGGCAAAGGTCACACGTTCGAATCGTGTCGGGCGCGCCAGTACGCTATGCGGCTTTGGGGTGGAGCGTAGGAATGCCGCTGACATCCTCTTCGCGTTCCGCGTGCCACGTATCGTAAGCCCCCTGCATACGTACCCACACCCCGGCGCCATCGCCAAACAACTTGCCGAGGCGAACCGCAACCGCCGGCGAGACTGGCTTACGCTCGCGCAAAACGTCGTAGAGATGCTGTCGCGAAATGCCGAGAAGCTGCGCAATCTCCGCCTTGGTTTTGCCGGTCGCCGGAATAACATCCTCCCTGAGCAAAGCGCCGGGATGGGTCGGGCAGCGATCCGGATTGCGCTTGGCGCGATGAGCCATGATGTCTCTCCTCAGTGATATTGTTCGAAATCAACCCGGCAGGCATCGCCATCCTCGAATTCAAACGTAATGCACCACGGCCCATTGACGTGGACCGAATAGCGGGGCGGCCTGAAGCCTCTCAACCCATGAAAGTCGAAGCCGGGGATGTTCATTTCCTGTGGCATCGCCGATGCGTCCAGGCGATCCAGACGACGAAGAATGCGTTCGTGCATTTTCGCATCGATCTTCGACGTTCGGCCCTTCTCCCAGAGTTCCGCGAGCGGCTTGCTCCTGAAGCTTCTGATCATGCCGCATCAACGTAAGCGGCTAGCTGACAATTGTCAACATTTAGCTTACAGACGCGCGCCGCAATCGAGTGCAGCGCCTGCTGCTACGCGATCGCAACAACCTCCAGCTCCTGATTGCCCGCGCCCACGACGTCGCCGACCGCCTTGCCGATCAACATCTTCGCCACCGGCGAGGCAAAGGAGATCGAGCCGGCCTTCGGATCGGCTTCGTCCTCGCCGACGATGCGGTAGGTCTGCACGCGGCCGTCGGCTCGGCCAAAGGTCACCGTGCTGCCGAAGGCAACGACGTCCGTCGATGTGGGATCGGGGACGAGTTGCGCCGTCCGGACCCGCTCGGCAAAATAGCGCACGTCACGCAAGGGAATGGCCGACAATCGCCGCCGTTCGTTGACGTCCTCAGTGGTTTGCGCGGCGTCCCAGGCTTGGCGCGCTTGTTCGAGCTGACGAGTCAGCGCCTTTAGCCCGGTCGCGGTGACCAGGTTGGGATGCGGCGAGATCGGCCGATCCGGCAACAGCGTCTCGGACGCCGTTTCCGCGCTCTCTTCCTTGGTGAAGGCGACGCTCATGGCCGGAATATAGGCGTTCGGCCGTTTCCCGCAAACTGGGACGAAGGACCAGCTGCCTCAAGCGAGCAGTTTCATCAGCACCGCCGCACCGAGCACAAAAATGATCTGGACCAGGCGTTGCGTCGTAAAGACTTTATTGAAAGTGGCCATTTGCAGTCCCCCAGAGTGGTCCCGTATTAGAGGGAGCCGGCTCAAGCCACAAGCGGGCACACGGCCGGTCCGTAGTCTTTCGGGGACAGGAGACACCCAAGGACGTATAACGAACCAAAGATATTTGCGAAAATCTCGGGGGAACCATGCTCACCGTCCATCATCTCGGCAAGTCGCAATCCGAACGCATCGTCTGGCTCTGCGAGGAGTTGTCGGTTCCCTATGAGCTGAAGTGCTACACCCGCGACGCCGTGACCATGCTGGCGCCGCCGGAGTACAAGGCGCTGCATCCGATCGGCGCCGCGCCTGTCATCACCGACGGCGACCTGGTGCTGGCCGAATCCGGCGCGATTGTCGACTACATCATGGCGAAATACGGCAAGGGCCGGCTCACGCCCACTGCGAGCGATCCCGGCTTCGCGCAATTCCTGTATTGGTTTCATTTCGCCAACGGCACGTTGCAGGCGGCGATGGGGCGGCTGATGATCCTGAACCGGCTGAAGCTCGGCGACGACAACCCGGTCCTTGGCGCGATGAAAACGCGGGTCGATCGCGCGTTCGATCTCGTCGATGCGCGGCTGCGCGAGGCGGAGTATCTGGCTGATACGTTCACGACCGCCGACATCATGATCGGCTTCTCGCTCACCACCATGCGCTATTTCCAGCCCTATGACGTCGCACGCTGCCCGAACGTCGTGAAATACCTGGCGCGGATCGGCGCCCGTCCGGCTTACAAGCGGGCGATGGAGAAAGGCGATCCCGGCATGGCGCTGCTTTTGACCTGAGGCTTCTGCCTCGCCGATATGGACGACGGCGCAGGCGCGTTTTAGCTTGTTGCGATGACGACGATCCAACGTCGCATCTTGGATTTTTGTTTGGGCATGATCTTTTCGGAAAACCGCTTCACACTTTTCCGGATCATGCCCTAAGGGAGCAAGCTCATGAAACGCCTCATCGTAATTCTGGCGGCCGCACTCGGCCTGTCCGCGGCACAAGCGCAGGACATCCGCCGCGTGGTCACCGGCCTCGATGACAAGAACCACGCGGTGGTGCTGTTCGACAGCGCCATGCCGCTGAAGCCGGCAGCGCCCGGCATCACCGCCGCCAATTTCTGGATCACCGACAGCTACCCGCCGCCGCTCACCACCAGCGATCCCGCGGGCCGGCAGATCGGCACCGCGCCGCCCGATAACGGCACCAAATTCCGCGTCGTCGAGTTCGCGCCGCTCGATGCCGCAGCCGAAGCCAAGCTGCCGCCGGAGATGATCATGCGCGGCATCGCCAATGCGCCGGCCCGCGGAATTCCCGTCAAGCATCCGATGATGCATCGGACCCGCAGCCTCGACTACGCCATGATCCTCTCGGGCGAGATCGACATGATGCTGGACGATACCAGCGTGCATCTCAAGGCGGGCGACGTCATCGTGCAGCAGGCCACCAACCACGGCTGGGTCAACCACGGCACGCAGCCTTGCCGCATCCTGTTCGTGCTGATGGATTCGAAGGAGCCGTAGCCGATCTCCACGCGCTCGGTTCACCTCTCCCCAGCGGGGAGAGGTCGAATTGCGAAGCAATTCGGGTGAGGGGGTGCGTTATCGAGAGACCGTAACCCCTCACCCGGATTGCATCTCGCGATGCAATCCGACCTCTCCCTATGGGAGAGGTGAAGAGGTAGCGGCGCGGCGTCCCTACTCCGAACCCGCAATGGTGTAGATCAATCCCACCGCGGCAGACGCCACCGCCAACGCAAGCCCCTCGATGGCGAGCGAGGTCTTGCTCACGAGATCGAGCAGCCATTCCAGGGGAAGCCCGGCGACGGCCATCACCAGCATCATGGTGAAGACGATGACGATGGCGTCGAGGATTTTCATGGCCTTGTGCTTCTGGCTCATCGCGGCCTCCCGGGCCTGATCCTGGCATCGCGCGACGACGCGCCGGCGCGGTCGTGCAGACGGTGCTCTGCCCAGTTCGCGGCCTGCTGCTCGCGCCGGACCAACATGGCGGCGACCCAGGTGTCGACCAGCCGCTTCATGTGGCGCGGCGGGCGGCGCAAGCCGAGACGCAGGCGCAGCAACGCGTCCGTCCGCGTCCTGGCAGGGCCGACGGTGGCGATCGCCAGCAGGTTTGAGGCCAGCAATGCGGTGACAATGATGGCGACTGATATCGCGAGGTGAAATCCGTACATCAAAAAACTCCATGGCAATCGAAGGCGGCAAGGCCGCTCGAAATCATTGCGAGATAGCTAGGGCGCGAGGGGCGATTCGTCTTGGCTCACGGCGACAAGCAGTTGGACAAAACTGCCGTGACCGATCACATCTCTCTCACGCCGCGATCACGTGTTCTTGTCTCCACGCACCTCGCGCGGCGTCATGCCGTATTGGCGGCGGAAGCGGCGATTGAAATAGGAGAGGTCGCCGAAGCCGACGTCATAGGCGATGGTCGCGATCGCGCTCGCGTTCGCCTGCGGCTCGCACAGCAGCCGGTGCGCGCGCGCCAGCCGCTGTTGCAGCACAAACTCCGAGAACGTCGTGCCGTCGGTCTCGAACAGCCGCTGCACATAGCGTGGCGTCACGTTGAGGCGGGCGGCAAGCGCCGCCACCGACAGATCGCGCTGGTGACTGTTGGAGGCGATGTACGATTTGGCGAGCTTCAGCCGCGCCGCGCGCAATCCGCGCGTCCGCGCGGTGTCGGCGAAATCCGCTGTCGGCCCGATCGCCAGCGCCAGCAGATCCTGGATGTGGCGCACCGACAGATTGAGCAGCTGCTGATCGATCTTGCCGGCATGCAGGAGCCAGCCCGCATAATCCTCCATCAGCCTGAGCGCGCCGCGGTCGGCAATCGGCCGCATCACGGCATCTTCGACGCTGATGACGGTGGATTCGAACACCGCGCGCGGCACCCGCACCGTGAACGACTGGCCGGTGGCTGACGCGATGATAGGACGCGGGCTCGCAGCCGCTCAGCACGATGGCTTCGCCGGCGCGCAAGCCTTGCTCGCGTCCGCCGGAATTGATGAGAATCGCGCCGGAGCGGGCGATCGCCAGCACGACGTCGTCATTGCCATCAGCCAGATAGCGCCCGCTGCGCGAGACTTTTACCGGCGACGACGACGATTCGAGGAGTTGCAAACCCGGCAGCGACAGGCAGCGATTGCGCGCCTCGAACGTCATGTCGCGCGGCGGCTCGAGATCCACGCGCATCATCACCTGGCCGTAATACTCGCGCCAGACCGCGACCCGATCGCGCTCGGCAATGCCGTCGGTCGAGAACTCGACAATATGGGGTGCTAAATCGGTCATCCGTTTGACATCCGTAAATAGAGATCATCCGCCTCCCCTTCGGTCGTTTCCTTTCCCATCCATGTGTTAGCGAGCGGACGGACAGCCTGCGTCCTCCCAAGGGATGACAAATGTGAGCCAGCGCACATTTACGGACGCTATGTCGCACCGTGCGCAGTCTTGGTCGCGCCAGTCCAAGACGATCGCCTCGCAAGACGTCACTCTCGCCGGTTCACATGGAGGATTTCTGGATGAAATTGTCAGGAAAATGTTTTTGCGGCGCCGTCGAGATCGAGGTGTCGGGCGCGCCGGAGGCGATGGGCTATTGTCACTGCGGCTCGTGCCGGTCCTGGTCGGGCGGTCCGGTCAACGCCTTCAGCCTGTGGAAGCCGGAGCGCGTGCGCATCAAGGAAGGCGCCGAGCATGTCGCGATGTTCCAGAAGACCAAACTCAGCCGCCGGCAATATTGCAGCAAATGCGGCGGCCATCTGTTGACCTGCCATCCGCCGCTCGGCCTCGTCGATGTGTTTGCCGCAACGCTTCCGGGCCTCGCGTTTTCGCCGGCCGTGCACGTCAATTATTCCGAGACGGTACTGCCGATGCGTGACGGTCTGCCGAAACTGAAGGATTTTCCGAGCGAGTTCGGCGGATCGGGCGAAATCATGGCGGAATGAACGCAAAAAGCTGCGACAATCCGAGCAAGCTGAAAAAAGCGGCGCAGGGTTTGAACCTGCGCCGCTTTTTGCGCGACTAATGCCGGGGGAGTGTGTCGCCTGAATGGAGGTTGAACAGGCGGCTTCGCGTGACGATCTTTAGAGATCGTCAACGCCATTCCGGAGAGACAATGGCGAACGGCAATTTTTATGTGTGTGCCGATAACGACACATCGGCTGGCGAATTGATTCCGTTCTGCCCGGGTGGGCTCCCTGCGCTTGCAGGCACCCGGCAGATGCGTGAATTCGCCGTGCGCCAAACGCGCGCGCACACCTTCATTTCAGCGGCGCTCGACAGCACAGACAGGATCGTATCGGCGCTTTGTTCGCGCTGATCCACCCCCACTGTTCGCATTTTTAGAGAGCCCCATGATGACAACGCTGCTGCCCGCCGAAATCTCCTCGCGCGAAGACCTCTACGAGAACGCGCTCGATCTGCTCGCCGACGGCATCGCGCTGTTGCAGCGCGACGGCGGTATCGTCTATGTCAACGCGGCGCTGCGGCGGCTCGCCGCCGCCGGCAACGAAATCCGGATCGAGCACAACGCCATCGAGTTCGCCAGCCCCGATCTGCGCACCCGCTTCGCGCAGGCGATGGGCGCGGTCGAGCGGGCGCACGATTCCGGCGCGGGCCATCTCGCTGCCGATTTCGCCGTGCCGCGCGAGGACGGCCGGCCGCCCTACACCGTCTCGGTGCGGCCGCTGTCGCGCGGCCGGGAGGCGGGCCATCCCAACGCGGCGGCGATGCTGCTGGTGCACGATCCCATGCAGCAGGGCGCGGCCGCGGCGCAGATGTTGCGCGAGCTTCACGGGCTGACCAATGCGGAAGCGCAGCTGGTGCAGGCGCTGAGCGGCGGCATGACCGCGGTCGCTTATGCGCAGAGCCGCCAGCTCAGCATCACCACGGTGTACACGCATCTGCGGCGCACCCGCGAGAAAACGGGGTGGAAGAGCGTCGCCGAGCTGACGCGGCGCTTCCACGAGCTCAATGTCTCGCTGCGCGCGAACTAGCGCTTAAATGCAGCGACGCGCTTCCGCAGCTCGTCACGCACACGCGCCAACACCTCGGCATAGTCGCAGGCCGCGCTTTGCCGGAACAGGCGCATGCTCGGATACCAGGGGCTGTCGTCGCGATCGAGCAGCCAACGGTAGTCGGGCGTATGGGGCAGCAGGATCCAGGTCGGGCATCCCATCGTGCCGGCGAGATGCGCGACCGAGGTGTCGACCGTGATGACCAGATCGAGGCAGGCGATCAGCGCCGCCGTCTCGGCGAAGTCGGTGAGCTCCGAGGTGCGGTCGACGATTCCGGTTCGCTGGAGCAACACCGCTTTATCGTCCGCGCGCGGGTCTCGCTGCAGGCTCACGAAGTCGGCATCGATATCCAGAATATCGGAGAAACACTTCAGCGGTATCGACCGGTTCTGGTCGTTGACATGGGTGGAAAGGCCCGACCAGACGAGGCCGACCCGGAGCCTGTCATGCCGGCCAAGGCGCCTGTCCCACGCGCTGATGAGATCAGCTGGCGGCGACAAGGCAATCGGCGGCGGAATTGTGTCGAGCGTCGTTCCGAATGCCAGCGGCAAGCTCATGATGGCGCATTGAAAGTCGATCGGCGGCAGCTCCGACGACGACATGGCGACGCAATCGGACACATCCGGCAATCCCGCAAGCAGCGGACACAATGCATCCTGAACGCCGAGCACGACGCGCGCGCCGCGCCGCGCCAGCATCGGCGCGTAACGCGTGAACTGGATCGCATCGCCCAGTCCCTCGTCGGACCAGAGCAGGATCGCCTTGCCCGCGACCTCCTCCTGCCCCAGCCAGACCGGTTCGGGACCGCGGTAGGAGCCGAACGGCAGGCCCCGCGTGCGCCAGCGCGCCTCGCGCTCGCGCCAGCCGTCGGCAAAATTCCCCAGCAGCAAATTGGTGTTCGCCAGGTCGAATTCGGCTTTGGCATTGGCCGGATCGATCGCCATCATGTGGTGATAGAGCGCGAGAGCTTCATCGAAGCGGTGCAGCCGCCTGAAAGCGATCGCCTTGTTGTCGAGCGCCAACACCGACAGCGCACGGTAGGGTTTTAGCTTGAGCGTCCGGTCCAGCCATTCCAGCGCCTCCTCGAAGCGGCCAAGCATCAGCAAAGCGTCCGCGACATTGTGGCAGATTTCAGCGTTGTCGGAATCGAGCGCGAACGCGCGCCGGCCCTCGGCCAGATAATCCTCGGGCCTTTTGAGATCGCGGAACACGACCGCGCGAGAGGCGATCGTGGTGGCATGGTGCGGCCGCAGCCTGTCGCACAGGTCGAAATGAACCAGCGCTTCGTGCGACTTCCCGGACTGCTGAAGCAGGATGGCACTGCGGAACGCGGCGGCGAGATGATTGGAGTCGAGTTGCAGCGCGCGTTGGAAGCACAGCAGCGCGTCGGACGGACGCCGCATCTCCTCGAGCGCGATCCCGAAATTGGCCCAAAGTCCGGCGTCATCAGGCCTGAGCAAAACGGCCTTGTCCATGGCCTTAACGCGTCGTCGTGCCGCCCTTGACGCGACAGCGCCATGCCGAGGCTCGACAAATACTCGGCCCTGGGATCTTGCCCGATGGCGCGCGCGAACCATTCGACGGCAACATCATGCTGTCCGCTCTCGAGCGCGAGCCGCCCCATGCGGTGGAACGCGTCGGCGGAATCGTCCGCCGGCTCCGCGCCCGATTTTCGTGCAGCCCTGCGATCCCTGCGATTCATCGACGCCCCAGTCTCCGCAGTTCGTCGCGCACGCGCGCCAGCACTTGCGATAATCGCGGCGCGCGTCCTGCCGGAACAGCCGCACGCTCGGATACCAGGGGCTGTCGTCGCGATCGAGCAGCCAGCGGAAGTCGGGCGAGTAAGGCAGCAGGATCCAGGTCGGGCACCCCAAGGCGCCGGCAAGATGCGCGACCGAGGTGTCGACCGTGATCACCAGGTCGAGGCAGGCGATCAGCGCCGCCGTCTCGACGAAATCGGTGAGGTGCGAGGTCGGATCGGCGATCTCGCGCCTCTCCGCCAGCAGCGCCCGATCGGCCGGCCGCGGGTCCTTTTGCAGGCTGATGAAGCACGCATCGACGTCCAGCAGCGCCGTCATGGCCGCGAACGGTACCGAGCGATTGCCGTCATTGTCGTGGGCGGGATTGCCCGACCAGACCAAACCGACGCGCAGCCTGTCATGCGCGCCGAGCCGCGCCTGCCATTCCCGCAACCGCGCCGGCTGCGGCGAAAGATAGGATGGCGCGGAGGGAATCGTATCGAGCCGCGTGGCAAAGGCGAGCGGCAAATCCGACATCGGACATTGCAAGTCGAAGTCGGGCAAGGTCACGCCGGTCTTCGGCAGGCACAGCGCAACGCCTTCGATATCGGACAGCAGCGGATGCACGGCATCCTGCACTTCGAGAATGACGCGCGCGCCGAGCCGCGCCACCAGCGTGGCATAGCGCGCGAACTGGATGCTGTCGCCGAGCCCCTCGTCGCTGTGCAGCAGGATGGTCTTGCCCGCGATGTCAGTCTCGCCACGCCACAGCGGCTGCGCAAACTGCCGGTCGACGAAGCGCAGACCGTCGCATTTGCGGCCCCATTGCCGCCCGGTCCAGCCTCTCTCGAAATCGCCGAGCAGGAGCCGCACAAGGGCGCCGTTCCAGTGCGCGTCCGGCAATTCCGGATCGATCGCAAGCGCCTTGTCGTAGTCCGCAAGGGCCTCCTCGAAGCGGCGCAATTCGGCAAGCGTGCCGGCGCGCAGACAATGCACCAGCGCCAGGCGCGGATTGAGGGCGAGCGCGGCATCGAACTGGGCGATCGCCTCCTCGTACAAACCGCGTTTGTGCAGGATCAGCCCGAGATTGCAGGTGACTTCGGGATCGTCGGGCGTCAGCGCGAGCGCCCTCGAGCAATTCTCATGCGCCTCATCGAGGCGCTTGAGCCGCAACTGGCAAATGCCCAACAGATGCAACGCGCCGGCTTGCGCGGGATCGATCGCAAGCGACGCCGCAAACCCGGCAAGCGCGCGCTCGTATCTGCGGGCGTTGAAATGCGCGAGCGCCGCCGCGTTGGCGGCCTGGAGATGGCGCGGATCGGCCTTGAGCGCGGCATCGAAGCTGAGGCTCGCGTCCTCCTTGCGGTTCTGCGCTTCCAGCAGCAGGCCCATGCGGTACCAGATTTCGGCGCGATCGGGCTTGAGCGTGAGTGCACGATCGAGACACTTGATCGCCTCGTCGAGACGGCCGCGATGCTCCAGTGCCGCGGCCAGATTCGAGAAATAGTCCGAAACGTTCGGGTTCTGCCGGATCGCCTGCGCGAACCATTCGATGGCGAGGTCAAACTGTTTGGCGGCGGCGCAGAGCAGGCCCATCAGATGCAGGGAGTTGGCATGGCCGGAATTGAGCGCCAGCGCCTGGCGGCCGCATTGCTCGGCCTCCGCCATCTGGCCTGCCTTGAGCAGGCGAAGCCCCGCCTCGAAGAAGGCGGCGGGCGTGCGCGGCACCGCCGCGGTCATGCCGAATGGTTTGGCGGCGGCGCGCCGCTCCCGGCGATTTATCGGCGCATGATTGGTGTGACCATGCGCGCATCCCTAGATGATTCCCGATTCCGCGGGAAGGCGGCGATCGCGCATGATCCGGAAAAGTGTGAAGCGGTTTTCCGAAAAGATCATGCGCCAACAAAGAGCTAAAGGCTCGGCGCGGGCTCCATCGGTAACGACGCCAGCCCGCCGAACCGCCGTTCGCGGCGATGGAAGGCGGCGAGTGCGTCGGCCAGGTCATCGGCTCCGAACTCCGGCCACATCCGCTCGGTGAAGTGCAGCTCGGCGTAGGCGCCTTCCCACAGCAGAAAGTCGGACAGCCGCTTCTCGCCGCTGGTACGGATGATCAGGTCGACATCGCGCAAGCCGGCTTCACCGGTGACGAGTTGCGAGAACAAATCGCGCGTGGGCGCGGTGATGCCGGCGAGTCTCGCTGCGGCATTGAGAATGGCGTCGCGCGAGGAATAATCGACCGCGATGCGCAGATGCAGGGCGTCCCCGCGCGAGGTCGCCTCTTCCGCGCGCGCGATCGCGTCGGCAATGCCCTCGGGCAGACGATCGCGGCGGCCGATCACCGAGAGCCGCACGCCGTTCCTGACCAGGCTCTGGACCTCGTTGGCGAGATAAAAGCGCAACAGCGCCATCAGGCCCGAGACTTCCGTTTTCGGCCGCCGCCAATTGTCGGTCGAGAACGCATAGAGCGTCAGCGTGCCGACTCCCTGGTCGGGAGCGGCCTCGACCGTGCGGCGTATCGCCTCCACGCCGGCCTCATGGCCGCGCAGGCGCGACAACCCGCGCCGCGTCGCCCAGCGACCGTTGCCGTCCATGATGATGCCGACATGCAGCCTGTCGCCAAGCGTCGGTTTGGGCGCGAGAGGACTTTGCATTACAAAGCTCCGATGTAAAAAAACAGGGTCAGGTCGCCAGCATGCCGAGGCGCGCGAGCGGCGCGCCTTCTTTGCCGGCGGCCTTGGCGGCGTCGCGCACCAGGCGCTCCAGCACGGCGAGATAATCGAGGAAGCGGCGGCGGCCGGTCCGGGTGAGGCGGCAGGAGGTGTGCGGCCGGTTGCCTTCATAGCCCTTGGTGACCTCGACGAGGCCCGCTTCCTGCAGCACCTGCAGATGCCTCGAGAGATTGCCGTCGGTCAGGCCGCAGAGCTGCTTGAGGTCGGCAAAAGCGAGCCCCTTCGGATGCGCCATCAGCGAGGTCAACAGTCCGAGCCGCGCCTTCTCGTGGATCACGCGGTCGAGCCCGTCATAGGAGAACGGCGCACTCGTTTCACTCTTCGGCATCGCTCTCTCCGGACGCAAAATGGATGATGGTCGCCATCAACAGCTGCCCGATCACGAACGGCAGGCCCATGGTCCAGGGCGACAGCGCGTGGCTATGGCTTGCGATCACGAGCACGACAAAGCCCGCGATGAAATACCACGCGCCGGCGAAAGCTACCGTACGCGGCAGAGAACGCACCGACGCGAACACGCCGAGTGAGACCAGGATCTGCCACAGACCCGGCAGCAGCCACAGCGTTTCCGGCGCGAATTTCCACAGCATCACCGCGAGCAGCACGCCGGCGATGCCGGCGGGCAGGAACTGCTCGACCGCCTGATGGATCATGGCGTCGGCCAGACCCGAATGATGCCGCCGGCTGCGGGCCAGCATCTCGATCCAGATCATGGCGGCGGAGAGCGTCGCGGCCGCCGCCCAACCGAACAGGAAGGCCAGCGGATTTGCGGTCGGTTCCGCCAACAGGACATGTTGCAGGATGGCGGTGACGAGCGCGACGCCGGAGGTGGCGGCGATCGTGGCCGGGCCATAGCCGCGAAACGCGGTGCCGGCCGCAAGCTGGCTGCGGATGGCGATGATATCGGCCAGCGCCTTGTCGAGATCGCGCATCTCTTCGGTCCGCACGCCCTGTTGCCCCCGGCCGCCCGAATTCACTTTGCAATACAAAGTATACCGAACTGCAAAGCAAATGCAAGCGGACGGAGAGCCGCCACGGCACTCCCGGTTGCCTTAGCCCATGCCAGCACGAAGAATGCGGCGCCTCAGCCGGGGAGGGTTGGGGTATGCGTAAGGCGTTGCTTGTTTCCTGCCTGTTGCAGGCCGCGGTCGTCTCGATCGCGCATGCCGCCGGACCGTTCGGCACCATCAATGTCGGTGGATGGACCGGCGGCGCCTTTAGCAACGACACCACCGGCGAATTCTCGCACTGCGCGGCGAGCTCGACCTTCGGCAGTGGAATCTAGCCTGATCGTTGGACAGAACGCCAGGAATTCCCGGCTGCTCAGCTTTGCCAGTCCGAACTTCAAGTCTCAACAAGGCGCGACCGTTCCGATCGACGTGATGTTCGACGGTCAGGAACAGGCGAAGCTGTTTGCCACCGCCAACAACAACATCATGGCGACCGCGATCCTGCCGCCGAATGTCGCCCGTAGCTTCCAGAAAGCGAGCCTGATGGTCGCCGTCTCCGGCCGCACGACCATGCAGTTCAATCTGAACTCGACGGACCGCTGATTGCGGTGCTCGCCAACTGCGTCAGCCAGGTCAAGGACAAGGGCCTGGATGCATCGCTGCAACCGAGTTCACGGCGCCGAAGCAAGTCGCCGCCAAGGATGCGCCGGGCGGCACCCGCGAAATCCGGCAGGACCGGCAATTGTTAGCGGCACCGGCTTCGTGATCAGCGCCACCGGCCACATCATCACCAACAATCATGTGATCGACGGCTCGTCGGCGACATCATGGGCAATCTGACCGGCGGCGCGCCGGCCGTGCTGCGGTGGTGTCGAAGGATTCCGCGAACGACATGGCGCTGCTGCAGGGTCCGGCAGACATTCAAGAGCTTCGCAAAGATCCGCGACCGCTCGATTCGCTCAGGCGATGGCGTGACCGCGATCGGCTTTCCCTTTCACGGCCTGCTGACGTCCGACTTCACGGTCACCACCGGCATCGTCAGCTCGCTGAGCGGCATCAAGAACGACTCGCGCATGCTGCAGATCAGCGCCGCGGTGCAGCCGGGCAACAGCGGGGGACCGCTGATCGACTCCAGCGGCCGGATCGTCGGCATCGTGTCGGAAAAACTCAACGCGCTCGGCGTTCTCCGGGTCACCGGCGCTATTCCCGAGAATATCAACTTCGCGATCAAGACCGGCGCGATCCGGGATTTCCTCGACAACAGCGTCGTCGCCTATGAGACCGCCGCGCCCGGCGCCGAGCTCAAGACCTCCGATATCGCCGATGCGGCGCGGGCCTGGACGCTGCTGATCACCTGCACCGCGACCGAGCCGGTCGCGAGTGCGAAGCGGTAGCGCTTATCCCTCGCCCGCGAGCTCGGCAGCGACTTGCGCAGCCGGAGCGAGTGTGGGGAGGGATTAAAGCGGCAGCCTTCGCTTGAGTTCAGATCAGCTATGACAACACGCCGCCTTCGCAGCATCCGGCTGATACTGATCACGCAGGCGCACCCAGTCCATCGGATAGGGCAAGCCGTCCTCGTGCCGGCCGAGCGGCGTCAGGTCGAGATAGTGGTAGGCCGCGTTCATCATGTCGAGGCCGCGGGCGAAGGTCGAATAGGTGTGGAACACCGCGCCATCATCGTCGCGATAGAACACGCTGATGCCGGGCAGCTCCTCGCCGTAGAACGGCGTGGTGCCGAAATTGTAGAGCGGCTTCCCCGCCTCGATCTGCCGCTTGGTGAACGTCACGCCGTAATCGCCGTTGAACTCATTGTCGCCGGACGAGACCCAGTCGAAGGTCCAGCCCATCCGTTTCTTGAATGCTTCGAGCTTGGCAACGGGCGCGCGCGAGACCGCGACCATGGTGGTGTCGCGCGCCGCGAGATGCGGCACCATGCGCTCGAAGCCGTCGACCCAGAACGAGCAGCTTTTGCAGGCCGCGTCCCATTCCGGCGCGAACATCACGTGCTGCACCACGAGCTGCGGCCGGCCCTTGAACAGGTCGGCGAGCGAGAGGTTGCCGTGCGGCCCATCGAACACGTAATCCTTGTCGACCTTGACCCAGGGCAAATTTCGGCGCTGCTCGCTCACGGCGTCACGGGCCTGCGTCAACTCCTTCTCGCGCGCCATCAGCGCCTTGCGCGCCTCGATCCACGCCTCGCGGGATACGATCTTGTGCGGTTGCATGTGATGTCTCCTCTTTATTCGGCGACGAATTTTTCCAGCCCGTCGAAGAATGTGCTCCAGCCGCGCTTGTGATTGTCGCGGGCGGTCTCATCGGCAAACTGCTCGTGATCGAAGATCAACAGCGTGCCGGCGTCATCGGGCTTCAGCTGCACCGTCACCAGCGACTCCCGCTCCGGCGTCGAATGCCAGGCCCAGGTGAACTGCAGCCGCTGGTTCGGCACCACCTCGCGATAGACGCCGCCGACCTCGAAATGCTCGCCCTTCGCGTCGGACCAGCTGATGCGGTAGCGGCCGCCGACGCGAACGTCGAGATCGGCCTCGAGCGAGCCGGGTTTCGCCTGCGTCTGCGCAAACCATTGCACCAGGTTCAGCGGGTCGGCCCAGGCGGCGTAGACTTTTTCCGGCCGGGCGTGGAGCCGGCGCGTGAGCGTGAGGCCGGGGCGCGCGGCGAGGCTGGTTGCGGCTGATGATTGGGCCATGAGGTATCCTCCTCTACAAAGGCGGCAAGGCGATCGAGATTGTCGGACCAGAAGCGCGCGTAGCGATTGAGCCATTCCATCGCCTGCTCCATCGGTTTCGCGGTCAGGCGGCAAGCCACCACGCGGCCGGTCTTCTCGCGCGCGATCAGGCCGGCATCGGTGAGCACGTCGAGATGCTTCATGACCGCGGGCAACGACATGTCGAAGGGCTGCGCGAGCTCGCTGATCGAGAGCGTGTCGCGCGCTTGCAGGCGCGCCAGCAGCGCGCGGCGCGTCGGGTCCGCCAGGGCAGCAAAGGTGCGGTCGAGGATCGCGTCCTGATACTTAACCATAAGGTTTAGTGTAGGCGCATGCAGAAAACTGTCAAGCCCATCCGGCTCGAAAATGCCGGACCTGTCGGGGACAGGTCCGGCGAAATTGTCAGTAGTCGTAATAGCCGCGCGGTGCGCGGCGCTGCGGCATCCGGTTCAGCGCAGCGCGCGGATTGCTGTTGCAATAGAGGCCGCGGCCGGAGGCCGACGCCTCGCACTGGGCATAGGTCTGGTAGGAGCAGTCGCCGGGAATCCCGACGCCCCTGCCCTGCACGCACCAGGGATAGTCATAGGCGGCGGCGGGCGCCGAGGTTGCGAGCGTGGCCACACCGGCCGCGCTCAAGGCTAACATTGCAAACAGGAATTTACGCATCGTGATCTCCATTTGCACCCTAAGGGGCGCGTTGTTGTGCATGAGACGAAACAACGCGCCACGGGGTTCAGGAGTTCACCTGCGCTAAAATGTCACTCGACCTTGATCCCGGCGAAATCGACGACCTTCTTCCACTTGTCGGTCTCGGCCTTGATCTGGTCGCCGAACGCCTCCGGGGTCTGGATCGTCGGCGCGCCGCCGAGTTCCACCAGCCGCTGGGTCATGTCGGGCTCGGCCAGGATCGCGTTGATCTCGCTGTTGAGCTTGCCGATGATCTCCTTCGGCGTTTTGGCCGGCGCGCCCATGCCGAACAGCGCGCTCGCCTCATAGCCGGGCACGGTTTCGGCGATCGCCTGCACGTCGGGAAGCTGCGGCGAGCGCTGCGTCGTGGTGACGCCGAGCGCGCGCACCGCGCCGCCGCGGATGTGCTGGATGATCGAGGGCATGTTGTCGAAGATCACCTGCACCTGGCCGCCGAGCAGGTCGGTGATCGCGGGCGCAGCACCCCGATAGGGCACGTGCTGCATCTTCACGCCGGTCATGGCCATGAACATCTCGCCGGACAGATGCACCGATGTGCCGTTGCCGGACGAGGCCATGTTGATCTTGCCGGGGTTGGCCTTGGCATAGGCGATGAACTCGGCGACGTTCTTCGCCGGCACGTCCTTGTTGACCGTCATCACGTTCGGCACGCGGTTGAAGCAGGCGACCGGCGCAATGTCGGTGACGAAGTTGAACTTGAGGTTGGCGTAGAGCGAGGTGTTGATGAAATTGGCGGGATTGACCAGCAGCACGGTGTAGCCGTCCGGCTCGGCATTCACCGCGGCTTCGGTCGCGATATTGTTGCCGGCGCCCGGCTTGTTCTCGACCACGAATTGCTGGCCGAGCTTTTCCGACAACCTCTGGCCGATCAGGCGCGCGATGATGTCGGTGGCCCCTCCGGGCGGATAGCCGACCAGGAAGCGGATCGGGTGCGTCGGATAGTCGGCGGCGCTGGCGCCGCGCGACAACAGCAGGGCTGGAACAGAGGTGGCAACCAACCCCAATGCGGCGCGGCGTGAAATCATCGAAATATCTCCTGTTCTTGCTTGTTCTTGATGTTGAGGCGCGGCGCGTTGTACCAAGCTAGCCGCGGCACGCAAGAGATGCACGTGCAGAGCCGCTGCGACGAAAGGATGAGGCCATGCCAGTCAGGGTCAACGCGCTCGACCATCTCGTGATCAACGTCAACGACGTCGCGCGCTCCGCCGAATGGTACGCGAAAATCCTCGGCATGGAGATCAGGGTGTTCGATCCCGGCGCGGGTAGGACCAAACGGACCTCGCTGGTATTCGGGAACCAGAAGATCAATGTCCGGCCGAAGAACGCCGACAAGGTCGAATGGTTCACCGCCGATCATGAAGCCGCCGGCAGCGACGATCTCTGCTTCCTCACCTCGAGCACGCCGGACGAGGTGGTCGCGCATCTCAAGGCCAATGGCGTCGCGATCGAGGACGGCCCGAGCAAGAAGCAGGGCGCGCGCGGCACCATCCTGTCGGTCTATTGCCGGGATCCCGACGGCAGCCTGATCGAGATTTCGTCGTACGAGAAATAGCAACTCGTCATTGCGAGCGAAGCGAAGCAATCCATGCCTCCGCTTGCGGCAATATGGATTGCTTCGTCGCTCCGCTCCTCGCAATGACGAGCACGGCGGATTTGCCCCGAGCCGCGTGAGATGGCAAAAAGGGCCGAACAAGAAAGCGGCCGGCATCCAAACAGGCCGCGCAGGAGGACCTCATGAGGCTATCGCAGGCGCCGGGCGTGGTCGGACCCTTCGCCGGGCTCGACGTGCCTTGGCTGCTTGCCATGCGCGCCGAGGTTCGCCGCGACCATCCCTTCCTGATCTGGGCGCCGTTCGATGCGCCCGCGCGTAAATGGAGCTACGGCGAATTTCATGACCGCGTCGGCGCGCTGGCCGCGGGCCTCTCCAAGCGCGGCATCCGGCAGGGCGACTACGTCCTGATCCATCTCGACAATTGCATCGAGGCGCTGCTCGCCTGGTTCGCCTGTGTCGAGATCGGCGCGATCGCGGTCACCACCAACACGCGCTCGGCCGCTGCGGAGATCGAGTATTTCGCCGGCCATTGCGGCGCGATCGCCGCGATCACGCAACCGGCCTACGCCGAGCTTGTCGCGGCCAATTGCAAGGATCTCCGCTGGATCGCCGTGATCGCGCATGATGCCGGCGTGCCTGCAAGCGTCGCCCGCGGCGACAGTTTTGAAGCCCTGTTCGCCGACAGCGCGAACCGCCCGCAACGTCCCACCGACCCGCTCGCGCCTTGCAGTGTGCAATACACTTCCGGCACCACGTCGCGGCCGAAGGCCGTGCTGTGGACTCATGCCAACGCGCTGTGGGGCGCCAAGATCAATGCCGCGCATCAGGACCTGCACGAACGCGACGTGCACCAGACCTATCTGCCGCTGTTTCACACCAACGCGCTGGCCTATTCGATGCTGGCGAGCCTCTGGGTCGGGGGATCTTGCGTGATCCAGCCGCGCTTTTCGGCCAGCCGGTTCTGGCCGGTCGCGCTGGAGCACGGCTGCACATGGACCTCGACGATCCCTTTCTGCATGAAGGCACTGCTCGAGCACGAGATTCCGAAGCATCACAAATTCCGGCTGTGGGGCACCGCGGTGAACGATCCGCCGCCCTTTGCGGTCTTCGGCGTCAAGATCATCGGCTGGTGGGGCATGACCGAAACCATCACCCATGGCATCATCGGCGAGGTCGACCAGCCCAACACGCCGATGTCGATCGGCCGCGCGGCGGCGGAATATGCCGTCCGCATCACCGACGATGACGGGCAGCCGACGCAGATCGGCGGCACCGGCAATCTCTCCATCAAGGGCGTGCCTGGCTTGTCGCTGTTCTCAGAATATCTGCACAACGAAAAGGCCACGCGCGAAAGCTTTGACGCGCACGGCTATTTCCTGACCGGCGACCGCGTCACCTTGCTCGAGCGCGGTTATCTCAAATTCTCCGACCGCGCCAAGGACATGCTGAAGGTCGGCGCCGAGAATGTCGCGGCCTCCGAGATCGAGCAGGTGATTGCCGTGGTGCCCGGTGTGCGCGAGACCGCCGTGGTCGGCAAGCCGCATCCGATGCTGGACGAGGTGCCGGTCGCCTTCATCATTCCGCAGGCCGGCGTCGCCGCACTGCCGAACGATTTGCACGACACGATCATGGCCGCCTGCTGCAGGGGACTTGCGGATTTCAAGGTGCCGCGCGAAATCCGGTTCGTCGACGAGATGCCGCGCTCGACCCTGGAGAAGGTCGCCAAGGCCGAGCTACGGAAGATGTTGACGTGACGGAGCTCGTCATTGCGAGCGAAGCGAAGCAATCCAGAATGTCGCCACACAAATAGTCTGGATTGCTTCGTCGCTGACGCTCCTCGCAATGACGAATGAAAGATCGATGAAACACGAAGGACACTGACAATGCGTCCCACCCTCTTGCCGATACTCGCAAGCCTCTTGCTCGCTTCGCCCGCCTCTGCCGAGACCGCCGACACCGTGCTCTACAACGGCAAGATCGTCACGGTGGACAAGGATTTCTCGGTCCGCGAGGCGATCGCGCTTCGCGCCGGCCGCGTGCTCGCGACCGGCACCTCCGCCGAGATGAAGAAGCTCGCCGACAAGGGCGCGAGGCAAATCGATCTCGGCGGCCGCACCGTGATCCCCGGCCTGACCGACGGCCACATCCATGGCATCCGCGCCGCGCTCACCTTCGGCACCGAGGTGAACTGGATCGGCGTGCCCTCGCTGAAAGCGGCGTTGGCCAAAATCCGCGACGCCGCGACCGCGCAAGCGCCCGGCTCCTGGATCATCGTCGCCGGCGGCTGGACCGAGGAGCAGTTTGCCGAGAAGCGCCGCCCGACGCCGCAGGAGGTGGCTGAGATCGCCGGCGATCATCCCGTCTACATCCAGCATCTCTATGACTGGCTGTTGCTGACGCCGAAGGCGATGGCCGAACTCAACATCCGCGGCGATGCCGACGTCATCCCGAGCAGCAAGGTCGAACTCGACGGCGACGGCAAACCGACCGGCATCATCGTCGCCGGCGGCGCGGCGCTCGGAAAAATCTTCGATCATCTGCCGAAACCCACCATGGCGCAGCAGGTCGAGGGCTCCAAAAAGTTCTTTCGCGAGATGAATTCACTCGGCATCACCGGGATCAATGACGGCGGCGGCGTCAGCATGTATCCGTCGAGCTACCGGGCGGTGTTCAAGCTCTGGCATGACCGGCAACTCAGTGTGCGCGTCGCCTATCATCTGTGCTCACCGAAGCCCGGCAGCGAGTTCGCCGACCAGCAGAACCTGACGCAGCTTCTGCCGCAGGGATTCGGCGACGACATGTTGCACTTCAACGGTCCCGGCGAAATCCTGATCTGGGCCGACTGGACCGATGGCGACATCACGGCGGACGGCAAGGCGAAGCTCGCCGAATTGCTGCGTTGGGCCGCGTCGAAAGGTTACAGCATTCAGCTGCACTGGAATCCGGATCGTACCGTCCACGATTTGCTCGACGTGGTCGAGGACATCAACAAGGATTATTCCATCCGCAATCTGCGCTGGAGCGTGCTGCATCTCTATAACGTGTCCGAGGACAGCCTGAAGCGGATGCAGGCGCTCGGCCTGATCTGGGGCGTGCAGGACGGGCTCTATTTCGGCGGCGAGCGGCTGCAGAAGGAGGTCGGCGCCGACGCCGCGAAACAAATGCCGCGTATCGTCACCGCGATGAAGCTCGGTCTCACCGTGACCGGCGGCACCGACGCGCATCGCGTGTCGTCCTACAATCCCTTTGTCGCGCTGCAATGGTATCTCGACGGCACCACGATCGGCGGCACCAAGACCCGCGACGACGCGGAGGCGCCAAGCCGGCGCCAGGCGCTGGAAATGTACACCCGCAATACGGCGTATGCGGCCAATGACGACGACAAGCGTGGCACGCTTGAAGTCGGCAAATATGCCGATCTCGCGGTGCTGTCAGCGGATTATTTGAGCGCGCCGGTCAAGGAGGTCGGCAAGATCCGCTCGCTGCTCACGATGGTCGGCGGCAATGTGGTCTACGCCGCACCGCCATTTGCGGGGTTGGAGCCAGTTACACCGAAGTAGGCATCGTAGGGTGGGTTAGCCGGACCACATCCACTGTGGCTCAACGCGCGACGGCGCAAGGCGTAACCCACCATGTCAAAGTGGAAAGAAAAGCGGTGGGTTACGCTTCGCTAACCCACCCTACATTCTCGCAAATCAATAACACCCGAACGCGACGGGGCGGAACGCCTGCAGCAATTGCTGGTCGAGCTTGCCGCCCATGCCTTCCATGATCGAGAAGGCTTTGGCGTGGGTGAACGGCATGCGATAGGCGCGCTTCTCCACCAGCGCCGCATAGATGTCGACGATGGTGGTGAGCCGCACGATGTCGGAAATCTCCGAGCCGGCGAGAGCCCTCGGGATAGCCGCTGCCGTCGAGCAGCTCGTGATGATGCAGCACCACGTCGAGCATTTCCGGCGGGAAGCCGCCTTGCGCCTTCAGCGCGTCATAGCCGCGGCGCGGATGCGAGCGGACCTCGGCGACTTCCTCCTCGGTGAGCTTGCCCTGCTTGTCCAGGATCGCGACCGGCACGAAGGCCTTGCCGACGTCATGCAGCAGCGCGGCGCGGGTCAGGCGGCGCTGGTCGTCCTCGCGCATGCCGAGATGCTGGGCGAACGCCACCGCAAAGCCGGTCACGAACAGGCAGTGGCGAAATGTCGTTTCATGATGACAGCCGACCGCGGTCAACCATTCCCTCAAAGAGGAATGCTTGATCGCCTTCAGGATCTTCGTCTCGGCCTGCGCGATGTCTTCCGGCTTCAAGGGCTCGCCGGCCGGCAAGCGCCGGAAGATCTTCGTGATCACCTCATGGGCGGCTTCGACGCCGCGGTTCAGCGCCTTGCCGCGCGCGCTGGCGTCATAACCGACGGTGTCGGGAAACGCGGCACGAATGCGCTGCAGGACCGCGCCGGGCTCGAGCGGCCGCGCGATGGTGTCGGTGGCGCCGAGCGCCCAGGCCTGCATCGAGGCGTGGTGCAGCGCTTCGGCCAGCACGAACAGCCGCGGCATCGAGCTGTAGGCATCCGCGCGCAGCCGGTTGCGCACCAGCTGCACGCTTTCGGGCGAGCGCAGGTTGATGTCGACCACGATGCCGGAGATTTCCTCGCGTGGAGAGGCCGGAATATCCGAGGTGGCGATGGTCTCGACGTCGCCGACGCGGCTCAGGATGTTGGCGAGCTCGCTGCTCTGGTCGCTGCGGTCGGACGCCAGCAGCAGGCGGCGTTTGGCAGGGGCTTGGGGGGCGGCGGGGGCTTGTTGGGCCAGGGCGGTCATGACTTTCTGCGCTCACGGTCAGAATTGGTTTGCCGTATCTAACCGACAAGGCGTTCCACGCGGCTTAACGGATGTGATCAATTGCGATTGAGCGCGGTCGGTAAAATTGCAATCGCTAAAATTTTAGCTTTTCGCGGCGACAGAACCTCGGCACAAAAAAATCCGCCGGAGAAATCTCCGGCGGATCGTTGTCGATAGTGCGTGAGCCGCGACTTACGCCTTCATCGCCGCCTTCACTGCATCCGCCGTGATCGGCAGCGAGCGCACGCGGGCGCCGCACCGCATTGAACACCGCGTTGCCGATTGCGGGCGCGACCACCGTCACAGCCGGCTCGCCGACGCCCGTCGCCTTCTCGCCATTGGCGATGACGCTGACCGCGACTTCCGGCATCTGGCTCATGCGCAAGGGCGTGTAGGTATCGAAGTTGGTCTGCTCGATACCGCCGTCCTTCAAGGTCGCCTTCTCGAACAGCGCCAGCGACATGCCCCACAGCGCCGCACCCTCGACCTGGGCGCGGATGTTGTCGGGATGCACCTGCGTGCCGACGTCGGTGGCAACCGTGAGCTTCTTCACCTTCACCTCGCCGTTCGAGGCCACCGCGACATGGGCGACGCAGGCCGTCCAGCTCGCGGTCGCGCGCTCCTGCGACGACACGCAGGCCACGCCCATGCCTTCACCTTTCGGCAGTTGCTTGGTGCCGTAGCCGGCCATGCCCATCGCCGCCAGCAGCGTGTTGCGCAGCCGCTGCGCGCCGCCGGCATTGGCGCCTTTGCCGTCGAGCATGGCGATGCGGTATTGCGCGGGGTCCTTGCCGGACGCATGCGCAAGCTCGTCGACCATGCTTTCGATGGCCCAGAAGGTCCAGCCCGGTGCAACCGACCGCAACTGTCCCGACGGGGTGGCGTTGTGCGCCATCTCGTTCTTGATGGCGCGCACATTGTGGTTCGGCACGGTGTAGAAGAAGTCCGCGCCGTTGACCGTGAAGGCGTCGAGCGGGCCCTTCTTGTCGACCGAGGGCGACAGGAAGTCGGGAATGCCCCAACGCTGCGTCGGCCAGGCCGAGACCACGTCGTGATTGAGCGCGATCAGCCGGCCGTCCGCGTCGAGGCCCGCCTTTACTTTTTGATAGGTGAGCGGCCGCGAGAAATCCATCGTCATGTCGTTCTCGCGCGAGTAGATCACCTTGACCGGTCTTGCCTGACGGCTTTCGCCGCCTGCACCGCCGGCACCATCATGTCGGCATCGAGACGCCGGCCGAAGCCGCCGCCCAGCCACATCTGGTGCATCACCACGAACTTCGGATCGATCCCGGCGGCGCCCGCCGCGATCGCACCAGAGCGCGTCGCGAACTGGTTGCCGGAATAGATGTGCAGGATGTCGCCCTTGAACTCCGCGGTGGCGTTCATCGGCTCCATCGGCGCGTGGATGTTGATGTTGGTGGTGTACTCCGCCTCCATCACCTTGGCCGCAGTGCCGAGCGCCGCCTTGGTGTCGCCGTCCTTGACGAAGAACTGGCCGGAATCGTCGAGCCCTTGCAGGCGCTTCGCTTCCGCAAACAGCGACTCGCTGGACAGTTTCGCGTTCGGACCGCCGTCATAGGCGATCTTGAGCGCGCCCGCCGCCTTCTTGGCGTTGGCATAGGTGTCGGCGACCGCGACCACCCAGCCGGTGGTGGTTGCGGTCTTGTCGTCGAGGGTGACGGCCTTGATGAAGCCTTTCACCTTCTTTGCGTCACAGTCGTCGACCGATTTCACCGTGGCGCCGTAGCGCACCGGCGGGGTCACGACCGCGCCATAGGCCATGCCCGGCAGCATCACGTCGATGCCGTATTTCGCCGTGCCGTTGGTCTTGGAGGGGATGTCGAGCTGCGGCACCGAGACGCCGATCATGGTGTATTGATCCGCGGTCTTCAGCTTGATCGCCTTGAGCTCGTCCGGCGTAAACGTCTTGGTTGCCTTGCCGCCCTTGACGATGTCGGCAAAGCTCATCGACTTCTTCGACTTCGGATCTGATGATGACGCCGTCGCGCACCACGAGCTGGCTCGCCGGCACGCCCATCGAAGCGCTGGCTGCTTCCGTCAACGCGATCCGCCCCGCGGCGCCCGCGCGGCTCATCGCATCGAAGTTCATCATGGTCGACCAGCTGCCGCCGGTGATCTGCGCGCCCAGCACCGGGTCGTTGAACTTCGGATCGTTGGATGCGAGCTGCACCCGCATGTCCTTCCAGTTCGCGCCGAGTTCTTCGCAGACGATCTGCGCCATGGTGGAGGCGATGTGCTGGCCCATGTCGGCCTTGCCGCAGGTCACGGTGACGAGACCGTCGGGGGCGATCGAGTACCAGACGCTCGGATCGAAATTGGCGGGTGCTGCGGCGAGCGCGCTGTCGATGCCGGCAACGCCGGAATAGCCGAGTGCGAGGCCTGCAGCCGCGGTGCCGACCAGGAACGAGCGGCGGGACAGGTCGGTGGTGTGGACGTCTGACATTTTCACGTGGCTATTCATGTGGCCCTCCGCTCGCCGGCGACCGAGGCCGTACGCATTTCAGATGCGGCGCGCATGATCGCCTTGGTGATCCGCGAATAGGTCATGCAGCGGCAGAGATTGCCGTCCATATGCGCGACGATCTCTTCCTTGGTGGGTTGGTATTCTTCGACAGCAGGCTCGCCGCCTGCATGATCTGGCCGGACTGGCAGTAGCCGCATTGCGGAACCTGCTCGGCAACCCACGCCTTCTGCAAGGGATGATCGCCCTTGGCGCTGAGGCCTTCGATGGTGGTGATCTTCTTGCCGGCGACGTCGCTGATCGAGGTCTGGCAGGACCGCACCGCTTCGCCGTTGACGTGGACGGTGCAGGCGCCGCACAGGCCCGCGCCGCATCCGAATTTGGTTCCGGTCATCTGCAATTGCTCGCGGATGGCCCAGAGCAGCGGGCTGTCACCCGCCGCATCGACGGACTTGGTCTGTCCGTTGATATTCAGAGTAGCCATTTTGCTTCTTCCCCTGCCGGTGTACGTGCCGCTTACGACGGCAACTCACGTGGGTTGGGTAGCTGGTCGCCCACCGGGTAAGCGGCCAGTTGCGGCGCAGAATGATCGCGTTGCGGTTGAGAAGCAATCCAATTTGGAATTGGTCGAAGAGAATAACTTTCCGATTTGCGCCTTGTGTGCGTTGCGGCAAGGCTCCTGACTTAAATCCGCTCTGCGGAATGCGCGCATTGGTGATCGCTGCAACGCGCCTGACCGGGTTCACACCCTCAAACGGATCGCGCTACAATCAATGCGACAGCAACAGGGAAGCACGCCATGCCGAAAATCGATCGCGACGGGGTCAAGATTCATTACGAGGTGCACGGCGACGGGCCGCCGCTGATCCTGACCCACGGCTATTCATCGACATCAGGCATGTGGAAGGGCCAGGTCGAGGCGCTGTCGCGCCATCACAAGCTCGTATTGTGGGACATGCGCGGCCACGGCCAGTCGGATTATCCCGACGATCCCAAAGCCTATAGCGAGGCGGCCACCGTCGGCGACATCGCGGCACTGCTGGATACGGTCGGCGCTAACAGCGCCATCGTCGGCGGGCTGTCGCTCGGCGGCTACATGTCGCTGGCGTTCTACCGCGCCCATCCCGAGCGGGTCTCGGCGCTCCTGATCATCGACACCGGTCCCGGCTTCAAGAAGGACGACGCGCGCGAGGTCTGGAACAAGCGCGCGCTCGATACCGCCGATCGCTACGACCGCGAAGGCCTTGCGGTTCTGAAATCGGCGACCCGCGAGCGCTCGACAGCCAGCCATCGCGACGCCACTGGGCTGGCGCGTGCCGCGCGCGGCATGCTGACCCAGCGCGATGCGCGGGTGATCGAGGTGCTGCCCGAGATCAAGGTGCCGTCGCTGGTCGTGGTCGGCGCCGACGACACACCGTTCCTCGCCGCGTCCGACTACATGGCCGCGAAAATTCCCGGCGCAAAGAAGGTGGTGATCCCCGCCGCCGGCCACGCCGTCAATATCGACCAGCCGCAGGCTTTCATCGACGCGGTGCTGCCATTCCTCGATGGACTTGCCGAAGGCCAAGGCGGCATAGAGGTTCGCATGATGATCAAACATCTCGCTGCATCCGCGCTGCTGCTCGCCAGTGTTGCTCTCCCGGTCGGAGAGGCGCGCGCGCAAGGCACGACGCTGGACGGACGGCCGCCCTTCTACGCGAGGATGTCGAACCATCCGCCCGCTGGTGTTCGGCATGGATGTCGAGCAGGTCGTCGGCGGCACTGAAGCAGCCGCTGCAATATGTCTCCGGACCGCCCGGCGATGAAATCTATCTCGCGCTCCGCAATCTCGGCGGCAGCGGGCTGATCAATCATCACGACCGGCTGTTCCTGCAATTCCGCAACGGCAGGCTTGCGGGCTGGAAGGAAGACTACGGCAAGAACTGGATGTGGCAGTGACGCGCGAAAGCGCTCTCTCCATTTCGTCATCCGGGGCGTGCCCCAGCGCGAACCCGGAATCATCCTCGCAGGAGTTCGATTCCGGGCTGCGATGCTGCGCGTCGCAGCCCGGAATGACGAGTTGAGAGTTGAGATGCGTCAGAACCAGCGTTCGCCGACAAACACCGTGTCGCCCGGGCTGAGCGACGTCCCGAGCGGCACCACATAGCGCCCCGAACCGCCGGCATCGGTGTGCGTGACCGTGACCATGTTGCGCTTGGCGCGCGGGGTGAATCCGCCGGCGATCGCGACCGCGCTCTCCACCGTCATGTTGGGCACGTAGGGATACTGGCCGGGCGCCTGCACCTCGCCGAGGATGAAGAACGGCCGGTAGGATTCGATCTCGACCGCGACCGAGGGATCCCTGATGTAGCCGTTGCGCAGTTTTGCGGTGATCTCGGCGGCGAGCCCCGCCGGCGTGCGGCCGCGCGCGGGCACCGCGCCGATCAGGGGCATGGTGATCGAGCCGGCGGCGTCGATCGCATAGGTGTTGGTGAGGCCTTCCTGGCCGTAGACCACGACGCGCAGCTTGTCGCCGGCATCGAGATGATAGGCGCTGTCATAGGCGACCGGCTGGGCACGACCATCGGGCCGGGCATCGGCGCGGTATAGACCGCGGGCGCGGGCACCGGCACTTGCGCGACATAGGTTCGCGGCGAGGAGGCCATGGTCTTGCGGAGCGCGGCGATCGCGCCGCCGCCGCTGTTGTCGGCGACCACGACCGGCGCAGTGGCCGGTGGACCGTAAGCCATGGCGTCGAGATCGGACCTCTGCGCGACCGCAGCCGGATAGGTCGTCTGCATGCAGCCCGACAAGGCGAGCGCAGCAGTAGCGGCAATGATCGGCAGGAATGACGCGCGCACCCAAACCATCCCCAAGTAGAGACAGCCTAAGTCTTGCACCGGTTATGGTTAATAAAGGGTTTTCAGGCGGCCCTCTCCCTGCCTGTGGCAGGGAGAGGAACCGCGTGAAAACAGTGAGATGTGATCAGGCGCGTGACGCCAACCCCGATCGGGCAGGACACGCCGGTGCCGCCGAGCCCGCAATAGCCGGCCGGGTTCTTGGCCAGATACTGCTGGTGATAGTCCTCGGCGAAATAGAACGCGCCGGCCGGCGCGATCTCGGTGGTGATGCCGCCGAGCCCCTTCGCCGACAACGCCTTCTGATAAGCCGCCTTCGAGGCGTCGGCGGCTTTCTTCTGCGCGTCGCCGAAGGTGTAGATCGCGCTGCGATACTGCGTGCCGATGTCGTTGCCCTGGCGCATGCCCTGGGTCGGGTCGTGGTTCTCCCAGAACGTCTTCAGCAGACGATCGTAGGAGATCTTCTTCGGATCGAACACGACCAGCACCACCTCGGTGTGGCCGGTGCGTCCCGAGCAGACCTCTTCATAGGTCGGGTTCGGCGTGTGGCCGCCGGCATAGCCGACCGCGGTCGTGTAGATGCCGTCGCCGAGTTCCCAGAACTTGCGCTCGGCGCCCCAGAAGCAGCCGAGCGCGAACACCGCCTGCTCGAGGCCCTGCGGATAGGGCGGCTTCAGATTGTGGCCGTTGACGAAATGGCTGGTCGCGGTCGGGATCGGCTGCGCACGGCCCGGCAGCGCCTCGGTTGCGCTCGGCAGTGCGGTGGACTTGCGCATGAACAGCATGGAGTTTCTCCGGGCGGGACTGGTCGCCATTATATAGGTGTTTACGCCGGCCGCGGCAGCCCGTTACAGCGGCGGAGTGCAGATTACGAAGGCTTAATCCCGGGAGTAGCCTATCAGCGGCTTGCGCGGGCGGAACAGGATCAGCAGCACGAGCCCGAGCACGCCCATCACGGCAAACACCGGCTGGTCGAGGATGACCTTGATCACGCTGTTCCAGAGCCACGGCACGTTGCCCTCGACCCAGGTGCGGAATGCCAGCTGGCTGGACTGATGGATGTCGTTCCAGAACTGGCCGAAGCGGGTGAAGCGCAGGTTCTGGTCGGCGACCCAGCGCGCGCCGTCATAGACCATGAAGATGAATCCGCCGACGAGCAGCAACAGCCCGATAAGCCGGAAAAAACCGCGGATCATGCGCCACCCGTCTCGCCTTGCACGAACACCCCGCCGCTAGCCCTATAGGGGCGGACTGCGGAAATTCAACCTCGTCAGTACTTTACCGGTGTTTTGCGACGGCCATTTCGTCAGTTGCATCGTGCCGGAAAGCGTTGACGCTCCAATACCCTGCCTCTATAAGGGCGCCGATGGCGGCGGGTGCAATCCCGCCGCCGCTGTTCTTTGGGCGTAGCCTCGGTCTTCGAGCGTATTGGCTCCGGCAACCGGCACGCGCAGGAACGTTCCGAAACACCGGCAGCGTCGATCGCGCACTTCGAGCAGACGACGCGCCTATCCGCGATCAAGACCAGGCGACAGCCGCAAGGATTTTGAGACGATGGCCAATACCACTTCCGCCAAGAAGGCGACACGCAAGATTGCCCGCCGCACCGTGATCAACAAGTCGCGCCGCACCGAGATGCGTGGCGCCGTGCGCACCGTCGAGGAGGCGATCAAGCGCGGCGACCGCGACGCGGCGCTGAAGGCGATGGCGCACGCCGAGCCCGAGCTGATGCGCGCAGCGCAGCGCAACATCGTTCACCGGAACAATGCCAGCCGGAAGGTGTCGCGGCTCAGCCATCAGATCGCAAAGCTCGCGAAGTAGTTCGAAAGTCAAAGTCGAGCTGCGCGCGACCTGATCGAAATCAAAATTCGTCAGCCCGGCCGGTAGCGCCGGGCTTTTCTTTTTGCCGATGTCTTGCGCGCAACGCGAGAGCGGCGTTACACTTTCACTCACTTCCGTAATTCTACCGGTGCATCTCGCAAGGTGCATTTTTGCCGCACCCGAAACCTCGCACACGCCAGCGAGAAAACGCTGCGGCGTGCTGTAACTTGAAATGGCGCATGAAAGTCGCTGCGGGAGTTACCCTGTTCCGGCGCGCAAAAAAATATGCGGCACTCTCGTGACTTAATGGCAATGCGCCAAGCACCATTTGGAAAAATCGGCAGCGCTGCCGGCTTCTGTGAAAGCGGTGTGACTTTTATTTTTCATTTCGACGAAAATGTCACAGTCGTCGCGCGCATGGAATTCAGCGAAATGAATCATAGCGTTGGATTTGCGCGGCGAACAGGAGCGTTGCTGCGGCGCGCAGCGCGCTGTCGTAGCAGCGCGAAGTCAACAAATCAATTTCGTTGCTCCCCGCGCGGCATGTTGTATTGATTAATTGCTCGCGGCGCCCACGATCTCTGACCAGCGCGGTTCTAGACACGGGGCGGACGTGCAAATCGGCGGCGGTGTGCGCGTAGGCGACGCTTTCCAGCGATTGTCGGACCGAGACCCTTAGCAATACGGGTAACGGAGAGCTGCGTCCAAATCTCTCAAGCGAAGCTCATTACGCTTCGCTGACGACGACAAGAGAGAGAACGGACAAGGGTCGGCAAGCGCAAGGCAGGCGACAAGGCCCGAGCGGGCGAGTTGTACGCGTGAACAAGTACAGCAGTGTAATCGGGGCAACCGGACGCGGCTGAAGGCTAAATTCAAGAGATGACAACTTGGCGCGAGCGATCGCGACGAGGGCGGGGAGGTCAAATGATTTACGGAGACGCTGCAGTATTTGGCCAGTTGCCATTTTCGAACCAGACCCATTTTGAAGAAGCGGTACGTCCGAGCATCCGGCCCCCGACGCGAGTGGCGGAAAATCCGAGTACGCGCTGACCTCGCGGAAAATCTTCCGCTCCTGACATCACCGGCCTGACCCGCGGCGTTCCGCCGAACGGTCGAGCTTTGTCCGGAGCAAGCCCGCCCGAGGTCGCGCCGTTGGCAGGAAACCTGCAGCGGCGATCCACAAACGTCCCTTTACTCGCTTTTGAAAAGTTTCTCGCAATGACAAATCCGGAACAAGATCGTTGGTCGCGCGTCAAAAGCCGTCTGCGCTCGAGTGTGGGCGAGGACGTCTACACAAGCTGGTTCGCGCGCATGGATCTGGAAGGCGTAAAGGACGAAAGCGTGCGGCTTTCGGTGCCGACGCGCTTCCTGAAGAGCTGGATCCAGGCGCATTATGCCGAACGCGTGCTCTCGGCCTGGCAGGCGGAGGCACCCGAAGTACACCGGATCGATCTTTCCGTACGCACATCGATCCGGCCGGCGACGCCCGCAAAGGAGGCACCGGTTGCCCACGATGCGCGCCGTCCGGAGGCGATCAACGGCCGGGGCGCGATCGAGTTGCGCTCGACCGCGACCGCGCCGGTCTCGGCCAGCCATGACGCGCTCGGCGGCTCGCCGCTCGATCCGCGCCTGACCTTCGCAAGCTTTGTGGTCGGCCGCTCCAACACGCTGGCACACGCAGCCGCGCGACAAGTGGCCGAGGGACGCCGCGGCGATGCGGTGATGTTCAATCCGCTCTATATCCATGCCGGCGTTGGGCTGGGCAAGACGCATCTGCTGCAGGCGGTGACCTGGGCCGGCAATTCGGCCGGCGAGCGCAAGGTGCTGTATCTCACCGCCGAAAAATTCATGTACGGCTTTGTCGCGGCGCTGAAGACCCAGACCGCACTCGCCTTCAAGGAAGCGCTGCGCGGCATCGACGTGCTTGTCATCGACGATCTGCAGTTCCTGCAGGGCAAGTCGACCCAGTCCGAATTCTGCCACACGCTGAATGCGCTGATCGACGCCGGCCGCCAGGTCGTGATCGCGGCCGACCGTCCGCCGTCCGATCTGGAAAGCCTCGACGAGCGCGTGCGCTCGCGGCTGGCCGGCGGCCTCGTGGTCGAGATGGGCTCGCTCGGCGAAGAGCTGCGGCTCGGCATCCTCAAGTCGCGCGTCGCGGCGGCCCGCGCTCACCACGCGAGCTTCGAAGTGCCCGATCTCGTGCTCGATTATCTCGCGCGCTCCATCACCCATAACGGCCGCGACCTCGAAGGCGCGATCAATCGGCTGCTGGCGCACTCCAAGCTGAACAACCAGCCGGTGACCCTGGAGATGGCCGAGCGCGAGGTGCGCGACCTGATCCGGCCGCAGGAACCGAAGCGGATCAAGATCGAGGACATCCAGCGCGTGGTGGCGCGGCAATACAATGTCAGCCGCTCCGACCTGTTGTCCTCGCGCCGCACCGCGAATGTGGTCCGCCCCCGGCAGGTCGCGATGTATCTGGCGAAGACGCTGACGCTCCGCTCACTGCCCGAGATCGGCCGCCGCTTCGGCGGGCGCGACCACACGACCGTGCTGCATGCCGTGCGCAAGATCGAGGCACTGGTCGCCAAGGACACAGCGCTGTCCGAAGAGGTCGAGTCGCTGAAGCGGCAATTGCAGGAGTAGGTTCCAGCGCCCGCCCCGAGCTCCGCTCTGTTTCCCTCCCCCCTTGCGGGGGAGGGTTAGGGAGGGGGTGTCGCGGAGATATCTCCATCGTGGACCCCCACCCATAGCCGAAGCTTCGCTTCGGCGTCCTTTTTGAGGACGGCCGCCGAAGGCGGCCTTTGCCCTCCCCGCAAGGGGGAGGGGAGAACTGCGTGCACGTTTCACACCGCCCCAAACCTTGGGAAACGCCTCGTCTATCCCTTGAATCCGCGCCGTATCCGCGCCACCTTACGCTCCCCCAAAAGCCGGCTTCGCGGGCTTTAAGGGAGCCAAATCGGCCGCGGCGGATGCCCGGCATTCCCAAGACAAATTGGACCCATGTTGGATCGGGCGGATATTGCAATGAAGGTCACCGTCGAACGCGCGCAACTCCTGAAATCGCTGGGCCACGTGCATCGCGTGGTCGAGCGGCGCAATACCATCCCGATCCTCGGCAACGTGCTGCTGCGCGCCGAGAACGCGCAGCTTGCGCTGAAGGCGACCGATCTCGATCTCGAGGTGACGGAGACGCTCGCCGCCGAGACCGGCACTGGCGGCTCGACCACGGTTCCCGCGCACATGTTCTACGACATCGTGCGCAAGCTGCCCGACGGCTCGCAGATCGTGCTCGAAGGCGACGGCGACCGCTCGGTGCTGGCGATCCGCGCCGGCCGCTCGCGCTTCACCCTGCAGACACTGCCCGAGAGCGACTTCCCCGATCTCGCCGCCGGCGACATGACGCATTCCTTCACGCTGCCGGCCGCCGACGTCAAACGCCTGATCGACCGCACCCAGTTTGCGATCTCGACGGAAGAGACGCGCTATTATCTCAACGGCATCTATCTGCACACCGCCGGCAGCGCCAAGGCGCAGACGTTGCGCGGCGTCGCCACCGACGGTCATCGCCTCGCGCAGATCGATCTCGTGATGCCCAAGGGCGCGGCCGGCATGCCCGGCGTGATCGTGCCGCGCAAGACGGTCGGCGAGGTGCAGCGCCTGATCGAGGACAGCGAGGCCGAAGTCGCAATCGAATTGTCCTCCGGCAAGATCCGCTTCACCATCGGTAATGTGGTGCTGACCTCGAAGCTGATCGACGGCACCTTCCCGGATTACGGCCGCGTCATTCCGCAAGGCAACGACAAGGAACTCGTCGTCGACAAGCAGGATTTCGCCGCCGCCGTCGACCGTGTCTCCACCATCTCCAGCGAACGCGGCCGCGCGGTGAAGCTCGCACTGTCCGCCGGCAAGCTGGTGCTATCAGTCACCAATCCGGACTCCGGCAGCGCCACCGAAGAGATCGAGGTCGAATACGCCTCCGACCCGCTCGATATCGGATTCAACTCGCGCTATCTGCTCGACATCGCCGGCCAGATCGAGGGCGAAGTTGCGGTGCTCCGGCTCGCCGACCCCGGCTCGCCGACCCTGATGCAGGACAAGGACAACAAGACCGCGCTTTACGTGCTGATGCCGATGCGGGTGTAACGAGCACAGCTGTCGTTGCCGGGCTTGACCCGGCAACCCATCAACTTCGCAATGAGCTATTGGGTGTACATTCTCGCAAGCAAGCCCGGTGGCACGCTCTATGTGGGCGTAACTAACAATCTCATACGGCGCGTCTACGAGCATCGCGAAGGCCTTGCGGAGGGTTTCACCAAGCGCTACGGCATCAAGATGCTGGTCTACTTTGAAGAGCATGCGACAATCGAAACGGCCATCCAGCGCGAGAAAAATATCAAGCATTGGTCGCGTGAGTGGAAGATTGATCTGATTGTCGCCGGCAATCCCGATTGGCGCGATCTCTATGACGAAATTGTCCGCTAACGCGGACGATGGATCGCCGGGTCAAGCCCGGCGATGACGATCGAAAAATGACCCCCTCGCGCATTCATCGCCTCAGCCTCACGCATTTCCGCAACTATCGCGTCGCGGGGCTGGAAACGCGCGGCGACATGGTCGCCCTGGTCGGCCCCAACGGCGCCGGCAAGACCAATTGCCTGGAAGCGATCTCGTTTCTCTCGCCCGGCCGCGGGCTTCGCCGCGCCACGCTGGAAGACGTCGCCGACAACCAGGGCGACGGCTCCTGGGCGGTCTCCGCCGAAGTCGAGGGCGCGCTGGGCCTTGCCACGCTCGGCACCGGCATCGAGGCGCCGACAGCCGAGGCGCAAAGCACCACGCGGCGCTGCCGCATCGACCGCGAACCGGTCGGCTCGGCTTCCGCCTTCGGCGATCATTTGCGCATGGTGTGGCTGACGCCGGCGATGGACGGGCTGTTCATGGGCGCGGCCTCGGAGCGGCGTCGCTTCTTCGATCGGCTGGTGCTCGCGATCGACAGCGAGCATTCGAGCCGCGTCTCGGCGCTGGAACGCTCGCTGCGCTCGCGCAACCGCCTGCTGGAAGTGCGCAATTTCGACGACCATTGGTGCGACGCCATCGAGCGCGAGACCGCGGAGCTTGCGG
>CAWBTH010000019.1:0-32359 GCA_963791665.1 uncultured Alphaproteobacteria bacterium | reverse complement strand
GGCGTTCGCCACCGGCGCGCCGGCCGCCGAGAAATTCCCTTCGCATCCCATCACCGTCGTCGTGCCGTTTGCCGCCGGCGGACCGTCGGACGCGATGATGCGCATCCTCGGCGAGCGCATGAAAGTCGCGCTGGGCGAGACCATCCTGATCGAGAACACGACGGGTGCGGGGGGATCGATCGGCGTCGGCCGCGTGGTGCATTCTCCGGCGGACGGTTACACCATCGGCTTCGGGCACCTCGGTACTCATGTCGCCAACGGCGCGATCTACAAGCTCAACTATGACCTCGTCAGCGATCTCGATCCGATCGTGCTGCTGCCGAGCAACCCCATGATCGTGGTCAGCAAGAACGCGGTGCCGGCGAAGACGCTGAAAGAGCTGCTCGCATGGCTGAAATCGCGGCCACAGCCGGCGGCCGCCGGCACGGCAGGCGCCGGCTCCGCAAGCCATGTCGCCGGTCTCGGGTTCGAGGCGGCAACCGGCCTCAAGCTGCAATATGTGCCCTATCGCGGCACGGGACCTGCGATGAACGATCTCGTTGCCGGCCAGATCGACCTCATCGTCGATCAGCTCTCCAATTCCATCAACCAGGTGCGCGCCGGGACCATCCGGGGTTATGCCGTCACCGACACCAAGCGGGCGGAGTCCGCACCCGATATTCCGACTGTGGACGAAGCCGGCCTGCCCGGATTCCATATGACGCTGTGGTCGGGCCTGTGGGCGCCCAAGGGCACGCCGAAAGATATCATTGCAAAGCTGAACGCCGCGGCGCTCGACGCATTGAAGGATCCGGCCACGCGCAAGCAACTCGAAAATCTCGGCTTGCAGATGCCGCCTGCCGACAAATCGACGCCGGAGGCACTCGGCGACTTTCAGAAGGCCGAGATCGCCAAATGGTGGCCGATCATCAAGGCCGCCAATGTGAAGGTGGATTGACGTTAACCGGCCTCACGGCGCAGGCCTTCTGTCCCTTTCGATTCCCCGGCAAGGTCGATACTATGGGTTGCAGCCTAGGGAAACGGACATGGGGCGATCCCCCAACAAGCAACGCGCCGGCAAGGACTCCAAGCGCCACCGTTCGCCAGCGAGCGCGAAGGAGTTCGCAAAGGACGCCAAGAAGAAGGCTGCCCAAGGCGCGGCGAAGCCCGTGCGTCGGCGCGCCTCGTCGGGCGCCGACTCCAAGGCAGAGATAGCAAAGCTCTCGCGCGAACTCAGCGAAGCGCAACAGCGCCAGGCCGCGACCGCCGAAGTGCTTCAGGTCATCTCGTCGTCACCCGGCGACCTCAAGCCGGTGTTCGAGCAGATGCTCGCCAAGGCGATGCGTCTGTGCGAAGCGCAATGCGGCTTCATCTATCAGGGGGAGCAGGGGGCGATGCGGGCGGTGGCCGAAATCGGCGTGCCGCGCGCGTTTGCGGAATATCGGCGGCAAAATCTGCATACGGGCGGCGCGGCGACCCCGATCGACGCGATGCGTGCGACCAGGAAGCCGGCGCATGTCCACGATGCCCGCGACAGCGAGCCCTACCGCAGCGGCAATCCCAACGCGGGTGCCGGCGTCGATCTCGGCGGCGCGCGGACGGTGCTGTACGTCCCGATGATCAGGAATGACGACATCGTCGGCGTGATCAATCTGTACCGGCAGGAAGTCAAACCGTTCACCGACGAGCAGATCGCGCTGCTGGAGAATTTTGCGAGTCAGGCCGTAATCGCGATCGAGAATGCGCGGCTGTTCAACGAGACCAGGGAAGCGCTGGAAAGGCAGACGGCGACGGCCGACAGTCCTAAAGGTAATCGCCGGCTCTCCCCGACGACGTGCAGCCGGTGTTCGACGCGATTGCCGATAGCGCCCGCAGAACTCATCGGTGGGCACCCCGCAGCTGGTCACCCGCGTCGTGGGCGAGCAACTTCACCTGGCAGCCTTCACGGCTGGAAGCGAAGCCGGGCGCGAAAGGCTGACGAGCACGTCTCCCCAACCGCTTTCATCTCGGATGTCCGCTCGCGTCGTCGTCCGGGCGAATCGTTTTCCTATGCTGATACCGAGGAAGGCGCCGACGAAACGACCAGAGGAGTTGCCCGCGCTCGCGGATTTCGCATGTCGTTTCCGTCCCCATGCTGCGCGAAGGCACAGCCATTGGCATCGATTGATGTCACTCGCGCAGCGCCCAACGCGTTCGATGAAAACAAGATCGGTCTACTGCAAACCTTCGCCAACCAGGCCGTGATTGCGATCGAGAACACACGGCTGTTCAACGAGACAAGGGAGGCGCTGGCGCGGCAGACCGCGACGGCGGATGTATTGAAGGTGATCGCATCGTCACCGTCGAACCTTCAGCCGGTGTTCGACGCGATCGCCCATCGCTCCAGAGAACTGGTCGGAGGGCATTCAACCACGGTGTTCCGCTTTGCCGGCGAAATGGTGGAACTGGTCGGGGCAACCTCCGTCGACGAGGAAGCCGACGCGGTGCTTCGCGCGACATTTCCAATGCCAGTCTCGCACATGCAGAACATCGAACGAGTTCTCCGTGGCGAGATATCGGAGATTTTCGATGTTTTGGCCGATACCCAGCCTGACGATAGCAGCAAAAATGTCGCTCGCGCGCGTGGCTGGCGCAGCCGGCTCGTCGTGCCGCTCAAGGGCGACAATGCAGTCATCGGCTTCATCAGCATCACCCGCAAGGAGCCGGGTGCGTTTGCCGACAAGGACAAGTGAACTCGTGCGCACATTCGCCGATCAGGCCGTGATCGCGATCCAGAATGTGCGAGTTGTTCGAGGAGGTGCAGGCCCGCACCGCCGATCTGCAGGAATCGCTGCAGCAGCAGACCGCGACCGCCGACGTGCTCAAGGTCATCAGCCGCTCGGCGTTCGATCTCCAGACCGTGCTCGATACGTTGGTGGAGTCCGCCTACACTCTGCGGCGCAAGTCTGGGCCTTCTTATTTGCGAGGCGAACAGGCATTTGAATGCAAGGCGATTGCAGGTGTCGGCGTCGAGGCGGCAATGCCAGTTGTTCAAGGGACGTCCGATCCGCGCTGGCCGCGGCACGGCCGCGAACGGGTGATCCTGACCGGCAAGGTGCACGCCGTGACCGACTTCTCCGCGGACCCGGAGTTCGATCCGATCGTCCGCGATCGCATTCGCAACGACTCCTCGGATCGAACATAAGCCAGCTTCGATCCACGCTGGCGGTCCCGATGATGCGCGAGAACGAGGTCGTCGGGGTGATGGCGATCGCACGTCCGCAAACCGGGACATTTCCGCAACGGCAGACCGAATTGCTGCAGACCTTTGCCGATCAGGCGGTCATCGCGATCGAAAATGCACGCCTGTTCAAGCAGGTGCAAGCAGCGCACCCGCGAGCTGTCGCAGTCGCTCGACGATCTCCGCGCCGCGCAGGATCGCCTGGTGCAGACCGAGAAGCTCGCCTCGCTCGGCCAGCTCACCGCCGGCATCGCGCACGAGATCAAGAACCCGCTCAACTTCGTCAATAATTTCTCGGCGCTGTCGGTCGAGCTCACCGACGAGCTCAATGATGTGCTGAAGCAGGCGGAATTGGCCGAGAAGATTCAGCAGGAGGTCGACGACCTGACGCAGCTCCTGAAGTCCAACCTCGAAAAGGTTGTGCAGCACGGCAAGCGCGCCGACTCCATCGTCAAGAACATGCTGCTGCATTCGCGCGAGGGATCGGGCGAGCAGCGCGCCGCAGATATCAATGCGCTGGTGGAGGAAAGCCTCAATCTGGCCTATCACGGCGCGCGTGCCGAGAAGTCCGGCTTCAACATCACGCTGGAGCGCGCTTTCGACGCCGGCGCCGGCGAGGCCGAGCTGTTTCCGCAGGAGATCACGCGCGCGCTGCTCAACCTGATCTCGAACGGCTTCTATGCCGCGACCCGGCGCAAGGCGGAGAATGGCGAGGCGGCGTTCGAGCCGACGCTGCTTGCGACGACGAAAGATCGCGGAAACTCCGTCGAAATCCGCATCCGCGACAACGGCACCGGCATTCCGCCCGAGGTGAAGGAGAAGATGTTCAATCCCTTCTTCACCACCAAGCCGGCGGGCGAGGGCACCGGGCTTGGCCTGTCGATGACCCACGACATCATCGTCAAGCAGCACGGCGGCACCATCGATGTCGCAACCGAGCCCGGCAATTTCACCGAATTCATCGTGGTGCTGCCGCGCGCCAATGGCCTCCGCAGCAAGACCAGCAGCGAGGTTTGAGCGCGCGGTTGCAACTAACCCGCAAGGGCCCGCGCGATGGCTCGCACGGGCTCAACTCATCTTCGCCAGCGAAAAGCTCAGGGTACAAGCCTAGATGCCTCATGCGACGACAGATGACGGCGTACGCCTGTATTTCGAGGAGACCGGCAGCGGCCGCCCGGTGATCTTCGTCCACGAGTTCGCCGGCGACATCAGGAGTTTTGAGCCGCAGCTGCGACATTTCGGCAAGCGCTATCGCGCGATGGCTTTCAACGCGCGCGGCTTTCCGCCGTCGGACGTGCCCGAACAGGTCTCCTCCTATTCGCAAACCCGCGCCGCCGACGATATCCTCAGCCGTGCTCGATCATATCGGCGAGAAAGCAGGCGCATATCGTCGGGCTGTCGATGGGTGGCTTCGCCACGCTGCATTTCGGCCTGCGGCATCAGCCTCGCGCGGCCTCGCTCTGCATCGGCGGCTGCGGCTACGGCGCCGAGCCGGACAAGCGCGCGACGTTTCGTGCCGAAGCCGATGTCATTGCGAAGGCGCTGCGCAGCGAGGGCATGGCGGCTTTCGCCGAACGCTACGCCTACGGGCCGACCCGTGTGCAGTATGAGAACAAGGACCCGCGCGGCCACGCCGAGTTCAAGCGCATGCTGGCGGAGCATTCGGCGGTCGGATCAGCCAACACCCAGCAGGGTGTGCAGAAGGAGCGGCCCTCGCTCTACACGCTGGTCGAGGAGATGAAACGCATCACCGTACCGACGCTGGTGATCCATGGCGATGAAGATTGGCCGTGCCTGCTGCCGGGCGTGCTGATGAAGCAGACCATCCCGTCCGCGGCGCTGGCGGTGATGCCGAATTGCGGCCACGCCATCAATCTGGAGGAGCCTGACGAGTACAATCGCATCGTCGGCGATTTCCTCACCCAGGTCGACAGCGGCCGCTGGCCGCAGCGCGATCCCCGCGCCATCAGCGCGTCGATCACGGGGATGAAGGACTAGCGCTGCATGAGCGGGCAGCCGAAGCCGAAGGTCCTGATCGCCGGTGCCGGCATTGCCGGGTTGGTCGCGGGGCTATCGCTGCTGCAGCGGGGCATCGAAGTCGAAATCTTCGAGCAGGCGGCCGAATTGCGCGAGCTCGGCGCCGGCGTCCAGCTCAGCGCCAATGGCACGCGGGTGCTGATCGCGCTCGGCCTCGAGCAGGAGATGCAGGCAATCGCCTCCGAGCCGTCGGGCAAGCAGATCAGGCTGTTCTCGACCGGGCGGACCTGGAAGCTGTTCGACCTCGGCGTCTCCTCGCGCGCGATCTATGGCGCGCCGTACTGGATGGTGCATCGGGGCGATTTCCACCGCGTGCTGTGCGAGGCCTTTAACGCCCGCGCGCCGGGCCGGCTGCACCTCGACATGCCGCTGTGTCGGATTTGACGAGGACGAGGGCGGCATCCGCCTTCGTCTCGCCAATGGCGAGACGCATCGCGGCGACGTCGTGGTCGGCGCCGACGGCGTGCACTCCGAGATCCGCCGGCAGATCGGCGGCGACCGAAAACCTTTCTTCGCGGGCGTGGCCGCCTGGCGCGGGCTGGTGCCGATGGAGCGGCTGCCGGCGGCGATGCAGCGCGATGTCGGCACCAACTGGGTCGGGCCGGGCGGCCACGTCGTCACCTATCCGGTTCGCCGCGGCGAGCTGTTGAACTTTGTCGGCGTCTTCGAGGGCGAGAGCTGGCCGGTGGAATCCTGGACCGAGCGCGGCACGCGCGAGGCCTGCAGGGCGTCGTTCGCTGGCTGGAATCCGGAGATCCATACCCTCATCGAAAACATCGACGTTCCCTACAAATGGGCGTTGCTCGGGCGCGATCCGCTGGAGCGCTTCGTCACGGGACGCGCCTGCCTGATCGGCGATGCCGCGCATCCGACGCTGCCATTCCTCGCGCAAGGCGCCAACATGGCGATCGAGGACGGCATGGTGCTGGCGCGATGCCTCGAGGCGTATCCAGCGCGGGAGGCGCTGCAGCGCTATCAGGGCGCGCGGATCGAGCGCACCAATTCGATCGTGACGAAGTCGACCGAGAACGCCAAACGCTTCCACAATCCGGCGCTCGCGCATGCCGAAGGCGCCGACGACTATGTCTCGCGCGAATGGCAGCCGGATCGGGTCCGCGAGCGCTACGACTGGCTGTTCGAGTACGACGCGCTCAGCGTGGCGATTTAGCACGCCCCCAAGTTGTGCAGCCGCCGCCGCCCGTATTAACAAATGGTTGCCATCGCGCAACGAATGTTGCGGCCCCGCAACAGTTGGCGAACATTTGGCCTCGCCACGGCCGGCTCTTGCCCGCGCCGCTTTTTAGCCACACCCCTCAATGAAATGATCTTTCGTGGGCAAAGAACCCGCAAAAGCCGGCTCGCGAGACTGCGGAACCCAATGCCGGTGTTCCGGGTCAACGTAGAGACGGCTTGAGGAAACAGGTTGCGATGGACGCCAAGACGAACATCAAGAGCAGGCTTCCCAGCCGTCATGTGACGGAGGGCCCCGCGCGCGCCCCGCACCGCTCGTACCTCTATGCGATGGGGCTGACGACCGAGCAGATTCACCAGCCGTTGGTTGGGGTTGCCTCCTGCTGGAATGAAGCGGCGCCCTGCAATATCGCGCTGATGCGCCAGGCCCAGGCCGTCAAGAAGGGCGTGGCTGCCGGCGGCGGTACGCCGCGCGAGTTCTGCACCATCACGGTCACCGACGGCATGGCCATGGGCCATGACGGCATGCGCTCTTCGCTGCCGTCGCGCGAATGCATCGCCGACTCGGTCGAACTGACCGTCCGCGGGCACGCCTATGACGCGCTCGTGGGTCTCGCCGGCTGCGACAAGTCGCTGCCCGGCATGATGATGGCCATGGTGCGGCTCAACGTGCCCTCGATCTTCATCTATGGCGGCTCGATCCTTCCCGGTAATTTCCGGGGCCAGCAGGTCACCGTGCAGGACATGTTCGAAGCCGTCGGCAAACACTCGGTCGGCGCCATGTCGGACGAAGACCTCGACGAAATCGAGCGGGTGGCGTGCCCTTCGGCCGGCGCCTGCGGCGCGCAATTCACCGCCAACACGATGGCGACCGTGTCGGAGGCGATTGGCCTTGCGCTGCCATATTCGGCTGGCGCGCCGGCGCCCTACGAGATCCGCGATTCCTTCTGCATGACCGCGGGCGAGAAGGTCATGGACCTGATCCGGTCCAACATCCGCCCGCGTGACATCGTCACCCTCAAGGCGCTAGAGAACGCCGCCGCTGTGGTCGCGGCCTCGGGCGGCTCGACCAATGCCGGGCTGCATTTGCCGGCGATCGCTCACGAGTGCGGCATCAAGTTTGACTTATTTGACGTGGCGGAAATCTTCAAAAAGACGCCCTATGTCGCGGATTTGAAGCCGGGCGGCCGTTATGTCGCCAAAGACATGTTTGAAGCTGGCGGCATACCGCTTCTGATGAAGACCCTGCTCGATCACGGTCATTTGCATGGGGATTGTCTGACAGTCACCGGCCGATCGATCGCAGAAAACCTCAAAAGCGTGAAATGGAACCCGCACCAGGACGTGGTGCGGCCGGCCGACAAGCCGATCACCGTCACCGGCGGTGTGGTCGGCTTGAAGGGCAACCTCGCGCCAGAAGGAGCGATCGTGAAAGTCGCGGGCATGTCGAACCTGAAATTTACCGGGCCGGCCCGCTGCTTCGACTGCGAGGAGGACGCCTTCGAGGCTGTCCAGAAGCGCACGTACAGGGAAGGCGAGGTCATCGTGATCCGCTATGAGGGCCCGCGCGGCGGTCCCGGCATGCGGGAAATGCTCTCGACCACGGCTGCGCTGACCGGGCAGGGCACCAGCGGTAAGATCGCACTCATCACCGACGGCCGGTTCTCCGGTGCCACCCGCGGCTTCTGCATCGGCCATGTCGGGCCGGAAGCCGCCATTGGCGGACCGATCGGCCTGTTGCAGGACGGCGACATCATCGAGATCGACGCCGTCGTCGGAACCCTTAACGTAAAATTGAGCGACGCTGAGCTCGCGGAACGCAAAACCAAATGGCGTCCTCGCGAGACTAATCACACGTCGGGCGCGCTCTGGAAATATGCCCAACAGGTTGGGCCGGCAGTGGCTGGGGCCGTAACCCATCCCGGTGGCGCGCACGAGAAACAGTGCTATGCGGACATCTGAGCGTACCATTGTTGCGTTGGCGTTGGGGGCAGCATTGCTGGCCACCCCTGCGCTTGCGTTCGATGGTTCGCCGGCCAATCAGCCGCCCGTTGCTTCGCCCGGTGTGAAGAAAGTCGTCGCAGCGCCTGCAGCGCCTCAGGATTCCAGCCTTACCGCATTGCAATATGCCGCCGAGGGCGGGCATCCCCTGGCGCAATGGAAGCTGGGCCGGATGTATGCCGACGGTGACGGCGTCGCTCGCAACGATGTCATGGCTTTCGATTACTTCCAGCGCATCGCCAGCCAGCATGCGGAAGATAATCCCAACGCGCCGCAATCGGCGGTGGTCGCCAATGCCTTCGTGGCGTTGGGACGCTACTATCTCAGCGGCATCCCGAACTCCAAGGTGAAGTCGGATCCGGAGCGGGCGCGGGAGATGCTGTATTACGCCGCGTCCTATTTCGGCAACGCCGACGCGCAATACGACCTCGCCCGGCTCTATCTAAAGGGCGTTGACGCCACCCCGAACGAGACGGCGGTCGGCTTGCGCTGGATGGGGCAGGCGGCGAAGAAGGGCCAGCATCTGGCGCAGGCGCAACTGGGCGAGATGCTGTTCAACGGCGACCGGATGCGGCCGCAGCGTGCGCGTGGCCTGATGTTCCTAGCTCTCGCCTGCGAAGGCGCCTCGCCGGACGAGGCCTGGATCAAGGAAAACTACAACCGCGCGGTCGCCACCTCGACCGAGGACGAACGCGCGATGGCCGTGAAGTATGTCGAGCAGTGGGTGCAGGGCCGTCGCGACTGAGTTCAGGCATCTGACCAAGCGCAGGGAAAGGCCGTCTCGTGAGGCGGCCTTTTATTTGCAGCAGCTGGTGCCGGCCTGGATCGGTGGGCATGGGACTGTCCCGTACGAACAAAACACGCAGCAGTCGCCAGCCTTCGGCTTCAGCCGCACTCCGCACGCCGTGCAGTCATAGAAAAATTGGCAGGCATCGGTCGGCATCGTCTCGGTGGCCCGATGGCTGCAAGCCGGGCAGGTGATGGCGGATTGCAATTCCATTCGCATTCCATACGCCGTGATCGAACGGGCCGCGGAAGTCTTCTTCACGCCGCCTCGAGATCGAGGTCGGCCCAGACCGGCACGTGGTCGGACGGCTTCTCCCAGGCGCGGACATAGCTATCGATGCCGACATCGATCAGGCGGTCGCTGGCCTGCGGCGACATCAGGAGATGATCGATGCGCAGACCCCAGTTCTTCTGCCAGGCTCCGGCCTGGTAGTCCCAGAAGGTGTATTGGCCCGGTGCGTCGTTGACCGCGCGCAGCGCGTCGGTGAGACCGAGGCCGAGCAGGGCCTGGAAGCTTTCGCGCGTTTCGTGACGGAACAGCGCGTCACCGACCCAGGCGGTGGGATTATAGACGTCGTCAGCCGTCGGAATGACATTGAAGTCACCGGCCAGGATCAGCGGCTCCTCGGCCTTCAGGCGTTCCTTCGAATACTCAAGAAGCCGCGACATCCATTTGAGCTTGTAGGGGTATTTGTCAGTGTTGGCGGGGTTGCCGTTGGGCAAATAGAGGCAGGCGATGCGCAGCGCGCCGCTTCTGAGCGTCACCACGCCTTCGAGGAAGCGCGCATGGTCGTCGGCATCATCGCCGGGCAGGCCGGATTTGCTTTCGTCGAACGGCAGCTTCGACAGCAGCGCCACCCCGTTGAAGCCCTTCTGGCCGTGGGTGACGACGTTGTAGCCGAGCGACTCGATTTCGAGCCGCGGGAAGGCGTCGTCGGTGCACTTGATTTCCTGCAGGCAGGCGATGTCCGGCTGGGTCTCCTTCAGCCACGCCATAACCGGTTCGATTCTCTGCCGGATCGAATTGACGTTCCAGGTCGCGACGCGCATTTGGCTCGTGGTGTCAGATCGAGAAGCTGGTCCCGCAGCCGCAGGAGGCGGTGGCGTTCGGATTGTTGACGCGGAAGGACGCGCCGATCAGGTCGTCGACGAAATCGACCTCCGAACCGCTAAGAAACGGCACCGAGGCGGGATCGATCAACACCACGGCAGCGTCGCGTTCGATCACGAGATCGTCTGAGGCCTTGTCGTGGTCGACGTCGAACTTGTACTGGAAGCCGGAGCAGCCGCCGCCCTCGACCGAGATGCGCAGCATGGCGCCGCCGCCCTCCTTGCCGAGGATTTCGCCGATGCGGCGGGCGGCCCGCTCGCTGATGGTGACGTCGGTGGCCATGGCTTACGTTGCTCCAATTCCCACGTCATAGTTATGTGTGAAACGGGCTGGAATCAAACCTTTCGGGGGATCAATACACCGTGTCGGTCGGAATGGCTGCCCCCCGCGCGCCCTATGCCTGCGACCCCGACCACAGCCGGGGCCGGCTGTTCCCGGAGCCGCCCAGCCGTACCCGCAGCCCATTCCGGCGCGATTGCGACCGGGTGATCCATTCCACCGCCTTCCGGCGCCTGAAGCACAAGACACAGGTGTTCGTCTTCCACGAAGGCGACCATTACCGCACCCGGCTGACCCATTCGCTGGAGGTCGCGCAGATCGCGCGGGCGCTGGCGCGCCAGCTTGGGCTGGATGAGGACCTCACGGAGACCTTGGCGCTGGCGCATGACCTCGGCCATCCGCCGTTCGGACATGCCGGCGAGCGCGCGCTCGATGCGTGCTTGAAATCGCATGGCGGTTTCGATCACAACGCCCAGACGCTGCGCGTCGTCACCGCGCTGGAGCACCGCTATCCCGACTTCGACGGGCTCAATCTCACCTGGGAGTCGCTCGAAGGCATCGTCAAGCACAATGGACCGCTGACCGACCGCAGCGGCGCGCCGCTCGGCAATCACGGCGTGCCGATAGGCATTGCCGAATACATCAAAACGCACGACCTCGAACTCTGGAGCTTCGCGTCGCTGGAAGCGCAGGTCGCGGCGATCGCCGATGACATCGCCTATGATGCGCATGACATCGACGATGGTCTGCGCGCCGGCCTGTTCGCCATCGACGATCTCAAGGTCATGCCGCTGCTGGCCGACATGATCGGCGAGATCGACGCGCACTATCCCGGTCTCGACCAGGACCGGCGCGGCGCCGAGCTGGTGCGCGAGCTGATTTCCTACTTCATCGGTTCGGTCGTGTCAGAGGCGCACAAGCGGCTCGATGCGGCGCATCCGATGTCACCCGACGATGTCAGGCATCACGACAAGCAGCTGGTCGCTTTTGCGCCCGTCGTGACCGCGGCGGAAGCAGCCATCAAGGCGTTCCTGAAGCAGCACATGTACCGGCATCCACGCGTGATGCGGGTGATGGGCGAGGCCGAGGACATCGTGGCCAATCTGTTCGCGCGCTACCTCGGCGATCCCGCCACGCTGCCGGCCGAATGGCAGGACGGGATCGCAAGGGAAAGCGAGGCGGCGCGCGCGCGGCGGATCGGCAATTTCATCGCGGGGATGACCGACCGCTTTGCGCTAACCGAGCATCAGCGGCTTTTTGACTCGACCCCGGAATTGCGTTAGGCGGCGGCCATGCCTGCGAAAACTCAATCCGTTCACCTGTTTGCCGACGTGCTGGCGCGCGTGCATGCGATCTGCGCGGCGGTTGCCAAGGACGGCAATTGGCAGGAAGGGACAGATTTTTCCCGCGTGGTGGTCGAACCGCCGCGCGACGCCAGCCATGGCGACATGGCGACCAATGCCGCGATGGTGCTGGCGAAAGAAGCGAAGTCGAAGCCGCGCGATCTCGCCGAGATGATTGCCGCGCGGCTGCGAACCGAAGATCTGATTGAGAAGGTCGACATCGCCGGTCCCGGCTTCATCAATCTGACGCTGAAGCCCGTCGCATGGACCGATGCGTTGCGCGTCGTGCTGCATGAAGCCGATGGGTACGGCCGCCTGCCGCCGACAGCGGGCGCGCCAAAGGTCAACGTCGAATATGTCTCGGCCAATCCGACCGGGCCGATGCATGTCGGCCATTGCCGCGGCGCCGTGTTTGGCGACGCGCTGTGCAGTCTGCTGCAATTTGCCGGCCACGACGTGACGCGCGAATATTACATCAACGATGCCGGCGCCCAGGTCGACGTGCTCGCGCGCTCCGCGTACCTGCGTTATCGCGAGGCGCTCGGCGAGGACATCGGGGCGATCCCCGAAGGCCTCTATCCCGGCGACTATCTGAAGCCGGTCGGGCAAGTGCTCGCTAACGAATATGGCGACAAACTTCGTTCCGTGAGCGAGGCGCAATGGCTGCCGATCGTGCGCGCCAAGGCGATCGCCATGATGATGGAGGAGATCAAGGGCGATCTCGCCGCGCTCAATATCAGACACGACGTGTTCTTCTCGGAGCGGTCGCTGATCGAGGGCGGCAACAACAAGGTTGCCGAGACCATCGATTTCCTGCGCGAGCGCGGCGACGTCTATGTCGGCCGGTTGCCGCCGCCGAAGGGCGAACTGTCCGAAGATTGGGAGGATCGCGAGCAGCTGCTGTTCCGCGCCACCGCCTATGGCGACGATGTCGATCGTCCCCTCATCAAGTCGGACGGCTCCTACACCTATTTCGCGTCCGACATCGCCAACCACAAAGGCAAGTTCGATCGCGGCTTTGCCGATCTGATCGATGTGTTCGGTGCCGATCATGGCGGCTACATCAAGCGCACGCAGGCCGCGGTGAAGGCCGTCACGGAGGGACGGGCGACGGTCGACATCAAGATCGTCCAGCTGGTGAGGCTGCTCCGCAATGGCGAGCCCGTGAAGATGTCGAAACGCTCCGGCGATTTCGTTACCTTGCGCGAGGTCGTGGACGAGGTCGGCAACGACGCCGTCCGCTTCATGATGCTCTACCGCAAGAACGATGCGGTGCTCGACTTCGACCTCGCCAAGGTGATCGAGCAGTCACGCGACAACCCCGTGTTCTACGTCCAGTACGGCCACGCCCGCGGGCATTCGATCTTCCGCAATGCCCGGGAGGAGGCGCTTCCCGATCTGCCGCATGAGGGGCAGGCGAGGGTAGCTTATCTGGCAAACGCGCCGGTCGAGCGGCTGACCGACCCGGCCGAGCTCGACCTGCTGAAACGGCTCGCGCTCTACCCCAGGATGATCGAGGGCGCGTCCGCCGCACATGAGCCGCACCGAATCGCGTTTTACCTCTATGATCTCGCCAGTGAGTTCCACGCGCTTTGGACAAAGGGCCGGGATTTGCCCTATTTACGCTTCATTAGCAAAGATGATGCAGACCTTACCAAGGCGCGGCTGGCCATGGTTCAGGGGGTCGTCTCGGTGCTGGCGTCGGGGCTTGCCATTTTGGGCGTCCACGCACCCGACGAAATGCGCTAGTCTGGCGCTGGCGGCCGCCCGTATGGGCTTTGGGGGCTCATCGGTTCAAGGACCGGTTCGCGTGCAAGAGTTGTGGGGGCTCTTTCCCGTAGGGGACGCATCACGACGATGGCTGATCGATATCAGGGCAGACCTTTCCCCGCCGACGAGGATGATCGCGGCGGCGATCAGCATGACGCCGGCAGCGATCCGCTCGCCGAGCTGGCGCGGTTGATCGGGCAGACCGATCCATTCGGCACCAAGTCGAACCCGCCTCCGCCGCCCGTGCCGCGCGCGGCGCCGCGGTATGAGCCGCCGCGATATGAAGAGCCGCAATACGAAGAACCGCAATACGAAGAGCCGGTCGAGGAGGAGCCTCCTGGGCCGCCGGCCTGGATGCAGCGCGCGAACGCGCGCGCCGTGCCGCAACAGCGGCAGGCCCCCGCGCAGGAGGACTATCCAAGTCAGGTCCACCCGTTGCGCCGTGCGTTGCCAGCACCGCAATACGAGGACTATCCGGAGGAGCAGGCTTACGAGCAGGCCGATCAGGAGACGGAGCAACACGCCGATCCCGCGCGTTATGACGATGCGCTTTACGGTCAGCTTCAAGGCGGTGCGCAGGACTATCAGCGCGAAGCCGCCTATCCCGACGATCCCTACGCCTATCAGGACGGCTATGAGGAAGAACCCGAGCCCGCTCGAAAGCGTGCCGGAGGCCTGCTGACGGTCGCCGCGGTACTTGCGCTCGCGGTCGTCGGCACGGGTGCCGCGTTCGCCTATCGCACCTATATCGGCGGGCCGAAGAGCGGCGATCCGCCGATCATCAAGGCCGATAACACGCCGACCAAGGTGATACCTGCGCCGGCCGATCCCTCAAGCAAGACGCCCGATCGCATGCCGATCGGCGAGGGCACCGAGAAGATCGTGCCGCGCGAGGAAAGGCCGGTCGACGTCAACGCCAATAATGGCTCGCCGCGCGTGGTATTCCCACCGCCGAACCTCAACGCCAATCCGCCGTCGCCGGCCAGCGTTGCAACCGCCGCGCCGCCGCCTGCGGCCGTGCCGACCAACGGTACCTTGCCGAGCAGCGAACCGCGCAAGATCAAGACGCTGTCGGTTCGCGGCGATCAGGCCGATGCCGGTCCGGTTCCAGCTCCGGCGCCCGCTGCAGCTCCGGCTAAGCCGGCGAAGTCCGCTTCCACCGCGCCGCGCAATGCGCCGCCGCCCGCAGCGGCTGCCAATGCACCGCTCTCGCTGGCCCCGGATGCGCAGGCCTCGGCACCGGCGCCTGAGCCGCGTCGCGTCGCGACCCTGCAACCGCCGCCGGGAGCACCCGGCACTGGCGCCGTGCAAGCGAGCGAGGGCAAATTCCTGGTCTCGATCGCCTCGCAACCGACCGAGGCTGAGGCGGAGGCCGTGTTCCGGTCGATGCAGAAGAAATACCCTGACCAGCTCAGCTCGCGCTCGCCCGTCATCAAACGGGTCGACGGCAAGAAGGGCGTCTCCTACCGCGCCATGGTCGGGCCATTCGCATCGCGCGACGAAGCCACGCGGTTTTGCTCGGGTTACTCGTCCGCAGGCGGCCAGTGCTGGGTCCCCTGATCGGATCGATCCAAAGGAAAAAGCTGCGGTTTCCTTGACCCTCTCGCGGGCCGCGGGCTAATCGGCCGCATGGCTCCTCGCGCATTCATCACGGGCACCTCCGGCACCACGCTGACCGTGGACGAGCGCGCGTTCATCGCGCACCAGCGCCCCTGGGGTTTCATCCTGTTTAAGCGGAACATCGATAACCCCGCGCAAGTGGCAGCTTTGGTTCGCGAAATGCGCGACGCCGCAAACGCGCTGGACGCCCCGGTTCTGGTCGACCAGGAGGGCGGGCAGGTGCAGCGCTTCCGGCCGCCGCACTGGCCGAATTATCCGGCCGGCGCGGCCTTCGGGGCGCTCTACGACATCGAATCGAAGCTCGGCTTGCAGGCCGCCCGCCTCAGCGCCCGGCTGATCGCCGACGATTTGCTGCCGATGGGCGTGACCGTCGACTGCCTGCCGCTGGCGGATATCCCGGTTCCCGACGCCGATGCGGTCATTGGCGATCGTGCCTATGGTGACGAGCCGGGCAAAGTCGCCGCGATTGCGCGTGCGGTGACCGAGGGTTTGGAGCAGGGTGGCATCTTACCGGTGCTGAAGCACATTCCCGGCCACGGCCGAGCCACTGCCGACAGCCATCTGGCGCTGCCGACTGTCGATACGCCAAGGGAACAGCTCGAAAGAACCGATTTTGCGGCCTTCAAGCCCTTGGCCGATCTACCGATGGCGATGACGGCGCATATTGTGTTTTCCGCGATCGATGCTGCCCAACCGGCCACGACTTCTGCGACAATGATCGAACAGGTGATTCGCGGCTTGATCGGGTTCCAGGGTCTGTTGATGAGTGATGACGTCGGGATGAACGCGCTGGCCGGCTCGATCGGGGACCGCAGCCGGGCCCTGATATCAGCCGGATGCGACATCATCCTGCATTGCAGCGGCAAGTTCGACGAGATGCAACAAGTCGCCCGCGAGGCGCCCGAATTGTCGGGCAGGGCGTTGATCAGGGCGCAGCAGGCGTTGGCTTCGCGCAAACCTCCGCAGCCGTTCGATCGGGCGGCGGCGAAGGCCGAGCTTGATGCGTTGATCGGACGATTGGGAGCGGGTGCATGACCGCGGAGATCTTGTCCTTCGAGACCGGACGGCCGGCCGAGCTTGCCGAGGGCGAGCCGTCGCTGGTCGTCGACGTCGAAGGCTATGAAGGTCCGCTCGACCTGCTGCTCGCGCTGGCGCGGCAACAGAGGGTCGACCTGTCCAAGATTTCGATCCTGGCGCTGGCGGACCAGTATCTGCGGTTCATCGAGGAAGCGCGCAAAATCCGGCTGGAGCTTGCCGCCGATTATCTCGTGATGGCGGCCTGGCTCGCCTTTTTGAAGTCGCGCCTGCTGCTGCCGGAGCCGCCCGCGGCCGAAGGTCCGAGTGCCGAGGAGATGGCAACCGCGCTCGCCAACCGGCTGCGCCGGCTGGAAGCGATCCGCGAAGCCGCCAACCGCCTGATGAACCGGCCGCAGTTGAAGCGCGAGGTGTTTCCGCGCGGCAATCCCGAGACCATCGCCCATATCCGCCATCCCCATTACACGGCGACGCTGTTCGATCTCCTGACCGCCTACGCTGCGCAGCGCCAGCAGCGTGTGCTCGCCTCCGTGCATCTCGCCAAGCGCACGGTGTGGTCGCTGACCGAAGCGCGCGCCTCGCTGGAACGCCTCGTTGGACTGGCCGAGGACTGGAGCTGTCTCGACGAATACCTGCTCGCTTATGTCGTCGATCCCTCGCAGAAGGCCACCGTGTTTGCATCGAGCTTCGCCGCCGCGCTCGAGCTGGTGCGCGAAGGCGCGATGGAGCTGAACCAGAAAGCGGCGTTCGCGCCGCTGTATTTCCGCAAGCGCGCGCCGCAACCGACTGACGCGGCGCCCGACCTGTAATGCAATAAGGAGACGCTGCCATGGCAAGCCTGGCGGAGAAACGCATGGACGACGCCGAGGACACGCAAGCCGATCCCGCCGCACGGCCGGAAGAGCTGCGGCTCCTCGAAGCGTTGTTGTTCGCCTCCACCGAACCGCTCGATCAGGCGACGCTCGCCAAGCGCATGCCCGACGGCGTCGACATCAAGGCCGCGCTTGCGCAATTGCAGGCGGAATATGCGTCGCGCGGCGTCAACCTGGTGCGCATCGCCAACAAGTGGACGTTCCGCACGGCCGGCGATCTCGCGTGGCTGATGACCCGCGAAAGCACGGAGACGCGGCGGCTGTCGCGCGCGGCGATCGAGGTGCTGGCGATCATCGCCTACCACCAGCCGGTGACGCGTGCCGAGATCGAGGAAATTCGCGGTGTGATCACCTCGAAGGGAACGCTCGATGTGCTCTTGGAAACCGGATGGATCAGGCCGCGCGGTCGCCGCAAGACACCGGGCCGGCCGCTGACCTTCGGAACCACGGAAACATTCCTGTCGCAGTTCAGCCTGGAAGCGCTCGGCGACTTGCCGGGCCTGGAGGAATTGAAGGGCACGGGCTTGCTGGATTCGCGCCTGCCGACCGGATTCAGTGTTCCCTCGCCATCCGACGATCCGGCGTTGCGTGAAGACGAGGACCCGCTCGAGATCGGCGATCTCGATCTGGCGCTGGCGCCTGCGGTCGAGCCGGAAAAGGACGGCGAGAGCTAGTTCCGAGAGCCGCATATACCGCGATTAACGGTAGCCATAATACGTAAGACCTGCAGCGATTTGCCGGGGTTGAAGTCCTTGTTTTTGACACCCCGCGGGCCTACTTTCCGTCCTAAAGAACAGGGCCGGATGATCGGCCGTTTCCCGTTTGGAGGGTTGCAGGATGGGTTCGCTTAGCATTTGGCACTGGATCGTGGTGATCGCAGTCGTCCTGCTGCTGTTCGGCCGCGGCAAGATTTCGGATCTGATGGGTGACGTTGCCCAGGGCATCAAGGCGTTCAAGAAGGGCATGAAGGACGACGAGACGGCGTCCGACAAGCCCGAGCCCGTAAAATCCATCGATCACAATGCTGCGTCGCCGTCGGCAGCGCGACAGGACGTCGGCAGCAAGGCGGTCTGAAGACGCGCCGAGCTAGAAGCAGCCACCTCCGGATTTTATTGGAGGCAAGATCGCTTCGCGTGAGCGGAAACTTTCATGTTCGACATCGGCTGGAGTGAAATCCTCGTGATCGCGGTTGTCGCGCTGATCGCGATCGGCCCGAAGGAATTGCCGGGCGTGCTGCGCATGGTCGGGCAATGGATGGGCAAGGCGCGCAAGATGGCCGCCGAATTCCAGGGCCAGTTCCAGGAGGCGATGCGGGAGGCCGAGATGGCCGACCTCAAGAAGAGTTTTGACGAGGTGAGGGAGGCCGCCAGCGGCCTGACCAGCGGCGGCATCATGACCTCGCTGCAAAAGGACGTCACCGACTCGCTCCGCATCGACGACATCGACAAGCCCGCACCTGCGATCGAGCCGCCGGCCACGCCGACCGAACCCGCGGCTCCGACGCCGGAGACCTTTGTCGAAGCCGAGGCGCATGCAGCAGCAACCGAGCCGCTGGCGATCACGACCGAGGTTCAGCCGCGGCAAGACGCGGGCGGCCTGACCGACGACGGCTTCAAGGACGCCAAAGCGTCATGAGCGACGCGGACATCGAGGCCAGCAAAGCGCCGTTGATGGATCATCTGATCGAGCTCCGCTCGCGGCTGATCAAGGCACTGCTCGGCTTCGGCGTCGCCTTCATCTTCTGCTTCTTCTTCGCCAAGCAGATCTACAACGTGCTGGTCTGGCCGTTCGTGTGGGTCGCCGGCGCGGAAAACTCGAAATTCATCTACACGGCGCTGCTGGAATATTTCATCACCCAGCTGAAACTCGCGCTGTTCGGCGCCGGCTTCATCTCGTTTCCGATCGTGGCGACGCAGATCTACAAGTTCGTGGCGCCCGGCCTTTACAAGCATGAACGCAACGCGTTCAGGCCATATCTGATCGCAACGCCGGTGTTCTTCGTGCTCGGCGCGATGCTGGTCTATTTCGTGGTGCTGCCGATGCTGATCCGCTTCTCGCTCGGCATGCAGCAGACGGCCGGTCCCGAGACGGCGCAGATCGCACTATTGCCCAAGGTCGGCGAATATCTCTCGCTGATGATGTCGCTGATCTTCGCTTTCGGCATTGCTTTCCAGCTTCCGGTGATCCTCACGCTGTTGGGGCGGATCGGTATCGTCACCTCGAAGATGCTGCGCGAAAAACGCCGCTATTTCATCGTGGTTGCCTTCATCATCGCGGCCGTGCTGACGCCGCCGGATGTGTTGAGCCAGGCCTCGCTCGCAATTCCCCTGCTCGCGCTCTATGAGGGCTCGATCATCGCGGTGAAGATGGTGGAGAAGAAGGCCGCGGCCTCGAAGGCCTCGTCTAGCACCGGCGCTCCGCCGGCGGCCAATCCCGCCGAGTAGGGCGTCCTTTCGCCGTACCATCGCTGTGAAATTCGTCTGCCCGGGCTTGATCCCCGGCATCGGCACGAATTGATCTAAGGCACACTGGTTCAGGATATCGCGCCGATGCACGACATCAAATCGATCCGCGATAATCCGCAGGCCTTCGACGCCGCGCTGAAGCGGCGTGGGCTTGCGCCGTTGTCGGCGTCATTGCTGGCGATCGACGAGAAGCGGCGCGCGGCGATCCTCGCCTCCGAGCAGGCCCAGGCGCGGCGTAACGCGGCTTCAAAGGAAATCGGCGAGGCCAAGAAGGCCAGGGATGACGCGCGCGCCGCCAAGCTGATGGCCGAGGTCGCCGAGCTCAAGACCACGCTGCCGCAACTCGAGCACGCGGCAAAGGCGGCGGACGAGCACCTTGCGAAGGAGATTGCGCCGATCCCCAACCTGCCGCTGCCCGCGCCCGAAGTGCCCGATGGCGCCGACGAGCACGGCAATGTGCAGCGTCACGTCTTCGGCAAGGCGCGCGACGTACGGCTTATGCGCCGAAGGCGCATGACGATCTCGGTAGCGAACTCGGCTTGATGGATTTCGAAACGGCAGCGAAGCTGTCGGGGGCGCGCTTCGTCGTGCTGAAAAAGAAGCTGGCACGGCTCGAACGCGCCATCGGCCAGTTCATGCTCGATCTTCACACCAACGAACACGGCTACAGCGAGATCAATCCGCCGCTGCTGGTTCGCAACGAGGTGATGTTCGGCACCGGCCAGTTGCCGAAATTCGAGGACGATCAGTTCTGGGCTATCCGCGGTGAACTTATCTTGCAACGCCGGATGAACGTTTAAAGACAGAACGTCTCGGCTTGATCCCGACCGCCGAGGTCTCGCTCACCAATCTCGTCCGCGAATCCATCGTCGACGAAAAAGAGTTGCCGATGCGTGTCACGGCGCTGACGCCGTGCTTTCGGGCCGAGGCTGGTGCGGCTGGCCGGGACACCCGCGGCATGATCCGGCAACACCAGTTCAGCAAGGTCGAACTGGTCTCGATCACGACACCCGAGACCAGCAAGGACGAACTGGAGCGCATGCTCGCCTGCGCCGAGGAAGTCTTGAAGCAGCTCGACCTGCATTACCGCGTGATGACTTTGTGTGCAGGCGACATGGGTTTCTCGGCGCAAAAGACCTACGACATCGAGGTGTGGCTGCCGGGGCAGGGCGACGGCGGCGCCTATCGCGAGATTTCGAGCTGCTCGGTTTGCGGCGATTTCCAGGCGCGCCGCATGGACGCGCGCTATCGCGCCAGCGACGGCAAACCGCGCTTCGTTCACACGCTGAACGGGTCCGGCACCGCTGTCGGCCGCGCCCTGATCGCGGTCATGGAAACCTATCAGCAACAGGGTGGTTCGATCGCCGTTCCCGAGGTGTTGCAGCCCTATATGGGCGGACTGAAGCTAATCGAACACGAAAAATAAAATTCTCGTTGCCGTCGCGCGTTCGATGTTGCGCGCGCACAAGCCAGCGGTATGGTCGTTGCATTGCGCCGCATGATCCAGGAGCCAACGGCCGCGTTAGCGCAAAGTGGGCACCGGTTTTCCGCAAGGATCATGCGAAAAGTCGGGAATGAGTAACGATGGCCCTGCATCGCGACATTTACTGGGTTGGCAGGCAGTGGGCCGTCACCGGTTTCGGGATACAGGCGATCGACCAGCGCCTGAAGGGCACCTTCGATATCGAAGTGTCCCGCGTATGGGATGAGATCGTCGTCGAGCGCATCCGCGCGCTGGCCTGGCTGAACGCGGCGGATTTCGACAAGGCTATGGAGATCGCGCGCGCCCGCCATCCGGAACCGGCGCGCAAACAATTGCCACTCGTCGAAAGCGTGCTGAAGATGATTCAGCCGGCGTCAGCCGAAGCTGAAGCGCCAGTGCCATCGCCGCGCGTTGCGGAAGCAAAGGTCGAGGAGACCGCTGCCGTGCCGACGCCTCCTTTGCGCGTTGATCCCTTGCTCGCCATTCGTATGGAGCGCGCTCCGGCGAAATTTCTTAGCATGTGGCGCGTGCGATAAGCGGCGCTGGAATCAGTTCTGCGGCGCCGGTGACGGCGCGCTGCCCGGAAATTGATAGTTTCGATAGTACTGGCTGAGGCCGGGAGGCGCGGCCATCGCCGGCATTTTTCGCCGTGCGACGACGCAGTTGCCGGAATGCGTACGGACCATGCCGTGGCCACAGGCGTGATGATGCTCGCCTTCGTCGGCGTCCTTGGTCTCTTTCGGCTTGGCTTTCAGCTCGGGCTCCGGCGTTGCAGCGGGTGCGACCGCCGACACCGAGATGCATTTGCCGTCGCGCATCTCCGTCGAGATCGGGCAGCGCTTCGGCACGCATTTGCCGTTGGTGAATTCGAGCGCATAGGTCTCGCCGGACATGATGACCTGCCTGTTGCACGTGCAGGCGCCGCTCACCGTGAGCTCGCCGCCCTGGCAATTCGCGGCATCGGTCCGTACGCAGGTCCCGCCGCTGCCGCCGCCAAGTGGCGGCATGATCGTGTAACCCGCGGGGCAAACGCATCGGCCGTTCGATGCGGTGCCGCCGTCGCAAACCATGGGTTCGTCGGGTTTGCGGGTCGCCTGCTGCGGAAGCGGCGGCGGGATGGGCGGGGCGACCGCTGATGGTGCGATGGCGGGTGCCGCCGGCGTGCTGATCGACGCATCGGCGGTGCAGCGTCCACCTTCCAGATGCATGTTGATCGGGCAGGTGCATTGCCCGGACAGGCTGCGCGTTCCGTCAGTGCAGGGAGGAACGGCGGAGGTGGGCGCCACCGGAGGCAGGGGCGGGGGCGCCTGCGAGGGTTTGGCCACGCACGTGCCGTTCTTGAACTCCTGCCAGGGAAAGCACTGGCTCGGGTCCGACTGCGCAAATGCCGGGAACGAACTCAAAAAAGCCAGCCAACTCACAATGACGGCAGCGGCTGAAAAGCGGGTCATGTCAAACCCCGTGCCTTCCCAAACAGGCGGAAAATAATATCAACGAAATCCGGTCCGCAATACAGCCAAAGGTCACCTTGGTGTGTGATCTGGGCGACATTCCCCGCCTTTTCGGCCGATGTCGGCCGGTTTGCCTCGGCAGCCCGCAACGGATAAGACGGCCCGGCAATGCGAATCCTCTGCACCAATGACGACGGCATTCATGGCCCCGGCCTGAAAGTGTTGGAAGAGATCGCGCGCGAACTTTCAGACGATGTCTGGATCGTAGCGCCCGAGCTGGACCAGTCCGGCGTCTCGCACTCGCTGTCGCTCAACGATCCCCTGCGCCTGCGCGAGATCGGACCCCGCCACTTCGCCGTGCGCGGCACGCCGACCGACTGCGTGATCATGGGCGCGCACCACATCCTCAAACCGACCATGCCCGACATCGTGCTCTCAGGCGTCAACCGCGGCCGCAACGTCGCCGAGGACGTGGTCTATTCCGGCACCATCGCCGGCGCGCTCGAGGGCACGATCCTGGGCCTGCCGTCTTTCGCGCTGTCGCAGGAATTTTCGATCGAGACGCGCGGCAAGCCGCTATGGGAAACCGCGCTGAAATTCGGCCCGCCGATCCTGCGCAAGGCGATCGAGGCCGGCATTCCCAGGAATACGGTGATCAACGTCAACTTCCCGGCCTGCCCGCCGGAGCAGGTGGCCGGCATCCGCGTGACGCGGCAAGGCAAGCGTAACCTCGGTTTCCTGAAGATCGACGAGCGCCGCGACGGGCGCGGCAATCCCTATTTCTGGATCGGTTTCGAACGCGCGGCCATGATGGACAAGCCGGCCGAGGGCACCGATCTCGCGGCGCTCGCGGCGCGCTACGTCTCGGTGACGCCGCTCAGGCTCGACCGCACCGATGAAGCGTTCTCCGACGAGCTGGCGGACTTATTGAAATAGCAGGGTCAGGCCGCCGCGCCCTTGAGCGTGCTGTCAATGACCTTGCCCAGCGTTTCCAGCTGGAACGGCTTCTGTAGCGCCGGGCGGTCGCGATATTCTTCCGGCAGGCCCGAGGAGCCGTAGCCCGTCGCGAAAATGAAGGGACGGCCGCGGGCTTTGAGGAGATCGGCGACCGGCGAGATCACCTTGCCGTTGACGTTGACGTCGAGGATCGCGAGATCGAAATAGGTGCTTTGGGCAAGCCGGATCGCTTCGCCGATCTCGCCCGCCTCGGCTGCGACCGTATAGCCGAGCTCGTTGAGCATGTCGGCGACCATCATCCTGATCATCACCTCGTCTTCGACGAGGAATACAGAACCGCGCGGCGGGCGCGTGGTGGTCATGCTATCGATCCCTTGCCCATCCGATTCACGTTGGCAAATATGGCTGTCAGGCGCAATGGCCACAATAGCAGTACGCATCGGACATCCGTGGCGGGTTTAGGAAATGGTCGCTCGCGCCTTAACGTCAAGGCTAAGGTTGTGGTTCCGGTGACCGGAACAAGGCAAGACGTGAAGACTTGCTGAAAACGGGTGCAATCAGAACCGGGACACGAGATGCCTCCTCCGGAAAAGATGATGTTTCAGCTGACCCTGCGGCGGCGGGGGATCAGCGATCAGGCGGTGCTGCGCGCCATGGAGGAGGTGCCGCGGGAGGTCTTCGTCGAGGAGGGCGATCGGCGGGACGCCTACCGTGACAGCGCGCTCGGGATTGCCTGCGGGCAGACCATCAGCCAGCCCTTTGTGGTGGCCTACATGACCGAGCAGCTGCAGTTGCAGAAGAGCCATCGGGTGCTCGAGGTCGGCACCGGATCCGGTTATCAGGCGGCCGTGCTGGCCCAGCTCGCAGGGACCGTGGTCACCGTCGAGCGCTTTCGCGCGCTCGCCGACGCCGCGCGCCGGCGGCTGGAAAAATTGCACTGCAGCAATGTCGACGTGATCCTCGCCGATGGCCTCAGCCTTTCGGCCGAACTCGGTTCTTTTCACCGCATCATGGTCACAGCGGCGATGGTGGAGATCCCGCAGGCGCTGCTCGACCGGCTGGAGCCGGAGGGCGTCCTGATTGCGCCGGTCGGACCGCATCATGGAGTGCAGACGCTCCTTCGCGTCGTCAGGACGGAGAACGGTTTCGACCGCAAGGAGCTGGTCGACGTGCGTTTTGTCCCGGCACTTCCGGGGATTGCGCGGGAGCTTTGAACCTGAGGATGAGCTCTCCAAATCGCCGGATGAGCTGTCCGCAAATGCCCGGATTAGCTTGTCCGCCAACACCTTATTCGGGAGCTTAAGGCGTTATTTACTCGCGGCGTGTTTACTCAAAATCGACGTTTGTAGCGTGCGAGTGAGTAACCATGTCTGGTGTTGCCGAGTTCTCTGGCTCGCGCCGGGTGCCGCAATTTGCGGCACTGGCGCTGATCGCATTCGCCGTCACCGGCTGCAGTGCCGACATGACGTCGCGCTTCCAGAATCCCTTCGGGTACCAGGGCGAAGCCACCGGCGCAGTGCCGGCGCCTGCGTCGCAGGCCGAGCAGCGCGAGCTGCCGCAATATTCGCGGCCGCACTCGCAAGTGCAGTCATCCGCCTTGCCGCCGCCCGCGGTGGCCGCGCCGCAAACCACGGCTGCCGCGGGTCAAGGCGTGTCCGGAGGCGGCCGCGGACTTGCCTCCTATGCGCCGCCGGCCAAGCCGAAGTTCGAGACCACCGGCACGGTGGCGCCGCGCTCGGTCGCAGCCGCGCATCCGCAAGCCGCGGGCACCACCATCATCGTCGGCACCAGCGATACGCTGGAGGTGCTGGCGCAGCGCTATCATGTGACGTCGGCCGCGATCCTCGCCGCAAACGGCTACAAGGGTCCGCGCACGTTGTCGCCCGGTCAGCAGCTGATCATTCCTGCTGCGGGTGGCGCTCCCGTCGCAGCCGCTCCGGCGACCAGGCCGGTCGCAAGCGCAGTCAGTGTGCATGTCGTCAACCATGGCGACACGCTCGCCGGCATCGCGCATCGCAACCACGTTTCGGTCAGCGAGCTTGCCAAGGCCAACAATCTCGATGCCAACGCGCCGTTGAAGCAGGGCACGCGACTGACCGTGCCCGCGAAGATGGCCGAGGCCGCTCCGGTCTCTGCACAGCCGGTTGCCGCCGCCCAGCCTCTCCCGACTACCACGATCGGTGGTCCCAAGCTTGCGGCTGCCACGCCGGCGGGCCCCCAGCAGAGCGCGCGCTACGCGCAGGCCAATCCGGCGCCGGAGCCAGCTGAAGCTGCGCCCGCCCCCAAGCCCGCCGAAACCACCAGCGCTCTGCCGACCTTCCGCTGGCCGGTGCGCGGCAAGGTCATCACCGGCTACGGCGCCAAGACCAACGGCAAGTCCAATGACGGCATCAACGTCGCCGTGCCCGAGGGTACGCCGGTCAAGGCCGCGGAAGACGGCGTGGTCGCCTATTCCGGCAACGAGCTCAAGGGTTACGGCAATCTCGTCCTGGTTCGGCACTCCAACGGCTACGTCACCGCATATGCCCATGCGAGTGAGCTTTTGGTGAAGCGCGGGGACACCATCAAGCGTGGCCAGGTGATTGCCAAATCGGGTCAGTCGGGGGAGGTGGGGTCGCCGCAGCTCCACTTCGAAATCCGCAAGGGCTCTCAGCCCGTCGACCCGCTTCAATTCCTCAACGGGGCGTAAGCTCTCGTGTCCCGGAGCCGGCGCGGCATGAAATGACGCGACGCAGATCCGGGACCCAACATCGCAACGAACATTGTTGTGGACCCCGGATCAGCAGCGCACCGCATAGCGCGTCGAAGACGCGCGTGAACGCGCTTTTGGCGCTGCGCTGCATCCGGGGAACACCGCCTACTTCCCGCTTAGCCTCACCCCAAGCCGTCCAGCCAGCTCCTGCGTGAACTGCCAGGCGACGCGGCCCGAGCGCGAGCCGCGCGTGGTCGACCATTCCAGCGCCTCGCGCTCCAGCTCCTCATCGCCGAGCTTGATGCCGTAGTGACCGCAATAGCCGCGGACCATGGCGAGATATTCGTCCTGGCTGCAGCGGTGGAAGCCGAGCCACAAGCCGAAGCGATCCGACAGCGAGACCTTTTCCTCGACCGCTTCGCCCGGATTGATCGCGGTCGAGCGCTCGTTCTCGATCATGTCGCGCGCCAGCAGGTGCCGGCGGTTCGACGTGGCGTAGAGGATGACGTTTTCGGGACGGCCCTCGATGCCGCCCTCCAGCACCGCTTTCAGCGACTTGTAGGAGGCATCGTTGCCGTCGAAGGAGAGATCGTCGCAAAACACGATGAAGCGGTAGTCGGCGGGACGCAGCAGCTCCATCAGTTCGGGGAGGCTTTCGATGTCCTCGCGATGGATCTCGATCAGCTTCAGCCGCTCGGTGCCCTTGCGGTGGTGATTGATGCTGGCATGCGCGGCCTTCACCAGCGATGACTTGCCCATGCCGCGTGCGCCCCAGAGCAGGGCGTTGTTGGCGGGCAGGCCGTTGGCGAAGCGCTCGGTGTTCTCGATCAGGATGTCGCGCATCCGGTCGATGCCCTTCAACAGGTCGATGTCGACGCGGCTGACCCGCGGCACCTCGGTCAGCCGTCCATCGGGATGCCAGACGAAGGCGTCGGCATTGTCGAAGGATTTTGGGCTGAACGTCGCGCTTACGCCCGCGGCGAGATGGGCCGCAATCGTCTCCAGCGCCGAGGCGATACGCTCGGCGGCCTCACCATTGGCCTCGCCTGTGGGTCGTTTTGCCGCGACTTTTTGCGCGAGCCGCGCGGCTGCCTTGGCGGGGCCTTTGGCGGCGGTTTTACGGGGCTTTTTCGACATGCCTCAAGTTCCTGACCGCGCAGCCTTATCGGGCCTTGGCGCCTGCCGCAAGTGAGCCAAAACAAGGGGCCGGGCAGCGTTGCAATTGGGGCGGTGCCAGCTATATTCCGCGCGAATTCCCGAACCGGCCGCGCCTGTGAGAGCGCCAGGGCCGGCTCTCTCCCGTCTCACGAGGATTTCCCGATGTTGATTACCCCCGCCTATGCCCAGGCTGCGGCCGGCGGCGATACCAACAGCATGTTGATGTCGCTTCTGCCTTTCGCGCTGATCTTCGTGATCATGTATTTCCTGATTCTGCGTCCGCAGCAGAAGAAGGTCAAAGATCACTCCGAACTGGTCAAGAACATCCGCCGCGGCGACACTGTAGTCACCTCGGGCGGCCTGGTCGGCAAAGTCACCAAGGTGGTCGACGACGACCAGATCGAGTTCGAAATCTCCGACGGCGTTCGCGTCCGCCAGATGCGGCAGATGATTTCCGGCGTCCGCGCCAAGGGCGAGCCGGCCAAGGAAGCGACCCAGGACAATACGGCCGCGAGCTGATCGCGCTTTCGCGGATCGGCGCGCCGCATCTCCTCCCAGGTTTGACGGGTCATCTCGATGTTGTATTTCACGCGGTGGAGGGCGCTAGCGGTCATTTTGATCGCGCTCGCGGCGTGCCTTGTTCGCAGTTTCGGCGGTTCTTCCCGGAGGCCCAGGTCACCGCCTGGCCGGCATCGGCGCAACGCCGGTTGATGCTCGCCCTCGGTCCCCAAGGCGGCTCTACCCTGCTGCTCGAGGTCGATTCCGGCTACGTCAAGAAGTCGATGCTCGACCAGATACGCGCTGACGTGCGGCAGGTACTGCGCGACGCCAGGATCGCCTATCAAGGCCTCGCGGCCCAGGCCGACAGCGTCGAAGTGAAAATCACCAAGGATAGCGAGGTCCAGACCGCGCTGGGCAAGTTGCAGGTGCTGTCGCGGCCGGTCGGGTCTAAGCCCGCGCACAGCCTGGAGATCGCCGACACCGGAGCCGGGCTGATCCAGATCACGGTATCGCAAACGGCAATGACCGAGCGCATGCGTCAGACCGTTGAGCAGTCGATCCAGATCGTTGAACGCCGCGTCAGCGAGTTTGGCGCCGCAACGCCGGTGATTTAGCGTCAGGGCGCCAATCGTATGCTAGTCGAGCTGCCGGGCGTGCAAGACCCGAGCCCGCTCAAGGATCTGTTGGGCAAGACAGCCAGGCTGGAATTTCGCATGATCGATACCAGTGTGACGCCGGATCAAGCGAGACAGGGTATTACGCCGCCTGAATCCGAGCTGCTCCTGAGTTCGGCGTCGCCGAAGAGGCCCTACGTCGTCAAGAAACAGGTTCTGGTCTCCGGCGGCGATGTGTCCGACGCGCAACCCGGCTTCGACCAGCGTTCGGGTGAGGCGGTCGTCAGCTTCCGGTTCAATACCTCCGGCTCGCGCAAATTCGCGATGGCCACGACGGAGAATGTCGGGCAACCCTTCGCGATGGTGCTCGACAACGAGGTAATTTCCGCCCCCATCATCCGCGAGCCGATCACAGGGGGATCCGGGCAGATTTCCGGTAACTTCACGCCACGGCAAGCCAACGAACTCGCGATCCTGCTGCGCGCCGGCACCTTGCCGGCGCCGCTAACGGTGATCGACGAGCGCTCAAAGATCTGACGAGAAAACTCGATGCAGTACCTCACCCGGTGGAAGCCGACGCTCGGCATTATCCTGACCGCGCTGATCGTGTGCCTGTGCGCCGTGCCGAACTTCTTCCCCGAGGCCACCGTCAAGGGCTGGCCGCTCTGGGCGCAACGGCGGATGGTGCTCGGCCTCGACCTGCAGGGCGGTTCTTATCTGCTGCTCGAGGTCGATTCCAAGGACGTGAAGCAGACCCGGCTCAACCAGATCCGCGAGGACGTGCAGCGCACGCTTCGCGGGGCCAGGATTCAGTACACCGACCTTGCGGTGAAGGGCGATGCGGTCGAGGTTCGCATCAGAAACGCGACCGATCAGCCCAATGCGCTGTCGAAACTGCGCGATCTGTCGCAGCCGCTCGGCGGGCTGCTCGGCGGCACGACCCAGCGCGATCTCGATGTGACCGACGCCGGCAACAGCCTGATCCGGCTGACCATACCGGAGCCGGCGATGGTCGATCGCCTGCGCAAGACCATCGAGCAGTCGATCCAGATCGTCGAGAAGCGCGTCAATGAGCTCGGCACCGTCGAGCCGCTGATCCAGCGCCAGGGCAATGACCGCATCCTGGTGCAGGTGCCCGGCTTGCAGGACCCGACCCATCTGAAGGAAATCCTCGGCAAGACCGCCAAGATGGAATTCCGGATGGTCGACACGTCGGTGCCGCCGGATCAGGCGCAGCGCGGCAGCGTTCCGCCCGACGACGAACTGTTGCCGAACATGTCCAATCCGCCGGCCACCTACCGTTGTCAAGAAGCAGGTGCTGGTCGCCGGCGGCGACCTCACCGATGCACAGACCGGCTTCGACCAGCGCTCCAGCGAGCCCGTGGTCAATTTCCAGTTCAATACCGCCGGCTCGCGCAAATTCGCGCAGGCCACCACCGAAAATGTCGGCCAGCCCTTTGCCATCATGCTCGACGACAAGGTGATCTCGGCGCCCGTGATCCGCGAGCCGATCACCGGCGGGCAGGGGCAGATTTCCGGCAGTTTCACCGTGCAATCCGCCAACGATCTTGCGGTCCTGTTGCGCGCCGGCGCGCTGCCGGCGCCGCTGACGGTCGTGGAAGAGCGCACGGTCGGTCCGGGCCTCGGCCAGGATTCGATCGAGAAGGGCGAGCTTGCGGCTTATGTCGGCGCCATCATGGTCGTCGTCTTCATGCTGGTGACCTACCGGCTGTTCGGCGTGTTCGCCAACGTCGCCGTCGCTCATCAACGTCGCCATGATCTTCGGCGTGCTGTCGCTGCTCAACGCCACGCTGACCTTGCCCGGCATCGCCGGCGTCGTGCTCACCGTCGGCATCGCGGTCGACTCCAACGTGCTGATCTACGAGCGCATCCGCGAGGAATTGCGCAACGGACGCAACCCGATTTCGGCGATCGACGCCGGCTTTACGCGCGCGCTCGCCACCATCCTCGATTCCAACATCACGACCTTCATCGCCGCCGCCGTGCTGTTCATGATCGGCACCGGACCGGTGCGCGGCTTTGCCGTGACGCTCGGGGTCGGCATTCTCACCACCGTTTTCACCGCCTTCACCCTGACCCGCCTGATCGTGGCATGGTGGATATGGTGGACGCGGCCGCAAAGCGTGCCGATCTGATGCGAGGCCAAAAGTGACTCATTACGTTCTCATCGGCCTTGGCATCTTCATTGTCGTTCTGACGGTCGTCAGCGCGATGGGAATTTTGCCGTCGCTGCGCATCGTTCCCGACAACACCCATTTCGACTTCACCCAGTTCCGCCGCATCTCGTTTCCGATCTCGGCGCTAGCCTCGATCGTCGCGATCACGCTGTTCTTCACCCATGGGCTGAACTTCGGCATCGACTTCAAGGGCGGCACGCTGCTGGAGGTGCGCGCCAAGTCGGGCGCAGCAGACCTCGCTTCGATGCGTCAATCGCTGAACGCGCTCGGGCTTGGCGAAGTGCAATTGCAGCAATTCGGCGGGCCTGAAGAGGTCCTGATCCGCGTGGCCGAGCAGCCCGGCGGCGACGAGGCGCAGCAGGAGGCGGTCGGCAAGGTCCGCGGCGCGCTCGGCGACAGCGTCGACTATCGCCGCGTCGAAGTGGTGGGACCCCGCGTCTCCGGCGAATTGCTGGCGGGACGGCATGCGCGGGTCTGATGCTCGCGATCGTCGCGATCCTGATCTATCTCTGGTTCCGGTTCGAATGGCAGTTTGCGCTCGGCGCCATGATCGCCAACGTGCACGACATCGTGCTGACCATCGGCTTCATGTCGATCTCCCAGGTCGATTTCGACCTGACCAGTATCGCGGCGCTGCTGACGATTCTCGGCTATTCGCTGAACGACACCGTCGTCATCTACGACCGCATCCGGGAAATGCTGCGGCGTTACAAGAAAATGCCGATGCCGCAGCTGTTGAACGAATTGATCAACTCGACGCTGTCGCGCTCGATCATCACCCACGTCACCGTGACCCTGGCCTTGCTGGCGCTGCTGTTGTTCGGCGGCCAGGCCATTCACAGCTTCACCGCGGTGATGATGTTCGGCGTGGTGCTGGTCGGCACCTACACCTCGATCTCGCCTCGATGCGTCAATCGTTGAACGCGCTGGGGCTCGGCGAAGTTCAGCTTCAGCAGATTAGGCGGCCCCGACCGACGCCCTGAATTCGTGTCGCCGAACAGCCCCGGCGGCGACAAGGCGCAGCAGGAGGCGGTGGACGAAAATTCGCGGCGCGCTGGGCGACAGCGTCGAATACCGTCGCGTCGAAGTGGTTGGACCCGCGCGTCTCCGGCGAACTCTGGCCTATGGCATGCTCGGGCTCATGCTCGCGCTCGTGGCGATCCTGATCTACTCTGGTTCCGCTTCGAATGGCAGTTCGCGCTCGGCGCGATATCTCGACGTCCACGACGTCGTCGACCATCGGCTTCTGCGATCTGCCAGCTCGACTTCGACCTGACCAGCATCGCGGCGCTGCTCACCATCCTGGGCTACTCGCTGAAATACACCGTCGTGATCTACGACCGCATCCGCGAGATGCTGCGGCGCTACAAGAAGATGCCGATGCCGGAGCTGTTCAACAAATCGATCAACTCAACGCTGTCGCGCTCGATCATCACCCACGTCACCGTGACGCTGGCGCTATTTTGGCGCTGCTGGTGTTCGGCGGCCAGGCGATCCACTCCTTCACCGCGGTGATGATGTTCGGCGTGGTGCTGGTCGGCACTTATACGTCGATCTTCATCGCGGCCCCGATCCTGATCTATCTTGGCGTCGGCA